>NZ_JANUDT010000009.1:0-376718 GCF_024808035.1 Sphingobacterium sp. BIGb0116 | reverse complement strand
ATGACTTTCGTTTGTCTACTCGTCACGCTTACATGATTGTGTTTTCTTAAAGAACTTTTCGCGCTTCAACTTCCGTATCCGCTATATTCCGATGGCATTGCGCCGTCTTTATCTTTTTTGTTTTTCCCTTCGTTTCCGTTGGGACTGCAAAGGTAGAAATCTTTTCTGAACTTCCAAAAACTTTTTAAAGTTTTTTTCTTTTCCCTTTTTTCGATTTCCGCGTTTAAAATAAACTGGGCGGGATTTTAAATCCCGTCAGGCTTCTCTTAAACCCTTCTTTTTTCATGATTCCCTCTTTCGAGGTAACCGTTCCTCCCTTGCGGAGTGGTGCAAAGATAGGGAGTTTACCAACAAACTTCCAAGCCTTTTGTTCTTATTTATTTCATTTTGCCCCTAACTACCTGTAACGGTGCGAGATTCTTTTTGTAAAACAGGTGATCGGAGGGCTGGAATGGCTGATCCTAATCCGGAATGGGGACAGATAGCGGCATCTGGCAACGAAAACATCCCGAACTGCACCTGCCGGATCTATCGCCCCACCGACGCAGCATAGCAAAGGGAGATCGGAAAACGCAAACTTAGCGAAACAGAGAACCGCATAATTTAATATCATCGATATATATAATAGTGATAGGATGTGACCGCGAACCGCAACCGCAGCGGAACAGAGGATGACAGGATTAGTCTAAAGTAAACCTTGATCAATTCTCATTTTGGTATAGCTTTTCCTTAGGGTTTACTTAGGGTTTAGTTAGGGTTAGTTTAGGTATAGCTTAGGTTATAGCTAAACTAACCCTAACCAAAAGCTAACTAAATACCAATTAAAATCTAGCTTAAAGAAGAAGTAAATAAAAGCGAATAAATAGAACACTATATAAATAGCCATATAACCTATATATATGTAGACGCAGGCCCTATTGCCGAAGTTGACTTGAAAGATACTGCGTCCCTAATGGCCAAAACAATGCGAAGTTTTTAAGGATATAATCATCATAGATCAATAAAAACCTCATTTTAGGTTTCTGGTACCCCTAAAGGAACATCTGATTGAAGCCCCCTTAGATACAGGAAAGTTACGAGGTCTAGAAAACCACGATTCACCCGAAATATATCTAATAATTTGCTCCAATAAATAGCTCGAAGATGCCCACAGGAAGGTCTTTGACAAACAAAATGTAATTGAAACCGTATATTCGTAAATAGCAAATTAAAATCTTCCTTATTTTGAACGGACTTTTCAAAATTTACAAAGTTGACGCCGACGAGGCACTGCGCATACAGCAATCCAAAAACGAAATACATCAACATGATTTCGAGGAATTGATTATTGGTGTGGCAGGAAAGCTCGAACATTTTATCGATTTTAAAACAAAAACCTACACCGCTCCATTTATAAGTTTTGTCACTCAGGGCAAAACCCACCGCGTCAAACCTCTTTTGCATAATAATAACATTGAATTTTGGGTCGTTCGATTTAAAAGTGAATTTATCCCCGAAACGACTTTCCAGCTCTACGCCCACTTTCATGAAAATGCGACATTGACCTTCGCCAGCCCCAACTGCTTTGGAAGATTGATAGTCCTGTGTCAGCTAATGCAGCAGGAATGCTTACAAACTAGCGTAGATTATGCGGTTATCAAGCAGCTATTGAGCACCATCTTTACCATGATTGAATCTGAACGGAAAAAGCAATTTCCAGACAGCCAACAGCAATTGAAAAATCAGAGTACAACGTTCACAAGCTTTCTATCTATACTGGAAGAGAACTACCGCCGTCCAGAAGGCGTTAATTTTTACGCGGAGAAGCTTTTTATGTCGACACGAAACCTAAATTTAATTTGTCAGAGCATATTACAACAAAGCGTTTCTGAGATTATCGAAACACGGAAACTTATTGAAGCAAAAAACCTCTTGTTGACAACGACTAAAACGATCTCGGAAATTGGTTTTGAACTCGGCTACCAAGATAAAGCCTACTTTACCAATGTCTTCAAAAAGAAAGCAGGCATGACGCCTTCGGAATTTAGAAGTGAAATCCAAAAACTTATTTCAGAATAGCGTACAACAGATTTCCGAATAGTACAACAGATTGACAGGATAATTATACCGCCTAGCCAGCCCCAACCCCTACCTTTGTAGTAAAAATTGACGCAGCCACATCATATCAAATGCGTAGAAAGGATTTTATTAAAATTATGGCAACATTACCATTAGCTGGAGTAGCTCATAAAGCAAACTCTTTATATAAATTTTCCGAGGAACTGGAGGCAACGGACAAATTTCCGGTCTTATTTTTAGGACATGGAAGTCCCATGAACGCCATAGAGGACAACGAATTTGTCCGGGGATTCAAAAAAATTGGCCAAACTTTCGAAAAACCGAAGGCGATTCTTGTTGTCTCGGCACACTGGGAAACACGTGGAACATTTGTCACAGCGATGGAGCATCCCGCCACCATTCATGACTTTGGCGGTTTTCCTCAGGCGTTATTTGATGTCCAATACCCAGCTCCAGGTAGCCCTCCACTCGCTTTAGAAACACAGCGTATTGTCAACAAAGCAGATGTTCATCTCGACGACAAATGGGGGCTGGACCATGGATCATGGTCTGTCGTCAAACATCTATACCCTGATGCAGACGTTCCTATTATCCAAATGAGCATCGATTACACACAGCCTGCAGCATACCATTATGAGATTGCACAGCAATTAAACGCGCTAAGAAAGAAGGGGGTACTCATTATCGGTAGCGGCAATATGGTGCACAACTTACGGATGGTCGCCTGGGATAAACTCGATACGGCAGGCTATGCGTATGAGTGGGCTACTATAGCCAATGAAAAAATGAAGAAATTTATTCAGAACGGCAACCATCAGGCGCTCATAGATTTCAGAAAACAAGGCAAAGAGTTCGACTTGGCAATTCCAACTCCTGAACATTACCTCCCTTTAATCTATACCTTGGGTTTACAGGAGAAAAATGACGAGTTGTTTCTCTTCAACGACAATTCAGTGGCTGGATCGCTGACCATGACCTCCTTGAAAATCGGTTAAGCCTCCAGCATACCTATCAGGAATATCCAACAATACAAGCCCATTCCATTAACCGAGAAAAAGGCCAATGGAATGGGCTTGTTGTATACAGCACTCCGCTGAGTTGGAAATATCTCGAAATTTCCATGACAAAAAGCGTTAGGATTGCAGCGCTAGGATTGATAAATTTGTTTGAAACAAAACAACGTACTTGAACTTAACTCATGGCAACAAAACCTGTTATTGAAATTGAATATTGTCCAAAATGCAATTGGATGCTGCGCGCCGCCTATATGGCGCAGGAGGTACTGAGTTCGTTCACGGATGAGATCCATGGAGTGATGCTGGTCCCCAGCGAAATTGCAGGCCGTTATACAATACGGGTAGCGGATAAGGAGATATTCGATCGAAAAAGAGCCGGTCGATTCCCCGAAATAAAAGAACTCAAACAACTGATCCGTGATCTAGTCGCACCAGATAAATCCTTAGGTCATTCGGACAAATCTCCTTCATCCAACATTTAATTTAGCATAAATCGGATTTTAAAGACTTCTTCTTATTAGCAACTTTGTATAAATTAAATGAACAATCATGACTATTCAACAAGAAGTAGATTTTCAACGTATCGCCAAGGCCATACATTTCTTACAGGAAAACTTTAAGTCTCAACCTACATTGGGTCAGATCGCTTCTCATGTTTACATGAGTGAAGCTCATTTTCAACGCATGTTTACCGCATGGGCAGGTACAAGCCCCAAAAAATTCTTACAGTACGTAAGTATAAATTATGCAAAATCATTGCTTAAGGAAAATAACATTGCTGAAACAACATTCCAGCTTGGCCTTTCCAGCAGCAGTAGACTTCATGAACTATTTATCAACATTGAGGGGATGACTCCCGCTGAATATAAAAATGAAGGCTCCAATTTATTGATTTCCTACGCGTATTATCAGAGCTTATTCGGCACAATGCTAATTGCATCCACCTCAAAAGGTATTTGTCATATTGCCTACGCGGATGATAACATAACAGCTTTTGACTCTCTTCAGCAACGATTTCCGAACGCAACATACCTACAACAGGGGAACAGCATGCACGAGAATGCACTCAGCGCATTAAATCCCCAAGATAAAGATATCCGTCAGGTAAAATTACATTTAAAAGGCACTGATTTTCAATTGAAAGTCTGGGAAGCTTTATTAAAAATCCCTATGGGTAACTTAAGCACTTACGGTGCTATCGCTTCTCAAATCGGAAACCCCAAAGCCTCCCGTGCTGTCGGCACAGCTGTTGGAAGCAATCCGATAGCTTACCTTATCCCCTGTCATCGTGTTATACAAAACAGCGGTATATTTGGTGGTTACCGATGGGATCCAATGCGGAAAACAGCGATGATCGGATGGGAGACTTTGCATACGGCTATTTAGTAAACACACACAATACGATAACATGGAACTTTTCGACAATCTCTTCGATGGCAATAGAAATCTACTCCCTTACGATGGGACTGTCAATTATTATGGTAAAATACTGCCTCCACAGAAAGCAAACCACTATTTTGATAGACTCATGGACTCGATCGAATGGGTAAATGACCGTGCCATTATTTTTGGAAACGAAATCGTCACCAAACGAAAAGTGGCTTGGTATGGCGACCAGGCTTTCGAATATAGCTATTCCAACACTACTAAAAGAGCGCTTCCCTGGACAAAGGAACTTCTTGAGCTGAAAAAGATTGCCGAAGAACAAACACAGGAGACGTATAATTCCTGCCTGTTGAATCTTTATCACAATGGCGACGAAGGAATGGCCTGGCACAGCGACGGTGAAAAAGACCTCAAAAAAAATGGAGCAATTGCTTCTTTAAGCTTTGGTGCTGAACGAAAGTTTGCCTTTAAACATAAAACGAGCAAAGAAAAAATAGACATCATCTTGGGCCATGGAAGTTTATTGGTGATGAAAGGTGTTACACAAACGTATTGGTTGCATCGGCTTCCACCGACAAAAAAGGCGTTCAGTGCACGAATTAATCTGACATTTCGAAGCATCGATCAGCTGTAGTCTTACAGGCCCAGGGTAAGGCTTACAGGAATGGACACCTATTTGTAGGCAGACTTCAACAGCATTCAGTCATTAATCGTGTCAACCTTTTCAAACATAAAGGCTGACACGATCGATCTGGTTATTTAATAACGTCCCTGCTGTTGTCCTTGGCTGTGTAATCCATAAAAATGCCACCGTCCAAGGTAATATTTTTCACCTTTTTAGTCGAAGTCCAAGTCAGGATTACCTGTTTTTCATTGTGTTGCCAAATTGACGGAGTTTGATGTTTTGTCTCCACCGATCCATCCGTATAGGTAATCAACACATCAAACGGAATTGCAAATCCCCCGACATTAGTGATCGTCAGTGTATTTTTGCCAGCAAGTTGTTTAAAATCATTCACTTTAAGGTCGATGTAATTATTGGTGAAATACCAATTTTTCCAATACCAGTTTAAATTCTGCCCAGCTCCAGCATTGATGCTATAAAAGAAGTCCCAAGGCGTCGGATGTTTTCCATGCCATAGCTCCATGTAATGGTGTAATGCTTTTTTAAACAGTTCATCGCCCAAGTAATCCCGTAATGCAATATAAGACAATGCGGCCTTGATGTAGGCATTGTTGCCGTACCCTAAACCACTTAACTGAGAGGTCATGGTAATCAAGGGTTGGTCTTCTTCGGTAGAAGGGTCAAAGATATAGCGCTTTACACGGGCATCTTTGAAAAGTTCTTTGTTTTTTTCGGCACCAATCTCCGCATTTCCAATCCAGAATTCCAATGCAGTAGCCCAGCCTTCATCCATATAACCGTATCGCGTCTCATTGATACCCATGTAAAAAGGGAAATAGGTATGTGCAATTTCATGGTCTGCTGTTTGTCGCGCATCCACGAGATTATCTGGGACACTAGAATCGTTGATCATCATTGGATATTCCATGTCTGCAAATCCCTGAACGGCCGTCATTGTTGGGTATGGGTAGGTGACACCAGGCCAATTTTTAGAAAACCAGTCAATGCAATATTGCTGCCAACCAATGTATTGTTCAAAATCTGCTGTTCCGGTGACATAGCTTGACTGCACACTCACGCGCTTACTTCCCAAATCTACACTCCCGCCATCCCAGATATAATTATCACTCACACTGAAACAAAAATCAGGCACATAGGTTGCTTTAAATTTCCACTTATTCCAGGCTTCTTGTGTTGTCACTTTCCCCGCTTTCATTTCGGCATCTGTCGCGATATGTATTGGCGTGTCGCTGACTTTTGATTTTTCGAAACGGTCCAGAACAGGTTTCTGCAGTACATCAGCCGCATTTGTCAATTCACCTGTCGCCCAAACAACAAAGTTCTTCGGAACGGATATCTCAAATTGATAATCGTTGAAACCATTGTAGAATTCTTGTCGGCCATTATGTTCCAGAAGATCCCAGCCATTATAATCGTCGTATACAGACACACGCGGATAAGAGTAAGCACAATAAAAGGTGGAAGCATTCAACAGCCCTTCACGGTCGCTTTCGACAGATAACGGATATTCCCAGCTAATGTCCAATGTTGCAGTGCTTCCCGGAAGGATTTTCTGCCCAAAATCACCTAACTTCACCGTTCCCCAGTCCTTGCTGTTTACTTCGTAAACTTGACCATTCAGTTTAAACGATTTAATCTTTAGGCCCGAAGTCAGGTAGTCGTCCGAAGCGTATGCAGCACGTACCGCATTAGGTTTGTGTACATTGTTCACAAATCGGATAGCCAAGCGTTTCAATGTATCGGGACTATTGTTTGTGTACACAATAGTCTCTGTTCCACTCACCATCTTTGTAGCCGGATCCAATTGCACCCGCACATCATACTTACCAAAATTCTGCCAATAGTTTTTCCCTGGTAGACCCGTTTTGGTACGGGTTCCCTTTTCGATCGCTTGCTGAATATTCCTTGGGGTATACAGTTCTTGCGCATGAGCTACCCCTGTCAATAAAAGCAAAGTCAATCCATAATTAAATATAGTGCGTCCTATCATATCCTAGTTTAAATAATCAAACTAAGATAAATTTGCTGTGATTTGCAAGTTTAATTCTCCAGCTTCGCAAGAAAAATAAACTTCTTCAACACAATACCGTATTTGCATTTGTTCAAAGATCAAAAAAAGACAGGCTCCGAGTACTTGAGAAAACATTTTATTTTTTTTGACGTTTAGTTTTAAGATAGACCCGAATGTATGCATCAACTTTTACGTTTTAACGATTTCTTCCGACATGCTTTTTTAGGAATACTTTTGATTTCAATCCCTACGCTGCTCGCTGCTCAAACCGATGCAAAAACAGACTCTCTTGCACAGTACAAACATCAGCGTGACTCGGCCATGGCCAGTCAATACGATATATCGGATTTAATCGGACGAATAATCCATCCCAAACGAAAAAAGGAACACGCGAGTAAACGCTCTCCCATCACCTTAATGCCCAACATTGCCTACAACCCAACCATTGGTGGTCAGATCGGAATCAAGGCTGTCGCGGGGAAAGTACTGGGTGACCCCAAAACAACGACCATGTCGATCGCAGCGACATCCGCCTCAATCACCACAAAAAACATCATGGTCTTCTATATCAGCCATAATATCTTTACCCCCAACAATAAACTAAATTTTCAGGGCGCTTTTGCACTTGTCAAAATGGTCGCTTTAGATGCGGGTTTGGGCATGACTCCCCATGGAAAATGGAACAATGCCGATGAAGAGATCCTTGCCAACCCCGACCATAAAAAATACGGAGCAAAATATAACGCATTTACATTTAATGAAAAAGTCTATAAACGTATCGCCGACGGACTATTTGTTGGAGCTGGATTGGCGTTTGACTTACGACGAAAAATAACCAGCAGCGGCCCCAATGGCAACATTACGCCCAATACCATCTACACCGAAAAACATGGCTTCGATCCCGACAGTTATAATTCCAATGGACTATTGCTCAATATGCAATATATGACAAGAGACAATCCCAATAGGCCTTACAAGGGTATCTATTCGGATATTGGTGTGCGATGGAACACAACGCTGTTGGGCAGTAGCAAAAGTGCTGTACAGCTTACCACCGACTTTCGAAAATACTTTAGTCTATCTCAGTCCGACCCGGCTCATGTACTTGCCTTCTGGTATTGGGGTTCCTATAAACTTGGTGGTACACTTCCCTATTTTGATCTCCCAGGAACGGGAAGAGACGTAGCCGTCAGAAGCGGCCGGGGTTATACCATTGGTTATTTCAAAGGAATTTCTTTCGGTTATGCCGAAACAGAATACCGCTTCCCAATTTTAAAGAATCACTTTTTGAGCGGAGCTGCTTTTTTCAACCTACAGACTGCCAGCGACGAACTGGGTACCAAACTTTTTGAAAGGTGGCAACCTGGGGGTGGTGCCGGATTACGGGTGCTCTTTAACAAAGCAACACGCACAAATCTATGTCTGGACTATGCCTTTGGAAAATATGGTTCCCGTGGTTTCTTTTTAGGGCTGAATGAAGCCTTCTAATTCCAGATTGCGACAGCTTTGTTTGCCATAAAATAACTAAATTAGCCGATGTTGTTGCTCTTTCTATTCACGAAGAGTGACTGAATTGGCATTGACGATACTTCATCATGAATTTAAAAACCTTTTTTCTATACATTGTATTATTATTGGCTCTTGTTTCCTGTCATCAGACAAAGACGCCAAAAACAACGAAAAATGACGAACAAAAGAAAGAACAGGTAGTCCCCCCTGCATCACCACCGCTCCCATCGGATACTTCGAGCTACGATAGCCCGCGTTTTGCAGACAGAATTGAAGAACAAACGCAGCAGTTAATAAAAATGAACGACGCCGGCCTCTTCGATAAACTTCACCAGAAGTTAACGTCAACACTAAGTGCAGACCAGAAGGATTATTTTCTTGGGCATCCTAACTTGGCTGTTTTAGCGATCGCGAAAGGGAATATCTTCGAAAATGGCTCTGGAGACCTTGGGTATCTGCTGTACAACAAAGATAATCATCACATCGAGATCACCTTATTCGATCATAAACGCAATACATACAACACATTGTATAAAGAGTTAAAAGTTGTCAATACCCTTCAAAATCTAGATTGTTCATCCAGCTTTGGATCGCTCGATTATCTCGTTGCTTCCGAACTGATTTATCAAGAGGATTATATTCGTTTAAACAATTCAAATTACCTGATTGACGACAATTCCTTTGATGTGACCGATATTTCGACGAACAAAAACTTTGATTTGCAGCAGGGCTGTCTGAACAAAAAATTCTCAAAAGAAGCCATGGCCAACAGTCTTTGTGTGCCGACCAGCTCCGTATATGCGAATTTTCAATGCCTAAAATACAATAAGAAAAAGCAGATTTTTGAAATTTATTTCAGTCAGGAATTTGCAGACTAAGCCGACCAAACCCTAACGATGAAAAGATATTACCTACTTGCTACCCTTGGTTTATGTAGCAAATTATATGCGCAGGAAGTGGATACTACGACTAATCGACTAGAACAAGTCGAAGTTAAAGCCTACTTCAATAAACAACCACTATTGCGACTGACATCTTCTGCGGCTGTGTTAAGCAGCCAAATGATCCAATCCCTGCAGTCGCCCTCCTTTGTTTCAGCAATGAACAGGGTGCCGGGTTTACGCATGGAAGAACGTTCCCCTGGGAGTTACCGGCTAGCACTCCGTGGGAGTATGATCCGTTCACCTTTTGGTGTTCGCAATGTCAAAATCTATCTGGACGACTTTCCATTTACTGACGCAGGCGGGAACACCTATCTTAACTTGATAGATCCATCCGCAATAGGACAAATCAATATATTAAAAGGTCCAGATGGATCGATCTATGGGGCCAATTCAGGCGGTGTACTCTCCTTTTATAGTAAGGGATTTGATCGATCTGACAAACCTGAAGTCAACCTCCAATTAACGGGGGGCTCCTACGGTCTTTTCCAGGAACAGCTCAATGCAATATTACCCCTCAGCCAGAGTCAGCAACTTGCCATCAATCAAAGTTGGACAAGAAGTGACGGTTATCGCCAGAATTCAGCCTTAAACAAAAAGAATATACAGCTTAATTACAATTGGCAATATGCAAAAACATCCGAATTAAAATTCACCGGTTTCTATTCGGATCTTGGTTACCAAACTCCGGGAGGGCTCACCGCAGCACAAATGGAGAGCGACCGCAGACAGGCCCGGCCTAAGGGCGGACCAAATCCTGGTGCTGCTGAACAAAAAGCCGCAATCTACGATAAAACATTCTTTGGTGGACTGAGCAACCAGACGCACCTCAGTTCTAAGATGACCTTATTCGCCAGTGTATTTGGTTCATCCAATCAGATCAAAAATCCCTTCATCACCAATTACGAGAAAAGAGATGAAAAGAATTTAGGAACGCGCCTGTATTTATCTTATGCCGATCTGTTGAGCCAAGATTTAAAATATGAAGTCCAACTGGGCTTGGAAGCACAAAAGGGCTGGTATGCTATTGACAATTATGACAACGCCCAAGGTGTCGCTACCGATCCTCAGGCCAAGGACAAATTGGAAAACAGTCAGCAATCATTTTTTGCACGCACCCAACTGGAGTGGCTAGAGCGCCTCCAGGTAGAGCTGTCGCTCGGATTAAATGAGAATAAAATTGGCTACCAGCAACGTTATCCTGTCGCACAAGAAAACAAAGAAAATATTGATTTCGGAAGTACCTGGATGCCACGAGCAGCACTATCCTATTTGATCACACCAATCCTTGCACTTAGAGCATCGATTTCTAAAGGTTTCTCTGCACCAACTGTTGCTGAAGTCCGCTCGTCAGACAATACAATTAATACGATGCTGAAACCAGAAACAGGTACAAACCATGAATTTGGGCTTCGTTGGCATTTGTGGAATCGCCGGATTATTTTAGATGCAGCGGCCTACACGTATCAAATGAACAATGCCATTATCCGACAGGTACGGGATAATGGTGCTGAATATTTTCAAAATGCGGGTAAAATAAACCAAAAGGGATTGGAAGCCTCGCTATTCATGTATTTGATCAGGCCTCAAACAACCGGTATGGTCCGTAGCCTACAACTGACCAGTAATTTTTCCCTCAATGACTACAGGTTCAAAACCTATCAGGTAGGCGACAAAAACTATAAGGACAATAAACTCCCTGCAGTTCCTAAAACAGTATGGGTAAATTCGTTGGATATACTTTTCCCGAATGAATTCCAACTGGATCTCCTTTCCAATTTAACTGCAGCAATACCACTGGATGACGCAAACACTGTTTATGCCAACCGGTATCATCTTTTGCAAGCCAAATTATCCTGGAGCAAATCTGTCTGTTCACCGCATAAAATCAGGCTTTTTGTTGGGGCCGACAATCTGCTCAATGAAAAATATAGTCTTGGAAACGATATAAATGCTTTTGGAGGACGGTATTTTAATCCTGCCCCATTACGTAATTATTATGGCGGAATGAGTTTTAATTTTTAACCAAGCATCATGGAATTCCATCAGTATACATTGACCGATATCGATTTCACCAAGGTGAGCCGTTATTCTTATTTTCCTTGGATGGACCTGACACTGGCCCATTTTCAGGTCAATGCGATGGAAATGGAGGTCAATCAGGCAACTTTTCAGGTACTGGAGAATTATACCGATTTTGAAGTGATGATCATACATACATTGCCCACAACAGCCGTCTTTTGCAATTGTCCACAAACAGGATTCTGCCGTCATCAAAAGGCGGCTTTAAGTAAACTATTTACACAGGAGAATTGGCTGGCATTTTTTGATCACAACCGCTATCAGCATCTCCTCAAGAAGGTTGCGGCACAATATGGACTGGAAAAGGAATCGTCTTTAGAAAACTATTTTTCAGCCCAGATCAAAGCAGGGAAGCTTGAGTTTCTATTAAAAGACAAACAGCTAACCTCCATTGATGACTTTGATCTAGTGGAGGAATCTCTTGCCCCAAAGGCCAAGACGACAGCCGAACAGCATCATCATTTTGTGGTGTTAACGCGCAACCGGTATTACAAAAATCTACAAATACTCCTGTGCCAAGCTCCAATGACGAAATCTGGCCTACCTAAAAACCCGATTTCCGCTAGTGAGAGCCAGTTTCGTATCTGGCAAAGCAGCTCGATTGAGGAAATGCAATTTTACACAGCTGTTTATCAATTTTCTCAAGCTGTGCAACAGGATATCGAAATCAGCTCCAGCCTGAAGGCGATTGCAAAAAACCCGTTACACCTCGATTTTTATCTGCATGACTATGAGAAATCCGACAATATAACAGCCTCCACCTTATCGCCGATTCAATTTAACCTAAACAAAGGTGATATTAAGCTCTTTATTACAAAAAAAGGTGCGTTTTATGGCATTCAGGGAGAAATTCATATTCATACGATAGCCTACAATTTACAGGATTTAGTTGTTCTTTTGGACCATTTCATTCTCATCAAAAATCAGCTTTTTCTGATTGAAAATAAGTTTCACCTCAAGTTGATCCGTTTGTTTGGCAACAAAGGGGAGCAATTATTGATCCATCAGCGTAAGTTCGAAGAATTCAACAGATTGTTTTTGGAACAGATAGCACATTCCGTGGAGTTGAATTTTAAAGATATTCCCAAAGCAAGCAAGCCACAGTTGAAGGAAAATCTGTATTATCAGGACATGCAGCCACTTTTGTTTCTGGAGGAATCGGAAGATTTTGTCAACCTTATTCCTGTCATGCGTTATGGTGAAGTCGAAATTCCTATTTTAAGTAAGCGGAATATATTCGGTACAGACAGCAAGGGTATACAATTTTTGGTCGATCGGAAACGTGAAGCTGAAACAAAAGTTATTTCCCTGTTACTGAAACAGCATCCCTATTTTCAGGAGCAAATGGATGAGGGAAGCTTTCAGCATTTTTATTTGCATCGCAAATACTTTCTGGACAGTAACTGGTTTCTGGATGCTTTTGACGAGTGGCAGCATCAGGGTATACAGATCATTGGATTTAATACGTTACGTGGAAATAAATTAAGCCGTTTTAAGGGAAAAATACATGTGGAGGTCCTCAGTGGACAAAATTGGTTCAATGCCAATATACAGGTCAAGTTTGGTCCCAAAAGTGTCTCCCTAAAAAAACTTGAAAAGGCAGTACGGAACCGCTCGCAATTCATCACCTTGGATGATGGCACCCAGGGGATTTTACCGCAACAGTGGCTCGATAAATTTGAGACCTATTTTAATGCTGCCGAATCGATCGCTGATGATTTCATTGAAATTCCAAAATACAAATTCAATGAGATCGATCAACTATTTGATCAGTCCGAGCTAGACCCCATTGTGTTGGCTGAGCTCAGCACATTGAGAAAGCAGCTAGCTAATTTTTCTTCGCTATCCGAGGTCCAGGTACCTCCAACTTTTGTCGGAAACTTACGTCCTTATCAGCAACAAGGACTACAATGGCTGCATTTCTTGGACGGGCTTAACTTTGGCGGCTGTCTTGCCGATGACATGGGACTTGGCAAAACGATCCAAATATTAGCCTTTCTGGCTACTCAAAAAGCAAAGGGACAATCTGCACCAACATTACTTGTACTTCCCACGACCTTAATTTTTAATTGGCGGCATGAAATCCAGCAATTCCTTCCATCTTTTCAAACGTTAGTTTTAGATGGTCCAAATAGAATAGAAAAAGGGATGCAGTTTGAACAGTATGACCTTGTTTTAATTTCTTATCACAACCTGCTGACGGATATCAATATGCTAAAAAAAATAACCTTCAATTATGTCATATTGGACGAATCGCAGCAAATAAAAAACCCGGATTCCCAGCGATACAAAACGGTAAATTTATTAAAATCAAGAAATCGCATCATCTTAACAGGAACTCCTATCGAGAATAATACGATGGATCTTTATGCCCAGCTTTCCTTTATTGTACCGGGTCTGCTAGGAAGCAAAAAATATTTCAAAGATGTCTATACGACTCCTATTGATGCTTTCCATGACCGCAAGAGAAAAAAAATGCTGAAAGAGAAAATAAAGCCTTTTATTCTCCGGAGAACAAAGCAGGATGTATTACGTGATCTTCCTGCAAAAAATGAACTGGTTCTTTACTGTGAGATGAAAACTGCCCAACGGCGGATTTATGATCTTTATGAAAAAGAGTTTCGGGATTTTATCTCTGCCAAAGATGGCGATGAAATCAAGAAAAGTCCCATGCATGTACTAAAAGGTCTAACAAAATTGCGTCAGATATGTAATTCAAGTAAACTTCTCCAATACGAAGATCTGACTACCGCTGCGGACTCTGCCAAAATCGAAATGCTTATCGAGCAGATTCAGCATAAAAAAGACCAGCACAAAATGATCGTGTTTTCACAGTTTGTCAGTATGCTCAACCTGATTAAAGAAGCTTTGGATAAACAGGGTATTCGCGCGTTGATGCTCACGGGCCAATCCAAAAATCGAGGTAAATTGGTTAACGACTTTCAATCCGACAAGGATATCCCCGTTTTTCTGGTCAGTCTAAAAGCAGGTGGTACCGGACTTAATCTTACCGCAGCAGATGTTGTGTACCTGGTAGACCCCTGGTGGAATCCTGCTGTTGAACAACAGGCGATCGACAGGATCTATCGCATGGGTCAACAAAAGACGGTTACCGCTGTTCGATTAATCAGTCCTAACACAGTCGAAGATAAAATTCAGACCTTACAGCAACATAAAAAGGAGATTAGCAACAGCATTCTGGATGACGGCGGAAGTTTAGATGTCTTTTATCTG
Source organism: Sphingobacterium sp. BIGb0116 (assembly GCF_024808035.1). Lineage (NCBI taxonomy): Bacteria > Pseudomonadati > Bacteroidota > Sphingobacteriia > Sphingobacteriales > Sphingobacteriaceae > Sphingobacterium > Sphingobacterium sp. BIGb0116. The sequence continues at coordinate 361,835 of NZ_JANUDT010000009.1, read as the reverse complement.
GACAAAAGCTATTTAATGAATTTGCTACGATAAACTATTGAAATGAAAAAAGGGGACATCGATCGATGTCCCCTTTTTTGATATAATTCGTTGTCAGCTGCTCTTTATTTTTTGTCAGAAATGTACGTTTTGTTACCATTTCCGTTGATATAATATTTACCACCTTTTGGACCGAGATAGACTGTATGGCCGTTATATTTTTCACTTGTTGCTTTATCAGCTGTAGCTACGGCATCTTTTTTAACAGCAGTAGCTTGTTTTTCAGCTTTAGCGCTTTCTTTTTTCACGGCTTTTTCCTTCGCTTCCACTGGTGCTGCTGGCGGTGTTTTTGTATCAGCCATCTTTTTCGTCTGCGCTGACTTTTCCTTCACTGCAGCTTCCTTCTTCGCTGTAGCTTTCACCGGCGCTGCCTTCGTTTTCGTTTCGGCCTCGTTGGCTTTAGTCTTTACTTCTTTTGCTTTTTGTTCAGACTTTTTGGCTTCTTTTTCCATTTTTTTAGGAGCCGTTTGTGCATAGGATTGTCCCAATCCGACTGCAGCGATCAAAGCTAATGCAGCTGTGATTTTTTTGAAACGATTTATTGCTTTCGTAACTCAATTGTTATATAAATAATTGTAAATAAAAGTACAATACAAATGCCATATTTCGATTTAATTACCTGAAAAAAATATTTTTAACAATTTTTTAACTTAGCCAAGGAATTATTCGACAACTTGTTTTCTAAATTTCGAATCAATTATATATTTTACTCCCTTCGCATCTATAAATACAGGCTTTCCATGGTATTGCTCATTACTCCGTCGATCAATGGCAACTCGATACCGTGTGGGTGAGTTAATGGAGCTGTAGGTTATATTTCCAACCGAGTCTCCAGGGCTAGCGATTACTTCCGAACCTTCATATACGCGCTCACTCACCCTGCCAGTAAAACGCTGTTTTCCTGTTGACGTTTTTATTTTCTCCTGCTGCTCGGGCTCTTTATCGATCGGCGCAACACCCAAGGTCATCACATCTACCTGTGGGCTTAAAGGGAAGAATGGATCTACCCACCGATATACAAAATGATAATCGGTTTCTAAATTATTAAAAGCATGCATTTGCTGGGCCCTTACAATACTTATCCCGCCTCCTAAAATCAGCAGTGGCAGTAGGCAACGTCTAAAGAAGATTAATTCAACTCCTAACATATCTTTTTTTCCTTTCGTTTAAGTACTCCCAAATAAAATGCCATCTCTATCTAAAGGACTCATCTTTAACACATTTTTAACTAAAGCAAATTAGTTTGATATTTAACTGTTTTATATTTAACTTTGTGCTATGAAAAACGAATCCATGAATCCAGTAAAACCCTTAGTGGATAGTATCATTGCTTTGCGAACGAGCTTAAAACAATACTATATCCAGAAAATAAAGGAACAGCAGTTGGATATCACCTATGAAATGTTGCAAGTATTGGCGGCACTGTGGAAAAAGGAGCAAATGAATCAGCAAGATATAGCCACAGCGATACAAAAGAACAAAGCAAGTGTCACTCCGCTGATCGATAATCTTTGTAAACGAGATCTGGTTAGACGCGTCAGCGATCCCAATGACAGACGAAATAACTTAATCGAATTAACGGTAAAGGGAGACGAATATAGGACATTATTAGACCCTGTCCAACAAGACCTCTACCGTGTGATCCTGCAGGAGATATCAGAAAAAAAAGTATTGGAAATTACAGAAACTCTCGAAAAATTGACCGCAATTATTGATAAGCAATAGTATCGGGAGCCTTGATTTTCAGAAAAAAATAAGATAAGTAATTGAGTCATGAGCAATTCAACATTAAGTGAGAAAGAAATAAAACGAAGGCGGAAGATATGGATCATCAACATCCTATCTGCGGTCGTCATTGTGGTTACAATTATCTGGGGTATCTTAGTCTTTTTCCACATCAACGAATCTGTTTATACAGATGATGCCCAGGTAGATGCCCATATTACCCCTATAAATTCGCGTATCAGCGGTTATATCAAAACAATTCGATTTGATGAGCATCAAAAAGTTCACAAAGGCGATACACTCGTCATTATTGATGATGCTGAGTACAGAATTTTATTACAAAATGCACAAGCCACCCTTGCCGATGCCAAAGCAAGTAAAACAATATCGCAATCTGGAATTGCCATTGCCGGCAATAGTACTGCGATAGCAAATGCCAATATCGATGAGATGAGAGCCCGGCTAGATAATATGGAATTGAATTATAGGCGCTACGAGAGTCTGGTAAAAGATGAAGCAGTAACGCAATATCAATTCGATCAGGTAAAAGCAGATTATGAGGCCATGTTAGCCAAATACAAGGCACTTTTGGCGCAAGAGCGTGTATCGAAACTTAACACGCATGAGTCTGAACAGAAGCTATCAATCAATGATGCCTCATTGCTAAAGGCCGAATCTGCGATTGATCTTGCCAAGTTAAACCTTTCGTATACGGTTATCACTGCGCCATACGATGGTGTATTGGGACGGCGGACGATAGAAGAGGGACAATTGGTGCAAAACGGTACGCCATTGGTCAATATTGTACGTGATGAGCAGAAATGGATTACGGCAAATTATACCGAAAGTCAACTAAAAAATATTGCCCTCGGGGCAAAAGTCAACATTGAAATTGATGCATTGGCAGGGGAGACATTTGAAGGTGAAGTAGCCGCCATATCCGAAGCAACAGGATCTAAGTATTCTGCTGTCCCGGTTGACAATTCTACGGGGAACTTTGTTAAGGTACAACAGCGCATTCCAGTTAGAATTAATTTTACAGCATCCAATACCCAAAAAGATCTTGCCATGCTTCGCGTAGGTATGAATGCTATCATACGTATTAAATAATCATGAAAGATCGTATATTCAGAGATTGGTTGAGTTCAGGCTGGGAATTGTTCTTTCTGTTTGTACTCAATATTTTATTTTCGTTCAATAATGGAATCCCAACATCCATTAACACGTATGTCATGAATGGATACGCCGGTACCACCGCAGATCTGAATATGGCTACATATTGTTATTATGCGGGAATGGTATGTGCCATACCACTGGTATTTAGGTTGTTGAAATTATTTTCCAAAAAGACGATATTAATCGTATCTATCTTCATTATCCTCGCTTCCAATACGGTTTTGGAACATGCCAATAATGGTGTCAACATCTGTATGTCCACATTTTTTATCGGAAGTGCCAAGATTATTGTCACTATGGCTATCATTGGGGAAATGATCCCTTTTCTCATGCCACGTGGAGAACGGTATCAATTATATGCAGTCTACTACCCCATGACAATGATCATTCCTGCCTTGGCAAGTTATGTATCTGTTCTATTTGCAACACGTTTCTATTGGGAAACTGTCTTTTTATTTCAAAATATACTACTTGCAGTAGCGTTGTTAATCTGCATTATCTTTATGAAATCGTCAGATTTTAAAAAGGTACCTCTCTATCAATATGACTGGTTTGGAAGTATTTTACTTTGTATTTCATTATTGAATTTTGCCTATTTCAGCACATATGGTCTGACACAAAATTGGTTTCATTCCAGGTTTATTTTGGTCACCGGAATCGCATCGCTCTGTTTTTTTATACTTTTTATAAATAGAAGTGTACTAATCCGAAAATCACTCTTAAATTTTGAAGCCTTCTCAACACGGATTCTGCCTATCTCCATTGGAACAATTTTTATTTTCGGCATTTTTTATAGCTCGACCTCGCTGTACTCCTCCCTTTTGGGAATTACGCTTGGTACAAACCCCTTGGAAGTCGCCGAGATAAATACCTATGTAATTCCTGGTTATATGATCGGCGCAGTAATCGCTTATATATATTTCAAAATAACAAAGAAATGCAAGTTCATTTTGGCATTCTCCGCAGCGTGTTATGCCCTATCTTGCTTTTTCTTTGCAAGAATTATCGACCAACAAACAAACACGGCTTTGTTCTATCTCCCTTTGACATTAAGAGGAATGGGCGTGATCACCTCCTACATTGGAATAGGCGTGTATATGGCCGGTAATATTCCCAGCAAATATTACCTCTCGGGGTTAGTATTTTTGATTCTTACACGTTCATTTTTGGTGCCTGTAGTCTGGTCAAACATCATTGCCAATTGGTATTACCACCTACAGATCTTTAATGCCAATGATCTTGCTGGTATAATCGATCGAACAAATAGCTTGGTGCTACAAAGAGGAAATATAATGAAATCGGTCCAAGTCCAAGCCTCGCTACTATCCTTACGCGACGCCTACTCCGGGCTATTTATTATCGGGGTAATCCTAACGTTATTCATCTTAATCTTCCCTTTTCATTCTTCGCCTATACGAAGAGTTTTCGACTGGAAGAGAAAAAATTCAACGAAAGAAGCTTTGCAAATTCCTATTTCTTAGTTAACTGATATAAATTTCGGTAATATACTTGAATACGATACGCTCAGAGATTGCGTACTTATCGAAAAGTGTACGGAGATCGTCATAGAGCGTTTTGTTTTCAGCCTGCTCTTTTGGAAAATAGGATGATGAACGTACTCTTCCCAAAAACGACCGAAGGTCCAATATCTGTTGATTTGGTAAGGTTACCTTGGTCATTGAACGTGATCCAAAAAATTGTTTGAGATCATCATCACTGATATTTTTGTGACTGACAGATTGATAACTTGGTATATGACTGAGCAGAAAATCTTCGTACTCCTGTTGAAAAGCGTCGCCGGGATCACGCTGGTTCCAGACCAGCACAATACGTCCATTTTCTGTGAGAATGCGAGCGAACTCCCTTTTACATGCTTCCCGGTCAAACCAATGAAAAGATTGCCCTGCAAAAATGAGATCTACGCATCCAGACTCAATCGATGTATTTTCGGCAGTCGCATTCAGCGCAATTAAATTCCGATAGGTTTTAAAATGATGAAGTAAAGATTCACGCATTTCCCGATTGGGTTCAACGGCAAAAACGTCATTTCCATTTTCGAGAAAAAGTTGCGTAGATAGCCCTGTGCCACTACCGACATCGGCAACCAACCACTTTTTATCAAGCCCTATTTGCTCTTTAAGCACCTGAATAATCTCTTTTGGGTAACAAGGTCTAAATTTCTCGTAATCGACAATCCTGTCTGTGAATCTATCAATACTGTTTTTGTTCATACCAAGAATTGCTGTAACTAGTCGATTATACCTTCATCTTTAAAACTATAATATCCGTTATCGGTAAAGATTAAATGATCGGCAACTCTAATATCCATAATTTTAGAGGCTTCAACAATTTTTTGCGTCAGAATTTTGTCAGCATTGCTCGGATACAAGGTGCCCGAGGGGTGGTTATGAACTAATATAATTGCATGTGCTTTAAGGCTAAGTGCAGATCGTAATATAATCCGGACATCGACTGGCGTAAAATCATTACCGCCGCGTCCGATCAGCTGTTTGTCTAATATTTTATACCCCGTATTGAGATAAAGGGTCCAAAACTCTTCATGGGGTAGATCCTGTAATATGGGTTTCATAAAGTTATAAACGAAGCGGCTGCTATTTACGAGCTTACGTTCTTCTGCGGGCAGGTCATTTTTGCGGCGGGCGAGCTCCAATGCCGCGAGAATGGCGATGGCTTTTGCTTCGCCTATCCCTTTATACATGCTCAGTTCAGATACCTCCATCATCGAAAGCGTATGCAGGTTGTTATTGACATCGGCCAATATGCGCCGGCATAATTCGACAGCACTTTCATTTTTGGAACCAGATCCGATCAAGATAGCCAGTAATTCGGCATCGGTAAGCGCCCTACGCCCCTGGCTCAACAGCTTCTCTCTCGGTCGATCGGCCTCTGCCCACTCCCGGATGACTAGTTTGTACGGATTTGACATCTACAGTTAATTATAATTGGCTAGCGTACACAAATATACAAAAATACTATTACTTAATATCCTGAGAAATACACAATCTATCAATTAAAAAAAATTGGCAATCGGGATTTACTTCACATTTCACTCTGAAACGTTATCTTTGTATTTCATAAAAATTTTTGAATATGAGTAAAGCGATTATTAAAACAGAAAAAGGCGACATGACTGTGGAGTTCTACACAGCTGATGCTCCAAATACAGTAGCCAATTTTATCAAACTTGCTAAATCAGGATATTATGATGGATTAGCATTTCACCGTGTGATACCTGATTTCGTTATCCAAGGTGGATGTCCAAATTCACGTGAAGGAGCTGCAGGAATCCCTGGAACAGGTGGCCCTGGTTATAAAATTGACTGTGAATTAACAGGCGAAAACCAATACCACGATAGAGGTGTATTGTCTATGGCTCATGCAGGCCGTAACACAGGTGGTTCTCAATTTTTCATCTGTCATAGCCGTAACAACACTGCTCACTTAGATCGTAACCATACTTGTTTTGGAAAAGTTATCGAAAACGTAGACATTGTTGACGATATCAGACAAGGTGACCGTATTTTATCAATTGAAGTTATCGAAGATTAATTCTTGGAGATTTAAATAGTATTAAAATGAATTTAAGAGCATTAGTATCCGTAACTGGTAAACCAGGATTGTTCAAATTGGTTGGACAAAATAAAGGTGGTTTTATTTTAGAAACCCTTGATCAGGCAAAAATCAAAACTGTAGTAAGTTTATCTTCTACAAAAATGGCGACTTTGGAAGATATCACAATCTATGGTGAAGAAGAAGAAATTCGTCTATTGAATATTTTTGAAACAATCAAAGAGAAAGGCATCGCTCTGCCAGATACAAAATCTGATGGCGCAACATTAAGAGATTTCTTCCGTGAAGTAGCTCCTGGCCATGATGAATCACGTGTTTATTCTTCGGATATTAAAAAGGTTATCACATGGTACAACATTATCAAGGAATTTCCTTTATTTGAAGAAGAAGCACCGGCTCCTTTAATGTAAACTTTGACATATATCCCAAATAAAAAAGGAGTTGATCATGTGATCAACTCCTTTTTTATGGTGTTTTCTAATGAAACACCACATCAAGTACATTTTTTTCGATGTTGTTTTGATCCTTGGCCCCGTCAAGCTTAGCATGTGCTTTTGCTACCTCAAATTCTTTGGGTTCAAATTGCTTTTCGACGACAGCTGTGGTTGTAAAACGCAATAGGGAATTTTCATCCGCATTGAGATAGGCATCAATTTCAAGAATTCCTTCGTTTTCATCAAACACATAAGGATGCAGCAGATTGATTCCTTTCGGAATCCGTGGGCTCTTCCAAACGACAAATTTAGGGAGTGTCTTATCCATAGCATCAATTTTATTGTAAATGGCCTGCTGACAGGTAATTCCGGCAATTACTTTTGTTTTTCCGGTCTTATCGATCATATACTCTTTGGGATTTATTCGTATCTGCACCTTCGCCAATCCATTAAGTTTCCCTTCTGGATAGTTCAGTCCTACATTGATAGCAGCGTTGTCGCTATTTGCTAAAAAAAACTCGCCTGAACCTTTGCTATAATTCACATAATTTTCCAAGCGGTACGTCAGGCCCTCAGCATCAGATTTCGCTTGTTGTTGATCGAATTTAATTTCCATCTTACGTAAAGGAGCAAGCATCAGCTCCATACGCTGCAGAGGATTTTCAAGATCAAAGCTATCTTTCTTCATTTGTTCCGCCTGGGGTAGTGTGGATATTGCTTTCCACAATGCAGCAGGTGAACTATCTTTGGTCAGATTCATCAACCTGATTAGTTCAGCAAAAGGCATATTGGGAAAAGTAACTTTTTGTACGATTACCGCAGCATTGATCCGTTTAGAAGAGCGGATATCCGTTGTTGTATTTGATTCTTCATGTAGCTTAACCTCTTTAGGTGTAGAGGATTGACAATTGTGAAAAAGAAGTACTATGCCTAATAATGGGAAAACTAAGGCGTACTTTTTTAGATATTTTTTCATATCTATAGCTGTTTAAATGTAGTTTAGACAAATTTACCTTATTTGATGCAGATATCACAAAAAAAGCCCCAGAATTTGTATCCGGAGCTCCTTTTATCTTGCGCTAGCACATAGGCTAGTCGCTTTAATTAATGACCTTTTGGTTCGGCATCGACACGTTTAATATCTGCTCCTAATTTACGCAAGCGTTCTTCGATATCTTGATAGCCACGTTCAATCTGTTCGATATTGTGTATCACAGATTTTCCTTTGGCAGATAGCGCTGCAATCAATAGAGACACCCCGGCACGAATATCTGGCGAAGTCATCTCAATACCTCTCAGGTGGTGTGATTTATTCAGTCCAATAACGGTTGCACGGTGTGGGTCGCACAAGATAATCTGAGCTCCCATATCAATCAATTTGTCCACGAAGAACAAACGGCTCTCGAACATTTTTTGATGAATCAATACATTTCCTTTTGCCTGAGTCGCCACAACAAGCACTATACTTAATAAATCGGGCGTAAAACCTGGCCAAGGTGCATCTGAAATCGTCAGAATAGATCCATCAATAAATGTATCGATTTCATACGATTCTTGTGCCGGAATAAAAATATCATCACCACGTAATTCAAACTTGATGCCTAAGCGTGAAAATACAGATGGAATAACGCCAAGTTCCTCAAAACAGACGTCTTTAATGGTGATTTCTGAACCTGTCATTGCGGCAAGTCCGATGAAAGAACCTATTTCAATCATATCAGGCAACATGCGGTGTGAAGTTCCTCCCAGACGCTCTACTCCTTCGATGGTCAACAAATTAGATCCAATACCGGATATTTTAGCACCCATGCGATTCAACATTTTACAGAGTTGTTGTAAATACGGCTCACAAGCAGCGTTGTATATCGTTGTTGTCCCTTTTGCCAATACAGCAGCCATCACGATATTCGCAGTACCCGTTACAGAAGCTTCGTCCAAAAGGATATAACTTCCTTTTAACTCCGTTGCATCAACGTTAAAAAAATGGGTAGTCGCATCGTACACAAACTTAGCACCCAATTTTTCAAAGCCCAAAAAGTGTGTATCCAATCGTCTACGTCCGATTTTATCCCCCCCCGGTTTCGGAATAGCGGCTTTTCCGAATCGAGCCAACAAAGGGCCGACAATCATAATAGAGCCACGCAATCCACCGCCTTTTTCTTTAAATTCGGGTGATTGGAAATAGTCTATATTTATATCTTTAGCTTCAAAAACGTATGTGTCCTTATCTATGCGATTAATTTTAACACCTAAAGCAGCCAATAAATCGATCAACTTATTGACATCCTTAATATCTGGGATATTACTGATGGTCATAGGTTCTTCTGTCAGTAAAACTGCAGAAAGGATCTGTAAGGCCTCATTTTTTGCTCCTTGAGGAATAATCTCTCCCTTTAACGGTTTTCCACCGATTATTTCAAATGCGTTCATTTATATATAAGTGATATCTTCTTAGTATCATATCCCTGTTTTTGTATTTGCATTGGGATATTTAGCCTTCCCCCTAACATACAAAGATGGAAGGCCAAAGAACCATGCTACCTATTAAAGCAGTGCGGTTCTTAAAAAAAGAAGGCAATTGTAAAGAAATCTGTTAATCACTTCGCAATTGCCTGCTTCTTTAAACAAAATCTTTAAGAACTAGCCTCGTTTATTATTATAATTACCCTGAGGCTTTCTGTTTCTATTATTGTTGTTGTCCCTTCCGTAACTATTATTGTTATTGTTGTCCCTTCCGTAACTATTATTATTATTGTTGTCCCTTCCGTAGCTGTTATTGTTGCTTCCGTAGTTATTGCGCTTCGTATTATTGTTATTGTTACTTGTCATACGAGGCTTGCCTCCACCTTTCGACTGGTGACCCGAATTATTATTGCTATTGTTATTATTTCCGCCTGAATTACTATTAGCCGGACCTTTAACGCGATTTCCCGGAGGCGGGGTTTTAAAGTCAAGTTTGGTCAATACGGTACCTTCTGGCAAGGTCAATTGATAACCTGATAACTCTTTTAGATCTTGGATGATCAACTCGTCCGAAACAGAATCCTTATTCCAGGTCAGGTAAGCCATTTTCATAAAATTCGCGATACCGATAACCATCTGCTCTCTTTTGGCTTCGTCATTAGCCAATAAAGCCCTTTCAATCATTTTCTCTACGGTAAAACCATAGTGCTTGAATCTAATGGAATGCTGCGGATAGCCCAAATGCTCAACTTCGTGTTTCACACTTTTCGCTGTAGCAATTGGATAAGGCGAGTCAATATCCAATTTAAAATCAGAAATAATCTGTAAGTGATCCCACAGTTTATGTTTAAAATCAGACACGTCTCTCAAATGTGGGTTCAATACCCCCATCATATCGATTACAATCTGCGCATGTTTATTTCTTTCTTCCTTTGTGGGTAAAGTACAGATGTAATCTACCATATTTTGCACATTGCGACCATATTCTGCAAGGATCAATTTTGGTCTAGTGCTGTTGTAGTCAAAGTTCATATAGCTAATATAAGTACCTAATTAAACGATCAAGATGCCGTTTTGGTATTTTATTATTGAATTATTCTAAGTTTTGCAAATTTAAGCAACAATTGTTTCTGTCCCAACTCTTTAAAGAAAATAGTTGCTTTTATATCTCCTTTGTTTCCTTCGAGATTAACAACTTTCCCAAATCCAAAGCGTTCATGCTCAACTTCCATGCCGACTTGAAGATTTGATGTATCTGAAGGAGCAAAACCCGCAGTAGGTTTGTGGGCTTTCGGCAGTATTGATGTCGTTTTAACCATAGGCTTAGGCTTAGGTTTAGAAAACGTATCATCACTGTCTTTTTGTTGCCATGCAATTCGTTCGCCTTGAAAACTTCCGGCTGAGGCAGAAGTTTGTCGTGGTTTAAAATCCAATGCAAGACATGCCGGATTCAATTCATCCAAGAAGCGACTGGGTTCGCAGTTATTCAGCGTTCCCCAACGATATCGCGAAGTAGCATACGAAAGTAGTAATTTTTTTTCAGCTCTCGTAACAGCGACATAAAAAAGTCTTCGTTCCTCTTCCAATTCCGACCTGGAATTCAACGACAACTGGGAAGGAAATAGGTTTTCTTCTAAGCCTACAATGAAAACGATCGGAAACTCCAATCCTTTGGAAGAGTGGATGGTCATCAATGATACAGTATCAGCATTTGGATCTTTATCATTATCGTCGTTCGTCAACAGGGCGATATCCTGCATATAGACATCAAGTCCACGCTCTTCGATATCTTCCCGTTCCGAAAATTCCTTGATCCCATTGAGGAGTTCCTGGATATTTTCGTAACGTGCCAATCCCTCCACAGATTTGTCTTCATACAATTCTTTCAGAATACCACAGTGCTGCGCGATATGCATTGCTGTATCAAATGCGTTATTGTTTTTGGCAAGAGCCTGAAAACTCTGTATCATCTGTGCAAAACCACCGACAGAAGTTGCACTACGTCCGTCTAGAAACTGGGCTGCATTTGCAACAACATCCCATATACGATATTGATTCTGATCTGCAGCGATCATGATCTTCTCTATCGTCGTATCCCCTATCCCTCTACGTGGATAATTGATAACACGCTTTAGTGCTTCCTCATCATTTGGGTTGAAGGTGAGTCTGAAATACGCGATCAGATCTTTAATTTCTTTGCGCTGATAGAAAGAAGTACCACCGTATATTTTATAGGGGATATTAATTTTGCGTAAGGCCTCCTCCATTGCCCTGGATTGGGCGTTGGTACGATACAGAATAACAAAATCTTTATAATTAAGTCCTTTTAACGATTTCTCTTCGATGATCTGGTCAGCAACGATCTTACCTTCCTCATTGTCAGAGAAAGCACGTGAAACCTTGATCTTTTCGCCCTCTTCATTATCCGAGAAAACATTTTTTTCCAATTGATTCTGATTATTCGCAATCACCGAATTGGCCGCATTCACGATCATCTTAGTCGATCGATAATTCTGCTCCAGTTTAAAGATCTTCACATCAGGATAATCCTTTTGGAAATTCAGGATGTTCTGAATATTTGCACCACGAAATGCATAGATCGATTGTGCATCATCCCCTACCACGCAGATATTTTCGTTGACTGCTGCCAGGCGTTTGACAATAAGGTATTGAGAGAAGTTGGTATCCTGGTACTCATCGACCATCAGATAACGAAATTGATGCTGGTATTTATGCAGTACCTCTGGATGCTTATTTAACAAGACATTTGTTTTAAACAAGAGGTCATCAAAATCCATTGCCCCAGCACGGTAACAGCGTTGTGCATAGGTCATATAAATCTGTCCCAATTGACCACGACCATTGGAAATATCTTCGGCCAATATGGCTTCATTCTTATTATATTCCTGCGGTGAAATCAGGTTGTTTTTTGCCTGTGAGATACGTCCGTACACATGATTGACATTATACAGCTTATCATCGAGATTCATTTCCTTTAAAATTGCTCGCAGCAAACTTTTGGTATCGTCCGTATCGTAGATGGTAAAGTTCCTGGGATAACCGATCAATTCAGCTTCTACACGGAGTATTTTTGCAAATACCGAGTGGAATGTGCCCATCCAAATATTTTTCGCTTCGCTCCCAACAACAGAAACGATACGTGCGCGCATCTCTTTGGCGGCCTTGTTGGTAAATGTTAATACCAAGATATTGAATGGATCAACACCTTTTCGAATCAAGTGTGCTACACGATAGGTAATTACCCGTGTTTTTCCTGAACCAGCTCCCGCAACAATCATCACAGGACCTTCTGTTTGCTCTACGGCTCCTCGTTGTGAAGGGTTTAAACCCGCTAAATAATCCAAATTAACTCCTTAAATTTTAAAACCTGAGAATAGGGTATAAAAGTACAAATTTCCTATTGATCACTGGGGCTATCTTGCTAATATTTTTACACAAAAAAAACCGATAATCAAGATTATCGGTTTTTATATCATCCAAGCAACATCTAGCCTCTGCTGTTATAATTTGGTGATTCCTTTGTAATGGAAATATTATGTGGATGGGACTCTCTCAACCCTGCTCCTGTAATACGGACAAACTGTGCTTCCTGTAATTTTTCAATTGTTGCAGCACCACAGTATCCCATAGAAGCGCGTAATCCGCCAATATATTGATAAACGACCTCAGCCAATGTACCTTTGTAAGGAACACGACCAACAATACCTTCAGGAACCAATTTTTTGATATCATCTTCTACGTCTTGGAAATAACGATCTTTAGATCCTTTTTCCATGGCTTCGATTGAGCCCATACCGCGGTAAGATTTAAACTTACGTCCTTCATAGATAATTGTTTCGCCTGGAGCTTCTTCCACACCAGCGAATAAAGATCCAGCCATAATTGTGCTTGCTCCGGCTGCAATTGCTTTTGCAATATCACCTGTTTGTTTGATACCACCATCTGCAATCAATGGCACGCCAGTTCCTTTAAGTGCTTTGGCAACTTCATATACAGCATAAAGCTGAGGAACACCGACACCAGCAATAATACGGGTTGTACAAATTGAGCCAGGTCCGATACCTACTTTTACGGCATCTGCACCTGCTTCAGCCAAAGCTGTTGCTGCTGCACCTGTCGCAATATTTCCAACGATTACCTGTAGCTCAGGGAACTGCGATTTCACCAATTTCAACTTATCGATTACACCTTTAGAATGCCCGTGTGCCGTATCGATTGTGACCACATCCACACCTGCTTTCACCAAAGCCTCAACGCGGTCAAGGGTATCTGGAGTAACGCCTACTGCCGCACCAACCAATAAACGGCCATGACTATCTTTGGCAGCATTGGGGTAATGCTTATATTTTTGGATATCTTTAAAGGTAATCAAGCCTTTCAAAATACCTTCTTCATTGACTACTGGAAGTTTTTCGATTTTTTCGTTCTGAAGAATTTCTTCCGCTTTCACCAAATCCGTTCCTTCGGGAGCAACGACAAGATTTTCCTTAGTCATCAACTCGTTGATTGGACGGCTCATATCTTTTTGGAAACGAAGATCACGATTCGTTACAATACCGACCAATTGACCTTGTTCGTTCACAACAGGAATCCCACCGATTTTGTGTTCCTTCATAATATTGAAGGCATCACCCACAGTTGCTGTTGCCAATAACGTTACTGGATCCTGAATCATACCGCTCTCCGAACGTTTTACTTTGCGTACTTCAGCAGCTTGTTCTGCAATCGTCATGTTCTTATGTAACATACCAATACCGCCAGCTTGTGCAATCGCAATCGCCAAATCAGCACCGGTTACCGTATCCATTGCTGCAGAAACCAATGGAATATTTAATTTGATTTTTTTTGTTAGCGAAGTGCTCGTATCAACGTCACGGGGTAAAATTTCAGAATAAGCTGGAATTAATAAGACGTCGTCGTAAGTGAGACCTTCTGCTACGAATTTTTGTGGATCTAATTGCATGGCAAATATGTATTGGGTTTTCTATTTGCCAGGCAAATTTAAGAAAAATAAGCAATAATAAAAAATAAAAGATACAAATTACAATCGGAAGACAAATTAGAACCGTTATGAATTAAGCATTCACTTAGGGTACGTCCCAGCCTTTATCATTTTTTGGCAGGCTATTTGCTTTTGGTAACACGAAAAGTTATTTTAATTAATGAAAATATAAAGATAAGATAATTATGAAAAAGACATTACTCTCATTAGCTGCCGTCGCAGCATTAGCATTTGGCGCACAGGAAGCGAAAGCTCAATCTCCTCAACGTGCAGCAATTGGTGTTGTGTTTGATGGCACTAAACACGCTGATCTTTGGGGTGTTCAATATAAACAATCAATCGGAGGAGCTAACAACGGTCAAGCACAAGTGATGTTTGACGACCATGTTGTAGCAATAGGGGCTGACTGGCAACATGCTAGACCTTTCCGTGGAGCAGCTGGATTAGGATGGTATGCAGGTATTGGTGCACAGGCTACTTTCTTTGATATTGGAGATAATTACACAGCGATAAGCTTAAGACCACAATTAGGCTTGGAATTTAAAATTCCTTCAGCACCAATTGGATTTCATGCTGACTGGAAACCAGATTGGCAATTAAACCATGGAAGTGATTTCCATGCGTCAACATTCTCATTTGGTATTAAATACACATTGAGATAATATAAAACAACTAAACAGTATAAAAGGTCCTTCTCTATTTTGAGCAGGACCTTTTTTTATAAATAAAATCAATAAATATTTCTTTTTTTCTTCAATTCTCCTATTTTTATGCCATTGACCTGATTGGCGTAAATAAAACTTTTCATTCTACAAAAATTTTATACCTTTGCCATTCTTGGTAAAATGTGATTAAACGAGAACTAATTATCAATTACATAAACAGTATTTAACATTAAAATTAATACAATTATAACAGACGATGCAAGGTAAAGGGCTGATTAAACTTTTAGTGATAGTGGTGTCATTAGCGTGTCTATACTCCCTATCATTTACTTGGGTGACCCGCAATGTGGAACGAGATGCTGAGAATTTTGCCAAAGGAGATTTGGCGAAAGAGAAAAGCTATCTCGACTCAATGGCCGGTGAAGTAGTGTACAATTTAGGTTTTGCAAAATACACCTATCGGGAAGCCAAAGCAAATGAACTCGCTTTGGGATTGGATTTGAAAGGTGGTATGAACGTGACAATGGAAATCTCATTGGACGAATTGATCCGCAATTTGGCGAACAATCCAAAAGATGAGAAATTCAACAAAGCGTTGGAGCAAGCAGTGGTAAAAAGCAAAACGAGTGCAAAAACAGTCGTTGCTTTATTTATGGAAGAGTACAAATCCATCGGTGCTACAACTCCACTTTCGACATTCTTTTCAACAAAAGATAACGCTGCTCTAATTAAACCTGGTGATTCAGACTCCAAAGTTGAATCATTCCTTCAAAAAGAAGCAGACAATGCTATCCAAAATTCATACAAAGTACTTCGTACACGTATCGACAAATTTGGCGTTGCATCTCCAAACATTCAAATTCAACAAGGTACAAACCGTATTTTGATCGAATTACCTGGTGTGAAAGATGAAAGCCGTGTTCGTAACCTATTACAAGGTTCGGCTAAATTGGAATTCTACGAAACATATACAAACCAGGAAGTTTATCCAATACTGGAAAATATCGATAAAACTTTAGCATCAACGTTAAAAGCTGCTCCAGCTGCTACGACAAATGCTGCTGCAGATACGAGCAAAAAATCAGATGATTTATTGTCTAATCTAACCGGTGGTAAAAAAGATGCTAAGAAAGACAGTGCTGCTGTAAATCTAGGTCAGAAAAACCCATTATTTGAAGTATTACGTCCAGCTGTTTATATGGGCGAAAACCAACAAATGGCACTTATGCCAGGTTCAATGGTCGGTATTGCTTCATTAAAAGATACGGCAAAAGTAAATGCTTACTTGCAACGTCCTGAGGTGAAATCAATCCTTCCAGGAAACTTAAAGCTTTTATGGGCTGTTAAACCTGAACAAAAAACACCTGAGCAACTATCATTATATGCAATTAAGGGGTCTGGACAGGACAATGGTGCTGTATTGACAGGTGATGTGGTCACTGACGCAACAGCAAACTTTGATGAGAAAAATCAACCTGTGGTTGGTATGCAAATGAACAGTGAAGGTGCTCATCAATGGAAGAAAATTACAGCAAAAGCAGCTCAAAACAGAGATGCAATTGCTATCGTGCTTGATAATGTAGTTTATTCTGCTCCTTCTGTAAACGGTGAAATTCCAAATGGTAGCTCATCAATCTCTGGATCTTTTACGGTAGAAGATACCAAAGATTTAGCAAACGTATTGAAGGCAGGTCGTCTTCCGACAACTGCTAAAATCGTTGAAGAAGCCGTTGTTGGTCCTACTTTAGGTCAAGCTGCCATTGACGCCGGTGTAAATTCTGCTGTTATCGGTATTATCGTTGTAATGATCTTTATGATCGCTTACTACAATACTGCGGGTATCGTAGCGAACATCGCGGTATTGTTAAACGTATTTATCATTATGGGGGTATTGGCATCCTTAAATGCTGTACTGACCCTACCTGGTATTGCCGGTATCGTATTGACAATGGGTACTGCTGTCGATGCAAACGTTTTGATTTATGAACGTATCCGTGAAGAACTAGGCTTAGGAAAATCGATCCGTCAGGCTGTTGCCGATGGTTACAAACATGCTTTACCTTCCATCCTGGATTCGCAGATCACAACCTTCTTAATTGGTATTATCCTATTTTTATTTGGTAGTGGTCCGATCTTAGGTTTCGCAACAACGTTAATGGTGGGTATTATTACTTCATTGTTTACTGCGATCTTAGTTACACGTGTTATCTTTGAATGGATGTTGGCGAAAGATTTCAAAATCAAAGTCTCTTTCCCTTGGTCTGCAAACACTCTGCATAACGCAAACTTCAAATTCGTGCAGAAACGTAAAATCTTTTACGCGATTTCAATCGTTGCTGTGTTAATTTCTGCTGCATCAATTTTCACAAAAGGATTCAGTTTAGGTGTGGATTTCCAAGGTGGACGTACTTATACTGTTCGCTATGATAAACCTGTGGACTTAGAAGCTGTGCGTACAAACTTGGATGATATCTTCAAGAAAACAACAGAGGTAAAAGTATTCGGTGCAGCCAATCAATTGCGTATTACAACAACTTACCATATTGAAGAAACTTCGGATACTGCCGATAAAGAAGTATTGGACAAATTAAACCAAGGTTTATCGAAAGTAGATGCGTCCAATAAACATGAGATTCTTTCGTCTCAAAAAGTTGGACCAAGTATCGCTACTGATATCAAATCCAGAGCAACCAGCTCAGCAATTTTCTCTATCATCATTGTTGCAGCTTACATCTTGATTCGTTTCCATAAATGGGAATATTCAGTTGGAGCAGCTATTGCAACAATTCACGATGCGATTATTTTATTGGGATTATTCTCTATCTTGGATGGTATCGTACCATTCTCACTTGATATTGACCAACACTTTGTAGCAGCGATATTAACTGTAATTGCTTACTCGGTGAATGATACAGTGGTTGTATTTGACCGTTTACGTGAATTCGTATCGAAACCAAATGCGCATAATGAAGATCTTGGCGATGTCGTAAACCATGCGATCAACTCGACATTAAGTAGAACAATTATCACATCGTTGACAATCGTATTTGTTCTTGCTGTATTGTTTATCTTTGGTGGTGAAGTTATCCGTGGATTCTCATTCGCGATCTTAATCGGTGTTATCGTAGGTACATATTCATCTATTATCTTAGCTGCACCTTCAGTATATGACTTACGTAAAGGAAAGCATTTGGCAGAAGGTAATACTGCTAAAAAAGCTGAAGTCGTAAGACCATAATAGCTGATATTGATAAAATAAAAAAGGGCGTTCGAATGAACGCCCTTTTTTATTGCATTCAAATTACTTGTCACACTAAATATTTTAAATATATTTGTTGTACTAAATATTTGTATGCTAAACGAAAAATTTGACCGCTACTCTTTCATCTTGGACCAAACAGCCAAGAAAGTAAAACAGTTCGCCCAATCTTCTTTTGCCGAGAAAGGATTTGATATTACTGTAGACCAATGGACCATTTTAAAGGCTTTGTACGAAACAGATCAACTTTCACAAAAAGAACTGGCCAAGCGCTGCGGAAAAGACCAGCCCACACTGACACGGATCGTAGATATCCTCCTTAAAAAAAATCTGGCTGAGCGGATCACTGACGAAACAGACCGTCGAAGTCTCTACCTCCATTTGACAGAAGAAGGAAAATTAAAAGTAGCATCGCTTACGCCAATTGTTACGGAGATTCGCATGAAGGCCTGGGAAAATCTAGCGGACAAAGATTTCGAAGCTTTCACAAGGATTTTGAATACAATATATAACAATTTAAATATAGAATAGCTATGATAAATACGGATATCTGTATCATCGGAGCAGGACCTGTTGGCCTATTCGCAGTTTTTGAAGCTGGGCTTTTAAAAATGCGCTGCCATTTGATTGATGTGCTCCCCCAAGTGGGCGGTCAACTTTCAGAGATCTACCCCCATAAGCCTATCTACGACATTCCTGGTTATCCGAGTATCACTGCGCAGGAGTTGATCGATAAACAGCTTGAACAGATTAAACCCTTTGACCCCACATTCACCTTAGGCGAGCGTGTGGAACATATAACAAAACAGGACGACGGTTCTTTTATTGTAGAAACCAATGATCATACGATGGTTCATACACAGGTCATTGTCATCGCTGGGGGCC
This sequence comes from Sphingobacterium sp. BIGb0116, assembly GCF_024808035.1. Classification (NCBI taxonomy): domain Bacteria; kingdom Pseudomonadati; phylum Bacteroidota; class Sphingobacteriia; order Sphingobacteriales; family Sphingobacteriaceae; genus Sphingobacterium; species Sphingobacterium sp. BIGb0116. Next base: position 342,575 of record NZ_JANUDT010000009.1, on the reverse strand, counting down.
TAGGTTGCTTTGAACCGCGCAAGCCCGAAATTCCAAATCTTCACCTCTTTGAAGGGAAAGGCGTAGATTATATGGTAAAAGACCCAGCCAAGTACCGGGATAAAAAAATCGTCATTGCCGGTGGTGGTGATTCCGCGCTCGATTGGACTTTCCATCTCGCAGATATTGCGCAACAGGTCACTTTAATCCACCGAAGTGACTCCTTCAGGGGCGCTCCGGACTCCGCTGAAAAGGTTTTCAAATTGGCCCAACAGGGTAAGATCAACTTATTATTGTCCCACAATCTGACCAATATTCATGGCAATGACTACTTGTCCCATGTTGAAACAACAAATAAAGAAAAAGAAGTCATCGCAACAGATGCAGACTATTTCATTCCCTTATATGGTCTTACGCCGAAGCTTGGTCCAATCGCAGATTGGGGATTAAATATCGATAAAAATGCGATAGAGGTCAATACGTTTGATTACTCAACCAATATCGAGCGGATCTATGCTATTGGAGACATCAACACCTATCCAGGCAAACTGAAACTCATTCTTTGCGGGTACCATGAGGCTGCACTTATGTGTCAAAGTGCTTTTAAATTTGTCTACCCAGATCAAAAATTGACATTCAAATACACCACTGTAAACGGTATAAATACATTCTAGCCATGGACGATAATTTAATTCAAGTCACTGTTATTGATCGTGATGAGACCGAAAATACGTTGGAGGTTCCTACCGATATCAATCTTTCACTCATGGAGATTTTAAAGGCATCCGAATATGAAATATTGGCCACTTGTGGAGGTATGGCGCTGTGCGCTACCTGCCATGTCGAAGTTGTCGAAGGCCTGGATACGCTTCCTTCAGCGAGTGATCAGGAGCTCGATATGCTGGATACGCTTCCGGATGCCGATGATCAAAGCCGGCTTGCCTGTCAGCTTTATCTGCATAATAACAACAACGGTATGAAAATCAAGATAAAAGGCGCGCTACAATAGTGTTATCATTGTGTATAAAATACACAATGATAACACTATTAATCTATTTTTTTTGAGACAGCAATATTCACCATAAAGAACTAAAAATCAAATAAGTACAAAACATATTGTTGAAAGAATTAGCTACTTTACAATAAAATTCACAACATATCAGCACAATAAATAAATATTTCTTAGCTTTTTGAGTCAAAATTTAAGATATTTGCAGCTTAATTCGATTGTACCGAATTTTTACAACAAACTATTAAAAATATGCCAAGCAATAGTTCAAATAGAAAATTCCCAAGAGTAATCATTATTGGTGCTGGATTTGGAGGAATTGAAGTTGCTAAAAAGCTTAAAAATAAGGAAGTTGAAGTTCTGTTGCTGGACAGAAATAACTTTCATACTTTTCAACCATTGATGTACCAAGTTGCTACGGGTACTCTTTCAGCGGACTCCATCTCTTTCCCTGTCCGCAAAATGTTCAAAGGCCAAGACAACTTTCATTTTAGACTTGCTGACGTAAAAAGCGTAGACAACGAGGCTAAGATTGTAAGAACAGATGTTGGTGATTTTGACTATGATTATTTAATTGTTGCTACAGGTGCTACAACGAACTTCTTCGGCAATCAACAAATCACAAAATATGCTTTGCCGATGAAAAACATACAAGAAGCATTAAATATTCGAAGCTATGTTTTACAGAACCTCGAACAAGCGGTACGGATAGAAAACCCTACTGATCGTAAGGCTAATTTGAATTTTGTAATTGTTGGGGGTGGTCCAACAGGTGTAGAACTTTCGGGGGCAATTGCAGAAATCAAAAACAATGTTCTTGAGAAAGATTATCCAGAATTGAAAAAATCTGAGATGTCGGTGTACCTGGTTGAAGGACTTCCAAAAGTATTGGCTAACTTATCTGAAAAATCTTCTAAAGATTCAGAAAAGTACCTCAAAGATTTGGGTGTAGAAATACTATTAAATGTTCAGGTAACAGGATATGATGGCAATTCAATTACTTTCGCCGATGGCAGAAGCATTGAAACAAAAACGGTTATCTGGGGAGCAGGTGTAGCTGGGCAATATCCGAATGGTTTCAAAAAGGAGATTATCCAACGTGGTAACCGTATACAGACAGACGATCAATGCCGTGTTATCGATATGCCAGCTGTCTATGCCATTGGTGATGTTTCGGCATTTATTACAGATGATCTTCCTCGTGGCTTACCAGGTGTTGCACCGGTAGCACAACAACAGGGAGCATATGTTGCAAAACACATTCTTCAAACAATGTCCAATCAACCAACCGAGAAATTCAACTATTTTGACAAAGGATCCATGGCTACGATAGGTCGTAATAAAGCTGTCGTTGACATGGGAAAAATCCATTTCAATGGATTCTTTGGCTGGATGACGTGGATGTTTGTCCATTTGATGTCCATCTATGGATTCAGAAATAAATTGATCACATTCGTAAACTGGTCGGTCAAATTTTTCACCAAAAACAGTGGTGTCCGTTTGATCTTTCACAAATATGATGAGCCGACTCCGGAAGAACAGCAGGCAGAAACAGCGCAATAACTTTCTATTGGAGTCTATATAAACTATTTCAATACATCGACAGCGCCATTATCCCAAACGATAATGGCGCTGTTTTTTTACCCCTATCTTACCTGTTTAATCCACTCGCCAAAAAGATGTAATAGCGGAGTGTGGGAACACTTCGAAACAACAGCCCTCTCCAGATAGTTGTCAAAACCACCTTTTCAAGATTGGATTCTTTCTTCTCGCAGTCAATGATTTCAAAAACACCTGCTTAATTCTTCTTTAACACGGCGTCCAATTAAAAATAACTTCACCTTGGACGTAAGAATTACAGATTATATTCGTTAAATTTAAAGACAGTTTTTTCCAGATAGAATTTACTTTCAGAATGTAGTTTTTTTTGATGTATAACCTCAAAAAGATTAATTTTTTTTGTGTAGGTTTGCATATTATTTTAAAATAGCTTAAGGATTAGCAGATGGGCTTATTTAATTGGTTTACGCAAGAAGTTGCGATTGACTTGGGTACTGCAAATACCCTAATAATTCATAATGACAAAGTAGTAGTGGATGAACCTTCTATTGTTGCATTTGACCGCACCACAAACAAAGTGATCGCCATTGGTCGCCAGGCCATGCAAATGGAGGGTAAAACACACGACAATATAAAGACAGTACGTCCTTTGCGTGATGGAGTAATCGCTGATTTTACGGCAGCTGAACACCTGATCAGAGGTATGGTAAAATTGGTAAACAATGGTAAGAGCTGGTTTTTCCCTTCCCTACGTATGGTTGTTTGTATTCCTTCCGGTATTACGGAAGTAGAGAAAAGAGCTGTGCGCGATTCAGCAGAAATTGCGGGTGCCAAAGAAGTCTATTTAATTCATGAACCCATGGCTGCTGCTGTAGGAATCGGAATTGATGTGGAAGAACCAATGGGTAATATGATTATCGATATCGGTGGTGGTACCACTGAAATTGCTGTCATCGCTTTATCGGGTATTGTATGTGACCAGTCCATTCGTGTTGCTGGTGATAACTTCGACTCTGACATCGTTCAATACATCAGAAGACAACATAACATCATGATCGGTGAACGTACGGCTGAAAAAATCAAAATTGAAGTCGGTGCTGCTCTACCTGAGTTACAGGAACCACCGGCAGATTTCGCTGTTCAAGGCCGTGATTTGATGACAGGTGTTCCTAAGCAAATCACTGTTTCTTATACCGAAATAGCGCATTGTCTAGATAAGTCCATATCAAAAATTGAAGAGGCGATCTTAAAAGCACTTGAAATCACTCCTCCAGAATTATCAGCAGATATTTATCAAACAGGTATCTATCTTACCGGTGGTGGTGCATTATTGCGTGGTTTGGACCGTCGTATACAAGCGAAAACTAAACTTCCAGTACATATTGCCGAAGATCCGTTACGTGCTGTCGTAAGAGGAACTGGTATTGCACTTAAAAATATTGGACGATTTAAATTTTTGATGCAATCATAACGTTCGATAATTAATAACAATATTTTATTAAAGAGCGATATAATATGCAAAACTATTATATCGCTTGCTTATTAAATACCCACATTAAAAAATGAGAAACCTTTGGTTATTCCTGAGACGATATAATGCATTCTTCTGGTTTATCCTATTTTTTGGATTCTCGTTATTTTTGGTGATCACCAACAATTCTTTCCAACGTAACTCTGTTTTAAATTCTTCAAATAGTATCATCGGAGGCCTGTATGCAAAGGTCAATTCCTGGAAAAGCTATCTGCACCTCGGGGAGACTAACGATGCACTTGCAAAGGAAAATGCACAATTAAGGAAGGACTTACAAGCCTATCGATCAACTGACAGCATCAAGATCGGTCCTGTCCCAGCAATCGATAGCAGTGAGTTTGGGCGTTACGAATTTATTATTGCGAATGTCATCAACAATAGCATTCACCAAAAGGCAAATACGATTACACTCGATAAAGGCAGTAAAGACGGTATAGAGCGAGGTATGGGTGTTATCGCTCCCAACGGGGTAGTTGGTATTGTTTTGAATGTTTCCCAAAACTTCTCGACAGTTCAATCCCTATTGCATCCAGATACGCGTATATCCGTTACACTGGGGCATACCGAGGTCTTCGGCTCGTTGGTATGGGGCAATAGCATGGATTACCGCGCGGCAATGGTCAAGGAAATTCCAAACCATATCAAAGTCAACAAAGGAGACAAAGTGTATACCTCAGGATATTCAGGACATTTTCCAAAAGGAATTTTTGTCGGGACGGTCATTCAGACGGGTATTTCTTCAGGAGATGCTTTTTTGGATCTTAGACTATTATTGAGCACCAATTTCTCCAACTTGCAACATGTCTACGTTGTAAAAGACCTGTTAAATAAAGAATTAAAGACACTAGAAGAATCGACAAAGGACAATGGCTAGGATTTTAATATTTAATATTATTCGATTTATCGTTTTGATAGGCATGCAAGTTTTCCTATTTCAAAATATCGGTTATTACAATCTGGTCGCTGCATTTCCCTATATCTTATTTATTTTTTTACTTCCGACAGGAACACCTAATTTCCTGGTGTATTTGATCGCATTTCTCACAGGACTTACCGTAGATTCATTTTATGATACCCTTGGTGTCAATACCGCGGCCTGTGTTGCATTGGCAGCCTTCCGTATTTTCTTCATGAAAATTACGCTCGAAGTTGAAGAACGCGAATCTTTTTTTACCCCGATGTTGGGGTTCATGAATATTCGCTGGTTCTTTTCCTACATCTTTTTCGGAACATTGATTCATCATACATTTTTGTATCTCTTGGAATCTTTTTCCTTCCAGCACATCCAATACACCTTATTGAGTATAGTTTTAAGTTGTATATTTACAGTAATTATCATGCTATTATTTAGCATATTATTCTACAAAAAGAAAGATCGGTTGTAGTAGATCGATGGATAGAAATTCATTTCTATGAACAGTTTTTTTGCGCGTAAGTACGTCGTTTCGGGAATCTTTATTGCCATCACATTGACCTTGGTGGCCCGCTTATTCTATTTACAGATCATAGACGATTCCTATATACATTCCGCAAACAGCAATGTCATGCGTAAGGTCATTGTGTACCCGGCCAGAGGGGTTATATTGGACCGAAAAGGAAAGGTATTAGTTCAGAACGAACCGGTATATGACCTTATGGTTACTCCACGTGAGGTGAAAGAAATTGACACCGCTTTGTTTTGCAAATTGATAGACATTGACAAGGAAGGCTTTATCAAACGGATGGAAAAGGCAAGAGTACACTCGCCTTACCGTGCATCCATTTTTGAAAAACAGCTTTCTGTACGGACATGGGCCCAATATCAGGAATACCAATATCAATTTCGTGGTTTCTATGTCCAAAAAAGAACAATCAGGAGTTATCCCGACAGCATAGCGGCTCAATTTTTGGGTTATGTGAGTGAGGTAAATGATAAAGATATTGAACGCTCCAATGGGTTTTATCGTAGTGGTGACTATATTGGCCGAAGTGGGGTAGAACGTTCTTATGAAGACCTTATTCGCGGAAAACGCGGTGTCAACAACTTAATGGTTGATGCGCTGAACCGCCCGAAAGGGGTATTTATGGAGGGGAAATACGACACACTTGCTGTTGCAGGGGAAGGACTGGTTTCCTCTTTGGATAAGGACCTCCAGATTCTAGGGGAAAACCTCATGAAAAATAAATTGGGGTCCATTGTCGCTATTGAACCTGCAACGGGTGAAATCTTGGCGTATGTAAGTAGCCCAAGTTACAATCCAAACATGATGGTCGGCAGACAGTCTGGCAATAATTATATGAAATTATTGAAAGACGACACCAAACCGCTTTTTAACCGTCCTATTCAAGCCTCTTACCCCCCAGGCTCTGTATTTAAGGTTGTTTCGGCACTGACTGCGCAGCAGGCTGGTGTTATTGATCGCAATACGGTATTTTTCTGTCCACATGGATATAGCTATGGTGGTGGACGCGGCTGGATGGGCTGTACACACTATCATGGATCAACTACATTACAGCGATCTGTAGCTGTATCATGTAATACCTACTATGGATTTACCTATGCTAAGATGATCGACGGACGTGGGCTTTCGGGACCTAAGGCCTACGATCTATGGCGCAATGCAGTGACACAGTTTGGAATTGGCCATAAACTAGGGATTGATCTACCGGGTGAAAAACCAGGTTTACTACCTACGTCAGATTTTTATACCAAACGATATGGTAACGATAAATGGCGTTCAAGTTTCAATATCTCCTTATCTATTGGACAAGGGGAAATGGGTATAACGCCGCTGCAAATGGCCAATATTATGGCTATCGTTGCCAACAAAGGTTTTTATTACAGACCCCATTTGATTAAAGGTATTGGCGCACAGAAAATTGCCAAGAAGGAATTCACCGAAAAAGTCAGTGCCGGTGTGGATGAGCGGTATTATCCTGTTGTTATCCAAGGGATGAGTGATGCTGTCAATACGCCCGAAGGTACTGCTTGGGCCAATCGTATCCCAGGCATCGAAATGTGCGGAAAAACAGGTACAGCACAAAACCCACACGGAGAAAACCATGCCGTTTTCTTTGCTTTTGCACCTCGAGAAAATCCTAAAATTGCCATTGCTGTCTTTGTTGAAAATGCTGGTTACGGTGGAACCTGGGCAGGACCTATCGCAAGTATGATGGTTGAGAAATACCTTAAAGACACGATAACTGCACCAAAATATATTCAGGACCGCATTTATAAAGCGAATTTTCTTCCTGCACCAAAAAAGGTTGTGGATCCAAAGGCTAAAGATGTAAAAAAGACGGATTCAGTCAAATCGAAAACCGACACCTTAAAATCAAAACGTCAGCTGGCTGCCTTAACAAAACCAAAGGAAACAATTGTTCACCATAGCGAGATAAAGAGAAGATATGAATAATCAAAAAACTAGTTTCTTTGGAAAGATAGACTGGCTAACCATCACTCTTTGGCTTGCGCTATGCTTAATTGGCTTATTCAATATCCGTGCGGCTGTATTTAATCCTGAACTACCCAATTTCTTTACCTTAGGGACCAATTATGGAAAACAGTCTTTATATCTTGTTTCCGCAATTATTCTAGGGGTATCCATTCTGATCATAGACGCCAAATTTTTCAGCTCCGCTTCACCGATATTTTATGGTATAACAGCTGTCCTGCTTGTTATCGTGCTCGTTGTAGGGCGAAATGTCGGCGGAAATCAGGCATGGATTGACTTAGGTTTTTTCCGCTTACAGCCCTCTGAGTTTGCAAAACTTTCAACCTGTCTGCTCTTGGCTAACTTTTTAAGTTCACAAAGTAATAAAGCTCCGACCATGCAGACACTGGCAATGGGAGCCGGTATTGTCTTATTTCCTGTATTTTTGGTTATGTTACAACCCGATACGGGATCTGCCCTTGCATTCTTTTCGTTGATTTTTGTATTCTACCGTGAGGGCTATGTAAATAATGAACTACTAATATTTGGCGGTCTCTGTATTTTACTTTTTGTCCTTGCTTTATTGGTCGAGCCATGGATACTTATCTTGATTTTAGCATTGCTCATTGGCCTTGTTATGTGGAACTACCGCAAGAGAAGGAAATACATTATTAATTTGAGTATACTTTTTGCAGCCTGCGCTGTATTTGTTCTCTGTGTGGACTTGGTGTATGAACATGTGCTACAACCCCATCAACGCGACCGTATTGACATTATCCTGGGCAAAATGGAAGACCCTAAGGGCAAAGGATATAATTTGAATCAGTCGAAGATTGCAATTGGATCAGGGCAGCTTCTAGGCAAAGGTTACCTACAGGGAACTCAAACAAAATACAATTTTGTGCCTGAGCAGAGTACGGACTTTATTTTCTGCACTGTTGGAGAAGAGTGGGGATTTGTTGGATCGGTTACCTTATTACTTATCTATCTCATCTTACTGCTACGCATTATTCATATAGCTGAACGACAGCGTTCAGCCTTTGCCAGGATATATGCATACGGTGTAGCATCCATCCTCTTTTTTCACTTATTTATCAATATCGGTATGACTATAGGTATTGTTCCGGTTATCGGGATTCCGCTGCCTTTTATTAGTTATGGTGGTTCATCCTTATGGAGTTTCACCATTTTACTGTTCATCATGCTTAAATTTGATTCAAATAGAAAAGGAGTTGTCTAAAAACAACTCCTTTTCTATTTGAATCCTTATTTGGTTTTTAGTTCTTCTCAACTCTTTTACTGCATCAATTGAGAAAAACTAAAGTCTCCCTTCATGGCACAGATAAACGGTTAAATACGTTCCAAAACGAGCTGTATAGCTTTATCAACAACTTCTTCAGGTGCGGAAGAAAACCGACCATCTACCCTACTTGCCAAGATTGCATTGATGGATAAAGCCTGATGTCCAAACATGTTAGCCAATGCATAAATACCAGCTGTTTCCATTTCCAAATTGGTGAAACGCTGATCTTTATATTGGAAGGACTTGATCAAGTCTATAAAATTGGGGATCGTATTAGTTGAGCGAACAGTCCTTCCCTGTGGAGCATAAAATCCGGGCGCAGTCAACGTGACTCCCTTCGGTAAATCAAAGGCAATTCGATCCAGAAGGCTTGCGCCAGCTTTCGCAACGTAGGGTTTTAGGTTTAATGCGGAAAAATATTCGGCTAGTTCAGCCTGAAGCGCCTGCTCCTCACCGTCGTAAGATCCCTGATAATAGTTCATCAATGCATCAAGACCTATTCCATAAGCAGAGGCCAAAATAGTTCCCATCTCAACATCTTGTTGTACCGCTCCAGAGGTTCCAATGCGAACAATATCCAATGAGCTGAGCGTCGACTTTACCGTTCTATTGGCGAAATCAATATTTGCCAGTGCATCCAGTTCATTCAACACAATATCTATATTATCAGTACCTATACCTGTTGAGATTACCGTCAACCGTTTATTTCCCAAATAGCCAGTATGCGTAATAAACTCACGCTTCCCTTTTTTGAGTTCAATACGATCAAAGTACTTCGATACTTTGGCTACACGATCTGGATCACCAACTGTGATTACTGTATTTGCCAGATCCTCCGGCAACAAATTCAGATGATATATACTGCCATCTGAGTTTAAAATCAATTCCGATTCGTTGATCATATCGTATATAAATAAGTTAACTGACAACCTTCTATTTTGGAAAACCGATCAACAATTCGATTGACTTGCATTTTTCGGACTTCAAACTCCAAATAACACTGATTATCAAATTTCTGCTTTTCAATTTCCACGTCCTCTTCCTTTATGATCCGCATAATATCATTCATATGGAGGTAATCAAAGGTAATACTATAATGGTCATTCACTGTACGCTCGATAATTTCTGCTTGGGTCAAAGCATCTTGGGTTGCTGATTTGTAGGCATTAATCAAGCCTGGGACACCCAACAAAGTACCACCGAAATAACGAACGACAATCACGATAACGTTGGTGACATCCATCGATAGGAGGACGTTCAAAATAGGGCGTCCTGCTGTCCCTGAAGGTTCTCCATCGTCATTCACGCGAAAGACCGCACGATCTGGTGTGAGACGATAAGCCCAACAATGGTGTCTCGCTTTCGGATGAATCGCTTTCACTTCCAAGATCAGATCTTTTAATTGATCTTCGGATTTAAATGGAAAAGCATAAGCAATAAACTTACTGCCCTTATCCCTAAAAATTCCCTCGTATTTTGCATCAATAGTCCGGTAAGTATCTTCAAATAAACTCATAGATATGCTATGATTAAAACTGAAACAATAGAAAGCGCTATGCCTATATAATTCAATAACGATAACCTTTCCTTAAAAAATAAGACGCCAATTAAAGCGCCCAATGAGATCACACCAATATTCATCCCAGTAAATACGACTGATGGATTTTCTGGTAGGGCACGATGCGCTTTCATATAGAACAGGATGTTACAAAAGTTAAATACACCCAAAACCAATCCATATCCCATAGCTTGCTTTGAAAAACGTTGCTGTTCCACAAAAAGGAAATACAGCAATAGCACCATTGCAATAAACATCGCCATCACAAAGATAATAAACATGGAACTGATATAAGGTATATTAACATGCAAGGCGACCTGTTTAAAGAGGATATCAATTATGCCCATACCGATAAATACCAATAATGGATAAAGCGCTTTATAACGCCTATCTGCCATCGAGCTACTATACTGATTTTTTTGCCAACCAATAGAACACAGGATGGCCAACAAACCAAAGGCTATTCCAAGCATCTTATGTCCCTCCATTTTTTCATGAAAGAAGAAAAATGATGCAAGCAAGGGAATAAACAACGATAAGCGTTGTGCAATCTCTGTCTTGACCAAACCACTATAGCGAATGGACAAAGCTATAAAAACAAACATCCCAGGAAGTAATATCGCCAGACTCGTATACAACGTAACCGGCATAGCATCCCATACCAGCGATTTTAGATCAGGTTGCAATACAAAATAGGTCAGTGCAACCGCCATGGGGTAATTCCAAACGATAACTTGTTTGGTTTCGACTCCATTTTGTTTTGCCAATTTTAATAAAACAGCAACGGTTACGCTGCAGATGACACTTAATAAAACAAAAATCATGATTCAAAATTCATTTATTTCCAAAGGCCACGTTTCTCCTGACGAGCCTGACGTTCCAATTTTACAAATAAATCTGCATATTGTACATTTGGTGCTAGCGTATAAGATACTGCATAACCTTGTTCAACCAAATCCCGATTGACAAATTTCTTTCCAATATACACATAGGCAAGAAGTCTTCCATACCGATCCCGTTTTCCAACGTCAAAGACTAACTTTACACTTTTCCCATTCAACATCCCCGTTAAATACTGCTTCGCTTCTTGACCATAGTAACCGATCTCCTTACGTGCTGTCCGTCTCGTTTCCGGGGCATCTACCCCTATCAACCTAACTTTCTCCCCTTTTGAGGTTCCATTTTCAATGACAAAGGTATCGCCATCGATAACGCGCTTTACCTTCGCGTCTTTTTCCTCTCCTTTAAACGTAAAACCTGTCAATAAAAAACAGATCATACATACACATACATAAAAATTACGTCGTTTTAGCATAAAATCCAGCGTTTGCCCAAAGGTAGTAAAATACTTTTTTAACAAAACAGCCAAAAAAAACGGAAATATTAATATTAAAAACACATAAATTTAATACAAAAAAAAACAACAAAAAATCACATAAAAACACAGATATTTTTAACATAAAAAATAACACAAAAACATAATTTATTATAAAATAAAAACAACAAAACAAAAACTTAAACAACTAAAAAACAACATAATACCAGGATTAAAGAAAAATAAACACTTTAAAAACATTACAAATAAACCACCAAAAATTAATCAAAAAAATCATATAAAAACACATAAAAAAACCATGAAATTAACTCAATATTTATAATAAAAAATTATTTTTTTCTTTGATATTTCAAAAACATTCGTACATTTGAAATGTCAAACAACAACAGGATGAACAGATCATATACATATTTCTATTTTAACTTCTTTTATTTTAAAAATAAGAGCCGGGATTAGATTGTGTATAAATCATAAAAAATACAAACAAGAAGAGTCCCGGTTCAAATGATCGGGACTCTTTTTTTTGGAGACAACATAGCGAACAAAAAAACAATGAGTTTAAAAATTGCAATACAGGGAGCAAAGGCTTCATTTCATGAAGAGGCCGCATTTAAATTTTTCGGAAGAGAAGTTGAAATTGTAGAATGTGATTCATTTAAAAAAACTTGTGAATTGCTGAAGCAAAGAAAAGTCGACTATATCGTTATGGCGATCGAGAATTCAATTGCGGGAAGTCTATTACCGAATTATAATTTATTGAGAGATTATAAGTTCCATATCACTGGAGAAGTTTACCTAAACATCCAACAGAATCTCATGGTATTGCCAGGCGTTAAATTAAAGGATATCAAACACATCGAATCGCATCCGATTGCCATTCGCCAATGTGAAGAATTTCTTTCTGAACTTGAAGGTGTACGTATAACCGAGGGATCTGATACCGCTGCAACTGCGAAAATGATTGCGGAGCGCAAATTAACGGATACTGCGGCAATTGCTGGGACATTGGCTGCTGAAATCTATGGTCTTGAAATATTAGAAAAGAGAATCGAAACCAATAAGAAGAACGCAACACGTTTCCTCGTATTATCCAATGAGGTTGTCGAACATAAGAATGCTAATAAAGCGTCATTATCATTCCAAACAGGAAATACAGTAGGATCTCTGGCGACTATTTTACAATGCTTTGCCGAACAGAATATCAACTTGAGCAAAATTCAGTCGATGCCGGTAATCGGAAAACGCAATGAATATGATTTTTTCGTTGACGTAGAATGGAAAAAACAAACAGACTACGAAGCAGCAATACGTAAAGTACTCAAACATAGTGTTAATTTCAATATTATGGGCGAGTATGTCAAAAACGAAAAACTATAATTAACAATTTACGCATACAATATTAAAATAGATAATCAAACTTAACATGAAAAATACATTAGACATCACTCCTTTAAAATCTTGGTTGGACACAGGAGACAAACCTTTAATTATCGCAGGCCCTTGTAGCGCAGAAACAGAAGAGCAGTTGGTATCGACAGCGCATTTGTTGGCAAATACCGGAAAAGTAAATATTTTACGTGCTGGTATCTGGAAGCCACGTACTCGTCCGGGAGAATTTGAAGGAATCGGTTCAATTGGTTTGGAGTGGTTGAAAAGAGCGAAAGAAGAAACAGGTTTATTAACAGCTACTGAAGTTGCTACTGCAAAACACGTGGAAGAAGCTTTGGCTGCTGGTGTGGATGTACTATGGGTAGGTGCACGTTCAACAGCCAATCCATTTACCGTACAAGAAATTGCTGATGCTTTACAAGGTGTAGATATTCCAGTATTTGTTAAAAACCCTGTAAACCCAGATTTATCGTTGTGGATCGGTGCATTGGAACGTATCAACCGTGCTGGTATCAAAAAATTAGGTGCTATCCATAGAGGTTTCTCTTCTTACGAGAAAACAGCATTCCGTAATGAACCAATGTGGGATTTAGCGATTCAGTTAAAAACTGCTTGTCCTAATCTACCGATCATCAACGACCCAAGTCACATCTGTGGAAACCGCGAATTGTTACCATACATCGCACAAAAAGCAATGGATATGGATATGCAAGGATTGATCATCGAATCACATATTGATCCATCTGTCGCTTGGACTGACGCAAAACAACAAGTAACGCCAGCTGCATTGGCCGAGTTGATCGACCACTTGACATTACGTAAAGCAGCTTCTGACAATCCTTCATTCGAAGATAAATTAGCAGAATTGCGTAGCAATATCGACAAATTAGATGATTTGATCATCCAAAAAATTGGTGAACGCATGAAAATAGCTGAGAAAATCGGCGAATACAAACGCGATAACAACGTGACAATTTTGCAGGTTAACCGTTGGGATGAAATTGTTCAAAAACGCACTAAATTAGCGGAAGCGCTTTCTTTAGGTAGCGAATTTGCGACGAAATTCCTCGAATTAATTCACAACGAATCTATCCGCAAACAAAATGCGGTCATGAATACTCAGGAGCAACCAACAGCAGAAGCATAATGAATCAAGAAGTCATCACGCTGACGCATCCTTCAAAAAAAATACAGGGCACGGTCCAACTCACAGGTTCAAAATCTGAGAGCAACCGTGCTCTTATTATCCAATCGCTGAGTAAAGGACAAGTTGAAATAGCCAACCTCTCTGAGGCTGCAGATACGGTTACCCTAAACCGCGTATTGCAAATCGCATCAGAACCGCAACCCGGTTATAATACGATTGACATAGGCCCTGCAGGAACGGCTATGCGCTTCCTTACAGCTTACCTCAACCTTGTTAAAGGAAATTTCATCCTGACGGGGACAGAGCGCATGCAACAGCGTCCAATCGGGATATTGGTCGATGCTATGAAAGAAATTGGCGCCGAAATCCATTATGAAAAAAAAGTGGGTTATCCTCCTTTGAAGATTGAAGGTGGATTATTTCAAGGAAAAGACCGTGTTAAGGTCAAAGGAAATATCAGCAGTCAGTATATATCCGCCTTGCTATTAATTGCTCCAGCATTAAAAAAGGGACTTACGTTAGAGATTGAAGGCGAATTAACTTCCAGACCTTATGTGTCCATGACCTTAGATATGCTTAAAAGTGTCGGGATCCAACATGAATGGACGGAGAATGCGATTAAAATTGCACCGCAGGTATTTGAAAAGCAAACCATATATGTCGAGCCAGATTGGAGCGCAGCATCCTATTGGTATGCTATCGTAGCACTAGCCGATGCTCATGCATCGATTATATTGCCCGGGCTAAGACAACATAGTTTACAGGGCGATATTGCCATCACAGACATTATGGCGCATTTTGGTGTTTATTCGAGCTTTGAGTCAGATGGATTGCATTTAAATAAAAAAGAAATCAATTCAGACAAAACGTTGTTCGACTTTAAAGAATGTCCTGATCTCGCGCAAACAGTAGTCGTTATCGCAGCAGCTTTAAAACGTGATGTTTCCTTTACAGGCCTAGAAACCTTAAAGATTAAGGAGACCGACCGTATCGCTGCGTTACAGACCGAAATCGCAAAGTTCGGTGCTGAATTGATCGAAGATGGTGATACCTATCACCTGAAAACAGCACAGGTATATCAGCCTGAAGATGTAACCTTCGACACTTATGAAGATCACCGTATGGCGATGGCATTTGCACCTCTGGCGTTAGTTTTTGACCAAATCAAGATTGCTGAACCTCAAGTTGTAGAAAAATCATATCCTGATTTTTGGAAACATTTACAAGCGCAAGCTTTTGTAATTGACTAACATATTAAAAACAGGGATTAACATCAACATTAATCTCTGTTTTATTATTCAATCTCCCAGATAGCCTTTAGCCTGGGACAAAAAATTGTGATGTAATCTATTAGGCCATATACGAGTTACAGATCCATAAATTTGTAGCCAGTCTGGTGCTTTAGAATTGCATTTAAAGGCAAATTTATCTAAGTTTATTGAAATTTAATTTTTATGGCAGGAAATTCATTTGGCGATTTATTCAGAATTAGCACTTTTGGCGAATCACACGGCAAAGCTATAGGTGTAATTATTGATGGTTGCCCTTCAAATATAACAATCGACGAGGAATTTATCCAGTCTGAGCTCGATAAACGTAAACCAGGTCAATCTAAGATCACGACACAAAGAAAAGAAAGTGATACCGCACAGATTTTATCTGGCGTATTCGAAGGGAAATCAACGGGAACACCAATAGCAATTGTTATCCCAAATGAAGACCAGCGTTCGAAAGATTACACACATATCAAAGATATCTTCAGACCTTCCCATGCTGATTTCACCTATCAGATGAAATATGGTATCCGTGACTATCGAGGCGGTGGACGGTCTTCGGCGAGGGAAACCGCTGCCCGTGTTGCTGCAGGTGCAGTAGCAAAAAGCTTCCTGAATCAATTTGGCATAGAAATCTTTGCCCACGTTTCGGGGGTAGGCACTATCGAGGCACCAAATGTAGATACCAAAGATTTAAAAGCTTTGCTTGAATTACGGGAAGCTAATATTGCACGTTGTGCAGATCCAGCAACAGCAAACGAAATGGTTGAGTTTATTGACTCGGTCAGAAAAGCGGGTGACACAGTTGGCGGACGTATTTCGGCTGTCATCAGACATGTCCCTGTTGGTTTAGGCGAACCGGTCTTTGATAAGCTCCATGCAGACCTTGCAAAAGCAATGATGAGCATCAATGCTGTACATGGTTTTGAATATGGTTCAGGTTTTGCAGGTTCGGAGTTGCGAGGTTCCGAACATAATGATATATTTGTAGCAGATGACCATGATTTAAATCGAGTGCACACACATACCAACTTCTCTGGAGGTATTCAGGGAGGGATTTCAAATGGTATGGATATTACTTTTAAAGTAGCATTTAAGCCTGTTGCCACTATCATGAGAGATCAAGAAACAGTGGATATCCATGGCAACCCTGCTATTGCAAGTGGCAAGGGAAGACATGACCCTTGTGTTGTTTCGAGAGCAGTAATTATTGTGGAAGCTATGGCAGCACTTGTAATCGCGGATCATCTACTTAAAAATCAAAGTTACAAACATGCTGCAAGATAATTATGTCGTAGGTGTTGATATTGGAGGCACACATATTTCTGCCTGTATCATTGACACAAAACAATGGAATATATACTTAGAAAACGTGGCCAGAAACCACGTTTTTTCTCAAGGAGATGCTAAAACGATTTTACAAACCTGGGCATCAGCTATACGCGATATCATCGCCACTTCTCCTGCTCCTATTCAGTTCATCGGCATTGCCATGCCGGGCCCCTTTGACTACGAAAATGGAATATCTAAAATACAGGGACAAAGCAAGTATGACAATCTTTACAATAAAGATGTCAAAACTCTTTTAGCTGAAGAATTGGGACTTTCGCCTACGTCTATTCACTTTATCAATGACGCAGCAGCATTCCTACAAGGTGAAATATTCGTACAGAACTTGCAAACAAACAACCGGATATTAGGAATTACGTTGGGTACCGGACTTGGTTCTGCGGTATGGAATAAAGGCGAGAAGGCCTTTGATGCAGCCCTATGGAACAGCCCTTATGAAGATTGTATTTTCGAAGAATTTCTTGTCACACGATGGTTCGTCAAACGTTTCAAAGAAGTAGCAGGAAAAGATGTTACGGGACTTAAGGAGATCTTAGATAATCATCGGGAAACTGAGGAATTTCAAATTATCAAAGATGAATATGCTAAACATCTCTTTGATTTTATGCAGTTCTTCGCAGAGAAACATTCTTCTGAAATATTTATCATCGGTGGCAATATCGCTAAGGCGCTACCTATTTTCATTGGTGACCGAAAAGAATTTGAAAGATTTCAGATTTACACCGCAATACTTGGTGAAAAAGCAGCTATGATTGGTGCTGCGAGTATATTCAATTAAGAAAAGATATCATCCCTCGTTGGAATACTTAGCTTAGTCAAACAAAAAAAGATATCCATCTATTAAAACATAGATGGATATTTTTCTGGATTAGCTTCATGCATAATTGCATACACTGTCTCGACAACATCGTCAGAAGATGGCTTCGAGAAATAATCCCCGTCGGAACCATATGGTGGGCGATGTGCTTTTGCAGTCAGTGTCCTCGGCTGACTATCCAATAGATAGTAGCCATTTTGCTTCTCTAAGATCTCTTGTAAGATGAAAGCTGAAGCCCCGCCTGGCACATCCTCATCTACAATAAGTAGTTTATTTGTTTTCTTCAGCGATTCGGCGCAAAGTTTTCCTTTGTCAAAAGGCTGCAATGTCTGTGCATCAATAATTTCGATAAATATCCCCAAACGCTCCAGTTCCACGGCTGCTTCTTCAACAACACGTAAAGTTGAACCATAGGATACGACAGTAATATCACGTCCTGCTTTAACACATTCGGCATAACCGATTGGCACCGTAAATTCACCAACGTTTTCTGGTAGACGCTCTTTTAGACGATACCCATTCAGACATTCGACAACAATAGCCGGTTCGTCAGAGCGGAACAACGTATTGTACATACCTGCTGCCTGTGTCATATTACGCGGCACACATACATGCAAACCTCTCAAGGATCCTAAAATTACCGACATAGGCGAGCCCGAATGCCATATACCTTCCAATCGATGACCCCTTGTACGAATAATTAATGGTGCTTTCTGACCAGCAAAGGTGCGATAACTTAAACTTGCCAAATCATCACTTGCGACCGTAATACCATAGATTAGGTAATCCAGGTATTGGATCTCAGCAATTGGACGAAGTCCACGGATTGCCAAACCTAGTCCTTTTCCTATAATTGAATTCTCACGAATACCGGTATCAAATACGCGATGCACACCAAGCTTTTCTTGTAGACCTGCAAAACCTTGATTCACATCTCCAATCTTACCGACATCCTCTCCAAATGCTAATAGTCTTTCGTCACGTCTAAAGTTCTCTTCAAAACATAGATTCAAAACCTCACGTCCATCAACCACTTTAGCTTCTTCACTGTAGACTGCAGGTACAACCGTCACATGAGCAGGTGAATCTACACCATCTGTAAATAATTTTGAATTATAACGTTTCTCATTCAGTTCCTGCTTCTCTTTATACCAATTTAATAATTGCTGGCGCCCATCGCTATGCTGACCTTTAAGCTCGTGCAATACCTTGCGAACCTGGCCGTAAACCTCTTTCAAAGAAGGCTCAACCATCGATTGTAATTTCTTTGACGCAAAATCAGCCCGCTCATTTGGAATGCCCTGAAGTAAATCAATGGCTTCCCTAGCTTCAATGCTCAACGTTTTAATATAATCGGCCCAAGCTCGTTTTTGTTCTTGACGAACATGGTCTTTGGCATGTTGATCCAATTGATCCAGTTCCTCTACGGTAGCAATACCAGAACTTAAGATCCATTCTTTCATTTTCGCTAGACAATCGAAGTCAGTCTCCCATTGCAATCTTTCTTGCGATTTATACCGTTCGTGTGAACCTGAAGAAGAATGTCCTTGCGGCTGCGTCAATTCGGTCACATGAATCAAACATGGAATATGTTTCTCGCGCGCAATAAGGGCAGCCTGTTCGTACGTTTCACATAAACCCGCATAATCCCATCCTCTCACTTTGAATATCTCAATTCCGTTTGTCAGTTCTTCCTTCTGAAAACCTTTGAGGACTTCTGAGATATCTCCCTTTGTTGTTTGAATTTCATTGGGCACAGATATCCCATATCCATCATCCCAAATAGAAATCACTGTTGGAATCTGGTGAACACCTACGGCATTAATAACTTCAAAAAATACACCTTCAGAAGTAGCTGCATTTCCGATAGTGCAGAATGCAACTTCATTTCCTCTATTTGAAAAATAAGATAGGTAGTCTAAATTTCTATTCTGCTTATACAACTTAGAAGCCAAGCCCAAGCCCAGCAATCTTGCCATCTGACCACCGGTGGTCGAAATATCTGAAAACGAGTTTTTCTGAACCATTTGATCCAACCAGTTCCCTTGGTCGTCCACAACACGAGTCGAAAAATGGCAGTTCATTTGCCTTCCTGCAGAAGAAGGATCTGCCTCGACATCGGGATGGGCATATAATTGAGAGAAAAAATGGTAGACATCACTGATGCCAGAAGCAAATATAAATGTTTGGTCACGGTAATATCCCGACCGCCAGTCCCCATTTCTGAAAACTTTAGCCATCGCGATTTGTGCCAATTCTTTTCCATCGCCAAAAATACCAAACTTAGCCTTACCTGTAAGCACTTCTTTACGTCCCAATAAACTCACGTAACGACTTTCTAAGGCAGTTCGATAATCATTCACAATAATCTTTTTGAACTCGTCAAAGCTCAAAGTGGAAATAGATTCATTGTTTTGGTCAAATGCAGTATCAAACATATTCTTTTTTGTTTCAACAAATTTAACAAAAATATTATTCTATATAATTGGTGTTTATCAAATAAATTGATAAACAATAACTCAGATTTGAAATAGAATATTCTAATTTCTCAAATTAGTACTTTTTGACAAAAAATCCTAATTTTTGCAGATTTTTAATTCCAATAAGCAGGCAAAAACACCATTGTCCTTTTAAATTTTTATTTTTGGGTTTTACATTCATTATTTTGAATTTTTCAGCACTTAAACTCGATAAAATCCTTATCGCTAATCTTGAAAAACAAAAGCTTTCTTCGCTTACACCTATTCAAGAAATAGCTATCCCTGCCATTTTGGAAGGTAGAGACTGTTTGGCGATTGCCCCAACTGGCACGGGAAAAACGGAGGCTTTCGCCATCCCTATTATTCAGCGCTTACGAACCAAGATTACCGCAGACCACCTATCGGTCCTTATACTCCTTCCTACACGGGAGCTCTGTATACAAACCAAACAGCGCATATCAGGTCTTATCGATGGTATGGGTTTGACTATCGCTAGTTTTTATGGTGGGGGAACTTATGAAAGTCAGCTTGAAGTTTATCCAAAAGCCCAGATGATCCTTGCTACTCCAGGACGTTTGTTGGATTTCATTGAACAAGGTATTATCGATCTAAAAACGATAGATACATTGGTGATCGATGAATTCGATCAATTGTTGGATCTCGGTTTCACGAAAGAACTCAATAAAATTATCGGCACATTGCGCGCTGAGAGACAAACCATTTTCAGTTCAGCAACGAAAACCGTTGAAATCGAAAAAATTGTTCGAAAGATATTAATTAACCCTGTTGAGATCACCCTAGAAGCAAAAGCAAAAAAAGGCCAAATAGAAGAATCTGTACTCTATGTCGATAAAAATGATAAAAAAAATCTTCTCCGTTATCTTCTTGAAAACCGTATTTCACAGCAGGTAATTGTTTTCACGCGAACAGTTCATGCTGTCGAACGGATCGCAACCGATCTAGATCGACACGGTATTTCTTGCTCGGCATTATATGGCGATAAATCACAGCAAAAACGAGAAGAGATTATTGATAAGTTCAGACAAAAAGAGGTACGTGTATTAATTGCGACGGACCTCTTGGCTCGAGGTGTAGATTTTCCAGACTTAGAGGCTATTATAAACTACGAGATTCCGGATACTCCTGAGCTCTATACGCATCGAATAGGTCGAACAGGCCGTTCGGAAGCCGCGGGAAAGGCGTTTACCTTTTGCGATGCAGAGGACAATGAAAAGTGGATAAAATTACAGTTATCCTTAAAACGGCAAATTAAAATTGATGATCAACATCCTTATTTATTGAGCTGGGAGAAAATGCTTTCCAGCAGCCAAAACAATCAACGAAAAGGCACCTCGAAATCAAGAAAACGTCGTTAATTAATAAATATTCTTTTACTTTTACCAGCAAATCAAAAAATCATAATCCGAGATGAATACAATACATTTATTTGACGATAGCAACAATGCGAATGATAATCGATTGGGAGACCTTGAAAAAACGATTATAATAAATAGCCTGATGGAAGTTCCCTTTGAAGAACGGGATGAAGAGTGGCGTGATATATTTCTGGCTAATATTGCTGAATGTACCTTAAAATTAGCAGAAACAGAAGTGGTTGTTGGGCCTGACGGATTTCCCTATTTTCAACTCGAAAGTGTCCCTAAGGATCAGAACTTTCAGGCTTTTGTCATTAAAAATCGGCTAAAGGATTTCGTGTTGCCAAAAGGTTTTGGTATTGCTATCAATACACAAAATGAAAACCCTGACTGGGTATTCACCTATGGCGACTTAGTTAACTACTTTTTAAATGCAGAGTTTTATACAGATGAAAGTGTTTTCTCAAAGAAAAATGAACAAACCATTATAGGCAAAGATGAAGAAATATTAGTGGGGCAACCTGCCGAGACAATTCTCCCACAGGCTGTCCGCACCCAATTACGTGAATTTCTGGATTATTATGGTGTAAAGAACGCAAAGGTTATGCTCCTTGCCCGTAATTATAAAGATGAAGAAAATGCTTCACAAGATTTGGCATTCAATATCGTTGCAAATCAATTCAGGACTGAAAAAGAATTTACAAATATCATGGAAGCAATAGGCTGGTTTCTTCCCAGACATTATTCCTATATCGGATTGGATGAATTTGCAGTAGACAATGGTTTTATGCCACTGTAAAAAAACAGAAACTAAATATATACAAACATAATTAACCCATGTTTCCATTTAACGTAAGAGTGTACGGAATATTGATCAATGAAAATCAAGAGGTATTGATCAGCGACGAAAGAACGGAAAATGTTTCATTTACCAAATTCCCTGGTGGGGGCTTAGAATACGGGGAAGGCTTATTGGATGCTTTGATCCGGGAGTATCAGGAAGAATGTGATTTTGACATTGCTGTGGTTAAGCATATTTACACCACAGACTTTTATGAGAAATCAAGCTTTAACGATAGCCAAATCATATCGATTTACTATCAGGTAAAGAATACCTCAGCTATTCAGATCAGAACGACTACCAAAGCTTTTGATTTCGATCCTGATCAGAAACCTGAAGATAATAAGCTTCAATCTTTTCGATGGGTACCAATTGAATCGGTTTTAACGGAAGATTTGACCTTCAAAACAGATCAAATCGCCTGGGAAGAATTCTTAAAAACAGTCAAGTAATAATAATTTTTCAATTTTCATCATTTTTATTTGTATTTAAAAAATAAAGACATATCTTTACGTAAACCAATGGAAATACTTGATTTTTTTAAAGTATTGACCTTAATAATTACATTTTATTATTTATTTGACATCTCGCATGTGACGAGGAATAAAAGTAGAGAAGCGTGGGATGGAGACATACATTGGTTTATTGAATTTGTAAATTCCTAGTCCTATAGGTTTTTTAATAGTTAGTGTGATTTTATGGCGATACTCCCCGTATCGCCTTATTTATTTGACACTCGTTTTCCAGCCCCTATTTGAATCCCATATAAGAAGCAAAACAAAGGTTTTTGTGTAAAACATCAACATTTTTAAAGCCAACTTGTGTCAATAAGTTTAGTTGGTAGATCAGCGATCTTGGCGTATCCTCATGCTCGATATAGTCAAAAACATGATCACGATACTGTTCATCCTTCAGGTTAGTTAAGTATTCACCATATTTTTCCCTGTAAATTAATTTTTGAAGCTGTTCATTATTTTGCTCAATCAAATCAAAAATCCACAGACTTCCTCCGGTTCTCAATAAGCGGAACAGCTTGCTAAACGCATTTTCCCAATCGTTATCATCTCGAAGATGATGTAAAACGGATGTTGCGATAATGACATCAAATTTGTTTTCCTCTAAAGCTGCAGCACGAAAGTCGCCTTTAATCAAATGAATTTCTCCATTGGTTAATTTTCCAACGCGTTCCTTTGCTCTATTTAACATTGGCTGGCTCAAATCCAACAGACTAACATTTGGATTAGACTGCAATTTTTGCAATAGTTTTACGTCGTAATTGCCAGCTCCACATCCAATGTCCAATATATTTTGAGCGTTTGGATAAAGACTAACAATGGCATCCGTAATAAGCTCCATGTTCCATACAGCATCCAATGTGGTTGCTTGACCTGTTTCTAAATTTGAGAACCGTTCGACATCATTGTCAAACCGTGTTTCAATCTCCTGTAGCGTCGCTTTGTTCATTTGTAAATTGTTTATTCTCTAAAGTTCAGATAGATTCCCCGTACAGCAGTATCTTACACTGTCTGGTCGGGCGTATTTTCATCCATTAATTTTTAATAATTTAAAGGTAGGACTAACTGGAATTCATTAAAAATATTTATTTTGTCATCAATTCATACCAAAAAAGTATCGATGGAAATCCGACATCTCATTTATTTCAAAACAGTAGCCGAAGAGCTTCATTTTGGCCGAGCAGCAGAACGCTTATTTATGTCCCAGCCGCCATTAAGCCGGCAGATTAAAGATCTAGAAGACGAATTAGGGGTTATTCTTTTCTTCCGAACCAACAAACGCGTCGAACTAACGGAAGCAGGTAAATACTTTTTGGAGGAGGTTGTGGAGATCCTACAGAATATCGAGCACAGCAAAACGATCACCAAACAGATCCACAACAATATCTCAGGAGAATTCAAACTGGGCTATATTAGTTCGACACCTAAGAAAATGCTTGCTACGGTATTAAAGCAAATTCAACAGAAATTTCCATACTTAAGAGTTAGTCTTTTCGAAACATCGACGCAGAAACAAAAATTGGCGCTCGAAAATGGAAAATTGGATCTGGGTATTATGCGTGCTCCAATTTATTCAAGTGAATTGCTTACCACTCCCCTTTTCGAAGACCCTATGGTGATTGTAGGTCATTCACAGGTGGAATTTAATGCGATCAACTTTTTTAATGAAAGTTTTATTTCCTTCAATCAGAAATACGCATCGGAATATCATCGGCTTGTTATTAATACCTGTAACCGCATGGGATTCGAACCCAAAATTGTACATCAGAGCAATTCGATGTCTTCCATCCTTGAGTTGGTGTCACAAGGCTTGGGCATGGCAGTCGTCCCTGCGTCCACTATCAAACAATACCCGCATTTAAACCTAAAAATCATGAAGCTTGAGGATATGGATAGCAAAACAGAAGTGATCCTGGTCTCTAATATAAAAAGTAAAAACAGTGCATTAGACGAATTTATAGCATGTATCCAGAAAGAGTATCTTGATTTTAATGCATCCTAAAGAGATATCTATTGAAATTCCAGCATAAAAAAACGGAGTCAGCATGTTGCTGGCTCCGTTTTTTTATGGGTTGAAGAGCGATATTACCTCTTCTCAAATTTATATGCTAAAGTTGCCATAAAACTACGCGGCGGAATCGGATTCACACTATAGTTTTCATGGATATAATAGTTAAACGCGTTGGTGATATTGGATAATTTACCCAAAATACTCCAGTTTTTATACGCATAACCAGCGGAGAAATCTATGGTTGTAAATGGACTAACGGAGATCAAACGATTAAGACCGTCGCGTACGTTGATCTTTGTATTATTCCAACCTGCATTACGTCTACCTGTATAAAATGCAGAAAAACCTAATTTCAGTCCCTTAACTGCTCCATTTTGAATGGTATAAAACACGGTTCCATTAGCCGTATGTGCTGTAGTTCCTACCAAACGTACATTTTCTTCGTTTCCAGAGATTTCAGTCACTTTCTCCTTACCATCAACGATGGTTGTATAACTTGAAATTGGATTGGTTTCGGTATAACGCATATAATTGTAGGAATAACCGGCGATAACATTCAATCCTGGAAGTAAGGTTCCAGTAACATCAACTTCCAATCCGCTGGAAGCCGTCTTTCCAGAAAATTCTTTCATATTTGCATCGCTATTGCTTGTTCCATCCGGAAGTACCAATAATTGTTGGGCAAAGCGATTGTTATTAATTCTATACCAAGCAACATTTGCGGATAACCTACCATTGAAAAAGTCATTTTTCACACCTGCTTCATACTGATCGATGATGGAGGGAGCCAAGGGTTGATAATTCACATCGTATCCCGAATTCGATGTAAAGTTATTTGCATAAGTAACATAGACACTCGATGAACGGATCGGCTGATAGATCAATCCAAATTTAGGCGACCATGCTTTGTCGACTTTTGCTCCGATCGGATTTTTTTGACCATCTAGATTAATAATCTCTTCCGATTGATTCGTCGCATAAGTATACTTTTCCGAATTCGGTGTACGCTGATACGTATAGCGAACACCAGCCAATACTTTAAATTGTTCAGTAACTTCTATTAAGTCCTGAAAAAATGCACCATAACGGAAGATATCCGTTGTTGTTTTGGTCAATAGATCAGCTTGTGGCATATCTGTTCGAAGTCCATTTCCCGAAGCCAAATGCTGCGCAGTTTGTGAGGGATTAAAGACATAAATGGAATCGTATACACCGCCCACATTTTTAGATGCATCAATTTTATAGGCATACGCATTTGAATGCGATTGATCGGCATCTGCTCCCACCAGGATCTTATGCTTGATAGATCCTGTTTTTACAGTTCCGGTTAGATTCAATTGCTGGTTGGCCGTAAACTCATTTGATTTGGATCGGGTTAAACTCCGCGGAGCAATTCCATTTTTATTCGCTTGAATCCGATCTGATCCATAATAATCACGATCGTATGTTTGGTAACTTGCTATTGCGTTTAAATTCCATGAATCATTAAACTTATGGTTCAAATTGATCTGCCCGTTTGAGGTATTTGTTCTGTTGAAAGCAAAAGGCACATTCATAAAAGTGTTTCTGCCAACTTCATTATTCAACTTTCCATCCACAGTTCCCATTCCAAAGTCTGGAGTAAAATCACTTTTTAAGTAATCGAATGTAAAGTTGAGATCAGTTTTATCGGATATTTTATATAAAACAGAAGGATTCACGTAAGTACGTTTTGATGTGACCTGATCCCTAAAGCTACCCGCCTTTTCATAAGTTCCGATAACGCGGAATGCAACCTTATTGGAAATTGGACCATACACATCCACTGTTGGTTTATAGAAGTCATAACTTCCTACGCGCATTGAAGCCTCGCCTCCATAATAAAATTTAGGCTTTTTCGTAACTAGATTTACAACGGCCCCACCAGATACACCGCCATATAACAAAGCAGAACTTCCTTTTAAAATCTCTACAGATTCCAAAGTGCTTGCCTCAATCGAACCTCCATTGTTGGTTCGCGCACCATTTTTAAATATATTATTCCCGCCTAAGCTATAGCCCCTTGCGTAAAAATTTTCGTTGACCCCACCGCGATTCGCTCCCATCGCGACACCGTTTGCATTTTTTAGCGCGTCACTCAGGCGATTAACCTGTTGATCCGCAATAACCTGTTCGTTTATAATTTGTACACTCTGCGGCAAATCCCGATCAATAATACCTGCTTTACCTACATTAACAGTTTTACTGTTATGCGAGTTGTAGCCCACCACTTCCACTTGTTCCAATTGAGATTCAGAAATATTCAAAGAAACATTAATGGCTGTCGCCTTTCCATTTTTAACCTCGATGGTACGCTCCTCAGCTCCATTTCCGATACTTTTGATCCGAATAGTATAGGTTCCATCTGGAAGATTAGAAAAATGGAAGCTTCCATCACCGGAAGTCGACGTAGACCTACCTAAAGAAACTATGGTTACTGTAGCCGATTCAATTGGTGCACCATCTTTGGTTTTAACACGGCCATGTATCCCCTTACTTTGCGCCGATGCATCCAAATGAATTGCTCCTACCAATCCTAGACTTAAAACAAGTCCTAGAAAAGTTCTTTTCATGTTAATAAATTGTGAGTTCGTAAAAATTATTTGTCGGCGCAAACATACGATATTATTTTATTGTTTAGAATAGTTTTAAATAAAAATAGCTTGTTATTGTAATATGTGAATGATTCAGCTATGGAGCATTTATTATATGTTGCAAGGATTCATTGTAACTATTTCTATTAATCATAAGGATTTCATTACATTTATACCATAACTAACATTCCAACCAATCAATTCAATGAGAAAGCATAAGCTCCTACTCTCCGTCTTTATTTTTCTATTCTTTCCCACATTTTTGTTGGGCCAGCACACACAGATCGATCATGATCTCACAGAAATTATGCGTCGGTATAATGCTGTAGGGCTCAGTGTGGTCGTCGTCAAAAACAATAAAATTGAATACCACGAAAATTATGGTTACAAAAACCTGGAAACCAAAACGGCTCTCGGAGAAAATGACCTCTTTAGAATTGCTTCTATTTCAAAGTCATTCACTGCAACATCATTAATGCAATTAATAGCAGACGGCCGATGCAAGTTAGACGACGACTTCGGGGATTTGATAGGTTTTCCAATCAGAAACCCCAATTATCCAGAAAAAAAAATCACACTCCGGATGATCCTTTCTCATACGTCCAGCGTCAATGATAAAAACGGTTACTTCAACCTAGATGTCATCAATCCGTCCAAGAACCCAAATTGGAAAGATTCCTACAATCTTTATGAACCCGGCACACAATACCAATATTGTAATCTCAATTTTAATATGGCAGGAGCCGTCCTAGAGAAACTGACCAATACACGTGTCGACAGCTACATTGTTAATCATATCCTCAAACCGCTCAACTTATATGGTGGTTACTGTATAGACTCCTTGGATCAGAAGAGATTGGTTTCCTTATATGCCTTTGATGAAAAGGGAAATCCACATGAAGAGCCCAGTGCCTATAATCCACGTCGGGAAGAACTCAATCAGTACATCTTGGGGTATAGCACTCCTGTGCTTTCTCCGACAGGTGGAATGAAAATATCTGCCTTAGATTTAGCCAGATACATGATGATGCATATGAATTACGGCCATAGTCAGAAAAAAAACATCATCACTAGAAAGTATGCGAAGATTATGCAGACAGCTGTAAATAAAGAATCGGGCTATGGGTTAGCGATTATGAACAATGCAAAAATTGTCCATGGTGTTACCCTGACAGGACATACCGGTTCGGCATATGGACTATATAGTGCCCTGTTTTTCAATCCAAAGAAAAAATATGGATTTATTGTGATAACCAATGGCTGCAATATTCCCGATAGCGATGACTTCAACCCTTTGCTTAAAGACTGCATAGGAGCCTTGTACGATGCATATATCAAATAGGCAACAGCTTACATCAAATAAACAAAAGCCAAACCAATAAAATCCAACCTTGTTGCTGAGGCTTATGGGAAAAACCAGAGGCCCTCGGATCGAATGGACAATAACAAAAAAAAGCTGCAGATTTTGCAGCTTTTTTTTTTGTTATTTTTACTATTTCTTGTTTTCTACCCAATTTACAATAGCCGGGTCCAGCGGATTCGTCGCTGAACGGAAACGATGTACAAGTTTACCGTTCTCATCAATCAAAAACTTTTCAAAGTTCCATTTGATTTCACCTTTAAAATCTGGGTTCTCCTGAGCGGTCAAATACTTAAACAAGGGTGATATTTGATCTCCTTTGACATCGACCTTTTCGGCCATTAGAAAATCAACACCATAATTTTGTTCACAAAACTCTTGAATCTGCGCATTTGACCCGGGTTCCTGTTGTCCAAAATTATTTGCCGGAAAGCCAATAATGACGAGCTTATCGCCAAAGGTTTTGTGCAATTCCTCCAGATCTTTGTACTGTTTTGTGAAACCGCATTTTGAGGCTGTATTCACGATCAATATTTTCTTTCCCTTGAAATCGGACATTTTCACTTCTTGCCCATCAAGTGTCGTAAACTTAAAATCATAAAAATTGGGATTGCCAAATAACATTGACATATACACCATAATAGTTGCAATAATCATATTTAATTATTTTAAAGACTTAACAATGAATTACTCTCTCTTTCCAGTACCGCATCAAAAAGCTCGTTGATAGGAGATTTTAAAATGGTACCTACCTTTATCTGATGTGTTTCACAGACTTCCCGTAAAATTAAATCAAAACTATAAGCAATAGAACCTACAAAGTGACATGCATATTTATTATAGTCCGGATAGGTCAAAATCGAAGCTTGAACAAATTCTTCGAATCCACTCTTTACCAGATCAATAATAAAGGGATGGGTAATATTATCGGACATGAACGGCGCAAACGATGCTAAGAAAGCATTTGGGCGTTCTTTTTGATAAACATTTTTGATCACGATCTCTTTATTGATTCTGTATTTGTTCGCAAATTTTTCGTTCAGATCTTTCGGCATACGGCCATATAGAAAAAGTCTGACAAGATTTTTTCCAAAATATGCCCCCGACCCCTCATCACCCAATACATAGCCATTTCCATTATGCGAGGGCATCAGCTCCTCTCCATCAAAAAAACTCAAATCAGACCCTGTCCCTAATGTCGCTACATAACCTTTTTTATTACCACAGGTCGCTATAGCACTCCCAAAAAGATCATTCTCAACAGAAATGTAAGCATTTTCGAATAAGGGTGTCAATGCATTTGAAACCATTTCCCGACGATCAGGTGTAATGCATCCTGCACCAAAAAAATACAACTCAGTAACTTCATCGGCATAGGGAATAATTTCGGGTATTTCCTTAATAACACGTGTGATTTCCTTTTCATTCACAAAAAAAGGATTGAGTCCATTTGTACTGAATGAGATAGGCGCACTATCTGGCAATTCCAACTTCCAATCCGACTTTGAAGAGCCGCTATCAACAACTAAGATCATACAAATTCTTGATTATTTTCCCCCTATAAACTACTGTATCAAACTTAGCAAAAATTCTGATAAAAAACAGATTTTTTGCTTCATCTCCCCAGCCCAATAAAAACCGGTATTTCATCCAAAGCAGCTATTATGCCTATCGATTTACACCTCATTTCTTAAATAAATTTATGTATATTGGAGGGTACTATTAGCTGCTTCCCGTCATTGTTCTTTTTCTACTAAAAGAACAATGACGGAGCACGCTGATTCATAATTGTAGAACCAACAATCTATTTTTTTGTTTGGTTAAGCGTACGATACTTTTAATTTTGTAAGCTCATACTAAAATCATTTTTCATGGACAGTGACCATTTCAATATACCCGAAATACATTTTGAGGTATCATTTTCAGAAGCACAAGCTCATTATATCGAAGTAAAAATGAGCATCGCAAAGCTCAATCAGTCTTATGTCGATCTAAAAATGCCGGTCTGGTCTCCTGGATCTTATTTAATTCGTGAATATGCTAAAAACGTAGAACGATTCCGATCATTTGACAAAACAGGAAATACAATTGCCTACCAGAAAATTTCAAAGAACACCTGGCGAATACCCACAGAATCTTTGGATCAGATCGAAGTAATCTACGCCGTATACGGTTTTGAAGTTTCTGTGCGTACCAACTTTTTCGATGGTGACCATGCTTTCATTGTGCCTACGGCAACTTTCTTTCATATAGATGGCCGTATAGACAATCCTTCGACAATCAGCATAGCACTAAAAGATTCTTGGGCAAGTATATCAACTGGACTCGAACAAATTGAAGAACGTAAGTTTTATGCACCAAATTTTGACATATTATACGATACGCCCATCGAAGCTGGGAACCAGGATGTCTGGAAATTCCAAGCTGCCGGCGTCGAACATGAATGCGCCATGGTCGGAGGTGGAAGCTATGATAAAGAACGCCTGACGAAAGATATCACACGTATCGTCGAAGAGGAAACCCGCATCTGGGGTTCGAACCCCAATGAGCGATATGTCATTATTACCCACAACTACCAATCTGGAGGTGGAGGTCTAGAACATCTCAATTCAACAGTATTGGGAGCCTCGAGAAATGCGTATCTAAATGAGACAAGCTACAAAAACTATTTGAGTCTCGTTGCACATGAGTATTTTCACCTATGGAATGTGAAACGCTTACGTCCAAAAGCATTAGGACCGTTTAATTACGATGCCGAAAACTATACCACGGGCCTCTGGATCATGGAAGGATTCACTTCGTACTATGATAATTTAATTATTAAACGCTGTGGATTCTATGATGAAAAAGAGTACCTCGCTTTGCTAGCTAACGATTTCAACATTGTATTAAACCGTCCAGGGCATACGATACAGTCTGCAGCAGCCTCAAGTTTCGATACCTGGATTAAATATTATAAGCCTGATGAAAATTCGATGAATTCAGGAATTTCCTATTACAACAAAGGTGCAATGCTGACAGCATTGTTGGATATTAAAATTATTGCCGCTACAGAAGGTAGACTAAAATTGGATGATGTTATCCGCGAGGCTTATGAGGAGTTCTTCCTAAAACTTGATCGTGGATTTGAAGAAAATGAATTGAGAAGCCTTGCTGAACGTATCGCAGGCACTTCGCTGGACGACATTTTCAATGCTGCTCATCAGGACGGAGAACTGGAATACAACGATTATTTTAATCTCGTTGGTTATGAAATTGTTGATACCAATGTTAATAACAACACGTTGACACTAGGTATTACAACCAACAAAGTGGATGGGTTAATTTCGGTAGCGACAGTGGAAAAAGATTCTGGTGCGTATGATGCCGGATTAAGTGTAAAAGACGAACTGATTGCAATTAATAATAACAGGCTCGATGTTAAAGACAAGGAAATTGATTTCATTGTTCAACATGCCAAAGAGGGGGAAACATTAAACTTCCTGGTGGCACGAGATGGTTTAGTGCGAGAAATCCCTGTTCAAATCAGAAAGAGCAATAAAAAGATATACGAAATCCGTCCGCTCAAAGAACAAACTTTTCTACAGGAATTGCTAGGTAAAATCTGGATGGCCTAACACAGAAGTATTATCATTTAAAAAAAGAATAGCGGGAAATCCCGCTATTCTTTTTTTAAAATTTATATCTTACCGAAAAACCGATCGGATCAAATAATTTGATACTGGATTCGTTTAGAAAATCAAAATATGGTTTTACATCCAATGAGATTTGAAACGGTGCCTGCGGAATATTATATTCAATACCTACGATACCGTCAATACTTAGATTAAGCTGTGAATCAAATGAATGGCGCTGACCATCTATAATTTTGTCTTTCTCCTTATAAGAACCGATACTGCCACCAAAACCATAATACCAATTAAACCCAGCAGTCAATGGTTTATAGATTTCATATAAGCCCACAACGCGGAAACGGCGAAAATCAGAATTGCTCTGAATACTCATAATTCCTTCCAATGCATGGTCCGAGTTAAGCGTGTGACGATATGTAATTCCCTGAGCAGACCCGAATCGTCCACCAATAGCACCCCTATTGTCCAACTGAGCCATAGCTCTATTGGATAATGCTCCAAACATCAGCATTCCACCGACAGCCAAAAATATTTTTTTCATAAAAATCGTACGCTTTTTTTGCTTTACATTTTTCCAAACATAGATAAATTGCTTTTTATATGCAATATAATTGCAGTGCACATAAAAAACTATTTACCAGAACTTCCCCTACGAAGGACCTTTTCAATAGGGTAAATATCCATTACAGCTATAACGAAACAATGTTTAATTTGTTATGACAATAATCCCAAATTATCCAACTTTATTTCTGTATATTTAGGTCAATACAGCATGTAGTAGTAACCAAATAAACTCAAGTGATATGGGCAGAATTTTTGACTTTATAACCTTATATAAAGAAAAATACGCAAAGGACATCATGGTGGCAGGGCGAGATGGAAATGGCCAGTGGAAGACATATTCTACCAAAGAATACACCGACGCAATTGACACCTTAAGCAGGGCGTTACTGCAATTAGGTCTCAAAAAAGGTGATCGGGTAGGAATCATGTCCGGCAACAGACCCGAGTGGAATTTAGTTGATTTTGCCTGCAATCAAATAGGTCTCGCAACTGTCCCCCTCTATCCCACTTTATCCGCACAGGATCTTTCGTTTATTGTAAATGACTCGGATGTCAACGTACTATTTGTCAGCAACAGAGAATTGACGGACCGTATTGAACAAGCCATCAAGGAGCACGGTATACACCCGCAACTGTATACATTTGATGCTATTGAAAATTATACGCAGCTAAAAACATTCATCGAAACAGCAAAAGATGACGAAACCGACCTTGCTCCACTTCGAGAGGCTGTTACAGAAGATGATCTATTGACACTGATCTACACTTCAGGTACCACAGGACGCCCTAAAGGCGTATACCTGTCCCACAAAAATGTATACAGCAACGTCTTGGCATGCAATCATCTCATCCGATCGGATTTCAAAACAGCACTAAGCTTTCTTCCGCTATGCCATATTTTTGAACGCATGGTGGTATATATGTACTATTCGAAAGGAATCCAGATCTATTTCTCCGAGACCTTAGACAATGTTGTTGCCGATATCAACGATGTCAAACCGGATGTATTCACCACCGTACCCCGTGTCCTGGAAAAAGTATACGATAAGATTATTGAAAAAGGGAAAGCCTTAACTGGATTAAAAAAGAAAATTTTCTTCTGGGCTGTTGATCTTGGTTTGAAATTTCAAGAACCGGAGCATAATGGACCGCTTTACAAGTTCAAACTTGCGATCGCTAGAAAACTGATATTTTCGAAATGGCAAGAAGCTCTTGGCGGAAATATTAAGATCATTGTATCCGGTGGTGCAGCTCTTCAAGAGCGTTTAGCGCGTGTATTCTGGGCCGCTGGGCTTAATGTACTTGAGGGGTATGGCCTGACTGAAACATCTCCTGTTATTGCTGTAAACTCTTACTTGCCCAATGGGTTGAAATTTGGAACTGTAGGTAAACCCCTGAAAAACTTAGAAGTTAAAATTGCTTCAGATGGTGAGATTCTTGTCAAGGGCCCTAGTATCACGACAGGCTATTATAAAAATGAAGAAGCTACAAAAGAAGCTTTTGACGATAATGGTTTTTTCAAGACGGGCGATATTGGAGAAATTACGTCCGATGGTTTCCTAAAAATAACCGATCGAAAAAAAGAAATGTTTAAGACGGCAGGTGGGAAATATATCGCGCCCCAATCCATTGAAAACAAACTCATGGAGTCTACATTAATCGGACAAGTCATGGTTTTTGGAGAAAATAGAAAATTTCCCGGAGCCTTGATTGTTCCCGCATTTGATGTGCTGTCCAAATGGGCAAACCAAAAAGGTATTACCAGTGGTTCAAACGAAGAAATCATCAAAAATCCGGAAGTAATCCAAAAATATCAAGAAGAAATTAACCGATTATCTACTAACTTTGGACATTGGGAAATTGTCAAGAAATTTATTCTTCTTCCAAAGGAATGGACAATAAACGACGGTCAATTGACACCAAAATTGAGTCTAAAACGAAAAATTATTTTAAAAGAGAACGAAGCCGCAATCGACAAATTGTATCAGGAACAAAACCAAGAGTAACAATTTGCACGATTATTGGAGCTGATCATCTTATTATGAAGCACGTTACACTACGAGATTTATTTACACTCGCCTACTGGAAAAGCATTTGGCATGTCTTAGTTGATGCCTTTAATGGATTCAATGATGACAAATGTATGAAGAAGAGTGCTTCATTGGCTTATTATACCGTCTTCTCCATCGGCCCACTTCTTATGATTGTTATCTGGTGTATCGGATTTTTCTATGGAGAACATCTTCAAAGTGGATCTTCAGCGCAGGATCAGGTGCTGGAGGAAGTCATGGTTCTTTTTGGTCAGGATGTGACCACACAGATCCAGTCCTATCTTCAGAAGATAACTTTCGAGAATAAATCTAATATGGGGATCACGATTGGTATCGTTACATTGATTCTGTCCTCCACGACCTTATTCGTTGATATACAGGATTCAATAAACAATATCTGGAAAGTAAAACCGAAACCAAAAAAAGGATGGCTAAAATTAATCATCAACAGGTTGATTTCTTTTTCCATCGTGATCGCCCTTGGCTTTTTGCTAATTGCCTCACTCATGATCAACGGAGTTATCGTTGCCGTGACCAATTTAGTCATGACTTATTTTCCTTTTATTCCGATTGCACTCATTTCATGGGTCAATACGGGTATCACATTTTCGGTCATTGTCATTTTATTTGGCTTTATCTTTTCCTTCCTTCCGGATGCTAAAGTAAAATTCAGAGACATGCTTGGCGGAGCTATCTTTACAGGCTTACTTTTTATGTTAGGCAGGTACGGCATTTCAATCTATCTGAACCTTTCCTCCACAGCAAGCTTTTACGGAGCCGCAGGATCTATCATTGTCATGTTATTATGGATCTACTATTCGGCTGCGATATTGTACTTTGGCGCGGAATTCACCAAATTTTATGCCATTAAATTTGGCGCAGGCATTATTCCGTCTACATTTGCAGTAGCGGTTGAACAAACGGAAAAAGTTAAAAAAACAGGCAGCGACGCCGAAGCACATGTTGGAGATACTATTCAGGTCTTAAAATAAGTCGTCTATTTTTTCTCTTTTTTGCCACTAATGGAACCATCGATGCCAATGACATTGATGACTTTATCCCCAATTTGTGTAATATCGGATTTTAATCCCACCATAACGGTAAAAATATTCACAGGAGTATCCTGTATCTTCCTAAAATTATGGAGATAACCAAGCTCAAGCCCTAAAAAGAAGCCGTTAAATTTATAATCTGCTCCAGCACCTATTTTGCTGGAGAAATTCAGGTGATTTTTATTTTCCATCTTAATAAGCTTTTGGTCCGCGAGCACATTTGCCCTTGGCTCACTCGTCAATCCTACACCAGGGCCTACAAAACCATAGATATTCAATAATCGCATCTGCTTCCTAATGCCCCCCGAAAATGAAAGGGTATAGAAATTGGTATTTGCATCTTCGATACGATACTCAAAATTAGGATCGACCAATCGCTGCTTATACTTGAATGAAAGTGTATAAAGTGTGGGGGATACAAAAAACATTGGATTTTTCAGGGAGATATCCAAACCAATGCTACCAGAAAACTTTGGCGAAAGTATATCTTTGGTTTTTCCGATCGGGAAGCCCATTCCCGTTGTACCCCAATAGTAAACTTTTCGATAATGTATCGTATCAACACCGCCCTGAGCCCGCGCGAAAGTCCAACACAAAGAAAAAAGAAGAAAAGTAAAAAAGAAATGTTTCATTTAAATGCGTTCAATATTGAATAACAACAATATTAAACGCATTTTGTTCAAAAAACCGTCAGGCTACAGGTAACTTTTTGATTGTGGTCCTTGATTGAATAGCAAATCGATAATGCTTAAATCGGGATAAAATCCATTTTTATCAGAAAAAACCTGATAATATTCTTTTGGATCACGCAATACACTTTCTTTTTTAGGATGGATCAGGTTACGGAAATCGATCATTTCCGAAGGCGCAGCAACATATTCTTCCGTAAACCCTAATGTTCGTTTAAGTTTGATCGATTTTAGAATGAGTTCTAATTGAGCAACATTAAAGTCTACCAAATACGCAAACTTTTCCTCATAGAATTGCATAAAATCATCTTCATAATATTCAAAATATGCAGAGCTACGGTAAGCTGTCTGAATACTTAGCCAATGTAAACGCTGCCAGTCAAACTCATAGCTTATCCGAATATCTTTCATAGGAACACGTTCTTTATTGCCATGTTGAATGGGTACGATCAAATCCTGCACACCATTTGCTGAAGCAATGCGGGCCCGCGTACGATAACTCTGCTTTTGAAAATGCTCATATTTCTCGATGATCAACGGAAGATTATGCTCTTGTATCGTATGAAAATAGGATATTGGTGGAAGATAACATGCCGGAAGTAATAACTGCGATTCCATAAAAACTGATGATTTTTGTTATAAGTGACGCAAAAATAACTTAAATTAAGGATATTTGTAAAGAACACTGGGAATTTTAGCTATAGCATGAAACAAAAAGCGTTAAACGCATTAATCTATATCATCTCTCTTCTCCCCTATTGGTTTCTATATTTGATCTCCGATGGGCTTTATTACATACTCTACTATATTATTGGATATAGGAAGAATATTGTATTTCAGAACTTAAAGAATGCTTTTCCAGAAAAAACGGATAAAGAACGTCTGGTGATTGCCAAAAAGTTTTATCGTTTTTTCCCGGATCTTCTTGTCGAATCGATCAAATTGAAAACGATTACGGCTGAGGAAGTCAAGAAAAAGATAACTTTGGATAATGTAGAAGAATTGACGAAACACCTCGAAGCGGGCAAAAACGTAATTGGGGTGACCTCACATTATGCCAATTGGGAGCTTGGTATTCACCGTTTGAGCTTAATCACAAACTTCCCTACGCTGATTGTATACAAACCACTCAACAACAAAGACATTGACACAGTATACAATGATATGCGAGGTCGGTTTGGCGCCGAAATGGTACCAATGAAACAAATACTCCGTCATATTGTAAAGTTGAAGGGCCAGCCCAATATCAGTATACTCGTTGCCGATCAAACACCGCTGTATTCGGATTCCGATTATTTTATTAATTGGCTAAATCAGGAAACATTGGTCTATACAGGAGCCGAAAGACTTTCTAGAATAAGTAAAGCACCTGTGGTCTATTGCTATATCGGAAGAAAGCCCAAAAGAGGGCAATATTTCTGTAAATTCGTTACTTTAATCGAAGATCCAAGTGGCTTTGGAGAACATGAAATTACCGATATACACAATCAATTTGCTGAACAGCTTATTCGTGAAAACCCAGAATATTGGTTATGGTCACATAATCGCTGGAAAAGAAAACGTAGAAAATGAGTGAATTACCAAAAGTAGCTGTCGTTATCCTCAATTGGAATGGCCGATTTTTTCTGGAAAAATTTTTACCATCCGTATATAACAGTTCGTATCCGAATGTCGAATTTGTCATTGGAGACAATGCCTCCGATGATGATTCAATTTCATTTGTGAAACAGTACTATCCGACGATTACTATCCTTGAAAATGATAAAAACTATGGCTTTGCAGGCGGTTATAACAAAATACTGCAGCGTGTAAATGCTGATTACTATGTACTCCTCAATTCGGATGTCGAAGTGAGCCAAAACTGGATTGAACCAGTGATTGAGTACTTGGAAAGAAACCCTTCCCTAGCAGCAGCACAGCCCAAAATACGCTCATTTCATAACAAGCAGAAGTTCGAACACGCCGGAGCGGCCGGTGGCTACCTGGATTACTTTGGCTTTCCTTTCTGTAAAGGTAGAATCCTACATGAAGTAGAAGATGATGCTGGACAGTACGATAATGAATCCGAAATCTTTTGGGCATCTGGAGCGGCACTTTTTATTCGCTCAGAAGCCTGGAAAGAGGCAGATGGACTTGACGAAGATTTCTTTGCTCATATGGAGGAAATCGATCTGTGTTGGCGATTAAAGAAAATGGGCTATGGGATAGGCTATTGTCCTAAATCTATTGTTTATCATGTTGGTGGGGGCACCCTCAATGCAAGTAATCCCAAAAAGACCTATCTCAATTTTAGGAATAACATGGTCATGCTGCAGAAAAACCTGCCGCTGGGCAAAGCAATATGGATTATTTTCATCAGGCTTTGGTTTGACTTTGCAGCCCTTGCTAAGTTTCTGATCGACAGGAAACCCAAGGATGCCTGGGCAATCAGTCGCGCACATCAGTATTTCTTCTTGAATATTTTCAAAAATGCTAAAAAACGAAAAAAATACAAGGTGAAAGAAAATACAAAAGGGCAGTACACAAAATCGATTATCATTGATTTTTACACAAATAACAAACATAAATTTTCTCAGCTAAATCCAGAGGATTTCAAATAGCGTATTATTTCCCTGTAACATAAAATGCAGAAAAACGCATTTTAAAAATAAAGCAGTCATTACGACAAGATTCTTTATTTATTTTATTTAAACGTACTTTTTATTTGTAATTTTGCAAAATGTTGGTGATGGATATTGAAAAAAAGATAAAAGACTTAACGGCAGAGCTCAACCATTATAACTATCAATACTATGTATTGGCGAACAGTGTTATTTCGGACTACGACTTCGACCTTAAATTAAAGGAACTCGAAGCGCTGGAAGCTCAATATCCCAACTTTGCCGACCCCAACTCCCCTACACAGCGTGTTGGTGGAGACATTACCTCCCGATTTCAAACGGAAAAACACCGCTGGCCAATGCTTTCATTGGGCAACACATACAATCAGGAGGAATTACTTGACTTCGACCAGCGAATCCGCAAAATTATCGGCGATCACTTCGAATATGTTTGTGAATTAAAATTTGACGGTTTATCCATCAGCTTGACTTATGAAAATGGCCTGCTAAGTAAAGCCGTTACGCGCGGTGATGGTACACAAGGCGATGTTGTCACAAACAATGTTAAAACCATTCGTTCTATACCGATCAAACTCAAAGAAGGAGATTATCCAGATCAATTCGAAATACGAGGTGAAATATTTATGCACAAATCAGCGTTTCTCCGCCTGAATAAGGAAAGAGCCGATAATGAGGAGCAAACCTATGCCAACCCAAGAAATTTCGCCTCTGGAACCATCAAACTCCAAGATTCTGCTGAAGTTGCAAAACGCCCATTGGACTGTTTCCTTTACTTTTTGTACTGCGACAACAGAACAAATCTATTTCACGACCATTGGAATAGCTTAAACCATGTCAAAGACTGGGGGTTTCACGTCAGCGAGCATAGCAGAAAGTGCAGCACGTTAACCGATGTTTTTGCATTTATTGACTACTGGGATGTCGAACGTCATAACCTAGGTTATGAAATTGATGGAATTGTTATTAAAGTAAATGATTACGCACAGCAGGAGGAACTTGGCTTTACTGCCAAAAATCCGCGTTGGGCAATATCCTATAAATTCAAAGCAGAGCGTGTAGAAACCAAACTGAACTCGATTAGTTATCAAGTTGGACGTACCGGCGCTGTTACACCTGTTGCCAATCTTCAACCTGTACAACTGGCAGGCACAACGGTAAAACGCGCTTCCTTACACAATGCAAATGAAATCGCACGTCTCGACCTACACGAAGATGACACTGTCTTTGTAGAAAAAGGGGGCGAAATTATACCTAAAATAATTGGGGTAAACCTCGAGAAAAGATTAGCAGGATCAACAAGTTTTGTCTACCCTACATCTTGTCCGGAATGCGACACAGTACTCATACGACAAGAAGGGGAAGCCGTACACTACTGCCCTAATGAAACTGGATGCCCGCCACAAATTGTTGGCAAAATGCAGCATTTTATCGGACGAAAAATGATGGACATCGAAGGAATGGGAGACGAGACCGTAGATACTTTCTTCAAGAAAGGTTTGTTGAACAATATCGTTGACATCTATGGACTCAAAGACCATCAAGATGACCTACAACAACTCGAACGCTTCGGTCAAAAATCAATCGATAACATGCTCAACGGCATCGAAAAATCCAAAGAAAAACCTTTTGAAAAAGTTTTATTTTCGCTTGGAATACGTCATGTCGGCGAGACGATTGCAAAAAAATTAGCTCAGCATTTCAAAAATATTGATGCACTAGCACAAGCCTCGACAGAGGAAATCGAAGGAGTACAAGATATTGGACGCCGTATTGCGGAGAGTGTCAAAGAATACCTAGACAATCCAATTCATCAACAACAGATTGTCGCACTGAGAAATTATGGCTTAAATTTCGAAATTGAAGAAAAGGAGATCATCCTTGCTAGCAATGCACTTGAAGGGAAAACCTTCCTGATTTCCGGTGTATT
Source organism: Sphingobacterium sp. BIGb0116 (assembly GCF_024808035.1). Lineage (NCBI taxonomy): Bacteria > Pseudomonadati > Bacteroidota > Sphingobacteriia > Sphingobacteriales > Sphingobacteriaceae > Sphingobacterium > Sphingobacterium sp. BIGb0116. Next base: position 301,178 of record NZ_JANUDT010000009.1, on the reverse strand, counting down.
TGCAGATCATTCACGTGAAGAGCTAGCAGCAGTAATTGAAAGCAATGGCGGAAAGATGTTATCTTCCATTTCTGCCAAATTAAGCTATCTCGTAGCGGGAGATAAAATGGGACCGTCCAAACTAGCGAAGGCAGAAAAACTGGGTATCCCGATGATTAATGATAAAGAACTCTTTGAACTCATTAATCCCAAGTAAGTTTTTTTAATTAAATTTATATAAATACAAAAACAAGATGAACGAGCTTCACGGCGCAGGGGTAGCATTAGTCACTCCTTTTAACTCAGATGAATCTGTTGATTTCGAAGCATTAGGTCAGCTAATTGACTTGCAAATCAACGAAGGTATGGATTATTTGGTTTCTTTAGGTACAACTGGAGAAGTTGCCACTTTAACCAATGATGAACGAAAGCGTATCTGGGATTTTACTGTCAAGCGCGTGAACGGTAGACTTCCTTTGGTTGCTGGAATTGGTGGAAATAATACTGTCGAAATTGTGGAACAAATTAAGAGCTTTGATCCAACAGGCTTCTGCGCGATTTTATCCGTATCTCCTTATTACAACAAACCAACACAAGAAGGCATTTACCAGCATTACAAGGCTGTTTCAAACGCCTCTCCACTTCCGGTTATTTTATACAATGTACCTGGGCGTACGGGCAGCAATATAACAGCACAGACAACATTACGACTGGCCAATGATTTTTCAAATATCGTAGCCATCAAAGAGGCTTCTGGAAATTTTGCGCAATTCAGCGAAATTCTACGGGATAAACCCACAGGATTTCTCTTGATCTCCGGAGATGATCCGGTTACCTTGCCGATGATGTCTCTTGGAGCAGCTGGTATCATCTCAGTGATCGGAAACGCGTTACCGAAAAAGGTCGCCACATTAGCTAAGTTATGCGCTGAAGGCAATTATGCGGAAGCTAGATCGATCCATAATGAACTCCTTGACATTACAGACCTGTGTTTTATTGAAGGAAACCCTGCTGGTGTAAAATATATTCTACAGGAATTGGGGATCGGAAAAGATCAATTACGACTTCCTTTAGTCCCTGTTAGCGAGAAAATACAGGCAGCTATCAAAGAAGAATTAAAGAAATTGAACTAAAATATAGCCTAGTTCGGTTGAGAAAAGTTTAGATCCCTCCAAAGGATCTAAACTTTTTTATTTCAAAGCTTTGCAACATAACAATATAATAACTACCTTTGCACTTCCACAAAAGTGGAATTTTAAATAACAAAATTAATTAACACAATGCAACAGTACGAATCTGTAATCGTTCTTACCCCGTTGCTTTCTGATGATGCTGCGAAAGAAGTAATCGCAAAATTCAAAAACATCTTAACAGAAGGCGGAGCCGAGATTGTCGCTGAAGACAATTGGGGTTTGAAAAAATTAGCGTATCCAATCCAGAAAAAAACTACTGGATTTTATCACTTAACTGAATTCAAGGCTCCAGGTGAATTAATCAATAAATTAGAGGTTGAATACAAACGTGATGAGCGCATTATGCGTTTCTTGACTGTAAGCTTAGACAAACATGCTAAAGCATACAACGAGAAAAAACGTAGCGGTGCATTCAACAAAAAAGCTGAAACTAAAACTGAGGAGGGTGCAAACTAATGGCTAACGAAAATATCCAATACGTAACTGCTCCTAAAGTAGAGGACAACCGTAAAAAATACTGTCGTTTCAAAAAGAATGGTATCAAATATATCGATTATAAAGATGCTAACTTCTTGATGAAATTTGTAAATGATCAAGGTAAAATCTTACCTCGTCGTTTAACTGGTACATCTTTGAAATTTCAACGTAAAGTAGCTCAAGCTGTTAAACGTGCTCGTCACATCGGCTTATTACCTTACTTAGCTGATGCAATTAAATAAGGAGGACGATAGAAAATGGAAGTAATTTTAAAACAAGATATCAAAGGCTTAGGTGAGCAAAACGATATCGTTAATGTAAAGCCAGGTTTCGGTCGTAACTACTTAATCCCGCAAGGATTTGCTATCCAAGCGACTGAATCTGCAAAGAAAGTTTTAGCTGAGAACATCAAACAAGCTCAGTTCAAACAAGAAAAAATCAAAAAAGACGCTACTGAATTAGCTGGTAAATTGGAAGCTATCAAACTTTCAATCGGTGCTAAAGCAGGTGAATCTGGTAAAATCTTTGGTAAAGTAAACAGCATTCAAATTGCTGATGCGTTGAAAGCAAAAGGTTTTGATGTAGATCGTCGTCGTATCACTTTCGAAGTAGAACCTAAAGAACTAGGTGAATACATCGCAAACTTAAACTTACACAAAGAAGTGAAAGTTCAAGTTCCTTTCGAAGTAATTGCTGAATAATTCAGTTTATTTAGTCAATAATAAAAAGCGGCTATCCGAAAGGATAGCCGCTTTTATTTTTACCATACTTTACCCAAAAAAAACTCGCGTTACGGAGAGCAACGCGAGGCATAATCTAGGGTATTTGAAAGGGAAAATCTTTGTCAATTTCTATTTTTTTTCAAAAAAACAACTCCTAAATCATCGAGTCAAAAAAAACAATATCAAAACCGAAAAATCGAAACAAATTCTTTTCGAAAACCAATTTCAATACTCAAAAGAAGCAAAAAATATTGGTTTTTGCAAATAAAATTGATTTTTTATCAGAAATTAAACACAAATAGATTAAAACTAACAACAAAACCATATTAAAACACAAAAACACAAAAAATACAAAACATTACACTGTTAAAAAACAATATAAATATATAAAATCACACTAAAACAAATAAAATACAGACACAAAACAACTAAAATTCGAAATAAAATCAAAAAAATTGGATTTTAAAAACAAAAAAAAGCCTGAAATATAATATTTCAGGCTTTTTTTATTATTTAGCTAAGTTATGCTAATTGTTTTTCTAATTTCTCGTTCAATACTGATTTTGGAACAGCTCCAATTTGTTTATCAACTATTTCTCCATTTTTAAAGAACAATAAAGCTGGAATATTACGAATGCCATAACGAACAGAAATCTCTGGATTTTCATCCACATTTACTTTTCCTACAACAGCTTTACCTTCATAATCCTTAGCCAGTTCTTCAACCACAGGACCTACCATACGGCAAGGACCACACCATTCTGCCCAAAAATCAATTAATACTGGTTTGTCTGCTTTTAAGACAACTTCTTCAAAGTTGCTATCTGTAATTTCTAATGCCATAATCTTTTAATTTTATAAACCGAAGTTATATCTTTAATACTATTTAATTGCTAAAATCAATAAACAAAGATAGTAACAACTACCAATGTATTTGTAATCTTAATTACACAAATTCCAATCCAAACTAATTCAATCGGTAATTTATCCCTTCAAACTTATCTATACAGTCCAAAAATTCATTTGTTAGGTTTATTTTCAGACTTTTAGCTGGCATTTCGACAGATATTTCATCTTGGGGATCCCAAATTTTAAACTTTAATTGACAATTTGGCACAACCCCCTCAATCTCATTTTGCGCCAGTATATCTTTGATTCCGTCAAGAAATGCTTCATTCAACTTAGGTAAAGGAATATTAATCGTAAAACTCTTCGCCATCTTCTCACGAAGATCCGAAAGTAACTGTACACTACGCAGCTCAAAGCCCCAATTTCCAACCTGTCTGAAACGTTCCTGTACCAAACCCCGTAATTGCACAAAATAGCCCTCTTGCAAATATCCCTTCAACTTGACGTATTCTTCGCCAAAAACTGCCATATCATAAGAATCACTATAATCTTCTATGATAAACGACGCAAAAGGCTTACCAGTCTTTGTCAATCGATGGTTTGCCGATGCGATAATGCCACCAATCACCAATTCTTTATTCTTGATCCGATTAAACTCAAGCAAAGTCTCTTCATCGACCTCTGCCGCCTTAACCTTATTGATCAATGCCAAATCTGAAACCGAATTCTGACAAAAATGTTCAATTTCAAACCGGTATGTATCTAAGGGGTGACTGGTCAAATAAATACCGATAACATCTTTTTCATACTTAAGCTTTTCAATCAATCCCCATTGCGGACATGGTGCCAAAACGGGTTCCGGCAATTCTGCAGCACCACCTACACCAAACAAGCTCGCCTGGGCCGAACTTTCATTTTCTTTAAAACGCTGGCCGAATCGTATCGCCTTTTCCATTCCTGTTGAACTTTCATCCGAATGAAAATACTGTGCACGATGCGTATTGTCAAAACTATCAAAACCACCAGCATAAGCCAGGCTCTCGAAAGCTTTCTTGTTGACCGCACGAAGATCAATCCGTTTGGCCATATCGAAAACAGATTTATACAATCCTGATTGCCGTGTTTGCACGATAGCATCTACTGCTCCTGCCCCGACACCTTTAACCGCACCTATCCCAAAACGAATAGCTCCAGATTCATTTACCGTAAACTTATAATAAGATTCATTCACATCAGGACCAAGTACCTCTAGTCCCATACGTTTACATTCCTCCATAAAGAATGTCACCTGCTTGATGTCATTCATGTTATTAGAAAGTACGGCAGCCATATATTCCGCCGGAAAATGCGCTTTCAAATAGGCTGTTTGATAGGCAACCCAAGCATAACAGGTAGAATGGGATTTATTAAATGCATAACTTGCAAAAGCTTCCCAGTCGGTCCAGATCTTCTCCAGAACTTTTGCATTATGCCCTTTCTCCTCTGCCTGCGAAACAAACTTAGGCTTCATCTTATCCAGTACAGCTTTTTGCTTCTTACCCATGGCCTTACGCAAAACGTCGGCATCACCTTTCGAAAATCCAGCTAACTTTTGAGACAAAAGCATTACCTGCTCCTGGTATACCGTAATTCCATAAGTTTCTTTCAAATATTCCTCACAGGCATCCAAATCGTAAACAATAGGATCTATACCATGCTTCCGCTTAATAAAACTTGGGATATACTCAATTGGGCCCGGACGATAGAGTGCATTCATCGCAATCAAATCGGCAAATACCGTCGGCTTAAGGTCTCGCATGTACTTCTGCATTCCAGGAGATTCATACTGAAACACCCCTATGGTCTCTCCACGTTGAAAGAGCTCATAGGTAAGCTCATCGTCGATCGGAAATTGATCCGGATCCAGCACGATACCATGGCTTAATTTGACATTTTCGACCGTATCTTTTATCAGTGTCAGTGTCTTTAAACCCAAAAAGTCCATTTTCAGCAAACCGGCACTTTCAACAACGTGGTTATCGAACTGCGTCACATAAAGATCCGAGTCTTTTGCCAAAGAAACAGGAACGAAATTAGTAATATCGTCTGGCGTAATAATAACACCACAGGCATGGATACCTGTATTTCGTACAGACCCCTCCAAAACCCGGGCCTGTCTGATCGTTTCAGCTTCCAATCCAGCACCATCAGCAATAGATTTCAATCTATTAACAGCTTCAATTTCCTCAGTCCTCAGTTTTTCCTTTAAGCCGGCGTCATCTAAAGTAAAAATCTTGGATAATTTAAGATTCGGAATCAGCTTGGCAATTTCATTGGCATCCCCTAAAGGTAAATCCAATACACGAGCTGTATCTTTGATAGATGACTTTGCAGCCATTGTACCGTAGGTAATAATCTGGGCAACTTGACTAGCACCATATTTATTAATTACATATTGCATAACCCGTCCACGCCCCTCATCATCAAAATCGATATCAATATCGGGCATGGATACACGGTCAGGATTTAAGAAACGCTCGAAAAGCAAGTCATATTTAATCGGATCGATATTGGTAATTCCCAAACAATAGGCCACCGCTGAACCAGCTGCAGATCCCCGTCCTGGCCCCACAGAGACACCCATATCTCGGGCTGCCGCAATAAAATCTTGAACAATCAAAAAGTAACCTGGATACCCTGTTTTCTCAATGGTAGCCAACTCAAAGTCTAGGCGATCTCGAATATCAGTCGTAATTTCTTCATAGCGTTTCTCAGCCCCCACATAACAAAGATGGGCCAGGTATTTATTTTCACCACGTTTTCCCCCATCTTCAAGATCGGCTTCCACCTGAAATTCTTCGGGTATATCAAATTTAGGCAAAAGGACATCTCGGTTTAACTTAAATATCTCTATCTTATCGACAATCTCCTGGATATTTAAAATCGCTTCGGGCAAATCTTTAAATAGAGCCTTCATTTCATCCGAAGACTTGAAATAATACTCCTGATTCGGTAAGCCAAAACGGAACCCTCGTCCCCTACCTTTTGGCGTTGAGAGCTTTTCACCATCTTTCACACACAGCAAAATATCATGTGCATGCGCATCGCCTTTCTTCTCGTAATACGTATTATTGGTCGCAACAGTTTTAACCTCATATTTACGGGAAAACTTCAGCAACGTTTGGTTCACACGATCTTCATCTTCCTGACCATGACGCATCAATTCAAGATAAAAATCATCCCCAAATTGTTCTTTCCACCACAGCAAGGCTTCTTCGGCCTGGCTCTCACCAATATTCAGTATTTTATTCGGCACCTCGCCTTGTAAGTTACCTGACAAAGCGATAACATCTTCTTTATATTGAAGAATAAGATCCTTATCAATCCGCGGAACATAATAGAACCCGGACGTATAAGCAAAAGAAGCCAGTTTAGCCAGATTATGGTACCCGCGTTTATTTTTCGCTAATAACACAATCTGATAACCATTATCCTTCCTCGACTTATCTTTGTGGTTTTCACAAACAAAAAATTCACAACCAACAATTGGCTTTAAAAGCTGACCAGTAGGTTCCTGTCCATTTTCAACAGCCTCCGCATTTTGCGCTTCAACTTCTTTATTATGGCCTATAACACGAGAAACAAACTCAAAAGCCCCCATCATATTTCCGTGGTCCGTTAACGCAACAGCAGGCATATTATCCTTGACTGCTGCCGAAACTAACTTATCGTACGACATCGTCGACTGCAGAATCGAAAACTGAGAGTGATTATGCAAATGGGCAAATTTGGCATCCTTTAAAGCTGCTAACGCGTCCGCATCAACGACAACCTTGACTTCATCTGGCTGAGACCGTTTTCTAATTTCATCAGAAGCTGCTTTTAGGTTGATATGTTTCAGTCCAACAGTGGGTATAGGACCAGGATTGTTCGTTTTAAAATCGACAAAGTAGCCCGTATCGACCTGAAGTTCCTCAGTAGTGAAAACCTCTCTTCTGACAAGCTCCAGAAAACAACGTGTTGTCGCCTCAACGTCGGCTGTTGCATTATGTGCCTCAGCAAACGGTACTCCAAATAAATAGGAATGCAGCTCGGTCAAATTAGGTAATTTAAAGCGACCACCGCGACCACCTGGAATTTTCAGGAGTTCAGCTGTTACTTCCGTACAGGTATCTAATACAGGCATATTAGCCATATTAGACGCAACACTATAACGGTAAAATTCACAGCCCATGATATTCAAATCAAAACCAATATTTTGTCCAACAACAAACTTGGCTTTATTCAATGCCACATTGAATTTCTCTAGGACCTCCTGAAGCGGCACCCCCTGCTCTTCTGCCAATGCCGTCGATATGCCGTGTATTTTTTCAGAGTCATAGGGTATATCAAATCCATCTGGCTTAATCAAGAAATCGTGATGTTCGACCAAATTTCCCATCTCATCATGAATTTGCCAAGCCAACTGAATACAGCGAGGCCAATTGTCCGTATCGGTAATTGGTGCGTCCCAACGCTTAGGCAAACCCGTCGTTTCCGTATCGAAAATAATATACATAAAATTCTAACCCTCTTTAATACAATACATTAAATGCAAGACAATTTACATTTTTTTGAACTTGAAATTTACGAAATTATTAGAGAAGATTGTGTCAGATTTTTGCGAAAATCCACTAAAGAAAATCTAGCTTCACACGATACCGGCCGCTAGCTACGCTTTAATAAGAAACAGGATCATAAACTCCTCGATCTTCCTTTTTTTATGCGCCTCGAAAAAGTCAATATCAGGCCAAATCATCAAGCCCTCGAGCTCTTTCTTATCATGTATATCAAAAGATCCAACATTATGCCAACATCAAATTTACAGCTCCTTTAACACGTACTTCATAGGGACTTTATAGGGACCTCATTCGGACTTCATTCGGATGAATACCTATAATCTTCCTTTTAATTCCCTTTTATCTCCGGTTTTATTTCCTCTTAATTATGCGGTTGATATTGACTTATCTCCACCAAGTGTGGTAAAAATTTTCATCTAGAACCGCAACTTAACATCTACAGACCGACTGTCTTCCATTTGGGCATACTTATCCTCAATACAATTAAAAACGAGATAAGCACTATTAGGCGATAAAACACCTCAAATTTAATATTGTAATAGTTACACTATCCCAAGTATTTAGTATATTTGATTTTGACCCAAAAATCCATGATTAAAGCTATTTTTTTTGACATCGATGGAACTTTGCTAAGTTTCAAAACACATCAAGTTCCCGAATCTACTCAACAGGCATTTCAATTATTAAAAGAAAAAAACATCAAGGTATTTGTTTCAACAGGAAGGTCCTACAATCAGCTGGGGCATATTCGTTACCTCGATTTTGATGGATATATCACCTTCAATGGCGGGTATTGCGTCACGAAGGAACAGGACGTCATTTATAAAAATAACATTCCTCAAAAAGACATTCGCTCCTTATTAAATTATGCTAAAAAGCGTGAAGACCTGACTTTTTCATTCATGTCTGAAAAAGAAATTTCCTTGAACCAGGTTACACCGGAGGTATTCCAAATGTACCAGCAGGTCAATGTCCCCACCCCACCAGTTCGGGATTACGAACAGAATTTTGATCTTGACTCAGTTATGCAGGTCAATGTTTTCATCAATCCTGAAGAAGAAGCTGAATTCATGGAAAATGTGATGCCAAATTCAGTTGCTTCGAGATGGACGCCCGTTTTTGCTGATGTCAATCCTATGGGGCAAAGCAAAAAAATTGGAATAGATGTTTTTTTAGACCATTTCAACTTCACCTTGGAAGAAACCATGTCATTTGGCGACGGCGGAAATGATATTACAATGCTAGCGCACACCCATATTGGAATTGCTATGGGTAATGCAAATCCCGAGGTAAAGGAAATTGCAGATTATATAACAGATAGCGTTGATGAAAATGGCATCTGGAATGCATTAAAACACTTCAATATCATCTAAAGTTGGATAGTTAAGGTTATTCGAGAAGTATTGCTGTTACTATTCATCAGCAAATTATGTTTTTCCGGAAAAAGATAGTCCAATCGCTGTCGAAAATCACGTATCAATGTGCTGCTAAACTGGCTTTCCAGGTAATGGTTCACGCGATAACTCACTTCCAGCATAATCAGCTTTGATGAGCCCGATAATCGTATACGAACTGGATGAGAAAACATCGTATTATAACCATTTTCAACAGCATGCTGTACCACAGGAAAAAGAATGAGCGGCGGCAACATAATTTCATCCTGAGAGTGTAGCTTATTTTCCCATTTGACTGAAAAACCTGCTGGAAGAAAACGTTCGGCCAACTGCAAATATTGGTTCAACAAGTTAAGCTCTACCTGCAGAGCCTCAAATCGGTCAACATGAAGCTTAAGCAACTGCTCTTGAAAAGCAAAATACTCCACTGGATCTATTTTGTTACGTTGTATAAAATGCCCTATCAAAAAACTGTCCAGCTGACTGTTCCTAAAAGACAACCTATCCGCAAGTGCCAAAAGCTCTTCATTTCTTACACTCTTTTTACCCAAAAAACGATTGATTATACTCGACATTTCTTAAATTGCTGTAGATTAGAAACACAAAAATAAGGAAACATTATGTCAAATATTGCAATAGTTATTGAAGAAAGAGCCGCTGACATAGGCAATTTCTTAGTTGGCCGACTTCTGCCTTTCAGGCAGAAACGTATGGTCGGCCCTTTTATCTTTATCGACCACATGGGACCAGATAACATTGCCGAACCGCACTTTATGGATATTGCTCCACATCCGCATATCGGGTTATCCACATTGACTTATCTATTCGAAGGTAGCATTATGCACCGTGACAGCTTAGGAAATGCCGTGGAGATCAAACCTGGAGCAGTCAATTGGATGACGGCAGGTAAGGGTGTCACACACTCCGAAAGAACTCCCGAACAGCTGAGATCTACCCCGCACGACCTACATGGGCTGCAGATTTGGGTGGCCCTACCAAAAGAACTCGAAAAAATGGAACCTAATTTTGTTCACATAGAAGAACCGCAGCTTCCACATTGGACCGAAGACGGTGTATCTTATCGTTTAATTGCAGGTGAAATTAAAAACCATCGTTCCGAGGTTCCCGTATATAGTCCATTATATCTTATTGAAATCAAAGCAGAACAAGATGCGACCATCAAACTGGGCGATCACCTATATGGCGAAAGTGGATTATATATCCTTCATGGAACTGTTCATGCGGAAGGCCAGGAATTCGGTCCAAAACAGATTTTAGTTGCCAAGGATGCGAAACTATGTGAATTCGAAATGAAGGCGGGTACTTCAGTTTACATTTTTGGTGGTGAACCTTTTCCTGAACAACGATATATCGACTGGAACTTCGTCGCTTCAGACATTGAAACATTAAAAATAGCGCGCGAAAAATGGGAAAATCATGAATTTCCAAAAGTACCTGGAGATGACGGCTATATTCCAATCCCACCTGTAAATCCCACTTTAGGGCAGAAAAAAAATCAATAGCAATGTCCTAAACCAATAACAACGTGGACGTATAAATTGGAAAAAGTCGCACAAGTAGAAAGACAGAATAAGCAAAAATAAAAATGCTGGAAATCATACAACGACTTCCAGCATTTTTACTTAACCGATATGAAAGCCGACTAATGGGCTATCCCGCTCACACCACCGGAAACAACGAGTTTCATGGCATCTGTTGGAGACATATCTAATTTTTTGACCTTGTCTGCACTGATAATAACAACCTGTCCTGCAAAAGAGTAGGAATATGGAAAATACACCATAACATCTTCTTCAAGCCCAATGCTTTTTAAATCATGCTGCGTTAAGAAACCTATCTTCTTCAGACCAAACTCATTCACCGTCACCAAGACAGGTTCATTAAATTTCTTTGCATCACCAACAAAGGCCTCCGTAAAATCTTTAATCGAAGAATATAATGTATTTAAAAGTGGAATCCGCTGGATCTGATGATTAATCCACACTTTAATGGGGTCTGTAACAAAATTTGTAAAAATAAGCCCCGCCAAAACCAATACCAAAATAACGGTCAGAATACCTATTCCTGGAATATACAAGGGGTGCCCCCTATCATCCTCCAAAAAATGTTCAGTTAGATTCAATGCCGAATCAACTGATGCAACAATCCAAACTATTAAAAAAATAGCACCAGCAAGAGGAACCACTACCAGGACACCTCGTATCAAATAATTAATAAATCCTCTGATTAATTTACTAAACATGAATTGAAAATAAAATATTATTCAAAAATGCAGAATATCCTTTATTATTCATAAAAATATACTCTTTTTACGCGTTGGGAAATACTCGTCAGCAATTCATAAGGAATCGTCCCTATAGCCTTCGCCGCTGACTTTATATCAGGGTAAACGATAACTTCATCTTCCTCTCCAACTTCCACATCCGTTACATCCAACATACACATATCCATACATATATCTCCTATAGTAGGGACTAAAAAACCGTTTATCAACATTTTACCGACACCGTTACCAAAACGCCTATCGTAACCGTCCGCATAACCAATTTTAATTGTCGCAATCTTACTATCTCTATACAGGACGCCGTGCCTATTATAACCTACGGTTTCACCTGCTGGGAGGTATTTAATTTGCGTCACATTCGTTTTCAAGGTACTCGCCTCCCTAATGGGTAAATCATGACGCTCGATATCGATACCATAGAGACCTATCCCCAACCTCACCATATCAAAATACGCATTCGGCCACAATTCAATACCCGATGTTGCTGCAATATGACGTAGAAAAGAATATCCTATACCACTTTCGAGACGCTTTGTAAATTCATCCAGCAGATCAATTTGTCCTTGTGTAAATTCCCAATCCTTTTCATTACCTGCAGACGCTAAGTGGGAAAATGCAGATTTAACCTCTAAAATCGCTTCCGCACGTAACACAGCTATTAAACGATCGACCTCGTCAGGCATAAAACCCAACCGATGCATACCTGTATCTATCTTAATATGAATCGGAAAAGAAGCTATTTGTTTCGTTTTCAGAAAATTCAAAAAAGAAAACAATATTCTAAAGCTATAAATTTCCGGTTCAAGGTTATACTGAACAATGGACTCAAAAGAACTTTCATCAGGGCTCATCACTACAATAGGTAATTTTATGCCCGCACCACGCAAATCAACCCCCTCATCCGCAAAAGCAACAGTCAGATAATCCACCCGATTGAATTGCAAAAGGTTTGCTATCTCGAAGCTTCCACTACCATAAGAAAAAGCTTTGACCATGGTCATCAACTTCACCTGTTTCGGCAGCAGCTGTCGATATACGTTCAAATTATTCTCCAGTGCATTCAAATTGATTTCAAGCACTGTATCATGTGATTTTGCAACTAAAAGCTGACTGATACGTTCAAAATGAAACTCACGTCCTCCTTTCAATAATACCGTGGCATTTTCAAAAGAAAGCGACCTAATATCGGCCAAGAAAGCAGTTGTATCGCTATATGAAATAGAAGGCACTTCAAATTGTGCTGCCACTTTAGGCAACACTTCACCTATCAATATCAATTTATCCAAACGATACTCACTAAGCAAACGTTTCAGCTTGGACAAACTTTTTTCATCTTCGATATGGACACCAGGGATATCCGACAATATCAACATCTTGAACGGATGCTGTCCCTGCTGATTTAAAAACTCCAGGGCAATCTGCAGTGCATCTAGATCATTACTATACGAGTCATCGATAATTGAGCTATTCTTTTTTCCTTTTTTTAACTCAAGACGCATCGCCACTGGCTGCAGCTCTTTAATCCTCGCTGCGATCACTTCATTTTCATAACCAAAACGCAGCATCACCGCTACACAATTTATCGCGTTCTCAACATTTCCTTTATCCACAAACGGTACTTCAACAGCAAAGGTGCGACTGGCATAATAGAACGTGACCATAGTAAATCGGTCATTAACCTGCTTGATGGAATACACTTCCAAAGAAAGGCCCTCATCAAGCCCCCAGGAAAATTTTCGTGGTCTATATGGCAATTGAATATTTTCGAGGTAACTATTTGGAAAAATCATGGTTTCAACATTTTTAAAAAGCTCGAGCTTTTCATAGATCTTTTCCTCTTTAGATTTAAAACCAGCTTTGTGGGCAACACCGATGTTGCTCAATAGTCCTATAGTTGGTTTTATCATCTGCTCAAGGCGCAGCATTTCCCCTTTTTCTGAAATTCCCGCTTCGATTAGCGCAAGATTATACTGATCGGACAATCCCCACAAGGACAAAGCCACACCAAGTTGAGAATTATAGCTCTTAGGACTCCGATAAATCCTATATTCAGGAGACATAAGCTGGAAAAGCCACTCTTTTACAATCGTTTTGCCATTGCTCCCAGTAATTCCGATGACAGGATAATCAAATTTCTGACGATGAAAAGTTGCCAGCTCCTGCATAGCAACTAAACTATCCGCTACCCAAAGAATATTAGCTTCCAAAAGCTCCATTTCCTGTCCCTCATCGGCCTGAAGCACAAAGTTACGAACTCCTTTTTCGTAGGCTTCCCGGATATACCGATGACCATCTCTGTTCTTCTGAAGTGCAAAAAAAATCCCGTTGTCCGCCTGGGCAATTTTACGGCTGTCATAAAATAAATGCTGGACAAAAGAATTGGGATCCGTGATAAATGTGCGATTGGGATGTAAAATCTGGGCGATTTCCGATATTTTGTACATTCTCCTGATATATTTTGATTGTGTCAAAACTGAACATTTTTTTAGTTATTTCATATTATTTTTGAAATTTTGACAATATGTTTGACGAAGAAAAAAGAAACAAGAAGATATTAACGCAGCATCAGGCGCAGTTGAAAGCGGAAAGCTATTGCGTCTATCAAGAACGCGCACAGCAAGAAGTACGCGATAAGCTCTACAGCTGGGGACTAAACGAAGAAGAAGTCGAAAATGTATTGGCCAATTTGATCAGCGATAATTTTTTAAATGAAGAACGCTTTGCTATTGCCTACTGTAACGGAAAACTCCGCATGAAAGGCTGGGGTAAAGTAAAAATCAAGCAGGCACTCAAAGCAAAAAGGGTCTCCGAACAATTGATAAAAATTGCATTTAAGCAAATCGATCTAGATGAATATGAACAAATCTTAAATCATATCGTTGACAAAAAACTCCGTGAAATTAGTGGTAAGAACCACTATACAGTGAAAAACAAAGTTTATCAGTTTGCGCTATCCCGCGGATTTGAGAGTGATTTAATTTTTTCCACACTGAATTCAAAGGAGTTATAAAAAACACAGAAAGAAAGTAAATAAATATTTTGCAATATTAAATTTTCGCTCTATATTTGCATCACCAAAAAGGAACGCAAGGTTCTTTTGAAAATTGAAATAAAATTCCAATGCGAAAATAGCTCAGCTGGTAGAGCACAACCTTGCCAAGGTTGGGGTCGCGAGTTCGAATCTCGTTTTTCGCTCACCTGCCTAGGTGGTGGAACTGGTAGACACGCAGGACTTAAAATCCTGTTCCCGTTAAGGGAGTGCGGGTTCGATTCCCGCCCTAGGTACAAGAAAGCTCATCTAACGATGGGCTTTTCTTGTTTATGCGCGTATGTTACCTCGAATGGCTCTATCAAATTCACAAGACTCCCTTCAATCTTTAATAAACTTGCTTGCGAAGCTCATCAGCCAATGGACATTTTATTTTATCGCCATAAAAATAAGAGAAAGCCATAGACTAAACTTAACAATATAAGTTTCAACATGCCTATTTTATACTTGAATAAAAGAAAAAGTGAGAATAGCACCCAAACCAGAGCCATCGGCTCAATGGCATACCAAGAACTGACACCACTTGGAAATAGAATTCCTAAACCTAAATAACAGGCTAAATTAACGATTACACCAACCACCGATGCCGTCACTAAAGATAGGATAAATTGTATACATGTATTTTTTTGGGCCCGTTCGATCAGTGGCGCCCCAACAAAAATCAAGGCAAAGTTTGGCAAAAAAGTAAAATATGCTGTCGCGATCAAACCTATTGCTGCCATGAGATAGGACTGATGAAAATGATTGAAGCCAGCCATGAAACCAACATACGCCAAAACAACCACTAAAGGCCCCGGAGTCGTCTCTGCAAGAGCAAATCCATCTATCATCTGGCTCTTCGAAAGCCAAAACAATTTCTCTGTCACAAGGGCCGCAACATAGGGAATGACGGTATAAGAACCTCCAATCGTCAAATAAGCGGACTTTGTAAATAAAAAAGAAAGTGTCTTCCAAAATTCAGTATCGATGGTAAAAAACAGCAAAATGGTCAACGGAATCAACCATAGTAAGAAAAACAGCAGCACCTGAAGAGAAACACGACGGTAGGATACGGAAGGAAGTGTTTCGAGCGTATTGATATAATAAGCAGATTCAAACTGCTTATCTTCATTTTCACGATTAGCATCAATTTGGGAAGTTTTTGACAAGATTGTATATAGTAGTAGACCAAAAGCGATCACCCCCACAATAATCCAGGGCATTGGAACCCCAGCAAAATACGATAGAAAAAAAGCGGCCAATGCTACCAAATAATGCCATGTGCTGACAAGAGATTTCTGCCCTACCCGAAAGGTTGCAAATATAATGATCGCTAGAACTGCAGGTTTTAAACCCGAAAATAAAGCAATAAGCAATGCGGAGTTGCCATAGTGTGCATATAGCGTACTGAGTCCACATATAATAAGCAGTGAGGGAACAATAAAAAATACCCCGGCCAACACACCACCTTTTACGCCGTGCAGCTTCCATCCTAAATAAATCGTCAATTGATGCGCTTCCGGTCCCGGTAACAACATACATGCATTGAGCGCCTGAAAAAACTTCCTGTTACTTACCCATCTTTTCTTTTCGACCAAAAAATCGTGCATAATGGTCACATGGCCTGTTGTTCCACCAAAACTTATCCAACCTAACACAAACCAAAACCACATGGCTTCCCGAAAAATTGGCTTCTGTCTATTATCTTCTTCCTCTAAATTCATCTTTTTCAACGCTATTTGTCTTAGGCCCGGATTTTATCGAAAGCAATTTCTGCAGAACAGCACACATTCCGGTGTCTCCTGTTTTAAAATACCTTGTTTCGGGAGACCATATACAGCGGTATAAAACCGCTATATAACTGCATAAAAAAAGCGAGATATCTTAAATATCTCGCTTTTTTTATATTAAGAATTGGTCTGATAAACTATTTTTTATCTAAAATAGTAACTTCCACTCTTCTATTTTTTTGACGTCCTTCCGGACTTTTATTATCTCCAACTGGATTTGACTGACCGAAACCTTTTGCCGTGATGCGCGAATCAGCAACCCCTGAATCTACCAAGAACTTCTTAACAGACGCCGCTCTTTTATCGGAAAGCCACTGATTATACTCAACAGTACCCGTAGCATCAGTATACCCATCGACTTTGATCTTATTATTACTTTCCTTCAAGATCAACGCCAATTTACTAACTTCAGTTTTTGCCTTCTCAGATAGGTAAGAAGAGTTTGTTGGAAACAATAAATCAGACGATATACTAAACTTAATCCCTTCATCAGTTCTTTTCGCGTCATTAAAATCCTTCTTCACATTTTTCAAACCATCATCAGTTCCATCTTTTGTTACAACTGCACCTGGATTGACTACAATAGCTTGTTGTTTACAGGAAAATAACGATAAACTTGCACATAAGGTTAAAATTCCCAAATTAATTTTTCTAAGCATGTCGTTTCTAACGTATTTAATATCGATTTAAGCACGTAAATATAGCGAAAAAAGTCCAATATGACATCCCTTCTACGTCATATCTAACGTAACAAATCTATTTCTTGGTATATACTTTTTCTAAAGTCTTTTTTACCTCAGGAATATTCTCATACAATTTCCAAATCATGCCTGAATTTGCATTCTCGATCATCACGGCAATCGTTGCCTGATTCCTCGCACGATAGCTTTCAGAAACATCGTTGTTTTTAATATCAATCCAGCTTCTGAAACCATATTGTGTAAATAACACATCAGCGTATTCTTCGTAAAATTTACGCAATGCTTTTAGACCAATCTCCTTTTCAAATGGGTAAGCTGCAATAGCTATTGCAGGATTCACCAAATACCCCTGATACGTATCTTCCACATTTTCCACGCCCCAAATATCTGTAAATCGTGTCCCTATACTCATTTCATTATCTCTCCGTTTATAGGCAAGAATATAATTCGACAAATATTTCTTGTAATCTACAAAATCATCTACTTTCCCTTTAGGATCCATAATCAAAAAGGGACGATAAACAGACATCAATGATTCATTTAAACTGCCGCCCGCAATACTCTTGGCAAAAATAACTTTGTCGTCGGAGTAGATCGAAATCCCGGCATTTCCCATGTCGCCAACTAAAGGGTTTGCACTTATTGAACGCGCTAAAGAATCATTTAATTTCATTTTGAGTTCAGGAGCTAAATCATTGGACTCATCCCCAAAATACAATTCGTTGCCTTTATGTTTGGTTGCAAATCCATTGATATAAGCTGAAATAGCTAAAGGGTGGGTAGGTGAAGACATCGCCAGTAAATAGGTACCCAAACTCTCGTTAAATCCCCCCAAAGGCCTCGATCTAGCTGTACTGTCTACAGGCGACCACTTATTCCAGAGTACATCAGGATTCTGTGCGTCTGTAAAATAGTTCCAATTTATGCGTTCCCAGAGCTTCGTAATGTTATTTCTCAAGGTCTGTTCCTCAGGATCCTCTTTAGAAAAATATTGGCGAGCGATTAAAAGCGATTCCATGATATGGGAGGTTCCGCGCAAATCGTATGTTGGAATTGAATCGCGATAATAAGGCACCCCCGACCGGCCATCGTAAAGCGCCGTAAAGACCCCTTGATGTTGTTGTGCACTACTCAAAAATTTCACAATCCGTGTTAACCTGACCAAAAGAGCTTGTCGCGAGATCAAGTTATTCTCTCCAGCCACAAGCAAACCCAAGATCGCATAGCCAGTTTCATTTGTAGATACAATAGCCTGTCTATTGCCTCGATCAGGCAGAAACATACCACTATTCACATCATAGTTGTCTATAAAATAATTCACATGAGCATTCCGGATAAAATTTAACATCTCCGTATCCGTACCTTTTTTTGTCTGTACCTCCCTAACCTCAGAAAAAGGAGATTCAACATAATTATAGTCTACCCAAGCGATCTTATAATAATAAGATTTGTTATATTCATTTACTCTATCTAGCGACTTCTGTACATAGATGGGTAAAATTGCGATCGGCTGAAAATTGAGTTTATCTTCCGAACGGTAGATTTTCACATAGCGAATACTTGGTGTTAGCGGCAATTGCCAGACCAACTCGACTTGTTTATCCACGGAACTGATCTTAGATAAGATAGCTGCTGATGACAGTCTTACCTTTGGATAGTTTTTGGGCAAAAACTCTATTTGATCGATAAATAATTGATTTGTCTGCAGTGCAGTTCCATTCTGTTCCAAAATTAAAGCCGAAACAGGCTTCCCTAATGAAATTCCTACAAATTTGGCGACTGGAATGGAAACATTAAGCCAAGTATCATAAGCAAAATCATCGATATAATTTGCGATATCCACAGCATTTGTCCTTGTATCATTTTGCTGTAAGGTGACTTTTGGCAATTGTCCCTTTTCAGTATTGCTTTGAATAAAAAGCTTAAAAGTTAGCTGATCATCCTTGGCAATTAAATAGGGAAATTTCTGTTTATCGTTTAAAATACTTGCCTCCCATTTACCATTAGGAGAAGAAACGTACCGCAAAGAAAGCGAATTGCCTGGCGTAAAAAACAAGCTATCAGAAACTGGTAGGCTATAGCTTACATTTTGGATCCATGATTCACCAGTATAATGAGCGATACTCTTAGCATAACTCCCGTTGATAACACTATTGTCAAATAAAACCTCAGGATAACTTTCTGATCGAACAAGTGTAGGTAAGATCAGTAACAAAAGAAAGTAAAAATATTTTTTCAGCATAAGTCAACATTTTTCACAGGCCTACAATCAAAAACTAAGCCACCAGTACGATTATAACGCAAATGTAACAAAGGAATTCCAATGATATTATCCTCCCTAATTTTAATTTAAGAAAAAATGCGCTAAATTAGCCCTCTGAATATTTTCATAAAATAGATATATGAAAACCACGTTTGATTTTGAAAAGCCAATTGCAGACTTGCAATTGCAAATTGAAAAGGTAACTCAAGTTGCCGAAAAAACTCAAGTTGACATGAGCGCAACCGTTCGTGAGCTTGAAGAAAAGCTTGCTTCTACTGAAAAAGAAATATACGGCAATTTAACAGGCTGGCAGAACGTTCAAATGTCACGCCATCCGGATCGCCCTCAGACTTATGATTATATAGAAGCGATCTGCGACGAATTTATCGAGTTGCATGGTGATAGAACCGTTAAGGATGATAAAGCGATCGTCGGTGGTATGGCTTCTATTGATGGTAATGCCGTTATGATCATCGGTCATCAAAAAGGTAAAAACACCAAAGAGCGTCAATTCCACAACTTTGGAATGGCCAACCCTGAAGGCTACCGAAAAGCCCTACGTTTAATGAAAATGGCGGAAAAGTTCAATAAACCTGTGATCACGTTAATTGATACGATGGGTGCTTATCCAGGACTTGAAGCTGAAGAACGCGGACAGGGTGAAGCGATTGCACGTAACCTCATGGAGATGGCTGTATTGAAAGTTCCGATCATTTGCGTTGTTATTGGTGAGGGAGCTTCAGGTGGAGCTTTGGGTATTGGTGTTGGAAACAGAGTCTACATGATGGAACATACCTGGTATTCGGTCATATCACCTGAATCTTGTTCTTCTATCCTATGGAGAAGCTGGGATCATAAAGAAAAAGCCGCTGAGGCATTAAAATTGACTTCAGAAGACATGTTGGGTAACGGCTTGATTGATGGTATTATCCCTGAACCGCTAGGTGGTGCTCACCAAGATCCTGCGGCAGCAGCGGCTAATCTAAAAAGCCAGCTGTTGAAAGATCTTGCTGAATTGACAGCTAAAGATAGCGATACATTAGTTACTGAAAGAATTGATAAGTTTAGTAAAATGGGAGTGGTAACTGAATAATGTTATCAATACGACCCCACAGAATAAAAAAGTCAGCAATTAGCTGACTTTTTTTATGGCTATCCTGCATTAAAAATACGCCCACTCGTTCCAAGAAACAGCCTCCATACGAACCAATCCTATCCGCAAGTTTCCTAAAAGGCTTTTTTAACAAAAAATAATTCAGTAATTTTTAAATAGTTACAACTTTAATCAACAAAAAAGACAAAAACATTTTGCACAAATAACTTATTTTTCTACCTTTGCATCACTTTCAAAAACAGAAAGGATTCCGTAGCTCAGCTGGTAGAGCAATACACTTTTAATGTATGGGTCCTGGGTTCGAATCCCAGCGGGATCACAAAAGAAAAGCTAATCTTACGATTAGCTTTTTTTGCTTTAACAGTATTTGAACCCGAAAGAAGTGTCGCCAGGGTTCGATCGGAACAAATTAGGATCAAATAGGGACGAAAGTAGGTCTTATTACAGTGTTTGTTCAGTTCTCGTTCAGTGGCTCAATGATAGTTCAGTATAAACTGAATAATGACTGGACTAATTACTGTCTAAAAATTGATCTTCTCAAGACTCAGAAATAGGCCGGGTAAAGCAACATCACAGTGATCGAATCAATATTGCTCATACAAAAAGACCTCAATACATCGATCAGCGAGACCTCTAGCACTGCAAGGCCCTCCAAGAAGGTACCGTTAGTAAAAGAATAGAAAAGCCAGAATTTCCTTGAAATAATAATCATTAGCCTTAAGTGAATGTTTCATCATTAGGCTGGGTATATGATTAACTTGGTTATTTGATCGCTATGGAGCTGATCACCTTAGCCACAATGGCTTCGTAATCATTATCAAAATGGTGCCCTCCAGGCAAAATTTCTACAGGTGCTCCTGTATTTCTAAACTTCGCTGCAATCTCGCTATCTTCCCCGAAACCAAAAATACACAGTTTGTGCAGACTTACTTTTTTCAACTCCGCTACTACATCATAAGGTTCACTACGATCACCTAAACTCAGCATATCCGCCACATGGATCTCAAAATCGGCCTGGTCATCTGGCGATAACAAAACCAATCCAGTGGTCGCTTTTCTCAACTTCTCGGGAAGGCGGTTGGCGATAAAGGGTATCACACAGGCGCCAAAAGAATAACCCATTATCGAAAAAGTGATATTAGGTTCCCTTTCCTGAAAATAGGTCAAGATCTCGGACACTTCCTTTGTCGTCTGTTCTGGTGTCTTTGCATTCCAAAAATATTTCTGTGCATCCAAGCCAATCACTTTGATCCCCTTTGTCGCAAAAGCACTGGCCAACCCCCTGTCGAAACTGGTCCAACCACCATCGCCAGAAATCATAAACATCAATTCCCTTGTAGAGCTCTTGGGTTCCAGTATCTCAATGGGCATATCCGTTTTGAGTACGCCTGTATTTTGGCTAGGCTGGCCCGCCACCTGCAACTTCTGAAAAGCCATCCGGAACTGGGGCAGCCAATTATCGGCAATGGAGAAACCATGCCCTACTTTAGGCAAGCTGACCAATTGGACATTTTCTATCCCTTTAAGAAAATCTGCTGTGGCATTAAAGGGGCAGGTCTGATCTTTTACACCATTAAGTACCCAAAACGGAGCGGCCAACTTTTCGCTACGATCCAGATAATAACTTTTTCCGGGCTTTAAGATATGGGAAGATAATCCACTGCCCTTACAGAGTGGTTTAGCAATATTGATATCTGGACAGAAACCTAAGGCAATCCCACCACGAAAGGTACCTGCCGGAGCCTGGGCAATCAAGCCATAGATCAGGGTTGCCCCATAGGAGTAACCTACCAATATGGGTTTCTGATAGCTTTCAAACTGATATTTCTTTTGGAGGGCCATGCTGAGCTGCTCGAAATCTGCAGCAGGATAATAACAATCCTTTTTTGAACGTGCCATTGAGGTAGCAAAATGCTTCGCGTCGATACCGGCGACGAGCGCCCCCTGTGCAGCTAGAAATTTAGCCATATTAATTACCCCAAACTGCCAACCCCCATCTCCAGAAACAAATAACACCAAGGCATTTGGTTTACCTTTCGGCGCGTACATGCTCAGCTTGCCGAAACTTCCATAGGAGAAAGTCTGTTGGGCGATGGCACATTGCGAAAACAACATGATAAAGAAATATAAAATAAGAGATGATCTTTTAGCGGTTTGATCCATGGCAATCCTTCGATAGCGGTTAATATTTACTAGTGTAATTTAATAAAATGCGAATGGATTATGAAAGATATTTCTACGGTATTTTACCTTAAGAGCTATCTGAGCACATAGCACCAACCTAGATCATATAGGCGATCTACCTGGCCGAAATGTATTTAGCTGTAGCGTTTTGAACGGTTCTCGATTCCGCAAGACAGATGCTCACTAAGCTCAATACAAATTATTCGGGCAGCAATATTACTTCCAAAAACTTCACCATTTCTGCCCCCGCTATAGTATGGGCACTTAATTCAATCACTTGCTTGCCTTTTGGCAATACCACCGTACCCAATTCAAGTTGATTGTCATGCAAACTGACAGAAGACGACGGATCTATTGTAAAATCAATCTTCTTCCCCCCTAAATTTAAGCCGAGCTTCCCTCCCGTACCTGCAACATCTTTCACATACCGTATAGCCACCTTGAAGCGTCCGCCATTTAACACATTCGTTTCCCATCTCAAACCCTGACTTAAACTAGCCCAACCCGTCACATAGTAGCGATTCCTTTTACCATCCCCAAACTTCATCGGACTACCTATCTGTTTTGCATAAAAGGTCAGTAGCCGATTTTTATTGATATTATGATCCACATACATTAAATCAGGATTTATTGGATTAGTTATCGTATCCTTCAATTGCACCACCACAACCAGGTCATCATCCTGAGACGTTATTTGATCTATAGGAATATGCAGTCCATCTTTGTCGGACCTATATTTTCTGATCGTTTCTCCCGACAATAACGAAACAGAATTAACCTTAGCAATCAGTCCACCGACAATCAGATCATTCCGTAGAGGGCGTTCGAAAACGTGTAAATACAGGGTATTTTTACGTTGGGTAATGACTCCCCACGGCTGACGAGGCAAACGAGATGGTCCAACATCAATGACACTTCCACTACTCCCCCGCATCCAGTAACCTAAGCCCTTTAAAATAGCGACATCAGCGCTGTCGATGCTTCCGTCACCCTTGGGGCCAATATTCATTAGAATATTCCCACCCATGGCCCTAGCCTTCGCTAAGAGTTTGATAAAATGAGCGGTCGGTTTATGGCTCTTATCGGTCGACGAATAGCCATAGGATTCATTTGTAGTTGGTATGGCCTCCCAATAAGCGCCAGAAGCAACTGGATAATACTCCTCAGGTCGATCTGCCGTATTCAGATAATCGCCATAATTCTTTTCCTCGGTACGCGCCAATCGACCATTGACTATGATATTCGGATCTGCTGTTCGAATAGCCTTTAAAATTCTCAGGTTTTCAGATAGCGGCAACTTATGAGGTGTATCAAACCACAACAAATCCGGATGATAGCGCTGAATAAGTTCCTCAATCTGTGGAATCGCCTTTTGATCTACATAATGCCTGGCCTTTGTCAACCATTCGGGATGTTTGTCAAACCAATTTGTACCACCCAACAATTTATCCCCACCTGGATTACTGTAATCCCAGTCATTACCCGGAGCATCCGGATGCTCCCAATCAAAAGCATGCGAGTAATAGAATCCAAACAAAAGCCCATGTTTATGGCAGGCTGCTGCTAATTCCGCCAATGGGTCCCTTTTAAATGCGGTGCTTGACAATGAATAGTCACTTGAAAATGCAGAAGGGTACATCGCAAAGCCATCATGATGCTTAGCCGTGATGATAAAATATCTCATCCCTGCATTTTTTGCCAACAATACCCATTCCTCTGCATCAAACTTTAAAGGATTAAATCTACGTGCAGAATCAAGATACTCACTACGTGGGATTTTCATCACACGCATCAGATGCTCCGCATAGCCCCCTCCCGGCCTCCCCTTCCAAATATTTCCATATTGAGAATAAACACCCCAATGAACAAACATACCAAATGAGGCTACCTTCCATTTTTCTAGGCGTTGTTCACGAGTTAATGCAGCTTGTTTCCACCAACCAGTTTCTGCTTCAACAATCGCATTTTTATCACGTGCTGTCGCATCATTAAACATATTTGAAGCCTCATTGCCCTCATTTACATTTTTAATCTGTGCGCTCGAAAACAATATTCCCGAAGAAAGCATAAGAAGAAAAAAATACTTGATTTTAAACATAACTTTGGTTTTATGAAGATGGCAAATCCAACCTGAAGGATTTCAGGCAGACACCCTTTCTAAATTTATTGAATTATCGTTCCTGGCGACCTAATGGAAGGAATACAGGATCGATTTTAACTATAATCAAAAATAATCTAAAACTACATTTTATTAGTGTACAATTCGTTCGTTTTAGGGGAAATATTGATCCGAGTCCCCCAAAAAAGAAAACCTATTCTTTAATAGGATGTTTATATCGTATATACATCTTAAAATAAATAAACAGTGATCTAAGCGATAGATTGCTCCATGGTCACCAAAAGATCTTTTAAATATTTTTAACATAATCAGATACAAGCTATCTGTATTTATTGAATATTTGTCTAAAACTTTAAATTAATATGGAAAAACTAACCGCCAAAGCCAGCATCCAAATTCAGAAACCAATCAACGAAGTTTTTGAGGCTATTGTAGATCCTAATAAAATGAATCACTATTTTATAAAATCTTCAACTGGACGTCTAGAGACAGATAAAACGGTAGAATGGACATTTCCAGAATTTCCCGACAGTTTTCCCGTGACAGGAAAAACCATCAGCCCCAATTCTCATATCTCTTTTGACTGGAGTGGAGGACTTCCCAATCAACTGGTAGAAATTGCACTATCCACATTCGGAGAAAACGCGACGGTCATAAAGATTACAGAACACGAGATGAACAACGATGCAGATGGGATTCTAATTATGATGCGACAAACAGAAGGTTGGGCCAACTTTTTAGCGTGTATGAAAGCGTATCTAGAATATGATATCAATCTGAGAACTGGAGCTTTCGATTTTATGTTCCAAAAATAGTGCTATCGAAAAATAGCTGCTCATCGAATTGCTTCAAATACAATACATTCAATTAAGGTTATCCGAATATCCGGCAAAGACTTCAACTATACATGGCAAAAAATAAAACTGCATATACCGAAGCATCTGTCCAAGACTTTATAAAAACAGTTGACGACCCACAAAAACAAATCGATAGTGCAACACTGATACAGCTTATGGAAACCACAACGGGTGAGCCGGCTAAAATGTACGGACCAACTATCATCGGATTTGGAAACTATCATTATACCTATGCAAGTGGGCATGAAGGCTATGCTCCATTGATCGGATTTAGCCCCCGAAAATCAGCAATCTCCCTTTATGTATTTACCGGCGCCGATGAGCACCGACATTTGGTCGATCAGCTAGGGAAATTCAAAATAGGCAAAGCTTGCATATACATCAAGAAATTAAGCGACATCAATATAGAGATACTCCATCAGCTTATGTCCGAAACGATACAGTTTATTGAAAATAAGTATACGAGAATCAAAGAATAACACAAATTATGGGAACGAGCATCGCAACAATAGACGAATATATCAATCAATTTGAAGAGGAGAAAAAAGAATATCTGATCAAGGTGAGACAGCTTATTGCTGGCCTAGTCCCTCCTTCTGCAGATGAAACGATCTCTTATCAAATGCCGACCTTCAGATACAAGGGTAATATCATCCATTTTGCGATGAACAAAAACCATTTGGGCCTCTATCCAGGACCCGCTGCTATCGAGTACTTCGCTACAGAACTCAAAAATTTTAAAACCACAAAAGGTGCGATACAAATCCCCTTGGATCAACCGATTCCAACACAAATAATTACCGATATTGTCAATTTTAATATTGATAAGCTTAAAGACAAACAAGGTCCTAATTGGTACCAAAGCCGAGGGAACTGGCAGGAGGCCGAAGAACTCATGCAGCAAATCATCCTGCAAACTTCCTTAAAAAAGGAATTCAAATGGGGGAGTTATATCTATACTCATAAAGGAAAAAATGTCATCGGTTGGGGCGGCTTTAAAAATTTCTTTTCCCTCTGGTTTTATAATGGTGTATTCTTAGCAGATCAGGATAAACATCTCATCAGTGCCTCCGAAGGAAAAACGAAAGCATTACGACAATGGCGCTTTGAAGACGTTATGGATATGGATGTCGAAAAAATAGCCGCCTATATCCAAGAATCCATCCAAACCATTGACGAGGGAAAAGAGCTCAAACCAACTAAATCTCCAACGAAGCCTCCCACCGGTCTATTATTAGAAGCGCTACAGGCAGATCCGATCTTCGGGGAAAGTTTCCGGGCTTTAACACCAGGAAAACAGAAAGAATACATCGAGTATATCGATGAGGCCAAGCAAGAAAAAACGAAACAATCCCGTCTTGAAAAAATTAAGCCGTTGGTCCTCGCTAAAAAGGGCTTGAACGACAAATACAAATAGGTGAACGCTAAAACAAAAAGAAAATGATGAATAATTCAATTATCCCATCCATTTGGTTCGATCAAAACGCGCAGGAAGCCTTTGATCTTTACTGTCGCATCTTCCCCGAAAGCCATATTAGCAATAGCTCTCCCATCGTTGTTGAAGCTGTCCTAAACGGTGTAAAATTTATTGGAATAAATGGAGGTCCCATATTCAAACCCAACCCATCCATATCTTTTATGGCCATTTGCGAAAGCAAAGAGGAAATTGATCGTATCTGGAATTCACTTTCTGCGGGCGGCAATACCTTAATGCCACTAAACTCCTACCCTTGGAGCCCTTATTACGGCTGGCTGGCCGACAAGTTTGGCGTCAATTGGCAATTATACCTCGGTAAAAGGAGCGATACCAACCAGCAGGCAATTGTACCAACCTTAATGTATTGCGGAGAGCAACAGGGAAATTGCGAACAAGCTTTAGCTTTTTATGCGGAATTATTTCATGATTTTCGAAGCAATGGGATCATGAAATACACAGAAGGTGAATATATCGGATCAATCCAACATACCCAATTTTTAGTCCGGGATTTTACGCTCATGGCAATGGATAGCGGAGTTCCTCAAACTTTCACGTTTAACGAAGGTATTTCACTCACCATCCTCTGTAAAGATCAGCAGGAAATTGATTATTTCTGGAATAATATCACGAAGAAAGGTAAAGAGAGCATGTGTGGCTGGTGTAAAGACGAATTCGGCGTAAGCTGGCAGATTGTACCCGAACAAATTGCAACATTACTACAGCGACCGGGGGCAAATGAAGCGCTCATGAAAATGAAAAAAATTATTATCCAGGAGCTCATAGGATAATTTCAAGAGGGACCTCAAGCTGAGGATAAGAGCTATGTAAAATAGTATTAAGAAAAGGGGATGAATAATCCCCTTTTAAACTTTCACTTGCAATGCCAATGCGTACAATTTCATTTGCTTAATCATGGATAGCAAGCCATTTGCCCTTGTCGGTGACAAATGTTCTTTTAACCCTATTTTATCTACAAAATATAAATCGGCATCAACGATCTCCTTGGCGCTATGTCCAGATAGCACTTTGACCATTAAACTCACCAAGCCTTTTGTGATAATCGCATCGCTATCTGCCGTAAAATACACTTTTCCATCTTTTATTTCCGGGAAAAGCCATACCTTGGACTGACATCCTTTGATGATATATTCATCTGTTTTGTATTGTTCATCAATTAGAGGCACTTCTTTTCCCAGCTGGATGATGTACTCATATTTTTCCATCCAATCCGTAAAGAAAGCAAAATCCTCAATTAATTCATCCTGTATTTCATTAATGGTCATACCTATTTTTTATTAAATCAACATATTGACCGCGCGTTGGATACCGGCGACCAAAATATCTATTTCCTCTTTTGTATTATATACCGCTAAAGAAGCACGAATAGTTCCCGGGATACCGAACCTATCCATGACAGGTTGGGCACAATGGTGGCCTGTACGCACAGCGATTCCTAATTTATCCAAGATCACACCAACGTCATAAGGATGAGTACCGTCAATTACAAATGAAATAACGGAACATTTCTTCTCGGCCGTTCCAATAAACCGCATGCCTGGGATTTCAGCCAACTTCTCCGTAGCGTACTGCAACAAATCATGTTCGTAAGCCTCGATATTTTCCAGACCTATTGAATTGATATAATCTATAGCCTCGTTCAAACAGATACCGGCCTCAATATTGGGTGTACCGGCCTCAAATTTAAAGGGCAGTTCGTTATAGGTCGTTTTTTCAAAAGTAACTTCTTTAATCATATCTCCACCACCTTGATAAGGCGGCATCGCGTTCAATAAATCCTCTTTACCGTATAACACCCCAACTCCAGTAGGGCCGTACATTTTATGTCCGGAGAATACCAGAAAATCTACATCAAGCTTTTGAACATCAATCTGTATATGTTGAACCGCCTGCGCAGCATCAACTAACACAACAGCACCATGTCGGTGAGCAATTGAAATCATCTCACTCACAGGATTGATTGTCCCAAGGGAGTTTGAAACATAGGTTACAGCAACTAATTTGGTTTTCTCATTAAACAAATTGCTGTAGGCATCCATATCAAGCTCACCTTTATCGTTCATCGGAATGACCCGAATTTTACAGCCCTTTTCATCACAAAGCATCTGCCAAGGCACAATATTAGAATGGTGTTCCATCGCTGAGATAATAATCTCATCACCTTCATGGATAAAAGCTCTGCCATAACAAGTTGCAATCAGATTAATTCCATCTGTTGTTCCTTTGGTGATAATGATTTCCTTATCTTCAGCGGCATTGATGAAAGCCTGAACTTTTTTCCGAGTCACCTCAAAAGCGTCCGTCGATATCTGACTAAGATAATGTACGCCACGATGCACATTACTATTCATATCTGTATAATAATGTACAATCGAATCGATAACAGAACTCGGCTTCTGTGTTGTCGCGCCGTTATCCAAATAAACCAATGGTTTACCATTTACTTCTCTCTTGAGAATCGGAAAATCGGCACGTATTTTATCTATATTAAATTTTTCCAACGTCGTCTAAATAATTTATACAAAGTTAATAGTATTTTATCGAATACGGGCTGGCCAATCTGTTTTTTATGTCATTATCAATGTCGGTTTTCGAAGGTGTCCTCAGCCAAAAAAGGATTTTTTGGCATTTTAAACAATTATAGTTAGCTTTTATAATTTATTGATGCTATTTAGTTACCTTTGTAATGATATGCAAGAATTACCTCTAAATTTACCAGAAGGCTCACGTAAAGAAGTGATGGCCTATTTGGAACCGTTCATGCTCAATGAGATGAGCGAATACCTGAAGCCTGTTGAAGAAATGTGGCAACCTGCCGATTTTCTTCCAGATTCTTCTAGGGACAGTTTTTTTGAGGAAGTAAAAGAGTTGCAGGAAAGTGCAAAAGAACTCTCTTATGATTTGGTCGCAGTATTAGTTGGAGACACCATCACCGAAGAGGCCCTTCCAACGTACGAATCATGGTTGACCATGGTAGAAGACGTTGACAAAAACGAGCAAGGTGGATGGATGAAATGGGTACGCGCTTGGACGGCTGAAGAAAACCGCCACGGTGATCTGTTGAACAAATACCTTTATTTGTCGGGTAGAATAGACATGCGTCAATTTGAAATGTCTACGCAATATCTTATTCAAGACGGTTTTGATATCGGTACTGGTGCAGACCCTTACCGGAATTTTATTTATACTTCATTTCAGGAATTGGCAACCAACGTTTCCCACCGTCGTGTATCTGGGCTTTCCAAAAAAAGCGGTGATAAACTTTTGGCAAAAATGTGTGGTGTCATCGCATCTGATGAAGCACGCCATGCCAAAGCCTATATGTCTTTTATTTCAAAAGCAATCACAGTAGACGCGAGTGAAGTCATGATTGCATTTGAGGATATGATGCGTAAAAAAATCGTTATGCCAGCCCAGTTCTTAAGAGAAGCAGGCGAGCCCCAAGGAGAAGCGTTTGCACATTTCTCAGACGCGGCCCAACGATTGGGAGTATATACTGCTTTGGACTACGTGGATATCTTAAAAGAGCTGAATAGTGAGTGGAAAATAGATCAAGTTACCGGCCTGAATGATAAAGGTGAGAAAGCGAGAGATTATCTACTGAAACTACCAGATCGTTTGGCTAGACTGGCTGATCGGATGAAGGTTCCAGAAAAAGATTATAAATTCAAATGGATTTATTGATATAAAAAAAAGCTTGATTTAATAATCAAGCTTTTTTTATGTTGAAAGAATAACTTTACTGTGTCAAAATTATTAACGCTTATTTCACGTTACCCATCAATTTACGCACAACGGGCGACAAGGCTATAAGCACCACACCAGCAATCAAAGAATATAAGCCTAATTGTTTATAACTCTCCGTATAAGTCACCAATTTATCCGCCAATGAACTTCCTTCCTTAGCTTCGGCCATACTAGCACCGATCAAACCTGCTACATATTGACCATAAGCACTCGCCAAGAACCACATTCCCATCATGATACCTTGTAATCTCGCCGGAGACAATTTCGTCATAATGGAAAGACCAATTGGTGATAGACAAAGCTCCCCAACGGTAATCACAAGCAGCGCAAGGGTAAAGACATCCAATGAGGTCATACCGTCGTGAGCGAATAAACGCGTAGCAAATAGAACATAATAACCTAATCCCAAGAAAACAAAACCAAGACCAAACTTAATAATGGTATTTGGCTCAAGTTTACGTTTGCCCAGCCAAATCCAAAAAAGGCCAAAAAGAGGTGCTAATGCAATAATAAATAATGCTCCACCTGAATTGTTAACACCATTTGGATCGAGCGTCATAACGCCCAATAAAGAATCATTCAAATGCTTAGCAGCAAAGATGCTTAAGGAACCGCCACTTTGCTCATATATTCCCCAAAAAATAATCGAGAAAAGAATAAACACCAGGGCTGCAATTAATTTCTTCCGCTCTTCAGCAGTCACTTTAGACATTTCATAGAAAAGATACAACAGCGTCAATGGGCCAATTGTGTACATAAAATAGTCTGTATACTGCGTTTTTGACACCATGATCTGAATAATAGGGATAAAAATCAACGTGGCAATATATACAGCATATTCTACCCATTTCGGTAATGCCTTCGTCTTTACTATGGCCTCAGGATCCCCTGGTTGAAGTCCTATTGGTCCTAAATGCCTTTTGGTAAAGTGAAAATTCACTAAACTAACCAACATTCCTACCGCCGCCAAACCAAAAGCGACATTCCAACGATGTCCCTCAGAAATAATTGACGTCAACATATATCCTTTACCGATCGCAACACAGATATATCCACCTAAGAATGCACCTAAATTTATTCCCGCATAAAACAACGAAAAACCACCATCACGACGAACATCACCTTTTTTATACAGCTCGCCTACCATCGTTGATATGTTGGGTTTAAAAAAACCGGTACCTATAATGATAAATGATAAACCAAAAAAGAAATACTTATGCGGATCTGCTGCAAGAAATAAGCTCCCTACGATCATCAATAAGCCACCCCAGAATAAAGACTTTCTAAAACCAAGAATTTTGTCTGCAAACAGCCCACCTATGAATGTAAACGCATAAACAAATGCCTGTGTCGCTCCATACTGTAAATTGGCATCCTTTTCAGCAAAGTTTAGTTGTGTGATCATAAAGAACACCAACATACCGCGCATACCATAGAAACAGAATCTTTCCCACATCTCGGAAAAAAACAAACTCCAGATTTGCTTTGGGTACTTTCCGTCAAAATTTTGAATCTCTTCTAGCGATTCCCTTGTACTAACCTCCATACTAATTTATATTAATCAAAAAAGCTTCTTTCGTAAAAGAAGCTTATATATTTGTTATTTAATTCCGTGCATCAATCGTTTAATCAATGGATTAAACAGCATTACCAACAGGCCTGCTAAGGCAGGAATTGCTGTAAATAAGAAGAAGAAGTAACTCAAGGAGTGTTCCTCTTGAATTGTTTCCACTTGTCCTCCCAATACCGCTGCAACCTTCTGTGCAATAGCAATCGCCAAATACCAGATTCCAAACATAAATGCAAGCATGCGAGCCGGTACCAATTTCGATACGTAAGAGAGGCCTACCGGTGAAATAAATAATTCACCCAATGTATGGAACAAATAGGTCAGCACCAAAAATACCATCGAGATTTTAGCACCCTGACTTATTCCTATTGATCCTAATCCAATAATGAAAAATCCTATCGCAACCAAGATCAGACCAAAGCCATATTTAAAGGCTGCTGATGGATTATACTTCGACTCCCAAATTTTGGATACCGAAGAGGCTAGTGCAATAATAAAAAATGAGTTTAAGATAGAGAACCAAGAAACTTTGATTTCTGATGCTTCTTTATTGAACTCATTGTACAACATCCAGATTACTGCTCCCCAAATCAACCCAAAACAGATAAACAATACGATATTTGAAATGGCAATTTTGTCCCAGGTTACTTTTGCCAATTTAATCAGAACCCAAGAGATAATCGAAAGCGGTACAATCGTCAATAAACCATTTACCACATTAAAGGTTGTCAATGCAGCACCAGTAAGTGATCTATCAATATTATCTCTAGCCACAAGAACTAATGAAGTTGCCCCCTGCTCAAAGCTCATAAAAAAGAAGACCAAGAAAAAAGCCAACAGCACAACTGCGAACATCCGATCCCTTACAACCTTATCATAACGCATAATCCGTGTAACAATAAGATATATGAAGAGAATTAACGCCACAATGACCATTATATACTGCCCTCTTAGAAACGGCGTATCCAAACGAGAAAATACATCAACAATACCATTCTTAGATAAAGGGTCATTAAAAGCGTATACAAAACCAATAATAGAAACTATCGCTATCAATACATAATCACGTATGGTAAATGGATTTCTTGTATCCGTATCCTCAGCGATAACTTTATGCTCCCCAGAGGTGGACTTATTTAAAACACCAAGATTTCCCATGAGTGGTTTTGCGAAAACAAACTGCAGTGTTCCCAAAAGCATAAAGATACCAGCCAAACCGAATCCCCAATGCCAGCCGTAAGTTTCGGCAATATATCCGCATAGCATCATACCAAAGAAAGCGCCGGCATTGACCCCCATATAGAATATGGTATAAGCTCCGTCCTTTTTTTCTGGCAGATCTTTATACATTTCACCTAAGATAGATGGCATGTTAGGCTTGAAGAAACCCGTTCCGATAACTAGACACACTAAACCAAGGAAAAACATAATCGAAGTATCAAAGGCCATGGCAGCATGGCCAAGCGTCATAATCGCCGAACCGATAATCACAGCTTTACGTGATCCAATATATTTATCCGCTATAATCCCTCCTATAATAGGAGTTAAATAGAGCATCATGGCATAGGTCCCATAAAGTGCTCCAGCTTGTTGTGCAGTCCAGGACCATCCCGAGAAAGGACTACCTTGAATAACTGCAGCAGTTAAAAACTGCATTAAGAGTACACGCATCCCGTAGAACGAAAAACGTTCCCACATTTCAGTAAAGAAAAGGACAAAGAGCCCTGAACGCTGTCCCAATACATTTGACTTAAAAAAATCAGTCGACGGGCTAGTCGCAATATCCCCGTTTAATCTCCCCATAAATAATCAACCTTTATTTTTTGATAAAATACTTACAAAGAAACAAAAACAAAATCACTTTTGACCAAAATAAAGTTGCATAAACAAAAAAAGGCAACCCTTTGGATTGCCTTTTCGGTAACAATTTTAATATGCCTTATCTTTTGTGCAATTGCTCATAAAGGTCAATAACCTTTTTCTGCAATTCAATTACTTCGCTATCGCGTAGTTGTAATTTTTGCGTCAAAGCATTCACCTCATTTACATACTCTTTGTCTTCTTCAGAATCAGAAGTAGATAAAAGTTGAACAACTGTCAAATTGAATAATTTTGAGATTTGATTCAGGCGAGACAAATTCACATCTGTAATCCCTGTTTCAATTTTAGAAAATGCTGGGATTGAGATATCCAATCGTTTTGCAACATCCTCTTGACTCCACCCCTTTTGGTGTCTAAGTAATCTGATTTTTTTTCCTAATGCATTCATCTGGTAGATATTTTAAACAAAAATAATAAATTATAATTTAATTTACATTAAATTATAATTTTTTCTCTAAAAATCTCTAAAAAACCGATCAGCCAGCACGGACAAATTAACCCCATTATAATTATTTAAACTCATAAGAAGTAAATTGTAGCCCTTTGATTTGACACCATCTAAAAATGAATAGAGTCCGTCTAAACTTACAACAACCTCTAAATCAGGATTATTAAAATTATCCTTAATATTATTTGGGACACTTTCGATATCTTTATTAAGTTCTTTACAAGAATTTATATTCACGTAGACCACAGATACATCCGACTCTTTCATCGAGTTTGCATATTGTAACAAAAAGGAAGAATCTAAACTATCATACGAGTTTAATTCGATAATTGTGACCAATTTCTGATTAGGAAATTGCTCTTTCACGGCGTGAATACTTGACTTCACTTTATCCGCATTACAGGCATAATCCTGATAAACCACAGATCCTTCCGAGCTTGCAACAAACTCCAAATAACGGATCGAAGTATTAAAACTTTTTATAGCCTCAAAGAACTCTTTCTTTTTGATCCCCAACCATTCGCAGATCGTATATGCCCCAGCAATATTGGATAAGTTGTGCTTACCAAACACTTGCAAAGGAATATCACCATCCGGTGTGCTGATATAAGTTACTCCCTTATTAATTGTATAATCAGGAATCTTATAGCCATGTCTATTGATCTTACAATCTTTCGTATCTTGAAGAACCTTCTGTAACACAACATCTTCCTTATTATAAATTAAGGTACCTTTATGTGGAATTGAGTCAATAAAATCTTCAAATTGTTTAATATATTCCTCTTGTGATATTTTCGAGTTAAACTCATTCCATACAATACCCGAAATTAAGGCTATATTCGGTTTATAATACAAAAACTTAGACTTCGGATCAATCTTGGATGAAACATATTCATCTCCTTCGATAATAATAATCTTATTATGCTTAGTAATATCAACCAACTTATCAAAGCCCCTTAATTGAGCTCCTACCAAATAGTCAAATTCTTTTCCTAGAAATCGCATAACGTGCATCACCATACTCGTTATGGTTGTCTTACCGTAACTTCCAGCGATAACCACCCGGATTTTATCCTGTGAAAGCTCTTGTATAAATTCTGGAAAAGAATAAATTTTAAGACCTAATTCTTGCGCCCGCTTTAATTCAGGATTATCCGCCTGGGCATGAGCACCCAAGATCACAGCATCAATATCCTCCGTCACTTTTTCCTCAAACCAGCCCAATTGATTAGGAAGCAATCCTGCTTCAATCAAATGAGAACGGGAAGGCTCCACGATCTGATCGTCAGAACCTGTCACTTGATGCCCTTGTTTTGCCAATGAAATAGCAAGGTTATGCATCACACTACCACCTATTGCTATAAAATGAATCCGCATAGCTAAATTATCGCTTCACAAACTTGGCTGCACACCAATTATTTAAAACTTTATTGGAGATAAACTCAAAACCTAATGACGTCGCCGCATCGCTTAAGATTGCTAAATCTTCCTGCTCATAGAAACCACTTAGGTACAGCTCACCCCCTGTACGAATGCTCAATGCATACTGAGGTAATTGTTCTAAAAGAATGTTACGATTAATATTTGCCAAAATCACATCAAAGACCCGATCTGTTAATACTTCGTAAGATCCGCAGAGCGCTTCAATATCCTCAACATGATTGAGTACCCTATTTTCGATCACACTTTCAACACATATTTCATCATAATCCACAGCCAACACAGAATTCGCTCCTTTTTTTGATGCCAAAATGGCCAAAATACCTGTACCGCAGCCCATGTCTAAAACCTGCTTGCCATTAAAATCATTCTCCAAAATATACTGAAGCATCATCGAAGTTGTTTGATGATGGCCAGTGCCAAAAGACATCTTCGGATCTATAATGATTTCATAGGGAAACTCCGGTTTTGCCTCATGAAAAGTTGCACGCACATAGCATTGCCCCCCCACCTCAATTGGGTTGAAATTACTTTCCCACAATTTGTTCCAATTCTGGTTTTCTATTTCCTGTATCTTATAATCGACCTCTAGGCCTTCATAAGGTTGAAGCATCAAAGTTTCTAATGCTTGCAAGTCAAGATTTGCAGCTGAAATATAAGCTGCAAATCCAGATTCGGTATCCTCAAAAGTATCAAAGCCAATATCAGCCAAATCAGATATCAACAAATCCTTTTGCCATTCTTCACCTGATCGCATTTGAAAGATAACCTCTACGTATTTCATTTCTAAAAATTAGCCGTTAAATACTTTAGCGATATCAATAAAATCTCTCGATTTTAAAGAAGCCCCTCCTATCAAACCACCATCGATGTCGGCTTGAGCAAACAAATCTTTTGCATTACCTGGATTACAAGACCCTCCATAAAGAATACTTGTATTATCAGCAATCTCTTGACCATATTGGTCAGCTAGCACCTCGCGGATAAATTTATGAACCTCCTGTGCTTGCTCAGGGCTAGCTGTCAAACCAGTACCAATTGCCCAAACTGGCTCATATGCTAATACCACAGATGCAAAAGCTTCTTTAGACAAGTGGAACAATCCATCTGTCAATTGTGTTTTGATCACATCAAAGAAAGCTCCAGATTCGCGTTCTTCTCTTGTTTCTCCAATACAGAATATTGGTGTTAAATCATGCTTTAATGCAATATCCACTTTAGATGCCAACAATGCATCAGTCTCACCAAAATAAGCACGTCTTTCAGAGTGCCCCAAAATAACATGTGAAGCACCTACTGATTTTACTTGTGAAGCCGAAATCTCACCTGTATAGGCTCCGGACTCAGCTTGGTGAATATTCTGTGCACCGATATTTACATTTGCAACATTTTTCGACAATTGTCCAAGACTTGACAAATGAATAAATGGGCTACAAACAACCAATTCTTGGTTTCCAATCACTTCATCTTTGGCCATATTGATAATTTCAGAAAACAAGCTCAATCCTGATTGATAGTCTAAATTCATTTTCCAATTACCAGCTACGATTTTTTTACGCATGATTTTACGATTTAATTATATTTTTTGTTAAGTTGATTCAATTTATCTTTAATCTG
Source organism: Sphingobacterium sp. BIGb0116 (assembly GCF_024808035.1). Taxonomy (NCBI): domain Bacteria; kingdom Pseudomonadati; phylum Bacteroidota; class Sphingobacteriia; order Sphingobacteriales; family Sphingobacteriaceae; genus Sphingobacterium; species Sphingobacterium sp. BIGb0116. The sequence continues at coordinate 263,407 of NZ_JANUDT010000009.1, read as the reverse complement.
CTCCGAGAGCTCTTCCCCTTTTGATGCATACAGCGTCTCCAAATATGCCATAAACTTATCAAATTCATAAGTTTGCGCACCTCCGTCAAACACCCAAGCAAATGACGGTACAAATTTAGCATAAAAACTTGTATCTGCTAGCATGCTTGCAATTCCAATTACCGTCCCTGTATTTAAAGCCGAATTGATACCAAGACGCGTATAGTCTCCAATAAAGGTTCCGCATTTTAACAGACCTGTATCCCGAACACCATCCAATGCATAATCGTAAATTGAAACGGCCTTTAAGTTATTCTTTAAATTGGAATTAGAGGTACCAGCCCCTAAGTTACACCAATCCCCTATCACCGAGCAACCTAGATAACCATGATGCCCCTTGGCCGAAAAATCACCAATGACGGAATTCCCGATCTCTCCCCCAATGACACTCTGCTTCCCTATCGAAACATTGCCATAAATCGTAGCGCCCATTTTTACAACGGCTCCTTTACCAAGGTATAATGGACCACGCAAATGCGCTCCCTCCATAATTGTAACATCTTCATCGATATATATGGGACCTTGTAGGGTATTGAGGGTAGCACATTCCATGCTAACACGAGCGGCTACATAAAGGTCATTACCTAACAATTGATTTGTCACAGATATATCGAACGACTGAACACCTTGTACCAGAAGATTGAAATCACGTGTTATTTCAGTTCCTGTAAGCAAAAACAGATCTTCTACCCCCTTTAGTAGATCCACTGACGTATCAAACTCTTGTACACGATAAGAGCCCATATGGGTATAACAACAAGCTACAACGTATCCACCCCATACAAGGACCTCTCCTGCGCCCAAGCGCTGTATAGCCTGCAATAATACTACTGACGGGATAACGTTCTCAGACAGCCAAATAACCCCCTCCTCGTTCGAGTGAGCGGTAATATAGTGTACATCAAATTCTAAAGCTAATTTTTGCCATTTCTCCCGTAAAGTCAGTATACCAACCCGAAGGTCCAAACAAGATTTCACGAAAGTAAATGGATAAAGACTCTTTCTATCAAAAGTAGTTAATGGGGAGCTAAGCTTATCCAACAATTGGATCGAATCAAAGCAATCTGTAAAGAAGATTTTCACAAATTAAAAATAACAAAAAAAACTCGACAAATTATATTTATCGAGTTCTTAATATTGTAATATACAGATCTGCTACAATTATTTTTTGTTGTAACGATTACGGAATTTGTCGATACGACCAGCAGTATCAACCAATTTCATTTTACCTGTATAGAAAGGGTGTGATGTATGAGAGATCTCTAGTTTTACAACTGGATACTCATTACCATCTTCCCATGTGATAGTTTCTTTAGTATCAACACAAGATTTTGTAATAAAAGCATAGTCATTTGACATATCTTTAAATACAACTAATCTGTAATTTGAAGGATGCAAATCTTTTTTCATTATTATTATGATTACGTATATTCAATTATTGAGGTGCAAAGATAACTTATAAAAATGTAACTTACAACAATTACGAAGAATAATTAGTTGAAATTTTCCACATTTTAGTTAACAGCACTTATCAAGGGTACAAATGTAACAATCTTTATCCTAAACCAAAGAATAATTTTGTTTATCGACTTTTTTACCTAACTTAACTCACTACAATTAAATCACTTACATAATTATGAGCAAATTAGATGAAAAAATTGCTGCATATGTTGCAGAATCAAAAAAGCTAGGCTTATCATTAGATGAAGCATTTATTGCAAAAGTAACAAAAGGAATAGGACCTTCCATTTACAATGCAGACTCCGAAACCGTCGCTGCATCAGATCCCGAAGAACTGAACCGTGTCAAACAAAATTTTTTGATCAAAAAATTAGGCCTAAAAGATGGGCCGGATTTAGACAAGGCACTAGAGGAAGTGATTACCGCTATTGGCAAATCCAATAAAAATAAATACCGTGTATTAGTATATGCTTTATTGGCAAAGAAATTCAAAAAAGAATCTGTTTACCAATAAGCATCAACTTTTTTACTCAACTCCTAACCAAAGACCATTTCTCCAAAAAACTCGGGGAGATGGAAGTTAGGAGTTGGGTTTTCTATTTTATTCCAAGATATAAAATGTGGTTGTTTGAGATGATCACCACATTTATAAAAATTTCCATGTATCAGTTTACCTTTCAGGTCTACAACATCGTCAAACTGAAATACAGCAAGTGGAATTACCTCAATCATACTCCATCGCTTATCGGAACCATTGCGCTCAATTAAAGAGTAAGTACGCACCTGTTCTATCGTTGTAATATCCAACCGATTTCGACTAGCCTTTTCAGCCGGGCCATAACCGATCAAGCCCGTTCCAATTAGATTAAATTCCAGGTTATAATAATGTTTACGTCCATCAAATGAAATAAAGAACTCCACACAACTATCTTCCCATACATTTTGATTTGTTTCGGAATAATTACCCCGAAGTTGTTCTTCGACGACATCGTACTGCAACACTAGATACTCCCGGGTGTAGCCAATCTTAAATTGTACCTCAGGTTTATACGGGAAAGATTCGCTCCAATTATTAAACTCCAAAGAATGCGATTCAAGATTGCTCAAGAGCTTCGACAAAGTATGATAATCTAGTGTATTGGTCAGCTCCGCTGCGATAGGCAAAATGGTTAGTTTTTTCATTCGAATATTTTTTTTTACAGAAAAAAGAAGCTTCATCTACGCGATGGAAGCTTCTCAATATGATTAAAGGTATAAAATTGTTAAATGCAATCAAAAACTACCTTTCGCATAAATGCTTCATTCTTTTCCATCTCTTCAACCAATTTCAGTTGCGTATTTGTACGCACCAGATTATGGTCCTCATATTTAGTCTTGTAGTAATGATCTCCTTCCAAATAGTCCGTTAAGAAACGTACTCCTTGCATATATGGCAATAAGAAGGCTCCATCTACTAATGTTTCTTTCTCCAAAGTTGTCAAGAAGTCATTAGCTTCCTCCAAATAACCTTCGGCATATGCCTTATATAAAGCAAGATTTAGCAGAATTTTCGAAACATCCTTCTCATCCTCGGCAACGGGGTTAATAATCGTCCGAATAGCATCCCCAAAGTCATATGCCACATAGCCCGGCATGACAGTATCTAAATCGATGACACATTGCATCTTATCGTGGCGATCTAAGAGCACATTATTAAACTTTGTATCATTATGTGTAATACGCAGCGGAAGCTCCCCCTTACTACCAAGTTCAAGAATGGTTTTCATTCGATCTTCACGACTAAAGATAAAATCCAATTTGTCTTTCACCGACGCTACGCGTTGACAGACATCTTTAGCGATCGCTTTTCGAAGATTTTCGAGTCTAAACTCTATATTATGAAAGTTAGGAAGTACCTCAACGATCGATGAAGCATCTAAATCCGAGAGCTGCTTTTGAAACAAACCAAAAGCACGACCACCCTCAGCGGCTTGTACCTCAGTCTCTACAATATCATAGCTTTTGGTATCCTCTATGAGGATAAACATGCGCCAATAATTATCCTGACTATCTTTTATATATAATTTCCCATCTTTTGTAGGAACAATTGTCAATACATGATCGCTGATTCTTTTTCCTTCAGCGACTTTAACTTTCTTACTAAGATGCTTGGTGACAATCTCAATATTATGCATTAATCCATCCACGTTCGGAAAAACATGGTGGTTAATACGTTGTAATAAATGCGATATACCGCTATCTACAGTAGTAACTACACGATAAGTATCATTGATATGACCAGAACCAAACGGTTGCACTGAAATGATATCTCCTTCTAATGTGAATTGTTTTGCTGCGCTCTCTACTACTAATTGGTTAAAATCAGACATTAAACTATGTTTTTTAAATCATCAATGTGCTTGCAATATCACAAATTGAATTAATAAATGATAATTTTTATTTCAATCAAACGTTTGCATGAAATTTAATAAAATTAAGCAAACGTTTGCACTTTCATTTATCCCAAATGAAATAATATATTTGTTAATAGTAGCCAGTCTTAAGGACTGTTTTCAAACAAGTAAATAACTAATATACAAACTCCTTATATCTCAAAACAATGGATAGAAGAAATTTCATAAAATCGACTGCCATCACTACAGCTGGAATCGGTGTCCTTTCAAGTACAGAATTATTTGCTCAATCAAATGGGAAAATAAAAATCGGTTTTATTGGCGTAGGCCTTAGAGGACGTAATCACGTTCAAATTGCCCTAAACAGAGATGATCTAGAAATTGTGGCTGTCTGTGACACCCAGGAAGAATCTCTAGCACAATGCCGTAAACAATTCAATGCAAAAGGCACCAAACTTCCAAAAGAGTATACTGGTGGAGTTGATGCTTACAAAAAGATGTTAAGCAATGAAAAATTAGATGCTGTCATTATTGCAACGCCTTGGCAATTCCACAAAAACCAAGCTATCGATGCAATGAAAGCTGGTCTATACGTGGGTTGCGAGGTTATTGCAGGTTTAACGCTACAAGATCACTGGGATATTGTGAAAGTATCCGAAGAAACTGGAAAGCCTTACATGACCCTAGAAAATGTTGCATTCCGTCGTGATGTACTTGCTGTATTGAACATGCACAGACAAGGTCTATTTGGTGAATTGTTGCACCTGGAAGGCGGTTATCAACACGATTTACGCGAGGTATTATTCAATGACGGAAAAGCCTATTATGGCCATGGCGTTGAATATGGTCCGAAAGCGATTTCTGAGGCACAGTGGCGTACACAGTTCAATATCGACCAAGATGGTGATCTATACCCTACACACGGTTTAGGTCCAATTATGCAATTTGCAGATATCAACAAGGGCAACAGATTCACCCATATCACTTCGTACTCAAGTAAAGCCCGCGGATTGGCAGCCTATGTCAATAAAGTTTCCCCGGGACATCCTAACGGTAAGATCAATTACAAAAATGGTGATATCACTCAAACGATGTTACAATGTGCGAATGGAGAAACCATGTTATTAACGCATGATACACACTTACCAAGACCTTACTCTATCGGTTTCCGCGTACAGGGAACAGACGGTATTTGGATGGATGTTGCCAAAGGTATTCACATCGAGGGTAAATCCAAACCACACACTTGGGATTCTGCGGACGAATGGGTAAAGAAATACGATCACCCAATCTGGCAAAAATATGAAGAGGTAGCAAACGGTTCTGGTCATGGCGGCATGGACTGGTTTGTATTCAATGCGTTTATTCAGGCTGTAAAACAAAAGGTACAGACTCCAATTGACGTGTATGATTCGGTAACCATGAGTGCCGTATTCCCATTATCTACCGAGTCTATTGCAAAAGGAAATAAAACGTTGGAATTCCCTGATTTCACAAAAGGAAAATGGAAAACCAAGAAAAACACCTTTATGTTAGATGACAGTGGAATGTAATTGAAAAAACACGCCTATTATCATAAAAGCCGTATTGAAAGATATACGGCTTTTTTTATGAATACTTGACATAATCATAATAATCCTACTATTTGGCTGGTCTTTTCCGTAAATTAGCCCTAGCAAATAACTTTTTCAACTCATTATGCTTACCGAAGCAATTATTATTTTAGCCCTGATTATTCTAAACGGAATACTATCGGCATCAGAAATATCCATCGTATCCAGCAGAAAGGCAAGGCTACAGGCTGAAAGCGATAAAAACAATGCCGCTGCCAAAATAGCGCTAAACCTAAAAGAATCGCCCAACAGCTTTCTATCCACTGTACAAATAGGTATTACCCTTATTGGAATCCTAACAGGATTCTTTTCTGGCGGCAATATTTCATCTTACCTCGTAGAGATCTTTAATAAATCCAGTATCATAGCCCCCTATAGCGAACAGCTCGCCGTCATCATTGTCGTCTTTATCATCACCTACTTTTCGTTGGTGCTTGGTGAACTGGTCCCCAAACGTATCGGTATGGCTATTCCGGAGAAGTACGCCATGCTGATCGCTTACCCGATGAACCTGCTCAGCAAAATCGTTCGGCCATTTGTATGGCTACTAAGTATGTCGACAGAGTTTATTGTCAAAATACTCAATATCAAGAGTAGCGGCAATAGTGTCACAGAAGAAGAAATTAAGGCGTTAGTAGACGAAGGTGTCGACAGTGGCGTCATCGAAGGTATTGAGCACGATATCGTCGACCGTTTGTTGAGTTTAGGTGACAAAAAAGCGGTCAACCTAATGACTCACCGCAAAAGCATTGTATTCTTGGATCTGGAAGATTCCTTTGAAGAAAACAGAAAGATCATTCTGGACAACGATCATTCCATCTACCCAGTCTGTGAAGGTGGCCTCGACAATATTAAAGGTGTTGTTCATGTAAAATCATTACTTCGTCAATGCCTCCAGAACGAAGCATTTGATCTAAGAACACTTATGTTACCGATCAAGTTTGTTAATGAATTCAGTTCATCTTATAGCATTATGAACACCTTACGTACCTCCAGTATACATCAGGCGGTTGTCATTGATGAGTATGGCTCACCACAGGGAATTATTACGTTACGGGATATCGTTGGCGATTTGGTCGGCAACATCACAGAAAGCGACCTAAGTGCACGTCCGACAATACGTCAATTGGAAAACGGTGATTATGTTGTCGACGGACAATATCAGATCGAGGATCTTTTGGATGAATTTGAAATCGGTCTTTCTGAAGAAGACGAAGATGAGATCAACAATGTAACCACCGTAGGAGGCCTGGTATTCCTAAGATTAGATCATGTACCCGAAGAAGGCGAACGTGTCCGATTTAAAAATCTAATTTTCGAAGTGCTTGATATGGATGGACACCGCATCGATAAACTACTTTTAAAAGTGGAAGAATAAACATAAATAAGCATCAATAGTAAAAAAGAGATAAAAAAAGGGCCAATCAGTGTATTGATTAGCCCTTTTTTTGTGATGCTATCGATCCTGATTAGTTGATCCCATGCATCATTTTTTTCAATATTGGATTCAAGACAATTAATAGCAATGCCGTAACCCCAGGAACTATTGCAAATATCATAAAGAAATAGGACATCGAATGCTCTTCTGTAATGCGATCAATGTATGAGCCTAAAAATCCACCTATAAAATTGGCAATTGCCGAAGCACAGAACCAGCAACCGAAAAGAAGCCCTAAAAATTTCTTTGGGGAAAGCTTACTAACATAAGACAAGCCAACAGGTGAAAGACAAAGCTCCCCTGCTGAATGAAAGAAATAGGCGATCACCAACCAAATCATACTCACAGACGCTGTCTTTGCTCCTTGAGGAATCTCGCTCGCCCCATAAGCTAATGCTGCAAATCCAATTCCCACCAATATTAAACCTAGCGCAAACTTAACTGGTCCCGAAGGATTCCAGACCTTCTCCCAAAATTTGCTAAATGACGATGCCAGTGAAATAATAAAAAATGCATTCAATATTTGAAACCATGAGGCCCCAACTTCCGATCCGGTTATTCCAATTTCTCGAAATACTTTCCATAAGCCCAAGCACCAAATGATACCAAATGAGACAGCGGTAAATAAAATAGTCAATGGATACTGTTTATATATTTTTCTAGCCAATGCTGTTAAAACGATCGTCACAATAACGATAGGCACAATAGTCAAAATAGTATCAATCCATTTAAATGTCACTGCTGAACTTCCAGACAGGACTCTTTGTGTATAATCCTTTGCAAAGATAGACATGGATCCGCCCGCCTGTTCAAAAGACAAAAAGAAAACCACACTAGCCAACATAAATATGGTGACAACGATTAACCTATCACGGACAACATGTGCAGGAATGACCTCTTCCTCCTCTTCGTGATTTTTGATCTTTTTTTCATGGTAAGCCTGAAGTGCTTTCGGTGAATCTCCGATAATTCCAAATATCTTTTGTCCAAAATAGAATTGCAACATACCAAAGAACATAAATACTCCAGCAAGCCCGAAACCATAATGCCAACCAATTTTTTCGCCGATATAACCGCATAGAAGCATTCCCAAAAATGACCCGGCATTGATGCCCATATAGAATATGGTATACCCTGCATCTTTTTTAGGACTTTGATCTGGATAAAGATTTCCCACCATAGAAGAAATATTAGGTTTAAACATCCCGTTACCCAAAATCATTAACACAAGACCGAGATAAAAGAAATTGGAATTCACACCCTCAAATGCCATAGACAGGTGCCCCAATGTCATTACCAAAGCGCCTATCAAAATCGCCTTCTTAAAACCGGTTAGCTTATCCGCAATCATTCCACCGATCAATGGTGTTAAATAGACAAAACCAGTATACAAACCGTAAAGTTTCATGGCACGTTCGTTACTCCATTCCCATCCTCCATCAGCAAGGGAACTTATTAAAAATAAGGTCAACAATGCCCGCATACCGTAGTAACTAAACCGCTCCCACATCTCTGTAAAGAATAGCACAAATAATCCGGCAGGATGCCCATTTACCATCTTGTCATCGATCCCCTGCTTAGCAAGATGTGCTACAAGAACTTGATCTTTTTCTTGATTCATATAATTTCAATAATTATTTTATAACTCAGGTTTTGTTTTTATTTTGATAAAAATCGCTTGAAGATACACTATTTTTCTATGAATTAATCAATTCCATGCATCATCTTTTTTATTTTTTTGTTGGCCAGAATAAGAAATACAGCAGCCACCATAGGAATTACTGTAAATACAGCAAAGAAATATGACATGGAATGAGATTCTGTAATCTTATCAATATATGACCCAATAAAACCCCCTATAAAATTAGCTATGGCATTGGCACAAAACCAAAAACCAAACAATAACCCCAGGAATTTTTTTGGCGATAGTTTACTGACATAAGAAAGTCCGACCGGACCAATACATAATTCGCCCACTGTATGAAAAAAGTACGCCAACACCAGCCAGATCATACTAACAGAGGCCGTCTTTGCACCGGTAGGAATCTCAGAGCTTCCAATAGATAAAGCTGCAAAACCGACTCCAACCAATGTCAGTCCCATTGCAAACTTAATTGGACCAGAAGGATTCCACACTTTCTCCCATATCTTACTAAATGATGTGGCCAGGGTAATGATAAAGAAAGAATTTAACATCGGAAACCAGGATACAGTAACTTCTGAATTCATACCATAATATTCCCGATAAACTTTCCAAAGGCACAAAGACCAAATGATCACAAAAGAAATACTCGAAAAAAGTATGATCATAGGGTATTTACGTACGATTTTCTTCGCTAAAACAAACAGTACGCCAGTAATTACCACAATCGGCAAAACCGTCAATGCAGCATCCAACCATTTAAATAAAACCGCCACTTCACCACTCAATACCCGTTGTGTATAATTTTTCGCAAAGATCGTCATCGAGCCACCTGCTTGCTCAAAAGCTAAATGGAAAACAATACTTGACAACATAAAAATGGCTATTACCAGCAAACGATCACGAACAATATGCTTTGGATTTTCTTCTTCTCCGGCTGCAATATCGGTTAACTCTTCTTGTTTCTGGGGTGTATTTCCAATTTTTCCGAAGATGGGCTGCGCAAAATAGAACTGCAACATTCCCAAAAACATAAATACTCCGGCAAGCCCAAATCCATAATGCCAGCCGATCTTCTCACCAATATAACCGCATAGCATCATACCTAAAAACGCTCCCCCGTTGATGCCCATATAAAAGATGGTATAACCCGCATCCTTTTTACCTCCTTTATCCGGATATAATTTCCCTACCATCGAAGAAATATTGGGTTTGAACAAACCATTTCCCAAAACAATCAGCACCAAACCCGCCAAAAAGAAGCTTTTATTAAATCCCTCTAAAGCCATAGCGATATGTCCCAGCGTCATAATTATAGCTCCGACCATAATGGATTTTTTATATCCTGTTAGGCGATCGGCTATAATCCCGCCGAACAGTGGCGTTAAAAACACCATCCCGGTGTACAAACCATAAAGCTTCATGGCCTCGGAGTTGGTCCAACCCCATCCTTGTTGGGCAATGGTAGAAACCAGAAAATTTACCAACAGTGCCCGCATACCATAATAGCTAAAACGCTCCCACATCTCTGTGAAGAATAATACAAACAAGCCGGCAGGATGCCCTTGTACCAATACATGTTCCGCCCCTACTTTTTGCAAATGGGTTTCAAGAACAGCATTTTTTTCAAAATTCATGTTTTTTTTAGTCGTTATTTTTCAAAATAAGGTAGTGCGATTTCCATTTATAAAATATACCATCGGTAAACGGAAAAATCCGATGATCCTCTACACAAAGAAAGAGGTTGTTCACTCGTCTTCATATACTCAAGCAAGATAGTGAAGATTTTAATAGGTTTCTAACGAATGGACTGCAGTTTTTTTCGTTGTTGCATCCGAGCAACACTTCAATTAAAACCTATTTAACGAGCCGAGTTCCTTCCATTTCCTGAAAAGAACTCGACTAGTTAAATATTAGATCAAAGGGCGCAAACGTTCCAGTAATTTTTTAGTAGCAAAAATACCCTCTTCTTCGCTCAACTTACTTCCCTCATATTCAATCCCCACATAACCTTTGAATTTTGCTTTTTTAACAATCTTCAACATACGCTCATAGTCAATTTGCGTTTCATTTCCATTGGCATCAAAATCATGTGTTTTGGCACTCACACCATGTGCATAAGGCATTAGATCCGTTACACCTTGATAACGATCATACTCATAGAAATTACCAAGATCAGGTAAACTTCCACAATACTTACTACCCACTGCTTTTAATGTATTAGCCAACCAGTCACCATGTGAAGAGATACCACCATGGTTTTCTACAATAATGCTAATCCCCGCTTTTTTACCAATATCAGATAGCGCTGTTAAACTTTCAACAACACGTTTACTCACTTCCTCAGGAGTCCCTTTTCCAGCCGCATTGACACGGATTGCATGACAACCTAAGAAATTAGCTGCAGAAATCCACTTATAATGGTTTTGCACGGCTTGTTTTCTCTTTGTTTCATCTTCATCACCGAGATTTCCCTCACCATCAATCATAATGAGTACATTACGTACACCATTATCTTTTGCACGCATATTTAGCTCAGTAAGGTAATTATTATCATTAGCCTTATCCTTAAAAAACTGATTTACATATTCCACCCCATAGATACCGTATTTTTTGGCAGCCAATACCGGAAAATCCAAATTGTTCAAATCTCCCTTGAACAAGGATTTATGCAATGACCATTCAGCCAAGGAAATGTCAAACCAATCTTTCTTTGCTGCCGCAAAACTCTCCAAAGAGGGAGCTAATGCTATACCAGCAGACGCTAGTGCAAGGTTTTTAAGAAAATCTCTTCTTGAATTCATGTGTTTAGATTTAATGTGTTATTTAAATATTTCCCCAGCCAGTAGTCAACACATCAACGAGGTGCATCGTCTGAATGGGTAATTTATGTTTATCGATATAAGATTGAAGCTGTAGCAAACAAGATGAATCAGTGGAAATAATATAATCCGCATTCAGATCAAGTGCATTGCGCACTTTTTGCTCAGCCATTGCTGCGGATATTCCTTCGAATTTAACGGCAAAACTACCCCCAAACCCACAACATGTCTCGCTATCTTTCACCTCCACCATCTCCAAACCTAAGACCTTACTCAATAATTTCCGTGGTTCCTCTTTAATCTTGCACTCTCGCAAAGCCGAACAAGAATCGTGGTACACCGCAACACCCTCAAGCTCAGCTCCAAAATACTCTTTTTTTAGCACGTTTACTAAAAAATCAGAGATTTCCATAACCTGTTGCTGTATTTTATGACACTGATGGGAATCGGCCGAATTTGCGAATAAATCATTATAAGCATGTCGTACCATACCAGTACAAGACGCCGAAGGAGAAATAATCACATGATCTCCTGAGAAATCACCTAAAAACTTCCGTCCGACCTGTTTTGCATCATCCCAAAATCCAGCATTATAGGCAGGCTGGCCACAGCATGTCTGCTCAGGATTATAGACAACCTCGCAACCGACCTTTTCTAATAAACGAGCCGTATTAAATGCGGTCTCAGGGTAAAGCTGATCTATAAAACAAGGAACAAAAAGTTCTACTTTCATATGCAATTCAATCAATAAAATTAAGATTTATTGGATACTAATATCCGGATCAAAAGTAACAATCCAATTACAAAAAATAAAGAAAGAACCAATGCCGAATATCGTATATTATGTGTAACCTGTTCTATAAACCCGAATGAGAATAATCCTATAACTATAGCAACTTTTTCTGTGACGTCATAAAAAGAGAAGAAAGCAGTCGTATCTTTGATATCCGTCGGAATTAATTTAGAATAGGTTGAACGCGATAAGGACTGAATCCCGCCCATAACTAAACCGACCAATGCAGCAATAATATAAAACTGAAGTGGAGTAGATAAATAAAAGGCCGAAATACATATGCCTATCCAGATCATCACCACAACGATCAACACCTTAATATTCCCAAAAAGCGTAGATAAATAAGACATTAAAAATGCACCTAAGATAGCTACGAGCTGAATGAGAAGAATTGTAGCAATCAACCTTTCTGCGCCTAAATGCAAAATTTTCTCCCCAAAAGAGGAGGCTACAATCATCAAAGTCTGAACACCAATTGCATAGAAGAAAAAAGCCGGCAAAAACTGCTTTATTTCAGGAATACCTTTGATTTTTTGGATAACATGGCCGAATTCATCCCGTACATTCTGAACAAAACTCTTACCTGTGTTATTCTCGGTTGCATCGATTTTAGGCAGGTATTTGAAAGGAATCATTGAAAACCCAAGCCACCACAATCCGACCATTAGAAACGATATACGGGCCGGTAGTGAAGCATCTGTAATACCAAACCATTCAGGCTTAAGCACCACTATAAAACAAAGAATCTGTAAAGTGACACAGCCAATATAACCATAAGCAAAACCTTGCGCACTCACCTTATCTTGTTGATCGACTGTCGCCAAAAGCGGCAAATAGGAATTATTAAACAAAACACCGCCAATATACCCCATCGCTGCAAGCACAAAACAGATGATACCAATTTCCAAAGTTTCAAGCTTGAAGAAAAATAAGCACATACATGCAACTGCTCCAACATAAGTGAAGAATTTCATAATCTCTTTCTTTTTTCCTTTTGCATCAGCGTACGAAGAAATAAAGGGCAAAGAAAAAGACATCAACAGATAGGCAAAGGCCAAAGAAAAATTAGAAAGTGCGGTATTGACGACTTCAATCCCAAAGAAACGAACAACATCACCATGCTCTTTTGTGGTAGTAATTGCGGTATAGTAAACAGGGAATATCGTGGAAGTAATAACAAGGTTGTAAGCAGAATTGGCCCAATCGAACATGGCCCAAGAACGAATCAATTTTTTATTGTTTTTTACAATTGCTTCCATTTAAATTGGCTTAATAAGTTTGACGAATATAAGTAATTATTTTAGCCATTTCTTTACGAATTGCACTTGCTCGATCATCTATATAATTATTGTTCATAAAAGAAAATGCCAAGCGCCTTCCTGTCCGTGTGATCAAATAACCACTTTGATTATAGACAGATGTAATCGTTCCCGTTTTAGCAAAAACAAACGGTTCTCCGAGATCTTTGCTATAGGTACGTTTTAGGGTACCATCTACACCTCCAGCCGGAAAAAGACGAAAACGTTCCTTCTCATCCGGCAACTTATTTTTCAAGACGACCAATAGATCGACATTATTCTGGGGAGTCACTTTGTTATAGGATGATAGTCCCGATCCATCAAAAATAGCAACCTCAGCTGAAAAGTATTTATAAACGTTATTCTTCATCCAGTCCCGCACCAAGTAAGTATCAAATTGACCGAATTGTTTCCACGAACACATCATTAAAAACTGTTCAGCAATAAAATTATCACTTGGCAACATCATTTCACGGATTAAATTTTTGGTACTGCCTGAATAGAGTATCTTGGTATTGCTTGGTTTTTGGTAAGACAATAAGGTCACGGATTTACCTAGACTATCCGACAATAATTTAATAAATAAGCTATCAGAATAGATAAATGGAACCTCATTGACATAACCGCTCGGAACGGGACGTTTGGACATCCAAAAAGAATTTTCACGAAATGAGCGGGAAAGTTCAAAATCACCTACCTTAGGTTCCGGCAAAAAATCCAGTGAATTTTGAAAACTCGCTGGAGAGGTCGATAAATAATTATAACCTTTTTGACGAAAAGTGACCACATTGCCATAAATAGGAAATGTACTGATTTCAGGCTGATAGTAAGCTTCAAAATCTTCCATAGCCCAACCATGTGCAAAGAACTTATTTTTCATTTTCCCTGGTACAACAAAAATGCGTTTATTCGTATTTTTCAAAAAGTTATACACTACCCTGGTATCTAACCGATTATGCAGAAACGTCGGATCACCTGTCCCCCAGATAAGCAGCGAGTCTCCGCGTTCCACATACTCCAAACCAGGTATTGAATCGCCCAACAGTGCTAGAGCAGCATAGGTGGTATACATTTTTGTATTGGAAGCCGGTGTAAAATGCTTATTGCCGTTTATGTCCATCACATATTTATTGGCATTTAGGTCATACAAAGAAAAACCAACAAAATGATCATTTAATATTTTAGATTCTTGAAATAGCTGATAAACATCCTCAAAGCTCTGAGCCTTCGCTACAAAAGTAGCCGCTGGCACAAACCAAAGCAGCAACAATGCACTTAAAATTTTTTTCATCAGTTCAAACATACAAAAAACTGCAAGAACTCCCTTTCGTCTATTGCCAAAATTCAGATACAAATCCTATAAAAAGGAAAGGGAGAGACATTGTCTCTCCCTTTCCTTTTTAAAACTATCAAAAATTAATATCCTGTATTTTGTGTCAGAGCTCCACCACTTCTGTCAATCTGCGATTGTGGAATTGGGAAGTAATCATTTTGTGGTTTATAGCTTAAGCCTTTATAGCGGGCCATAAAACCACCTTCAAACGTTGCGTAGCTTTCCAATACAGTTTTCGCCTCACCCCAACGCACGAGGTCATAGAAACGATGTCCTTCCATCGCTAATTCTAAACGACGTTCAAAACGAACAGCTTTGCGCGCATAATTTTGGTCTGGGAAAGAAGTATAGGGTTTAACAACATATACTGCCGCTGCTACATTATCGCCAGTCGTTTTAGGAGGTAATTTTGCGGCACGCTCACGAACTGCGTTTACCAGATTCATTGCTGCACCTAAATCTCCTAATTCAACCTGACATTCAGCTGCCATTAAAACGACATCAGCTAAACGAATAATATTAACATCCAAGTCAGTAATATATGCCGCTCCTGAGGCAGTATGTGTTGCATGCAAACTCTTCGGAATCATTGTTTTTATACCAACAAATGGTCCACCCGAGCTCACCTCACGAATCCATGCATCACCTGGCATGACACCATAATCATAGAAATTTACACCTCTACGGCCAACCGTATAATCTAAACGTGGGTCAAAACGAAGTGTAATATCAAGTTTATATGTTTTTTTTGCGTCATCAGACAAACCGAAATCTGATTTATATGGATTATTTCGATAAGAACCATCCAACAATGGTAATCCACTTGCATCGACTTTATACGCATTAACCAAATCAATGGTCGGCTGATAGAAACCACAACAACCTACAGGATTACTTCCATTTAATCCAGACAACATATCACCAACATTGGCATTATCACCAGATCCATCTGGATTAATCACATGTTTAGATACCAGTAATGCCTCCGGGCCGTCTTTTGTAAGTACATCAAAGTTATTTTGGTACGGCATCGTACGTAGATCCTTTGCACCAATAACTTCCTTAAACAAAACTAGCGCATCCGCATATTTTTTCTGGTAGAGGTAAACTTTACCCAAATAAGCTTTCGCGATATTTTGATCCATACGTCCGGCTTGGCTATTGATTTTTGCCGCTGGCAAATTAGCTATTCCTGCTTTTAAATCGTCAATAATCTTCGGAAGTATATCATCCTTATTCGGTTTCGTTTTAGCCTCATCATCTGTTGTATTCTCATCAACATACGCTAGATTTTTAAAAACACGCCATAAATAAAAATAATAGTGCGCTCGCAACACTCGGGCTTCACCTTCTATTTCCTTCGCACGTGCAGCCGTTACCGTTTTTCCACCTGCTTGGTCAGCCTTCAGAATACGTAACGTATTATTTGCCCTTAATACGCCCTCATAATAGACTTCCCACATTTGACTCAGGTTGTCATTCGAACTATTTGGCGTATGAAATTCGATCATATTCATGTTCGGTTGATCGGTTGCCTCAGATCCTTTATGTGCATTATCTCCAGCAACTTCACCAAACAACCATTGGCTAGGCGCCGAAGAGTAATTCCCCCAGGTACCGTTGACATTGCCGTTTAATATACCATACGCCCCAATAAGAGAGGCCTCTATACCTTTTGAATTTACAATCTGAGACTCAGGCAATTCAGCTTGCGGATCACGCTCCAAAAAAGATTTTCCACAAGAGGCTAATAAAGTCAATGATATACCTAAAACTGTAATTATATTTCTTTTTTTCATTTCAATCAAATTTTAACTTAAATCACTAAACCCTTAAAATCCTAGACTAACACCCAACATATATTGACGAGCCTGTGGATACACACCAAAGTCTACACCCAAGGCTGGGTAAGTCGATGGAGTAGCCGTAACTTCTGGATCAAGCCCCTCATATTTAGTAATTGTAAACAGATTTGTTACCCCCACATAAGCACGGAGTTTCTTGATACCGGTATTATTACCAAAAACCCGATTGGTATCGAAGTTATAGCCAACTTGAAGGTTTTTCAGTTTCAAGAAACTTGCATCCTGTACATAGTAGCTCGAAGAAGCATACTCATAAGGTGAAGCATTTCTAACTTGAGAAGGGATCATGCTACCGCTATTCGTTGGACTCCATTCATCCAATACGCGCGTACTTTTTTGACCTCTAAACACACCAAAATCTGTAAAATACCGCGTAGCTTCATAGTTTTGATTACCCTTTGAGCCATAGAAGTAGGCCATAAAATCAAAGTTTTTATAAGCCGCATTGATATTGAATGAATACACAAAATCAGGATGTGGGCTACCTATAACGGTACGGTCACTTGCATCAATTTTGCCATCACCATTGACATCCTCAAATTTAAGTCCACCAGCTCTCGACTTTCCATCCTCATATTTAGCGACACTCGCATTGTTGATATCTGCTTCCGAATAAATACCAATTACTTTATAGCCATAGAAAGCACCAAGAGGTTCTCCAGGTTTTAAGATGGAGGTTTCCATACTTCTAAAACTACCGTACACTTGTTGGGTTACTGATGGTGCCAAAGAAACAATCTTGTTCACGTTACGTGAAATAGTAGCGGACAGATCCAATTTAAATGCACTTTCTTGACGTCTACCGTAATGATAATTCAATGAAAACTCGATACCTTTATTTTGCATATCACCAATATTTACATAAGGCGATCCGGCCCGGCCTGCGGCAACAGCAGGTAAAGGCAACAGGTACAGCATGTCTTTCGTCTTTTTATTGTACCAATCGAAAGATCCATCAAAATCACCTTGTGCGAGGGTAAAATCCACCCCAATATTTAATGCGGATACTTGTTCCCATTTCACGTCCGGATTACTGTAGGCATTGTGCCACATACCGGAAGTCAAACTTCCGTCAATGGGATATGAGGATGAATTAATAGCGACCTGATAGCGATTCAGATATTGATTGGCTGGAATACGTTGGTTCCCCGTCACACCATAACCAGCTCTGATTTTTAGATCCGAGATCCATGAAACACCTTTCATGAACTCTTCCTCCGACAAGCGCCAAGCTGCACTCGCTCCAGGGAATGTTCCATATTTATTGTTCGGCCCAAAATTAGAAGAACCGTCACGACGCACTGTTGCACTTAAGATATACCGATCTTTGTAGGAATAATCCACCTTTCCAAACACCGAAAACAAGGAACCTACAGAACCGCTACCTTCACTGACGCGACCGGTTGAAGCGGCATCCAAGTAAAGGTAATCAAGCGATGACATTGTAAAAAAGCCATTTCCTTTTCCTCTTATCTGCCTATTTCTATTCTGAATAGCTTCCGTACCAGCGAGAATGCTCAACGTATGCGCCTCATTAAATGTTTTTTTATAATTTAAAGTATTTGTCCAAGTCCATTCTTTATTCAGTCCAAAAAATTCATTAATTCCGTTGTTAAAACTTCCTTCTGTAAACTCAGGGTTTGGATAGGTATAAGATACACCATTGTAGTTTTCATACTTCATACCAAAACTGCTACGGAAGGTTAATCCTGAGACAATATCAAATTCCCCAAAGACATTCCCGAAAAACATATTGCTCTTATTTTTATTATCCTTGGCACGATAGGCGATAGCAACAGGATTTTCGCCATTACCATACTGTCCGCCAACAGATCCTGCAAAATTTCCGCCCTCATCATATACAGGAATGATATTATGAATACGATACGCAAAACCTAAAGCACTACCTTCACCGATATAGTCCCCGGCAGTATTGGTATTTACCCCCATACCAAATCCTTCCGTAAAACTATATTGCATATTTTCGCCGAAACGTAGTTTATTATTAAAGGCAGAGAAGCGTGTGTTTGAACGAAGATTATATTTTTCAAAACCGGTATGAATAATCGTTCCTTTTTGTTTCAGATAACCGCCCGAAATCGCATAGGAAGCATCTTCACCACCTCCTAAAACGCTAAGTTGGTGCGACTGAGTAGGCGCATTTTGGGATAAAGCATCAAACCAGTTGGTTCCGGCCTTATTTGCTTTAGTAATTTGATAAAAATCGCTTCGGCTACTCGCATCGTACTTATATTTTGACATATCCACGTCTGCGGCTGTAATCACATCTTTCCCGCCCACTTTAGGTCCAGCAATAAGGTAATCAGGCATCACATTGTTTGTGCCGTCCAATCTGTTTTCAATATCCAATGTTTGTTGTGGAGACAACATTTTTGGAAAACGCCCACTGTTTGGAACCTGCACACCATAATAAGAGTCAAGGCTAAATTGAGGTTTTCCACTTTTACCGATTTTTGTGGTAATGATGACAACACCATTATTTGCACGTGAACCGTAAATTGAAGCTGCTGATGCATCTTTTAAGACCTGCATCGTCTCAATATCATTTTGATTCAACCAGCTTAACTTTCCTTCATAAGGCACTCCATCAATAATGTAAAGCGGCTCGTTGTTGTTGATCGTACTGTAACCACGAATTTTGATCTGTGGTGTAGAACCAGGGGCACCATCGACTACGATCTGAACACCTGTTGCCCGCCCTTGCAACGCCTCAACAGCACTCGCAGCCGGGGTAGTTTTCAATTCCTTCACATTGACAACGGCAACAGCACCAGTTAAATCTTTCTTACGCTGTGCCGAATAACCTGTGACAACAACCTCTTCCAAGGCATCTTCTGAACCGCTTAAGGAAATTGAAAGATCAGCTTTCGAAGAAACAGTAACTTCAGTACTTTTGTACCCAATATAACTGATAATCAACACATCGCCCACTTTTGCTTGAATGGTAAATGCACCATTCTCGCCGGTTGACGTCCCGTTACTGCTCCCCTTGACTTTCACAGATACACCAGTAATACCTTGACCTGTAGCAGCATCCTTCACGACCCCCTTGATAGGTGTCTGTTGTACGCTCCTTGTTTTGATTAATGAAACGACTTCAACTTTGCCATGGCTAGTTAATCCACTGGCAAATCCATGAGTGGTCATTCCTCCCCCAATGAGAAGAGAACTCATAATCAGAAACCTCTTATTGAACTTTTGGCCCAATATGAGATCAAAACAGCAATTTTTGTCCGTTTTTTTCATCATAATTTTACTAAATAGGTGGTTTAAAAAAATTTATGTTTACGCTTTAGTTGTTTTAGTTGATATTGGTTATTATTTAAGTTTTTGGTCATTTTTTTAGGTCTGACGACAACAATGCTATATTATTGGCAGATTCAGGCCCCTTGGTTATTCATTTTTTTCTAATTTGGTTATTTTTCCAGAAATGTTAAAATCTGTTAAATAAATGTAAAGAATAATAAATGTAAAAAAAAAGGAAAAATCTTAATTAATTCACAAAGCGCTATAAATCAAGTTATTGTATTTTATACACTAAGTTACAATGCAATACTATTGTTACACAAGTACATCCTTTTGTTTTTTATATCCGGAACGTTTCCCAAAATTCAATATGCATTGTCAAATATTCCGCAAATAGGTCCAAATAAGCTAAAAGCTCCTTATATTTGTTGTTGATGAATGTAAGTAATTTATTAGAACGGGCGCTCCGATTTGAGTTCCTATCCAAGGAAGAGGGTGTTTTTTTATATCAAAACGCACCTACAGCTGATTTGACTTTCGTAGCCAATGAATTGCGTAAGATACAA
The DNA here is from genome assembly GCF_024808035.1 of Sphingobacterium sp. BIGb0116. Lineage (NCBI taxonomy): Bacteria > Pseudomonadati > Bacteroidota > Sphingobacteriia > Sphingobacteriales > Sphingobacteriaceae > Sphingobacterium > Sphingobacterium sp. BIGb0116. The sequence continues at coordinate 242,877 of NZ_JANUDT010000009.1, read as the reverse complement.
GTGCCACATGGTAAAGTAACCTGGCAGATCGACAGAAATGTCAATACCACCAATGTGTGTATTGCAAATTGCAAATTTTGCAATTTTTTCCGTCGCCCTGGTCATGAAGATAGCTACATTACCGATATTGAAAGCTACAAACAAAAGATAGAGGAAACTTTTAAATACGGTGGCGACCAACTGCTGCTGCAAGGTGGCCATCACCCGGATTTAGGTATTGAGTTTTACAAAAACCTTTACAAGCAATTAAAGGAACTTTATCCTACGCTAAAACTACATTCTCTCGGCCCACCTGAAATTGCGCATATTTCCAAGTTGGAGAACATGAGCCATATTGAAGTTTTGACACAATTGAAAGAAGCAGGACTAGACTCGCTACCTGGAGCGGGGGCTGAAATTCTCAATGATCGTGTGAGACGGCTTATATCAAAAGGAAAATGCGGTGGTAAAGAATGGTTAGATGTTATGCGGGCAGCCCATAAAATCAATCTACCAACTTCTGCCACCATGATGTTTGGTCATATCGAAACGATAGAAGAACGTTTTGAACATTTGGTGTGGATTCGCGAAGTACAGGATGAAAAACCTCAGGAATCCCATGGATTTATTGCGTTCATCCCTTGGCCTTTCCAAGATGATGGCACCTTATTGAAAAGACTGCGCGGTATTACCAATAATGTAACGAGCGAAGAATATATCCGCATGATTGCCTTAAGCCGCATTATGCTTCCTAATATTAAAAATATACAAGCTTCCTGGCTCACCGTCGGAAAGCGCACAGCGCAATTATGTCTGCACGCTGGAGCGAACGATTTCGGCTCAATTATGATCGAAGAAAATGTTGTTTCGGCAGCTGGTGCACCACATCGGTTTACGTCAAAATCTATACAGGAAGCTATTTTGGAAGCTGGATTCAGCCCACAACTACGAACTCAAAAGTATGAGTTTCGCGAACTACCAGCCCATATGGTCGAACAGGTCATTAACTATTAATACGATACATTGAAAGACGTCATAAGAAATATTGAAGCAATTATATTTGCTTCTGCGGAAGGAATAGATCTTGCCGATATCAAACAGATTTTGCAGGAAGCCTTAGCCATCGAAGTATCCAGGGAAGAGCTACGTGACTTGATTAAAAAAATTGAAACGAAGTACCAGGACGAAGACTATGTACTCGAATTACGCTATATCAACAACGCCTATCAGTTTTTGACAAAAGCTGTTTATCATGAATCGATACAACAGCTCCAAAATCACAATAACAAGCGAAAACTAAGTCAATCAGCACTAGAAACGCTCGCAATCATTGCCTACAGACAACCGATAACAAAATTAGAAGTGGAGCAGATTAGAGGTGTCAGCTGTGATTACTCTATTCAACGGTTACTGGAAAAGAAGTTAATCAAAATTGCTGGAAAAGCAGATAGTATCGGAAAACCATTACTTTATGCAACAAGCCAGCAGTTCATGGATCACTTCGGAATCAATGGTGTGAGAGATCTCCCTCAATTGAAAGACATCGTTACCGAGGACAATGCGATTGGCGAAACAAATGAATAAATAAAATAAAATAAATTTTTATTTTCAAAATACAATTCAACATACTGATTAACAGAAAAATAAAGCTTAATATTTTTTTAAAAAAAAGTTTTAAAAAATAGTTTTCTTCTCTAATTTTACAACATTGAATAAGAAACAATAAAGTATTATTTTATGAACACGGCAACTTTAGCTAACGAAGATCTTGAAGAAGTAAAATTCGCATCTTTCAACGGTCCTGATGACGATGATGATGATTTCGATGATGATTTCGATTTACCTGAAATCGACTCGATTGGAGGATTGGATGACTTCGATGATGACGATGAATTTTAATATTTTAGTGCGATATAACACTACCTATTAAAACACCAGAGTATCATTAAAAAATAAGGCGTTCAATTTGATTGAACGCCTTATTTTTTACTTTACTTGATCGATCAATTTATGTAATTCCATCTTGGGAATCATTCCGCTTTGTCGCCATACCTGTTGGCCATTTTTGAACAACACGAAAGTAGGCACGCCACTTACCTTATAAATCGAAGCAATTTTTGGATTCTTATCCACGTCAATCTTAATGATAGACAAATCATCTTGATAAAATTCCTTTACATCCTGTAAAACCGGCGCCATAGTCTGGCAGGGACCGCACCACGTCGCAAAAAAATCCACCAAAACCAGCGAATTTGATTGAATAATCTGGTCAAAAGTAGCCATTATTGATTCTCCTTTACTTCTTCTTGCAATGCCTTATACCCACCTTGGATATTGCATATATGTTTAAATCCTTTAGCACTCAAAATAGATACAGCTACTGCACTCCTATAACCTGATTGACAGTGTACATACAGCTGTTGATTGTCTTTTTTAAGCGTAGAACCAAAATTAACGAAATCTGTTAATGGAATATTCATTGCATTGTCAATATGTCCATTACCAAATTCTTTATCTGTTCTTACATCCACAATATGACCTTGATCTGATCTTTTCATGAATTCCCCTGCACTGATATTACTCAACGAGACTACATCTTCGCCACTTTTCCAAGTTTCAATGCCGCCTTCTAAAACCCCAATAATATGGGTATAACCTAACTTTAATAAATGATGATAAACCGTATCTTGACTATCTATGTCTGTAATCAATAAAAGCTTTTGGGCTTTATTGGGAAACACGTGCGCCAAAAAGTGATCAAAAGGACCTTTAAAGCCTATATTTATTGATTTAGGTACAAATCCTTGTAGGAATATATCGCCAGGTCGCGTATCAAGAACTTGGATAGCTGTTTCACGACGCAATTTTTTAAATTCTTTCAACGTTAGTCGTGGTAAATCTGAAGCGGGTTGCGACATCTCGACCTGATGACTCTTCGATTCCGCATGTAATTGCATTTGACCATTAAACAGTACTAAACAAACCCCACATAATGTGATAAAAACTCTACGCATATATTTTACTATTTAAAAGGAATAAGCAGCTTTTCCAATTCCTCAATTTTACCATTGTATATATTTAAGTCCACATTGCCCTGAATCCCTCTGACAGTACCTTTTTCAGAAAATTGCCAAAAAGCCCAATGGTCTTTGGGGTTCTCAACCCAAAAGTTATAATTTGCAATCCACAACGTATAAGCTGCAAATTCCTTTTCCAAAAAGTCACTATAAAACTTATCTCCGGAGTAAAGAATGGGTTTTACTTTGTAGTGGGCTTCGACTTCTTCAAGCCAACGTTTTAGCCCAACTTTCAAGCTATCCATAGATTGTTGTTTTGGATGCTCCTCAATATCCAAGACCGGCGGAAGATCGCCAGACTGTAGTTTAACCTTCCGAATAAAATTCTTCGCTTGCTTGACCGAGTTCTCATTGGGTCTAAAATAATGGTAGGCGCCTCTCAAAACTGCCCTATTTTCCGTTTTACTCCAATTTCGACTAAACTTATCATCAATTCCTTTTTCACCCATTGTCGCCCTGATAAACACAAAATCTATCGGAAAATGATCATTGATTGTGCTTACCTTTTGCCAATCTATTTCTTCCTGATAGGTAGACACGTCTATGCCAAACACCTTATCATCGTGCTTGCTCATAATCTCAATATTACGAATATCATATTTAGCTTCCTTCGTCAGAGACTTGTCTTTGGAGGTAGCCACGCGAAAATAGTATATAATTCCAGCCCGATAATGCCACACAACAAGACAGAGGAAAAGCACCAGCATTCCTGCTATCATCCAAATCCACTTTGTTCCACTAACTTGACTTCCTTTTGTACTTGTTTTCTTTCTTTTTGATCGCTGTTGTGCCATAGCACGATGAAGTTACGGCAATAGCAATTAACTCGCAAAATTTTCGCAACAATTTATATTTTTGTGTATGATCGTATACAACCCCAAAGACTGGCTTTCGGCAACTTTCAAGTTGCATAAATCAGATACCTTCAAAAAGTTACTGCCATTTCTTGTTTTGATAGCGTTTTATTCCTGGATGATTGCCTTTCTTGAATTGGAATACCTCAAACTAAATGAAAAGAGCTGGGTCAAAAACATTACCATTGTCCACAACCTACTCGGTTTTGTTATATCGCTTTTACTGGTATTCCGAACAAACACGGCCTATGACCGCTGGTGGGAAGCCAGAAAACAATGGGGTACATTGACCAATGTTAGTAGAGCCTTTTCGTACAAACTAAATGCCATGCTGGATGTAGATGACAAAGTGAATCGTAGTTTTTTCAGAAAGGCAATCCCCCTATTCGCAGAAACACTATACGATTTTTTAAGATCGGATTACACCAAGTTTATGCTCGACGAAAACGAACACCCTGAGTTAAAGGCTTTGGATAATAAAAAACATGGTCCGAACCAAGTCTCTACCATGATCTTCCACAAAATCAATGATCTATATAAAGAAGGAACTATAACTGGCGATCAGCTTATTATCCTTAATGAGGAAATTATTACCATGACACATGTTTGTGGAGCTTGTGAGCGTATTAAAAACACCCCAATACCATTAGCATATAGTGCATTTATCAAGAAGTTCATTATCTTCTATACCATGACCCTTCCAGTAGGTTACGTTTTTTCCATCGGTTACTTTGTTGTGATTGCTGTACCATTCATCTTATATGTTTTAGCATCTCTTGAGTTAATTGGCGAGTCCATTGAAGAGCCATTTGGTATCGACCAGGACGATTTACCGATCGACAAAATTGCGGCCAACATCAGGAAACACTGCCATGAGATTATCCCTGCATAGACTTTTTTAAAAACAATCTAGCTCATTTTCAAACGCTAAGACTAGCTATAGAAAATAAGTTTTGTAAATCTATTCGAAATTTCTACTTTTGTCGCGGAGAGTTGGCAGAGTGGTCGAATGCGGCGGTCTTGAAAACCGTTAACTGTCACAGGTTCGGGGGTTCGAATCCCTCACTCTCCGCAGAAAAAGCCTTTCAGAAATGAAAGGCTTTTTGCTTTTGCCCCTTTATTCTCCCCCATCAAAAGATCAATTTTCTTATAGTACCATTCCATTCGAATTATCAGAGCGTTACCTACAAGAAAACAACATTTCACACAACTCTTCTTTGCCACATGCACTCTTTTTCACTTTTTTCATTCTTTTATGTAATAATCTGTAATTCATAACATCTAATAAGCAGAATATTCTAGAAAACCATAATTACTAATTTTAAATTCAATTCTTATGAAAACTATTGTTCTTCGTATCAATAAAGATCTACCGAACTATTTATGCCATTTCACCAAAGTCGCTATTTCAATACTTTTACTTATGATTTACGGATCGGTATTTGCACAAAAAAAATATGATTTTCAGGTCAGTATCTATGGAAAAGGAACACCAATCATTCTTATTCCAGGATATAGCTGTAGTGGAACCGTATGGACAGAAACTGTAAATCACCTAAAAGACAAATACGAATGTCACGTGCTTACACTTCCTGGCTTCGCAGGACAAGCAGCTATTAAAGAAGCATTGCTTGAGACTATGCGCAATGAAATCATAGCATATACAGAGGTAAAAAAAATGCAAAATCCGATTCTTCTAGGTCATAGTTTAGGTGGCTTTTTGAGTCTCTGGATCGCAAGCACCGCACCTTCGCTATTTCAAAAAGTTATTGTTGTGGACGGAGTACCGTTCTACCCGGGCATGCAGAACCCAAATACAAGTGTAGAGGAAGTAAAAAAGTTTGTCGATAAAGATGCACTTATCGCACAATTTACTTCGATGGGAGACCAACAACTTAGTGCCTATGCTAACAATATAGCACGACAGCTGGTAACCGATTCTATAAAAGCCAAAACAATAGCCGAATGGCAAGTACAGAGCGATAGAGTTACATTAGCATCTGCTTTTTATGAAATGATGACGACGGATATCCGTCAGGATCTTGCTAAAATTACCATCCCCGTTTTGGTACTAGGTAGTAAGTACGAAACGCTGGAAAAATCACAACAGATTCTTTCCGAACAATATAAGTATGTGAAAAAGCTAACTTTACACAATACCAACAGTAAGCATTTTATTATGTATGATCAGCCAATATGGTTTTTTAAAGAACTAGATACATTTTTAAAATAACCCGATGACCAACAAAGAAAACTTTGAGATTATTTACAAAGAATATGCGCCGGCCATCCGCAAGTTATGCCTCAGTTATACCGGAGACCGAGATAATGCAGAAGATTTAATCCAAGAGACCTTCATTACTGTATGGAAAAAACTCGACAGTTTTCGCAACGATGCCAAATTAAGCACCTGGATCTACAGAATAGCGATCAATAATTGCTTGACGAGTATGCGAAAAAAACATCAACATTTAAAAAAAATAACCGACACAAGCTGCATCGATATACCAGAGGATTCATCGAATGAAAAAATACAGCAGATTGATCTGCTGTACAAATGTATCAGCAAGCTAAAAGAAGCTGATAGAGTACTGATCACATTGGTATTAGATGAAAAACCTTATGAGCAAATAGCAGAAATTACGGGAATTACAGAGAATAATCTCCGTGTAAAAATCCATAGAATTAAAAAGGAATTAACCGAAATTTTCCATAAATATGCAAGACTTTAACGATTTACAACATCTTTGGAAACAGGATAGCAAACAAAATATCTTGTCCCCAAAACACCTGAATAAGGCCAAAAACTTTCGTCAAGAATTAATAAGGAAAGAAATAGCCGGTGCTGTTTTATTGCTTGCAACAGGATTAATTATTCTTACTCTGGCATATTTCCTTGATTTTAGGCATAAAACGCTCGCATTGTACACATCGATGTTTATCGTATCCTTCCTTTGTTTTATACAGGCATACTTAATGTTGACTACTGCACGTAAAGTCAAAAAGATCAACGAAGTAGCTTTACCTACTAAACATTTACAACAGTGGCAACAGTTTGATTCCTTTCGAAAGAAAAGAATTCATTGGAACATGCCGATTTATCATCTACTTCTCGGTATAGCGATCTCGATCTATCTTCGGGAAATCCTAGCGGGTGCTAGTTTCCACTATTATTTACTGACTTACCTTCCAACCTATAGCTGGATTCTATTTTCCTACTTTTATCTGGGCAAAAGACAACTCGCTAAAATTGATCGATCAATCAACGAAGTTATTTTTGAATTACAGGAGTTAGAACGACAGTTCGGGAATTGAAAAATCGGATTATATATGCTCCTAAAAAATACATTCATGGTTACATTTTTAATTGCAATAAATAAGCTAAAACAAGATTATGATCACATCTAAAGCGAACATATCGTCCACGGCAGAGCCCGCTATCTCCAATATGACATCGAAAAGTGGGTTACCCCTTAAAAATAACCAACTGGTATTCAACTACATTTCTATTTAAGAGTGCTAAAACTGCTTTTAAACAAAGAAAAATGTAAAATAAGTTTTGTAATTCTACCCAAAATTTCTACTTTTGTCGCGGAGAGTTGGCAGAGTGGTCGAATGCGGCGGTCTTGAAAACCGTTAACTGTCACAGGTTCGGGGGTTCGAATCCCTCACTCTCCGCAGAAAAAGCCTTTCAGAAATGAAAGGCTTTTTGCTTTTTAGCCCAATTTATTCCCTTACTCTTCTTAAGAACTTACCTCAAGTTTATATCCTTTACCACGTATAACCGTAATTTTGATATTCGGATCAAACTCCAATTTTTTTCTAAGTTTTGATATAAACATATCTAAACTGCGCCCAACAATAATCCCCTCATCTTCCCAAATTTCTTTTTGCAGCCGTGTTCGCGCTATCGTTTGGTTGGGAGACAAGGCGAAAATATGCAACAGACGGGTTTCCGTTCCAGTGAGATCTATGGTATTTTCATTAATGACCATTTCTCGCTCCTGCGGATTAAACAAAACGGCCCCAAAGGTTAAAATACTGTTATTTTGATCGTCTAACACAGCGCTTCGCCTCCGATCCGATTTCCAAAAAAAGAATCCAGCAAATGCTAAAAACAACAGGATACCAAGAAAATAGCTATTCGCTGCTGTATTTATCCCGCTAGGTTTAAATTTAATATTGATCATGTAACATCCTTTAGGTTGCACTCTACCTCTACAAGCAATAATATCATCTTTTTTATTATGGGAAATAGCATATCCATAAGCTACACTCGAATTGCCACAGTTGAGGACGTTAACGACATAATCACGGGCAAGAGGATCATTGACCAACAGGCGCTGAATAACACTCACCAGTGAGTCTGGTTTAAAGGTGATTTCATTCTCAAACCTGATCTGATATTCATTTTCTTGAATCTTTTCTATCGGAAGTACCCTTGATCTACTGTCTCCAGACTGCGTAAGCAGTTCATCTCCTACCCTCCTAAGCAAAACTTCTCTCCTAGCGCTATCAAAATCGTCTGTGCCAGTCATATCAAAAGCAACAAAGGCCATCGCAATAAACAAGAGTATTATGCCGCCATACAAGTACTTGCGGTTCCCTGAGAAAATATTTCGGCTTTCAGACATACGATTTACAATTTATTTACAAAGATTACATCACTATTTACAATCTAAATCCCTCTATATAAGTATCATCAAAGTATTTTTGTTACATCACTCTAAAAAAGATACGAGAGAAAAAAAGTTTGAACGGCTCTAATTTACTGGGATAAATCTAATGTTCATTAAACTTTTAAAAATATGAAAAAAATTATCTACGTATTGGTTTTACCGCTCGCTATAGGAAGCGGCTTGGCCTTTGCCAATCGCGAAATCAAAAATGAAACCTTTAAAAAAACGGCCCCGAATTCACACACTCCTACTGAAATGACCGCCGAAATGAATAAATGGGAAGCGAGCCCCAATGGTATAAAGTTCAAAAAATGGCAAGAATCTCCCGAAGGTATAAAAGTACTTGACAATGCTGCGAAAATAAAGAATCAAATAAAGAATTCTGCCAACATAGAGGCGGTTGTAACTTCTCTTTATCTTCCACTAGGTGCACAGTTAGGTTTTGGAGTGATGGTTAGGATTAATCGTGAAGACTATATTCTAAGTTTTGGTCTGGAAAATTCTAATGAATTTCAACAATTGAAAAGTCTGAAAGTAAACGACAAAATAACGATAAGGGGTCGTACCGTCATGTACGCACCTAAGTATTCGTATCCAATAGTAGCGGGCAACTATGTACAAAAAGCTAACAAAATAATTTATAAACGCATCCCTAACCAAGGCGGTTGCTGAGTAACCTTCCTACCACTCCGCAAGAAAAGCCTTTCAGCATTGAGGGGCTTTTTTGCAAACCACTAGAAAAATTTCGACAGCCTAGCAAGCGTCCTAAATTGATTGAAAGGACAAAATAACAAGTGAATTGGTCAAATCGGATCAAAAACGAACAAACTAGAACATAGCATAAAAAAAACTGATTATCAACAATTAAGAAAAAAAAATACAGAAAGTACTTGAGAAAAACCTCAGTTTTTAAAAAAAATACTGTGGAATCCATTCTTCTCTGTCATCATAATAATGAGTAACAACAAAGTGTTAACCTAAAGATGACGATCATGGCAGAATTAAATCAAAAAACGCAAGAAACGGAAAAAAAAAAATAAGAAGCAGAAAAATGGCTCCTAAAGTAGATTTAACAGCCATGGTAGACCTCGCATTTCTTCTCATTACATTCTTTATGTTGACCACAACATTAAATAAACCTTCTGCAATGGATATCGCCATGCCAGACAAAATTAAATCAGATGTAGAAAGTTCGGTTCTTATTGATGAAAACCGCACGGCGACTCTTATTCTAGGCGAAGGAAAATTCATGTGGTATCATGGGGATTTCAAAAAACCGATCAGCTCTTCAAAAGTACCGGTAGATATCGAGAAAGGGCTCCCAGCCGTTATTGCACAGTTAAAAGCTAAGATAAGCACCATGCCCAATACAAAGGACATGATTGTATTGATTAAGCCTAGCAAAGAAGCGCGCACAAAAGATGTTATTCAGACGATAGATCAATTGAAGGGCCAGCATATCGCACGTTACGTGATCAGTAAAACGCAAATCGAAGAAGAAAAGCAATTGCTCGCTGCACTCCAGTAACATTGATTTGATCGATATCCTATCCATGCATTGAGTCAACCTATTGAACGAGCCTTTTATAGGTAAAATCAATTAATATCATCAAAAAACGTGGAAATGCTTTCTATCTGATGAAATAGACAATAACAAGTTTACCGAAAGGTCGTATGATCGATCTTTCGGTAGATTCCAGATCCGTACCGTAAATTATCTTTTATCCAGATTGTTCCAATAACGTTCCACATTCTCTTTTACCTCAACCGGTAGGGACGCATAATTGTCTGAAAACGTTGTCTGACCATAACCATCTGCTTCCTCCGCACGGAGACGGTAAAACTTATTTTTATAAAGAACTAGTCCAATACAGCTTAGCTGCTTTTTTAGGTCATCCTTTGGATGCCTTGAATAGATAAATAATGCATCCAATTTACCATCCCTATCCGCATCAAAAAATGCCTTTCGAGATTCCCAAACCGACGTAACGATCCCTTCTTCGGATATGGATTCATCAGCCACAAGCTGCCACATTCCGTCTATCTGCTGAAATTGTTGTACATAAAGTTTGTCGGGATCGGCACCCCGTTCCTCTTTTGAAAACACAATATAATTATCTTCTTTTGGAGTTTGAATGCGTTCCACTTGTAACACACGCTTCCCCTTAAATGGAAAACCAGAAGATTGAAAATTTTCCTTATTGATCGAAATTGTTGTAACCTGCGCCTCAGCAGCATAAAATCCCATCGATAATAGGATTAAAAGAACGTATTTTCCCATATGTTTTTCCCTTAGTATTGAGTCAATTTACTGACAATAAAAGAGAATTACAATATTTCAACGAGACATCTTTACATCCAAGTGATGCGATTCTCTATAAATGTCACTACATTTAATCCAGACAAACATCATGAAGAAGTTTCTGATCCAGCTATAGGTCTTTATTCATGAGCTTAGATCATACGCCGATGAAACAGGATATTCAAACACTCGATGATATTAAAGTATTAGTAGATCAATTCTATACGACGATACGTAACGACACTTTGCTCGGACCTATTTTTAAAGAACGAATCCAAGACAATTGGACTATACATCTTGAAAAGATGTATAGTTTTTGGCAGACTATCCTACTGGATGAACATAGCTATTTTGGCAGCCCCTTTCCACCCCATATTAACTTGCCCATTGATGCGCAACATTTTGGTCAATGGCTCAAATTATTCGAAGCAACAGTAGATCGCCTATACAGTGGACAAAAGGCCGAAGAAGCCAAATGGCGTGCGCAGAAAATGGCACAAATGTTTCAGTTCAAACTGGAATACCTACATGCAAACCCCAACAAGAAACCATTGATCTAAAGTTAGCCTACAAAGCCCACTTGATAGCATTGTTAAATAAAAAGAAAAATTAATCCATAAAAAAAGCCCTTGGAAATTTCCAGGGCTTTTTTAGTTGATGTGATTCAATTTATGCTTTTTCTTCTTTTAAGGAAGTAGAATCTTTTTTGGGTTCCTTTTCTTCAAAACCTGAGCGTAAAATTTCATCCCATAAGGAAGAACTTACTCCAAAACCTTTTTCTGGATCCGAATAATGGTGCAACATATGGTGCTGTTTGATCCGTTTGAAAATACCGCTTTTAAAATTAGCATGGTGCATTGCATAATGACATTCATCATAGATCAAATACCCCACCATAAAACCTGAGAAGAAGCAGGCTAAGATAAACTCATTTGAAAAAAACAATGTAAAACCAAGATACACCAAAAGAGCTAGTGGAATACTCGCTGACAATGGCATCACCAAACGCATACGGTCTCTTGGGTAATCATGATGCACACCATGGAAAATAAAAGCGATGCGCTTTCCCCATTCCGTTGTCGGGTGAAAATGAAATACCCAACGATGTAATGCATATTCAAAAGCAGTCCAAAAAGCTAAACCAAAAATAAAATACCCAATGTATGTTAAAAAGGAAATCTCTCCCCAAACTAGCGCTTTATACGAAAAGAAAACAACCACGGGTACATAGAAAATCAAAGGTACACTCCAATGCACTTTCGTCAAAGACTCTAAAAAGTCATTGTTGAACATGCGCGTAGATTCCGTAGAATTTGAAACATAATTACGCTTTGCCATAATACTATTTTTATTATTCCCTCACAAAAATAAGTATTTTAAGCACAAATGAAGAAGGTTTCTGATGAGAAAAACAAAATAACTGACCTTTTTAATAAAAAGGTTAAACAACAATCATTACCCCAATTAAGCTAAACCCTTTTTATTGCATCTATTACCCTAAATTTCACTCTTTTTCGCTTTAATCAACTAAAATCTCAGCACGAGAAAATTGACAAATCCAAGACAGTTTGCTTATTTAAAGTTGACTGTTCCACCGGCCATTTTCTTTTCTACACGTTGTTCTGGTTTTCCATAAACATCAATCACACCGCCACCACGTGTTTTGGTTTCGATGGAATCAGTTGCAAAAACATCCGCTTTTCCCCCGCCATTGACAGTAACTACCGTTGTGGCTGTCTTAAAGTCTTTACCTTCATATTTGCCACCAAAATTCGAAATGATCTCCTGTCTGTTTGCTTTTCCATACAAAGCGATTGTGGCACCTGAGGTCACTTTTATTTCAGCTGTTTTTACCGCTGTATAGAGATCAACCAGGCCACCTTCTGAAGCATATACTTTTAAGTGGTCAACAGCAACTGGATTATTTGTAGTTGCAAATACCTTAGCTCCTTTTTTTGCTTCCACATTGTTTAAACTCTTGTAATATACCTTCACAGAGATATCCCCCCCCTGCAGCATATTCAACGTATTCATTTTCAAAACCAAGGATCCATTTGTGTTGACCACCTTAACATTCTCGTGATTCTGTCCTTCAAACGTCACTAAGGACTCGTCCGACTTAATCAACTCCACCTGAATCTTGTCCGTCGCTACAACCGAAGAAAAATCGCCAACATTTTGCTTCACCTGCCCAAACCCCATTTGGGCAATTAATAAAAGAATTACACTGACTCCTAAAAATTTCATATTTACTTGACTTTTTATTGTTGTTCGTCAAAAAATAAGCCAATTCCTATTAAGAACAATATTTTTAACCTATTTTGACATAAAAAAGGCGCCCTTAGATAGGGCGCCTTTATGATCTATTTTTTCAGCCTATGCTTATAGTTTGCTATTAACGTCTACTGCATTCAAATCAGCGAACGCTTCTTTCAGACGAGCAACAAATGTTTCTTCACCTTTACGTAACCAAACGCGTGGATCATAATATTTTTTATTTGGAGAATCAGTTCCTTCTGGGTTACCGATTTGACCTTGCAAATAATCATGGTTTTTCGCTTCATAAGCTCTTACACCATCCCAGAACGCCCATTGCATATCCGTATCAATGTTCATTTTGATCGCGCCATATGAAATCGCTTCTGCAATTTCTTCAGGAGAAGAACCAGAACCACCGTGGAATACGAAGTTTACTGGCTTTTCAGCAGTAAGATTATATTTCTCACGAATATATTCTTGTGAATTATGTAATATAACTGGTTGCAATTTCACATTACCTGGTTTGTAAACACCATGAACATTACCAAATGCAGCTGCCACTGTAAATTTGTCAGATACTTTAGATAATTCTTCAAAAGCATAGGCAACTTCTTCCGGTTGGGTATACAGTTTTGAACTATCTACATCCGAGTTGTCAACACCGTCTTCTTCACCACCTGTAACACCCAGCTCGATCTCCACAGTCATACCAAGTGGTTTCATACGCGCTAAGTATTTAGCTGAAATTTCAATATTTTCTTCAATTGGCTCTTCCGATAAATCCAACATGTGAGAAGAGAACAATGGTTTTCCGTGTTGCGCAAAGAATTTCTCGCCAGCGTCCAACAAACCGTCGATCCAAGGTAAAAGTTTCTTAGCTGCGTGATCTGTATGCAGAATAACTGCTACACCATAATGCTCAGCTAATAAATGAACATGTTGTGCTGCAGATACCGCTCCCAATACGCAAGCTTGTAAATTATCGTTGTTTAAGGTTTTACCAGCGTAGAATTGCGCTCCACCATTTGACAATTGAATAATTACAGGAGAATTTACTGCTTTCGCAGTTTCCATAACCGCATTGATAGAGTTTGTTCCGATAATGTTTACCGCAGGCAAAGCAAACTTATGTTTCTTCGCAACCTCAAACAACTCTTGTACTTGATCTCCTGTCAATACACCTTTAAAATCTTTTAGGCTCATATTTCTGTTATTGATTTATTTTAATCTTTCATTAAACTTGAAGCTACTAAATTATTAAAAATTATTATTACTTCCTAATTTTTACAGTGTACTAAATACACTATCAATTCACATCGGATATAGAATCTTAACAAATCATAAAACCCCGACTGTTCAATTGAATAGGAACTTTCCAGTTACTCCTTTTTCAATGGCATTGACAACAAAATATCCACAATTATCCTTAAATCACAGAAAAGACACCATAGAAATATTCAGAAATATGAATTATTTTAAAAATTGTATCGGGATTGATTAAATTTGGATTCACCAAATTGTCACTATTATGCTACAGGTATACGGTATCAAAAATTGTAACACAGTAAAAAAAGCACTTACATGGTTGGAAGACAATAATGTTCCCTTTCAATTTCATGACTTCAAAAAAGAAGGCGTCAGTGTAGATAAATTAAAAGAATGGGAAACACAGGTAGACTGGCAGGCTCTAGTGAATAAAAAGGGAACCACATGGAAAAAGTTATCTCCAGAAACTCAAGAGCAAGTCATTGACAGTGATAGTGCCAATAAAGTACTTCAGGAAAATACAAGCATGATTAAACGTCCTGTTATTGAATACAACAAAGGTATATTACTCGGTTTTAATGAAGCAGAGTACGTAACAAATTTAAAATAGTTCCACAAAGCTTCCCGGAATGGAGGTTCTAAAAAGCCTCCAATTATCCAAAATAAACCTTTAAGGCCCCTTTTTATCCCTTATATTATGAAACGTCGTTTGCGTTTTTTTTGGCTCAATGTACTTTTCATTGTATATTGGAGCAAATAAACATAATTTAAGTAGACGTATGATGAAAAGAATTGCACTGGCTTCTTTAAGCCTTGTTGCGTTGAGCTATGCTTATCCGGCCTTTGCACAGGAGAAAACATCCAATTACAGCTATACAGAGGCCTTTGCACCCTTGTTTTTTAAAAATAATGGCAATGAATATCGTTCCGCAGCCGGAAAACCGGGCCCTGCTTACTGGCAAAATGCAGCCGACTATAAAATTCAGGCTTCCCTGAACGATCAAAATGATCAAATTACAGGATCTGTCGAGATTACCTATAGCAACAATAGTCCTGACAATATGAACTATCTGTGGTTACAATTAGATCAAAATATGTTTTCACAACATGGCCGTGGTCAATTGATCTCCCCCTTGACAAACAGCCGTTACGGTGATGGTAACTCAACTTTTGATGGTGGATATCAGATACAATCTGTTACGGATGTAAACGGGAATACCATCGAACATATTATTGACGATACCCGCATGCAGCTTCGACTTCCTGCGGCATTAAAAAGCAAGGGCGGCAAAATAACTTTTAAGATTAAATACCAATATACCGTTCCTAAATATGGTGCGGACCGAACAGGTATACTTGACACAAAAAACGGAAAAATCTATGCCATTGCACAATGGTTCCCAAGACTGTGTGTCTATGACGACATTAGAGGTTGGAATACGCTTCCCTATACAGGACCGGGAGAGTTCTATCGTGAATTCGGAAATTACCAGGTTGAGATCACTACCCCGGCAAACCACATGGTTGTATTGGGTGGCGAATTGTTAAACCCCCAAGAAGTATTTACAGCTGAACAACTCAAGCGATATCAACAGGCACAACGCAGCGACGAAACCGTGATCATCCGCTCCGCCGAAGAAGTTAACGCAAAAAACTCCAGGCCCGACAAGAAAACCTTAACCTGGAAATATCAACTTAATAATGCGCAAGACATTGCCTGGGCGTCCTCTACGGCATTTATATTAGATGGCGCGAAGATCAATCTACCTAGTGGAAAAAAATCCCTCGCTTTGTCAGCCTATCCAATTGAAAGTAACAGTAACAATGCCTGGGAACGCTCGACAGAATATACGAAAGCTGCAATTGAAATCTATTCAAAAAGCTGGTTTGAATATCCTTACCCTGTAGCAGTGAATGTGGCCTCCAATGTCGGTGGAATGGAATATCCAGCCTTGTCGTTCTGTGGCAATCAGGCCAAAGCAGGCTCACTTTGGGGTGTTACCAACCACGAGTTTGGTCACAATTGGTTTCCAATGATTGTCGCATCCAACGAACGTGAACATGGCTGGATGGATGAAGGGTTCAATACATTTATTAACGAACTCGCAACAAAGGAATTCAACAATGGCGAATATTATCGTAATCAGGCGAGCAGATCCTACATCTTTACTGCCCGTAATCTTGAACCGATCATGAGTACCCCGCAAAACATGAAAGAACGTAATATTGGTGCTTTGGTCTACTATAAGCCCGCTTATGGACTGAAATTATTGCGAAACGAAATCATCGGTCCTGAGCGCTTCGATTACGCCTTTAAAAAGTATATCCAAGAATGGGCTTACAAACACCCTACTCCGGAGGATTTCTTCAAAGCTATTGAAAATGGTGCTGGAGAAAACCTAAACTGGTTCTGGCGCGGGTGGTTTGTCAACAACTGGCAAATGGACCAAGGTATAAAATCGGTATCCTATGTCAACAACGAGCCAAAATTTGGCGCACTTGTCACCGTAGAAAACCTTGAAAAATTACCGATGCCAGTTATTGTTGAAGCTACAACCGTATCGGGCAAGAAGATTCGAAAAAAACTACCAGTGGAAATCTGGGAAAGAAACGACGTATGGCAATTTAAAATACCGACCACAGAGCCACTGCAATCTGTACAGTTAGATCCGGACATGGTCATGCCGGACAAGAACCCAGACAATAATTCGTGGAAAGCAAATTAGCATATTTTCAAAATCTATTCGTTATTTTTGGCTAGAGAACAATCATGAAGGTACGGCGTAAACAAAACGGCAAATACCCTGTTCATTCATAGATTGAAAATACATAACTATATTTATTCACATGAAAATCTTACAAACGATTCTAAGCTGCTTACTTATTACGCTAATGAGTGGACATCTGGTTGCACAGGAAAAAACCAAGGGGATTATTATGGAACTTGTCAGCGGTGAGAAAATTGAGGCTGCACAAATTCAAAATTTAAGAACCAAGGCTGAAGTACAGACCAATAGAGATGGCTCCTTTGCAATTGACGCCAATATTAACGACCTCTTGTTAATCAAGGCTGTGGGATATGAACAAGATACTGTCTTCATTTATGATACCAGCTTACGCAGAGTCTATTTGAACAGAATGAATAATGTTATCGAACTCAGTGAAGTTGTCGTAGAACGGATGACAGACAGCAGACTTGCTGCTGAAATCCAACGCGAGAAGACTTTAGGAAAGTATTCTGACGCGAGTCAAAACCGTGGCGGAGTACGGATTTCTCCAAGCCGCATATTTAGCAAAGAGGGAAAACAAGCCCGTTCAAATTACAAACTTCTGATCGCAGAACGCGAGAAAAGAGCAGTTGATCGAAAATTCACTGAAAATCTGATCAAAGAATTGACTCCGCTCAATGGTTCGGATCTAGCCCTGTTTAAGGAAAGATTTAGACCTTCCTATAAATTTATTCAAAACAGCAGCCAAGAAACTCTGAAGGTCTATATCATGGATAGCTATAAAAAATTTAACGAGAAAAAATAAAAAACAAACACTTTTATCACGTGATTGTCAGAAGGTTTTAAACTGTAATAATTTTTATTTCAGTTTAAAACCTTTTCTGTTACTTTGTGTTATAATTTAGAAAAATCAGCAGAGGATGTTACACAACTTGAGGTTCGCAACAGCATTACACATTATGGTTCTGGCACAGTTAGAAGAGTCAAATCAATGGCTTTCTTCTGAATATATTGCGTCAAGCATCCAAGTCAATGCAAGTGTGGTTCGCAAAGAAATTGCATCTCTCAAAACAGCATCTTTACTGACAAGTAAAGAAGGTAAGGGCGGCGGTATTCGCATAAATCCCGAGAATCCAACGATTACCTTGGCTGATATTTATATCAGCACCAAGCAAACCGATTTCGGCGGGAAATTTAACAGTCCCAATCCGGCCTGTATTGTGGGCAAAAATATCAACTCCAAACTCCAGGATCTGTATCAGGAAGTCGACACTGATATTGTACAGCGTTTGGAAAAGATAACCCTGGCTGATTTTAGCAAAACATTTAATTAAAGGAAGCATGAAAGTAGCAGTAATTGGATCCACAGGATACGTAGGATCTCATCTCGTAAAAGAATTGGTAGACCGTAACTATGACGTAGTCGCCATCGCCCGCCACATCGAAAATATTCCATCGAGTGAAAAAGTAACCAAACTCCAAGTAGATATCAATGATAATAATCAATTGGTTTCTGCCCTAAAGGGTGTTGATGTTGTTGTTTCGGCTTTCAATGCCGGATGGACCAATCCTAATCTTTATGAGGATTTTACAAAAGGTGCATTGGCCATCCAACAGGCTGTTAAAGATGCCGGTATCAATCGTTTCATTGTTATTGGTGGTGCAGGAAGTTTATTGATTGATGGAAATAGACTGGTCGATTCACCGGATTTTCCCAAAGAAATTAAACCTGGGGCATTAGCTGCAGCAGATTATCTGAATACCATCCAGAAAGAAGATCAACTTACCTGGACCATGTTTAGTCCTGCTATAGAAATGAATTCCCATGCTGGTGGAACCCGTACCGGAAAATACCGCACAGGCCTTGATGCTCCGGTATTTGATCAGGATGGTCGTTCTAGATTATCAGTAGAGGATCTTGCTGTAGCAATAGCAGACGAAATTGAGAACAAACAATTCCTCAATAAACGCTTTACAGCAGCGTATTAGTACCCAAACAAGCATTTGATTCAGATTTTATTACAAAAGGGAGGAGCAATCTTCCCTTTTTTCATTGAGATCATTTATATTTGACATTAATTAAACAATTGAAAAGCTAAATAATCGTAAAGAATTAATCCTATGCTATTTAAAAAATCGATTCCTCAACTCATTGCTGAAGCAAATGAAAATGGAGAACACACGCTAAAGAGGACACTGTCCAGCTCGGGCCTTATCGCCCTCGGTGTCGGGGCCATCATTGGGGCAGGACTTTTCTCCCTAACAGGGATTGCCGCTGCTGAAAATGCAGGTCCAGCTGTTATCCTATCTTTCATTATCGCAGCAGTAGGCTGTGGATTCGCAGGTCTTTGTTATGCCGAATTTGCCTCTATGATCCCTGTTGCGGGAAGTGCTTACACATATTCCTACGCCACAATGGGTGAATTTGTCGCCTGGATAATCGGCTGGGATCTCGTCCTAGAATATGCACTAGCAGGAGCTACAGTAGCGGTCAGTTGGTCCCAATATTTCAACCAGCTCCTGATGATATTTCATATCCAGCTCCCCGACACCCTGCTCAAAGGCCCTTGGGAAGGTGGTGTAGTCAATCTGCCGGCCATCATTATTGTTTGTTTACTATCGCTGTTACTGATGCGTGGCACACAGGAATCATCCCGCGTAAACAATATATTGGTTATCCTAAAAGTTGGGGTAGTATTGATTTTTATCGCCTTGGGATGGAGCTTTATCAATCCTGCAAACCACGATCCATTTATCCCTGTAAATGCAGGTGAAGAGCTTGTGAAAAGTGGACAACAAAGCTTCTGGTCATTTTTAAAGAGTGATGACTTCGGTCACTTTGGTATCAGTGGTGTATTGCGCGCTGCTGGGGTTGTCTTTTTTGCATTCATCGGCTTTGACGCAGTGAGTACAGCTGCCCAGGAAGCGAAAGATCCAAAAAAAGGTATGCCAATCGGTATCATCGGCTCGTTAATAATCTGTACACTTTTGTATGTTTTATTCTCTTACGTAATGACAGGTATCGAAAACTATACGATGTTCAAAGGTGATGCTAAACCAGTTGCGACAGCTTTTGCAAAAACTGGATATCATTTCTTAAATACAGCGTTGATTATTACGATTATTGCAGGATACACTTCAGTTATTCTCGTGATGTTACTTGGTCAGAGCCGCGTATTTTATTCGATGAGTAAAGATGGTTTGCTTCCAAAGATATTTTCAGACTTATCCAAAAGACAGACTCCTTGGAAAACAAATGCTATTTTCATGGTATTCGTAAGTATATTCGCAGGTTTCGTTCCAGTTTCTGACCTTGGCCATATGGTAAGTATTGGTACCCTATTTGCCTTCACCCTCGTATGTGTAGGTATTCTAGTACTACGTAAAACAGATCCTAATTTGGAACGCCCATTTAAAACACCATTGGTTCCTTTCGTTCCAATTATGGGTATCTTGGTCTGTATTTTAATGATGGCTTCATTGCCAATTGAAAGCTGGGAGCGTTTAGCCGTCTGGCTTGCTATAGGCTTATTGATTTACTTTGTATACGGCAAAAAACATAGTGTCATTAGAAAACAACATCAGAACCAACAAAAGGTTGGTTAAACATAAAAAAGGCTTCTTAATAAAGAAGCCTTTTTTATGTTTAAGAAATCCAATAGCACATTCTTATTACAGCGCACTCAGTTTAAAATATCCATTCGCAATGGTATCTTCTTCTAGACCGATCTTTGGCATAATTTGAATACTATACAGCTCTTTATCGTGAGGTAATAGCAAATCTTCTATCTCATAAATATCATCAACATCCAAGCCATACTTATCATCGATATGTGCCGAACTGTGGTGCTTCCAAAAAACAGTGCGTTTTGCCTTTTCAGTCGCCTTCGCCAAACTGGATGCTACAATAAGTTCTTTGTAATGGAACTCGTCAAATTCATTCGGTTTGTAGCCACCTAAATTGACAAAAAACAACTTCAATTCCGAATCAATAGCCTGTTCATTCCCCCTTTCAGTAACCTTAATTTCATATTCCCCAATCTTATGGACAACACGGTACGCATCAATGTGAATTTTACCATCAGCCTCGGGCCAAAAATCTTTAATGGGATCGACAAAGTCCTTGAGCTCATTACCAATACCAAAGAAAATGTCATGCTGTTCTGTCCGTCTATTTTTCGGCTTACAACCGATCAAAATCATAAATAATTTCATAGTCAAAAATCAGTCTTTCAATGTCCTTGCTAGAATATCCAGTTTATTTTTCATCGATGTCTGTGCGTACGAATCATGGATATTTCATAACTTAAGCCCTGTAAAAAATAAAAATAACTATTATCCACCACATTTAACATATATTATATCTTCACAATGCACAAAATATTTCTATCATTTACGTTACTATTCTTATCATTACTGTCCTTTGGGCAAAAAGCCGCTACCGATAAAAAACTCGAATCACAGATAAAACAGCTTATTCAGGGTTTTCAAGGCGATGTTGGCATTTATGTACACCATCTCAAAAAAAACAAAGAAGTCAACATCCAGGGCGACAGCATTTTCCCTACAGCAAGCATTGTCAAAATCCCCATTTTAGTCGGCATCTTTAATAAAATTGAAAAAGGTGAACTACAACTTGATCAGCAACTGCTCTACCGTGCTAGTCAACAATATGGCGGCTCAGGGCTGATGCAGTTTTTTAAGGACAGTACACAAGTTGACTTGAAAACCTTGGTTGCACTTATGCTATCTTATAGTGATAATGTAACCAGCATTTGGAATCAAAAGCTTGCAGGAGGAGGTGTCGCGATCAATAAATTAATGAGCGATCTTCAACTGGCCCACACACGTGTCAACTCACAGACAGAGGGGCGGAAGCCAGATTGGGAAAGATATGGTTGGGGCCAGACTACACCAAAAGAAATGGCCGACTTAGTCACACTAATCCGACAAGGCAAAGTTGTATCCCCAAAATCTTCCGATCAGATGTATCGTTTTATGGGCAACATGTTCTACGATGAGAGAGGGCTATCACAAATCCCATCCACTGTCAAAACAGCTTCAAAAACAGGTTCTTTAGATGACGTACGCAATGAGGTCATTTTGGTCAATGCACCGAAAGGAGATTACGTTTTCAGTATTTTCACCAAGAACAATACAGATAAAAGCTGGGGAAAAACAAATGAAGCGGAGGTACTTACCCGTAAGCTTTCCAAATTGTTATGGGATTATTACCAATAAGCCTATTTAAGTCAATGTTATAAATATGTTATATAAAAAAGGGGGGCACTCAAAAAAGTGCTCCCCTTCCCTATAGTTCAAATGAAATACGTCAACTAATTTTTCAACGCTTCACCTACATTTTTAGCTTTCCGACTAATATCGTCACCTACTTTTTTGGAAGCATCTTTTACATCTTTAGCAGCCTCTTTGGTTCCAGTAGCAACATCATTTGCAACTTTCTTCGTACCTTCAGCGACATTTTTTGCGGCATCTTTTGTTTTATCAACAGCCGTGTTTGTCGCATCCACAGTCGCATCTTTTGCATCTTTCAATCCCTCTTTTACATCCTCCCCGGCATTACGCAATGCATCTTTTGTTTTTTCCCAGGCAGTATTGGCTTCTTCAGAGGCAACGCGAGCTTTTTCTTCAGCGGCTTTATCACCTTTTGCGATAGCTTCATCCAAATCCTTTTTCGCTTGTTCTGCTTTTAAACGAGCATTTTCCTCCGCATTTTTTAAATCTGCGATTGCGGCATCTACATGCTCACCGACTGTTTTTGCCGAATCTGTCGCTGTAGTGTCTTTTTTCTCCGAATTGTTGCAAGAAGACATTACCAATGCTCCTGCTACGACTGCTAAAAGTGCAATTTTCTTCATTATAAATTGATTTATGAGTGTAGTTTTCAACGGCCCATCAGAGCACGCATACATCAATTTACAACTTCTATGCCAAATAGACAAAATTATTGCTTCGGATAGATCGTTCCTTTCGCAGCTTCCAGTGTATTTTTCAACAAACCGACGATCGTCATTAAACCAACTCCCCCCGGTACAGGTGTAATCCAGGATGCTTTAGGAGCAACATTTTCAAAATCAACATCCCCATATAGCTTAAAACCAGATTTCGTTGCTGTAGAAGTTTCTCTATTAATACCGACATCAATTACTACCGCCCCATCTTTAACCATGTCCGCTGTAACAAAATTTTTCTTCCCGATTGCTGCAACAACGATATCACCCCGCAAAACCTCTGTTTTAAGGTCTTTTGTGCGACTATGTGTTAATGTCACAGTACAATTACCTGGATTGGAATTACGAGCCAGTAAGATACTCATTGGCGATCCTACGATATTGCTTCTTCCAACCACTACGGCGTGCTTGCCTGCTGTATCGATCTTATAATAATCCAACATCAACATAATACCATATGGCGTAGCTGGAATAAAACAAGGAAGATTACGTTGCATACGTCCGAGGTTGATCGGATGGAAACCATCCACATCTTTGCGGTAATCAATTGCTTCGGTAACTTTATCGGGATCAATATGTTTTGGTAAAGGCAACTGAACAATCAAACCGTCGATAGACTCATCCTGATTGATTTCTTTGACCTTAGCGATCAATTCATCTTCTGTTATGTTTTCATCATAACGAATATTTGTTGATTCAAAGCCGACCAGTTGACAGTTGCGCATTTTGCTGGCTACATAGGTTTCGCTACCACCATCATTCCCCACAAGGATAGCAACCAGATGTGGCTTACGGCCAGTCTGTGTAGTAAATTCAGCCGCATCTAACGCAATTTGCTCTTTAATTTTTTCGGAAACTAGTTTACCATCTAATAGATTCATGTTTAGGAGATTTTATTGTATTTAAAAGGAGCCCAAGAGCTCCTTTATTATTGTGTTATTTTGATTAATCTAATTTCAATACCGCCATAAATGCAGATTGCGGAATCTCTACGTTCCCAACCTGACGCATGCGTTTCTTACCTTTCTTTTGTTTTTCCAAAAGCTTACGCTTCCGTGAGATATCACCACCATAACATTTTGCCGTAACATCTTTA
Source organism: Sphingobacterium sp. BIGb0116 (assembly GCF_024808035.1). NCBI lineage: Bacteria > Pseudomonadati > Bacteroidota > Sphingobacteriia > Sphingobacteriales > Sphingobacteriaceae > Sphingobacterium > Sphingobacterium sp. BIGb0116. Next base: position 218,664 of record NZ_JANUDT010000009.1, on the reverse strand, counting down.
CGCAAAGCTGAGATCGTCTCCCGGGCAATGATCTTTGCACCGATTGACGCTTGGATACGAATTTCAAATTGTTGACGTGGTAACAGTTCTTTTAGTTTTTCACAGATCTTTTTACCAAAATCATACGCGTTGCTCCGATGTATCAACGATGATAAGGCATCTACTGGCTCATCGTTCAATCGAATATCCAATTTTACCAAATCTGACTTGCGATAACCAATCTGGTGGTAATCAAATGAAGCATAACCTTTAGAGATTGTTTTCAACTTATCATAAAAGTCAAATACAATTTCTCCCATTGGCATTTCAAAAACCAATTCAACACGATCCGAAGTCAAATAATGCTGGTTCATGATCGTACCGCGTTTCTGGATACAAAGCGACATAATTGGTCCAACGAAATCCGATTTCGTAATAATATTAGCTTTGATATATGGCTCTTCGATTGAATCCAATTTACTTGGATCCGGTAGATCAGAAGGATTATGTACGATCACTTCCTCTTTATCTTTGGTCATATAGGCCTTATAGGATACGTTGGGAACTGTCGTGATAACCGTCATATCAAACTCGCGCTCTAGGCGCTCTTGAATAATCTCCATGTGAAGCATACCCAAGAAACCACAACGGAAACCGAAGCCCAAGGCTGCCGACGACTCTGGTTCAAACACCAAAGAAGCATCGTTCAGCTGCAAACGGTGCATCGATTCACGCAACTCCTCGTAATCCTCCGTATCTACAGGATAAATACCCGCAAAGACCATCGGTTTCACCTCTTCAAACCCTTGGATAGCCTCAGAACAAGGACGATCCTTATGCGTAATGGTATCCCCTACTTTCACTTCACGTGCCTCCTTGATACCAGAGATAATATAACCTACATCACCGGTCTTAATAACTTCTTTGGGTACTTGATTCAACTTCAACGTACCAATTTCATCGGCAAAATATTCTTTCCCAGTAGCAACAAATTTCACGCGATCACCTTTACGGATTTCACCATTTTCAACTTTAAAATAAGCCATGATACCACGGAATGAGTTGAAAACAGAGTCAAAAATCAAGGCTTGCAAAGGTCCGTCAGAATTACCCACTGGATGCGGAATACGGTCCACAATAGCTTCCAAAATATCCGGAACACCAAGACCTGTTTTACCAGATGCAGGAATAATCGCATCACGGTCACCACCGATCAAATCCACAATCTGATCTTTTACTTCTTCCGGCATAGCACCAGGAAGATCCATTTTGTTGAGGATCGGGATAATTTCCAAATCATGTTCCAATGCTAGATATAAATTTGAAATCGTTTGCGCCTGTATACCTTGAGATGCATCAACGATCAGTAAAGCGCCCTCGCAGGCAGCAATTGAACGCGACACCTCATAAGAAAAATCTACGTGCCCCGGGGTATCAATCAGGTTCAAGATATATTCCTGACCATCTCTTTTATAATTCATTTGGATGGCGTGACTCTTGATCGTAATACCACGTTCACGTTCCAAATCCATATTATCAAGTAATTGTGCCTGTGCCTCACGCTGACTGATGGTATTGGTATACTCTAAAAGGCGGTCTGCCAAAGTACTTTTGCCATGGTCAATATGCGCAATAATACAGAAATTACGAATGTGCTTCATATAGGATTTTTAAACTCTTTTGCTAAAAGGCAAAGATACCTTTTTTTATATATATTTATATAAACTAGCTTTTTTTTAGTTTACTATACGCGAAGAAATCAGACCAGACACTATTCCTATTAAGAACGGAAGAAACTGCATTCGCTATTCAGCAATAGCATATAAAAAATGCTTCTGATTTCGTGTAACATTGTCTGTGTCCCAAGAAATTCGTCCCCGAAATTGCTCCGAACGAATTGGGCAATTATCGACCTGACAATATTGGCAGCACTGTGGAAGACAAGGATCCGCATGAACGAAAAATTCGGTCCGTACCGACATTTCCTTATTGACAATCTTATCCACAGCAGAAATTTCATCATGCACCTGGATAAGGTCAAGGTAACGAGGTAGTGTGAGATGGCAATCTACATGGAGTTCGTTCCCATAGCGCTGTACACGAAGATTATGAACATCAATCCATTCATCTTTCCGATTGCGCTCCAAGATTTCGACTACATCCTGTACGAGCGCTGTATCCGATTCATCCATCAATCCACCGATCGATTGGCGAAGTAGCTTATAACCATTGAAGAGGATAAAAAGCCCCAGTACAATTGAAATGACCACATCGATCCATTGGAAACCTGTCAGTCTCATCAATAGTAAACCCAGTATCAATCCGACCGTACTATAGGCATCTACCTGCAGATGTTTTCCGTCCGCCACCAAGGTAATGGAGCCCAATGCACGTCCACGCTTCATGATATAGAATCCTACTGCAAAATTTATCACAGATGTAATACCGATCAGATAAATCCCTTGTTCAAGGTGTGTTAACGCTGCAGGAAAGAAAAGATTGTAACAAGCCTTGGCTAAGATAATGGCGCCGGCGATAAAAATAAGTCCACCTTCCAAAAACACCGAAAAGAATTCCACTTTACCATGCCCGTAGGGATGATTCTCATCCTTAGGCTGCGCCGAAAGATAAATACTATAAAATGCAAAACCCGAAGCAATCACATTAACGATACTCTCTGCCGCATCTGTAAAGATTGCACTGGAGTCCGTTAAAAAGTAGGCAAAAAATTTCACAATCATCAAACCTATTCCCGTAAAAAGTGATAATAAAACCAATCTTCTTTGTCTTGACATGATGCTTATCTTCTATATGAAACCTTCTATGAGCAAATGATGAAATGAGGGCCAGCCAACATTTTTGTGAGCGCAAAGGTAAAGATATAACGACAAATCAGAACGATTAGTTTTGAACATCCAACGTCAGGGATCAATTAAATAACTGTGCTAAATCGCTTCAACAGTCCTTTTATTAAAAAAGCCCAATAAAAGAGCTACTTTTCTTTGTAAATTCTCAAAAATAAAGAAGATTATTTGCAACGTATGTAATATCTTTGTCTTACCATGAGCACATCATCATACTTATCAGACAGGATAAATAATTTGTCCGAATCGGCTACACTTAAAATGACCAAGTTGGGCCGCGAATTAGCAGCAAAAGGCGTTAATGTAATTAGCCTTAGCGTAGGTGAACCTGATTTCAACACGCCTGAGCATGTAAAAGATGCAGCGAAGAAAGCCCTAGATGAAAACTGGACGCGTTATTCGCCGGTACCGGGATACCCTGAATTGCGCCAGGCAATTGTAAACAAGTTGAAGACAGAAAACAATTTAGATTATGACATCTCTCAAATTGTTGTTTCTACAGGTGCAAAACAATCCCTGTCTAATGTAATTTTGACTTTGATCAACCCAGGTGATGAGGTAATTATCCCAACACCATATTGGGTATCATACTCCGAAATGGTCATTTTAGCAGAAGGAAAATCGATATTTATCAATACAGAGATCGACAATAACTTTAAGATTACACCAGCACAATTGGAAGCGGCAATTACACCAAAAACCAAATTGTTTATGTTCTCTTCGCCAAACAACCCCACAGGAACAGTTTACAGCAAAGATGAATTGGCTGCATTAGCTAAAGTTTTCGAAAAACATCCACAGGTATTTATCCTATCCGATGAAATCTACGAACATATCAACTTTGTAGACAAACACGAATCCATCGCACAATTTGAAAGCATCAAAGATAGAGTAATTATCATCAATGGCTTTTCAAAAGCATTTGCAATGACGGGATGGCGTTTAGGTTATATCGCTGCCAACAAAACCATTGCTGCCGCAAATGATAAATTACAAGGACAGACAACCTCAGGTACATGTTCAATTTCTCAACGTGCGGGTATCGTCGCTTATGAACAAGGATTAGAATCTGTCAACAAAATGAAAGAAGCTTTCGCTCGTCGTCGCCAATTGGTATACGATCTATTGACTGAAATCCCTGGCGTAAGAACAAATCTTCCAGAGGGTGCATTCTATTTCTTCCCAGAAATCTCTTCGTTCTTTGGTAAAAAAGACCAAGATGGTAATGTCATTAAAAACTCATCTGATTTGGCATTGTACTTATTGAATGTTGGTCACGTAGCTACAGTAGGTGGAGATTCATTCGGTAACGACAATTACATCCGCTTGTCTTATGCAGCTTCAGACGAAAGTTTGATCGAAGCTTTAAAAAGAATCAAAGAAGCATTAGGAAAACTAGCCTAATCTCCTATCCAAATAAAAAAAGAGCTCCTCTGAGCTCTTTTTTTTTCAGTTCCAATTTTCCCCTAAATTTTCGACACAGCCTAAACGCCTATTCGGTCAAATATCATCTCAGCCCCATAATTTAAGCAGATGTTATCGCTTGAAATAAATATTTATTACATTTACTCCTATGAGTATTTTAACAGAGAAATTTAAAACGCAGCATGACACGGCTCCGTTTTCACAGATAAAAAACGAAGATTATATTCCTGCATTTGATGAAGCTATTCAGAAGACAAAAGATGAAGTCGATGCTATCGTCAACAATCCCGAAACGGCAACTTTTGACAATACCATCGCTGCTATGTCCTACTCTGGACAGACACTAGATCGTTTGTCCAATATCTTTTTCAATCTCCATTCCGCTGAAACCAATGCTGATCTCGAAAAGATCGCACAGGATGTCGCCCCAAAACTATCTGCTTTAGGCAATGATATCACCTTAAATTTCGATCTTTTCAAAAGGGTTAAGGCTGTATACGATCAGAAGGATCAACTGACATTAACGGCAGAGCAAACCACCTTATTGGAAAAATCCTATAAGGATTTTGTGCGCAACGGTGCACTTTTGAATGATGAACAAAAAGAAAAGCTTCGCGAAATAGGTGCCGAGCTATCGCTTTTAAAATTGAAATTCGGAGAGAATGTCCTCGCCGAAACCAATGCCTATCAGCTGTTGGTAACAGACGAAAAAGATCTTGCCGGACTTCCAGAGGGTGCTGTAGAGGCTGCACATGCTTTGGCTAAAGCCAACGAAAAAGAAGGCTGGCTTTTTACCCTGGATTTCCCGAGCTATCTTCCTTTTGTCACTTATGCCGACAATCGGGAACTTCGCAAAGAAATTACCCTCGCCGCAGGCCGCAAAGCTTTTCAGGACAACGAGCACAACAACGTGGACAATGTCCTTAAAATTGTAAAACTGCGCTTCGAACGGGCCAAATTATTAGGCTACGCCACCCATGCAGACTTTGTCCTTGCCGAACGTATGGCGCAAAACCCAAGTAAAGTCACCGAATTCCTAAACGACTTACTTGGAAAAGCGAAACCAGCAGCAGTGAAAGAATTTGCAGAATTATCTCAATTTGCAAAAAACATGCATGGCATAGACCAATTGGAAAAATGGGATGGTGCCTATTATGCCGAAAAGCTGAAACAAGAACGCTTTAATCTGGACGATGAAAAGCTCAAACCTTATTTCAAACTCGAAAATGTCTTAAAAGGTGCATTTGAAGTAGCCCATCGCTTGTTTGGCATCAACTTCAAGGAAGTCGATACAATAGATACCTACCACGAAGAAGTACAAACATTTGAGGTCAGTAAAGACAACGGTGAATTCGTTGCTATCTTCTATGCCGATTTCTTCCCGCGTAAAGGAAAGAGAAATGGGGCCTGGATGACCTCTTTCAAACCACAGTACATTCAACAGGGTAAACAAGAACGCCCACATGTCTCCATTGTTTGCAATTTTACGCGTCCTACAGCTTCAAAACCTTCGCTGTTGACCTTTCAGGAAGTGACCACATTATTTCACGAATTTGGACATGCCCTACATGGTATGCTAGCTGATAGCACTTATCCTACACTATCTGGAACCTCTGTATATTGGGATTTTGTCGAGTTACCGAGTCAGGTGATGGAAAACTGGTGCTACGAAAAAGAAGCTCTTGAGCTATTTGCCAAACACTATGAAACTGGCGAAGTGATCCCGATTGAACTTGTCGAAAAGATCCGCGAAAGCGCTTCATTTCTTGAGGGTATGGCAACAATGCGCCAATTGAGCTTTGGTCTATTGGATATGGGCTGGCATGGACAGGATCCAACAGCGATCTCGGATCTGAAAGCATTCGAAGATGAACAGTTTGCCTCGACAAAACTCTATCCCGATGTCAAGGAAAATGCCATGAGCACGGCCTTCTCCCATATTTTCAATGGCGGTTATTCTTCGGGCTATTACAGCTATAAATGGGCCGAAGTACTGGATGCCGATGCATTTGACTACTTTAAACAAAACGGCATTTTCAATAAGGAAATCGCAACCAAATTCAAGGATAATATTCTTTCAAAAGGTGGAACCGAACATCCAATGGTCCTTTACAAACGTTTCCGCGGACAAGAACCTTCGGTAGAACCTTTGTTGAAAAGGGCTGGATTGATCAAATAATTGGATTGATCAAATAATAAAACAGCTGGATTTTATATCCAGCTGTTTTTCAACCATAACTTTGTTGTTCACCGATAAATTTCTGTGCAAACAATTAGGTGCAAACAGTTATCTGAATGTACCTCTGGTTTGGACGCTATCATGAACTTTTGCTATTCTCAAGCTTTCATCAGGCAAATACAGAAACTATCTCATTTGTTTCCAACCAAATAGCGAGACATTAGGTCAGAACACGACACATCTTGCTGATTAAGCAAAAAAATAGTACCTTTGTAAGACATAATTGGGGTTGACCGGAATTGACAGGATGGAGACGGTTATGTAAGCATGTAGTGCGTTGTTAGTAGAGCACTTTAATCTGAACTTTCAGAATTATAACTGGCGAAGAAAACTACGCCTTAGCTGCTTAAGTTAGACTTAACATAGCTATTTGTCCCGTTAGATCCTGTTCTTTGGTTTAACATTCGGGGCATCGAACAATAGAACTGGCAAGTGTGATGTTGCTAAGCACTTGTGAGAAACAGCAACTACGGCGTACGGTATAGGTAAGCGACTCACCTTCCCTCGCTCGACAATTAAAGAGAAGCTAAACATGTAGAAAGCGTATACAGTACCATGACTGGACGAGAGTTCGAATCTCTCCAGCTCCACAAACAAAAAAGCCTAACTCACGTTAGGCTTTTTTATTTATTCTAGAATACCTTTGTAGACGGCATCCCGTAAGGCACCTCCTTCTGTATCTCCCGCGTATTCCCAGTACATCGCACCGAGTAATCCTGTCGTGTGTACATAATCGCATTTAAGTGCAATCGATTCTGGCGTTTCATAAGTCAGTACAAAATCCCCTTTATCGTTGACAAGATAATGCGCTTTAGCCTCATCGTCCCATTTCTGCTCAAAGCCCTGAAGTGAAAGCAGATCTTTATAATCGATAAAACCCTTGACTTCAGTTTTATTGCCCCGACCATAGAATGGAATTCCCAGCACCAATTTTTCAACAGGCATACCGCCCTCGATATGAGCCTTAACGGCCTCCACACAAGTTGTATGTCCAGATAAAGGTGAACGGTGCAAACTCGCGTGATGATAAGGCGGATGACCCGAATCATAAGTCATGATATTGACAAAATCCACATCATTCTTAATCTTGTCAAAAGCAATATACTTACCGTTCGCAACAGAAGCCAAAGTCAACAGTTTCTTCTTACCAATAGCCTTGCGGATATCGTGCATGAGCAAGGTGAAATTCTCCGTATCCGCTAAAGAAGACGAGATCCCTGCAGAAGAATTCGTTGGATATTCCCAGTCGATATCAATACCATCAAGATTAAACTCCTTCATCACACGCCAGCAGTCTTTGGCAAACTTTTGCCGATTAGATTCATTAGCAGCCATTTCGCTAAACCGACCGCTTCCCCAGCCGCCAACGGACAGCAATACCTTGAGATGTGGATGTGTTTTCTTAAGATCCGTAATAGCCTTCAATCTGGATTCATTATCTATACGTAGGCCGTCAAAGCTGTCGCTGACATGTGCAAAAGCATAATTGATATGCGTCAGATAAGTCGGATCAGGCATCACTTTAGACCAGGAAGTGACATAGGCGATAACAACTTTTTTGTTTTTCGCTCGTGCACAACTTACACTAGGATACAACAATAAAGTCAATAACAGAACAGTGAAGGTCTGACCAAATATTGATTTCAATTTACATTCCATAATAGCTTTTTATTTTGTTTCTAGATGATATTGATCGTCCTAAAATATAATCCGTAAAGCATTCACATTTGATGCTTACTCGCCAACTAAAGTTTCAGATAAATATGTAGCTTCTTTAGCAAGATTGCATACCACAACATGGCTAAAGCCCAAAACAATGAACCGGCAATAGCTAAGCTCATATAATCAGATTGCTTATAAAAGAACAGTGGAAGATGAAAACCCCAACAGACAAAGTAAATCAGATCAGGAGCAAGATAGGTCGTTAATGAGTTCTTTCCGGCCTCCTCAAACACCCGCATACCCTGCTGGTAGCCTTTTAGATCTATGAAATAATAAAGTGGTATCAAAAGCAATACGCTAATTCCGCAACAAATCAATGCCCAACTCGGCGTACCATGGATTTTGGATAAAATAAACCAAAAACGCAATACAAAACCTGCAACTAGCCAAATCAAACCAATAACCAGCAAAAAACGCAACAATACCCGCGGAGTTGCCGCATAACGTTTCATAAGCATCCCTATGGTTGTTCCGGACAGCACAATACAGGGTATATTGCCAGCTAGAAGAACATGTAAATATCTTCCGGCACCAGGGAATTCAACTTTAAATCCCATTTGGCTCAGCATATTGAGTACCAAAAACACCAACCAACCACATACAACCACAATTATCTTTCCCCTGCTCAATAAGAAAATAGAAGCCGCGGCAAAATATCCCCATCCAATCAGCCCTAAAATCCCCCACCACCCTACTTCCAAGCCTTTTCCATCCGACGCTTTGAAAATATACAGGAGATAAATAATCCCCATAATACCAACTGCACGCAGCCCCTTATAAATGGACTGATATTGCATGTCCTTCGGATAATGATTCCAAATCAGAAAAACGAATACATACAGCAGTCCCAACCACAACAAATGTGACATCCCCGTCAGCTGTGGATCAACTCGCGGACCATTCAATATCAATACACCAATAAGCAATAAACTTAATGTTCTGATCAGAATATGAACAAAAATGACCGTTGTCGATGAACCTATCTTTTCCCTGGCCGCAACAGCATAAGGCACTGCCATTCCAACCATAAAAAGAAATCCCGGAAATACCCAATCCGCCAAACCCATTCCGTCCTCATCTGCTTCCGAGTGAACCAGCCATTTAGGTACACCCGGAATAAACAAGTCATTGACAAATAACATCAAGAACAGCGTGAAACCACGCATAACATCCATTGAACGGATTCGGATTTTAGGTACAGCTTGCAATGCGTTCATAATTGATTCGTTGTATTCAAAAAAGTAGCTAACAGCATAGCTGCTAGCCAATCTCATCCCTAGATCCTTCTTAGATAATTTTTTAGTGATTTTATGGCGACCGGAACTCGGTGAAAAATTCCTGCTTAGAAAAGTTCCTGTATAACTAAACGAAAAGACAAGCTATTTCGCTAAGATCTATCATCAATAACGCTGATGTCTCTTCGTTGAATGATCTAAGATGAGAAAAAAATAACACTATATAGTGAAATATTTGTTAAAATTGGTGTAAATTTTACTCATAAAACACAGAAATCGTGCAATTTACCCCTGTGCCCCTTATGAACGAGTCAGAAGCGCAGCAAGAAATGTCACACATCTATGAATTGTTACCTTTATGAAGTGTAATTGTATTGCATATAAAAAGCAATTTATCTAAGTTTGACAAAAACAGATTTAATACATAGCCGATCTTCATGAAATTCATTCTTTTTATCTGCTTGCTATTCGCAACACAAGCTATCTTCGGACAGAATATCAGCGTCGTCAATAATGAATCCTCCCTTTTTGAACTTGAAAACCCGAACGGTAAAATTGATTTTTTAGTCATTGATCCTGATCCACAAATTAAGAAACCTCTGTTTTTATTTTGTCAGGGATCGTTACCCTTGCCGCTATACTTTAATTACAAAAAAGAGGGATTAAGTCTTTTTGGAGGAGGATTAACGAACTTTAACTACCAGGATATTATTAAGTCGTATCATCTCGTCGTTATTTCAATGCCAGAAACTCCAGTTATCGTCGACGAATCTCAGCTTAATGACTCTTATTGGTATTATGGTGACTCAAAAGATAAAAATACCCCGAGTATAGCGTACCAAAAAGCAGACTATCTAGATAATTATGTAGACCGAGCCGTTTCAGTATTAGATTATCTTAGCGGACAACCTTGGGTCGATAATTCACAATTAGTTGTATTCGGTCACTCTCAGGGTGGACACGTAGCCTCCAAATTAGCTTACCGCTATAAAAAAGTAAGTAAATTAGGCCTATCAGGAACAAATATATTCGGACGAATAGACCAAGATATACGACAAGCAAAACGCGATGTTCAAAAAGGAAAAATTTCCTGGCAACAGGCCGCTCAAAAAATTGAACAAACCTATGCATTTTATAAAGATGCCAACAATCCAGAAAAATTAAAAAACAATCCCAATTTGCGTTCCTGGAAGTCATTTTCGCAACCTGCTATTGACGAACTATTGGCCTTTAATAAACCAATCTATATCGTCTTCGGTACAGAAGACATTGTATCTGAATTAAATGATTTAGTACCTCTTTATTTTATAAAAAATCAGAAAAGTAACTTAACTATAAAACGCTATTATAATCAGGAACACAATTATTTTGAAGTTCAGAACGATGGCCGGCCCGATTACAACAAGCCCCATTGGAACGAGGTAATGAATGGCTTTTTAGCTTGGGCATTAGAATCAAACCAAACAGTAAACAACAATTAAACAGTACAAACCATGAATCAATTAAAATTTCGCGACGCAGCACAACATGATTTACCACGCATAGTAGAAATATACAATTCTACAATCGCCTCTCGCATGGTTACTGCAGACACTGCCCCAGTATCTGTTGCCAGTAGACAAAAATGGTTTGACGAACATAACGCTTCGAAAAGACCCCTGTGGCTGATAGAAGATGAAAATAACCAGATACTTGGTTGGGTAAGTTTTCAATCTTTCTATGGTCGTCCAGCTTATGATGCAACGGTAGAAATCAGTATCTATTTGGATGAACAGCAGCGTGGTCGAGGCCTGGGTAAACAGATTCTCCAGTACTGCATTGATAAAGCTCCAGATTTAGGCGTACATACTTTGTTGGGATTTATCTTTGCACACAATCTTCCAAGCATTGCATTATTTGAAAAAATGGGTTTCAAGGAATGGGCTAACTTACCCAATATAGCAACCTTAGATCAGGAAGAACGTAGTCTAAAAATATTAGGTATACGAATTAAATAACAACGTGACGACCTAAGTAGCTGTCACCAAAAATAAAATTGTTAAATTAAAGTATTAACTTGATAAGATCTATAATTCGGTAATATGAAACATTTAATCCAATTCTCCTTGATGTTGATTGCTTATGTATTTGTTTTTTCCAGCCCCCTGTTGGCACAAAATCCAGACCGTACTAAAACTATCCCGATCGCAAATGATTCGGCATACAACAAGATAATACAAGTGCTTCAGGATGGTGGTTATTTTATTGTACAGCTCGATCGGACTTCGGGATTTATTCAAACCAGTACGTATCTTGAAAACAAGAATCTCCTAAGCAATAAAGAGGGAGAAAAATTAATTTTCAACTTCCTGATCAGCCCTTTACAAGCTAAAAGATCAAAAATAGTTCTAAATATATTTTCAATAGAAAGGCGTAAAGGAGGGAGTTTTGACGCACCTAATTATTATGATGAAGATAAGGGAATCGTCCGGGACAATAAAGCCTACCAGCAAATTTGGGATAAGATACTCCCTCTATTTCAATAAATACAATCAAGGTAAAGCCCAGTTGATCTCAGCTCACCTGGGCTTTTATAGTTAAAAAGAATTAGATCGAGATTGTCAGCAAAGGAACATCCAGCCCCGAGGCCATCATACGAGTCTTACTTCGATGGGTCAATGAGCTCCAAAAACCGTACTTATAGGGGATCATAACCAGCAGATCTGTGCTGCTTTCTTTTACCTCATCCCGGATAGCTTTTACGACCTCATTGGACGTTACATTTTTGTAGTAATAACTTACGATTCCCATCACATCGTTGATGGTTTCCCTTGTTTCTTTTCCTTTTTCCTCATTTAGCTGCTCCACTGTTTTACGAATGTTGAGTACCTCCAGTACCGCACCAAACTCAGCTGCAAAATCCTTTACTTTTTCAAGAATTTCCTTTTGCACACCACGAACAATGTCACAGGCAAAAAGAATATGCTCCAGACCCGTAAATTTTGCGCCCAGCGGAACTGAAAGGATTGGTATTTTTAACTTACTAATGGCTGCCGTGGTCGTATTACCAAGCATATCTTGATCAAAGGAACGTTTGGCCATTCCCATCACCAACAAATCGGCATTCGTCTCATGGATGCACTTGGTAATTTGGTCATAAAACAAGCCTGCTGCGAGATAAGGAATAGTCAAAACTCCACTTTCGGCAGTAATAGCCTCGGCTTTACGTCGTAAAACTTTACTTTGATGTTCAAAAATCTTGAACATAGAATCGGGAGAAAGTCGAGCGTTCATCGCATGGATGGAAGGATTTTGAAGAGAAAATAAAACGAGCTCGTATTCTTTTCCTGCAAAAACTTCCATAATAAACTTTAAGGCATGTTCGGCCTCTTCAGCGTAGTCTGTAGCAACAATAATCCGTTTCATATGGTCTAATTTAATCCAATAAAAAATCCCTTTTTATTACATTCAAGTTAACGAAAAATAATAAATCTATCAAACGGAGAATTGTCTCAACTGGGTCAATTTTCTCCCGATTTCCGGCTATTTTAAGTAGCTAGCTTTTACAAATGAAGCTTTTTTTAGATAATCGATACTTTGTTGTAAACCGGTGTAAATATCGTTACGTGTTTCTTCCAGCTCAACAAAAATATATTGCAGGCCAGCAACTTTTGAATTGTTAAAAATTGCATCAAAACCGACCATACCACTTTGACCAATTTCAAGATGATCCTTAATGTGCAAAGCCTTGAATCTGCCGGCATATTTATTGAAATAATCAACAGGACTAACTTGTCCCATTACAGCCCAATACACGTCCATCTCGAAAAATACATTTTCAGGATTTGTATGCTCTAACATATAATCGTACATCACCTTATCCTCCACTTTTCTAAACTCATGCGAGTGGTTGTGGTATCCGTATACGATTCCTTGCTGACGGCATTTCGCACCCACAGCATCGAGGTAGCGACATTGCGTTTCCAAATCCTTAAGTGTTTTAGGCACATCCATCCAAGGCGTAACAATGTATTTCATTCCCGCTGCCTTATGTGTAGCAATACATTCGTCCCACCATTTTAGCGATTCTGTAAAATCTCCAGAGGCTAACTCTTTCTCTGATAAAGTCTTCGTTGCATGTGATGAAATCACTTTCATTCCAGCTTTTTCTACTTTTGCCTTAAACTCTTGTGGGCTCAAGTTATATAATTTACCATCCTTGTATCCAGCGGCTTCCACTCCTGTATAACCCAATGCTGAGATCTTTTGTAGAATCTGGTCGAAATTCGGGTTTTTCCCGATTTCTTCGCGTACAGAATATAACTGTAGACCAATTTCCTTTTTTGCAGCTTTCTGTTGTGCAAATGTTGGACTAACAGCCAACATCATACATCCAGCTACCAATGTTCCGATAAGAGTTCTTCTTTTCATTTAGTGCTCAATTATTTATTATAGACTTCGTTCAACGCAAAATCATTTGTAAACATAGCATTTACAGGTTGTTTAGGTTTGTCGCGTTAAATATAACCGCAATGTATGCAAATACTCGAAAAAACACAATGCTTTACCGTTTTATTTATTCACACCCCAGACCCAGCGCTCCAAAGTATGTTTTTTTATATGAATTAAAAATATATCAACTCAACGATTTACAGTCCGCTGCTGTTCTACTTACAATAACAAACAATTTGAGTGATGGAAAATAAATATGATAACCCAGAATATAGCGATCAAAAACAGGAAGAGAAACTACCTGACGTTGCCATTGAGGAAAAAGATGATGAACCTGCTGGTCGAAATCTCAAACGTACGCTTATTATTGCAGTATGTGTATTGATTGTATTTTATTTGATTTATTATTTTATGAGTGGACGATAACATGCAACTCACCACAGCTCCGGCGGAACTTGACGGATTCTTGGAAACCGAAGCTGGGCAAGTCGACTTGTGTCGTCATACACAATCTGGTAGAATATGACCAAAATTTCGGTCATTGTGCTGACGTACTGAACAATTTACCACGGCTCCGGCGGAACTTGACGGATTCTTGGAAACCGAAGCCAGGTAAATTGACAATATCCACTTAAATTATTTCGTTTTTCATTTCCTGTATTCTAAGGATAACAACTTGTTATAATGGTTATTTTACACAGGACGGTGACGTAGAGTCTATTTATTAATCGCGATAAATATTCGTTCCTATCCGATATTTGATCCAACATAGACTTTCACGAAACAATTCTCGATTAAAAACATCTGTTATAACAAATATAAAACAAAAAACAATAAACACAAATTTTTTAACAAAATAATAAACTATATTTTGCGCAAATTGTCATTCAATTCGTTGTATGACGGATGAAGACAAGGCATTACTGGAAACAATTGGTTTACGTTTTCGCGCGAAACGAAATGATCTATATTATTCACTGCGGGATCTATCCCATCTGACGGGCATTTCAACAGGAACACTCAATGGCATAGAAAAGGGAAAAGACTTAACGCTCACAAATTTTTTAACCTTATGTCGTAGCCTAGAAATTCAACCAACGATATTTTTTCAGCATGATATTGTCTTTAATTCTCCCTACTCCCTACCTCCCGATGCGCAGGAAAGAATCACGTTAAGCAAAAAACTGGATGACCTCGTCTATCATTCGGATTTTTTCCACTCATCACGACGTGTTTCGGAGGTATTGATCCAATTGGGTATGGACAAAAGCCAAAGCAACAAATTCTCTGTTTACCTATCAAACTACTGTGAAGAGGGGGCCCTTGTCTATCAGCAGCACGGTAACTATAAAACCTATCGTAAAAAGAGGTAAACAAAAAGTACTAAACCTCTTTGTTGGAAAGTTCTCGAAAACGGTTCGCCCTTCTAAATGTTCCCAAATCATTAAAACGAACCCCATACTTCCGTAAGATTTCTTGTGCCTTCTTACGGCCGATATGACGTACGTAAAATGTTTCATTGACGACAAAATGATGGATACTATGTGTCCACCCGAAAAAGAAACAAAACAATTGCATCGGAAAAGTCCACCAAACTGTCAATACCTGCGTCTGCTCAATAACATTTCCAGCTTCGACATCGCCAAAATAATGCATGTTTGACGTAATAAAATGTAAACAGAATTGGCGTAATAAGTTTGGTAATAGAATAACATAAATGATCCAATGTAGACTTATCAACATGTTATCAACATAGTGTGGAAAACTCAAATTCACCCCAAACACCACTCTTAACCAATCAAATAATAGGTCTGCAAAGAAGAAATATAAGATCACATGTGCAAAAATCGTCACTGGAACAATGCTTAAAAACATAATCCGTTTTAGTTTTGAAGAAGTCTCCAATTTTAGATTCCCTTTTTTCACCTCTTTGTCCATATCATTAAACATCCGATGCAGTCGAAAGAGCCCGCCCAATACAACATCGGCTGTTGTTACCAAACGTTTGATAGACCACTGCTCGCCATTCGTCACACTACGTTCCTCAACATCATGTAAGGTACCCGAAAATTTATGATGATGATGATGCAAGGTCCTGCGTATCCAGGGATTGACAGTCAGTGGGCGTAATATCCATACACTAAAAAGCATAAAATGATGAACCACTTTTTGTCTTTTAAAATAAAGCCAATGAATCAGATCATGTTCTATTTCATGTAAAACACCCATAAAAAAGGCATTACTGACAATCATAAGCCAAGCCGGAACAAGAGCGCGAGACCAAGCTATCGATACAACAACAATGCCCAGGATCGCTAGTGCAAATATGGCCATTCCGATACTGTTCTGACTTTTTAAGATGGGGTACATTCCTTTCAGCTGCTGATAGGAGAGATTTATTTCCCTCCTAATCTGGCTCGACTTTTCCTGATGTGTCAATTCGATGTGATTTTATCGGTAAAAATAAGGATTTTTTCGCAGACATCTAACATGTTAGGTAGAATGCCCCCACCTGCCAATAACCATAATAGGCCATAAAAAATATTTCCGAAGGCTGTAACAAAATGAACGGGGCCCAAAATATGTGATCCCACTATTTACCTTACTACTATGTTAACGTAGCAGCCAACTTCTAATACATATCACTCAAAGCAGATCATTCCTCGGATCTGCTTTTTTTGTGCAAACCATTACGGCAGCAACAAGCGATCTCAACCCCAAAAAATAATTCCCTAAAAGGGATTTGATAGGGACTTTATAGGGACCTTATAGGGACCTCATTCGGATAAAGCCGTCTTAAGCACCTATTAGCTCCCTATTATGTAACATGCTATTTACAATTATTCAATGTATTAAACTAAACTTATCTATTCGTTGTGTGTTAGTAGCCCTACACATTTAATTTGATATTATGGCAAATGTAACACAGGGTGTAAATGGTCCGCCTTCAGGCAGAGTGGGACCTGTAGTTTTTTGTAAGTGGAAAGAGATCAATTACGTCAGGTCTCTTCCGAGAGTAAATAAAAAAAGAGCACTTTCTGAAAAGGAAGTAAACAATCGAAACAAATTTGGACTTATGCAACAATTCTTAAGCCCTTACACGAAAGTCATACGGCTCGGCTTTTCAACCTACGCCAAGAATATGACAGCTTATAATGCTGCGATGTCCTACAACCTTCACCATGCCATGCAAAAAGACGATGAAGGTTTTCATATCGATTATGAAAAGATTGCCCTAAGCCGAGGTTTGGATGAAGAGATTACAGAGGCAACATTTCAATTGTTGAACGAAACTATCCATATCACTTGGGAACTTAAAAACTCCGAAAAACTCTTGCATGAAGATCTGACAGATTTCCGAACCTTGGTACTCCTCATTCCTGAGAATCCAATAAACGCTTCACAAGGTGTTTTACTTAATAATTACATTATGGATTTACAAGAATCTATTCAAATACCGAAACTAACTCAAAGTGATACATATCATCTATATCTAGGTTTTATTGCAGCTGACGGGACTAATCGAAGCATGAATAGCAGCTATCTCGGAAATATAAGATTGGAAAGAGGATAAAGGTGCTCCAGGGAAATAAATTCATCAACAGGAGAAATAAGACCATTCGGAAATAAGAACACAACACACTTAATTACAATAAGATAACAACATTTTAACCCTAAATTTATGTAAACACCTTAAATTAGCATAAACGATGTGATTTACAATCGATGGTTTCAACAGCCACATCAATTTCGGCCATGAAGCCAATCGTCTTTATATCTAGTAGGCATTTGGTTACCCCCTCAGCAATCCTCAACACATATCCATGTGCAAGCCCTACTACTTTCTCTATTCAGTTCGGCAAGCTCATACCTTGCCGAACATTCTATTACCCCTCTGATCAGCCCGCCTAATATGACTTAACTACCAAAAGGATCTGTCTTTTTTTCTGTTTTTACGATTTTAATCAGATGCTCCAACGCATTTTTCAGATGTTTGGCATCTTCTTCCGTTTGGATTGCCCATAAAATTTCATCCGTACTTGGCGAGGACTTAAATCGAATTTGATAACCTGATTTTACTCTTGCGATGACAAGTACATCTGATTTGGCAATATCACTTCGAAAATGCTGGCCACTGGAAAGAAAGACTGTTAACACCTTCCCGTCTACCGTCACCGTATCAATTTTTGTATCCTTATAATGGTAAGCAACCTTATATAGCTTATTAATATAAGCCATGGTCTGTTGTTTATTCAAGCTCGCATTTTGAGCTACCGATGGTACTGTAATACCAATAGCCAAAAGAAAGCACAAGAAAAAATTCTTCATTTATCTAGCATTTTTTATTTCCATATACCGCAACAACGTATCGCTCGGATTGTACTTACTTACCAAATATCACGTAACGACAATCAGCAGAAGCAAAATACGTTCCTTTTATTGATGATCTAAAAATATAGATTTTATTTACTTTTTTGGCTATTGTCCCACAAACTAAACTATTTCCAGCAGCAGCATTTAGATTGCTGCTACTGAAAATCCTTATTTAGTCATTTTTATTTATTCTTTCAATCTCGATAAATCCCGGGCATTTTCTGCAATACGGATAAATTCAGCACGATAACCTTCCTCATCTTTGCCTTTAGAAGCTTTTGCTCGCGCTATGAGCTGATCAAAATTGGCCTTTTGCTTAAAATCAGAATCACGAAGTAATAGACCTAGTTCCGCTACCGCGGTTACGAATCGTAAATCTTCACTCACACTGTTCAATTCCGTCACGGAAGTTCCGACCACCTTTTGCTGCAACTTGCTTTTCTCCCCTTCAGGCTCCTTATACCGAAATTTAACTGTTGCCAGTTCAGCATTTCTCCGTCCAGCTGCCTGATCCGCTTGCTGCTGATATTTTAAGGGATCTACCGTTCCGATTAGCCCCGACTCTACACCGACAGGTACAATTTCATATAAGGCTGTCACCACATGTCCTACCCCCATATCACCACCTATCTTTTGATCATTATTAAAATCCTCAGCCTCCAACAAGCGATTTTCGTATCCCACTAAACGGTATGCCTGCACATAACTGGGATTAAATTCGACCTGAATCTTGACATCTTTAGCAACGGTAAACAAAGTTCCCCCAAATTCGGTTACCATCGCTTTTCTTGCCTCAGAAATATTGTCTATATAGGCATAATTCCCATGCCCTTTGTCGGCAAGGATTTCCATCTTACTGTCCTTCAGATTTCCCATGCCATACCCCAATACTGTGAGGAAAACCCCCGATTTACTTTCTTTGGAAATTAATTCTTCCATCGATTCGTCACTACTCTCCCCAACATTGAAATCGCCGTCACTGGCCAAAATGATCCGGTTGTTTCCTCCTTTAATAAATTGTTGCTTCGCAATTTCATAAGCCTTCTTAATTCCTGCAGCACCAGCAGTACTTCCACCGGCTTCCAGCTCCTCAATAGCCGATTTTATTTTCATCTTTTCATCACCGGGCGTACTCTCCAGTTTTACCCCTGCCGATCCAGCATAGGTCACAATGGCTACATGGTCCACAGCACGAAGCTGATCGACCAACATCTTCAGCGAAGCTTTCACCAAAGGTAGACGCCCCGGTCCCATCATTGATCCCGACACATCGATCAAAAACACCAAATTGGAAGCTTTAAGATTCGCTGTAGGTATATCTTTCGCCTTTAACGTGACGCGCATGAGCTGATGCGTCGTATTCCAGGGTGCCTTCGTCAATTCGGTGACGATATTTACAGGTTCACCATTTTTAGGTCCGGCCACTTGATACTGAAAGTAATTGATCATCTCTTCAACCCGTACCGCGTCTTTTTCAGGTAATGTTCCCGAATTGATAAATCGACGTACATTACTATAGGAAGCAGCATCAACATCAGCTGCAAACGTCGATAAAGGCTCCTTACGTGGATTGATAAAGTTATTTTCCTTCAACTTTTGATAAGATTCTTGGTTCTGATTAGGCACATACGCAGTTCCTCTAATATACAAACCCGATACTTGCCCAGACAAAGCTGCATTAACATTCATCACCGAGGCCGTCTGACGCCTGGCCTTGCGCTCATATCCGGTCACCACAACTTCATCCAGCGCATTATTTTGCTGCACCAACGCCACATCAACCTTTGACCGATGGTTTACCGCTACCCGTTGCTCAAGATATCCGATATAACTAAAAATCAAGATGTTTTTACCATCAAGGGCTTGAATACGATAGTTTCCCTTGTTATCGGTCTGCACAAGTGCTTTGGTTGCAGCATTGCTCACCTGTACCCCCACAAGGGCGACTCCTGTATTCGCATCGACCACCTTCCCCCTAACCTCATATCCTTGCTTGGCATATCCACCTAAGGATAGCAACAAGCCTATTACAAAAAGTATTGCTCTCATATCTTTTACATTTTTGCCAAGGGATGCCATAAATATTAAATTTCCATAAACCAGAAAAAAAAAATATTTTTAACCAATAAAATGTTCGCATTCAAGTCGTCAAAAATAGATACAGCACAAGACCACGAGCTCTTGCTGCACTACCAGGAGTCTATGGAGCTCCAGGTATTGGGTGATCTATACCAACGACATACGGAGATGGTATACTATGTTTGCTTACGGTATCTCCAAGATTCCGAATTGAGTAAAGATGCTGTCATGAATATCTTTGAAGAATTAATATACAAAGTCAACAAACAAGAAATCAAGGACTTCCCAAGATGGCTTTATGTATTAAGCAAGAACCATTGTCTGATGTATTTAAGGTCTCAAAAGAACAAAACTCAAATTTCTTTGGATGAATTTGTGAAATTTCCGGGAGACATGCATCAGTATGAACAATATGATGAAAAAGAAGAACAGCTAACAGCCATGGAAGGCTGTCTGGGAAAATTGCCCGACAAGCAGCAACAGTCGGTTAGACTCTTCTTTTTGGAGGAAAAATGTTACAAAGAGATTAGTGAATCTACCGGTTATAGCTTGAACGAAGTAAAAAGCTATATTCAGAATGGAAAACGGAATTTAAAAAATTGCATGGAGGCTTGGAATGAGCAACAGTAATTACGACATAGCATACTTAAAGAAATACGTCAACGGCGAACTATCTCCTACGGAGATGTATGCTATTGAACGGGAGGCGCAACGTGACCCCATGTTGGCGGATATTCTTATAGGTATTGAAATGGATCAGAATAAAACCGTAATTACAACAATCAACAACCAAATTGCGCAACGTATTGAAAAAGACAATTCCGCTAAAATAAAGGTCTTTGATTGGAAGAGACTTAGCATCGCCGCAGCAGCAGTGATCGTGTTGGGGGTTTGTCTCCTTCTTTACCGTCAACAGGACAAAAATTCATCCGAAGAGAAGCGTACCGCTGAAGTAAGTATTACGCAGGAAAAACCCAAAACAAAGATTACAGCAGCAGATTCTATCATTCCTTCAGATGATATCGCTTCAAAAATAGGATCTCAAGATCATTCGCCACAATTAGCAGATAATAACAGACCGCGGCTTCATGAACAGCATCCACTGGAAGAGGTAACCGTTTTATCGCGGGAACCCTCCCTACGTGTAAAATCATTGGAAGAAATGAAGGAAGATCTCAATAATGATCGCCCTGTATTTGGATTAAGACCTACAGACAGTACAATTGTTATCGGTTATGCGCCAATGGCAAAGAAAAAAGATGCTTCCCAAACGATTATGATTCGGGGAACCTCAAGTTTAAACAATACACTTGCAGGCAGAGCTCCAGGTATTTCGATCCCACAACAACAAGGTACACCGCTACAACTTACGATTCGGGACAAAGAGACAGGCTTGCCTATTTCGGGAGTGACAATCATTCAACCCAATAGCAAGTTTGCTACGAATACCGACGCACAGGGACAAGCAACCATCCAGCCCAGTACAATAGATTCACTCGTCGACATCATGGCTCTAGGCTACAACTCGGTTGCATTGAATATGCGTCGCAGCAAAAATACGACGATCAAACTGCAACCTTCCGGCGCCACACTTGATGAAGTCGTCGTCACCACGATGTCTTCACGCAAATCAAAAAGTGCCGAACCGATCTGGGGCTGGAGATCGTTCAACAATTATATCAAGAAAAAAACAGCTAAAAGCCGTTATGAGGGCACTGTCCGTTTAAGCTTCTATATCGATAAAGATGGATTCCCAACAAATATCAGTGTGCTCCAAAGTGCAAATGATTACCTCGATGCCAAAGCCAAAGAAATCCTACTTTCGGGACCAAAATGGAAAGGGGAAGACTACCGCTATGTCACGTTAAGCTTCGAATTCACCTTGTAAGTACGCTATCTGTGCGCATCTCATCAAACGACAACACAAGTTTATCTCGCTATCGAGACAAATAAGCAGTCGAAATTTATCGATCCATTTATCTTTTCAATCAATTTAATTTATAAGGGTTTGGATTTAAAATTATTTCATACTTTAGTGTTATAATTCTTAACCATACAGTCATTTTTTATGAAAAGTTTTTTCACTGGCCTCCTCCTGCTTAGTGGTATATACCTACAAGCGCAAGATTTTTCGTTCGGTAAAATAAAAAAGGAAGATTTTGCCATTACTGTTGACAAAATAGATACAGCAGCAAATGCCTTTGTCTTACGTGAATATGGATCAGCCGAAGTAAGTTACAACAAGAATAAAGGTTTAGTCGTTGAATTTTTCAAACATGTTCGCATTAAAATTTTAAATAAAGAAGCCTATAGTTACGCTAATTTCAGCATCCCTTTATATAAAAGTGGGAACGACCGGGAAGTCCTTATGGATATCAAGGGAGCATCCTATCACCTCGTCGGTGATAAGGTCGTAGAAACAGAGATGACCAAAGCAAATATTTTTAACGAAAACGCCTCTGAAAACTATGCGGTAACGAAAGCGGCTATACCACAAGTTCAGGAAGGTACAATTATCGAATACCGCTACCGTACGGAATCCCCATTTATCTTTAACCTAAATGCTTGGGAATTTCAGGAAGATCTTCCGAAACTTTATAGCCAATACGTCACGCGTATTCCCGAGATCTGCCATTATAAAGCCAATTTAAAAGGTGGACTTGCTGTCAGCGACAGGAAGGTAGAAAATTACAACACGGGGCTAAACTCTCAAGTTGGAGAAGTCTTAGGTAGTAAAACTACCTACACGATGGAAAATATCCCGGCTTTCCATACCGAAGATTACATGACCTCGTCCAAAAATTTCAGGTCAATTATCTTCTTCGAACTCGGCAGATATAGCGTTCCAATGGGACCAACAAAAGACTTCTCGCTCACGTGGGAAAATGTCAGAGATAAACTCGTACAGGACGAAAGTTTTGGTGGACAAGTAAAGCGAAAAACGGCATTGAAGGAGTTCATTGAACCCGTCTTGCAGGATTCAAAAGATGATCTAGAAAAAGCGGTACGGCTGTATACATATTTTCAGAAACAAATAAAATGGAATAACCGCCATTCGATCTACGCAAAAAATATCAAAGAAGCCATCGAAAAGAGAACAGGCAATAGCGCCGATATTAACCTCGGACTGGTCAATGCCTTACGTTATGCGAAACTAGATGCCATCCCTGTTATTTTATCGACACGTGAAAATGGCTATGCAGGGCTCTATGCACCAGCCATATCAGAGTTCAATCACGTCATTGCCCGGGTAAAAATAGGTGAAAACTACTACCTGCTGGATGCGACCTCTCCCTATGAGATGTTTGGAAATATCCCGATGAAATGTGTCAATTTTCAGGGAAGATCAATTCCCCTCGAAGGCGAATCTGACTGGATAAAACTCGAGGCAAATCTTTCATCTAGTTATAGTAATTTCTTCTATGGTGAACTGTCGGAAGATGGTGCATTAAAAGGAAAATGGATTACCTCACGTAACGGTTATGGCGCTTCCAAAATGCGTGAGCGCCTTCAAGGAAGTAATTCTGAAGAAGAATTCTATGAAAAAATAGATGAAGAAAACAATCGCATCAAAATCAACAGTTTTAAAGTATCGAATCGGGAATCTCTTGACAAACCACTAACGGAGGAGTTTGAAATTGAGATTAAGAATTTTGCAACCCTACAAAATGACCAACTTCTATTCAATCCTTATATTGACACCAAAATATCCAAGAACCCCTTCAACCTAACGGAACGGAATTATCCAATCGACTTTGGTTCTTTAGTCCAAGAAGAATGCTACATTGAAATCAAACTACCAAAAGGCTATGCATATCCAACGGAAGGAAAGTTAAAAAATATCAGTATGGCTCTTCCTGAACGTGCGGCCCGCTATATTTTCAAAATCAATAATACAACACCGGACGTTCTGATAATAGAATCTGCAACACAATTAAACAAACCCCTGTTTATGCCGGAAGAGTATTTTGATTTAAAAGAGTTTTTCAGCCGAATCATCCAGGCAGAAAAATTAGATGTTGTACTCAAAAAAATATAACAATATCGCTTAACACAAATTTCATTTTATGTTGACGATTAGCTTAAATAAGGGTGATAACTTTGAATATCAAAAAAATAGTAAAATGATTAAAGATTCAGATTTATTCGAACTAGAGAATACCTTCCTTGGTGAAGGTTTCGAATTGGATGGTGATGATATTATCACCGATGAAGACTAGGTCTTCACTTTTTTAGCAAGTATTATTCCCCTTATATAATCTCAAAGCCCAGACATTCTTTGCTGGGCTTTTTCTTTGCTCCGTTCTTCACCAATTTGGCCAAAACTTATTATTTCCCTATCTTTATGTTATCCTGACAATCCGATATTGAGCTAACCCAGCTCCTATTTTACGGAAATACAAGCAACAGGTTTAAAGCAAATAACATGAGAAAGATAATATTGGATCTGGCCATGACCCTAGATGGCTTTATTGAGGGTTCACAGGGAGAGGTTGACTGGTGCATTATGGATGATGACATGGATTTCGATGGCTTTTTGGCTTCGATCGATACCATCTTTTATGGCCGCGTGAGCTATGATGCCTGGGGTAATTTCCAGCCGCACGCTACGGCCGATGAAACAGAAATAAATCTTTGGAAAAATGTCCATGCGAAGAAAAAATATGTTTTTTCTAGTCAGGCAAGGCAAGATGAAAACGCTACTTTCATCCAGACTGAGATCACTAAACAAGTTCAGGAAATAAAAGCACAGCCCGGAAAGGATATTTGGCTATACGGTGGAGCGCGTCTAATTAAAACATTCATTCAGGCTAACCTTGTTGACGTCTATCGCATTTCTGTTCACCCTATTGCCCTGGGAAGTGGCAAGCCTTTATTCGAAAACTTACCTGAACGACTATCCCTAAAACTTGTTCAAAGCGTCACATTCAAATCGGGAGTTGTTCAGTTAATCTATACCCCCCAACATGAATCTTAACGATCAGGCAACCCCACAGATCGCTGATGATATGATCAGGAAAGTGATAGATCAACTCGAAAGCATACTTATGCTCCATTGCTCTAACCTATCACAAGATCAAACAGGTAGGGCCTATTATGGTGTTAATTTTCAACTGGGCAACAAACACTTCAAATTTAGAAAGGCCAAGATAACACCAAAAAAAGTAGGATTATTCGTTGCACTCTGGAAACGTGACACCGATGGCCAGACCATACCTTTTACTGCAGATGATCATTTCGATTATTACCTTATTTCGGTTGAACAGGGTCAGCATTTCGGCCTATTTGTCTTTCCAAAACAGGCGTTAGTTGAACATACAATCCTCACAGCGGGTTCTCAAATGGGCAAACGCGGATTCCGTATTTATCCAGATTGGAGCATGCCAACGAACAAACAGGCTACCAAAAGTAAACAATGGCAGCACACATACTTTGTGGATTTCTGTGGTCCCCACCAAAAAGCCAAAAACAAATTGACCCATATACTGCAAAGCAGCTAGTCGATTTTTTCGACCAAATCAGCATAAGCTGCACGCAACAAAAAAAGTGCCGCCACCATACTTTGTTCGTCAAGATGAGCAAACCCCAACCGCAATGCAGTGACCGTTTTATTTTGATAAAGGCAATTACTCGGCAACAACAATCCTTGCGACCGCACTTTCTCCTGCAAGGCTGTCAGCGAAACAACTGTATTAAACTGTATCCAAAAAGCCAGTCCCGAAGCCGGGACTTCAAACCTGATTTTATCTTCAAAATGCCGTAACAGCAATTGTGCAAACAATTCTTTTCGATCTGCAATTGTTTTCTGAAATTTACGCTGATACCGAAAGATATCACCCTGGTGGATAATCTCACCCAATGTCTTCTCGATCATAAAATTCGGCTTTCCGAAGATGTTCAAATACTTTTTTCCCTCTTCCAACAGATCCTGAGGTGCGATCAAAAAATTCATTTGGAAACCAGGGTCAAAGAAACTACCGAAAGCACCTGTATAAATCACGCGGTTACCGCCATTTTTCCGGAAAAGTGATTCACCTTTCTCCTTAAAAAAGGAAGACTCAAAATCCACATCATCCTCAATAATGATAAAGTTATATTGCTCGGCCAACTGTAACAGTTGAATTTTCCTTCGCTCGGAAAGATTAACCGTCGTTGGATACTGACACCTGGTATTGAGGTAAACACACCTGATTTCTCCGGGTCTAAATTGATCTCCGATTTTATCTACAATCATCCCCTCCGCATCTACCGGAATGGTTTTTAGCTTGGCCCCAGCTTGATTAAAGATCATGTTAGGTAAAAAATAACTTAAATTTTCTACCAATACAATATCGTCGGGCCGGATCAATAATCGGGATAAAATTGAAAAAATCTGCTCGCGGCTGGAAATCGGCAACAAGAAATTCCGGGAAAGATGAAACCCTCTTGTTAAATTCAGATAATAGCTTAACTGATCCCTAAAAAACAAATTTCCTTCAGTCGTCGTCGGAAAATCATCACTTTTCTTTTTCCGTTTCACCATGGATGCATAAAAACGCACCAGTTCCTCCGCTCCAATGACATTATAATCAGGTGTTCCGTCCGTAAAATAGTACCTTTCGGGAACCTCTGAAATAGGCATATCCAATATGAGTTCCTTTCTAAAAAAGTAAGGCGCAAAATCAGGTGGCTGTCTAAATGCTTCAATCGCCGACCCGGACGTACCGATAAGCTCGGGATTTTTCACAAAAGTCCCACGATTAGGTGAAATTTTCACCCAGCCCTGTTCCTGCAATTCCGCTAAAGCGGCTACAATGGTTTTTCGGTGCACGCTCAGCTCTTCAGCAATCTTCCGGCTTCCGGGCAAAAGATCTCCATCTTCCAATAGATTTCGCTTGACGGCATTGATAAATTGATAAACGATCTGTAGATAGATGGCATCTTCCTTACGGCGATCTATCTTAATAATGGAATGAAAACCTATACTAACCGGACTACTCATTATGTTTATTTCGGACTACCAAAGTTATCATTTAAACTATAATCTTTGCAATCATCATGAAAAAATAATCGCATTGAATTACGAAATCCGAATGGTCATTAAGCAAAATAGACTTGATTTTAGTATAAAAACTTAGCAATAATATGGAAACAAAACCAAAATGGACGCAGGAAGAAGTTGTTGCTTTATACAACAAACCAATGATGGACCTTCTTTATGAAGCGGCATCGATACATCGGAAATATCACGACCCCAACAAAGTACAAGTATCCACATTGATATCAATAAAAACAGGTGGGTGCCCCGAAGACTGCGCCTATTGTCCCCAGGCCGCACGTTACCATACGAATGTAAAATCGGAAGGCTTAATGAGTGTAGAGCAGGTAAAAGAGCAGGCACTGGCGGCCAAAGCCGGAGGTAGCTCAAGGATCTGTATGGGGGCCGCCTGGCGCAATGTTAAAGATGGCCCTGAGTTTGACCATGTACTTGATATGGTCCGAACACTGAATAGACTTGACATGGAAGTCTGCTGCACGCTAGGAATGCTGACCGAAAACCAAGCACAACGCCTTTCAGAAGCTGGACTATACGCCTACAACCACAACCTCGATTCCTCTGCCGATTACTATAAGGAAATTATCTCGACCAGAAGCTATGATGATCGCCTTCAAACGATCGAAAATGTCCGTAAAACAAACATAACTGTATGTAGTGGTGGTATTATTGGGATGGGAGAAAGTATAGACGACCGTGCCGCGATGTTGATCACACTTGCTTCCCTCATTCCACAACCCGAATCGGTACCGATCAATGCGCTCGTTCCTGTAAGCGGTACTCCAATGGAAGTCATGGAAACAGTTTCGATATGGGAAATGGTACGCATGGTCGCTACAGCGCGAATTTTATTGCCCACCACACAAGTTCGCCTTTCTGCAGGACGTACCAACATGAGTACAGAGGGGCAAGCTTTATGTTTTTTCGCGGGAGCAAATTCGATTTTCTCAGGCGACAAACTCCTCACCACGCCCAATCCCGACGTCAATGAAGACATGGACATGTTTCAAACATTAGGTTTGGTGCCACAACAGCCATTCGAGAAAAGAAATCAACCCGAAACCATCGAAACTGAGATGGCGCATTACCATGATCTTGGTGAAAGACCAAAATGGTCAAGACCCGAACATAAAATCCAGCGCAACATCGCTAAGCAGCAAAACAAATAACAGCAGCAAAACAAATAACAGAACTAATTCGGCAGACCATCATGGAAAGAGAAGAAATCAATCAACACAACCTTATCGATGATTTTGATAAAGAGCATCTATGGCATCCGTATACCACCATGACAAATCCCTTACCGGCCTACAAGGTTAAACGGGCAGATGGTTGTATAATCGAGTTGGAAAATGGACAGCAGCTTATAGATGGTATGTCCTCCTGGTGGTGCGCCATCCATGGCTACAATCACCCCGTCCTTAACGCTGCGGTCACAGCACAGCTCAGTAGCATGTCACACATGATGTTTGGTGGACTTACGCACGAACCAGCAATTGCTCTCGGTAAAATACTGCTTGACATCACCCCCACTTCACTCAACAAAATATTTTATGCCGATTCGGGTTCTGTCGCGGTAGAAGTTGCGCTTAAAATGGCTATTCAATACTGGGTCTCACAAAAAAAGACCAATAAGACAAACTTTGTCACGATTCGTTCGGGGTACCATGGCGATACCTGGAACGCGATGTCGGTCTGTGATCCCATTACTGGCATGCACCGCATCTTTGACAATGCTTTACCCAAACGCTATTTCGCCTCTGCCCCAAAAATAGGGTTTGAGCAAGAATGGGATGCCAATGACATCCAACCCTTGGCAGACCTGATCTGCTCACACAAGGATGAATTGGCCGCTCTCATCCTTGAACCTATCGTCCAAGGAGCCGGTGGCATGCGTTTTTACCATCCGGAGTACTTGCGTCAGGCAGCACATCTCTGCAAAGAAAATCAACTTCTTTTAATCTTTGATGAGATTGCTACCGGATTTGGGCGCACGGGCAAGCTCTTTGCCTGGGAGCATGCCGGAATAGTGCCCGATATCATGTGTATCGGCAAAGCCTTGACCGGTGGCTATATGACGCTATCCGCCGTGATCACCTCAGATCATGTTGCGAATACAATCTCCAACGGTACACCAGGTACGTTTATGCACGGGCCAACTTTTATGGCCAACCCCTTGGCTTGCGCAGTAGCCCACGCTTCCATCAAATTACTATTGGCAACGGACTGGAAAGCGAAAGTAACGTTAATCGAAGAACAATTGAGACGGGAACTTAGCGCTGCAACAGCGCTGCCCCAAGTCGAGGAGCTCAGAATTCTAGGTGCAATTGCAGTCATCGAGATGAAAAACTCCGTCGATCTCTCCAGCATACAACAGCGGTTTATCGAAGAGGGAATTTGGGTAAGGCCATTCGGAAAACTGATTTATATCATGCCCCCTTTTATCATAAATGAAGGTGAGCTTCACAAGTTAACACAGGCATTGCTAACCGTAATCAGCACAGTCCAATGATTGAAAACAGTCTAATCCAGCGCATTGAAGATGAATTATTTGCCCTTGAAAAACAAGGGAATAAACGAAAACTTCCCCTTATCACACAACAGGATAACACAGGAAAGGAGCATGTTAAAGAGCGTTACAACCTCTCGTCTAACGATTATCTTGGACTTGCGACAGATCAGATACTTCGTCAAGAATTCCTAAACTCGGTGACAAAGGATAATGCTGTATTCAGCGCCTCCTCTTCGCGTCTACTCACAGGAAACCATGCACGCTATACGCAATTGGAAACAAAGCTGTGCCGAATGTTCGGTATGGAAAGTGCATTGGTCTTTAACAGCGGCTACCACATGAATGCAGGCATACTTCCTGCAGTTTGTGATACAAAGACATTAATTCTCGCCGATAAGGGTGTCCACGCAAGCCTAATTGATGGCATCCGACTATCCAATGCGACCTGCTACAGGTATCGGCATTCCGATTATACGCACTTAACGCAATTATTGACAAAATATGCCCATCGCTTCACATGCGTCATCATCGTTACAGAAAGTATTTTTAGCATGGATGGTGATTGCACGGACCTCAACTATCTGGTCAGTCTAAAACAACGTTTCCCCAATACCTTACTTTATGTCGATGAAGCTCACGCCGTAGGCGTACGCGGAATACAGGGACTTGGCTGCGCAGAAGAACAGCAATGTATTGCCGATATTGATTTCCTGACAGGCACCTTCGGAAAAGCTTTAGCATCGGTTGGTGGCTACCTGCTATGTAAGGAACCAATCCGGAATTATTTGATCAATAAGGCACGTACACTACTTTTTACAACAGCGCTGCCACCGATCAATCTATTATGGACTGTGTTTGTTTTGGAACGCTTAAGTGACTTTACAGACCGGCGCCAACAGCTGCACAAAAATAGCCTATTGCTCAAACAGCAAATAATTGCCAAAGGCTTTAATTGTCCGTCAGAGAGTCATATTCTACCAGTCATTATCGGTAATAACAAGGAAACGGTACTGAAAGCAGAAGAACTGCAGCGAAAGGGATTTTACGTGCTTCCCATACGCCCGCCCACAGTACCAGAAGGAACATCAAGAATCCGAATTTCATTGACAGCAACAATGACATCGTCCATGATCGAACAACTTGCAACAAGCTTATGATACTTAAAAGAATCGCTCCTAAAAGAGTCACTCCGGCGGATAATTTGCCAGAGCGGCATCTTCAGGCAAAATCCAACGAAAAACTACTGTTATTCTTTGCAGGCTGGGGAATGGATGAACACCCTTTCTTGCACTATTCCCCAGTCGGCAAAGATCTTATTGTTGCCCATAGTTATGCGGATTTACTGTTGGACAAAAGTCTACTGGCAGGCTACCAGGAAATTGAGGTTTTCGCCTGGTCTATGGGGGTATGGGCAGCATCAATGGTACTGCCCGAACTTCAAAACAGCAATTACCCCATCAGCACATGCACTGCAATCAATGGAACACCATTTCCAATAGATGACGAAAAAGGAATTCCTAGCCAGTTATTTAAAGGAACATTGGATACACTGAGCAATAAAACGTTGGAAAAATTCAGATTACGCATGTGTGGTTCCAAGGCCCTTTTTAACTACTTTCTTGAAAGAGCCCCCCAACGCGACATCGAAGACCTCCGTTCAGAGCTCATCGCGATTGAAAAAACAGCTGGTGCAAAATCAGCAGCTGCATTCCAATGGCATCAGATATATATAGGCAAAGAAGATCGAATCTTCAACTTAGAGAATCAAAAACGCGCCTGGCCCGGTACTGCATATACGATAATCGATGCTACTCACTATCCCGAACAATTATTTAAGCACCTTTTAAGATGATCATCATGATGGACAAACAAAGGATTAGATCCCGTTTCGCTAAAGCGGCATCTAACTATCAGTCGGCAGCGATCGCCCAATATGAAATAGCAAAAAAAATGATCAGGTTGATGCAGGAGAACATACAGCTAAGACCACAAAAAGTATTGGAAATTGGCTGCGGAACAGGACTTTTTTCGCGGTTAATCCTACAGCATATCAAACCAAAAAAAATGGTTTTAAATGATATCTGTCCAGAAATGATGCCCGAAGTAATGGATATTTTGACATCGTCGCACACGTTCATCTGTGCTGATGCAGAAACTTATGCTTTTCCCAAAGACATCAATCTAATCGCGTCCTGTTCTACGATTCAGTGGTTCAACAATCCTCACGCTTTCTTTGAAAGCTGCTATGGATCCCTTCCGGATTCCGGTATCCTTGCCTTCAGCACTTTTGGACATGACAATATGCACGAGATCAATGCAACGGCACATGTTGGACTAACATATCGATCTAAATCGGAACTTATCGCAGAACTTTTAGCGTTGAATTATAAGATCCTCGTTGCACAAGAAGAACATTTGAAACTGCACTTTGAAAGCCCACTACAAGTTCTTGTTCACCTGAAACAAACGGGGGTAACGGGAATAAAAAATCACCGGTGGACAAAAGGCAAACTTCGGGCTTTCTGTGATAAATATACATCTCGCTATGGGACAGAAGAGGGCGTATCCCTAACCTACCATCCCATCTATATTATTGCAAAAAAATAATAGCTGAGCACTCCAATTACAAACAATCGAACAACCTACAAAAGAAACACAGCAATGAATGAAAATATCTATTTTGTTTCCGGCATAGATACCGGGATCGGAAAAAGTTATGCGACTGGCCTCCTCGCGAAACAATGGAATACAAGCGGTATACGCACCATTACCCAAAAGCTTGTACAAACTGGAAATACAACTATTTCTGAAGACATCGTGCTGCATCGCCAACTCATGGAAATCCCATTAACGGCAGAAGATCATCAGAAAATTACGATGCCGGAGATTTTCACCTACCCCGCCTCCCCTCATCTAGCAGCGCGCCTGGATAATCGTGAAATTGACTTTAAAAAGATCAGACAGGCTAGCTTAACATTAAGCCAACGCTACGATGCTGTTCTTATTGAAGGTGCAGGTGGGTTGATGGTTCCATTAAGAGAAGATTATCTGATTATCGATTACATCCAAGAAATGCAGTATCCGCTTATTTTTGTCACCTCTGGAAAATTAGGGAGTATCAATCATACCTTACTAAGTCTGGAAGCGATCACCAAGCGCAAGATCAATCTACATACCTTGGTTTACAATACATTTCCTGTTCATAAAGACCGCACCATAAGTACTGATACGGAGTTGTATCTTCGTCGTTATATAGAAACAAACTATCCGGAGACCTTATTTGTTCGCGTGTAAATAAGGTCAAGCGGATACTATTGATAGATATATAGCAACAGCAGGGAACCCATTCAATAAGAATTGACCGCCATCCCTGCTGAAACAGTACAGATTATGCTAATAATGGATCAGTTGTACACTCAACACCTGTTTCCAATCGCCCTGCGAGCTGAATGACGAAACTGCTGTCTCCCTTGATTCGTACAGCAATATCATACCAATTTCCTTGACTTTCAACATCCAGGATCAATGGAACTTCTTCGGCGGGAGCTATTTCTTTCGTTGTGGCATATTTTCCATAGCTAAGGCTTTCGACAACTACCGTTACCCGCTGGTCACTCTTGTTCCTGAGTCTCAACTGTAATTTCCCTGTCGCTGCCTGAGTTAGCGCTTTCAGTTCCGGAGAAACGGTAGCCTCTAGTGCTGCTGCTCCTTTTTGTCCAGAAAATTTTCGATAAAAACCATTTGGACCATGTAATTCAAAAGCATAGCGATCTCCTTCAAATCGTGCCAGGTCCCACTGATATGCCAAACGATCACCGACCTTCACCGCAAAATTCCAATTACGGTAGGTTTCACTTTGCCCCTGTTCATCACGATATTCCAACGGACTATAAACATTGAAGGCTGTACCTGCCGTCCTTTCTCCGAAAAACTTGCTGTCTACAGTCATCGTTAGATGAAATACTCCGTCTTTCACATAGCCCACCGCATCATGCGCATAAGGCAATTGCAAAGATCTACGAATCCCCCGCTCCTGTATTCGGTCAAATCCCGGAATCCATCCGTTTTTAGTCGCGAGATCAGGATCTTTGACCTCAACAAAGCCTCGCGGATCATCTTTGAACTGCGCATTGTATATCGTTTCGATATATTGATTCCGATCAAGAAAAGGGAGTTGTTCCTTTTGCTGAGTAAAAGGCGTAAAGGCGGTTGTCAAATCACCACAGATTGTTCTACGCCATGCACTGATGTTTTCCAAATGTATATTCTTGTTCAGCTTTTTATTAAAGAAAGATTCCAAAAATTGCAAAGTAGATGTATGATCAAATACCTGAGAGCAGACCTTACCACCTCGTGACCAAGGCGACGCAATATACATGGGAACACGAAAACCTAGGCCCACAGCCCCTTCACGTGCCTGCTTTTTAGGAATTCCCTGTTTTAGCTCATTTTCTAAACGAACCATTTCCACCTCCGTATCGATCCCTGGAGAACATGCTCCTGTATCTTTCTTCTTTAAATCAGGTACAAGGAAAGGTTTCACATGATCATA
This sequence comes from Sphingobacterium sp. BIGb0116, assembly GCF_024808035.1. Taxonomy (NCBI): domain Bacteria; kingdom Pseudomonadati; phylum Bacteroidota; class Sphingobacteriia; order Sphingobacteriales; family Sphingobacteriaceae; genus Sphingobacterium; species Sphingobacterium sp. BIGb0116. Next base: position 184,216 of record NZ_JANUDT010000009.1, on the reverse strand, counting down.
GTAACCATCGTTTTCATCATAGGTAATGATAAAAATTGTTTTTCTCCAAACCTCTGGGTTCTTCGTTAAGATATCTAAAACTTCAGATACATACCAAGCTCCATACCAGGGCGCACTCGGGTGGTCCGAGAAATTCTGTGGACCGGCCAACCAGGATACTGCAGGCAATTTACCAGTATCAACGTCTTTCCGAAATTGATAAAGAATATCTCCTTTAGGGACCTCCAATGTACTTTTTTTCCCCTGTGCCTTAAAACGTAACGTATCAAGCGACCTGTAATTGTTGTCCCCCTTGTTTACCGTAAACGCCCGCTCATTTAATGATTTCGTAAAATCACTTAGCTTTTTATAATTGTTTGCATTGAATTCCTTTAGTTCCGCCTCAGCTCGCTCAAGAGCCTCACTCTTTTTGCGAATATCAGCGCGTATCTTTTCGGCTTGTTCCTCGGAAGAAGGAGACTTCTCTTCCAACTTGGAAATCTGCACGGGCAAATCCCGAACCTGCGTTTCCAGGCTTCTGATATAGTTCTCCTTAAATTTAACTTGATAAGCTTGAAAAAACTCCAGTAGATTACACCCAAAATTGGATAGCCATGCTCTTTCCTGTCCGGAAAACCCTCCGCCACAGCTTGTCTCATTTTGATAAAAACGCCAGTTAATGCCGTTCTTTTCAAGCAATTCCGGAAAAGTTTCCCAAGTCATTTTACCATAGCCAAAGTCATCATTCCGAATATTCGCTTTTTGCAGACCATCTTTCATCTCTGTAATCTTACCCGTCCAGAAAAAGGAACGGTTAGGCGTAGTGCTGGTCATTCCCGAGCAAAAATTCTGATCACATACTGTAAAAGCATCCGCTAAGGCATAATGAAAAGGCAAATCTTCGCGTGTAAAATACCCCAATGTTAAGGGCATCGCCGCATATTGTTTATTACCTGATTGCTTCGATAACAGCCAATGATCGTAACGACCTTGGTTAAAGGCATCCACCTGGCTTGCACGACTATGTGGAAGAGAACCCATCCAGGTCACTTTACTTTCCTTCAGATTTAATCGAAAAGGAGCATAAGTTTTTCCCTCTTTATCCGTTTGATACCATACGGGTAAACCGTTCGGTAAACGTATCGAACGTGGATCATTGAAACCCCGAACTCCCGAAAGACTACCTAGCGTATGATCAAAAGATCGGTTCTCCTGCATCAGGATGACGATATGTTCGGCATCTAAAAAGCTACTTCCTGGGGCAGGGTCTATGGCAAAGGCTTTCTGGATCGATGCGGGCATGAAGCTGGCAATACCTGCTGCTCCTGAAAATAGTAGGGTCTTTCGTAGGAATTCTCTTCTGGTTTCCATAACACTTATTTATAATTTCGATTTGAATCTACTTAGATTTCTTTTTGTTTCACATTTCTTCGTGTAAATCTTATGTTACCAAATTAAGCACGAAGAAAACATCTCCTTGATTGGATGACAAAAATTTGTTTATTTTTACGAAAAGACAACAGATATAAATATGGTGGACATTTTGCTGCTCGAAGACGACAAGGTACTCTCTAAAGAGATCCGATCTTTTCTATTAAGCCAGGGCTTTACCTGTGATCAAGCCTTTGATGGAATCGATTTTTTGGCCAAAACACACCAAAAGAAATATGGTTTTTATCTATTGGATATCAACGTCCCCAAAATCAATGGATTGGAAATCTGTAAAAAGATAAGAAGCCATGACGCATTGACACCAATTATTATTCTCTCGGCATACGATGATATAGATGATAAAAAGGAGGCATTTCTCAGGGCTGCTGATGACTATTTGGTTAAACCTTTCGTCTTAGATGAATTGCTGATGCGCATCTATTCCCTATTGCGTCGGCAACAACATAGCGAAAACAATGAAACAAAAACATTGGTAGTCGATGATCTGATCATTTATCCTGATGAGGCCCGGGTATTACGTGCAAATGAAGAAATTAATCTTACTCAAAAAGAATTTCAACTGCTGCTTATCTTAGCTCAGGCAAAGGGTCGTACCTTGTCCAAACAGCATATTTCGGAGGAAGTATGGCAAAATCAATTTCAGACAACACAGAATACAATTGAAGTTTATATCAACTTTTTGCGTAAGAAGATTGATAAAAACTTTGAGAATAAACTGATCCATACAAGACCTGGCTTTGGTTATTACCTATCGGCAGAAAAATGAATTTAAAGAAGAAAATAGCGATTAGCTTTAGCATTGCATTCTCCGTCCTTTTCGGTATAGCGATGTTGATTATCTACTATGCTAGTTTCGATTTTCGGAAAGATCAATTTCGCCAGCGACTGATTGATAAATTGGACAATATTTCCCATTATATTGCCAGTAACCCCTATTTCAACCGCCAATCTTACAAAAACTATTTTCACGATGACGAAGATGGCCTTTTCTATGAAGATGTTATCATCCTTGACAAAAACAAACAGCTCGTCTTCAGTACCGTAAAGGATCAGACCATTACCTGGAATGCCTCGATTGTCAATCGGCTAACTCAGGAAAAACAGATCTTCTACTATCAGGACCAATACGAAACACTGGCCAAATATTATCGCATCAACGGTTTACCTTATTATATTATCGTAAAAGCACAGGATTACTCCGGAAATGAAAAAATGGACCATCTTGCGCTCGTCCTAACAATATTATTTGTCCTGAGCGCTGTTCTGGTCTGGATATTTAGTTATAACCTCATCCAGCGCCTATTGATCCCACTCGATAAATTAAAAGATAATATTACGCAGATTAATGCCAGTAAACTTACCAAACCTGTCGAGTATACCGGTCATACCGATGAGATTGCTATACTAACCCGAGCATTTAATACCATGCTGCTGCGACTTTCGGCTGCTTTCGAATCGCAGAAAGAATTTAATTCCAGCGCCTCCCACGAGCTGCGAACACCGCTTGCCCGAATGTCCTTTCAGCTGGAGAACCTTTATCATCAAAATCAGCTGAGTGAAGACGTAAAGCAGGTTTTACGTAACATATCCAAGGAAACCTTACATCTTTCGGAGGTAACCGATTCGCTGATGTTACTTTCAAAGTTCGACTCTGAGCGTTTGAAAACGACCTATAAGGAAGAGCGGATCGATGAAATTATCTTTATGGCCTATGAAAAAGTAGCCAAGGTATTCCCCGACCTGCAACTGGATTTTTCAATTGGTGGGATCGAAGATCCAAAACTTAGTATTTTCTGTTCCGCACAATTGATTGAAATTGCTTTTGTGAATTTATTTAAAAATGCTGCGCTCTACTCCGATAATAGGGAGGTAAAAGTGATGATTCTAGAATCAACCTTCGAACTCAAGGTACTTGTCAGCAATACTGGCCCAGCCTTGAGCACAATCGACCAAAAGCGAATTTTCGATGCATTCAGCCGCGGTGAAAATGCAAGTGAAACAACAGGATCAGGCTTAGGGCTACGTATCGTTCAGCGTATCATGCAATCCCATCAAGCAACGATAGCATATCAGGCAGATCTAAAACAATCTACGCATACTTTTGTATTACTATTTAAATTGTTTCTCAACCAGAAAGGTTAGTTGCAAAAATCGCTCCAAATTAACCGGAAGCCATTAATAAACAAGTAGATACATTTATTAACCGACACATTAGGCTTCTTATCTACCTGAAAAACATGCTAATTTTAAGCTTTTTTTAAGCATTTATTAAGGGGCTTTTAATATTCGACCAGTTATTTTGTTACACAAGTTTTGATAAACATGACAAAGAAACCTTTAATATTTTTATTGCTTTTCAATAGTATGGCTTTTGCTCAACAAAAACCGCCACAGGCAGATTACACGAGTATTCATGAAAGTACACGTGGGAATAAGCAAAGTGAGATCTCGGGAAAACAGATGACACTGCAGGAATGCGAAGAAGCATTCGTCAGCAAGAACCTTTCCCTCCTGGCGCAACAATATGACATCAGCCAGGCAGAGGCTGACGTCATACAGGCCAAAATATGGGATCTACCACAGTTGCAGCTGTCTGCCAATGCCTACGACCCACAGAACAAAAAAGCATTTCATATTGGTCAATCCAAGGAAGCAAGTGTATCCCAATTGATTTATCTCGGTGGAAAAAAGAAGAATGAAGTGGAATTTGCTAAATCAAATGTTGAACTTGCTAAGTTGCAGTTCAGTCAATTGCTGGCAAGTCTTCGTGCGCAGCTGCGTACAACCTTTTACTCCCTTTACTTTGAGCAACATAAGTTGGCGGATATTAAAATTCAGTTGGATTACCTAAATAATCTGCTTGCAGCGTATAAAGAGCAAGGAAAAAAAGGGAACGTTTCTTTGAAAGATCAGGTTCGTCTTCAAACAATGGCCATCGATCTCAACAACGAAAAAACGACAGCGATCAATAATAGCATCAATCTACAGCAGCAATTACGTGTGCTTATTTCCAGTCAGGAAGATGTATTACCGAAGTTAACGGATCAAGAAGCAGATCAGGAACTTGCCGTAAAGCCAACCATGCCTTTGGACAAAATCTACCAATTGGCCTTGGAAAACAATGCCGATTATCAATTTGCCTTAAAGACCTCGGAAAGCTCACAGTTATTTACAAAATGGCAACAATCCCTAAACACACCTGATATTAACTTTGGCCTTTCCTACAGCCAGAATGGGGGTGTATTCCGCAATGAGGTCAATGTCACAGCCGCCATTCCGATCCCGTTGTGGAAACAAAATAAAGGAAATGTTATCAAAGCGAAATACGCCGAAGAAGAAGCAAAGAAAAATATTGAAGTCCAACGGCAGCTGCTGGAGTCACAGATCCGTTCCAACTATCAGTCCTGGGAAAATCAATATAACCAATATTTTACCATTACACCAGACGACCTTCATAACATCGCTGTGGTCTATGATGGCATATTCAACAATTTTAGAAAAGGGAATATTTCTTTAGTTGAATTCACTGATTTTATGGACAGCTATCGGATATCTATTCTTAAACTATACGATATGAAAAAGGAAATTATTCTCAACGCCGAACAATTAAACTACCTGGCTCAAACTTCTATATTCAATTCAACTCATGTCAACTAAAAAACTTCTTATAGCCACTGTGGCAATAGTGCTACTTTACTCTTGCCAAAATCATAAAGAAACAGATAATGCAGCCATTGTCAAAGGTTTCGAAATTAGTGAGACGATGCTTAAATCGACAAGTTTTGCTACGGTAAAAAAAGAAAATGTGACCGAAGAACTCAACTTCTTTGGAAAGATATCGGCCGATCAAAACAATTACATCGATATTTTCCCGCTCGTTGGAGGGAATGTTATCTCCGTTAATGTTTCTTTGGGTGATTATGTCCATAAAGGTCAGGTATTGGCAACAATCAGAAGTACGGAAGTCGCCGGTATACAAAAGGATCTTTCAGATGCCAAAACCGATGTGTTACTCGCCGAGAAAAACTACCGTGTAGCCGAAGACATGTATAATGGTAAATTAAGTACAGATAAAGACATGCTGGAAGCAAAGGGACAGTTAACCAAAGCCAAAGAGCAACTACGCCGTTCAGAGGCCGTCAGTCAGATCTACAATGTCCGTACAGGTAATATTTATTCGGTCGTATCTCCAATCGATGGTTACATCGTCCAAAAGAACATCAATAAGGACATGCAGTTGCGTAGTGACCGCAGCGATAATATCTTTGATGTGGCCAATACAAAAGATGTATGGGCAATTCTTAACGTCAACGAAACAGATATCGACAAGATTAGTATGGGCATGCCGGCTATTGTGTCTACCCTGAGCTACCCGGACAAAAAATTCCAGGGTAGTATCGATAAAATCTTTAAGATCATCGATCCGCAGACGAATTCAATGCAGGCACGGGTAGTGCTAGACAATAAGGATGGTTTACTTATTCCTGATAGTAAAGCGACCATTAAAGTATTACATCGCTCCAATACGGAAGCGCTCGCAGTTCCTTCTGATGCGGTCATTTTCGATCAAAACAAATATTTCGTATTAATCTATAAATCCCAAAATGATATTAAGATTCGCGAAATACTACCGATCAAACAAAATGAAGGAACAACCTACATGGCTACGGGGCTACAGGAAGGTGAAAAAGTTGTTGTCAACAATAAACTTTTGATCTATAGAGCACTGAATAATTAATCCGTCTTAGCATTTACACGAATGAACAAATTCATTAAAAATATCATTGCCTTTTCCATTAAAAATAAAGCATTTACCTTTATTTGGGTCGGTATTTTGGCTATTGCTGGTTTCATTAGCTTTAAAAGCATGCCCATAGAGGCATTTCCTGATGTGACCAATACACAAATAACCATCATTACCCAATGGAATGGAAGGAGTGCGGAGGAAGTCGAACGTTTTGTAACGACACCAATCGAACTAGGCATGAGTCCGGTCCAAAAGAGAACAAGCATACGGAGCACCACCATGTTTGGCCTCTCCATTGTTAAAATCATTTTTGATGATGGTGTGGACGATACTTTTGCACGCAACCAGGTCAACAACCTCATGCGGTCTGTAAGCCTACCAGACAATGTCGACCCAGAAGTACAGCCCCCTTATGGCCCTACAGGAGAGATATTCCGTTATACATTACATAGCGATCAACGCAATTCACGCGACCTCCTTACTTTGCAGACCTGGGTCATTGACCGCGCTTTGCGTGGTGTCCCAGGTGTAGCAGATATCAACGTTTTTGGTGGACAGGATTTGGTTTACGAAATCAGTACCGACCCGATAAAACTTGATAAATTTAATCTGACTCCTTTGCAGGTATTTGATGCTGTCAGCAAAAGTAACCTGAATGTCGGCGGAGATGTCATCGAAAAAAGTGGCCAGTCTTATGTCGTACGCGGTATTGGTTTGGTCAACTCAATCAATGATATCGAAAACATCACTGTAATCAACCAAAAAGGGAATCCCGTCTTTGTTAAAAATGTAGCCGAAGTAAGAGAAAGCGCGATGCCCCGCGTGGGCCAAGCCGGTTTTGGTAAGAATGATGATGTGGTAGCGGGAACCATCGTAATGCGGAAAGGCGAAAATCCAAGAGAGGTTTTAACTGCTGTAAAAGCGAAAATAGACGAGCTCAACAACAAAATCCTTCCCAAAGATGTCAAAATGCAAACCTTCTATGACCGTGACAATCTCATGGATTTCACGACCCATACCGTTATGCATAACTTGATTGAGGGTATTGTACTCGTCACCTTGATGGTATTGCTCTTTATGGCAGATTGGCGCACTACGGTCATCGTTTCCATTATTATACCCCTCGCATTACTTTTTGCCTTTCTATGTCTTAAACTAGCAGGCATGAGTGCCAACTTGCTTTCTTTGGGCGCAGTAGACTTTGGTATTATCATCGACGGTGCCGTCGTCATGGTTGAAGGGATATTTGTCATGTTGGATCACCAGGCCCATAAGCTGGGCATGGAGAAATTCAACAAAATGGCCAAAGCTGGTTGGATCAAACAGACAGGAACAGGCTTGGGAAAAGCAATCTTTTTCTCCAAGCTAATTATCATCACCTCATTGATCCCCATATTCTCCTTCCAAAAAGTAGAAGGAAAAATGTTTTCGCCACTGGCCTTTACCCTGGGTTTTGCTTTACTGGGAGCATTACTGTTTACCTTGACACTCGTTCCGGCTTTATCGCATATTCTGCTCAATAAAAATGTGAAAGAAAGACACAATCCATTTGTTGAATTCTGGAATAGAATTGTTGCCAAGGGTTTTGGATTCACATTCCGAAACAAGCGTCTGAGTATGATCGTTGCAATTACTTTACTAGCTGCAGTCTTATTTTCTGCAAAATTTTTAGGAACAGAATTTTTACCTACATTAAATGAAGGATCTCTTTGGGTTACTGCCGAGATGCCTATGAGCACTTCTTTACGTGAATCGGTTAAAACAACCAAACTGTTAAAGAGTACTTTGGAAACCTTTCCTGAAGTCACCGGCGTACTGTCGCAAACTGGACGGAGCAACGATGGTACCGACCCCAATGGCTTTGGCTTTGTTCAGTTTGCTGTGGCCCTAAAACCTAAAGAGGAATGGACACGTAAAATCACCATGGATCAGTTGATCGAAGAGATGGACCATAAACTCAAACAATTTCAGGGTATCACCTATAACTATTCACAACCTATTTCGGATAATGTTGCCGAAGCAGTTGCTGGTTTCAAAGCCGAAAACGGCATTAAGATCTTTGGCGATAACCTCGCTACCTTAGACCGCCTGGCGAAAGAAGTTTATGCACAGGTCAAAGGTATTCAAGGCATTAAAGAACCTGGTATTATTCTCAATATTGGTCAGCCCGAAGTGAGTGTGGTATTGGATCGGACCCGTATGGCAGCTTTCAACGTTCTACCGGCAGATGCACAGGCGGTACTCGAAATGGCCTTCGGCGGAAAGACCGCTTCCATTTTGTACGATGGTGAACGCAAATTCAACATTCGCCTACGCTATGCACCCGAATATCGGAAAACAGAAAAAGATATTGCACAGCTGATGGTCCCTTGTGGTGATGGCACATTAATTCCTTTGAAAAGTATCGCGACCATTGAAAAAGATAATGGTGCTGCTTTTATCTATCGCGACAACATCAAACGCTATATTGGCATCAAATTTTCCATCCGCGACCGTGACTTAGGAAGCACCATTGCTGAAGCACAACAAAAAGTAAGTAAAATAAAACTTCCCGAAGGATATTCCATTGGCTGGACTGGACAATTTGAAAATCAACAACGTGCTACCCACCGTTTAGCACAGGTGGTACCAATCAGTTTGATCGTCATCTTCTTCCTATTGTTTATTCTATTCGGGAATATCAAAGATTCGCTGCTCGTATTGGCCAATGTTCCTTTTGCGCTTATCGGTGGAATTATTGCATTACACGTTACGGGTATGAATTTTGGAATTTCGGCTGGAGTAGGTATGATTGCATTATTCGGGATATGTATCCAGAATGGAGTTATCCTGATCTCGGAATTCCATCAGAACAAGAAGGAAGGCCTACCCAATGACCAATCAATTTATAAAGGTGTAAAATCGCGAACAAGACCTGTAGTCATGACAGCTCTAATGGCTTCCATCGGACTATTGCCAGCTGCATTATCGACAGGTATAGGTTCGGAATCACAAAAACCTTTGGCGATCGTCATCATTGGCGGACTAATCTCAGCGACGATATTGACGTTGTTGGTATTTCCAATCATCTATGATATCTTCAACAGAAAAGAAAAGGTACAACAAACAATCGCTGAATAATGTTGTCCATATGTTATATACTATATACTTCGACCATTAAAAGGTCATCGGTACTGCCCCACGCTGGGAAGCGGCAGGGCAGTATCATTTTTTTGATGATACTTTTGATGTAACATTTGTATCTATTCCGGCTTAAAAATTTCAAAAACAATAAAAAGCCCTTAAGTTTACAACAAATTACCTTCCAAAAAGCAGCTGCTGCTTTTTGGATCACACAAACAAACAAATATTTATGACTATTCTCACCTTTACAATCATCCTTCTCCTGGGTGCTTTTGTAGCAGGACTCTTAGGATCCCTGACAGGCTTAGGCGGAGGGGTCGTTGTCATCCCTTTATTGACTCTTCTGTTTCATGTCGACATCCGTTATGCCATTGGAGCCGCCTTGCTGGCTTCCATAGCGACTTCATCCGGTGCAGCAACAGCTTACGTCAAGGAAGGCATCACCAACATCCGGCTCGGGATGTTTCTTGAAATTGCAACCACCATTGGAGCAGTGATCGGCGCTGTTATTGCCATTTACATGCCTACGAATACCATTGCAATCATCTTTGGTGTTGTACTTATCTTCTCTGCGGCAATGACGGTACGTAAAAAAAACGAACACGCACTTTCCGGCGGTTCGGTCCTGGCGGAAAAATTGAAACTGAACAGTACCTATCCCGCTGACGGCAAATTAATTCCTTACAAACTTACCAACATAGCCGGAGGATTCTCTTTGATGGGGATTGCAGGAATACTTTCTGGATTATTGGGCATTGGTTCCGGTTCCCTTAAAGTACTAGCAATGGACAGCATGATGAAAATCCCATTTAAAGTCAGTACCACAACGAGCAACTTTATGATCGGTGTCACCGCAGCGGCTTCTGCAGTGGTCTATTTACAAAGAGGCTATATGGATCCAGGTATTGCTTTTCCAGTTATCCTAGGCGTATTATGCGGCGCCATTACAGGATCCAAGCTCTTAAAACGGATGAATCCGAAGACTTTACGCATTATTTTCGCCGTCGCCATTACATTGGTGGCATTAGAAATGATCTTCAACGGATTCCAGCACAAATTCTAAAAACGGTAGTTTACACGATTTAGAATTTTAGGTTTGTAACATCCTTCCGTTAGACGATGAAGGACATAACTACTCAAAATGAAACAAGTATTTTCGAAACACTATTGGGGAGACAAGGACATCTCACTTTTGGTAGGACAAATTTTACGTATTGGCGTTATATTCGCCTCCTCTATTCTTATCCTTGGCGGTATCTTCTACCTCATTGTTCATGGACAGGACACCGTACCGAATTACAGAGATTTTGTCGGTGAAGGGAATTCCAACACAACAATTACCGGAATTATTACCGGGGCATTCAACCGAAATATTCCACAGGTTATACAGCTAGGTGTACTTCTATTGATTTGTACCCCCATCGTGCGCGTGATCGGCTCGTTATTTGGGTTTGTCATCGAGAAGGACCGGCTTTACATTATTATCACATTGATTGTATTAACAGTCATTATAGGCAGTATACTCAGCGGCATCAAGGGATAATAAGGCTTTATCTCTTGATCCGCCGCCAGGCAGATTTTTCCAGTGCGTATTCAAAATTTTTACGTTCAGGTTCGTTCACATAGCTGACCATCTTTTCAGCCACTTTAATTGCACCCAAGCGCTCAACTGCCGTCTGAGAACGATAATTTTCAGCCCCTACATGCAGGTAAATTCGATCCACAAAATTGAAGGCAAAATCAAACATCATCTCTTTGACCAATGGATTGATTCCTGCACCCCAATATGCACAGGCATAAAACGTATACCCAACAAAAATCGATTTCTCCGCTTCATCAAGCCCATAATACCGCGTACTACCGATGCAGGCACCACTTTCCTTATCGAAGATTAAATAAGCAGACTTACTTGCCAAGGCACCTTCAAAAAATAGGCGAAAAACATCTTCCTTCCAGCGGTCCTTATTGGGATGCTGTTCCCAGATCAGGGGATCTCTGGCAACTTGATATAGCGTATCAAAATCCGCTGGTTCTATGATTCGTAATACGACCTTATCGTTTTCAAGGGTATTGGGTGCAACAAACTTCATGAGACATATTTATAGTTTTAGCAATCAAAATATTTTAAATCCTACAGAAGATACCAATTATTGATGAAACTATTTGAATTACGGCAATATCCAGTCAAATATTACACCAAAATGTTGATTTCATCACTGTTTTGATCAAATTGAATAAAAGCAATAGCCAGCAACTGAATTATTTTAACTTAGGATTGATAGGAATCAAACAGCTTGTTAAATTAGCATTGCAAAATTTCGTATTTTACAGCCAAATGGAACAATTCAAGGAATTTGTAAAACAACGCATTGATGTCACTGAGGAAGAACTGAATGACATCGTTTCACGTTATCAGGTAAGGAAAATAAAGAAAAAAGAATACTTCCTCCGGGCTGGCGAGGTGTGTCACCATGAAGCATACGTGATCAGCGGTTTATTTAAATCTTTCTATGTCACCGCCGATGGGATCGAACACATTCTACAGTTTGCAATTGAAGATTGGTGGATCGGTGATATTGCCAGCTTTAATTATCAGGAGCCAGCACTTCAAAATATCCAGGCTTTGGAAAACGCTGTGGTACTTACACTGTCAAAAAAAAATAAAGACAAACTTTACGAAGATCATCCAATCTTTGAGAAACTCTCCAGGATAATGGCCCAACGTGCACAAATAGCATCGCAGCACCGTATTATCTCGAGCATAGGTTTTACTGCACAAGAGCGGTATCTGGATTTCATCAAAAGGTATCCTAAAATCTACCCGCGGATCTCCAATATGCAATTAGCATCCTATCTTGGCGTCACACAAGAGTTTCTAAGCCGTCTAAAAAGACAAATATTAAAGCCGAATCGAAATTCTTGACCTACATCAATTTTTTCATTGTTAGTTTATCCCACCTTTGCAGAAGCTTGTTCAAACAAACATTTTGAACTTTTGAAGGTTAGATAAATAAAAAGAAAACACATGAATAAATTTTTCCAAATTTTGGCTGTAGCAGTATTAATGGTTAATGTTGCTGTAGCACAAGTAAAATGGTCTGCAGACCCTGCGCATACAAATGCAAGATTCGATGTAAAACACCTTGGAATAAGCTTTGTTGACGGTGAATTCACAAAGGTAGAAGGTACAGTTGAAACTGCAACAGGAACAGGCTTTAACAATGCTAAAGTTAATTTTTCTATCGACGTCAACAGCATCGATACACGTATCGCTGCCCGTGACAATCATTTGAAGACCGATGATTTCTTTGCTGCGGAAAAATTCCCTAAAATGACATTAAAGTCTATCAGTTTTACAAATGCGAAAGTAAAAGGAAAATATATTATGATAGCAGATTTGACTATTCGTGATGTAACGAAAAAAGTAACTTTCGAGGTGACTCAAAATGGTGGAATCATTACTGATCCATGGGGAAAAACACGTGCTGGCTTTACTGCTAAAACAAAAATTAACCGTCAGGATTTCGGCATGAAATACAATGATAAATTACCTTCTGGTGTAGAAGCGGTTGCTTCTGATGTGGACATCATTGTCAATACCGAATTGGTATTGAACTAATTGAAAATAATAAATCACACAAACTTAGTGGCTATCCTATTTGATATAGGATAGCCACTTTTTTATAAGCCTTTTAACATACCGCCATCCAGGGGAATATTGGTCCCAGTCAGATAACCTGCATATTCGGAGCAAAGGAAAGCGACGAGATAACCGTATTCTTCAGGCTTACCCAGGCGCTGTGCAGGAACCTGTTTTAACCGTAATTGCAGCGCTTCCTCATAGGAAATCCCCAGACGTTGTGCATCTAGCTTGGTTAGCGACTGGATACGATCCGTATCAAACAGACCTGTTAAGATGCTGTTGACAGTCACGCCATCTTTAGCGACATCCACTGCCAACGATTTACTCCAGCTAATCAATGCTGTACGGATCGTATTGGACAACACTAAATTAGATACCGGTTCTTTCACTGTTGAAGAAGACACATTAATAATACGTCCGTATCGGTTTGCCAACATATAAGGCAGCGCACATGAGGTTGTGTAACAGTGATTTTGAAATAAGAGTTCAAAAGCATGTTGGTAATCCGCCAGATTTTTTTGGTCTATGGTTCCAGCTTGTGGGCCATTCGAATTATTGATCAAAATATCAACCTTATTCGACTCAAAATAATGTGTTATTTGCTTTTTGTACGCTTCGTGATCATTGTAGTCCACCAGGATATACTGATGCACCTGCCCTTTGGAAGTATCAAGACTTTCACAGGTACGCTGTAGCTTTTCCTCATGTCGGGAAGCTAAAGTTACAGATACGCCGCAAGAGGCAAGCACCTGGGCAATAGCTGCACCTATACCAGCAGAACTCGCTCCGATCAACGCCTTTTTCCCATTTAGATTGATTTCCATATCTTTTTGTTTTCTATTTTATAGTGTGTATGTATGCATAGCCAGTCATCGTCGCTGAAAATATGTTCTAGATCCGACTAATCGTTGTCCTTTGCCCGGATCATGGCGACAAATAAATATATAGCAAAGACCCATGCGGAGCCAAGGCATATCCAGGCAAAAATGGGAATTCCCCACCACTGCGGTTCTACCCTTGCAACGATAATCATTCCGCCCAGTAAATTGAGTGACATAAACATAATTCCGATGACAATACGATTGACCCCCTTGCGTAAAATGGCATTAAAAGATCGTGCACTGATCAGACGATGGTTGAGTGTAAAATTTCCCGTCCGAAACAAACGTACAAGAGCACGCATATCTTCAGGGAGTTTTTCGACATCACGGGCAAAAGATTCAACTTTATGTTTTCCTTTTTTGAATATCGCCTCTGGAGAGAGTCGCTCCATCATAATCCTTCGTGCAAAAGGCTTGATACTCTCCATAATATTAAGATCGGGATATAACTGGCGTCCAATACCTTCCATCAACGAAATGCCCCGCATCAACTGATAGATATATTCCGGAAAATACAAGCGGTTGTCGCCAATGATGTTCCACAATTTATTGAACAATAAATCTAAGCTAAGATCCCCGAGAGACACATTATCAATCATATCGAAAATCTCATATAGGGATCTTTCAAACCGGTTACGGTCCGGAATATGGCTCACCACCGCAACGTCTTCAATCACATCGGCTAAACGGACAGCATCTTCGGAAATAGCCGATTGAATAAACTCCTCAAGCTGCCTACGGTCTATTCCCAATAATTTACCCATATTTCCAAAATCCAAAAAAGCAATCCGTCCATCTGGCATCACCATCATATTGCCGGGATGGGGGTCGCCATGAAAGAAACCATGGATAATCACTTGCTCAAGGTATAAATTGATCCCATTTTTGACCAGCGTTTGGACATCCATTCCCCGACGTTTAATTTCAACGGCATCAGTTACCTTGAAACCATCAAGATATTCCATGCAAAGAACACGGTCCGATGAGAGTTCAGGATAAACACGGGGTACCTTGATCAGTTTATTTCCTTTAAAGTTCTTCGTGAAGCGTTCGATGTTATGCCGCTCAATCACCAGGGACATCTCTTCCTGCATTGTCGTAGCGAAAGATTCAACAATTAGCAGAAGATTAAGGTTTTCCAGTACATCATTGTACATGGTTAGGATTTTGGCAATATCACGCATGAGTGCTAGATCACAGCGCATAACCTCATCGATACCGGGACGTCGGACTTTTAAAACCACTTGGGTCCCATCTTTTAAGGTTGCGCGATATACCTGTGCAATAGAAGCCGCAGCAAAAGGTTCCGCAGCAATCTCCTGGAAATACGCCTCAATATCCAGCTCCAGTTCTTCCTTCAGATACGATTTAATATCCACTTCAAAGGGCGGAACATTGTCCTCTAGACGCTTCAGTTCCTCTACGAGCTCTTTGGGCAACAATCCTTCCCGCGTCGAAGCAGATTGTCCAAGCTTGATAAAAGCCGGACCGAGCTCCTCAAGCGCCATGCGAATACGGGTATAAACACTGATCTCATCGACATCAATAGGATGTTCTACGGCTGATCTGGGTCCTTTCCACGGCAATCGAGCGATCGCATCTTTAAAACCATATTTGGCCAATATACTTAAGATCTGGGAACTGCGCTGTAACTTCTTTGTCGGATTATACATAATGGACAATGATTTTCGATAACAATATACGAAATATCCATGCGCTATAAACACGAACACCTGTAAAACAAAGTAGATATTTCATATGGTCGCCTTATTCCGTTTCCATTTGATCCAATTTCTCCTTGATCTCTGCGATATACCTACTGTAGTAGCAACGAATCATAATTTCTGTCAGACCAACAACAAGGACGATAGACACAATTGCCGAAAGAATCATCCACACAATAAAGTTCGGTTCCTGTTGGAAAGTTTCCTTGAAATGGTACAACCGATCAAACCACACCGTTGTTTTATTCTGTGCTATCATAATAAGATATAGAAACAAAGCTTGTGGAATCATCACATAGGCCGCAATACGATAAGTCTCTACGGCATACTTCAAATCGTAATACAACTTGAGCAAGTGTTCTTTAGAAGCCAACAACTCGATCTTTTTCGTGCTCTTTACCAAATAAAAGAACCTCCGGTAATATAAAAGACTTGATAATGATATCTGTACGATAAAAAAGTAATAGGCAAATGCCGCATAACCTTCAATCTTATACATTGGCAAGATAGGCACCAAAAACAAAAAGCCCATACAAACGACCCAGGAGATAAACTCGCGTTTGATATTCTTGCGCAACTTGCCCATGATATTGCCAACTTCCTTATAGTATTTGAGATTTGGATTCTGTAAATCCTCATCTGTAGGCTGTTCCTGCCAAGATTTCTTTAACTCATCAAAATTCATACTTGTATTTTTTAATGATTTGTTGAATTCGCTCCTTCGTGCGGTTTAATTTTACGCGGGCATTGACTTCCGATATACCCAGATTCTCTGCAATCTCGCGATGACTCTGACCTTCCAAAAACAAAAATATTAGGGCTTTTTCAATTGCGTTGAGCTCTTGAACGGCCTGGTAAAAGACTTTCAGTTGCTCATCTTTATCGGTATCGTAAGCTTCTTCTGCAAAATCATGCCGCTCCTCTAACGCATCATAAATCTGATGCTTCTTTTCTTTTTTTAAGAATACCATTGCGGTATTGAGGGCAACACGGTACATCCACGTTGAAAATTTACTCTGTTGCTTAAATGTCGCATAGGATTTCCACAGCTGATAGACGATCTCCTGATACAGATCTTGCCGCCCCTCGTGATCATCCATATACATACGGCTCACCTTAACGAGAATACCTTTATTCTCGTCAATCAGTCGAAGAAATTCTATTTCCGATGGGTTCACCTAGCGATTTTTCTTTAAATATATTTAGGTAATAAGTATAGCAAACAAACAAAGTGTTACAGCTTTATTTAAAAATATGTAAATTGTTATTAAAATAGAGACTAATCGCTGAAGATTATGGAGAATATATTTTATCAAGGTCAAATTATATGGGCGCAGATCGATGCAAATAGACATATGCGGCATTCTGCTTACGCAGACATATGTGCTCAGGCCCGTAGTAATATGTTGAACAAAATGGGCTTTTCACTGGATAAATTTGCCGAATTTCATATCGGTCCTATTTTGTTCAGGGAAGAACTCATCTATTTTAAAGAAGTACATTTGGATGAATATGTACAGGTAAAAGTAGAACTGACCAAATACAACAAAACAAATAGTCGTTTTTCATTTATACATCAGGTTTTTCGTAATGACGGAGTTTTGTGCTGTACCGTTAACGTTGATGGAGCTTGGCTGGACCTTCAAAAGCGGAAATTAACGAAATTACCAGAAGAGATGGAGCCCTATCTCGCCAGAATTCCCCGATCTGAAAACTATACCGAAACTGAGTAGTCTTTTCATCATGTCAAGACCATCCTTAAAAAAGAAAAATCCCTCGGAACACAAACGGAACTCCGAGGGATTAAAACATAAACTAAACCTAAAAACTATTGTCTTTTATTCACCTTTTGGTCATTTCTAAAATGAACTATTTCTTGTGTACTACTGAATTATTTAACTTCAATCAAACGTTTTGCAATGATTGCATCTTCTTTCTTGCCAACAGTCAAAATTAATATCCCACCTTCATAGGCAGCCTCGATATTGCTGTAATCTACGGTCTCTGGCAAGGTAAATGATCTTGAGAACGAAGAGTAATTGAATTCTTTTTTGCTGTATAATTTTTCTTCACTAACACTTTCCTCTTTTTTCTCAGCTGAAATCGTAATTAGATTTTTATCCACATTGATCTTAAAATCAGATTTATCCAATCCGGGCGCTGCCATTTCAACTTTAAATGATTTTTCGGATTCTGATATATTGACCGCCGGCACACGGGATACCAAACGATCGGAGATGAAGTTATCATTGAATAAATTGTCAAATACAGTGTTTACAAATGGATTTACTGCATCAGTGTTTAAACTTTTTGTAGGGAATTTAATTAATGCCATTTTTTGTCCTCCTAATTTTTTGTTTTATTGTTAAGCTTTTTTGTTCTAACTATTTGAAGAGAATTATTCAATTTGCGTACCAGCAGTTTTTAAAAGACAAAATGTCATTTTAAAATAAAAACAAATGCCATTTTGACTTATTCACAAACTATTTTTAGTTGCTTAGCGATCAATCTGTCATCGACAGGATCCAGTCTTATCATAAATTGCACCCATATACACAATAACGTATAGGAGACAAAACAGTTTATCAGAAGGTGTTATTTTTTTATTAGGCGTCTGAAGCGGAGCGTTCAACTAACAGACTAACATAGAAGAGAAAAAACAGTTTATCAGAAATTGTTATTTTTATTAAGCGTCTGAAGCGGAGCGTTCAAAAAATCATTAAGGTTGATTTTGTTCCAAAGCAGCGATCAATAAGAATTTGACAGCATCGTAAATATAGTCCTTGGCCTCCGCATAGGAGATCCCATAGCGTCGAGGTACGACATCAGCATAATGCGGAAATGGCATAAATAATTTATCATAATATGCATCCAACTGCACCATTGTCGGCAACTCAAAAGCCAAACGAAGCTGAAACCGCCGGATAATGGCTGTATCCAATATTTCGGGATGGTTGGTTGCTGCAATCAATACCGCTTCAGCAGGAAAATAATCGATCAGCTGTATAATGGTGTTCACGAGACGACGCATTTCACCCACATCCTTTTCTTCACTAATCCGCGCCTTTCCTATCTGATCGAATTCATCTAAAAACAGAACTGCTTTTTCACGCCCAGCTTTATCAAAGACCTGTTTAATGTGCTGCGAGGTTTCACCAATACGAGAAGAAATGAGGTTGCTCAGATTCAACACATAAATTGGTTTTTCGAGCGCTGTGGCCAAGGCTTTCGCCGTTGTTGTTTTTCCGCAACCAGAATAACCGTGCAGTAAAATCTTATTGCTAACCGGCAGACCATATTGTGAAAGCTCTTTAATATAACGATGCTCTTTAATCAGCTGATGGAGCTTCTGACGGCTCTCCTCTTCCAAGAAGACATCTTCTAAAGCTATCCTTTCCTTATCGGCAATTACAAGATCGTAAATATTCATAATGTTAATTTAAGACTATCAGATAACAGTTGGCAAAACTAAATCTTTCAGCCAGCATATCGCTGATCCAGTTTCAATTTAATCCTTGAAATATTTAAGGCTAACTTGGGAGCAGGAAAGATCTCCACCAAAGGGAGGGTTCGATTTACGTATCACCACTTCGATCGTCAGGGCATGGGATACTCTTTCCCGAATCTGATCTAATATTTCTGAAGCCGCAGATTCGAGCAATTTTCGTTTAGGCTGCATGACGCTAGCGGTAATCTGATAGAGTTCTTCGTAATTGAGCGTATTTTTTAAGTTCTCTGTCTCCGTATTCAAAAAGGGAAAACATACATCAATAGAAACAAAAAACTCATTGCCAAGCACCTGTTCTTCTTCATAGTAACCTATTGGTGCATAGAATCGGGCCTCTTTCAGCGATACTGTTTGTAAAATGGTTGCCATGTACAAACCTAAGGAAATTGTTCCATACAGATGGAATTATTTGTATATTTAGCCATACCAAAAACCCAACAGATGAACTTTTTTTTATCATCAGCACTAGTAACAACACTCTTATTTGGTGCCACAGCACTGCAGGCCCAAACCAATATGAAAGCCAGTGACACGGAATATTATAGTCCTGTCCCCCCCACATTAACGATCGATCATGGTATCCCAAGCGATGCAATTGTTCTTTTTGATGGGAAGGATCTCAGCAAGTGGAAAAGTGAAAAAGGGAAAGCCAATTGGACTGTAGCCAACAACGTGCTCGAAGTAAAACCGGGAGCTGGAGCCATTGAGACTAACGAACACTTTAGCGATTTTCAACTGCATGTTGAATGGAAAAGCCCCGAAGTGATCAAGGGTGAAGGCCAAGGGCGAGGCAATAGTGGAATTTTCCTACAGGGGCATTATGAAATTCAGGTATTGGACAACAATAACAATCCAACCTATGTCAATGGTGGAGCGGGTAGTCTTTATAAACAACGGCCGCCTTTGGCGCAGGTAATTGCACCGGACAAATGGCATGTATATGATATTATTTATAAGGCTCCTCAATTCAGTAAAGATGGAATATTGACTTCTAAAGGAACAGTAACGGTCTTACATAATGGAGTCGTTGTGCAAAACAACACCCAAATCGACGGTACCACAGAATATATAGGACTACCTAAGCAGATAAGCCATGGCCCAGGCCCAATTATACTGCAGGATCATGGTGATTTGGTCCAGTTCAGAAACATCTGGCTACGTAAACTATAGGTTTGCAGCAAACAATTTTAGTTAGAAAAGCAACAATTCTGTATTAGGTTTTATAGGGCTATTTCCCTAATTTAGCCCTATAAAATTAAAAACAAACGGAATGTAATGAGCTACTTGTGCCATTAATTTCTTACCGCAATAGGCTTAGAAGCCTTATGTAAGTGGATTAATGAAGCGCAAATAACCACTGGAATGGGCTCACTTATGCCGTTGAGTATAAACATTCACACAATATTACAGTTTAATGAAAAGAATTGCGCTATTCTTCTTGTTGGCAAGCTCCATCAGCAGCTATGCACAACGTAACCTCAATTTAGAAGAAACAGTATTTGGCCCCCGAACTTATGCCCCAACATCGATAGCCGGAGCATCGTGGATACCAAAATCAAACAACCTCTCCTATCTCGATAAATCGTATCAGAACCTATTATCCAAAAGCGCTTCCAGCAACTGGAGCGAAACAAATCTCGCGTCTAAAACAGACCTCGAAAAAGCACTAAAAACGGCTATCCCGAACGAAACATTTAATTTGCGCGTATTTCCTTACGACTACAAATGGCGCGACGGAAATGCACTATTACTGCAGGTTGAAGGAAAAGATAAAACCTATACGGTAGCTTACAACATTAAATCAAAAAATATTGAAAGTTTTATCGGGAATGACAATAAGGGAGCTAATCGCGAGATAAGTTCTGATTTTTCAAAAATCGCTTACTTAGTAGACAACAACATCGCAATTATTGACAAAAACGGCAAAATTACTGCTGTAACCAACGATACAGACAAAGGGATTGTCAATGGAAGCGATTATACACACCGTCAAGAATTTGGCATCAAGAAAGGAATGTGGTGGAACAATCTGAATGATAAATTGCTGTACTACCACAAAAACGAGACGATGGTTGCCAATTATCCGTTACCGCAATGGAGTTCCAAAATTGCGGATATCAAATGGATAAAATACCCCATGACAGGCCAAAAATCAGAAGAAGTTTCTTTGATCGTTTACAATACCACCACGGGGCAAAAGGTAACCCTTCAAACCGGCGAGCATTCAGAGCAATATTTAACCATGGTTACCTGGGATCCTTCTGGTAAATACATCTACGTCGGAGTACTTAACCGTGGGCAAAATGATCTTAAAGTCAACAAATACAACGCCGAAAACGGTTCCTTCGTCAAAACCCTGTTCGAAGAAACTGCGACAACCTGGGTTGAGCCAGAAAACCCATTGACATTTTTGCCAAACAAACCGGATCAATTCCTTTATCAATCCGATAAAGATGGTTATAATCAACTTTACCTCTATAACACGGAAGGTAATTTGATCAAAAAGTTAGGCTATAAAGACATTGTGATGGAGGCACTCCTTGACTTTTCGGCTGATGGCAACAAAGTAAGTTACACCGGAGTCACCAACAATGGTTTAGATCGCCAATTATTTGAAGTCGATCTAAAATCAGGAAAAACGGTTCAATTAACGAATGAATCGGGCATGCACCATGCGGCGCTAAGTAGCGATGGCAAGTACATCTACGATCAATATAGTAATTTAAAAACACCAAATAAAGTTCAGATCAAAGAAGTGAAATCTGCTAAAGAAACAACCTTAGTCAATGCAGAAAACCCTTTTGCCGGAAAAATAAATGATCCTAAAATTGAATTTATACAATTGACATCCGCAGATGGAAAATACCCATTGACAGGACGTATCATTTATCCCAACGATTTTGATCCTGCAAAAAAATACCCCGTCATGTACTATTTATACGGCGGATCACATTCGCAGCTGGTTTCCAACAAATGGCTAGGAGGCGCTGGTTATTTTGATATGTATATGGCCCAACAAGGATATATCGTGTTCACCATGGACAATCGCGGCACAAATTACAGAGGCCGGGATTTCTATACTGCTACGCATCGCAACCTCGGTCAAAACGAAATGGCCGACCAGATGAAAGGAATTGAGTTCCTTAAATCAAAATCTTTTGTTGACCAACAGCGCATGGGTATTTTCGGGTGGAGCTTCGGTGGTTTTATGACAACTTCCTTCATGTTACATCATAACGATATTTTCAAGGCTGCTGTAGCAGGAGGCCCGGTAATCGACTGGAAGTTTTATGAGGTTATGTACGGCGAACGCTACATGGACACTCCACAAGAAAATCCCGAAGGTTACAAATTGACATCTCTGCTCAATAAAGCCGATCAACTGAAAGGAAGACTATTGATTATTCATGGTGCACAAGATCCTGTCGTTGTACAACAAAACAGCATGGAGTTTTTAGAAGCATGTATTAAAGCCGGAAAGCAAGTAGATTATTTTCTATACCCGACTCATGAACACAATGTAATGGGGAAAGACCGTATTCATATGTACGAAAAAATTGCAGACTACTTCAATCAACACCTCAAAAACCCCTCCTAAAACTTAGGGAAGCAAGAAAAACCAAAAAGGCATCTTTCAATATGAAAGGTGCCTTTTTGGTTTTGTAATGTACAATACGTATCTTTAATAGCAACGTTTTAACCGATTATCCGCAGGCTTTGAAAAAGAATATTCCTTTTACACTGATTATACTGCGCCTTGTCTTAGGCCTGCTGCTGTTGCTCTTTTACTGGCTCAAAGTGGATCATTTTAAATGGTATGCAATTTCATTTCTTATAATCGGATTATTAAGCGACATATTCGACGGCATTATTGCCCGTAAGCTAGCTGTTTCTACCACGCTGTTACGTCGATGGGACTCCAGTGTTGATCTCCTGTTTTTTGCCTGTGTTTCACTGGTAAGTTACCTGAGCTGTCCCCAATTTTTTAAGGATAATGCTACATTGATTTTGATCCTGGTAGGATCAGAGATATTAACCTACATCATTAGCTTTGCAAAATTTAAAAAGGAAATTGCAACACACTCCATTGGAGCGAAGATCTGGACGCTGTTTTTATTCGCTCTTTTAGTTGAATTACTGCTACATTGCCAATCGACAATCTTATTTCAGTTAACGGTCTGGCTAGGCCTTCTTACGCGCCTGGAAATTATTGCTATTATCCTGACGCTCAAAAACTGGTCTAACGACATCCCAAGTATCTACCACGCTATCCAGCTACGCAAAGGAAAGGCGATCCTCAAAAACAAGTTGTTCAATAGTTAATGCGGCTCCTCATCCAAGCCTTCAGATAAACTATACAATGTCCAATGTTTTGTTTTTATTGACTGAGATTCTGTCCGAAGCAATTGGATAAAATCCTGCACACCGAGTTCTTCATTCCCATTACCATGAATCAGAACAATACTTCCGTTCTTGGCTTGCTGCCCTTTAGCCAACCATGCATCCGAGCCAACTGCAATAAGACCATAAGACAACAGCCGTTCAATAATATTTCGATCTGAAACTAGGCCCGGACAACGAAAAAAAACGGAAGGCATAAGGCCATTTTTTAGCATCAATTTTTCATTCTCCAATACCTCATAATTTAGATTCGTATTTTTAGAAAGCAGAAAATTGGACGTTAAAGGGTTATTGTTAAAAACATGGTCGTACGTATGATTGATCCAGGTAATCTTTACACCCTTTGTATCCAATGACTTTAGCCATTCCAGATCTGCAGCATGATTTAGCATCCATTTGCCCGAAACAGAAACAGCCAGTGGCAGGGTGCTATCAATTCCCTTAAACGCAACGAGAAGATCCTCAAAAATAGCTTTGTCCAAAGGTTTGTGTGAAGGACATAGATCGATCGTCAAATTAATACCAGCCTCTTTGGGAAGTCTAAAATTCAGCCCCGCATCCTGTAAGTTATTTTCAGTTTTTCTGACCAAGGAAAAACAACTTTCATATACCGAACCACTTAGACTTCTCGTAACCTGAGCCGCATCTTTGTACAGAACGCTTACTGATCGATCTCCTACTACACGCGTTTGCAATGTAGTAGGATCTACCGTTAAATAATATTTTACAGCATTTGTCGTGAAACTACGGATCCCCACCAAGGAATTATTATTTTCACGAAGGATCAACCACTCGGTTCTGTAGTTTTCCAAATTAGCAAATGAAGCCTGTCCATAAGAGAATAGGGCGCATACCAAAAATAGACAAACAAAAATGAGCTGTTTCATCATCAGTTACCACTTGTTCTTTTTGACTGTAGATTTGTTGGCCATACCGTCTGCTTGCCATCTTTATCGATTGGCAATATGATCTTTTCCCGGGAGACCAAAGTCGGTTCTTCACAGGCTAGGTAAGTTAAAATCGCAACGATAATGGCGTTTTGTTTCACCTCATCAAACACAATCTTATCGTAGGTATCGCGATTGGTATGCCAGGTCACTTTACCATAATCCCATGAAGTGGAAGAGAGCCCAAAGGCTGGAATTCCTTTTTGAACGAAAGAAGAGTGATCACTCCCTCCCGTCCCCGGCATGCCCGGAAAACTGGTTTGGATTTCATTGCGGAACTCTTCAGGCAAATATTGCACCCAGCGGCTAATGTATTCGTAGGATTTTTCAAAACCACTCCCCCCGATACGAACAATTCGCCCCGTCCCGTTATCCTGATTCCATACCACCTGTATATTTTTAGCGATCTCGGGATGGTCCTCGACAAATGCAGAAGAACCGTTCAGCCCCTGTTCCTCACTACCCCAGTTACCGACCAAAATCGTTCTTTTATTTTCGGGATAAACCTTTCTTAAAATACGGACTGCCTCCATCATTGTAATCACCCCTGTAGCATTGTCTGTAGCACCCGAAGCTCCGTCCCAAGAATCTAGATGTGCCGAAAGCACAACATATTCGTCCGGTTTTTCTTTTCCTTTGATCTCCGCAATACTATTATAGGTTTTTGATGTCCCACGCTCTTTTGAATTTCCCTGTAGCGATACCCGAGGTTTGACCCCATGTTCTGTCATGCGGTATAACAGACCATAATCTTCTAATCCGACATTAAATACCGGAATCTGTTTGGACTTCGCATCAAAAATCCGCGTGATACCTGGCAGCTCCGTCCAGTAGGAATCAATAACACCAACGGCTCCAGCATTCTCCAGGGCCAATGGCAATGTCCGACGGGTGCTTCCCGTGTAGGACATGCTGCCCTCCCATTTTTTCAACTGATCACTTTTTAGGGTTTGATATTTTTCATAACCTTTCGGGGAAGCAGACTCCTTCCAGTTGGCGTCAGATCTTCCCGACAGTGGATTCATCCCAATCAATACGATCTTGCCTTTAATTGTTTTAAGCCAGGACTGAAAATCAGATTGGGAGCTAAATAAGGGCATAGCGACCACTTCTGCCTCGATCCCTTTCTCCTTCGTCATAGGGCTAAAAGCCAACTGTGTACCTTCTAAAGACTTTATTCTCGGATAGGTCATCGTCACTTGAGAAGTCCCCCGTTCCCAGGAACGCCATTCACCATAAGGCTCATTACGAGCCTGTGCTCCAAGCGCATTATAATTTTTGACAACCCAATCGTGCGCCTGCTGCATTTGTGGACTCCCGACAAGACGGGGGCCAATCATATCGATAAGCTCAAACGCATACTTCTCCAATTGTGAATTTGCATTTGCCTCCTGCACAATTGACGAAACCATCGCGTCTTTATTTTGAGCAAAAATAGTTGGAGCGCTCAACAATAGAAGTGCCAGCGCCAAAGATTTCATTCCACGGTGTTTCATTGAATCTATCTTCATCTGTATATCATTATTTATAATTAATTGTTAACCAGCGAACACGGCTATCGGGGAGTATACTTAATTGTACATTCACTTTCCTATTTTGTTCACCTATAGCTAATTCAGAAACCCAAAGTTTCCTGTGATTGGTTTTTCCGAAAATTACTAAAGAATATTTAAAAAAACACATTCATTTTTAATCAATTAAATAATATGCCCTTATTTAGTTAAAAAGAGAACATAAAAAAGCCTGAAAAGAATCTTTCCAGGCTTTACTAAATATAGATATGAGGGTTGATTAGTTACACTGCTTCCACTTTGGATTTTTCATAGCTCTCTTGGTGAACTGAGGCCACAGCTCTTCCAGATGGATCATTCAGATTCTGGAAAGAAGCATCCCAAGCCAAGGCCTCTGGTGTACTGCATGCGACAGATTTTACCGAAGGAACAGTTTGTGCCGCCGCTGTTGAAGGAAAATGGGACTCGAAAATTGTCCGATATAAAAACTCTTCCTTATTTTTCGGTGTGTTTATCGGGAAGCGCGTTGAAGCCTCTGCAAATTCCTGATCAGAAACTTTATTTTCAGCCTGCTCTTTCAAGGTATCGATCCAGCTATAGCCTACACCATCAGAAAATTGCTCTTTCTGGCGCCATGCGATGCTCTCCGGCAAGTAGTCTTCAAATGCCTTACGTACAACCCATTTCTCCATTCTTCCTTCGCGAATCATTTTATCGGAAGGATTGATACGCATGGCAATATCCATAAATTCTTTATCTAGGAAAGGTACACGTCCTTCTACTCCCCAGGCCGCAAGTGACTTATTTGCCCGCAGACAATCGTATAGATAAAGCTTTTTCAGCTTGCGTACAGTTTCCTCATGAAATTCCTGCGCATTAGGTGCTTTATGAAAATAAAGATACCCGCCAAAAAGCTCGTCTGAACCTTCACCCGACAACACCATTTTGATGCCCATTGATTTGATTACACGAGCTAATAAGTACATTGGTGTAGAAGCACGTACCGTTGTGACGTCATAAGTTTCCAGGTGATAGATCACATCACGAATAGCATCCAATCCTTCTTGGATTGTAAAGTTGATCTCGTGGTGTATCGTTCCGATATGATCTGCAGCTTTTTGTGCTGCAATTAGATCCGGTGCACCCTTCAGTCCCACCGCAAATGAATGCAATTGAGGATACCAAGCATCTTCTTTATCGTCACTTTCAATACGTTTGGATGCAAACTTCTTCGTTACCGCGGCAATAACGGATGAATCCAATCCACCAGACAGCAGTACACCGTAAGGTACATCTGACATCAATTGACGATGTACCGCATCTTCCAAAGCTTTGCGCAAAACAGCAATATCGGTCTCGTTGTCTTTTACGACATCGTAACTTTCCCAATCACGTTGGTACCAGCGCTGCGGAGCTTTCCCAGCTTTGCTATACAAGTAATGTCCTGGAGGAAATTGTTCAATCGTCGTACAGAAACCTTCCAGTGATTTTAATTCAGATGCAACAAACAACTGTCCCTGTTCATCTTCACCATAATATAAGGGGATAATGCCCATATGGTCACGTGCGACAAAAAAGGAATCATCACGCGAATCATATAGTGCAAATCCAAAAATACCATTTAATTCATCCACAAATGAGGGACCTTTTGCTAAATATAAAGCCAAAACAACTTCAGAGTCACTTTGTGTAGAAAACTCATAATCAGGAAGGCTATTTCTTAATTCATGGTGGTTATAGATCTCGCCATTAACTGCTAGTACAACTTTACCATCCGGACTGTACAAAGGTTGACTTCCCGATTTGGGATCAACGATAGCTAATCTCTCGTGTGCCAACAAGGCTTTCTCTCCAGTGAATATACCCGACCAATCGGGACCACGGTGACGAATACGTTTTGACATTTCTAATACTTGAGATCTCAATGAGCTTGCAGGTTGCTTTAATTCAAAAGCGCCAATAATTCCACACATATTATGAAAATTTTAAATATTTCGTTTTTACATTATGTTATTGACACAAAGTAAAACAATTAAAAATTAAATTCATAATTTTTTTTAATTTTTATTATGTTTTTATTAAAAATAACTTTCAAAACAAGCGAAATTATCAACGAAACACTTATTTATTTACAATAATCACACAATAGATTAACAATTGATCTGCGGATTTATCGTTAAATTAACGTCGTAATCAAATAACCAGGACATGGATCTAATTAGAACCTTCTATAGTGAGCTTGCGCTCACACCACAGGAATTAACGGCCATCACGGAGAAACACGAAGCCATAACCGTCAAAAAGGGCGATTTTATATTGACCAAAGGACAGGTTTCAAATGCTTACTACTTGATTGAGTACGGACTTACACGCTCCTTTTTACATGATTATGAAGGCAATGAAGTTACCATCGGCTTCTGCAGTGACAATGATGTTGTCATTGAAGTGGCTTCTTTT
This sequence comes from Sphingobacterium sp. BIGb0116, assembly GCF_024808035.1. NCBI lineage: Bacteria > Pseudomonadati > Bacteroidota > Sphingobacteriia > Sphingobacteriales > Sphingobacteriaceae > Sphingobacterium > Sphingobacterium sp. BIGb0116. The sequence continues at coordinate 155,843 of NZ_JANUDT010000009.1, read as the reverse complement.
TTTCAACGAAATCCAACGGTGGAAAATATTCAGGCGCTCATGGAAACCCGTCTCTGGAAAATAAAATTTGAAGATTTTCAGGAACTCTTTCATCAGATTCCTGAATTTAGGGAATGGGGGCGTTCCTGGATGGCTAAAGAACTTGTTCACAGTAAAAATAGAGCTATTGCCATGATTACAGAACCTGCTACTGCCCGTTATCTACGCCTGATTAAGGAAAAACCAATATTGATACAGCAAGCCCCCTTAAAACATATCGCATCTTATTTGGGTATTACCGACACTTCCCTAAGCCGTATTCGAAAAGAAATTGTCCATGGAAATTAGTCCTTTTTAATGAATAAAGGACTAATTTTTAAATCTTGCCTTAAGGCAAGATTTTTAAGAAAACTTCAGTTTAATTTTATGAATGTACTCCCACGCTATTTATTGTAGTCCCATGGGAATAATACAGTGAGAAAAAGAACTAAAAGAAGTAATCATTATATTCAAAAATTAGAAATCATGGCAAAATTACACGCTTATCTAAATTTCAACGGAAACTGTGAAGAAGCATTCAATTTTTATGAAACAGTCTTCAACACAAAAAATCCCGGCTACATGCGCTATGGAGATATCCCTGCTGATCCACAAATGCCACCTGTTCCAGACGAAGCAAAAAACAAAATCTGTCATACAGCAATTTCGATCAATGGAGACAGCATGCTGATGGGTGCTGATGTCATTCCTGCTTTTGGTCAACAATACATTCAAGGAAACAACAGCTACGTCATGCTGATGTGTGAAAGCACCACAGAAGCAAAAACATTGTACGATGCACTGAGTACCAATGCAAAGGCTGTTGAAATGCCGCTCGGCGAAACATTCTTTGCCGAACTATACAGCGCTTTTCAGGATCAATTTGGCATTTGCTGGATGGTTTATTTTGGCGGAAATAAAGAAGAAGATTGCGAAAGTAAGCCTTAAGCCAGCGAAACAATCAGTAATCTATTTGGCAAAAAAGGGCGGTAACAACAGTTTACCGCCCTTTCTATTTTCGTTGACTTCTACCTATTTTATGCGATCTCAATCGAAACTATCGCTAGAGGAAGTGCATCTCTATTCCACCGTAAGCTACCCCTAAAGCTGAACGTATTATTTCTTTACCAATACCTCTTGCTCAAACAGGATCCCATCCCAGCCATTTGTCCTAAATTGACGAATGTTCTGATGTCCCTCTCCCTCAGGATTATCGAGTACATTCTGATAATGCTCGGCAAAAAGACGCAAAGTATCCTCCTGCGAAAGACCATTCAACTGTGCAAAATAGAAAACTTTTGCACTGCCTTGATTTTCTTCTTTCGAATTTTTCAACGTCCCATTCTGAAATGCACTGGGACTATAGCTGTAATGATCGGCAATATGAGCCAATACTTCCTGAAACTGTAATTCGCTTCCTTTTGATTTAATCAATAATTCTGCTGTATTCATCTTGATGTTATACCTTTTAAAATCTATTCTAATTTAATTTCTCAACCATAAACCTGAATGAACAGGCATTAAGCGCTCTTAAATAACTCCATGCAGCGAACCTCCCTTTGCAGCAAGCTGATCCACACGTCTTTCCACCGCTTCATCTTTAATCAAAGCCGGGGCATGGTGGGGTTTTGTTCGCGCATCAATAATCAGGGGACCTTCACAACCCCAATGTTTAAATGCTGTAAAACTATTTATTCCATAAATATCATACGCAGGGTTACTTCTGGTAAACGTTGTCCAAACAAAGTTATTGACAGTAGCAGCGGTAAAATTGGCGTCATCACATAAAACGATCAATGGAAAACCTTCCAAGGAGCTTGCAGCGGCAGCGCGGCACCATTCCGCCATAATTTCCGATTCATGCTCGTATGTGGAGAATGCCTGTCCATCTATCGCAATAACACCAGGTATGACAAATTTTGCCTGATTGAAAGGTCGTGGCAGCTCAAAATTGGCAGGCAATTCACGACCCAATGTTCTTTTCTTTGTACCAGCGGCAGCAAAAACCACCTTTGAACCCGCATTTAATCCATCTCCGGAATAATCCAAGGTATCAATAGTCGTATTGGTCTGAAAATGAACATCTCGAGTGAGGTCTATGCGTTCAAGGATATGCCCCAAAAAAGCCGGAATATCGTAAATATCCAATTGCGGATTATCTTCATGTGCTGAAATAAACAAATATTTAGCAAGGCTGAGCTGATTTTTACCCAGTATCTGATTGGCTATTGTTAAAATTTCCTGCGGTCGATCGACACGCTGATAAGGCGTATATCGTTCAGACCCTATTGCAAAAAGCAAGGGATGTACACCAGCGGCATCAACAGCATTAACTGCATGGAGACCTGAAATCTCCTTTGGAATAGCAGCACCCGTAATTTCGTGGATTAAAGCACCAAAACTAGTATCTTCCTGCGGCGGTCGTCCCACAACTGTAAAAGACCAAATTGGATTTTTCTTGTGGTACACATTATGCACCTTCATCAAAGGAAACGGATGAGTTAAGCTATAATAGCCGATATGGTCCCCAAAAGGACCTTCTGGTTTATTTTCGTTGGGATAAACGGTACCTGTAATAACGAAGTCCGCATCCGCAGAGATACAAAAGCCTTCATCATCATAAAAATAGCGAAATCTTCTATTTCCCAATGCTCCGGCAAAGATCATCTCAGAGAGTCCTTCCGGCAGCGGCATTACTGCAGACAAGGGATGGGCTGGAGGTCCGCCGACAAAAATGCTAACCTTTAGAGGTTTACCGAGCGCATTTGCCTTAGTTTGATGAACTCCTATACCACGATGCAATTGATAATGTAAACCAATCTCCTGATCGGGCAGATAATCATTCCCGGAAAGCTGAATCCGGTACATCCCCAAATTAGCCTGCATAATACCAGGTTTGGCAACATCTTCGGTATACACCTGCGGCATCGTCACAAAAGCGCCACCGTCCATTGGCCAGTTGACAATCTGCGGAAGTTTACTAATTGATGTTTTTCCGTGAAGTATGGGAGCCCCCGACTTCTTTTTCCAGGGTAAAGCTCCGAGGGCGGTCATCGATGAACCAATATATTGAAAGGGATTTTTCAGCACTGCGGCAGGATTCATCTTAACATCCACCAATTTTTTCAGGTGATCTAACGAATCCCGAAACATAAACTTCGAACGATCCAGCGTTCCAAATAAATTAGACACAGCTGGAAACTCCGAACCTTTGATATTTTCAAAATACAATGCTGGTCCTTCAGCATCAAATACCCGCATATGAATTGCAGCCATTTCCAGATAAGGATCGACCTCTTCTTTGATCCGGATTAAATGACCATGTTTTTCAAGATCCGCAACACATGCTTCTAAACTATTGTATCCCATATATTAAATCTGCTTCAACACGTTAATCCACAAATTTAACAGAATAATTTATTAAACAGGATATAAAGAAAAAACCTTTAGCGATCTTCGATCTGCCTCTCCTATCATCGGTATAACAACCTCAACCATTACCTAGGTATCCATGCAGACATAGGATTTCAAAGGAGTAAATTCAAATGCCTGTACCCGCTGCCAAGTTGAATTATCTACATTTTTCTCATAATAAAGTACTCTTCTAAATTCGTCGATATCTTCTTTATTGATATCATTCAACCTTGTCAGCAAGAGTTTAGCAAAGAATTTATTGACGCTTATTTCTCTCTTTTGACTCTCGGAAGTGCACTTGAGGAAATGGTAAAATAAGCCCCTAAATGTCATTTCTTCATTGCCGCCGAGGTAAATAATTTCTGATATAAAATTATTTTCCCAAGGCATTTCCCGTAGCCAGCGGTATACATCAAGCAAAGGCAGCGGCCGAAACTTCAGTGAAGCCACCCAGTTCCAATAAAATATGGTCTGCCGTTTGGCGAGTTTCGCAAATATCCGGTTTAAAACACTCTCTTTCCCGATCACACTACTTTTAATCACAATGGTATATTGGACACGTAAGTTCTCCAGCAGGTCACGTACAGGCTCCAAGAAATGTTCATCCATTAGCCTTGCGACATAAATGACACGATTATTTCCGGCACGTTTACAAATTTCCACGAAATTGCGCAGACCAAGCAATTCAAGCTGAAGCTGTATATCATTATCAAGTGAAGGAACCTGTGTAAAATAAATCCCAAAATTGAGATCAGTAATTTGAAAACGCTCGAAAGCTTCCCCTTTCCGCAGCAGATCCAATTCAAAAAGCTTTGCCGTCACCTTTTCCTTCACTATTTTATTAAAAAGGGATAAGTTGCGCACTAATCCCGTCACATCAAAATCGCTGGATTGCAAATAACAGGATGCCCGTCGTCCCAAATAGGTATTTAGCCCACTGATTAAAACCTTTTTCATTCGAATTCTCTATTTTTATGGCAATGAAACCACCACGATTTAATGATTCGTTCTCACAATCGTGAGCCATTAAATAGGATCGTTTCTTCCTAGTACGCTGTATTTATGTATTACCCTTTCAATCTCTTAAACGAACAAAATCCCTAGGATGGTTTCATTGGTGATGCAGCTATCTTTTCCATGTTTTTCTTACGCTTTTAATATGTTACTCCGATCGTCTCAAGAGCAACGGCAATGACCTACAAATATCATAATTCTTTGATTTTAGAACAGAGAAACATCAAATAAGTTTAACACTATTTTTATTTTTTCCTAACCAAAATGGAGTAAACCATCCAAACAAGTACCGTCATTGTCCTTTTTTTGTCAATTCGCGCATAAATACTTTCAAGAACACAATATCCTTATATATTTGTAAATCTTCTGAAAATAGGCTGCACTAAAAAGTATTTATCTTCACCTCTATGGACAAAAGGGCTACAATGATCTGGTTTAGAAATGATTTAAGACTTCATGACAATGAAGTCTTTTATCAAGCTTCTGAAAAAAGTTCATTTATCATCCCGGTATACTGTTTTGATCCCCGATATTTCGACCGCAATCAATTTGGCACCTTAAATACCGGTGTTTTACGGGCGGCTTTTGTCATCGAAGCCGTGACCGCTTTAAAAGAAAAATTAAAGAGCCATGGTAGCGATTTATTGACTTATATTGGCAAGCCTGAAGATATTATTCCAAGAATAGCACAAAAATACCAAGTCAACGAAGTTTATCATCACCGCGAAGTGGCACTTCGGGAAACTTCTATATCGGAAAAAGTAGAAAGTGAGCTTTGGAGCAGTAAAATAAATTTGCGTCATTTCATTGGCCATACCCTTTACCACAAGGAAGACCTTCCTTTCCCTATTAAAGATATACCCAATGGTTTTTCTATTTTCAAGAAAAAAGTTGAGCGGGAAAGTCTAGTTCGACAACCAATCCCATTTCCGACCAATTTCCTTACCCCTCCCCATCTCGAGGACACCAAAATTCCGTCATTAAAAGATTTAGGCTATTCAGAGGAGGAGATCAAATCTGTTGATGACATCTATATTCTCGGTGGCGAAGACACGGCGCTTAGTATTATGCATGCGGTATTGTCAACCTATCCGGAAACGGACCAGGACCCCTTGATTCTAGGGCCTTTTATAGCTTCAGGTGCCTTGTCACCTATTTTACTCTATAACAATATCAAAAAACTTGGTGAAGGTAAGAAGGACAAACGATTTGAAAAGATTGTCGACATTCTTCTCTGGCGCGATTATTTTAGGTTTATGCTTAAAAAATATCCAAATATATTTTTTAAGCCACAGGGCACTAAAAACAGCTCCCATCAGAATCATCCGAACTTAGAGGGGAATGAAGAATTATTTGAAAAATGGAAATCGGGCCATACAGAACACGATTTTATAAACAGTGTGATGGTCCAGTTACAGAAGACCGGCTATATCCCTTATCAGGCACGCTTAATCGCAGCCAGCTATTTAGTTCATGAGTATCAGGTAAACTGGCTTCGTGGCGCCTCCTGGTATGAAGAGCATCTATTAGATTATTCTCCAGCAACTGTTTACGGACAGTGGTCTCATATTGCCGGAGTTGGGACAAGTGAAAAAGACAATAAAGCACTGGATTGGCAAAAATTGATCAAAACTCATTTCCCAAATGGACTTCCAAAACTGGAGGAAATACTGGTTAAATAAATCTTCGGCAGAAATAAATAATTCCAATAGAAAATAAATTTGTAGTACGCTAGAAGCCCTTTTTAAATCATGCTAAAAATGTTAAGAATTGGATAGATTTATTGATTAAATTATTCAATTTCAGTATTAGAAACTCTTTTTTTATTCATAACTTTGACAAATTTCATAGTTTTAATTGTAAATGGACAATCTGACATATTTGAGTAATGCTGATTCGGCTTATGTCGATGGCTTATATCAATCGTACAAGCAAGATCCCCAATCGGTAGATTTCGGATGGCAAAAATTCTTTGAAGGTTTTGATTTCGGTCAAAATGCTGGTGGAACAACAAGTTCAGTAGGTGAAGCTACTCCTGAGCACGTATTGAAAGAAATCAATGTGCTGAACATGATCAATGGCTACCGTGACCGTGGCCACCTATTCACACACACTAACCCCGTTCGTGAGAGACGTAAATACTATCCTGGCAAGGAATTAGAAACGTTTGGTCTTGCTGAAGCAGACATGAACACCGTTTTTAATGCAGGTGTTGAAGTCGGTTTAGGTCCAGCGACATTAAAAGACATCCGTCAATTGGTGGAGGATACTTACTGCCGTTCTATTGGTGCAGAATTCAAATATATCCGTAACCCAGAAAAAATTAAATGGTTACAGGACCGTATGGAAGCGGACCGTAACATGCCAAAATTCTCTTTGGACACAAAAAAGAGAATTTTAAACAAATTAAACCACGCCGTTGTATTCGAAAACTTTTTAGGCACTAAATTTTTAGGTCAAAAACGTTTCTCATTGGAAGGTGCGGAAAGTTTAATTCCAGCATTAGATTCTGTCATTGAAAAAGGTGCGGAAATCGGTATCCAGGAATTTGTTATCGGTATGGCTCACCGTGGCCGTCTGAATGTATTGACTAATATCATGGGTAAATCTTACAAATCAGTATTCTCTGAATTTGAAGGTAAGACTTATGCAGATGATCCTGAAGTAAACTTTGGTGGTGACGTAAAATACCACTTGGGCTTTTCATCTGAGGTTAAAACAAACGATGGCAAATCTGTCCACTTAAGTTTGGCACCGAACCCTTCACATTTGGAAACTGTAGATCCAATCGTTGAAGGTATGGTTCGTTCTAAGATCGATTTCAAATACGAAGGTGACTCTTCTAAAATTGCACCGATCATCATTCATGGTGACGCAGCAATTGCTGGACAAGGTGTAGTCTACGAAGTAACCCAAATGTCCAAACTTGATGGTTATAAAACTGGCGGTACGGTGCATATTGTCATCAACAACCAGATTGGATTTACAACAAACTACAAGGATGCACGTTCTGGAACATACTGTACAGACGTTGCAAAAATCACTTCTTCACCCGTGTTCCATGTGAACGGTGATGACGCTGAAGCGGTAGTTTATGCGATTAATTTAGCTGTTGAATACCGTCAAAAATATAAAACAGACGTATTTATCGATCTGTTATGTTATAGAAGATTTGGACACAATGAGGCAGATGAACCAAAATTCACGCAACCATTGTTGTATAAAATCATCGAGAAACATCCGAACCCGAAAGAAGTTTATGCTAAAAAATTAATTACTGAAGGAAGTATTGACGAGGCGTATTCTAAAAATATCGAGAAGGAATTTAAAGCTGAATTGCAAACTAAATTTGAGGAATCTAAAACAGTTGAGGTATTGACTGAAGAGATTCCGATGTTTAAAGGTGCATGGGAAGGATTGCGTCCTGCTAAAAAAGGTGAAGTATTAACAACCTCGGATAAAACGAAAGTTGCAAAGGATCTATTCTTAAAATTAGCGAAAGAAATCACAACCTTACCTTCGGACAAAAAATTCTTCCGTAAGATTACACGTTTGTTTGAAGATCGTGCCAAAATGATCAGTGCTGATTCATACGATTGGGCAATGGGCGAATTGATGGCTTATGCGACATTGTTGGATCAAGGTAACCGTGTACGTATCTCGGGTCAGGATGTACAACGTGGTACTTTCTCACACCGTCATGCGGTATTGACGCTTGAAGATTCGGAAGAGAAATATGTTCCTTTAGCCAATATTAAAGGTGGCGATAAATTCTCTATCTACAATTCGTTACTTTCAGAATATGCTGTTTTGGGATTTGAATATGGTTATGCATCTTCTAATCCAAATTCGTTGACAATCTGGGAAGCTCAATTCGGAGATTTCTACAACGGTGCTCAAATCATCGTCGATCAATATTTATCGAGTGCAGAGACAAAATGGAAACGTTCTAACGGTTTAGTTATGATGCTTCCTCATGGTATGGAAGGTCAGGGTCCTGAACACTCTTCAGCACGTATCGAAAGATTCTTAGAGTTATGTGCGGATGAGAATATGATCTTAGCAAACTGTACTACTCCGGCTAACTATTTCCACTTGTTACGTCGTCAACTGGTACGTGAGTTCCGTAAACCATTGGTTGTATTTACGCCAAAATCATTGTTGCGCCACCCTAAAGTGGTATCACCGTTGAAAGATTTTACAGAAGCTGCTTTCCAAGAGGTAATCGATGATGCAAATGTTGCGGCGAAAGACGTTAAACGCGTGTTGTTCTGTTCGGGTAAAGTTTACTACGACTTATTAGAAAAACAAGAAGCGGACAAACGCAAAGATATCGCTATCGTGAGATTGGAGCAATTATTCCCAATTCCTACAGAGCAATTGAAAGCAATCCGTAAAAAATACAACAAGGCAAAAGAATTTGTTTGGGTTCAGGAAGAAAATGAGAACATGGGAGCATGGTCTTACTACTGCCGTAAACTAATGGGTACTGAGATTGCATTTACAGGTTTTGTTGCCCGTAAAGAAAGTGGTAGTACAGCTACGGGTTACATGAAACAACACGTTGCACAACAAGCAGCGATCTTAAATAAATCATTCGAATAAAAACAATTTAAAATCAATTGCGTCTTAATCTATAGGACGCAATTGTCAATAAAGAACATTATATATGAGCTTAGAAATTAAAGTACCAACCGTAGGTGAATCAATCACGGAGGTAACCTTATCACAATGGTTGAAACAAGATGGCGATTATGTGGAGATGGATGAAAACATCGCCGAACTGGAATCAGACAAAGCAACGTTTGAATTACCAGCTGAAAAAGCGGGTATCTTAAGAATCATTGCACAAGAAGGTGATACTTTAGAAATCGGTGCTGTTGTTTGTACAATTGAAGAAGGCGCTGCTCCTGCCGGTGGTTCAGATCCAGCTGCTGCCCCTGCTGCAGAAGCATCAAACGCAGCTCCAGTTGCGGCTGCCGCTGCAAAAGATGAAGATCCAGATAGCTATGCTGCTGGTACAGCTTCTCCTGCTGCTGCAAAAATCTTAAGAGAAAAAGGAATTGATCCTTCTACAATAAAAGGAACAGGTAAAGAAGGTCGCATCACAAAAGAAGATGCCGAAAAAGCTCAACCTGTTGCTAAAGCTGCTGCACCAGCAGCAAAACCTGCCGCTGCTCCTGCTGCGACAGTTGCTCCGGTAGCGGGTTCTAGAAACGAACGTCGTGAGAAATTATCTTCATTACGTAAAACGATCGCAAAACGCTTAGTTGCCGTTAAAAACGAAACGGCTATGTTGACAACATTCAATGAAGTCAATATGCAGCCGATCATGGATCTTCGTACTAAATATAAAGATACCTTTAAAGAGAAATTTGGAATCGGTCTTGGCTTCATGTCATTCTTTACAAAAGCTGTAACCACGGCATTAGCTGAATGGCCTGCTGTGAATGCACGTATCGAAGATAACGAGATTGTCTATTCTGATTTCGCAGATATTTCAATCGCGGTTTCTGCCCCTAAAGGTTTAGTTGTTCCGATTATCCGTAATGCTGATGCAATGTCATTGGAACAAATCGAAAAAGCAATCGCTGCACTTGCCGTTAAAGCGCGTGACAACAAATTAACGATTGACGAGATGACTGGTGGTACATTTACAATTACCAACGGTGGTGTATTCGGATCAATGATGTCTACACCAATCATCAACGCTCCACAATCTGCAATCCTGGGTATGCACAACATCATCCAACGTCCTATTGCTGAAAATGGCCAAGTGGTGATCCGTCCGATGATGTATATTGCACTTTCTTATGATCACCGCATCATCGATGGTCGTGAATCAGTAAGCTTCTTGGTTCGTGTAAAACAATTATTGGAAGATCCAGCTCGTTTATTGTTGGGTGTTTAAACCTCAATAAAATTGGAAAAATAAAAAGAAAAAGACCTATGCTTTGCGGCATGGGTCTTTTTCTTTCTAAAAATAGCTCCTATTATTGGCCAGAAAGAACCGTCAGTTCGTTTTCATTGCTGTTGGTACCTGCTAAATCATGAAGGTTTTTATTGACATCGGAATAGAAACAATATACTTGACAAATATGAATCGGAGATAGACGAATATAAATCACCTTTTTAATTTCTCCCTTTTAATTTTTACTTTCATCTTGTTAAAGATCAAGCATATCCTAATATACAACCGCCCCAATCATGTAAAGGTCGGCATACAAATATGGAACTTGATATTAAGCAGACAATATCAAGCAAATGAAGTATAAAATACTACTAACAACCGTATATCTATTACTCACTGTAATGACATTGTTTGCCAACATGGCAAATCCAATGAGCCCCCATAGCATAACAGGACAGCTTGTTCCTGCCGCAAAGTTGAAAGTCACCAATGAGCGTATTGACATTCATCTTTTGGCAGACACTTCCGATTATAATTCGGACTATCGCAGTCACTTCAGCATTGTCTATAACATCCATGCAGAAGAGGCTATCGAATTGCCACTGGTATTTCTCGCTTTAAATATGGACGGATTGGATCGCATCCTTGTCAATCAGAACGAAATTGCAGGAAAAAAAATGGATCAACCCGATTCAAAATTCCCCTTTTTACGTTTAAAGGATGGCTATTATGAAATCAGCTATGACAGCGATGAATGGAAGCGTATTTCGCTGAATGATGCATTTCATTTTACCGCTAAGCTTCACAAAGGTGATAACAGTATTCAGGTTCAATACAGCGCTTATATGGGCTATGACCGACGTGATATCCGGACGAGATACAAAATTGACTACCTCTTATTCCCTTCCAGATACTGGTCGTCCTTTGGCCCGATTGAACTGTATCTGCACCTCGACGGGAAGATGGATGTACTTACACAAGATCTGGGAACCGCTAAATTACAGACAGATTCCATTGTTCACTGGAGAATTGATCAGGTAGAAAGGAAAGAAAGTTTTCATATCGAAGTCGGCCTGAAAACCTCCTTGTTAGCAAAAGCAATTCTTTGGATACATCCAGAGCTGCTCGCCCTGATCGGGTCAATATGCCTGCTATACTTGCATATCCGCTGTATTTATCTAAAACACAAAACTGGCCAATACCGCTACGCACTCCTACTTGGGAATCTAATCATTCCAAGCTCTTTCTACTTTTTTATTTGGTTTTGGTCCAGTGTGGCCAACTATCTTGTCAATGGAGTCTTTGATGAAAAGTCCCGCGGTTTTATCCTCTTGGTCATCTTCACTTTACCCCTGATCTACCTCGTCTATGATTTGGTTTTGTTTATTATCGATAGAAGCATTCGCGCTAAATTGAACAGGTAGAAAACCGGCTGTTATTTTTTATAGGTCAGCTTGTTTTCAATCATACGATTGTTATATTGCTGGATAAAAGCTTTCATCTTGGTCTCCATGGTATCCAATACCGCTGGATGTTGTTTTAACAGATCCTGTTTCATCAAGCGGTCCTTCTTAAGATCATAAAATGATGTAACTTTCAGTCCATCATAAGACATCATATAATCTTTATAATAGAGATTATAGCTCCCTGAGTTATTATTAAGCACAAAATTATCCTTACCCGGTTTGAAGGCATCTGAACCAAATGCGAAATAAGGCTCATCATAGTGCAGATAATTCAACACTGTCGGCATAATATCTATTTGCTGTACCAATTTATCCGCTTTGCCAACTAGATTATCACCAGGTGCATAAAATATAATAGGGATTTGGAAGCCCCCTGCTGCCGTTTGATATTCGGGCAGGTAGCTTACAGTAGCATGGTCTGCACAGATAACAAATACGGTATTCTTGTACCAGGGCATTTTCGATGCTGTTGCAAAAAATTCACGCAGTGCATTATCGGTATATCCAATGGGTTCCTGTACCGGCAAAGGTCCTTTAGGAAATTTCCCCTGATACTTTTCAGGTACCTTAAATGGGTGATGTGAAGATAAAGAGAAGAAACTAGCGAAAAATGGCTGATGAAACGTATTGATCTTATTCGCTACAAATTGCAAAAATGGTTCGTCCCAGATTCCCCATATACCATCAAAGTCAGCGTCATTGTTATATTCGTTTTTACCAAAATAATGCTGGATACCCGCCAGTTTCATATAAGCGGAGAAGCCCATGCTGCCATTGGGTGCTCCGTGAAAAAAAGCAGTCTCATATCCCTTTTTCCCTAAAAGCTTCGCTAAGCTTGTGGTTTCATTTCCAGAATATATCGAAAGTACAAAAGGCTCTCCTATGGAAGGAATACCGGTAATGACTGATGGTAAAGCATCAATTGATTTACGGCCATTAGCATAGGTATCTGTAAATGTGTAAGCATTGCGGATTAATGAATCCAAAAAAGGCGTATAACCTTTGTATTTTCCACCTTGGATATCTTTATTCAATTCACCAAAATGTTCTTTTGCAAAACTCTCCAAAATCAGAACAACGACATTTTTCTTCGCAAAGGGCTTGTCTGATTGCGGCACATGAATAGGATTGTATAACTGTTCAAGCTCCGTTTCGGAATAATAATGAGCGGGTTTAAGATTGACAGCCTTTAAAGTTTTCAATATACTGAATGGCGTATTCAGCACAATATTCATTTCTTCCGGTGTCTCCACATAATCACCCGCATTGCTCAATGTAATGGGACGGGTACTATGGGCCCAACCGCCACGCACACCACCAATGAAAAGGAAGGCCGTCAATAAAAACAAAGGCAATTGGATCAAAAATGACTTCCAGCTATATTTCGTAGTCCTTTCAATTTGAATAAGTTTATACGATTTAATCAAACCATACACAACCAGTACCAACAGTATGATGAGATACCAATAATCCAAACAGAAATCAAAAGCCAGCTTCATCAGGTTGGATTCATTGGAAAATTGATCAATTACTGTTCCTGTCGTCCTTTTTAGGGTAAATGGATAGTAGGCAAAATCAATCAGATTTAACGCTATACCAATTGAATTGGTCACGACAAAGATCCATTTTGCAACTTTTTGATAGATTTTATTCGATTTAAACGGACCCGGAACAGTCAGCATCACAATATAAAGAATATTAAAATACAGTAGGGCTACAATGTCGAATCGTACACCACCCGCAAACATCACCAAGAGCTTACCTGCATCGACATGAGGAAATAAGGAAGCATTGACGCCATAAAACCCCAATCGCAATAACGCATAGATGACCAAAAGAAAGATAAAACGAATTGCGACAGCAAAATAAGGTGCAAATACTCCTCTTAATTTCATAGCTCTAATATTTTAAAAATTCACGATATACGTCTTGATAGTACGCTTTGCCGATATTCAATAAGCTGTCTGTTTTGCCAGCAGGATATTCTTTATTGGATCTATAATTAATAATCCGTCCTACATTATCGAAAGAAACCGCCTGTTGTGGGGTAATCACACCAAAGGCATCCTTCGAATTGTAAAATGCAATTTGAGGTGTCGTCGGATTAAAAAGATCCCGGCTCCAATGATAACGATCTGTAGGGAGCTTCAATTGTGTCAATAAAGTTGCCGCCAAATCCGTTTGATTGCCGATTCTATTGAATATTTTCCCACGATATTCAGGTTTGATCACATCTCCGAAAAAGATCAGTGGAATATGAAAGCGATTGGGGTGAAATAGCTCCCATTTTTCTGAAGGAAGACGATGTCCATGATCAGCCACAATTACGAAAAGGGTATTTTTATACCAAGCTTCTTTTTTAGCTTTGTTGATAAAATCAAAAACAGCTGAATCCGTATAGTTTGCCGTACTTCGGAATTTATCCGCATTGGTAGCATTGCCAAATTTATAGCCGTGTTTTAACTCAAATGGTTCGTGATTAATTAAGGTAAAGATCGTCGAAAAGAAAGGTTGTTTTTCTTTTTTAAAATCCTTGATCATCTGATTAAAGACCACATGGTCATATACACCCCATGAGGCACGTTCTGCATCCAATCCAAAATTGGCATTATCCACCACCCTAGACATCCCATGCGTCAGCATATACGATTTAAAATTGTAAAACTCGCTCTGACCGCCGTGATAAAATGATGTTTCGTAACCAGCATGATCCAACTCCTGTCCAATGGCAGGCATATTTTCATGTTTGTCGATATACTTGATAATACTCTCGGGTCCTTGTGCCGGAAAACCGCTCAACACGGCTACCATACCTTTGTCGGATCGATCGGCGGCAGAATAAATATGGTCAAACAAAATACCGCCTTTAATCAACTCTTCCATGTGTGGCGTAATTCCCTTTTCCCCGCCAAGAGACTGAATGAGATCGCCGACAAAACTTTCCAACATGATAATAACAACATTCGGACGAGTCGTTGACAATACCTCAACAGCAGAATCAGGTTGGCTTTGAAAGGCGGGTCGTAGCTTGTCCTGAATATCCTTCTGATCCGCATAATAATTATAGGGGTTTTTCAGTTTGGTACTTTCGGCAAAGAAATCCCGTAAAAAAGACCATTGGGTATTAACCGCTGCATGATTATAAAATGTTTCCTCGGAATAATAGGCTTTACTGGGGTTTAATGTTGCTCTCCCATAACCACCACGGATAAAGGTGAAGAGTACAAAAACTCCGATCGCCAGTTTGAAAAAATTACTAACAGGAGATTTGATATTGAAAAAAGAGACTTTTTTAAACATCCAGCGGTACAGAAAATAACCACAGAATATACCGATCAACATCCCAACGATGGGGAGAAACACCGGCGTGGACTCAGCCGAAGCTACAGCACCCGAAGGTGAGGCAAAAAATGCATCGATGGCACGTTTAGAAATCTTATCGCCCCATTCCCGGTAGATGTTAACATTGATAAAGCTTGTCACAAAGAACAATACCAGGACAATAATGGTATAGATATCCAGGATCAGCCGTTTGGGTTTCAGTTTTGGAAAAAAACTTAACATGCAATACACAAGAAACGGCAGCGCACATATATAGGAAACAGCAGAAAAATCTAGGTTCAAACCGTGGTAATAAATTCTGAAAATTTCCGTAAAATTGGAAAAACCTATTTTCTCAAAAAAAGCAGTAACAAAAATCAATCTATCTATAAAACAGATAATTAACCAGAACAGAAAATACTGTGTTAAAGCTCTAAGCTCATTAGCAAATCGTTGCATCCCTTCGTGTAAAAATAAAACAGGCAAATTTACATTAATTTACATAAAATACAGGCTAATTACTTAGTAATATGAAGAAAAGATTAAAAAAGTATAAATCCTGCGTTATGCTTTACCTCACTGCAATAACCGACTCTTTTGCTTAGGAGGATCATCAATGAACTTATTGTTTAGCCTTTATTCATAACTTCTTTTTGTTTGAGAACAAGATCAATGGATTACTAAGGAAAATAACATAGAATTCCTTACTTTTGTGTTCCTTAAAAGTTTGAATACAAAAATTTAAAATGAGCATAGCGAAAACTTACAATCCAAAAGAAGCTGAAGAAAAATGGTACAGCTATTGGAAAGCGAATGGATTTTTCCGTTCCACCCCGGACGAACGTGAACCTTACACGATTGTGATGCCTCCTCCGAATGTCACGGGAGTATTGCACATGGGGCATATGCTGAATAATACCATTCAAGACGTTTTGATTCGCCGAGCACGTATGCAGGGAAAAAACGCTTGTTGGGTACCGGGGACCGATCACGCCTCCATTGCAACTGAAGCTAAGGTCGTCGCTATGTTGAAAGAACAAGGAATTGACAAACGATCTTTATCACGTGAAGATTTCTTAAAACATGCTTGGGAATGGAAGGAAAAATACGGTGGTATTATTCTAAAACAACTCGAAAAACTTGGCGCTTCCTGTGACTGGGATCGCACACGTTTTACCATGGATCCGGAGCTATATCAATCTGTTATCCGCGTATTCGTCGATCTATATCATAAAGGATTGATTTATCGTGGTTACCGCATGGTCAACTGGGATCCTGAAGCAAAAACAAATATCTCAGACGAAGAGGTTATTTATAAAGAGAAAAACGGCAAATTATACCACCTGAAATATCAGGTTGAGGGAACAGATCAATATATTGTTGTGGCGACTACCCGCCCTGAAACCATCTTTGGTGACACAGCCGTGTGTATCAATCCCAATGATGAGCGCTATACCTGGTTAAAAGGAAAGCAAGTCATTGTGCCGATCGTTGGCAGAAAAGTGAACATCATTGAAGATGAATATGTGGATTTGGAGTTTGGTACAGGATGCCTTAAAGTTACTCCAGCGCACGATGTGAATGACTACGCACTAGGTAAAAAGCACAACCTGGAATTTGTCGACATCTTTACCGACGAAGCAAAACTGAACGACAATGGCCTGCATTACGCTGGTATGGATCGTTTTAAAGTCCGTAAGGAAATCGAGAAAGAGCTGGAGGAAAAAGGATTGTTGGAGCAAGTTGAAAACTATACCAATAATGTTGGAACTTCAGAGCGAACAGGTGCTGTTATTGAGCCTAAAATTTCCAATCAGTGGTTCCTTAAAATGGAAGACTTGGCAAAACCTGCATTGGATAATGTCATGGACGATACCATTAAATTTCATCCGACGAAATTCAAAAATATTTACCGCAACTGGATGGAGAATATTACCGACTGGAATATCTCAAGACAATTGTGGTGGGGACACCAAATACCGGCGTATTTCTATGGCGATGGTAACGAAGATTTTGTGGTTGCACAAACGGTTGAAGAAGCCCTTGTTTTAGCGCAGGAAAAATCAGGTAATACAACTCTTCAATTGACAGATCTACGTCAAGATGAGGATGTGCTTGATACCTGGTTTTCAGCTTGGCTATGGCCAATTTCGGTTTTCAATGGCATCAACGAACCAGAAAATGCAGAAATCAACTACTATTACCCTACGCAAGATTTAGTCACTGCCCCAGACATCATTTTCTTTTGGGTAGCACGTATGATCGTTTCAGGATATGAATTCCGCGGACAATTGCCTTTTGAAAATGTCTATTTCACAGGTATTGTACGCGACAAACTGGGCCGCAAAATGTCTAAATCACTGGGCAACTCTCCTGATCCGATTGATTTGATGAATGAATATGGTGCAGATGCTACGCGGATGGGAATGTTATTGACTGCTCCAGCAGGTAATGACCTTCCATTTGATGTAGAACTTTGTGTACAGGGCCGTAATTTTGCCAATAAGATCTGGAATGCCTTTCGCTTGGTTAAAGGCTGGGAAATTACAGCTACTCCAGCTTCGGATTCAGATAAGATTTCGGCATCTTGGTTTGAAGCAAGGTTAAATCAAGCCTTGGTCGATATCGAAGAAAACTTTAAACACTATCGTTTATCAGATGCACTGATGACAACCTACAAATTGGTATGGGATGACTTCTGTGCCTGGTACCTTGAATTAGTGAAACCGGCTTATGGTTCCCCTATTTCTAGCGAAACCTTAGAAACAGTAAAATCTTTTTTCCAACGTATACTCACTTTAGTACATCCTTTCATGCCCTTCATAACAGAAGAATTGTGGCATGACGAACTGTTCGGTGTAAAAGACGAGAAAGATTGCATTATCGTAGCCGCTTATCCTACAGCGAATGATTTTGATGAGCAGCTTATAAAAGATTTCGCTATCGCTCAACAGATTATTTCGGAAGTTCGGAATATTCGCAATTCTAAAGGTATCTCCCCTAAAGTTGCTTTACCATTAGCAATCAATCAACAATCGGACATCAATCTGGAGCAATATATTGATATTATCACCAAGATTGCAAACCTGGAGGGTGTAACTTTTGTTTCCGAAAAAATAACTGGTGCAGCAAGTTTCCTTGCTGGCAAAGACGAATGTTATGTTACCTTGGAGAATAATATTGATGCGGATGCGGAGCGTGAGCGTATTACCAAAGAATTGGAATACTTAGAAGGCTTCTTAATTTCAGTAGACAAAAAGCTTTCCAATGAACGGTTTGTGCAAAATGCAAAACCCGAAATTGTCGAAAACGAAAAAAGTAAAAAGGCTGATGCCGAAGCGAAGATTAAAATTCTTCAAGAAAGCTTAACAGCATTAGGTTAATAGCTAATCTATAAATCTCGAAAAGTCCCGCGCAATGCACGGGACTTTTTTTATGTTTAACGAGCGATCAAATTCGGAGATCATTCGGTGCTTGTTCGGTACTTCTTCGGAGCTCGTTCGGTGCTTGTTCGGTGCTTCTTCGGTTACAAGCGAATAAGCACCGTTAAATATCCGAAGTATATCCGATAAAAAACCGCATTAAGAGTGGATATGATTGACAATTGTACCTCATGAAGAGCACGAACTTTCACGAAAGAGCCAAACGGACGGCTCAAGTAAATTTTGATCCGTCATGCACAGGCAATGTATAGCACAAGGATATATGATAAAACTTTTGAAACAAGAAGCAAAGCGCTTTGCTCTATTCCAAAATAACAATACAGCTTATTAATAACCAAAGATCAACCATGCTGATAACTTTATATAAATTCCTGTAAAAAAATGAATAACTTTATAAGAGCGAACTTAAATTATACCATTATGGGATTCAAAGAGACATTTCAGATTAACGGTGAAAACCTTTTACAAAAGATCAAAGAAATCATTGCTGAGGGCAATGTGAGCAAAATCAGCATTTCGGACAAACATGGCAAAGAAATTATGAGCTTTCCGGTAACTGTTGGTGCCATAGGCTTGATCCTAGCACCTGTTTTTGCAGCAATCGGTGCTGTAGCCGCATTGCTTACAGAATGTACGATCACTGTAGAACGAAATACAAACAAGGAAGAAAAAGACAAAGAAGATAACAGCACTGATCCCCCTACAACGATAACCGTAAAATAATCAATTTAAAATTGACCGTTATGAAGATCTTTAAAAACATACTTTGTATTTTATTTGCCTTGTTATTCATCAATGCAGGGCTGGATAAACTTTTTCATTATATGCCTACGCCACCAATGGATATGGACATGAAAAAAGTATTTGAGGCTTTTGCCACGATCAAATGGCTAATGCCACTGGTTGGAATCATCGAACTCTTGGGCGGTTTATTGTTCATTTTTCCAAAAACAAGAACGCTGGGTGCATTGGTCATCTTCCCAATACTCATTGGTATTTTTACCCACAACATGATTTTTTTTAGCCAACAGGGACTAATTATTTGGGCTGTACTTTTTATTATTTGGTTATGGGTGGTATTCGAAAACTGGGGCAAGTATAAAAAACTGATGGAATAATTGCCTATATTCTTCTCCAAAACGAATATTCAGCAGGATACTGCATGTATTAAATACCTATTACTTTGACAAATTGATAGGTATTTAATGTTTTTATTAACATAAAATTAAAAAACAAAAAACTTTGTACGACTAGAATGGTTTGGTCAATTATTTGATGTGTTTTTAGAACATTCCCACGATAAAATGATTTTATACAAGGGAAATGGAGAACTGTCTAATATTTGCTAGCAAGTATAGCACATAAATTAAACTTGCATTTACACGCAAATTTATCTTAGTTTGCTGAAATAGTGGCTATATACGTTATATATCTGAAAACTTAGCAAACTTTTTTCCGTTTTAATTTTTATTAATAGATACTTAAATCAAATTATACGTTGAACAGATTTACCCGAATTGCTTTCAAAACAATATTGTGGATTATTGGAGTAATAATTGCGCTGGCTATTTTAATCGTATTTTTAATCAGAATACCCTCCGTTCAGAATTATATTGCCGGAAAAGTAACGCAATATGTAGAGGGAAAGATTGGTACACCTGTTAAAATTGGCTACATTAATATTGATTTCCCTAAAAAACTGGTTTTACAGGATATCTATTTAGCTGACCAAAGCAAGGATACCTTAGTGGCAGGAAAAAGCATAGCTGTCGATATCAACATGCTAAAACTTCTGAAAAATACCGTTGAAATTCAGAGCATTGAAGCAGAAGGAATCACGGCAAAAATTCGACGTACATTGCCAGACAGTTCATTCAACTTTGATTATATTGTTAAAGCTTTCGCTTCTCAAAAGGAAAGCAAACCGACTGCAGACAGCAGTTCAGCCCTTCTATTTAACCTCGATAAAGTCAAATTTGATAAATTTCATATTGTCTATGCCGATGATGTTATTGGAACGAGTGCTGATGTTTATCTGAACAGCCTAAATACCAACATCAAGAAGTTCGACCTCACAAAAAACATGGCCTTCAATCTGCCCAAAGTGAAGGTAGATGGTCTGAGTGCCACAGTGAAACAGTGGCGACCAGTTGTTGATGGCACGGCACCCACGGTCAAAGATTTTGGCATTACAGATAAAACGGCACAAGTAACCACCTTGCTTCCCGATGTCGGTATACAGATTGCTGACCTGACCAATATCTTAGTGCGCTATGAGGATCAATCTAGCCTGCTGAACACAAAATTTTATATCAAAAATCTTCATGCAGACATTAACAAGATCGACCTTAATAAAGAACTTGTCGATATTCAAACGATCAATCTTGACGGTTCAGACAATAATGTGCTCTTTGGAAAGATCCAGAAAAAAGTAAACACAGAAGCGAAAAACACCACGGATACCACCAAAATAAACTGGGTTGTCTCAGCCAAAGAAATCCAAATCAACAATACAAGCTTAGCGTATAGAGACAACAATCAGGCCCGTATGAAAGGCTTTGATTACTTCAACATTAAGATCCCTGGAATGAAAACCAGTTTAAATGATCTTTACTATAGCGCTGATTCGATCAGTGGATCATTAAAAGAGCTTGTAGCCTCTGATCATTCCGGGTTTGTGATCAAGCAATTGAAGGGGGATTTTAAGTATACAAATACAGGTGCGGAGATCAAAAACCTGTACGCAGAGACACCACGTACCCTATTGCGTGATTACTTAAAAGTAACCTATCCATCTTTGGATATTATTGCCAAAAAGCCAGAGCTGATCTATGTCAATGCAACGATCAAAAAGAGCCACGTAGATATGCGCGACATCTACTATTTTGCTCCTTTTTTGGATACCATGCAGGTGATGAAACCATTGATGGACAAAAAGTTTAATATTGATGGTCGCGTTGTGGGTAAGGTAAATGATTTAAATATTCCGGCAATTGATTTCCAGACTCTGTCCAATACACGTGTCATTGCAAGTCTGCATTTAAAGGGTCTACCCAATGTTGATAAAATGTCAATGGATCTTAATTTAAAGAAATTGACTACAGGACGTTCCGATATCGAAAAGCTGGTTTCAAAAAAAATGCTTCCTAGCGGAATAGAGCTGCCCAATACGATCGGCCTTACCGGAACTTTTAACGGTGGGATGAATGCCTTTAACACCAATCTTTCGCTGGTAACAGAGAAAGGAACAGCCAAATTCAATGGTAAAGTAGGCATGATAGGCCGGGATACAACCTATGATGCATTTGTCAGTATTCGTGATTTTGACATTGGTAAGATCATGAAAATGGACAGTACCTTAGGTATACTTTCATTTGAGGGAAAAATCAAAGGTCATGGAACAGATCCGAAGAAGCTTGTCGCCAATTTTGATGGCAAAGTAAATCGAATGGATGCTATGGGTTATCGTTATCAGAATATCGATATGAATCTCACTGCGGACAAAGGGGATATTAAAGCTTCTGTTGTCAGTCCCGATCCTAATATTCAATTGAAGTTAAATGCAACGGCCAACATGAAGGCCAAATATCCACAGGTGGATTTTGAGCTTATGGTAGATACCATTAATCTTAAAAACTTAAAATTAATGGATGATGAACTCAAATACCATGGTAAACTTGTGGGCAATTTCAGTTCAGCCGATCCGAATTTTTTAAATGGGGAGGCACATATCACCAATTCATCCATTCTTTACAACGACGCATATTATACTTTAGACAGCATTTCACTTGTTGCAAAAGCCGATACCAGCCGCAATTTGCTGCTACTCAAATCGGACTTTTTGAATGCCCATTTGGTCGGGAAATACAAAATTTTAGAGTTGCAGAATGCCATTCAAGACATTTTACAGGTATACTACCAGCCGGGAAAAGCTGTTAAAGTTCCCAAATATGAGCCTCAGAATATTGAGTTTTCCGCCCAATTGACCAGGACTAAATTTATAAAGGACTTCCTTCCGGAGCTGACGGAAATGTCTGATATTACGTTGGATGGTATGTTCAATAGTCAGTCAAAAACTATTCTTGCCAAGTTGGATGCCCCTAAAATCACCTATAGTGGTACCGAAATCAATAACGTTACGCTGGATATTAATACCTTGGACAGTACACTTTACTACTCGGCCTTGATCAATAAAATCAAGGTGAGCAATATCGAACTCGTGAATACAGTCTTCAGTGGTAAAGTCATTCAAAATAATTTGGATTTTGGCCTTTGGATTAAAGACAAGAAAGAGAAAGAGCAGTATCATTTGGGCGCCAATATGCGCGTTGATAATGGAGCATTTGTTTTTAGTCTACTTCAGGATGGCCTTATGCTGAACTATGACAAGTGGACGATAAATCCAAACAACGTGCTCAAATTTGGAAGCACGGGTATTCAGGCCAATGACTTTATCTTAAGTAATAAAGGACAAGAGCTGAGTATATCATCGCAGGACAGTGTGCTCAATTCGCCACTCAACATTGCCTTTAAAAATTTCCGCATTGAGACATTAAGTAAAATGCTTGAAAGTGAAACAGTCGATCTTGGCGGCGGGATTAATGGTCAGGCAACCATATCACGTTTGGAAAGTAGCCCTGTATTTGTATCCGATCTTACGATCGACAAATTTTATATTGGACAAGATACTGTCGGTAATGTCAACATAAAAGTTAACAATGAAAAGGAAAACACCTATAATGCGAATATCAGTATCAGTGAAAATGGCAACAATGTCGTATTAAGTGGTGATTTTATCAATCCTCCAAAGGGAGAAGCAACCCTGGATTTCACCTTAGATATTGCGCCACTCTCCATGCAGACGGTTCAGGCATTCAGTTTGGGTTATCTAAAGGACTCGAAGGGAAATCTTGAAGGCCAGTTAAAAATAACGGGATCGCCATCCAAACCACTCATTAATGGCGATGTGAAGTTTAAAGATGCACAATTCAATATTGCTATGTTGAATGCACTTTTCAAAGCTAAAGATGAAACCATTCATCTGGATGAAAGGGGTATTACTTTCCCAAAATTTGCATTGGAAGACAAGAAAGGAAATATTGCCAAGGTAACAGGATCCATAGAAACCAAAACATATACTGATTTTGATTTTAATCTCAATATCAATACAGACAATTTTGAGGTACTCAATTCAACACAAAGCGACAACGACATGTTCTATGGTAAAATGTATCTTACGTCGAACCTTCGCATTCGGGGGAATCTTGATAAGCCTATCGTTGATGGTACAATCAAGGTATTAGATGATACCGATTTCACCTTTGTTATGCCAAACGAGGATCCTGGGATGGCGGATCGTAAAGGTGTTGTCGAATTTGTTGATAAGAGTGATACCACAAGAGCCAACGTATTTGCTAAATTAGATTCTATGACCGTAACCCGTCTGACGGGAATCGACGTAGATCTGAATCTTCAAACGGATAAAGATGCCAAATTTAAGATCCTCTTGGATGCCGGTTCACAGGATGCACTGAATATCCAAGGAGAAGCGGAACTGAATGCAGGCATTGATGCGAGCAGCAAAATTACCTTGTCAGGTACATTTACCGTAGACAAAGGGAGCTATTCATTCAGTTTTGGTCCCGTAAAAAAAGATTTTACATTCCGAAAAGGAAGTACGATCACCTGGAACGGAGATCCCTTGGATGCGCAGCTTAATATCACAGCAGCATACACAACCAAAGCACCAACCCTGGAGCTTGTAGCGACGCAACTGGGATCGGAAAACGCTAATTTATACAAGCAACGTATTCCTTTCAATGTCTTGTTGAAGATTACTGACAAATTGTTCCAACCGCAACTTAATTTTGATATCGACTTGGACGAAAACAACTCAGTTGTTTCCCAAGATGTGATCAGCAAAGTAAATAACGCATTGACCACCTTGCGTGAAAATCCATCTGAACTTAACAAACAGGTCTTTTCACTCATCGTTTTAGGACGCTTTATGTCGACCAATCCATTTGAAAGTTTATCCGGTGGCGGTGGCACAGAAGCCATTGTCAGAAATAGCATCAGTTCATTCCTGAGCGGTCAATTGAACCGCCTTGCCTCCGAGCTTATCACCGGAGTAGAACTGGATTTCAACTTAACTTCGGAAGAAGATTATGCTACTGGAGCGGGCCAAACCCGAACAGATCTGAATATCGGTGTATCTAAAATGCTTTTAAATGATCGTCTAAAAATTACCGTTGGTTCTAATTTTGAAGTTGAAGGAAATACACGTCCGGGAGAAACCGCCAACAATATTGCTGGGGATATCCAATTGGATTATCAACTTTCGCAAGATGGTCGCTATTTTGCACGGGTATATCGTAAAAATCAATATCAGGTTACGCTCCAAGGCCAATATGTAGAAACAGGTATCGGATTTATCATCAATATGGATTACAACAGGTTCCGGGAAATCTGGATGAGTTCGAAAAAACTCAAAGCGTACTATGACACGAATAGCAAAGGTTTCAGAAAACGATTTGATGTAGAACGTATGGAAACTGATTCAGTCTATCGTGATAGTGTACGCACGGTCATCAGAGATAGTTTGATGACCCATAGCCCTGAGTACAGAAAACGTATGGAGGAAAGAGAACAAGAGAAACGTAAACAACAGTTGGACTCCAGTAAAAACACGCCGAAAAGCGATAGTCCAAAATCAAATATAGATACCATCAGAACGACAGCTATAAAAAATGAAGATGAGGAAAGGAGTTATCATGCAAGCTAAACTAAAGTATATTGTTGGAATAGTTTCATTCGCTGCATTTATAGCATCCTGTTCTTCAACCAAGAATCTGAAAGAAGGGGAAAGCTTATATGTTAAAGGCAACGTGATAGTCGATTCGGACACCATCTCCAAGGAAAACAAGGAAAAGATTGCGACCCATTTAGAAGCGGCATTGATGCCCAAACCCAATAAACGTCTAGCTGGCGTACCATTTAAGCTGTACTTCAACAATATGGCCGGTGATTCTGTGGGGAAAAACATCATTAAAAAATTCCTCAAGAAAATTGGTGAAAAACCGGTATTGTTGAGTGATGTCAATCGCGAGTACAATGAGAATCTACTGCGCAACCGTCTGGAGAATTTTGGTTTCTTTAATGCTGAAGTAAAATCTGACACTTTAGTTGAAAACAAAAAAGCAACGGTTAATTATACGGCCAAGCCAAATTTTATCTACCGAATAAGATCTGTTCAATTTGATATTGACAGCACAACGCAGCTGGGTAAAGATATCCGTTCGAGCTCCGATAAAAGTCTCTTACAGGTGGGCAAAAATTATAGCCTTGATGTTATCCTAAATGAGCGTGACCGCATCGACAATGACCTCAAAAATAAAGGGTATTATTATTTTAGCCCTGATTACATCCTGGTTCAGGTAGACAGTTCACACCGGAACAACAAGGTCGACATGTATGTTACTGTAAAGAAGGAAACACCGGCACAGGCGAGGGTACCGTCAAAGATCAATAAAATCTACGTTTACCCGAACTACACGGAAACGAGCACCGGTTATCAGCGATCCACCCGTAACGCAGAACTATATGATAGCAGCTACTATTTTATAGACCGCCAGCATCTTTATAGAAAGCCTGTTATCGCGAATCATATCTTCTTCCATCCCGGCGACGTCTACAACCGTAATGCCCACAACCAAACCATCAGCCATCTGGTGAATCTCAATAGCTGGAAATTTGTCAAAAACAATTTTGTTGACAGCAAAGAAGTACCCAACGCACTGGATGTCTACTATTACCTGACTCCATTGCCAAAAAAATCACTCCGCGTGGAACTTTTGGGAAAAATGGCTTCGGTATACAATGGTACGGAAGTCAATGTTAACTGGACTTTACGCAACGCATTTAAAGGTGCGGAGCAGTTGAGTTTTAACGTCTTCGGCGGTTATGAAACCCAGACTGGTGGATCGGCTGACCTCAATTCGAGTTATTATCGCTACGGAATGGAGGCTACCTTGACCTTTCCCCGAATATTGTCCCCATTTGGAAGAATTTCACCATCAAGACGTTTTATCCCGAAGACCTATGTCAAAGGCCGCTATGAGTTTTTAAATCGACGCAAAGCATATACCTTAAATTCGATCGCATTGGATTATGGTTATATCTGGCAAGAGTCTGAAGAGAAACAGCATGATCTCGCTTTAATGGAGATTACCTATGTTCAGCCTAAAGGTATTTCAGAAAACTACCAAAAACAGATGGATACCATTCCAGCTTTAAGACATGCGATCGAACCACAATTCACAATTGGTCCGAACTACAACTTTACGTTTCAAAACACGATGAAGCAGCATTTGAAAAATACATTTTATTTCAAAGGCAACTTGGACCTCTCAGGGAACATACTCGGTTTGATAAAAGGAGCAGATTTCAATAAAGGGAAAACGTTCAAATTATTTGACGCTTATTTTTCGCAATATATCAAGATCAGCGGCGATGGTAGACATTATTTAAAGTTATCGGAGAATTCGCAACTTGCGTCGCGGGTCAGCTTGGGTTTGAGTTATTCCTATGGGAACTCCCGATCACTTCCCTATTTAAAACAATATTATGTAGGTGGCCCTAATAGTATCCGTGCCTTTGGTGCCCGTGCGATTGGTCCAGGAACAGTAGCACCTGAAAAATTAAGCAACGGCCTCTTCTATGCCGACCAAACCGGTGACATCAAATTGGAACTGAATACCGAATACAGAGCCAAATTAGCAGGCTTTGTTCATTGGGCAGCATTTATTGATGCGGGTAACGTATGGTTGCAGCGAGACGATGTCAACAAACCGGGTGGAAAATTCAGCAAGAACTTTTTAAATGAACTGGCCGTTGGTGGCGGAGCGGGATTACGCTTCGATTTTACCTTCTTGATTATTCGTACAGATATGTCAATACCATTCCGTATCCCTTATCTTCCTAAAGGCGAACGTTGGGTATTTAAGGATATCGACTTTGGAAGCTCAAAATGGAGAAAGGATAATTTGATGTTCAACCTAGCCATCGGCTATCCGTTCTAGGATTTCAAATTTGATTTACACCATAGAAATAACAGGCTTGAACGAATTTCAGGCCTGTTATTTTTTTTACTATTTTATAAAAGTCGTCGACATTAGACGGCGTTATCATGAGCTGTTATCACAAACCAATTCTCGTTCTATTCCTTATGTCAAAAAACAAGTTATTCCCGCTAAATACATTGATTTACTGATAATAATTGATTAAATTCAAGAATTATTTAATAATCCACATAAATGCTCATGAAATATCCATATAAAAAAAGCACAAGCATTCGTGAAGATGGACCGGATATCCTATGTGGCATAAAAACCGCCGAAGGCGGCATGCATATTTAAGCGGAAAAATTAGCTCATGAATAAACAAATAATTTACATATGAAAGTAACTATTGTTGGTGCTGGAGCTGTAGGAGCAACTACAGCGGACAATTTAATCCGTCGAAATGTCGCAGAGGAGATTGTACTATTGGATATTAAAGAAGGTTTTGCAGAAGGCAAAGCGCAAGATATGGCACAAACCGCCGCCTTATTGGGTTTTGAATCAAAAATCAAGGGGGTAACCAATGACTATCTTTCAACTGCAGGTTCTACTGTTGCCGTCATTACATCGGGAATTCCACGTAAACCTGGAATGACACGCGAAGAATTGATTGGGACAAATGCCAATATTGTCAAGTCCGTTGTCGAAAACTTAGTAAAACACTCTCCGGATATTATCATTGTCATTGTATCTAATCCCATGGATACTATGACCTATCTAGCACTTAAATCAAGTGGATTACCTAAGAATAGAATTATTGGAATGGGAGGCACATTGGATTCAGCCCGATTCAAATATCAACTGAGTGAAAAACTGAATGCTTCTGCGGCCGATCTCAATGCCATTGTCATTGGCGGTCATGGAGATACAACGATGATTCCACTCATCAAGCACTCCACGTGGAACAGTATTCCAGTCACTGATTTCCTTACCCCGGAAGAGCAAGGCGAAATTGTACACAAAACTATGGTTGGTGGAGCAACATTGACCAGCCTAATTGGTACCTCAGCCTGGTATGCTCCGGGTGCCGCAACAGCTGCTGTCGTCGAAAGTATCGTACGTGATCAAGGAAAATTATTTACAGCATCCGTCTATTTGGAAGGTGAATTTGGCCAAGAGGATATCAATCTTGGAGTACCGGTTATCATCAATAAAAAAGGATGGGATCGCATCGTCCCCATTCAACTAGATGAAGAGGACAAAGAAAAATTCAATAAAAGTGCAGAAGCAGTACGTACAATGAATAATGTACTGAAAGAAATAAAAGCGCTTTAGTTCATAAACGATAAAAAGATGAAAAGCTGTTATTCCATAAATAACAGCTTTTTTTATGAGCGTTCAACACACAATGCGGGTTTTAAAATTTCTTTTTTAAGGGAATTTTTGGGTATGTTTGGCTATATGACAACAGTACCATTTCAATTATTGGATTTGCAAGGCCAGGGCACACACATTTTAGTCGATATAGAAATATATAATCGTTCGTTCAAGATGGTAGTTGATACTGGCGCATCTAAAACTGTATTTGATAAAACACAATTGGGGCATCTTTTAGAGGACCAATTGCAGCTTGAGCCTTCAGAAACATTATCAACAGGACTTGGCACCAATTCAATGGAGAGTTTCAATATAAAAATTCCGAGTCTGACAATTGGTGAATGGCAGATAAAAAACTTAAATACTGCGGTATTGGATTTAAGCTCGATCAACTATGCCTATCAGCAGATGGATCTAGAACCAGTGATCGGCGTATTGGGCGGAGATATTTTTGCAGACTATGGCGCTGTCATTGATTATGCAAAGCGCACCTTAAAATTAAGAACCCGGAAATTAAAACTTAAATAGGCGTTTGTGGATATGGAGCCGGAGATAGCCATAGTACACTATTGCGATCAATATACCCAATCCACCCATGACGTATAATGTCGTTCGAAGCCCACAATAACTGGCTAAGGAACCTATCATCAATGTACCAATGGGAAATATCCCCTGAAAAGCCATCACGTAATACGAGATTGCCCGGGCACGATAGATCGGTATGGCATGCGTTTGAATATACGTATTGATACTTGAGTTTTGCATCATCATGGCAAAGGATACCAACATCACATAGACGAGTGCCATCTGCAGCATACTCGAATGCGCCAAAAACAATAATGCAACTCCCATAAGCGCAGCAGCCCCCATCACCTGATAGCGCAAATTGGTACCCGATTTTAAACGGGCCATATTAAATGCACCAATCATGGCACCCAGGCCGGCCGCACTTTCAAACCAGGAGAACGTACGTTCATCACCATGAAACATTTCTTTTGCTATGGCTGGCAGCAACGAGGTATAAGGAATAACAATCAAGCTGGAGAATGTCATGATAATAATCAGTGAGGAGATATGCGGTGAACGTTTAAGGTAACGAAAGCCTTCGACCAAGCCTTCCCAATTGCTTCCCTTGCTCAGTTGAACATGTGTTTCATCAACCTGCATCATCAATAATGTAATAATGACCGGAACAAAACTGATAAAGTTCAGGGCAAAACAGACGAGTTCACCGTATGTACTCAGTAAAATACCTCCTATTGCAGGCCCCAACATTCGGGCACCATTGAAAATTGTTGAATTCAGCGCTATGGCATTCGGCAGATCTTTACGGTCCCCAACCAAATACATCATCAGCGACTGACGCCCCAAAACATCGAAGGAATTAATGACTCCTTGTATAAGACCTAAGATGGAAAGCCATAAGACACTCTCCCATTTCAGATAAACGACCAGGGTCAAGATCCCAGCCTGTATCATCAGACCAATTTGGGTTATCAGAACCAATTTATACTTTTTATGCTTATCGACAAAACTGCCGATAAATGGAGACAGGACCAAAGAAGGCAATAGGGAGATAAACTGCACAAAACCAAGCCAAAACACAGATCCGGTCAATTCATAGACTAACCAACTGATGGCTATCCGCTGCATCCAAGTTCCCATAAGGGAAATTGCTTGACCTATAACATGTAACCGGAAATTTCTATAATGGAGCGAACGAAAAACCTGCATACGTAAAGATAATACTATATTAAAAGTATAACAAAAAATTAGGAGAAGAGATTCTTTTTTGCTAAAATAAAGATACAATAGGTGAAAATCAATGCTTCAATACTGGAATATAATCAATAACTTTGCATCATTATTTTGAACATTAGAATAATCAAATAATTATCATTCAATAACATATACAATGAAATTTTTTATTGACACAGCGAACCTAGAGCAAATCAAAGAAGCCCAAGACTTAGGCGTATTAGACGGGGTAACAACCAATCCAAGTTTAATGGCTAAAGAAGGTATTAGCGGTGATGAAAACGTAATCAACCATTATAAAGCGATCTGTGCAATCGTTGATGGCGATGTCAGTGCTGAAGTTATTTCTACAAATTATGAAGAAATGATCAAAGAAGGAGAAGCGTTAGCAGCTCTTGACAGCAAGATAGTTGTCAAAGTCCCTATGATCAAAGATGGCGTAAAAGCAATTAAATATTTCAGCAAAAAAGGTATTAAAACAAATTGTACATTGGTATTTACAGCTGGTCAAGCACTATTGGCTGCTAAAGCTGGGGCAACCTATGTATCTCCTTTTATCGGTCGTTTGGATGATATCTCTACAGATGGATTAGCGTTGATCGAAGATATTCGTTTAATCTATGACAACTACAACTATCCTACACAAATTTTAGCAGCTTCTGTACGTCACAGCGCACACATATTAGGATGTGCTAAAATCGGTGCTGATGTTATGACTGGTCCTTTATCAGCGATCCTAGCCTTATTGAAACACCCATTGACAGACAGCGGTCTAGCGACATTCTTAGCTGATCACGCTAAAGCTGCAGGCAAATAAGATTCCTATATTTCCATATAGTAACGAAAACCGATAAGTAAGATGACACTAATCTTAAACTTATCGGTTTTCTTATTTTTAATAGATTCCGTATTTTTGTACTGTCAAAAGCATCTCTGAGAAAGGAAATGGTCCGTTTATGTTCGTTAATGGTCTATGCAAAGGGGAAAAAATACGATGAATAAATTCGTCGGATAGTTTTTAAACTTGCAAATAAAAGTAAATTTCTCTTAGTTTGTATTTGATCTAAGGCTTAACGAAGAAATCCATGGAAGATTCCAACACTGTATATCCAGAAATTCTCAAACGAAATAGTTTAAAAGTTACCCAACCCCGGTTGAAGGTACTTGAAATTATTTCGAGGAAAGAGTCCGCAATTTCACAGCCGGAACTGGAGAAATTACTGGGCAAGGATATTGACCGTGTCACATTATACCGGGTATTGGCCAGCTTTGAAGAGAAAGGGATTATCCATAAAATCTTTGATCTCCATGGTACAGCTACTTACGCCATGTGTTCGACAAACTGTTCAGAACATGATCATCATGACCAGCACGTACATTTTATTTGCCGGGTATGCAATTCGGTGTACTGTCTGGAAGATATGATCTTACCAAAAGTATCGATCCCAGAAGGCTTTAGTCTCGAAGCGATAGCCGTAAATGCACTTGGTGTGTGCAATCATTGCAAAAAGTAAATCAGGCTGTACGAATCCAAAACTATTTTTCGGCTGAGCTGTCTATACATTGGCTATCGGAGGATGCTCCGTTTAGCTCGTTATTGTCGTGTCAAATGCTGTTTTTTTCGTACATTGTATTGGCATCGATCTTGATGTACGGCTCGCTCATGATCTATTGCATAGGCTGAATTTGCAAATTCGCTATCACAGCCAGTTCGCTGCAATAGGAAGACTGCCTCAAATCGATGCAAATGAATAAATAATAAATAATAATTGGATGAAAACAAGAAAAGAAAATCCATATAAGGAGGTCTTAACACAACTGATCATCGATATCTTCGAAAAATCGGGTAATAAGCCCCTCAACTATAAACAAGTTTCGTCAAAATTGAACCTTACCGATAACGACTCGAAAGTCGCTATAGCCGATATTTTACATGATAATGTAAGAAATGGACTTTTTATTGAGATCGAACGAGGCAAATTTAATCTGAAGCAACTTAAAGTTTATGTCACAGGAAAGGTAGATATGACTGCCGATGGCTCCGCCTATGTGATTCCTGATGATGAATTTGAAAACGATATTTATATCGCTCCGCGGAAACTTAGACAGGCACTCCATGGCGATATTGTCAAGGTCCATACCTTCGAAAAAAGAAAAGGTGGCCGTAAGAAAGAGGGTGAAGTCGTTGAAATCCTGCAAAGGGCCAAGACTGATTTCACGGGAACGATCAGCATCTCCAACAATTTTGCTTTTTTTATTGCCGACGACCGCAAGATGCTACACGACATTTTTATTCCTTTGGACAATCTGAATGGAGCCAAGGACAAGGAAAAAGTGGTCGTTTCGATTATCGACTGGCCAAGCGGGAGCAAAAATCCTGTCGGAACGGTAAAACATGTTTTGGGTACCAAAGGGGAAAACAACACCGAGATGAACGCTATTTTGGCCGACTATGGTTTCCCATTGGAGTTCCCTAAAAAAGTTGAAGCTGAAGCCAATCAGATTTCGGAAAAAATAAGCGCGGAAGAAATTGCAAAGCGACGTGATTTTAGAAACGTTACGACCTTTACCATTGACCCAGCGGATGCAAAAGATTTCGATGACGCCATCTCCTTTCAAAAATTAGAGAATGGCAATTATGAAATCGGTGTTCATATTGCGGATGTTTCGCATTTTGTCATACCCGACACAGAATTGGACAAAGAAGCATTCAACCGCGGCACATCCGTTTATCTGGTTGACCGCGTTATTCCGATGCTTCCGGAGCGTCTTTCTAATGGCGTCTGTTCGTTACGTCCGCATGAAGATAAACTTTGTTTTTCGGCCGTTTTTGAATTGGACGAAAAAGCCAATGTGCATGATCAATGGTTCGGCCGTACGATCATCCATTCCGACCGACGTTTCAGTTATGAAGAAGCACAGGAGGTGATCGAAACGAAATCGGGAGATTTCAGTGAAGAGATCCTGAAATTAAATGAACTGGCTTATATTCTGCGCGAACGTAAGTTTAAAAATGGTGCAATAGCCTTTGAAAGTGAGGAGGTAAAATTCATCTTGGATGAAAATGGAAAACCTACAGGGGTATATACCAAAGTCCGCAAGGATGCACACAAGCTGATTGAAGATTTTATGTTATTGGCCAACCGGAAGGTTGCCGAGTTTATTGGCAAACAAGGACGGGGAAAAAACAAGCTTACTTTTGTATACCGGTTCCACGATGTACCTAATCCGGAGACTTTGACAACTTTCTCTCAATTTGCAGCGCGGTTTGGCCATAAATTGACCATCAAAACAGATAAAGAAACAGCTAAATCCTTAAATGCTTTGATGACCAAAATAGAAGGTAGCAAAGAGCAAAATATGCTGACTTCACTTGCTGTACGTTCGATGGCCAAAGCGATCTATACAACAAAGAAGACAAGTCACTATGGATTAGCATTCGATTATTACACCCATTTTACCTCCCCTATCCGTCGTTATCCCGATGTGATGGTACACCGTCTTTTACAATTCTATCTGGAGGGAGGTGCCAAAATCAATGCGGAGCATTATGAGAAGATGGCCGAACATTCTTCCCAAATGGAGAAAAAGGCGGCTGAAGCAGAACGTGCGTCGATTAAGTACAAACAGGCAGAATACTTGCAGGATCAGATCGGCACGGAATATACGGGTATTGTCTCGGGTGTTACCGAATGGGGTATGTATGTGGAGATTGAAGAGAACAAATGTGAGGGAATGGTCAGACTTCGGGATATCACCGATGACTTTTACGTACTTGATGAAAAGAACTATGCCATTATTGGTCAACGGAAGAAAAAGAAATTCCAGTTGGGTGATGAGGTTCAAATCCGCGTAAAGAAAGTGGATATGGATAAACGGCAAATTGATTTTACGTTGTTGTCTTAAAACAAAAAATCCGGAACAAATGTTCCGGATTTTTTGTTAAGTAAAAGCAAAATTTAAAATATCCTTCTGAAATTTTACATCGTCTTTCGCACAAGACAATAAACACATCGAAAACATAGCGATTTTAATAAATTTTCTTTTCATAATTTACCTTTAAAATTTCAATTAATTCTTTAAACCAAAAAAGTTTCATCTAAAATACTAAACACCTTTCAATTAAGAAAAACAGAACAATAAAATACTCAGAAACCAGTATATTAATCACAATACACCCCATTATAAGAAATTCAACACTCGTAAAAGTATAATTCAGGGGATTTAATAAAAATAGAAAGCATCTCTAGAGGATCATATCAGTACAGAATAGGCTACTATTGTCTCTAGTGTAACCAAATCGGGTATGTATGGAGAGATTGAAGAAAACAAATATGAAGGTATGGTTAGGCTTCGGGATATCACCGATGACTTTTACGTCCTTGACGAGAAAAACTATGCGATTATTGACCAGCGGAAAAAGAAGAACTTCCAATTGGGTGATGAAGTTCAGATCCGTGTGAAGAAAGTGGATCTGGATAAGTGGCAGATTGATTTTGCATTCCTGTCGTAATGCATTTAAATAAAAACCCCGCATCAGTAATACTGATGCGGGGTTTATTGTTAAATAAACAAAACTTATTGTTTAGTTCCTTCAAAGGAATACTGTAATTGTCCTTCTTCTGTTCTTTGTGCTAAGAACATTAACCCCTTATTTTCAAACGTAAATATGAAACTGCCCTGAGGCTCGTTTGGTAAAGCCTGAATACTCATATTATAATTATTTGAAACTTGAATCTCTCTTACAGGAAGCTTTAAGTCAGCATTCTGAGCAGCAACTTTGACTGTTTTATCATTAACCTTGGTGACTACTAATATCTGATTGAAGACTTCCGCGCCGCCAATAATTTTAATTGTCCCTTTATAGTTTCCCACAGCCGCATCTATACTGCCACCTGTTTGAATAGGTTCATCTTTATCCTTTGAACATCCGACAAAAGCGAAAGTGACCAAGGCTAATACCACCGCATACATAAATTTCATTTTGATTTTCATAACTTGAATACATTAATTTGTTTCTACTAAATATTTATACGTTTTTATCAAACACTTTGCCAAACAGAACGCAAAAACACGCAAAGCAAGCAATATACTTGAAAACCAGTAGATGAAAAATTTCGGACAAAAGACTACCGTTAAAGAATATTATACAGAGAAAGAATAGCTTACGGCGGATTAGAAAAAACTTATGTACCCATCGAGCGGCTGTCCGATCACCCTATAATCGTCTATATTTTTGTACAGTCGACCATGAGTAGTTAACTCTTCCATTTTGGCAACATATCACAGCGTTCGTGGGTTGATTAACTGATTATACCCTACATTCGTGCAAAATAGTTTGATGGTGGAAGCGTACAAATGATGAAGATGCTGGTCAAGCAGCCAAACATCCCGAAGACGGCGACCAGGTCATTAGGATGGTGAGATAATAAAGAAGCATGAAGAGGTAATAAAAGAAGGACAAAGGTATATTCAAGAAAAGAGCAGCGCCAATTCAAAAAATAATCTAAATTTTACGCACTAACTATTTCATATTCAAAAGGGAATCAGTATCTTTGCGAACTTAAAATATTTAAGGTAAAAAAATTTATAAACAAAAACAGGTAAATGCCTACTATTCAACAATTAGTTAGAAAAGGTAGAGTAGCTCTGGTTGATAAGAGTAAGTCACCAGCGTTGGACTCATGTCCACAGCGAAGAGGTGTATGTACACGTGTATATACTACTACCCCTAAAAAACCAAACTCAGCAATGCGTAAAGTAGCTCGTGTACGTTTAACAAACGGTAAAGAGGTCAACGCTTACATCCCTGGAGAAGGTCACAACTTACAAGAGCACTCGATCGTATTGATTCGTGGTGGTCGTGTTAAGGATTTACCAGGTGTACGTTACCACATCATCCGTGGTGCATTAGATACTTCAGGTGTAGCAGGTCGTAACCAACGTCGTTCTAAATATGGAACTAAGCGTCCTAAACCAGGACAAGTAGCTGCAGCTCCAGCAAAAGGTAAAAAGAAATAATTAAACGGAGGAAAGAAAAATGAGAAAATCAAAACCGAAAAAGAGAATCATTTTACCTGATCCAAAGTTTAATGACGTTCAGGTAACACGTTTCGTAAACAATATGATGGTAGATGGTAAAAAATCTATCGCTTATTCTATTTTTTACGACGCAGTAGAATTAGTAGAACAAAAAACACAAGAAAGCGGTTTAGAAGCTTGGAAAAAAGCTTTGAACAACGTTATGCCTGCTGTTGAAGTTAAATCACGCCGTGTTGGTGGTGCTAACTTCCAAGTTCCTATGGAAGTTCGTCCAGATCGTAAAATCGCTTTGGGTATGAAATGGTTAATTTCATACGCTCGTAAACGTGGTGAAAAAACAATGTTCGAAAAATTAGCAGGAGAAATCATTTCAGCTTCTAAAGGTGAAGGTGCTGCTGTTAAGAAGAAAGAAGATACGCACAAAATGGCGGAAGCTAACAAAGCGTTCTCACACTTCAGATTCTAATTTTGAAGACATTCAAAAAAATATGATTACACCGACCTCCGATAAAAATAATCTTTTATCAAGGTCGGTGTACTTATTTAACATTACATTTAAACACATAAGACCTTTAAGGTCCGCTGCTTAAAAATATTATGGCAAGAGATTTAAAATTCACTAGAAATATCGGTATCGCTGCCCACATCGATGCTGGTAAAACTACAACAACTGAGCGTATCCTTTACTACTCAGGTGTAAACCATAAAATTGGTGAGGTTCACGAAGGTGCTTCAACAATGGACTGGATGGAGCAAGAGGCTGAGCGTGGTATCACAATTACTTCTGCTGCTACGACAGTTTTCTGGCAATACCGTGGTAATAAATACCAAGTTAACGTTATCGATACTCCTGGACACGTGGATTTCACGGTTGAGGTAAATCGTTCATTACGTGTATTAGACGGATTAGTATTCTTATTCTCTGCGGTTGATGGTGTTGAGCCTCAGTCAGAGACTAACTGGAGATTGGCAGATAACTATGCTGTTCCTCGTATCGGTTTCGTTAATAAAATGGACCGTTCAGGTGCTGACTTCTTAAAAGTTGTTGGTCAAGTAAAATCAATGCTAGGTTCTGATGCTGTAGCATTACAATTACCTATTGGCGCTGAAGATACGTTCACTGGTGTTGTTGATTTAATTAACAACCGTGGTATTGTATGGAATGAGCATGATAAAGGTATGACCTTTACTGAAGTTCCTATTCCTGAGGATATGTTGGACGAAGTTGCTGAATACCGTGAAAAATTATTAGAAGCAGTAGCTGGTTATGATGAGACTTTGATGGAGAAATTCTTCGAAGATCCGAATTCGTTAACTGAGCGCGAAATCTTAGATGCTTTACGTAAAGCAGTATTAGATAATGCGATCGTTCCTATGGTATGTGGTTCATCTTTCAAAAACAAAGGTGTACAAACCATGTTGGATCTAGTAATGGAATTATTGCCTTCACCTCTTGATATCGAGGCTGTAAAAGGTACTAACCCTGATACTGGTGAAGAAATCACACGTAAACCATCTGTAAACGAGCCTTTCGCAGCTTTAGGTTTTAAAATTGCGACTGACCCATTTGTAGGTCGTTTATGTTTTATCCGTGCTTACTCTGGTAAGTTAGATGCAGGTTCTTATGTATTGAACACTCGTTCAGGAAACAAAGAGCGTATCTCTCGTATCTTCCAAATGCATGCGAACAAACAAAACCCTATCCCTTTCATCGAAGCTGGTGATATCGGTGCTGTTGTAGGTTTCAAAGACATCAAAACTGGTGATACACTTTGTGACGAAAAATCACCTATCATTCTTGAGTCTATGACTTTCCCTGAGCCAGTAATTGGTTTGGCAATTGAGCCTAAAACTCAAGCTGACGTTGATAGATTAGGTATTGGTCTTGGTAAATTGGCTGAAGAGGATCCTACATTCGTTGTTAAAACTGACGAAGAAACTGGTCAAACAGTTATCTCTGGTATGGGTGAGCTTCACTTAGAGATCTTGATCGACCGTTTGAAACGTGAATTTAAAGTTGAGGTTAACCAAGGTGCTCCTCAAGTATCATACAAAGAGTCTATCAACGGTACTACTGAGCACCGTGAGGTATTCAAAAAACAATCAGGTGGTCGTGGTAAATTCGCGGATATCAAAGTTGTTATTTCTCCAGCGGATGAAGATTTCGATTTATCAAAATCACCGCTTCAATTCGTTAATGAAATCGTTGGTGGTAAAATTCCTAAAGAATTTATCCCTTCAGTTCAAAAAGGATTTGAAACTTCAATGAAAAATGGTGTATTAGCAGGATTCCCATTATCAGGAATGAAAGTTCGTTTGATTGATGGTTCGTTCCACGCTGTCGATTCAGATTCATTGTCTTTCGAATTAGCTGCTCGTCAAGCATACCGTGAAGGATTGCCTAAATGTTCTCCAGTGTTAATGGAACCAATTATGAAAATAGAGGTTTTAACACCAGAAGAAAACATGGGTGATGTAATGGGTGACTTAAACCGTCGTCGTGGTCAAATGCAAGGTTTGGATTCACGTAACGGTGCACAAGTAATCAAAGCATTGGTTCCACTTTCTGAGATGTTCGGTTACGTAACTCAATTACGTACAATCACTTCAGGTCGTGCAACTTCTACAATGGAATTTGATCACTTTGCTGAAGCTCCTCGTAACGTTGCTGAAGAGGTGATTGCAAAATCAAAAGGTAAAATCAAAGGTTCTGTAGAATAATATAGAACTCAAAAATAAACCGACCGCTGGTTGTTAATAGCTCTAATCAGCGGTCATTTTTAAATAATATCATATACTATGAGCCAAAGAATCAGAATTAAATTGAAATCTTACGATTACAATTTGGTTGACAAATCAGCTGAAAAAATCGTAAAAACAGTAAAACCTACAGGTGCAGTTGTTAGTGGTCCTATTCCATTGCCTACTGAGAAAAAAATCTATACGGTATTACGTTCACCACACGTTAACAAAAAGGCACGTGAGCAATTCCAATTGTGTGCTTACAAAAGATTGTTGGATATCTATTCATCAAACGCTAAAACTGTTGACGCATTGATGAAACTTGAATTACCTTCAGGTGTTGAAGTAGAAATCAAAGTGTGATAGATTTCAGTCACTGAAACAAGAAGGGGCCTTTCGCGAGAAAAGCCCCTTTTTATATTTTAGCCTAGATTATAACTGATAACCGATTCCAATTGAAAAAACGCGATTCTTTAAAGAACCTCCTTCACCCCCCGCCATATCAACTAGTCCCAAGCCATATCCACCATTAATCAAAAAGCCATTTGATAGACGATAACCCGCTAAAAAGTTAATTCCGGCATCAAAACGCTTCAATTTATTATCTCCAAAACCGACGTCAATTTTCACATTTTCTGCTTTGGCTTTTGCGGACAGCCCTAATCCAGCATATGGTCCAGCTCCTAAGAAAACATTTCCAGAATTTCCCGTGGGAATACTATATACAAAATTTACAGGTAACTCTAGATACATTAAATCCAATTTCACATTATTTCCCAATTCTTCAAAGTCAATAAGTGTCAATCCTTTCCCGCCTTTACCTTGAAGCGATAAACCAGGCTGTATAGAAAAATTATTTGCCAAAGGAGCGTCTAAGTAGCCCGTCAAATAAAATGACGTAGATGATTCTGTCGAAACCGATACACTTCCTAGTGACGCGGTCATTTTAGGAAAAGTTGCACCAGCCTTAAAACCATAAGAAGTCTGTGCTTTTGCACCAGTAATAAAACATAATAGCGCAGCGATTGAGAGTAACTTTCTTTTCATTAATAATAAATTATATACAAAACGAAAATAGGTTAAAATTTTCTAAAATACAAGAGAAAAATAGTTATCCATTTATTAAATAGCCCAACATATATCGACAATACACTTCAAACTGATCTCCAGATTCTTCGACATGTGGAATTAATCCTTTTGCTAAGTCAAAATCTGGAAATTTGTATGACGGTATAGCCTTTGTTCATGGAGTGTTACTAAGATATCCGAACCTTATTTCGAAAGACTTGACCTCACTATATAATTTAGAAATTAGTTCAAATTCTAATATTAGACTTTAAAATTATAATACCATTCGTATTAAACTTTCAATTCTAAAAAAATTATCCCTTCGTCTCATTTTCTTCTATAATCTTCTTTTCAAGAGGATTTAACGTCCCAAATAAATCCTTATATACCTCATCTTTACTATCTTCTTCCCCTAAAAGAAATCCCCAAGGTTTAAGTTCTTTGATCCGGTCCATCACAATCTTAACGATAGCCAAAATTGGAATGGCCAGAAACATCCCCGAAATTCCCCAGATCATTTCACCAATAATAATGGAAAGCATCGCAAATAAGGAGTTCACTTTCACTTTAGAACCTACAATCTTTGGAACAATAAAGTTACTATCGATTAAATGCACAATGATCAACGCAAGCATAACCAAAACCACATGCGTGAATGAAGAGGTTGCAAAAGTCAGAATGGCAATAATAAGCATGGAAGAAAAAATACCGACATAAGGTAATACATTGAAAACTCCAGTTATCAAAGCGAGAAGTAAACTATATTTCACGCCAATAATCGAAAGGGTTATAAAAACCAACAAAGAAACCAAACTCATTTGAATCAGCAATCCAATAAGATACTTTTTGACCACATACTGAACCTGTTTAACGACATCTAGAACGATAGGTCTGTCCTCCACGCGATTCACAAATAAAAGGAACTTAACAATGTGTCCTCTGTATATAAGTAAGAAAAATGTGTAAAGAAAGGTAAAGACAAATAAAATAAATAGCGACGAAAGGGAAACCAATGCTGTCCCTAGGAATAAAGTACCCGAATCTACAGACTTCGATGCTGTTTTATTGATAAAATCAATCTGATCTTTGTGTTGAATTCCAAATTGATGGCTTACCCAAGTCTGTAAATTACCAACACCATCCATTATTTGTTGTTTAAAAGCTGGAAAATCTTCCTTAAGAAGTGTAAGTTGGGAGGCTAAAAGAAAAAGTCCGTACCCTAAAACGCCGAAAAACAGGATTACGCTTAATATCCCCGCCAACGTCCTCGGGAACCTAAGCCTCCGCTCCAAAAAATTGCTTAACGGAATCAACAGTAGAGAGAATAACAAGCCCAAAATCATAGGGATGAGTATAGTATCTCCAATCTTTGCCAAGTATCCCAATAAAAGTATACTGATGAGTATACAGGCCAACTTGACATAAAAGGGTAAAGGAAGAAATCTTTTCATGCAGCAATCTTTTGAATAAAAATAACAATTTCAGACGACTTAAGTTTAATCCAATAAAAAAGTCCCCACAAATGCAGGGACTCTTTCCTCATAATAAGTTTAAGTACTTATATTTCTTATAGTCCGAAGCCAATACCCACAGACCAAATACGATTTTTAGCCATATCACCTGACCCTGGAGCTAAGTTGGTTAAACCCAAACCATAACCAGCATTGATTTGAAAACCATTAGTCAATTGGTAACCAGCTAAGAAATTGATACCAAAATCGGTACGTTTAAGATCATCATTTTCATTGCTACCAA
Organism: Sphingobacterium sp. BIGb0116; assembly: GCF_024808035.1. Lineage (NCBI taxonomy): Bacteria > Pseudomonadati > Bacteroidota > Sphingobacteriia > Sphingobacteriales > Sphingobacteriaceae > Sphingobacterium > Sphingobacterium sp. BIGb0116. Next base: position 113,455 of record NZ_JANUDT010000009.1, on the reverse strand, counting down.
AATTTAGATCACGTTCAATTTTCACATTTCCCTCGCCTAACTCTCCTTTACGTTTACCACTTAATCCGAATCCAACATAAGGTCCTGCACCAATAAAAAAGTTACCAGAATCTCCTGTAGGTAATTTAGCCACTAGGTTTACTGGAATATCAAGTGACATTACACTCTCTTTAATTTCAGAAGCTGAACCTGGAGTCCACTTTCCACCTTTATTTTGCAAAGACAATCCCGGCTGAATAGAAAAATAGGGCGAAACGGGAGCGTCCAAATAGCCCGTTACAAAAAATCCTGTATTTGATTGTGTACTTTCATTACTTAAAGAATATTTAGGAATATTTACCCCCGCACGTAGTCCATATCCCAATCCACCTTGTGCAAAGGCTCCTAATGAACCAAATAAAATTGCTGCAGATAATAATAGTTTTTTCATGTTTCCTAATTTAATTTACTTTCTTCTTTTATCATTTAATCTCATAATTTCCTGTACGAGATTTATTACATTACCATTTGCAATATCTATTCCAAAATCCATAAATCATTAATTACCAAATTAAAACACGATAAAAAACTCACATTAGACCATTTGGCATTGTCCAATAAAAGATACAGTGAATGGAGTCCATTTCCACTTGACAGCTCGATGAGGTACAATTCAATTTTTTATTCCTATGAATAACATAGTTTATTAAAACGTCTTTGTCATGCTATGCTTAAACCCGTCCGGTATGTTCCTGCGGACCATTGCTCAAAGGATCACACAGCAAAATACCAGCTTGGTTTTCAGACCAATGCTTAAAAACATAAAAGTTTTATCATAAAGATTTTTTAATTCCAATTATAAGTTTTATTTTTGCAGACCTTCAAAAGGAAAAAAATAGGGTCGGATGGCCGAGTGGCTAGGCTGAGGTCTGCAAAACCTCCTACAGCGGTTCGAATCCGCTTCCGACCTCGTTTTATTTTAAACAATAAAAATATTATCAAAATGGGAGTTACACGTTTAAAAAGAAAAGATAGAAGAAATAAAACTGTTTCACGTGTTGAAGTTCAGTTTTTGAAATTAGGAACTAACGTAGAGTTAGGTTCTAGATCAAAAATGAAAGCTAGCAACCAAATCGTTAAAAACGATGCTATCTTAAATCAATTAGCTTCAGAAGCTAAATAGTAAGAAGAATTTAATAGCCTTTAAAGTAGTACTTTAAAGGCTTTTTAATAGGTCCACCATTTGGTGGACTTTTTCTTTTGAGCTCATCCACTGTGCCTCATCCATTCCATTGACCTGACTCTGGTTAAACCTCATCTTCGACACATGCAATTCTTTCGCCGAGCTATGTATTGCAACTGCCCCAGTTTGCTCTAAAATATGAACTATATTAACTGCATCTACACCTGCACCAGGCATAATCACAACACGGCCATTTGCTTGTTGAACTAATTGCTTGAGTAATGGAGCTCCAGCTAAAGCAGAATTTTGCAGACCAGATGTCAAAATACGATCTATCCCCAGTTCGATGACATCTTCCAATGCCTGAAAAGGATCTTCCACGCGATCAAAAGCACGATGAAAGGTAACACGCATGGGACGCGCAGTTTCCACTAATCGCAAAGTATTCACTTTATCCACCGTACCATCTGCGTTCAGAATACCTATTACAACACCATCTATCCCCAATTCCTTGCACAACTGAATATCTGCTATCATTTCTAAGATCTCGGTCTCTGTATAAAGAAAATCACCTCCACGCGGCCGGATAAGCACATGGACACCAATATTCACCAATTCCCGCACTAACTGTAACTGACCAAACGAAGGTGTGGTCCCTCCATTTTCCAAATTTTGACAAAACTCTATCCGGGTCGCTCCCCCTTGTTCGGCTTCAATTGCTGATGCTACGGAATTTGAACATATCTCTAATTGGTAATTTCCGATCGCCTTTTCCATCATTATATTATATTTTAAGCTATTTTTCGTTTACGCGAATAACGTAAAAAAAAAGCAAATAACCTACTCCCCTCCCCGACGGTGAAAATAGTACAAGCATTAGAAAAGACGCCAGCTAAAAAGATACTTTCTCTACGTGGGAAATTTTGCTTCTAGACAAAGATCTACAGCTTTAGCTTATAATGTGGTACATCTACTTTTTTCCACTTCCAATCTGGTCCTTTCGAAGTGCTCGTCCGATCTGACAGCTCCCTTGAAGAAGGTGGATCTAAGAAACGTTCCCGTTTGATATAAGTTGGCAATTGGAAGCCTGGCGAGGTATTTAGCGTTTCAAAACATTCCCGCGAGAGTTTCATAATGTCATTCCGATTTTCTGCATTGCTTTCAATTCGACTTCCTATATAAGATGCCGAACCATACAATTGCTCATAAATAACTGAATCTTCAAAAGGTTTGAATTTCAGACGCATCATTATTTGCACCAATAGAGCATACAGATCGTTGTCAGTTGGCGTCAGAACCAACTTTTCCAACACCTTTGGTATCAACTCCCACATCATCAATTCAACCGCTAAATCTTTCGTGTTCTCGCCAATGAAATCGAGTGTAGACCACATCTGGTCCACATATCGTACAACAGAATCTCTATTTCCATGCAAAGCAACCAACTGTCTATTGCTCCAATATTCCAGCGGTATGTCCCCTCGATAAAAGACTCCAAATATATGTTGACCTTTCAACCGCCCCAAGGAACCACAATTTTGCATCTCAAACTCAGGTACAAGCATACAGTAACTAAACATATCACGCGTATTTAGCGTTTTAAATGTTTGTACCGAAAGAGAATTCCATAAAGCAGGATAACGTTCCCTATCCAAACTATCTTCTCCTGACACCAATCTATACACGTAATAGTCTTTCAGTAATATTCGCAAGATTGCTTCACGACCACCAAGGGGATAATTTCTAGACTTAATCTTCCCCATTCTTCCGAGATATCTGGGCAACTGATCGTTTATAAATTTTGTAGAATCTTTCAGCTTATATTGGCCATGACACATGGGCAAGCTGCATACCAATAGCAGTGCTAAAAAAAGGACATAGGGCCTCCTCTTCTTAAAGAAATCAACAAAACTAGATGCTAACATAGTTAATACATTTACACTGCATTGGCTGCAATACAGCATATTAAATATACTTAAAATTAAATAGTATTAAATAAATTAGGTTTCAAAAAAAACTACGATTTGAAAACGGGACCAAAAACCGAAAAAACTCAGTTCCGTTTTAAGCTCAGTCTCTTCTTTTATATACAAAAGTCATAACCGAATTTTAGACATGTAAAACATTCGGCTGAACTATTTGTATATACCTTACATGCTTTTATTTAAATAACTAAAAACCAAGCGCATACATTTTTAAGTAAAATATCATGGCAATTATATCAAAAAACATGGAGACCCAAGAAAAGATCATCAGTACTTTTGAAGAGCTCCAAAAAGCTATATATGACCTGAAACATCAAATTGTTGAATTTGAATTGCTTTTTAATCAGGCTTGCAACAGACATATTGACTCCAATTTCCAAAAGGAATGGTTGCTGGACCGAATATCTTCACGTCATGATATGATTACACTTCGACATGATGCCATGCTGCTTATTCGGGATACCGTATCTGCGTTCCGCGATTTCGACGGTTATTTTCTAGACCTCAAACAGCTACTCCAATCGATCGAGTTACTCATGCTCAACCATGCCGATGAGGAAGAGTATGAAATTGCAGCTATTATCAAAAAATGGTATGAAAAATTTGCCCAAGCGATTGATTTCGTTGGTGACTTAACCTATTAAGTCGCTCTTTTATTCTACTTTTGCAGCATTGTAAAATATTGAGAAATGCGCAAACCACCAGCTATCGTTGACTTACACACCGACACCTTTCTTGACGATTGGGAAGATTATTCGCCAGAGGAGCTCTTACAAGAGTCCATTGATTTTATGCGATCTAATCTAGACGCAGCTATTTATTGGGAAATGAACGAAATAAAGTTTATTCATGGCAAGGGAAAAGGAATGTTAAAAAAAATGGTTTTTGAAGAGCTGCAAGAGTACAAGGCTCACGGCTCCATTGAACGCTATTACACCTCCTATCAGAATGAAGATATTGTAGTCGTTATCATAGGGATTTAAAAAGGCTACCTTTTCAGATAGCCTTTGTATCATGTTATGCTATTTAATAGCTGGAGTAATAATCACTTTTCGGAATTCCACGGGACCATGATCCCCTTGGAAATAAATTGGTCCCGGCTCTGCTTCTTTACTATCCAAAGCACCGCCCGTTATACCAGGGATTTCTTGGTTACTGATAACAGTCTTTCCGTTTGCCACAACCGTCACTAGACGTCCTACCAATGTAATATCATAGGTTTGCCATTCCCCGGCTCCTTTATTGACCATTTCATTTGCAGCTAAGAAACCATATACCCCTGCGAAAAGCACAGCATTGGGATGTGCATCCTTGGGACTATCTTCTATCTGAACCTCATAACGACCTCTTAAGTAGACACCGCTATTACTTCCTGCTGGAATTTTAAATTCAACATGTAATTTAAAATCTTCAAATTTTTCCTCAGAGACTAAATTAGAACCAGATTGCGGGCTAGTCAAAATTCCGTTTTTCACCACCCACTGATTCGTTTTACCAGTAGCTTTCCATCCAGACAGATCCTTACCATTGAACAACTGAATGGGCTTACCCCATTTTACCGCAGCTGTTCGCTTCAGCTCCGGAGCACGAACACCTTTAAAGCGATATGTTTTCCCATCAGGCTCTGTTATTGTCCCTTGCAATACACCGTTCACAACCTCGCCCTCAACACTTAGATTCATCTTTCCGCCTTCCCATTGAGGTGGGATAGCAAATCTAAACTTTCCTTTCTCATAAAACACCTGCGAAACTGGCCGAGCACTTCCGGAAGTACTTACATAATGACCGACTAAAGTTCTATAGCCCGACAATTTTACCTCCAACCAGGATGGTGCAGGGGTACCATTAATATCAACTTCGATGTCCCATCGACCAATCAGCTCTTTGCCTTCTACGTCTTGTTGATAATGGATGGATTCTCCGATTGAATGTTTAGCAAAGGTTACTTGCGGTAATGCACAAGAGGCCAAAATTCCTAAAAGAAATGCCGCTTTTCTGTTCATATTATTTATGTTTATATTCTAATTGACAATAAATTTCAAGCAATTTAACTGTTTAACAGCGGGTTTACAAGGATATAATGTTAAAAAATGCGAAGAATGCATCCGGTCGTAGGTTCGCCTTTTTGTCCTGAAACGAAAAAAGCCCTAACTTTCGTTAGAGCTTTTCTAGTCGGGGTGGCAGGATTCGAACCTACGACCTCCACATCCCAAATGTGGCGCGATACCGGGCTACGCTACACCCCGAAAAGGTATCACCTTTGTTTTGTGTGGCACAAAAGTACACTAAAAATATGTTTTTTTCAAAAATATTCTTCACAAAGCACCTAATAGACTGACTTATTGCAAAATAATTTAAAAATAAGATTAAAAATCAGATCATTTTACAAAGCAAAAAATTGAAAAATCCCTTTTTATTACACCTAGTGAAGCCTTGAAACAAATTCGACTCATCTCCATATAGCCCCCAGCACAACCCTGAGCCGCCTACGAATCGAACTTCCTAGTATCTTAAGGGTCGTACGTTCGCACCCTGCCCTGAAACAAAAAAAGCCCTAACTTTCGTTAGAGCTTTTTTAGTCGGGGTGGCAGGATTCGAACCTACGACCTCCACATCCCAAATGTGGCGCGATACCGGGCTACGCTACACCCCGAAAAGGTATCACCTTTGTTTTGTGTGGCACAAATATACGCTTCTTACAAATTATTTGCAAATGAAAAACGCAAAATAAAACTAACAAGTTGTTACATTGCGACATACTCTTTGCCCGGACCACATATAGCTCTCCTTTATACAATCAAACCCAATGCTATTCCCAATAGCTGTTACTTCGATAAAACGCTCAGCTGTCAATCATAATCTTTTTGAGCTCTCAACTGTAGCATGTTCGGATATGAACATGAAGTGTTCGAATCCAAACACTTAGACCACTAAAAGAAAGCGCACAATCTACTGATTAAAAACACTTTATCCCTTTGGCAGTTTTTTTGAAATTGATCCATTAAACATTTTTTCAAAAATAGAAATCAGACTATCCTTCAACGGGATTGATTACCATAAAGTCAAAATGAACACTTATAACGAAAAGTATGATAAAGAACTATTTCCAAATCGCCTGGAGAAACCTTATTAAGAGCAAGGTTTTTTCCTTTATCAATATCCTTGGCTTAACAATAGGCATCACCGTCTGTGCAATGATATTCCTGTTTATCGCCAATCAGTTTAGCTTTGATAAGTTTCACAGCCAAGGTGACCGTATCTATCGGGTCATGCGTGGCTTTGACAACAGCAAGGACCGTACTCCTTATTTATCTGCACCCTATGCCACTGCCTTATTAACCGATTATCCCGATGATATCAAAAAAGCTGTACGGGTAATGCCTGCCAATGGGTTATTCTCTTTTGGCAATATTGCATTTAATGAAAAGAAACTCTTTATTGCAGATGACGATTTCTTTGAACTATTTAGTTTTCCGCTGATCAAGGGAAATCCAAAAACTGTTTTAAAAAATCCAACAAATGTTGTATTAACGGAAAAAACTGCGAAAAAATATTTTGGAAATGAGAATCCCATCGGTAAAATACTACAGCTTGATAAAACGAAACAATTAACCGTTACCGGGATTGCAAAAGATCTTCCGGTCAATTCGCATCTGGAATTTGATCTTATCATTCCATTATCCAATTATATCAATACCGAACCGTTCAAAGCTTGGCAAAACAACAATTTATTCACTTACATCTTACTTGACGAACATAAAGATGTTAGGCAACTGGAAAAGCAATTTCCCGATTTCATGAATAGGCATATGAAAGCAGTTTCTACCAATATGGGTATCCATTTTGATCTTGCCCTTACACCGCTAAAAGATGTCTATCTTGAATCCCATAGCGCATTTGACAGCGCAAAACATGGAGATAAAAAGGTTATATACATTTTTATCTCCATCGCCATTCTTATATTGATTATCGCCTGCATCAATTTCATGAATCTCTCGACAATACGTGCAGTTGACCGATCGAAAGAAGTTGGTTTAAGAAAGGTACTTGGAGCACAACGGCTTCAATTAATGGGGCAGTTTATCGGAGAATCCATTTTATTAACCACCATATCCTGCATACTCGCCATGTGTCTACTGCAACTACTCATGCCTGTATACAATCAACTATTGGGATACACCCTAACAGTCCCATGGAACTCATGGCCGATCTATATTTTTTTGATTGCAGCTATCTTTACAGTAGGCTTATTAGCTGGAAGTTACCCAGCGTTATACCTTTCAACCTTCTCCCCTATACAGGCATTAAAAGGTAAATTGCGCTTAGGCAAGGGCGGCGCACTGTTCCGACATACATTGGTTGTATTCCAATTCAGCATATCTATTTTACTTATCATCGGCACACTGATTATCTCCAAGCAGATGAAATATGTAAAAGAACTAGGGCTTGGCTATGACGACCAACAGACTGTGGTCATCCCAATAGACAATGAAGAACTATACAACAACCTTCGTACATTCAAAAACAAATTATCCGCGAGCAGCGACATCGCATCGGTCTCCTTTATGTCCGGTGAACCAGGAGGCTTCTTCGATAGCCATACGTTTGAAGTGGAGAGGAAAAATGGGGAGAAGTGGAAATCAAGGACGGAATTCACCGATTTTGACTATGTAAGCACATTGAACCTCAAAATAATTGCAGGCCGAAACTTTTCAGCGCAATACCCAACAGACTCCACTAGCGCTGTATTAGTTAACCGTACTGCAACATCGATGCTCGGATTTACCCCCGAACAGGCCATTGGAAAATGGATAAAAAATACGATCCGTGATCAATCCCCCAGAAAAATCATTGGTGTAATAGATGATTTTAACTTCCTATCTCTAAAAGAAAACATGGATGCATTAGTTATTGCCCCTTCTGATGATCTAAGGGTAGCCCTCATTCGCTTAAACACAAAAGATTTCCCTGCAGCGCTAAAAACTATTAAGACTGCATTTGGGAAAGTAGCTCCTTTATACCCTTTTGAATACAGCTTTTTGGACCAGAAATTCGACACGCTATACAAAACCGATCTGAGGCAACAACGTATACTCAGTCTTTTTTCTGGATTAGCTATATTTATCGCTTGCCTGGGCCTATATGGTTTAGCCTCATTTACGGCCGCCAAACGAAACAAAGAGATCGGAATCCGAAAAGTGCTTGGCGCTTCGGTATCGGGTGTTGCTACTTTATTGTCCAGAGATTTTATAAAACCCGTATTAGTTGCCTTGATAATTGCCTCGCCGATTGCCTGGCTAGTCATGAACAAATGGTTGGAAGACTTTGCCTACCGTATCCAAATCCAATGGTGGATGTTTGTGCTCGCTGGACTGGTAACAATAGGTATCGCACTGATTACGGTAAGCTGGCAGGCCATTCGAGCAGCTGTAGCTAATCCGGTAAAAAGCTTGCGGGACGAATAAAAGGAGGAAACAAAAAAAGCTCTAACTTTCGTTAGAGCTTTTAAGTCGGGGTGGCAGGATTCGAACCTACGACCTCCACATCCCAAATGTGGCGCGATACCGGGCTACGCTACACCCCGAAAAGGTATCACCTTTGTTTTGTGTGGCACAAATATCGAATCATTTTTTGACTTTGTCAACACCCCGCAGAAAATTAATCACTAAATAGCTGATTGATTGCACAATATTTTTACAAAAAGCACATATTCTATTGAATTTAGCAATCAAAAACCCACTCCATATAGCCTACAAAGGAATATTCAAAATATCTTTAGATTATCCATTTCATTTTCATATCTTTGCATCCGATTTGAATATCAGTCAATAGTTTTTTAAAAAAGTATTTTTATATTCAGAAAATAAGTCGTAATATTGCATTCCGATTTTTACAGGATATAAATCGTTAATAATTACTCGAAATCATGGATTTAGTAAAATTTGTAGAAGAACAAGCGGTAGTAAAGAATGAAATTCCCGCTTTCAAAGCTGGAGATACCGTCAGCGTTCATTATAAAATTCGCGAAGGAAATAAAGAGCGTGTACAGGTGTACCAAGGTGTAGTAATTCAATTAAACAGCGAAGGTGCTAACGCTACTTTTACCGTTCGTAAAATCTCAAACGGTGTAGGTGTTGAACGTATTTTCCCTGTAAACTCACCAAACATTGAAAAAATTGTAGTAAACAGCTACGGTAAAGTTCGTCGCGCGAAATTATTCTATTTACGCGGCCTTACTGGTAAAGCTGCTCGTATTAAATCGAAAAGAATCTAATTACGACTACCACGGCATAAAAAAAGGCTTTGAACTCATTCAAAGCCTTTTTTTATGCGCTATCGCCCGTGCCTTTCAAAACGCAGGTAATATCACGAAACTCCTTCTGTAATAAATTTAGGACAATTAGATAATGCCCATCAAAACCCCACCCCTCTTTTGCCGCGCTAAAACATTTTACTTACTTTTAGCACCGTATCTGAAAGGTAGAATCGTAGATGATTACAATAATTTAAAAACAACCTAATATTGTTCCATCCTAACTTTGCTACCGTTAAAAATCAAACTGTATCTTGATGAGAATTATAGCTTTTATCTTCATTTTTATAATCTACCCGACCTTTACTTTTGCACAACGAAATGTGAATGAATTTCATCAATTACAATCTCGTCCCCAGACTTATTATGTATATCCAGTAACAGATGCAATAACCATTGATGGAAAGGACAATGAGGCTTCCTGGTCAAAAGCTATATGGACAGATTCTTTTAAGGATATTGAGGGATCAAACAAGCCTGCCCCTACTTTTAAGACACAAGTCAAGATGCTCTGGGATAAGGAAAATCTTTACCTTTTTGCTAAGCTTCAAGAACCTCATATCAAAGGATATTTAAGACAAAAAGATACGATCATCTACCATGATAATGATTTTGAGATCTTTCTCAAGCCAAATCTATTTTCGCCAGAATATATAGAGATTGAAATAAACGCATTAAATACAGTAATGGATCTTTTGATGACTAAACCTTATCGCTTTGGCGGCAGGGCTAATCTAAATTGGGACACAAAAGATATTGAAAGTGCAGTCTATCATGCCGGGTCCATCAACAATCCACAAGACAAGGATGAATTTTGGGCTGTGGAAATGAAAATACCTGTAAAAAGTCTAAAATACTTTGGCGAAGGAAATCAGATTAAAGCAAATGAAACCTGGAAGATAAACTTCTCACGCGTTCAGTGGCATTATGACAACACCGAAACAACCTACAGCAAGAGAAAAGACAATATGGGTAAGACGCTCGCTGAAGAGAACTGGGTATGGTCTCCAATCGGCCTCGTTAATATGCATTACCCTGAACGATGGGGGCATATAAAATTTGTTGACGACACAAACCATCAACCTATCGACGAGCAATTCCTCGCGCTCGAAAAAGTTACCTGGAATATCTTTTACCTGCAACAGATCTATAGAAAGGATAAAAAACGCTATGCAACGTCAATTCAGGAGTTAAGCAAATTATATCCTGAAATTATAAATGAGCACAAAAATTATGAGATTGTATTTTCAAACAGTAATAATTTCTATCGTATTGAAATCAAGTCAAAAGCACAACCTACATTAAAGACAACAATAGATAGCCAAGGTAATATCTATTTTTAATTTAATTAATCGAGCGATCTTCAATTCTGATTTTGAATAAAAATTGCTATCTTTGTATCCCGTACATAGAGCAACTATTATTGGTCATTTTGACCACATAAAATTGAAAATCCTTTAATTGTTATGACTAAATATATTTTTGTTACGGGCGGCGTTACTTCGTCGTTGGGGAAAGGTATTATTGCTGCCTCCCTTGCTAAACTTCTCCAAGCGCGTGGCTACAAAGTTACCATTCAAAAATTCGACCCTTACATTAACATCGATCCAGGAACATTAAATCCATATGAACATGGAGAATGTTATGTTACAGAAGATGGTGCTGAAACGGACCTTGACTTAGGTCATTACGAGCGCTTCCTGAATGTCCCTACCTCACAAGCAAATAACGTCACGACAGGCCGCATCTATCAACACGTTATCCAACAAGAACGTGAAGGTGCATATTTAGGAAAAACCGTTCAAGTGATTCCCCATATCACAGATGAGATAAAACGCAGAATGCAACTGTTGGGTGAGTCCGGCAAATATGACATTATCATCACTGAATTGGGCGGAACTGTAGGCGATATTGAGTCCTTACCATTTGTGGAGGCCGTAAGACAACTTCGCTGGGAATTAGGAGCCAACAATTCGCTGGTTATCCATTTGACTTTAGTCCCTTATCTGGCAGCCGCTGGTGAGCTTAAAACTAAACCTACGCAACATTCCGTAAAAACGTTATTGGAATACGGTGTACAACCTGATATTCTAGTATGTCGTACTGAACATAAATTATCGCAAGAAATCCGCAAAAAATTAGCGCAATTCTGTAATGTCAACATCAACGCTGTCGTAGAATCTATCGATGCGTCGACGATTTATGATGTGCCATTATTGATGTTGAAGGAAAATCTTGATAAAACTGCATTAACCAAGCTAAAACTTTCCAACAAAAATGAGCCTGATCTAGAAAACTGGAAAAACTTTTTAGGCAAGCTCAAAAACCCGACAAGTGAAGTGAGTATTGCTTTGGTTGGAAAATATGTTGAGCTTCCAGATGCTTACAAGTCCATTATCGAAGGATTTATCCATGCAGGCGCAACAAACGAATGTAAAGTAAAAGTGAGCTATATTGCTGCTGAAAGTGTTACTAAAGAAAATGTTGCTGAAAAGCTAAAAGGTATGGATGGTGTTTTGGTTGCTCCAGGGTTCGGTGAACGCGGTTTGGATGGTAAGCTAAATGCTATTCAGTATGTTCGCGAAAATAATATTCCGTTCTTTGGTATCTGCTTAGGGATGCAATGTTCGGTTATCGAATTCGGAAGAAACGTATTGGGATTAAAAGATGCCAACAGTTTTGAAATGGATGCCAACACTAGCAATCCGGTCATCAATTTGATGGAAGAGCAAAAAAATATCACCAATATGGGTGGTACAATGCGTTTAGGTGCTTACGATTGTGAAATTAAAAAAGGAACTAAGGCCTTTGCCATCTATGGTAAAACAAAAATTTCTGAAAGACACCGTCACCGTTATGAATTTAACAATGACTATTTAAAACAATATGAAGCAGCTGGAATGATTGCTTCAGGATTCAATCCGGAGACTGGATTAGTTGAAATTGTCGAATTGAAAAACCATCCATTTTTCGTTGCCGGACAATTTCATCCAGAATTAAAGTCAACTGTTGCAAATCCTCACCCACTTTTTGTTAGCTTTGTAGCCGCTGCTTTGGCCAACAAAAAATCAAAGTAGTAATAGAAGGATACAATTAATTAAGTTTAATTATTAAAAATGGATAGAAATACCCTAATTGGTTTGGTCCTGATGTTTGCTATCATCACTGGTTCATTTTACCTGATGAAGCCTTCAGAATCAGAAATCAAACAAGAACAAGCGAGACAAGAGGCTAAAGCGCGTACAGAAAAAGGACTGCCTGCCGAAAGTGACTCTACCGCTAAAGCCAAAGCAGTACAAACAGCAGTGATTGCTGATTCGGCAGAATTGAAAAAGCCTTTTGGCGCGACAAAATTTGGAACGGAGAAGGTCATTACGATTGAAAACGAGAAAATCATTGCCAAAATCAGTACAAAAGGTGGTAAGGTTAAATCCGTAGAACTAAAAGGCGAAAAGAATTTCAATGGAAAACCTTTGATGCTTTTTGATGGTGAGGACAATAAGTTTGGTTTTCAATTTAACGCAGCTGGTCAAAATGTATCAACAAATGATTTATACTTCAATACAGAATCTTCGGATATCCAAGTTTCTGGTGAAGGTAAACAATCTGTAAAATTCCGACTAAATTACAGTGCCGAACAGTATATTGAATATGTGTACTCGATTGCTGGTAAAGGCTATAATGTTGGCCTGGACATTAACACAAAAGGGATACAGAATTTAATTCCGCAGAGTCAAAAAACGTTGACCCTGAACTGGAACACCACGTTGAGACAAAAAGAGCAAAACATAGAATCTGAAAGACAGAAATCTACACTATATTATAAAGAAGATAATAAAGTAGATCACCTTTCCGAATCAAAAGATGCGGACGAGCCATTGGAGAAAAAAGTACAATGGATTGCTTTCAAGCAGCATTACTTCTCTAGTATCCTCAACGCTAAAGATGGCTTTGTCAATGCAAAAGTGGATGTAAAACATGCGTCAGAAACCGACATCGTCAAATTCTATAATACAAACGCAGAATTAGCATTTGATAATCATAAGGACAACAACTATTTCTTAAACTTCTTCTTTGGTCCAAATCAATACAATGTATTGAAGGCTGAAGGAAATGATTATCAGTCAATTATCAACATGGGCTGGGGCCCTATGCGTTGGATCAACCAATGGATTACTGTACCTGTATTTAACTTCCTGGATGGTTTCCATATGAGCTACGGTATCGTTATCCTTTTATTGACATTGATGTTGAAGTTAATTCTTTCCCCAATGACCTACAAGTCTTATGTCTCTATGGCCAAAATGCGTGTATTAAAACCGCAGCTGGATGAGATCAAAGCAAAAGTGGGTGAAGACAATCAAATGTTGATGCAGCAGGAGCAAATGAAATTGTACAAACAGGTTGGTGTGAATCCACTTGGTGGATGTCTTCCTCTTGTCTTACAAATGCCATTTACAATTGCTTTCTTCTACTTCTTTCCAAATTTATTTGAATTGAGAGGACAAAGCTTCTTGTTTATGAAGGATATGTCAACCTATGATACGCTGTTTACATTTGCACCTATTTTTGGATCATTTAACCACATCTCTTTGATGTGTATCTTGATGACATTGACAACATTGTTAACGACTTGGTATAACAACGCTACATCTGGTGCTACAGGACAAATGAAATATATGGGCTATATCATGCCTTTGATTTTCTTCTTTGTTTTGAATAGCTTCCCAGCAGGTTTGAACTACTACTATTTCTTAAGTGCGTTATTTACGTTCTTGACTCAGTTGGTAATTCGCACCATGGTTAATGATGAGAAAATCTTAGCTAAATTGGAGGAAAATAAAAAGAATCCAAAAGCAGATAAAAAATCAAGCTTCCAAACGAAAATGGAAGAAATGATGCGTGCACAACAACAAGCACAACAAAATAAAAACAAATCGTAAGATTTATCATACTGATAAAGAAGGCTTCCAAATTGGAAGCCTTTTTTGTTTGTGAACTTTTGTAGCACTTCGTCAAACCAAACGTTAAAAAGGGTGTTAATAGGTTAAAATTTAGAATATGAAATTTAAAAACATCGCCATATTGGCCATCTTAATTGTTAGTCTTGGAAGTTGCTCTGTGATCAAGAAGAACGCGAATGAGCAAAACTCAGACAGTAGCATTTCATCAGTAATTGGGAAAAAATGGCAATTGATTGAAATCAATGGACATCCTGTAGCGGATCAGATCAACGGCAAAATACCTTACCTCCAGCTGGACGAAAAAAGTTACAGTGCAAGTGGAGGATGTAATGGCATCGGTGGAGAATTGACATTGTCAAAAAATGGAAAGGTTAAATTTGCTCAAGGCATGTCTACGATGATGGCCTGTCCGGATATGTCTATTGAACAAGCTTTATCCAAAAATCTGATTGCTGCAGATAATTATACGATTAAGGATGGCATTCTTAGCCTGAACAAAGCGAAAATGGCTCCTCTGGCAAAATTCAAGTTGATTCAGGACAATAAGCAACAACTTAGTGGAACTTGGGAACTTGATTATATATCTGGCCCACGGATCGCTTTCGATGGCCTGTATCCCAATCGTAAACCAACAATGATATTTGATGCTGCCAGTGGTAAAGTAAACGGAAATAGTAGCTGCAATAACTACAATACGACTTTTAAAACCAATGGAAATACCATTAATTTTGGCCCGATTATGTCAACGAAAATGGCCTGCGAAGGTAATGGTGAAGCAACCTTCTTTTCGACATTGGAAAAGGTAAACACCTATAGTGTAAGCGAGAATACGTTGACATTTATCATGGGAGATATTGCTATTATGCGATTTAAACGGAAATAGAAAATTCATTTTTTGCTCCAACTGAGCTAAAAAGGGCATTGTTTAAAAAACAACGCCCTTTTTATGTATTAAGCGATATTTGGCGACAGGAAGTCAAAAACCAGCCAGATCCCTCCTAAACAAAGGCACTAAATCCAGTTATACTTCTGCCAACAATGAGTGAATTGATTTCTTTTGTCCCCTCATAGGAATAAATTGCTTCGGCATCGGCCAAAAACCGTGCGACATTATATTCTAACAGAATACCATTTCCGCCCATGACCTCCCGAGCCTTGGAAACAATATCTCTCGTACGTAAAGAACAGAAGACTTTGGCCAGCGAGGCATGTTCATCTTTTAGTTCACCCTTATCCTGTAATTCAGATAACCTGAAGACAAGCGTTTGCATAGCCGTTAAATTGGACAACATTTCAACCAGATGATTTTGAATAAGTTGAAAAGAAGCGATTGGTTTACCAAATTGCTTCCTTTTACGCGTATAATCCAAGGCATTTTCATAGGCACCCCGTGCACATCCTACGGCCATCCAAGCGACACCTGCTCGCGTCATCTGAAGAACCTTTCCTGTATCTTTAAAGGAATCTGCATTTTGCAGGCGATCACTTTCCGGAACGATACAATTCGCTAAAGTAATAAGACCATTCTGTACAATGCGCAAAGCCATCTTATCTTTAATTTTCTCAACTGAAAAGCCCGGGTTATCTTTTCGTACGATAAAACCTTTAACTTCGCCATCATCAAGATCCCTAGCCCAAACAATGGTGATATCAGAAAAGGTGGAGTTCCCGATCCATTTTTTCTGACCATTTAAGACCCAACCTTCGGCTGTCTTCCTACAGGTCGTTGTCAATCCGCCTGCTGCTCCCGACCCTACTTCGGGCTCTGTTAAACCAAAAGCACCAATCACTTGCATCTGCTGCATTTTGGGCAGCCACTCTTGTTTTTGCTCTTCGGATCCGCAAATATAAATTGATCCCATGGCTAAACCACTCTGTACGCCAAAGAAAGTCGCTACAGAAGCATCTACCCGTGCTATCTCCGCCGCTATGATCCCTTCCATTAATGAACTTCCCCCCATACAGCCATACCCATCGTAGGTATAGCCACAAATATTTAAAGCTGCTAGTTTCGGTACTATTTCAAAAGGGAACTCATCTCTTAACCAATATTTATTGACAATTGGCTTGACCTCAGTTTCCATAAATTCCCTCACCTTCAATTGCAATGCACGATCTGAATCGTTTAATTTGCTATCCATAGCATAGAAATCACCATTAATAGGAGGTAATTCCTTTTTTTCTTTCCCTGCACTCAGCATTTTCATTAACCCATGAAGCTGCTTATCATCCATTTTTGATACGGCATCCATTACTGCTCCCAAATCCACTTTCTTCGATAATTCTTCCAATTTGCCAAAGTCTATTGATTTTGCCAAATCCATTATATTCTTTACTTTATCAAACATAATTGCAATTTCTTTTTAAGTGTTTACTTCTTAAAATAAGAAAAATAATCGAAAATTGTTTGGAAATGACATGATACAAATTGATCAGATGGAATTATCCGGTAAACAAACGAATGAACAACATCTCACCTTATATCGTACGATCTCTTATCAATAAAATATTGGAATCAGGAACGTTTCGAATAAAACACACAACTATATACACCTGAAAAACAATATGTTAAAAATATATCCAAAAAAACATTTTTTTTTGGGTTACCTTTTTTGGTTACGTGTATTAAGAGATGAAAAAGAAAATTATTTCAATTTAAATTAGAAAATTAGAAAATGAAAAACGCATTAAAATTCGGTTTCTTAGGTTTAGCTTTAACTGTAGCTTTCGCATCTTGTAACAATTCAGAGAAAAAAGCTGAAGGTGCTGCAGATTCAGCTTCTGCTTTAGTTGATTCAGCTGCTAACACATTAGATTCAGCTGCTACTAAAGTTGATTCAGCTGCTGCTAAAGTTGATTCAGCTGCTGCTAAAGTTGATTCAGCTGCTACTAAAAAATAATTTAGGACTGAATAGAGCTTTTGGAAGGCCTTTTTCACGAAAGGCCTTTCTTTTTTTCAAAAAAATAAATACAGGGGTTACCTTTTTGCTTTAATGGTATTAACTCCTAAATAACAAGATTTAAAAATATTTTAATTTTAATAAAATGAAAAACGCATTCAAATTCGGTTTCTTAGGTTTAGCTTTAACATTGGCTTTCGCATCATGTGGTGAAACAGCTAAAAAAACTGACGCTGCTACTGATTCAGCTAACGTTGCTTTAGATTCAGCTAACACTCAATTGGATTCAGCAAAAACTGCTGTAGATTCAGCTGCTGCTAAAGTTGATTCAACTAAAGCTGCTCACTAATTCTCTGAAAAAGAATTTACACCGTATAAAAAGCTTCCTTCAACAAGGAGGCTTTTTTTATATCTGTACCAATTAAATTGCTAAGCTCCAAGCATTTTTTTACCTTTGCCAAAAATCATTCAATCTATGGCTTTATCATCTTTAACAGCAGTTACGCCTATTGACGGACGCTATTACAATAATACTAATGAACTTTCAGCATTTTTTTCCGAATTTGCTTTAATAAAATATCGTGTACGCGTAGAAGTCGAATATTTTATTGCATTAAGTGAATCCGGTATTGCTCAATTGCAACAGTTTGACAAAACACTCAATGAAAAATTGCGGGATATCTACAGGAATTTTTCTGAAGAAGATGCCATTTGGATCAAAAACACAGAGAAAGTTACAAACCATGATGTTAAAGCAGTTGAATATTTTCTAAAAGATCAATTTGAAAAATTAGGATTACAGGACTACCTTGAATTCATCCATTTTGGTTTGACTTCACAAGATATCAATAATACAGCGATTCCACTTTCCTGGAAAGAAGCCATTAAAGAAAGCTATACACCGGCAATCAAAGAGTTGCTTCATGAGTTAAAATCATTAGCAACGTCATGGTCAGACATCCCGATGTTGGCACGTACCCATGGACAACCAGCATCTCCAACCCGTTTGGGTAAAGAGTTTTATGTTTTTATCGAACGCATAGAACGTCAATTGCAACTATTACATCAAGTACCGTATTCAGCTAAATTTGGTGGTGCAACTGGTAATTTTAATGCGCATCACGTTGCATATCCAGCGACAAATTGGATCAATTTTGGGAATAATTTTGTAAACAATATCTTGGGGTTAGACCGTTCACAAACGACCACACAGATTGAGCATTACGATAACTTTGCAGCAAGCTGTGATGCCTTAAAACGGATAAACAATATTGTCATCGATTTATGCCGTGACATTTGGACATATATTTCGATGGAATATTTTAAACAAAAAATCACTGCTGGTCAAATCGGTTCTTCGGCTATGCCACATAAAGTCAACCCAATTGACTTTGAAAATGCAGAAGGAAATTTAGGTATTGCAAATGCAATTTTTGAGCACCTTGCAGCTAAGTTACCAGTTTCCCGTCTTCAACGAGATTTAACAGATTCTACGGTATTACGTAATATTGGTGTTCCATTTGCACATACCCTAATTGCTATTAAATCAACTTTGAGAGGGTTACGCAAATTGATCTTAAACGAACAGGCATTGGCCAATGATCTTGAAAATAATTGGGCTGTTGTTGCGGAGGCACTACAAACTATATTAAGAAGGGAAGGCTATCCCAAGCCGTATGAAGCTTTAAAGGACCTAACACGTACCAACACACATGTTACGAAAGAAACGATAGCGACATTTGTTGATAATCTAAATGTATCAGCGGAAGTTAAAGAGGAACTGAAAGCGATCAGTCCTTCTAACTACACAGGTGTCACTTTATAAGCTTTTACTTATAGATGACCTTAACAAAGCTTCATTTGACCTATATTTGCTTGGAATAAAAATAGATACTACATGGCTACGATTAACGTATATACAGAGTCTACACCCAACCCTTCTACAATGAAGTTCTTGGTCAATAAATTGTTGATCAACGGTAGTGTGGATTTTCCAAATAAAGAAGCAGCACAAGATTCACCGTTTGCACTTGAATTATTCAAATTTAATTTTGTAAATGGGGTATTTTTTGCAAGTAACTTCGTGACCATTACCAAAACTGAAGATGCGGAATGGGAAGACATTGAAGCCTTGCTAAAAGACTTTGTAAAAGGTGCTGTAGAGTCTGAACTTGCGGTAAAAACGGTACACCACGATACAGAGGTTAATTTTGAAGGTACTGAAACTGAAGTGAAGATACAACAAGTATTACATGATTATGTAAGACCTGCTGTTGAACAAGATGGTGGAGCAATCCATTATAAATCCTTCAACGAAGGTATTGTGACAGTTGAACTAAAAGGTTCTTGCAGTGGTTGTCCATCGTCGACAATCACATTAAAAGCAGGAATTGAGGGCTTGTTGAAACGCATGGTTCCAGAAGTGACTGAAGTTGTCGCTGAGGCCATGTAATCACAGCTATTCGATACAAGAAAAAAAGGATTCAGTAATTAATTTTGCTGAATCCTTTTTTTTATTCACTAGTCTTAAGAAGAAATAATCGCTATCCGCCATCTGCCTTGTATGGCAATTTTTCAACCTAATTGACGACTTCAAAAGAATCTTTAAGCGGAAGATTAACAGAAGAATTACCGATAAATAGTTCAAATTTTCCGGGTTCAACGGTCCAGTTATTATGCTGATCCAAAAGTTCCAGATGGGCAGGTAAGATCGTAAACTGTAAGGTCTTCTTCTCCCCTGGATTAAGTTCAACTTTTTCGAATCCACGCAAATCCATCTCATATGTCGTTACCGAAGACAGTACATCTTTGATATACAGCTGAACAACTTCGGCACCTTTCCTCTTCCCTATGTTTTCAATATCAACCGTAACTGTAAGGGAATCTGCTGGTCTGATCTGTTTTTTAGCGAGTTGTAAATTTGAAAAACTAAAATCTGTGTAGCTTAATCCATATCCAAAAGGGTATAAGAATCCAACAACCCGACTATTGCCCCACCCATTGGGTCCGACCCCGGGTTGCCCCGCCTGTGCAGCGGGCTTGGTCGGAAAATTCATTTCAACCTGTCCGACGGACTTTGGAAATGAAATTGGCAATTTTCCACTAGGACTATACCCACCAAACAGCATTTCGGCAAGAACATTTCCCGACTGATTGCTAAGAAACCAACTCTCCACGATTGCAGGTAGATACTTGTTTTCCCAATTGACAGTAAGTGGACGACCATTGACAAGTACCAGCACAATAGGTTTACCTGTTTCCTTCAATTTCATCAAATAGTCGCGTTGCTTGCCTGGCAAATTTAGATCTGACCTCGATCGACTTTCACCGACTTCCCGTTCCGACTCGCCCATTACGGCTATGATTAGATCAGATTCTTTACCGAGACGTACACCTTCGGCCATCTTTTCCAGCTCCTCTCCTGATAAGTCTGTTGGAATAATCTCACTCTCAGGCCAGTTTTTATCCACGACATCTACCCCTTTGGCATAATCAACCCGAAGTGCCTTTGTTTTTGCATAGTTTATAATCCCATCTTTGATGGTTGTGATCGGATTATTAGAAGGTCCATATCGACTTGTCGTATAATTTGTTGCCTCTGCCATTGGTCCCGTAACCAAAATTCGTTTGTATTTATTCACGTCTATTGGAAGTAGATTCTGTTCATTTTTCAACAGAACAATAGACTCCTTATTCATTTGAAGTGATACTTCTTCATCTGCGGGGGTATGCACTTTTTTATCGGCTATCGCTATATCTTCTCTCAATGGATGATCAAACAACCCCAGTTTAAATTTCACGGTCAGGACTTCGCGAACCCGCTGATCCAATATTTTGATATCCAGCCCTCCTTCTTCTATTAGTTCCATTAGCGGCGTTAGATATGTACTCGGTGGATCAAAATTTGTCCGCACATTCAAACCTGCCTCTAATGCTTGTTTAATAGCATCTTTATAGTTTGCAGCAACATGATGTTTGTTGTAAATAAACTCTAGAGCCTCACTGTCGGACACCACATACCCTTCAAAACCATACTCTTTTCGGAGTAAGTCCTGTAAAAAATAGCTACTGGCAGATACAGGCACGCCATCATAATCATTATAACTACTCATGACTCCTAAAGGTTTGGCTTCTTTTATGACCCTTTTAAATGGATAGAGATGAAGCGAATGCATCTCACGGAAGCCAACATGAGGATCCGTACGTGCATTGCCATCTCTTCCCCCTTTGGGTACAGAATAGACTGCATAATGTTTCAATGTGGATGCGACGCCATTTTGTTGAATTCCTAAAACAACTTGTTTCCCCATTTCGGCAATATGAAACGGGTCTTCGCCGTAGGTTTCAACTACTCTTCCCCAGCGTGGATCTCTAGAAACATCAAGAATAGGTGTATAGACATTGGTATAGCCCAGATATTTGGCCTCCCTACCAATTATTTCGCCAGCTTTACGTACCAGTGAAGTATTCCATGTACTTCCAATATTGATTGGTGCCGGCAGGGAAGTAGCCCGATCATGATTGAGTCCATGAATGCCCTCATTGGTAAAATCAACAGGAATACCAAGTCGTGTATTTTCCACAAACCATTTTTGAACGTTATTTAAGGCTTGAGCATGGCGGCTGAAGGGATACGAAAATGAAGTTTTTGCAGACTTATTATAAGCCAAGCTATTCAACATTTCGTCGATATTGGCCAAGCCGTGTTTCCAAATCTCTTTGTCCCAAGCGGCAGTGGGCTGCTCATCTTTCAAAACCCGCCCATAACCGTAGAGTGTAACCGTCTGATTGGCCTTTTCTTGAACAGTCATTTGACGCAACAGATCCTCCACGCGACTGGCTATTTTCTGTTTGGAATCTTCATAAATATCCCTTTTCCCATTTTTGTTAAAATCGATCCAATCCTTATGGTAAATGTTGATGTGCTGGGCAGAAGAATGCAAATAAAGGGCTGAGAGCGCTGAAATAATAAGGCAGCTTTTAAGTTGATTAGGCATTATGCTGAAAATTGTTGGTTTTATAAAGTGAAGCAAGGTACAAAAAAAATAAAAACCCGCAGATCAAACACATCGTCAATCTAGAATAAGTCAATATAAATTCATTTTTTAACAAGCATCTAGCTTAAAAATAGTTAACTTTACGACCAATTGTGAAACCAACAAAAAAAATGAGTGCAGATATTAACAAACTAGAACAAATTGCATCACAGGTAAGACGTGATATCGTACGTATGGTACACGCTTGTCAATCAGGACACCCAGGTGGTTCGTTAGGTTGTACAGATTACTTTGTGGCGCTTTATTTCAATGCAATGAAACGCAATCCTTCCTTTGACATGGATGGAAAAGGAGAAGATTTATTCTTCCTGTCAAATGGACACATCTCTCCTGTATTTTACAGTACATTGGCGCATGCGGGATATTTTGAAGTGAGCGAATTAGCAACGTTCAGAAAAATCAATTCCAGACTTCAAGGTCACCCAACAACACACGAAGGCCTTCCGGGTATTCGTATTGCTTCGGGATCATTGGGCCAAGGATTATCTGTTGCAATTGGAGCCGCACAGGCAAAAAAATTGAATAAAGACAATAATCTAGTTTATGTATTAATGGGTGATGGCGAATTGCAGGAGGGCCAAGTTTGGGAAGCTGCAATGTACGCACCACACAACAAAATCGACAATTTAATTGCTACTGTTGACTATAACAAAGCACAAATTGACGGATCTACAGATCAAGTATTATCTCTTGGTGATCTTCGTGCAAAATGGGAAGCATTTGGCTGGGATGTGATGGAAATTGCTAAAGGCAATGACATGAATGCTGTTGTTGCAGGTTTAGCAGAAGCTAAATCACGCACAGGAAAAGGTAAACCGGTTATTATTCTGATGCATACTGAAATGGGTAGCGGTGTTGATTTTATGATGGGTTCTCATAAATGGCATGGTGTTGCTCCAAATGACGAACAATTGGCGTCGGCGTTGAATCAGCTTACAGAAACTTTAGGAGATTACTAGAATGAAAAAATATACTTATACAGAGTCAAAAGATACACGTTCAGGATTTGGTGCGGGCTTACTAGAAGCAGGAAAGCAAGATGAGAATGTAGTTGCATTATGTGCTGATTTAATCGGTTCGTTAAAAATGAACGATTTTATCAAAGAATTTCCAGAACGTTTTTTTCAAATCGGTATTGCGGAAGCTAATATGATGGGAATTGCTGCCGGACTTACGATCGGTGGTAAAATACCATTCACAGGTACATTCGCAAATTTCTCAACAGGACGTGTTTATGATCAGATTCGCCAATCGATTGCATACTCGGACAAAAATGTAAAAATTGCAGCGTCGCATGCTGGTCTAACCTTAGGTGAAGATGGTGCAACTCACCAAATCTTAGAAGATATCGGCTTGATGAAAATGTTGCCAGGAATGACAGTGATCAATCCTTGTGATTTCAATCAAACAAAAGCCGCTACGATTGCTGCAGCCAAATATGACGGACCAGTTTATTTGCGTTTTGGCCGTCCTGTAGTTCCTAATTTCACTCCTGCTGATCAAGAATTTGTAATTGGTAAGGCGGTGTTATTAAATGAAGGAACGGATGTTACGATCATTGCTACAGGTCATCTAGTATGGGAAGCTATCCAAGCTGGTGAGAAATTAGCTGAGTTGGGCATCAACGCTGAGATTATCAATATCCATACAATCAAACCTTTGGATGAAGAAGCTATTTTAAAATCTGTTGCTAAAACCAAATGTGTCGTAACGGCGGAAGAGCATAATCGTCTTGGCGGTTTAGGTGATAGCGTTGCTCAGGTATTAACAAGAGAGTTGCCTACTCCACAAGAATACGTTGCTGTAAATGATAGTTTTGGAGAATCAGGTACTCCTGCTCAATTGATGGAAAAATACGGTCTGAATGCAGCGGCTATTGTTGCAGCGGCTCAAAAAGTAATCAAAAGAAAATAACAAAACTACGCAAGTCAATATATGGATGACGCTTTAATTATAGCAAAATTCGCCGAAGAGAGTACGCGAGAAGAAGCTTTCCGTTTATTGTTGAAGAAATATCAACAGAAGATTTATTGGCATGTGCGAAGAATGGTCATCGATCATGATGATGCGGACGATGTTGTACAAGATATCTTTGTGAAAGTATGGAAGAACCTTGGGAACTTCCGCGAAGACTCACAGTTATATACGTGGCTTTATCGTATTGCAACAAATGAATGTATCACCTTCTTAAATAAGAAAAAGCAAAAGCAGAACGTGTCGTTGGATGACGACACGACTGCTTATCTAGCAGAAACGCTTGCTGATGGCAATTATTTTAATGGTGATAGAGCTCAAATGAAATTACAACAGGCTTTGTTGACCTTGCCAGAGAAGCAAAAATTGGTCTTCAATATGAAATATTTTGAAGACATGAAATATGAAGAGATTTCAGAAGTCCTCGGAACAAGTGTTGGAGCGCTTAAAGCGTCTTATCATTTGGCCGTCAAAAAAATAGAGGCATTTTTTAATAACAACGATTAAACCTTTTAGCGAAATTAGGTTCTAACAAATACTATGAAGGAAAATGGCACATATCATGATGGGCTGGAGCCTACAAATCTTCCAGCATCGTTGCGTGAAAATCCATTTGGCTTACCTGAAAATTATTTCAGTGATTTAGAATCAAAAATAATTACGCAAGTCAAATTGGTTGAATGCAAGGAAGAATCCATCTTTGAGGTTCCAGAAGGATATTTTGATAGCCTGTCTGCGGCCATTATGTGCAAAGTAGCGGAAGATAATTTAAAAAATCAAGTTGGTACTGACGGCTTTGAAATTCCTGAAAATTATACTTCCGAACTATCTTCAACTATCCTCAACCGAATTTTAGAAGACAAATTAAAAGAAACGATTGCATCTGATGGCTTTACAATGCCCTCTGACTATGGTCAAGTTCTTGAAAATTCGATCTTCGCTCGTCTAGCTGAGCAGGAATTGAAGAAAACAGTTCCTACAGATGGTTTCTCTGTTCCGGTTGGCTATGAAGAAACAGTTGAATCGACTATTTTTGCTCGTATTGCCGAAGAAAAATTAAAAGAAACAGTTGTTACTGCGGGCTTTGATGTACCTAAATATTATTTTGAGAATCTTTCGGACAGCATTGTTGATCATGTACTAACGCCTGAGAAGGACAATACACCGATCCATCAGATTGGAAGACAAAAAAAATGGTATGCTCGCTATGCTGTTGCAGCATCTTTTGCTGCCATGTTGAGCATAGGTGGATATTGGGGATATCAGTATCAACAGCAAGATGCAGCTCCTGTAGAAGCTGTTGCAGAGGAGCAGTTGAGCCAGCATTTGTCAGAAATTCCTAAGCAGGAAATTATTAATTACCTTGCGGCTTCTGCTTCTGGTGATGATATGATTTATATGTCTCAGTATACTGATGAAGCTAATCTCCCTACCAAGGGATTTGGAAGTAATATATCTAAACAAGAAATAGAAGATTATCTAAACTATACCTTATAATGATGTTCAATAAAAAATACATATGGATAACATTGTTCTTTAGTATATTTTCTATTGCCTTGGGCTTTGCACAAGACAAAAATCGATTTCAAGCTATAGAAAATGAAAAAATAGCTTACATTACTAAAGAACTAGATTTGACACCAAGAGAGGCTCAACAATTCTTTCCGCTCTATAACGAGTATAGCCAAACACTTTGGGATATCAGGAAAGAAAAATTGAATGGTGCCCCCAAAAATAATTTTAGAGGTGGTTCCAGAGATGTATTACAGTATGATGCTAAAGAAGTGGAGATCAAAAAAGAATACCGGGCCAAATTTGCCAAAGTTATTGGCAATGCGCGTGCATCGCAATTTTTTGAAGTAGAACAGGAATTCAGGGAACATCTATACAAATCCCTGCAGAATAGAAGAAAATAATCTCGAAAATAAAAAAGAAGTCTTGAAGACTTCTTTTTTATTTTCGGACATTTGTAAGATCATGTTAAGCAACAGAGAATTATTTTTAATGAATACTGCTCAAACATCTAGCTCACCTAGATTGGTTGAAGTAGTTAAGGCTGAAGGTGTGTACCTTTATGGTCCCAATGGAGAAGAATATATGGATCTGGTCTCCGGCTTCAATGTCAGCAATATAGGCCATCGTCATCCGAAGGTTTTAGAGGCTATAAAATCACAATTGGACCAATACTTACATGTCACCGTTTATGGTGAATTTGTACAAGCCCCACAGGTACAATTTGCAACAGAACTATTGGCAGAGCTTCCTACTAATTTTCAATCTGTCTACCTCACCAACAGCGGTACGGAAGCGGTAGAGGGATCTATGAAAATAGCTAAGAAATATACGGGTCGCAAGCAGATTATAGCAGCAAAAAAAGCGTACCACGGCAGTACACAAGGCGCGCTCAGTCTGATCGGAAATGATGAGTATCGTAAAGCCTATGCCCCACTCCTACCCGAAATAGATTTCATTGAGTTTAATGATATGGAAGACCTAACAAGGATTACGGAACAAACTGCTGCTGTCATCCTCGAAGCCATTCAGGGAGAAGCTGGTGTCCGAGTCCCGGATATCGCCTACATGCAAGCTGTCAGAAAACGCTGTGATGAAACAGGTACTTTACTAATCTTTGATGAAATTCAAACAGGTTTCGGTCGCACAGGTCGTCTTTTCGCCTTTGAACATTTTGCGATTGTTCCAGATATCCTGATGCTTGCCAAAGGCATCGGTGGTGGCATGCCTTTGGGTGCATTTGTTGCAGCTAAGGAAGTGATGGATGTAATTAAGGACAATCCCATGCTTGGACACATTACCACTTTTGGGGGACATCCTGTGAGCTGTGCTGCAGCACGCGCTTCGTTAAGCGTTATCAAAGAAGAAAAATTAGTTGAACAGGTTGAAAGAAAGTCACTTTTATTTAGGGAAAAGCTCAAACATCCTGCTATCAAAGAAATTCGTGGATTGGGTCTTATGATGTGTCTGCAACTGGATTCTTTTGATCAAGTTTACAATGTGAGCAAATACTGTGCAGAAAACGGGGTTATGATCGATTGGTATCTGCATTGTGAAACAGCATTGCGTGTAGCTCCGCCGTTGACGATTACAGACTTTGAAATTGAAAAAGCGTGTAACATCATTATAAAAGGTTTGGAAAAGTATGCTTAAAGTATGTAACTTTAAACATAACAAAAACCTAATAATGAACACAAACCGCAGATCATTTATCAAAAAAAGCATCATTGGCACTGGTCTATTGACTGGCGCCAATCTACTGGGAAACGATGTCTTCGCGCACGAATCAACAGCCAATTCCTCAAAAATCAGTTTAAATAATGATGACATTATTTTATTTCAGGGCGACTCGATTACGGATGTAGGCCGAGATAGAAATAACAGAAATGCCAATGACACTGGTGCGCTGGGTCATGGTTATGCTTTATTGGCTGCCAGCCAGCTCTTAAATAAATATCCAGCAAAGAAACTAAAGGTATATAATACAGGTATTAGTGGAAATCGTGTACCCGATCTACAAAAGCGCTGGCAGGAGGATACTCTGGCAATTAAACCCACTGTATTGAGTATTTTGATTGGTGTGAACGATTTCTGGCGGACAATCGATCGAGGAGCGCAGACGACGGTTGAAGAGTATAAATCCCAGTACCAACAGCTATTGCAGGAGACTTTACAAAAGCTTCCAAATGTCAAATTGATCATTGGGGAACCTTTTGCAGTAAAGGGTGTAGGTCACATTACTGAAGCTTGGTATCCAAAATTTTTGGCTTACCAAGAATCCGCTCGTGAGATCGCCAAAGAATTTGGAGCAATTCTAATCCCCTATCAAAAAATATTCGACAATGCCCAAAAGAACGCCCCTGGTGCCTATTGGGCCGCGGACGGTGTACATCCCACGCTTGCTGGGGCACAAATGATGGCTTCAGCCTGGATGGACTGCATCAAGTAAGAAAAGAGCGGATACTTTATTGAAATCCGCTCTTTCTTTTTTAACATGTGCCTATATGTCAAATCTAAATTTCTTTGTAAGGTGTTTTTTGTAGATTGGGAAGAAAATAAGCCACAATACCGATCAATGGCAGATAGGAACATAAGTGATAAATAAACTCGATGGAAGTATGATCTGCCTGCCAGCCAAGTACAGCGGATCCAATCCCTCCCATTCCAAATGCAAAGCCGTAAAATAAACCTGAAACCATACCCAACTTTTTAGGCAATAGTTCTTGTGCATAAACAATAATTGCTGGAAAAGCTGATGATAAGATCAACCCAATAATCACGATTAATATCCCCGTCATCGTAAGTCCAACATAGGGTAATGCCAATGCAAATGGCGCAACGCCCAAGACGGAGAACCAGATGACATATTTGCGACCAAATCGATCGCCGAATGCTCCCCCAAGTAGGGTTCCCACCGCAACGGCTATCAGAAAATAAAATAGATAGACTTGTGCTTCCACTTCATTTATTCCGAATTTCTTGATTGTATAAAACTGGAAGTAGTTTGTGATACTTGCTATATAGAAGTATTTTGAAACAATCAGTAATAGGAGTATAATAACGGTCACGATGATTCGGCTATTGGGTAGATCAGGTACGCGTATTGTTCTCTTCGTTGATTTAGCGGAGCTTTGAAGTCTCTTTTTATACCAACTACCGATATAATAGGATATAAATTGGCCGAGAATCGTAAATAAGCACATCCAGGCGATCGCCTGTTGCCCTCTCGGTAAAACCAAAAAAGCGACAATGATTGGAGCCATTGCGGTCCCTGCATTGCCTCCGATCTGAAAAATAGATTGTGCCATACTTCTTCTTCCTCCCGACGCCATATAAGCTACACGTGAAGATTCAGGGTGAAAGATTGAAGAACCAATCCCGACCAGAAAAACAGAAAATAAGATCCATTCATAACTGTGTGCTTTCGAAAACAAAAGCATACCGAAAAGTGAAAAAGACATCCCTATAATCTGGGAGTATGGTACAGGATGTTTATCCGTAAATGAGCCTACAACAGGCTGGAATATTGAAGCTGCTATTTGATAAACCATTGTAATCATCCCAACCTGAGAAAAGCTTAGATGATGCTCTTCTTTGAGCAAGGGATAGGTTGCCGGTATCACTCCCTGAATCATATCGTTCAGAAGATGCACCATGCTTACGGCAAACAAAATAGAAAAAATAGGTCTACTCGCCTTCTCTTGTATCATGACGTCGTTCAAAAATTAAAAAGGTTGATTTTCACAAACCAACCTAAACTATCTTCATATAATAATTATAATACGCGTACCAACAATCCTTTCAGATATTCACCTTCGGGGAACGAAGCCCGGACAGGATGGTCTTCAGGTTGATGAAATTGTCTGATAAACTGAATTTCCTTACCGGCATCCAGTGCAGCCCAAGCGAGTACTTGTTTGAACGTATCCATATCCATCGCACCTGAGCAAGAAAATGTCGCTAATAAACCACCACTATTTAACAACATCAATCCGCGGCGATTCAGGTCTTTATACGCCCTTGATGCTCTTTCCAATGCAGATCGAGAGGGTGCATATTTCGGTGGATCCAGGACAATCAGATCAAATTTCTCCCCTTCATCAACGAATTTACGCAATTGCTTGTTTACATCAGACAATATTGCTTTATGTCGACTAGGTTCAAAACCATTTTCAACAATATTCTTTTCCAGGGTTTCAATAGCCAGTGCAGAACTATCTACAGATATGACTTCTGCAGCGCCACTTTTCAAACTATTTAACGTAAAACCACCGGAATAGCAGAAACAATCTAGGACTCGTTTATTCAAAACGTAGTTGGCCGTTAGCTGGCGATTTTCACGTTGGTCGCAATAAAATCCCGATTTTTGCCCATCAATAATGTTAACCTTATAATGAATGCCATTTTCGATAACGTCGACAAATTCAGATGGAAGTTCTCCAAACAAAAGTCCATTGGTATCGGGTAATCCTTCATGTTCGCGGGATTTCAGATCACTGCGCTCATAAATTCCTTTGGGTTGCAGCAAAGCATTCAATTCATCTATAATAATGGATTTGACCTTTTCCACCCCAACTGAATGAATCTGAATGGATATAAAATCTGCGTATTTATCTGCAATAAGTCCGGGAAGAAAATCTGCTTCAGCAAAGATTAAACGAATCGTATTGGTAACACCTTCTTGCAACAGATGCTGTCTTGCTGCAACAGCCTTCTGAACTCGGGCACGCCACCAATCTGCATCAATCTGTGCCTGAGGGTTCCACTCCAATAAACGAATGGCTACACGCGAGCTATTGTGAAATAGACCATAGGCAATAAATTCACGTTCAGCATTGTAAACGCCAACAACTTCGCCATCTTCAATTTTATCGGACAATGATTTAATTGCTCCAGAAAATACCCAAGGATGCAATTGCCAGGCAGCTTTATCCTTGCCCTTATTCAAATAAACTGATTTCATTGTTGCAAAATTAACTTATTAATTGCAAAACCAGGCTTCTTTATTTGTCAAAAAATAAATGAAACAATTATTCTGGAGGATTTCAATACAGCATTATTTTCTTTGCAGCGAAGAGCCGAAATTTCAAAATCAAGACTTCATTAATTTTGTTAAGAACAACAGCCCAGAACTTATTGTAAAAAAGTATGGCATACATCTAATTTTGAGTTGCACAAAAGGGGCTTCCGTAAATCTTATAAAATATCTGGATAAAAAAACTTTGCTTGAAGACAAAGTCATAAAAGATTGGAAAATTGTGGCGTTTGTTTCGGGTGCCAATCTCAGATTATTTGATATGCATCCGATAAAAAATACCATTGACGTTAGTGCATGGTTAAATTCTTTAACAGAAGAAAATGGAGATTTCATAACATTTGGGCGAGATCAACCAATCCCAATCTATGACTTAATCTTAGATAAAGACAAAAAACTTGAATTAAAAAACTATATCGACACCTATCTTGGTATAAAAAAGGGCTCCTAAAGGAGCCCTCAACGTTTAGTTATGGTTGATTAAATATTTTTTGAAAGCTTCAAAATCAACTTTCAAAGATTCTGCTAATTTCTCTTTTCCTTGCAATGTTTCTGCGCCGACAGGCAAAACTATTTTTTCGAATACATCTGCTGCTATTGCATCAGGGAATTTGCAGGGATGTGCTGTCGATAAGAAAACTGAAGCATACGGACCGGGATGCTCATTTGCATAAGCACGAGCGCCAAGCCAGGCGATTGCTGTATGCGGACAGGCGATATAATTTGATTCTTCAAATAATTTCTGCATTCCTTCTTTTGTTTCTTCATCTGTAAATGTATAAGAAGAAAGCATATTTTTTAGTTCAGCCACATTTCCGCCAAAGAGATCCTGTATACGCACCCAGTTGCTTGGATTCCCAACATCCATAGCATTGCTTAAGGTTTGAACAGAAGGTAGTGGTTCATATTTACCTGAAGAAAGGAATCTAGGAACGGTATCATTAACGTTTGTTGCAGCTACAAAATGTTTTACTGGAAGTCCCATTTTATAGGCCAATAAACCAGCCCCAATATTACCAAAATTACCACTCGGCACTGTAAATACGACCTCATTGACTCCTTGTGACTTCAATTGCGCATACGCATAAAAATAATAAAATGTCTGTGGGATCAGCCGTGCTATATTTATTGAATTAGCGGAGGTCAAACGCAATACAGTATTGAGTTCGGCATCACTAAAAGCTTGTTTTACCAATGCCTGACAATCGTCAAAAGTTCCTTCTACTTCAATAGCACGAATATTTTGTCCATTAGTGGTCAATTGTAGTTCCTGAACTTCCGAAACTTTACCTTTAGGATATAGGATCGTCACACGTGTTCCTTCTACCCCCAAAAAGCCCAAGGCAACAGCTCCACCGGTATCGCCTGATGTCGCGACAAGGACGTCCAGTAATTTATCGTCAGTCTTTGAAAAATAGCCCATGACCCTACTCATAAACCGAGCACCAAAATCCTTAAAGGCATAAGATGGCCCATGAAATAGTTCGAGCACAGCCGTGCTGTCGGTCAAGAATTTTACAGGAGCATCAAAATTGATGGCATCGTTCACAATCTGTTTTAAATCGTCTTTGGGAATATCATTTCCCAATAGTGTAGAAGCTACTTCAAAAGCAATCTCCTGCAAGGAGTACTGTTGAATATTCTTAATGAACAGCGGATCCAATTGTGGAATCTCTTCAGGCATATACAATCCTTTGTCTGCAGGAAGAGAATTGAAGACCGCATCTTTAAAGGAGACTTCTAATGTTTTATTATTTGTGCTATAAAATTTCATATATAAATGATCTGTTTTTAAAGGTCACATGGTATATCCAGGTATCTTCATTCGTATTTGTAGAACATGAATATCTTGTTTTTTTATCTTCTATGAGTTAATTGTCGATTAACCTCAAAGTTTATAGACCTCAATTCTGTAAATAATTTTTAATCCAATATTCTAGGGCCCTCTACATTGACACGGGAAACATATCCAAAGCTTTCAATCTCATTGTCTTTGAGATGAGCTTGAATTTTGTCCGCAATATCCCTCGCTATTTTTTCGTCACGTGTTATTGCTACGACAGACGGTCCTGAACCAGAGATACCGAAGCTCAATGCACTGTTCTTCAAAGCAATCTCTTTCATTTCATAAAACTGAGGAATTAAAATTGCACGGGTCGGTTCGATAAGAATATCTTTCATACTTCGTGCGATGAGATCATAATCTTCTTTGAACAAAGCGGCAACCAATCCCGCGATATTTCCCCATTGGGTCACGGCGTCTTTTAATAACACTTTATCCTTTATAAGTTGTCTTGCGTCACGTGTAGGAACATCCACTTGCGGAAAAACCACCGCTGCTACGAGTTCTTTTGGTGAAGGGATGGAAATAACATCCAAAGGTTCATTTCCCCGAATTAATGTTATGCCTCCATAAAGCGCCGGGGCAACATTATCGGCATGGCCTGTACCGCAAGCCAAACGCTCACCTTCAACACAAAATGGCAATAATTCTTCTTTTGTCAAAGGGTTTCCAAGCATGGTATTGATGGCAAAAAGCCCGGCTACGGTACTTGCTGCACTGGAGCCCAGTCCAGATCCAATTGGCATATGTTTATGCAATTCGATTTCGACACCTACCTTTGAAGAGATATTCAAGGCTTGTAATAGATATTGAACACAGGCAGATACGGTATTCTTACCGGGATCGAGCGGTAGTCTTCCATCGTCGCCAGTTATTTCCCGAATCGTTACTCCAGGTTGTTGCGTGCGCCGCATAATCACCTCATCACCGGGTTCCTCGACAGCAAAACCCAATATATCAAAACCACAGATCATATTTGCGACAGTTGCAGGCGCAAAAACACGAACTTCCGACAGCATGCTGTCTAAATTTATCACCTTATCCTTCAGATACTCCACATTTAAATTATTGGCCATCACGTAATTTTTATTTTCCTTGAATAGTTTTTATGCTCCAACATTTACTAAATCTGCAAATACACCGGCAGCTGTAACCTCAGCCCCCGCTCCAGGACCTTTTACTACGAGGGGACGTTCTTTATAGCGCTCTGTTGTAAACGATATAATGTTATCGCTGCCTGATAAAGCATAAAAAGGATGATTTTCATCAACAAACTGAATCGCAATGGATACCTTTCCATTTTCCAATTTCCCGATGTAGCGGATTACTTTATTTTCATTGGCTGCTTTCTTCTTCATTGCTTCGAAATATTCATTTTCTTGTTGCAATTCTGTATAAAAAGAATCTACAGTATCTGCTTTCAAACATACTGGAGGTAATATCGCACCAAGGTCTACATCCTCGGCCTCAACAGCATACCCAGCATCTCTTGCCAAGATGAGCATTTTACGCATAAAATCTATACCACCTAAATCATCCCTTGGGTCTGGCTCGGTGTATCCCAGCTCCTGAGCCTGTTTGACGACATCATAAAAAGAAGCATCTGCTTTAAAATTGTTAAAAATATACGAAATTGTCCCTGAAAGAATAGCTTCTATCTTCACGATACGGTCACCACTCAACATCAAGTCTTTAAGCACCCTGACGATAGGCAATCCTGCACCTACATTTGTTTCATAAAAAAAATCTACACCGTGTCGATGCGCAGTATCACGGAGTGTTTTATATTGCTCGTATTTACCTGAATTCGCAATTTTATTGCAAGTGACGATCGAAATATTGGATTTAAAGATATCTTCGTAGTAGGTTGCCGGTAATTTGCTCGCAGTATTATCGATAAATACACAGTTCGGCAAATTCAGCGCCTTCATTCGATCAATAAACAATGCCAGGTCTGATTCAGTTCCATTTTTAGCAAGTTCATCGGACCAATTATTTAAATCAACACCTTCGGTATTAAAAAGCATTTTACGGCTATTGGAAATTCCAACAACTTTAATTTCAATATCATTTTTATCCAATAGGAAGTCATGCTGATTTTCCAATTGTTTAAATAAAGTTGCACCAATGTTACCGGTACCGATATTAAATACATGCAGCGTTTTCTTTAACTCTGCGAAAAACGCATCATGTACGGCATTAAGTGCCTTCGCTAAATCTTCCTTACCAATAATTACAGATATATTGTATTCAGATGAGCCCTGCGCAATAGCCCGGACGTTAATACCGTTGCGTCCTAGCGCTGCAAATAACCGACCGGACATACCGGGAGTTTTTTTCATATTTTCACCAACGATGGCTAAGACAGAAAGGTTTTCTTCAATCGCAGGAACGATCAGTTTATTCGCTTGGATTTCAAGCTCAAACTCCACTTCGATCAAATGTATAGCGCGTTTGGCATCTGATGGATTGACAGCAAATGTGATGCTATGTTCGGAAGAAGACTGGGTGATTAGCACAACATTGATCTGCTCTCTAGCCAATAGCGTAAAAAGCCGCCCACTAAAACCCGACTTACCGATCATCCCTGATCCACTTAGATTGATGACAGAAATATCCGAGATCGAAGAAATTCCCTTGATTGGCAGTGCTGTTTTTCCACTATCAAACTGAATCACAGTCCCTGAGAAATCAGGTTCAAAAGTATTCCGAATAACAATCGGTATTTTCTTTAAGAAAGCCGGAATCATCGTAGGAGGATAAATCACCTTAGCACCGAAGTAAGATAATTCCATTGCCTCTGTGTATGATAATACAGGCAAGGAAAAAGCTTTCTTCACAATCCGTGGGTCGGCGGTTAACATCCCATTCACATCTGTCCAAATTTCAATGGCTGTTGCGTCCAGTATTGAGCCGAAGATCGCTGCAGTATAATCTGATCCACCTCTTCCCAAGGTGGTAATACGCCCATTTTCATTACTTCCGATAAAACCAGTGACAAACAGTAACTTATCACGATGCGTTATGTACAAGGATTTCACCAATTGCTCAGTTAGCATTTCATTTAAATGAGCATTACCAAAATTTGAATCAGTTTTCACGTAATGGGATGCATCTACAAATAGAGACTCAGGAATATATTGTTCCATCACCTTAGATACCATATAATTTGAGCAACGCTCACCGTAGCTAAGGATCAAATCTTTACTCTGATTACTCAGCTCCTTTAGTGCAAAAATTCCTTGGAGAAGATCTTCTATCTCATTAAAAAACAACTTTAGCTTTGTAAATACAGGATTTTGATATTTCACAGCCAGAAGCTCTTTAACAACCGTAAAATGCTTATCCTCCAAGGATTTTAGCCCATCCGAAAAGGACTTTCCTTCCGCAGCGTCCTCTGCCAATTGGGTAAGCAAGTTGGTTACTCCTGACATGGCTGACAACACAACCAATGGTTTTTCCTTTGCATCATAAGATTTTTTCACAATGCTCAGGACCGCCTTTAGACTTTCTACCGTGCCGACCGATGTGCCTCCAAATTTTAAAACTTTCATACTGTTTTATACTGTTTGTTTAGATTGATGATTTTTGTGCTAAAAAAAGAAGCGCTTTCCTTTGTCGAGGAAAGCGCTTCTAAATATTGTGTCTACAATTATATACAACGAAACTACTTCCTCCTAAGTTTTATCCCGGTGGTAATAATAATCGACGTAATAATTGTATTTGTGTTCATTGCTTTTGCTTATGTTTTGTAAATATAGAACAAATATTATCACTTTACCAAAGAAAATTAATGTTTTTTTTAAGATTCACAATTAGAAGCCAAATAGAATGGCATTCTATCATCATGTGGATATTTTTAAATGTAGTAGACAATCTACTTTATGTAGCCGAGGCTCGACAAGTGCATTAATTCTCAATACGTGTAAATACGTCTTGGAAAGATGTTAAAATTGTTAAAATTTCGTTAAATACCTTAAAATAAATTTGACCTTAAAGTGATATTGTATTATATTCGCAACAGTGCTGTCCAAAATAGATGACAGTGTTGAATTTTTAAAAGTTAAATGTTGTACAAAAAAGCGATTTAATGAAAACAAAGAAATTTATAGCGTCAATGCTATTTATCGGCTTATGTCTAGTGTCGCAGGCACAAACCAACAGAAACTCCAAACCAGAATCAGATCCTGATAACCTAGCGAAAGAATACTTTTCACAAATCATGGGAGTTGCAGTCTCAGCAACAACAAACACCAAACTTTATCAATTTGTTTACGAATGGCTAGGTACTCCATACCGTTTGGGAGGAGATTCAAAAAGAGGTATTGACTGTTCTAAATTTTCTTATGAATTATACGACAAAGTGTTTAACACATCATTGGGGTATAATAGTAGAAATCAGTATTCTCAAGTCAAAACTGTCGAGAAAAACGAACTAAAGGCAGGTGATTTGGTATTCTTCAAAATCAGAAGTAAAAGTATTACCCATGTCGGTGTTTATATTGGCGATAATAAATTTGCACATGCCTCATCCAGTAAAGGAGTTATGATCAGCAATTTAGATGAACCATACTGGAGACGTTATTATTACAATGGCGGCCGCTTACCAGAAGATAATAGATCGCTTACGGCAGAAATATTAAAAGCAGAAAAAGATAATAAATTGAATTAGTAAGATTGATTCAATCAAGGAAAGTCCAAAGCGTTTAACTCGTTTTGGACTTTTTTTATACAATATAATATCCTATTTTTACCCTATAATCATTGGAATACTATTATGTCTTCAAAGAAAACGCTCATCTTAAATAAAGAACAAATAAAACAAAAATCTATTCGGATTGCCTATCAAATTTTGGAAGACAATTTTGAAGATGAAACACTTGTATTAGTAGGAATTGCTGACCGAGGTTATGTATTTGCGCAACGCCTTCAAGCGATTTTACAGGGGATTTCAACGAAGGAAATCCTGCTGATTAAAGTTACCATGAAGAAAACGAGTAGATCGTTGAGTGCAAGTACAGACATACCTGTTGATATTGCAAAAGATAAGACGATCATCTTGGTAGATGATGTGTTGAATAGTGGTAGAGCCTTAGCTTATGGACTGGGTGTATTTTTGAACGTTCCACTGAAGAAAATGAGAACGGCTGTATTAATTGATAGAAGCCACCATAAGTTCCCTATATTTAGTGACTACTATGGCACGAAGCTTTCAACGATATTAAGAGAACATGTTACCGTTACCCTTGAAGAATTTGATAAAGAAGAAGATGCAGCATGGTTAATTTAAACCATGCTGTTATTTCTTTGAGACTTTCAATTTCATTCCCGGTTTTATCCGGCTTCCATTTAAATCATTTTCACTTTTAAGTCGACCGACTGATGTACCATTTTTATCTGCGATCTCAGATAATGTATCACCTTTCTTCACGACATAATAAGCTGTACGTGTAGCGCTAGCGGCATGCTGTTGACTCTTCTTTGAAGATCGTTCTGTATTACGTGCTAACTTCGCGTTAACGAAATCATCTTCCCTTTTTATCAGTAAGTTTTGTCCAGGGACAATTTGATTTCCGCGCAGGTTATTCCAAGATTTTATATCCTGTACTGTTACTTCAAACTTGTCAGCAATGGAAGCGAATGTCTCACCAACTTTTACTTTATATTTGCCATTTTGTAGAGGCTTACTTAGATTTTCCGTCTGACTAAGAGTTACAGAAGATATTGGCGTGTTGAGAGCAGCATACAATTCTTCTGAGGCAATCTTTTTATCTAATACAGGTAAAACTAATCGCAATGGAGACTCTTCAGTACCATTTAATACATTTCTTTTAAAACTAGGATTCAATGCACGTAATGTCTCTTTTGACACATGTAAAACATCCGCTATTTGGTTCAATGAAATCCGTTTATTGATATCCAATGCTTGAGTTCTTAGTGAAAGTTCGGTATCCTCAGCATTGATATCATTTTCGTCTGCATATTTCATCGCATATGTCATTGCGATGAACTTAGGGATATAGTTTTGGGTCTGTTGCGTTAGATATGGTGCGATATCCCAAAAAGTAGCATTCTCTTTTCCCGAACGTTGGATCGCACGGCTAACCGCTCCTTTACCGCCATTATAGGATGCTATCGCTAATAGCCAATCGCCATATTCATCATAAGCTTCTTTTAAGATTTTTGCGATAGCATAACTTGAAGCAATAGGATCCATTCGTTGGTCGGTATAACTGTCCACTGTAAGATGATAAGTTTTGGCTTCATAATACATCAATTGCCATAAGCCTGTTGCTCCGGCACTAGAGATATCGCGTGGATTTAATGATGATTCGACTACACTTAGGTATTTGAGTTCCCGCGGCACTCCGACTTCGTCCATGATTTTATCAAACAATGGGAAATAGTATTGTCCTAGTCCCATCATCCTACACATATAAGGATTATAATTACCCGACGTATATTTAGCAACCAGATCTTTCACTCGCGGCGAATAGTCCAACGGAACCTCACGTTCTATTGCCTTCAGTTTCCGCACGAGCTGTATATCTTCATCTGTAATTTCAGCATCATGCTGTCTGTTATTTCCGGAAGATTTTATACTGTCTAGGTATTGGTAAATCTCTTGTTTTTCTTTTTCGATACTTTTTTGAAAGAAGGTATGGGCGGCTTCTTTCATGCCTTCTACAGCGCTTTCTTGGGCCATGAGCGGTAGTACATAGCATACCCCTCCTAGTATTGAAATTAACGTCTGTTTTCCGATCATAAATTTACTGTTAAATCCGAGTTTGATTCATCTGCTGAAAAATCAACAATAATCTAAACGTTTAGAAATGGATTTTAGTATAAAAATGGTTTTCGCCCTATTTAGCTGCAGGTCGAGTATAAAACAAAATACGATTTTGTTCCTCACAAAATCGTATCCATGCTATATGGGATCAAAACCTCCCTTATTTGTTATCTTCTATTTCAGATTTTTTTTCAGGTGAAGACTCATCTTTTTGGCCTTCTTTAAATTCCTTAACTCCTTTACCCAATCCGCGCATCAATTCAGGAATCTTCTTGCCACCAAATAATAGTAACAATATTACTACAATGACAATTAACTCTTGCCCCCCGATTCCCATGATTAATAATGATGTTGACATAACTATAATTTCTTGTTTTTCAATTCTTTTAAACTAAAACTTCTCTCTCTCTTTACAAATGTAATGATAATTATTAAATATAGTAATTATTTCTTATCTCGCCAACCATGACATCGGATTCAACGGTGTTGACCCTTGATAAACAGAGAAGTCAACCATTGGCACACCTGTATCGGAGTCCACATCAGCCGTTCCTATAGTTTGGCCTGTACTTACTTTTTGCCCTTTTGAAACACTTACACTTCCCATATTATTGTAGACAGTATAGTACTCACCATGTTTAATCATTATGATACGTTGACCATACATTGTTAAAATACTACTCACCTCTCCTGCGAAAACAGCTTTCACAGCCGCACCACTAGAAGTTTGTATCTTCACGGATATATGTTCCACATTGACATTTCTTCCGACACTTTCCCCTCCAAAATCTTGCATGATCTTCGCATTAGAAACAGGCCAAGGCAAACTACCACGGTTAGATCTGAAGTCATTTGAAAGCTTAACTGCCTCCGGTGTACTACGGAGCACCTCTGATTCTGACATTTTAGAAGTACTCGTTTTTGTATTGTTCTTACCTTTTGTAGTTGATGTAGACTCATTCACTTTGCGGTTACGCTCAGCAGCCGCTTCTGCCGCACGACGTGCCGCTTCAGCCCGTCGACGTTCAGCCTCAATTTCTCTTCTAATTATCTCCTTAATGGCCGCATTAATACGACGCTCCTCTTTTTGTTTTTGGGTAATATCTTTCTTCACACCGCGTTCTGTAACAATTAATTCACTCAATTGTCCAGAATAAACAGATCGCTGTTGAGATATGGTTCTTTTCTCATTTTCCTGCTCTTTCATCAAGGCAACCTGTTTGTTTCGGTCCGCCTGCAATTGAGCGATTTTTTGTTCAATCTGTTTCTTGGTATTTTCGATATCAGCAGCTTTCAGCTTTCTAGAATCGTTAAACTGTTGTAAGTACTTAACCCGTCGGAACCCCTGATTAAAATCCTTTGATGCAAAAATAAACATCAATTTATTATAGGCATTTCGGTTTCTGAACGCAAACATCACCATCTTCTCATAGTCACGTTTCATCTTCTCCAATTCAGCCTTCAACTTATTTACGGCAGCGGTATTGGCATTGATATGTTTGTTAATTACAGCTACTTCCGAAGTAATGGTATTTATCTTCTGCTCGCGCAAATTAATCTGCTTACTCAATGCTGTCACCTGTTGTTGTGTCAGTGATTTTTCTTTTGCGATCTCTTTGACCGTATTTTGTAATTCGGCAATTTCACGATTGAGCTTCTCACGTTGTTTTTCAAGTTCAGCCCGAGTCTGTGCCGATGAAATCCCAATCATGAATAGGAAAGCAGCTATACCAAGTATTGTCTTTTTAAAGTTCATTTACAGTACCATTTTTTTGTGTTTGCCATCTTTCTACCCTATCAATTCACGCCTTACTTTAGCAAACTAATTGCGAAAGTAATAAATCTAAAGGAAATAGACAGCTTCTCATCGGATTACTTTATAACGTGACGATACTGAAAAAGGCATTTCGACCGGTTCATTAAAGGTCACTTTATTAAAATTTATTTCCGTTTTTATCTCTTGGCGACCATCCGAAATGATCATTTTTAAAAGCATTGGAAATTCCTGTCCGGAGGCCATGGCATATTCCCCGTAATTGGCTTCCAACAACTGTTTCTTTGAAAGTTGCGCTAATCTAAATTGATAAGGCCTATTGTTATTATTTAATTTATATAAAAAATCTAGTTCATTCAACTTGCCATCTAACTGGACAGATATCGAATCCTGTTTAAAATTAACCTGATCAATATCTGCCAATAGATTCACAGAAAGATTGGCTAGCAACAAATCTTGTAGGTTTCCGAAAGTTAAATCCGGACTAGCAAAACGATACAGGTAGTCAAATGGCTTAACCATATATTCGCTCTGAAATTTATTTAAGATCTGTACGCTGTCTGGGGTTATTAATACCCGGGCAACCTCTATACCCAGTGTCGCAGAAATAGAAATCCAGATCCTTTTATCTTTCTCTATTCTAATATTAGAAGTGACATCATAATTGTCCTTTCCAAGGTCAAGACGCATTTTCGCTTTGCCAGAAAAAGTAGTATAGTTCAAATTGGTCAAAAAAAGATTACGTAAGCTATTTTTCTTTGCCTCCCTTGTGTTATCTTTTATCGTCAACTCGTTTTGAGCTTTGAGCTCCGCTTCTTTGAGTAGTTTCTTCTTCGAACTACAAGAAGAGAGCAGCAACAGCACAGCACCAACACAGACAATTTTATTCCACATAACTTTTAGTCTCAATCTTCTTTTTCAATTTCAGCTTATTTTCATCTGAGTCCACTCCCTTTTCTAAAGCAAGGTTCCACTGTTTTATAGCATCGTTTGTTTTCCCTAACTTAATTAGGATATCGCCATAATGCTCCAACAACACCGAAGTTTGCGGATTTGT
Organism: Sphingobacterium sp. BIGb0116; assembly: GCF_024808035.1. Classification (NCBI taxonomy): domain Bacteria; kingdom Pseudomonadati; phylum Bacteroidota; class Sphingobacteriia; order Sphingobacteriales; family Sphingobacteriaceae; genus Sphingobacterium; species Sphingobacterium sp. BIGb0116. Next base: position 71,089 of record NZ_JANUDT010000009.1, on the reverse strand, counting down.
ATTTTTCAATGCTTTTTGAATCCAGACTAATGCATCGTCATATTTTCCATCAGCAAACAGCACCCAAGCATAAGTATCTTCAAAAGTTCCGTTATTGGGTTGCAATTTCGTCGCCATTGCAGCATATTTTGTCGCATCATCAAGTCGTTCTTTTCTTAACGACAAATAGTATGCTAAATTGTTCATCGCCGTCACATTTGTACTATCGAGCCGTATAGCTTCGATATAAGCTGCATCGGAGGCTTTATACATTTTAAGTGAGTTATAAATATCACCCAATCCTCCATAGATATTTGCCTGGAGAAAAGGAGATTCCTCCTGTGCATTATTAAGTGCAGCTTCCATAAATTTCCGGCTATTTTCCATATCCTTTTTCATGAGATAGGCCATACTCGTAAAATAGAGTATTGTGGCGTTGTTGGAGACATAATGTAAGGCCTCTCCGCCATGAGCGATTGCTTGGTCAAACTCGCCTTTGTCCATATCCAGGCTCATCAACATCCGCCATGCATCGATTTGATAAGGGTTCATACTAACGGCGACTGCTAGGGAACTTTGTGCAGCAGTTTTATCATCTTTCAACCAAAGCACCTGTCCTTTCGCCATATGGCTTTCTGCAATCCGTGGGTGAACTTCAACTAGGATATTGACCAATTCCAAAAGCTGATCTTTCGTATAGGGTCCTTTCGGATTCAATAAGGTCATTATAATCCGATTTTTGTCTGTAAAGTCAACCTTTTTAGACTGAAATCCCTGTTTGAGTGCATCGAAAGATAACTTGAGTTTTTTATCAAATCGATAGAGATCAGCTAAATCGAAATAAAGGAAATCCTCTTTTGTAGTCTGAATCCCCTTGTTAATATATTCCAGCGCAAGTTTTGAATTTTTGGAAAGATTGTACGCCTGCGCCAACTGACCATACACCTGAGCCAACGAAGTCCCTTTGTCTGCCCAAGGTTTCAAAAGATCAATAACAGCTTTATAATTACCAGCATCATTTAATAAAACACTACCAACCATGTCCAATGTATCCGAAGCTGTTGCAATTTCTTTGGTTTTATAGAAATACTCCAAAGCCACATCTTTATACCCACCGTTGAAAAGGAGCATGATGCGTTCGCGTTTTAGTGAGGCCGTATTATTATCGTCCTGATCAATCAGCTTATCGAGATAAATCAACGCACTGTCAGCATCATTTTTACTTTTAAATGCGTCGACTGCGAAGCTTAGATATTCAGGTTTAGACTGGATCGCCAGCGCATCTTTAATGGCTTGGATCGCTCCGTCCTGATTTCGCATCTGCGCAAGAAGAATTGCCTTTGTAAAATAGATGTCATCTGCCTGCGGAAAGTCTGCTATAATGGCGTCCAGAGAATCCATGCCCGGACCAATTTTGCCTTGCTTCAATATTTCCTGCACATTTTTAAATCGAGCATCATACGGTTTTGTCTTCTTATCTAGCGATTGCGCTTGCAATGAAGACGCCGCAAAAAGGAATACACCAATAAAACTTAAAAAAAATCGTTTATTTAAAAAATTCAATCTCATCTACTTCCGCTAAATAATTAAAAAATTCTTCCTGCAATATACTAACTAATGTAACAATATTCATTCGAGGAAGTTGTAAAAATATTGAGATTAGTGGGGCTTGTTTGAAATTCGACTCGTTTTCAATAAAATAAGCAAAATAGATTTTAAAATATAGAATAATAGATGTACCTTTGCAGACCCTTGAGATAAGGGGAAGAAAAATTTTTTAATAAATTATTTAAACAAAAGCAAGTGAATACGTTAAGTTACAAAACTGTCTCTGCCAACAAGAACACCGTTAACAAAGAGTGGATCGTTGTTGACGCTGAAGGAGAGATTTTGGGGCGTTTGGCGAGCAACATCGCGAAAGTAATTCGTGGTAAGCACAAGCCTACATTCACCCCACACGTAGACTGTGGAGATAACGTGATTGTTATCAATGCAGACAAAATCAGATTAACAGGAAACAAATTAGGCGACAAAGTTTACGTGCGCTACACTGGATACCCAGGTGGTCAACGTTTCGTTTCTCCTAAAGAGTTAATGGCTAAATTCCCTGAGCGCATCATTGAAAAAGCTGTTCGTGGTATGCTTCCTAAAAACCGTTTAGGTCGTCAATTGTTTAAAAACCTTTACGTTTATGCCGGTACAGAGCACAAACATGAGGCACAAAATCCAAAACCAGTTAAATTTTAAGGAGAATCGACATGTCAACAACTAACACTTCAGGAAGAAGAAAAACTGCTGTTGCCCGCATTTACTTAACTGCTGGTAGCGGAAACATTATCATAAACGGTAAAGACTTCAAAGAGTATTTCCCAACATTACCTTTGCAATACATCGCTACTCAATCATTGAATGTAGCTGGTGAATTAGCAAACTTTGATGTAAAAGTAAACGTTAACGGAGGTGGTGTTAAAGGTCAAGCAGAAGCTGTTCGCTTAGCGATCGCAAAAGCTTTGGTTGAACTTAACCCAGAAGTTAAACCTGCATTACGCGCGAAAGGTTTAGTAACACGTGATGACCGTATGGTTGAGCGTAAGAAACCAGGACGTCGTAAGGCTCGTAGAAGATTCCAATTCAGTAAACGTTAATCAAAGGAGGATCAAAAAATGGCAAGAACTACTTATCAAGATTTATTGGATGCAGGTGTGCACTTTGGTCACCTTACACGTAAATGGGATCCGAAAATGGCTAAGTACATTTTCATGGAGCGCAACGGTATCCACATCATTGACTTGAACAAAACTCTTACGAAATTAGAAGAAGCTGCTTCAGCTATCAAACAAATCGTAAAATCAGGTCGCAAAGTTTTATTCGTAGCTACGAAAAAACAAGCAAAAGAGATCATCGCACAACAAGCAAAAGAGGTTAACATGCCTTTCGTAACTGAGCGTTGGTTAGGTGGTATGCTTACAAACTTCGCTACAGTTCGTAAGTCTATCAAAAAAATGTCTAACATTGACAAAATGCAAAAAGACGGTACTTACGATGTATTGTCTAAAAAGGAGAAGTTAATGATTCAACGTGAGCGTATCAAATTAGAAAACCTTTTAGGAGGTATCGCTGATTTGAACCGTTTGCCAGCTGCTTTATTCATCATCGATGTGAAAAAAGAACACATCGCTGTTTCTGAAGCAATGAAATTGAACATCCCTACTTTTGCAATGGTAGATACAAACTCTGACCCTTCAAACATTGATTTCCCAATCCCTGCAAATGATGACGCTAGCAAATCTATTAGCTTAATCGCAGGTATTATTGGTCAAGCAATCCAAGAAGGTTTGGACGAGCGCAAACGCGACAAAGAAGAAGAAGCGGAAAAAGATGCTGCTGCTGCTAAAGCAAAAGCTGATAATGGAGATGCTTCAGAAGCTAAACGTCCTCGCAAAGCGAAAGACGGAGAATAATATTTTTATTCCAAACCGGATAGCGTAGCGTTAGTTTCTGGAAAAGTTTACTTTTCTTGAACTAGCCTATCTGTCCGGTTTTTTGGTTTAACAACACTCGTTTATCAAGGAATGTTAAACTTCATATTAGCTTAACATGTTTTAAGTTAATATTGTACAAATTTCAGTCGTAAATAATAATAAAAAGAAATAAACATGTCAGTACAAATTTCTGCATCAGATGTAAACAAATTGCGTCAACAAACTGGCGCTGGTATGATGGATTGTAAAAAAGCTTTAGTTGAGTCTAATGGTGACTTTGAAGCTGCTGTAGATTACTTGCGTAAAAAAGGCGCTAAAGTAGCTGCTAGCCGTCAAGATCGCGACTCTAACGAAGGTGTTATCATCGCTAAAGCCACTGCGGATGGTAAATCAGGTATCGTAGTTGAAGTTAACTGTGAAACTGACTTCGTAGCTAAAAACGCAGATTTCGTCGCTTTCGCAGAAAAAATTGCAGATCTTGCATTAAACAATAAACCTGCTTCTTTGGAAGAACTAAAAGGGTTGGAACTTGATGGCAAAAAAATCGCTGATTCTTTAATCGAGCAAACTGGTGTAATTGGCGAGAAAATCGACGTTTCTAAATACGAAACTATCACTGCTGAAAAAGTAATCGCTTATATCCACGGTAACTACCGTTTAGGTGTATTAGTAGGTCTTTCTGCTGATGCAGCTGGTGCTGAAGAAGCTGGTAAAGATGTTGCAATGCAAATTGCTGCAATGAACCCTATTGCAATTGACAAAGACGGTGTTGATCAAAACACAATTGAGCGTGAAATTGCTATTGCAAAAGAGCAAATCATTGCTGAAGGAAAACCAGCTGAAATGGCTGAGAAAATTGCTCAAGGTAAATTGAACAAATTCTTCAAAGATACAACGTTGTTAAACCAAGAATTCGTAAAAGATTCTTCTAAAAACATCGCTCAATTCCTAGATTCAGTTTCTAAAGGATTGACTGTAACTGCTTTCAAACGCGTACAATTAGGCGCATAAGCATACCTCCATTCTATTCAGAATGGAAATTTTAAAACAGGAGCTATTCATCGAATAGCTCCTGTTTCTGTTTATATCTCTACCTCCATTTATTCCCGAACTATTTTTATCCGCTCCACCGTGGCTTTTATTTTACCCCAAATTTTTGTAACTTAAGGATACATAAAAACTGAACAGCATATGGGCATGTTAAAGGAAAACGCGTTAAAAGGAAAACGAATTTTGATTACGGGTGGTGGTACAGGTCTAGGGAAAGCCATGACAGATTACTTTCTCGAGCTTGGCGCTTCTTGCCTGATCACAAGCCGCAAAGATGATGTTATACAACATACAGCAAACGAATTGTCGGAAAAACATCAGGCAAAATGTCTTGCAGTAGCTGGAGACGTGCGTAATTATGAAGATGTCGAACGCGTCGTTTCCTATGGATATGAACATTTTGGGGGGATAGATATCCTCATAAACAATGCTGCTGGAAATTTTATCTCCCCTACCGAACGTCTAAGCCCCCGAGCTTTCGAATCTGTCATTGGTATCGTTCTCCAAGGGAGTATAAACTATACCCTAGCACTGGGCAAGCGGTGGATTGAGGCAAATGAACCTAATAAAGCTATACTCAGTATCGTCACCACCTATGCTTGGACGGGGTCTGGATATGTTGTTCCTTCTGCAACTGCTAAAGCCGGAGTTCTTGCGCTAACCAGATCTCTAGCTGTAGAATGGGGAAAAAAAGGAATAAGACTCAACGCTATAGCTCCTGGTCCATTCCAAACTTCGGGCGCCATGGAACGGTTACTCCCGGGCGAATTAGGCGAACTCCTCTCACCTACCAAACGTATTCCCTTGGGCCGCTTGGGCAAACTGGAGGAATTAGCTAACCTCGCAGCCTATCTGGTATCCGATTATGCTAGTTATATCAACGGAGATGTTATCACGATAGATGGCGGCGAATGGCTTAAGGGGGCTGGAGAGTTCAATGGATTGGATATTATTCCTGAAGATCAATGGGATACTATTGAAAAGATGACCAGAAATGCAAAAAGCACTTGATAACCGTTTAACAAATGATTTATATTTTATTGTGAATACGCGACTGTAATCCATTCAGATTTAAAAGAGGAAAAAAGTAAAGTCTTTAATCCATTTTTCTTAGGTTTGTAGCGATTATTTTCCAATAGGGTCTGTACATATGATGAATTTATCTTTCGAATCTCAAAAAATCAAACACAAACAAAAATTAGAACTAAACAAAACGGGTTTTGATTTTGCGTTAGTTTATATATCCGAAGGCATACTCGTATCGAAAGGGAATAACTTGAAATTTTCAAAAGAGAATTTACTTTTTTTGAATAAAGATTTCGAAACACTTGAGACAAAAAAAGATACAATCGCATTTGTCCTCTATTTCTCAAACTCCTATTTTAAAGACCTGCACTTTATACAGCAAAATTTCAGACTTTCTCACAATCCGGTTGATATCTTCAACTCGAAGACTTTATTAAATAAGAGCCTATCGCTTAAAAAGGAAAATAAAAAACTAATCGAGCGGGTAATATCTCTGATTCAACAATATGAGAGTGAAGATACAGCATCTTCAATTTTTATATTCCACCAGACAATGTCGCTTTTCGCTTTAGTCGAAAATATATTGAAGGATCTGGAGCTACCTATTAACGAGTCATATGAAATGTCTCAAGAGATCGAGCAATACATACAGCAAAATATTTATTTCCCGGATAAATTACAAATCAAGTCGATCGCAGATCAGTTCCAAATTTCAGCAAATTATTTTGGGGCATTTTTTAAAAAAAGATACTCAAAAAGCTACAAAGTATATATAGATGATATTCGTATTAAACTAGTTGAAGAGAGATTAGCATCCAACAGATACACAATGAAACAAATTGTAGAAGAACTAGGATTTAATGATGAAAGTCACCTGACCAATTTCTATAAGAAGAAAAGAAATATTACACCCAGCTCTTATAAAAGAGCTAAAAATAGCGCTTAATTATCAAGCTGGATTATACCATTAAGATCATGATTTAAGGAGCGTTGAATGGCTTCATCCAAAATAAGAATCTTCTTTCCTTGAAAAGTCGCTGCATCATCACTTTCAAAATTTGAGCTACTGCAATTAAAAGAATCCAATTTCATCGGGAAATAAATTGGGTTCTCGTCTTCAGCTCGACCAATAGTCAATAAAATATTGTAGCCTTGTAGGCGTAAACTCTGTAAAGTCTGATAATTTAAACGCTTGAAGATCATAATTCCTGTTTTAGGATAGAACAAACATATAATTACATTGTTTTACTGCTTTAACCATTTTTTGCGTTTTTAACTTTCCAAAGGATATTCGACCCCATAATCTCCTAATACTTTTGGAATAATCGGTTTGCCGAATAAATCCAAAACTTTTTTTTTTGAGAACTGTTTTACAAATGAATAACATGAGTAGGATTATGTCAAAAAAAGAGCGTAAAAATGGGAAAGTCGAAGAAGACTATCCCGATATGGATCAGGACCTTGCTTTTAATGAAGAGCTTGACAGTTATGAAATGGATGTCGATGACAATGATCCAGACTATGACCACCCCGCTGACTATAATACAGTAGCTGAGGGCGCAATCGATGATGATTCAACATACGATGATTCTAATCCATTTGTCGGAGATGAGTATGCAACACAAGGTGAGCTCGAAGAAGAAGATCTAGATGAAGCTAACATGCGAATTGAGACTTTTAAACATGAACGGTTATCCCCTTTAGACAAGAAATTAGCCGAGAACGAAGAAGATCTGAGAGATGATCTCGATGAAGAGGGATATCCCAAGAACGACAGGTAGTATTTCCGAAAAATAACATAGTTTTTGAAGGGACCAAAAGGTCCCTTTTCCATTGATTAAAATAGAGACATTCTTCTCAAGAATATTAAGTATATACTTTTCAATTGGAAACTATAACTCCAATTTTTTATGTAAGTTTACTTTGAAGATTATAATCATATGGAAAGTATATTACCTCTCATCCGAATTGTTGACCTAAAAAAATCATACGGAGTAAAAGAAATATTGAAAGGAATCAACCTTGACATATTCCCAGGTCAAGTTATCGGATATATTGGCCCAAATGGTGCCGGTAAATCCACTACCGTTAAAATATTAACAGGACTAATCGAAGATTTCACAGGCACTGTAGAAATTAATGGCATCAATATTCAAGAAGATCCACTTGCAGTAAAAGCATTATTGGGATATGTTCCCGAAAACGCAGAATTATATGACGTCCTGACTCCCATGGAATACTTGGATTTTGTAGGTAAACTCTATGGAATGAAAGATAATGTCATCCTAGAACGTTCCTTAAAACTGTTAGCAGCCTTTGGCCTTGAAGCTAATGCAAATAATAGGATGGATACCTTCTCCAAAGGAATGCGTCAAAAAGTACTTTTAATTTCAGGAATTATTCATAACCCACAAATTATCGTGCTAGATGAACCATTATCTGGACTCGATGCCAATGCTGTTATCGTTGTTAAAGAACTTATTTCATTACTTGCAAAAGAAGGGAAAACAATTTTCTATTGTTCACATATGATGGACGTTGTTGAAAAAGTATCTGATCGGATTTTACTGATAAACCAGGGCAGCATCATTGCGAATGGCACGATTGAGGAACTAAAAACAGATCCTAGCGAATCCCTGGAGCATATATTTGCTAAATTAACCAATACTGGCAGCAGTGCATTAGATGCTTCCAATATCATTACAGCCATTCAATAACATGGAAAAATTTATCTTAAAATTTATCCTTCTTTTTCGTGGGGTTTGGAAAGGCCTAGGCATCAATTATGAACAGTTTAAGATCATCTTAGAAACCAAAGTAATCTTAGAGAATAGAAAACCTATTAGCTTTAGAAAACGTAGCTCAGGAAAATCATCTTCTTCGTCATCGATTTTACAATTCCTATTGTATCTCATCTTTGGCCTGATATTCATGGTAATTATTTTTTCGATTCCAGATAGGTACTTAGCCATTTCGATTATGCTACTCAGTTTCATTAGCATGTTAAGCATTACGTTGGTGTCCGATTTTTCACCCATATTATTAGATACTCGGGATCAGTATATCATTATGCCTAGACCAGTTAATGACAAGACTTTAGCTATTTCCCGAATAACTTTTATTGCAATCAAGCTTTTTAATCAAGTAATCGCGTTGACCTTACCCGTGCTTATTTATGTATTATTCAATTGGGATATCGTCTCCGTCTTTCTTTTATGCCTGCAGCTTATACTAAGCACTTTAATCGCGCTGATATTTGTTAATGGATTTTATCTGATTAGCATCAAATATCTCCCCATCCAAAAGTTTAAAGATGTAATTACTTATATACAGATCGGTCTCTCACTGGTTCTTTTTCTATCCTATTATGTTGGCCCAAATTTGATCCAATCTATTGTGGAATCCCATTTAACGATGGAACAGCTCAGATTTCTTTGGATATTCCCAAGTACCTGGATTGCATCATTCCAACCATTACTCTTTGGTAACCACAATGTACATTTGGTCATCTTATCAACACTGGGAATACTAACTCCCTTTGCTGGTATCTACGCTTGTACTAAGCTATTTTCACGGGGATTTAATGCAAAAATAGCTGCACTAGCAAGTGCCGACAACCTCCCTAGTGAAACTTCACAATTAACCCGAGATAATCCCTCCAAATTACCGCTATATAAAAGGATCTCTTCGAACGTTTGCTCATCCCCGGTTGAAGAGGCTGGATTTGGCATCGTATGGCTAATAAGTTCTAAAACGAGAGAATTTAAGCAACAGCTATACCCTTCGTTGGCTTATCTACCTATTTATTTTATTTTTTTATTTCTACGTACAGGAGATGATCTCCCAATAGCTGGCAAAATAGCGAAGCTTCGGGATTCAGGCTTGTATATCATTATGTTTTATCTTTCGTTATTAACCATACTAACCGTTTTCCAGCTTATTACTCAAAGTAATAAATATAAAGCGGCCTGGGTCTACCATGTGACTCCGATACAAAAACCGGGACAGCTGATGACTGGAGTTCTTAAAGCATGTCTGATTAAATATGTTTTACCGTTCAACATACTGTTTCTTTCTATCTGTGTACCGCTATTTGGTCTCAGTTCTATTAATGATCTGCTATTATCTTCCGCGATTGGCGGAATCGAAAGTATTCTGATTATGCTTTTCATTGTCAAAAACTATCCATTTTCGAAGGCTAGTCAATCCAATTCAAAAGCAATAACTAATCTACTGATATTAGGTCTATTGGGTATTTTGGGATACTTACATAAAACAATTTTCCATTATGAAACTCTAATTTGGATCTTAGCTGGACTTGCATGGGTCGTATTCTTTTTTATGCTGAAGTACTTACAGAGAGAAGACTGGAAAGGCTTAGCTTACGACGACAATTGATTAAACAGATAAAAAAAGCTCCATTAATGGAGCTTTTTTATCTAATTCTTCAAAATCTAGGCACAAAATATCTTCGTCCTTTTCTTTTATCCGGTTATCTTTTATTTATCCGTCCTTTAAATCGGCTAATACCATCCATCAGAACTTCAACGATTATTCTTCCTGAAGGTAAATGGCTCAGATCATAGTTCAGGACAGCTTGTTGAACAGATTTGTATTCATGTTTTTGCCACAAAACGCCATCAACCATAAAAAGGACAGTCATCTCACTCTTTTTATTGGACACTACGCTCAGTTGTGTCTTATCCACAACCGACCTTGGATAAAGTGAGAAGGCATATTGCGTTGAAATTGTGTTCATCTCAAATCCACGTTTGGCATTGAAACTAAACATCTCGCCATTTCCACAATCGCTTTCAAAAGCATGAATAAGGTTTCCTTTCAGATCGAAGATCCGTAAATGGCCATCACCATTTTCAGGTTGTGCCCAAAACTGCAGTCCGTTACCTGCGGTATCAACCAAAGAGAGCGAGTGATTTCCCTCAGTAAGATGTAAAGTATCTCTATACATAGTTTCAGTAGCAAGTTGAGAGCCTTTTTTACGAAAGACTGTATCCTGCTTTGCATTAATTAGAAATATACGATTATCCGCTGGTTTATTATTGGTCATAAACTCCAAAATAAAATCAGTGGGAAATTTCTGCAGAGCTGTAAAGACGCTTTCCGCCTTATTGTCTGTGGGCCACGCATCCGGCTTTCCATTAGGTTTAAGAAGTGACACCGTAAATACATTCTCCTGATCTTTTTCCTGTATTTCTGCTGGTAGGATAACTTCTGCAACTTGATTAAAAGAAAGATTACCTTTCCAATGGAAAGTTTTGACTGGAAATCCTTTCGTGCCATAAACAATTTCTAGGGATCGAATCGGGTCAGCACCCAAATTTCTGAAAGAAATCTTTGGACCAGCACTCGCCGGATTTAATCTAGAAAAACGCTGTTCATCACTTGGAACCATTATTGACTCGACCGCAGCATCTACTTTTTGTTTTGGGGCTGAATATTGAAACAAGTAAGCGGATATATTTTCGACTGCCTGTACATTATCAGTCGCTGTATAGGGTTCCATTTGTAAGGCAACTTGATGAGTACCAACTTTAGTAAATACATCAATAAAATCAGGCTGCTGTAAATCTCCAGGACACCAATATGCGCGGTCATGTACCCAGGTCCCGCCTTGTGGATAAAGTGGATTACCACCACATTTCTTCCACATATCACGTCTGTCTACAGTCTTTCCATCGAAGGTGAGTTCGCGCCATCGGCTACAGAATTCACTACAGCCACGTGGTTTATCCATACCATGCCCTGTATGCTGAATACGTATTCGGCTCAATGCTGCTCCCGGACTCGAGGTATATGTTATTGGTAGTAGATTTTCTCCTATCTTTTCGTTGACATCCCCGTATTTATATGCTTTATTCCACAGCGCTGTTATTCCCAATGGGGTAACAACTGGTGGACCTGATAAAATTTCAAAATCTACAGTAAGTGCCCACCCTACAGTCTTGTCCTCAAAACCAGAATGAGTATAGACAATTTCCACGCTATCCCTTAAGAAAGGAGCAAAATCAGTTACATCGACCTGCCATTTCCAACTCCATCCTTTATTGTAAATACTACCATATGGCGTAAGCATTCTTCCTAATTCATAATTTAGCACAGGTCCATTTTTTCCTCCTTTACGACGCAATAAGATGTGATCCAAATAATCCCAATGCGCTGTGCGCAAACTATCGGGGCTCCCAAGCGTAACAAACATAGTAACCTTCCTTACAGGATAGTTTTCTTTTGGAAATATCCCCCAAGCTGGATAGGAATTCTCGCCTTTCTGTACATCACATAGAATGGTCTTCCGTTGATGTGTAACGACATGGCTTATTGTGCCTTGTTGTGCAAAAACATGATAGCAGATAAAAAAATAGAATAGAGTTAGTATAGATCTTATATTCATTATTTAAGTATTATCCATGAAACAATACAAAGATAGATGTACTCTTGTCAGCGGCGAAAAAAAGGTAATGCGATAAAAAGGAAATACATGCAATCATAAAAAAAGCATCAATCTTAACAGACTGATGCTTTTGGTAGCGGGGAGCAGAATCGAACTGCCGACCTTTGGGTTATGAATCCAACGCTCTAACCATCTGAGCTACCCCGCCGTTTCGGTATGCAAATATACCACTTCGTATGTCAATTCAAAAGATTTTTTTATTTTTTTACCAATTCTGACCTATTTAAAACTCGCATTAAACACAACAAACTCATTTTTAACTCAATAAATTTATCATTGAAAAATAGAAACTGATGTTGAAAAAATTGATAGTCCTAAAAACAACATGTTTATCAAAAAACAGGGGCAACTTTTTACAAAAAAACTTGCAATAACAAAATAAATATGTATTATTACAAATAATAAGTTGATGTAGTAAAAAGCAATTTTGGAAGAGATTTGTAGCGGGGAGCAGAATCGAACTGCCGACCTTTGGGTTATGAATCCAACGCTCTAACCATCTGAGCTACCCCGCCATTTTGGGAATGCAAATATAGCTTATTTTTGATTTAAACAAACTAAAATTTAAAAAAACATTTTTATGGCAGATAAAATAAAATTCCAACTAGAATATATCATCAACTCTTCACCTAGAATTTTATTTCCGTATTTGCAAGAACCAAACGAATTGGCGCAATGGTTTGCAGATGATGTAAACTATAAAGACACCGTTTATACTTTCATTTGGGATGATGAACCTCACCGAGCAAAAATTGTAGCATCGAAAGAAAATAAATCTGTACGCTTTAAATGGCTCGATGATGATCCCTATTATTTCGATCTGGAGATCGATCAAGACGAGCTAACAAATGATGTTGCTCTTAAAATAACAGATTACGCTAAAGAAGAAGACCTTGAAAATAGGAAGTTAATTTGGAAAAATTCAATAGTCTATCTTCAAAGTGTTATAGGTGCATAAAAAAGCCTATCTTTGCAATATATTTCCACTAAGGGCTCCAGCTGGAGCTCCTTAGTTGGTAGATGCCTTAATGTAAAGGCATCAATTTGCTTTGCGTCACGGATGAAAAAGGTTCATTTACTTATTCTTCAAGCTTTCATAAAACCATTTATTGTCACATTCTTTATTGTGATGTTTGTCTTATTGATGCTTTTCCTATTCAAGTACATTGATGATTTGATTGGAAAAGGATTTGAATGGTATACGATCATGGAGCTAATTGGATATCAATGCGTTGTTCAAATCCAAATGGCAATGCCTTTATCCATGCTCCTTTCCTCCATTATGACTTTCGGAAATCTGGGTGAAAGCTATGAATTAGTTGCGATCAAGGCTGCGGGCGTATCTTTACGTAAAGCGATGACCCCGCTATTCATACTCGTTGCAATTTTCGCAACAAGTTCTTTTCTGTTCTCTGACTATATTCTCCCCGTAGTGAACCTAAAAATGGGTACCCTACTTACTGATGTACGTAATAAAAAGGCAGATTTCCTCATCAAACCCGGAATCTTTAACAACACCATTCCAGGTTACTCGATCCGCGCTAGAGGAAAAAACAAAGCGGGAACAATTCTCTATGACTTGATGATCTATGATCATCGTGGCGGTAATACAGCCAATAATGTACTTATGGCTAAAGAAGGGTATATCTATAACTCTCCTGACAACAATTATATGATCCTAAAACTTAAGGATGGTATCCGCTATGAGGAAGCACGGACTAAAAACTCAAAAACCTACGATCCACGTCAGCAATTTACGCGATTTAAGTTCAAGGAAACAGAGCAAAAGTTTGATATGGGAAGTTTTCAACAAGGTAAAACGGATGAAAATCTCTTCAAGAGCCACCATGCAATGTTAAACCTGAAACAGTTAGACATGTACATCGATTCCAACCATATTAAGATAGACAGTATGGGAAAAGCAATCGTCCGTACATTAGACACCCGATATAATATCTATTCGAAATATTTTAGTGCGAATCAACCTGGACAGCCAAAAGTCAAAGAAGCTAAGATCAAACCTTTTAAAAATTTGCTTACCGATCTGGTTCCCCAAGAACAACGGGCACAGATCACCATGAATGCGTTAAACCAGTTGAATTATTTAAAGGAAGATCTGAATGGCCGTACACTTGAATTTAAAGATTACAAATCGAAAGATATACGCTATCGTATTGAATGGCATCGCAAGTTTACCCTAGCTGTCTCCTGTCTTTTACTATTTGCAATCGGAGCTCCACTAGGAGCAATTATCAGAAAAGGTGGACTCGGTCTTCCGGTCGTGATGGCCATCATTTTCTTTCTGATCTATCACATTATCTCTACAGTTGCAGAAAAAACAGCGAAAGATGGTGCTATATCATCAGCCGTAGGTATGTGGATGGCCATTATTGTCTTAACACCATTAGCCGCTTTTCTAACGTACAAGTCGACGACTGATTCTGCCTTATTTGATATTGATCAATATAAATTAAAAATAGAAGCCGCTTGGAAGTGGATTAAGGAAAAGCTTGCAAAAAAGAATAAATTAAAAGAATCACATTAGATTGTGACAACGCTATTATAAATAAATTTAGATTCTACACTAACTTTGTACCAATTACAATATATCAATAAATGGATTTCAAATTAAACACGATCGAAGAAGCGATCGCTGATATACAGGCAGGAAAAGTAGTAATCGTCGTGGATGACGAAGATCGCGAAAATGAAGGAGACTTTGTCACTGCGGCCCGCAATGCAACCCCCGAAATCATCAACTTTATGGCGACTCACGGTCGTGGACTAGTGTGTGCCCCAATTACAAAAGAAAGAGCAGATGCATTACATCTTGACTTAATGGTGGGACAGAATACAGCGGTATATGAAACGAACTTTACAGTTTCCATTGACTTACAGGGATATGGTTGTACAACTGGTATTTCTGCGTCGGACCGCTCGAAAACAATTAAAGCAATGATCGATCCTAATATTCATTATGAAGAATTAGGTAGACCAGGACATATTTTCCCGCTCATAGCGAAAGATGGTGGTGTATTACGTCGCACAGGACACACTGAAGCTACAGTTGACCTTGCTCGATTAGCAGGATTTGAACCAGCGGGTGTATTGGTTGAGATTCTAAAAGAAGATGGTGAAATGGCCAGACTTCCGGAACTAATGGAAGTTGCTAAAAAATTTGATTTAAAGATCGTTAGTATTGAAGATCTGATTGAATACCGTCTTAAGCACGACTCTTTAATCAATGAAGAAGTCACTGTTAATATGCCTACGCAATATGGTGATTTTAAAATGAAAGCCTTTACACAAAAGGACACTGGCGAACAACATTTAGCGCTTTACAAAGGTGAGTGGAATGAAGATGAACCTATTTTAGTACGAGTGCACAGCTCTTGTGTTACCGGTGATATTTTTGGTTCTTGCCGTTGTGACTGTGGCCCTCAATTGCACAAAGCAATGGAAATGATCCAACAAGAAGGTAAAGGTGTTATTGTCTATATGAATCAAGAAGGTCGTGGTATTGGACTGATCAATAAGCTACATGCTTACAAATTACAAGAAAATGGTTTGGATACGGTAGACGCCAATGTGCAGTTAGGGTTCAAGGCAGATTTAAGAGACTACGGTGTAGGAGCCCAGATTCTTAGAAATCTTGGTGTCACAAAAATGCGTCTTATGTCAAATAATCCGACAAAACGTGCTGGCCTAGTAGGTTATGGTCTTGAAATCATAGAAAATGTACCTATTGAAATAACGGCAAATCCCTTTAATGAAGAGTACTTAAAAACTAAAAGGGATCGTATGGGACATACAATCATGAAAAATCTATAAAAAGGAATTAAAAAAGGCGGTGTTTCTATTGGAAACACCGCCTTTTTTAACATAGAGAATTAAACTCCGATGATGATAAAATCACTCCCATTTATGATCTTGTTATGGCAGTACTTTCAATAAATAGAAGTAACTTTATAATATGGAACAACAAGGGAGATATATCATCTTTTTCGATGGTGATTGCTTGATCTGTAATCGCTTTGTTCAACTATTATTAAGGATAGATCGCAGAAAGAAATTCTTATTTAGTTCCTTGCAGTCTGAATTTGCCCGGGCCGCGCTAACAAATATTCCCAAAAATACTGATTCCATCGTTTTCCTATCTCCAGCCGGTACCTATCTCAAAAGTGAAGCTGTTTTAAAGATTTGTAAGCAGTTGGGCTTCCCCTACATTACTTGTTATTTACTGAAGATTTTACCACTCAAGTGGAGAGATGTGCTTTATGATTATTTTGCTAAAAACCGCTATCGATGGTTTGGAAAAAATGAGTTTTGTACAATACCTTCAAAATCTGAACGAGAAAGATTCATTTGAACAAACAACAATCATATTAAAGTGAAGTTTTGTTCAGAAATCTTCTAATTATACTTGTGACAATTAAATTTACATCGATGAAAAATACACTTTTAATTGACAGTGCCTATATCAATGGGAAATTTATCAAGTCAAAACACACCTTTGATGTGGTAAATCCTGCAACAGGAAAAGTTATTGCTTCGTTGCCAGATCTAAAAGTTGTTGACTGTACTAAAGCCATAATTGATGCTGACAAGGCATGGAAAAGCTGGAAAAACACAACTGTACTGGAACGTTGCAACATCGTCCGCAAATGGTACGATCTTATTCAACACTATAAAGACGATCTTGCGGAAATCATGACCCTAGAAAGCGGCAAACCGCTAAGCGAATCGAGGGTAGAGGTTGACTACGGTAGTTCTTTCGTAGAATGGTTTTCAGAAGAAGGAAAAAGGGCCTATGGCGAAACGATACCCTCTCATAAAAAAGGAACGAGAATGCTTACAATTAGGCAAGGTGTAGGGGTCGTAGCTGCAATTACACCCTGGAATTTTCCATTAGCGATGATCACCCGAAAGGTTGCTCCAGCTTTGGTAGCTGGTTGTACCGTTGTGCTAAAACCGGCCTCCCAAACCCCATTTTCCGCTATAGCATTGGCTAAACTGGCTGAAGATGCTGGGATCCCGAAGGGTGTTTTTAATGTCATTACAGGAAAAGACAGTGTTGGTATAGGCAAAGAACTAGCTACGAACGACCTGATAAGAAAACTATCCTTTACAGGCTCAACCGAAGTCGGAAAAACACTCATAGAACAATCAGCCTCTAACATTA
This sequence comes from Sphingobacterium sp. BIGb0116, assembly GCF_024808035.1. NCBI lineage: Bacteria > Pseudomonadati > Bacteroidota > Sphingobacteriia > Sphingobacteriales > Sphingobacteriaceae > Sphingobacterium > Sphingobacterium sp. BIGb0116. The sequence goes on along the minus strand of NZ_JANUDT010000009.1, from coordinate 53,901 downwards.
AAAAAGTATCTATGGAGCTCGGTGGTAATGCTCCCTTTTTGGTTTTTAACGATGCGGATATTGATGCTGCTGTCGAAGGAGCCATTGCCGGAAAATTTAGAAACTCAGGGCAAACTTGCGTTTCCATCAATAGGTTTCTAATCCAAGAAGATGTCTATGATGAATTTTCGATGAAACTTAGCCATGCTGTCAGTAAATTGAAAGTTGGCAACGGACTTGACAAAGACGTCCAGGTAGGTCCCTTAATCAATGCAAAAGGGCTAGAAAAAGTACAGCATCATGTACAAGACGCATTAAATCATGGTGCCGAATTGGCTACTGGAGGAAAGGTCATCAAAGATCTATTTTTCCAGCCAACTGTGCTGACCAACATTCCGAAAGAAGCGCTTATATTCCGCGAGGAGACTTTTGGTCCGATTTGCGCCCTTTTCAGTTTCAAAACAGAAGAAGATGGAATAGCAATGGCCAATACGACTGAATTTGGACTAGCCTCCTATTTTTATAGTACAAATATAAATCGCTGTTTTCGTGTCGCTGAACAGCTAGAAGCTGGCATGGTAGGTGTCAATACAGGCCTTATTTCAAATGCAGCAGCTCCTTTTGGTGGAGTAAAACAATCTGGTGTAGGTCGTGAAGGATCTAAACACGGTTTGGATGAATATATGGAATTAAAATATATCTGCTTTGGCGGTGAATAAAAAAAGGAGCAAAATGCTCCTTTTATTTTTTTAAAAAATCCACTAGCTTTTCCCTTGTTGAACTGAACGATAAGGCGTCCCCTACTTTCTCATAATTCTGTTTATCCACACAGGTCGGATAAGCATATTTAGCAAAGGCCAGTTTATTATCATCTCGTATAAAAAGTTCCATTAAATCAACAATTTCAGTAACACTTAGACGCATACTTTTTAATTCCTGAGCAGCTACAGCAAGTCTATCCTGATCGTTTTCCTTCTGATTTAATAGATCGTTCAATCGATTGGAATTCGTTTTATTCATTCCTCCTTTATCAGACTGACCACTATTTTCATTATATCCACGATGATCCTCTACACCGTTGCGATAAATCTGAGAGTCCCCTGTCTGTCTACTGCGATCATTACCCCAACCAGTATTATATCCATCTCGATTATTATTCGGTAAATCGTCACGATCTTCTGATTGTCTGTATCGCTCATTACCTTGTTCATTATTATATCTATCCAGGTTATCATAGGGTAAATCCTCACGATAATTCCCATTGTTATACCGATCAACAGGATTCATGGATTCCAAGATAATCCCCCTATTTCCGCCTCTGCTACTGACAGAAAATACAACGTTCATATATTGCCCATTTCGATTGACAAGTTGCACGCCACTGCCATTCAATGTGCGTTGCTGTCTGTCAGCAAATACAATACGCAAATCATAACGACGACTCGTCAAATTGGATACCCTAATATCCGTGGAAGCCCTATTATTATACAAAACGTTGTTGATATAAAGAAAAAATGGAACATCTGTAGAATAGATATTTAATGCCCCTCCAAAAGGTCTGTATCGCTGCGCAAACCCAGCCGTTGCGACAATAAGCAACGAGACCATAACCAAAATTTTCCTGTACATAATCCGATTCAATTAATAATCCTTCGACTACACAGAATAAAAAAGGATTAAGAAACCAAAGAATTTAACATTTTGTTATGCTTTCTTGTTCCGGTACTTCTTATAAAGTTTTACGGCCATCATTAAAGCGATGGATAAAATTAAGAGCCCCAAAACGCCAAATATCCAGTTCAGTGCCGATTTTAAGACAACAGTAAAAACAATCGCGAATAATAAAACTGTTGCGACTTCATTAAACAAACGGAGATTTGTTGAGGTTAATTTGGATTCTTGACGACTCAATTTGAACATAATCTTCTGGCAGCTAAAATGATAGATAATCATCCCCAGAACGAATGTCAGTTTTACATGCATCCACCCCATGGATAATAAACCAGGGGAATAGCATAACATAACTAGTGCAGAAAGGACTGTGATGTACATCGCAGGAGTAGTAATAACCCACCACAGTAATTTTTCCATCTTACTGAATTCTTTATGCAAAACATCAAACGCTTCTTGACTCTTGTCCTTAGCTTCTGTATGATATATAAAGAGTCGAGGCATATAAAACAGACCTGACATCCAACAAATCACAAAGATAATATGAACTGCTTTTGCATATAAATAGACCATAGTTACAAAAATAAGAAAAGTTAATAGCATTCAATACGTCCAAACATCAATTGCGCAAATCTTACATCCAATATACAAAAGTGCTATATCAACCGAAATAGATTAGATCTTGTTAAAACAAAAACGACTTGCCTTTGGCAAGTCGTTTTTGTTCTTGAAGCGGATAGCAAACTAATAGCTAAATTCCTTTACAACCTCAATGGCATATTTTACATTATCAAAAGGAATATCTGGCATGATACCATGTCCCAAGTTAAAGATAAAACCATTTTCACCTCTCATGCGCTCAAATAGTTCGATAATCTTCTTTTTGATAACAGGTTTATCTGCATACAAAACAAATGGATCCAAATTTCCTTGAACAGCAATACCCTGTGGCAGAGATTGTTTAATATTTTTTAAATCTGCGTTCCAATCGATAGAAACAACATCAGGTTGCGCTTCGACCATCATTGGTGCAAAAACAGAAGATCCTTTACAAAAGGAAATGACTGGAATATCCTTACGGTTCAACTTAGCGATAATCTGCTTATTATAATAATGCGAAAAATCACGGTAATCATTCCATGATAAAGCCAAGGCCCAGCTATCAAATAATTGAATCGCATTTACGCCAGCTGCGATCTGCATATTCAAATATTCAACCGTTACATCTGCAATCTTTTGAAGGATCATATGTGCCAACTCGGGCTGATTATTCAACATCAACTTCGTTAACTTAAAATCTTTTGAAGATCCACCTTCAACCAGATAACTTAAGATTGTAAATGGTGCTCCCGCAAAGCCAATCAAGGGGATACGGCTGTCAAGACGTTGTTGAATGACCTTGATTGCATCAGCAACATACTGCAATTTATCCAAACAATTGGTAGACAAAGCTTCTGCATCCTTTACAGAACGAACAGGATTAGAAAAACGAGGGCCTACACCTTGTTCAAAGGACAGATCCCCTCCCATAGCTTCAGCTGTAACTAAAATATCAGAAAATAAAATAGCTGCATCAATACCTAGCAAATCTACCGGAAGCATAGTGACATCCGCAGCGATTTCTGGCGTTTTACACATTTCCAAAAAGGAATATTTATTCTTGATATCCCAATATTCCTTCATAAAGCGTCCAGCTTGACGCATCATCCACACAGGGGGTCTTTCCGTTTGCTGCGAGAATGCAGCTTTAATCAATAAGTCGTTTTGTAAAGTAGTACTCACTATAAATGTTTTGAAATTTCGTTTTCTATTTTTGTAATAATGCTGTTCTGTCTAGCGGTCAGATGTAACTTATTGGCAACATCTGTATACGCTCTCGCTCTTTCATAATCCAACTTTCGCAGCGCTATATTTGCCAGATTAATCATGACCATGCCCTTTTCATTATCTTTTTTCCAAGGCAGACGTGAAGCTAGCTGAAAATGATATTCGGCCTCATCGACACGTTCTTCTTTAAGCGCAATATTTCCCATCATAAATTCATAGAAATTACGTCTACCCTTGCGAAGGGCATCAGGGTTCTTGATCTCATTGAGCAAATTTTTTGTCTTTTCATAATCTTGCCTATGAAAAGCCTGCGTTGCCAAAAAAACGGAGCCTTCTCTAAAATGGCTCCAAATCAAATAGCCTATCCCACCAGCTATCAGAACAGCCGTCTGATAATGCCCTTCATATAAGCCATAGCCCAAAAATAATGCAGCAATAAAAATAACGGCTATTCTAGCCCTGATTGTCATCATCTCTTTCTACCTATGCGTTATTGTCGGTAAACTTATAACCAACACCTCTGATAGAATGGAAATAAATCGGATGCTTTTGATCTGGTTCGAAATATTTTCGGAAGGTTAAGATAAAATTGTCGATGGTACGTGTAGATGGGTAAACATCGTAATTCCATACGGTCTCCAATATTTGTTCCCTGGATACAGCCTCATTACGTCGCTCAATCAACAGTTTCAACAGCATGGTTTCCTTCTTTGTCAACGAAGTGATCGTGCCATCCGCATGATGTAGCTCATACGAATTAAAATAGATCGTTTTATCACCTATTTGATAAGAATTTAGTTCTTTCAAATCATCCGGTTTCATGCCACGACGCACCAAATTTCCAACACGAAGGATCAATTCTTCTAAGTTGAAAGGTTTTACCAGATAATCATCCGCCCCTTTCTTAAGACCCGTAATTCGATCCTCACTGCTATTTTTCGCAGTTAAAAACATGATAGGAACCTCAGTGTTTTGCAGTCGAATAGTTTCAGCCACTTGGAATCCATCAATTTCTGGAATCATCACATCCAAAACCACCAAGTTGAAACGTTCCTCCTTGAAGACTTTTAGTGCTTTTTTTCCATCGGTAGCCGTAGTAACACGGTAACCTTCCATTTCGAGATTCAACTTGATAGCTTCTAACAAGTGTTCTTCATCTTCGACAAGTAATATTCTTTGTTTACTTTGCATTTCTTTCAAATGTTACTTCAAAAATACTCCCTTTAGGAGTGTTATCTTTAACTTTTATGGTCGCGTCGTGCTTCTGCAATACGGTTTTCACGATATATAACCCCAAACCTGTGCCTTTGGTTTTTCGTGTTGCCTCACTTCCCACGCGATAAAACTTATTAAAGATAAGTTTTTTCTCTTCATCACTGATACCGATACCATGGTCAGCAACAGAAAAAATTATTTTATTATTCTCCGTATATAATTTCACATCCACCATAGCACATGCCGGCGAATACTTAATTGCATTTTCTATCAGATTAGTAACCACATTACTAATCGCAAACTTATCCGCATGAATAATGATATCCGCTTCCAAATAAGGTTTCAAAACTTGTGAACTACAGGAATTCTTCTGAAGCCTATCTACAACCTGTTCTACCAAAGCAGTAAAATTAAAATCCTCTTTAGGCATACTGTAATTTCGGCTGTCCAACTTAGTTGTCATCAATACATTTTCCACCAGATCATCCAAACGCTCGATATCCTTCAGCGAGTTTCTCAAGAACGTTTGTTGTTGCTCTTTGTCAAGATCACGTCTCAAAATAGTTTGAATATACAATTTGACGGAAGCCAATGGCGATTTAAGTTCATGCGTAATAGCCAAGAGAAAGTTCTGCTGTTGTTGAAGCAGCTTCTGCTCCCTTTCAACCAGCCGCTTCAACCGCCATGCACCCCACAAGAAAATAATCAAGAAGAATATTCCCTCTCCTATAATCATGTTCTTTTTACTCGGATCAAAACGGATAAACATCACCCCCCACCATATCAGTTGCATAACCGCATAGAACAATAGAAAATAAAAGAGTAACAGCGCTTTCTTCATGTGACAAAAATAGGTATTCACCCATGTATTCGGAAATATCAGAAGGATTATGACACAAAGAAGAAAATTAACCGATTCGCAATAAGACTAAAATCACCAAACAGTCATATAAACCATCGGAGACCCCATATCGATAAAAGTGACCTTTAATTTCATCACTAGATAACCCAACTGACTTGGAATTTCAGGTTAATTTGTTTTAATTTTGCATATGTTTAATCACAAGAAAAAAGACATTTTCTTCGACCTAGATCATACCATATGGGATTTTGATAAAAATGCCGAAGAAAGTCTGCACGAGCTATATTTTAAATACAAGTTTGATCACTTGTTTAATCAACAGTCATCCACTCGTTTTATAGAAACTTATACGGTTAACAATCATCGACTTTGGGGACTCTATCATCACGGAAAGATTTCAAAACCAGAACTCAGGAAAGCTCGCTTTGCAGATACCTTTACTGAGCTCGGTGTGGATCCAGAGTTGTTTCCTGAAGAATTCGAACTGGAGTATCTCACTATCTGTCCCAAAAAAACAAATCTGTTTCCCCATGCACATGAAACCTTGGCTTATTTGGGTGACAGATACAATCTTCACTTGATATCTAATGGTTTTAAAGAGGCCTGTGAGACCAAACTGGAAAAGAGCAACCTAAACAAATATTTCAAACACATTTTTATTTCCGAAGTCATCGGTGTGAATAAACCGGATCCCCGAATATTTGAGTTTGCTATGACGACTGCTCAAGCGCAGGCCCAGCAATCACTGATGATCGGAGATAATCTTGATGCCGACATCCGTGGAGCCGTAAATGTAGGCATGGACGCCATTTTCTTTAACCCAAATGTTATTGAAAAACCAGACGATGTATCACATATGATTATCGACTTAAAAGAACTACAATCGATACTATAGAAAATAGAAAAAGCAGCTTTAAGCTGCTTTTTCTATTTTAGAACCTTAACGGTAATATTCTTAAACCATACATCATTTCCATGATCCTGAAGACCGATAAGCCCCGATTTGCTATCGCCACCAACATGGCTCAACAATTCAAAAGCCAAAGGCCATTTTTCTTCACTGAATTTACTTTTTTGCAATAAATCAATCCAGGACTTATCCCATAATGTATATTCAACAACCTTTACACCATTTTGAAAATGCTCTACCTTGCCATTGTTTACTCTGATCTTAACTTTATTCCACTCGCCATACGGTTTACCATTCTGAGGCTTAGCAGGGATCATATCGTACAATGATGTCGATTTACGATTTCCATCTACACCCATTTTAGCATCAGGATGGTTCTCATTGTCCAAAACCTGACATTCTGGAGACGAGATATAAATCGGTTGTCCTTCCACTTCCTTCGCTAAAAAGAAGATACCTGAATTTGCTCCTTTAGCAACTTTCCATTCCATCTCCAATTCGAAATTCTTGAAATCATGGGCAAAGACCAAGTCACCACCTTCTTCTTTACCAACATTGGCCTGACTATCAAATTTGATCGCCCCTTCGTTAATAACCCATCTTTTTGGGACTACCGTCTTATCATATCCTCTCCAGCCTTCCATCGAAGTACCATCAAAAATAACATAGGCTCCAGCTTTATTCTTTTTAAATTTCTTGATATCTACACGGGGTAAATCTAAGATTTTGTAAGCAGGAACCTCTTTTTTTGCTTGCGCTACGGCAGTATTAAGATGTGCTGAAAAAGCAATCACCGATACCGCAAGAACTGTTTTTAATAACTTCATTCTTTTTAGTTTTAGGTTTGTTTTAAAATTAAATTTAAGCATTTGAGTGTATAAAGAGGAATATTTTTTAATATTCCTCTCCGCCCCCCATTTCATTTGTATTCGACACTTTTTTCTTTGATTTGTTTAAATCTTGGCTACCAAACCGATAGGAAAGTGATAAGGTTACCATCCTCTTCATCCAACGGTGCTCAAAATTTGATATAAGTTGAGCTGTCTCTGTCACACCATTCATTTTTCGCGAATTAAATACATCTCTCACATTCAACATAATAGAAGATTTCTTCTTGAACACATCTTTTTTCAAGGCTAGATCCATACCTTTCATTGCATTCATCTGTCCCTGAGCCATTACACGCGAAGAATTATACTCGCCTCTCATTTGAGCAGAAAACGTTGATGTAAAACGATAATTAGCGGTCAGATTGGCATTATAAGCGAAATCCTTTCGTTCTGTAATATCGTAGTCCGGGTTTGCATTATACTGAATGTGGATCAAATTGAGATTAAATGTAAAGTCAAAATCCTTCGTTGCGTTGACTTTTGAAATAAACTCAAAACCCGAAAGATTACGACTGGTCATATTCTCCCATCTACTGTATGTTCTTCCATCCTCTATCTTGTAAACAAATGGCTGAATAACCTCACTAGCGTGATTGAAATAAGCCGAAGATATCAGGTTTACTTTACCAAAGGTTTTGGCAAAGCTCATTTCCAAGCTGTGCACATCTTCCGGTTTCAGATTCGGATTTCCCTGACGATAATTCAAATCATCGGATACATTTAAAAATGGGTTAACTTGCCAACCACGAGCCCGTTGGACACGGCGCGAGTAGCTAAATTGAACTTTATCCCCATTTTCACCAACATCGTAGGTTAAAAACAGTGTTGGATATAACCTGAAAAATTTCTGTTTAGCATTGGATTCCTTTTCCACAGCAGCTGGATCCTTGGAGAAATAGGTGGACTTGAGTTCAAATTGCTCTCCCCGGAGTCCGATTTGATAACCAATTTTATCTGTTAATTTATTTTGATAATTCGCATAGATCGCATGGACAGTACTCGTGAAATCAAAATCGTTGCTGATTCTATAGTCCGGCACATAGGTACCTATAGAATCGAGTGATCTGGAAAACTGGGTATCAAATGATTTTCTGATTTGAGACCTGTAGCCCGCCTCGAATTTGCTTACTTCGGAGAAAGGTAAAACATAATCCAATTGAAGGTTGATATTCTTGCCATCCTCAGACGTAACATTCTTCCGTGAGGTGGCCTTCCGTCCATCGGTGTAATTTTGAGAAAAATCATTTGTACCATCTTCCTTATCTCTCCCATAACTCGCATTCCCCGTCAACTCCTCTCCTTCTCGCTTAAATTGATGTCTAAAATCGGCGTTTAATTCATAACCAAGATCGTCTTCAAATTGTGTTGAATTTCGAACGCTCGTTCCTGTCATCTGTGACTGTTTAAAGAACTCATAATTCAAGTCTTCTATTCGCTTGTTATCACGTATACTTAAATTACCCGAAAAACTCAATGAAGTACGGTCTGACATATTATAATCAAACCCAGCTTTTACCGTATGGCTATTGCCCTTTCTTGACGATTCGGATTCGCTATGATTACGCGTGCTATCACCAAAAAACGTGTTGTCCGTTTTCCCACTTCCCACCATGTTTCGTTTATTGAAGTTATAGGATCCGAAGTAATTGAATTTCCGATCACGATAATTCAAGGTCAATCCCGCCATATAGTTATCATAGGATCCTGCAGAAGTATTTACAGATCCATTTAATCCCGTCCTAATATTCTTCTTTAAAACGATATTGATAATTCCTGTTTGCCCCTCCGCATCATATTTCGAGGAAGGGTTCGTGATAACTTCAACTTTTTCAATTGAATTGGCAGGTAGACTCTGAAGCAAAGAAGTTACATCGTTTCCTGCTAAAGCAGACTCTCGGCCGTCGATTAAAATTTTCACACTACTTGATCCACGCAAACTGACCGATCCATCCTGATCAACTTGCAAAGTGGGAACATTCGCAAGCACATCGGTCGCTGTTCCACCCGCGCTGACCAAACTCTCACCTACATTGAAGGTTTTACGGTCTATACCAATTTGCATAGCTGGAGCTCTTCCTTCAATAACAACTTCGTTCAACATATTACCTGTAGATTTCAAAGCGATTCGACCTAAGTCCTTACTTTTATCCCCTAATACCTCTATACTATCAATAGTATGTGTCTCGTAGCCAACATAAGTGATACGGACATTATATTTACCAGGTTTAATATCAGACAACAAAAGGAATCCTTGGGATACAGACTGTCCGCCCTTAACAAAGACGTTACTATTGACGTCCAAGAGCGCGACACTAGCCGATGAAATAGGTTTAGAAGTTTCGCTATCGACTAAAATAGCTTTGATTTGACCTGTTTGAGCAAAAAGGACAACAGGTAAAAAGAATACGAATAAGAAAGATTTAAACGATTTAGCGTAAAAAAACATGCTTCAGCTTAGTTTATAGTTATAGTGCAAAGAAAACTAAAACTTACAGACAAAATTGAAGCGTAACCATATTATTACGGTAACAAAAGAATAGCAAATTATTCCACAGAAACAGTCAATCCCTCGGCTTTCAGAATTTTACGATAGATCTCCATCTCCGTATAAGTACCCTCCAATACAGCACATTTCCCTTCAGTATGCACTTTCCAGGCAATCTTCTCAGCTTGCTTCTCGGTATATTGTAAATGATAGATGAGACAATGAATCACATGTTCAAACGTATTGGTTTCATCATTCCACAAAATGAGTCGATTAGACTCTTTGACAGAGGCTAATATCTCTTCTAACGTAAAGGTTTCTTCAGCAGTTTGGGTACCCATTCTGCAAAAATAGAATATTTTTTTCTAAATTAACGATAATATAAAAGGGAAGAATACAATCAATTAGAGGAATTTATTATGTTACAGTCAAAAATTGCAGGAATTGGCTACTACGTTCCAAAAAACGTATATACCAATAATGACCTAACACGCTTTATGGATACCAGTGACGAATGGATTCAAGAACGAACTGGCATTAAAGAACGTAGATATGCAGACCGAATAGGCGAAACCACCACCACTATGGGTGTCGAAGCAGCTAAAATTGCCATCGAACGAGCCCATATTACACCCGAAGATGTCGACTTCATCATCTTTGCCACCTTATCACCAGATTATTATTTCCCGGGCTGCGCCGTACTACTGCAACGGGAAATGGAAATGAAGGAGGTCGGGGCACTGGATATTAGAAACCAATGTTCAGGTTTTATATATGCGCTTTCCATTGCCGATCAATTTGTCAAAACAGGGATGTACAAAAATGTGCTAGTGGTTGGTTCCGAAAAACACTCTTTTGCACTTGACTTTTCTACGAGAGGACGAGCCGTTTCCGTGATTTTCGGCGATGGTGCTGGAGCAGTGGTTGTGCAACCCACAACCGAAAATGGCAAAGGAATCCTGAGCACGCACTTACATTCAGACGGAGCCGATGCTGAAAAGCTAGCGATGTATTACCCCGGAGCTTCTAGTGGAATTTGGCTGGATAAAATGCCCGACTGGCCGGATCAGGAATTGGGCGGATTATTGATGACCAAAGAGATGCTCGAAGATGGAACTGCGTTTCCAAATATGGATGGCCAGGCCGTCTTCAAAAAAGCTGTTGTCAAATTTCCTGAGGTCATTCATGAAGCACTAGCAAAAAATAATTTAAAAACCAGTGATATCGATTTATTGATTCCACATCAGGCCAATCTTCGCATCTCGCAATTTGTACAGAAAACTCTTGGATTAAGGGAAGATCAGGTATTCAACAATATTCAGAAATATGGTAATACCACTGCTGCCTCTGTACCGATAGCACTATGCGAGGCTTGGGAAGAAGGAAAGATTAAAGAAGGTGATCTCGTATGTTTGGCTGCTTTCGGAGCAGGATTTACGTGGGGTTCAGCCTTAATTCGATGGTAGATAATAGCGTATATAGAAAAAGGGCTAATCATGTATGATTAGCCCTTTTTCTATATATTCCCGAATAAAAAAATTACCCGTTTGATAATGCTGCTGCACCAGATACGATCTCCGTCAATTCTGTTGTAATTGCAGCTTGACGTGCCTGGTTGTAAGATAGCTTAAGTGATTTGATTAAGTCACCAGCATTCTCTGTAGCTTTATCCATTGCCGTCATACGTGCTCCATGCTCAGAAGCATTCGAATCTAAAACAGCTTTGTATAATTGAATCTTGATTGCTTTAGGAATCAACTCCTCGATAATCTTCTCTTTGGAAGGCTCGATGATATAATCCACCTCAGCTTCTATTTTTGCTTTATGCGTATGTTGTTTGTTTTCCTCCGCAGGTAATAATGGTAAAATCTGCTCTGCAGTCAACTCTTGAACTGCTGCATTTTTGAACTGATTATAAACCACTTCAACACGATCAAAATTACCTTCTTTGAATTGTTCCATGATAAATTCAGTCACCACAGATACAGAACCAAAATTTAAATCAGAAAACAAATCAGAGTGATTAGCTACCACATTGAAGTTACGTTTCGAGTAGAAGTCATAACCCTTTTTACCAATACCAATGATACTCAAATTACCCTTTGCATGTTGCTCGGCATATTTGTTAAAGATCAAGTTATTAGTCGCTTTGATAACATTTGCGTTGAATGCTCCAGCCAAACCTCTGTTAGAAGAAACAACAACGATCAACACCTTATTTGGCTCGCGGTCTACTGTAAAAGGAGAGTTACTTCCTTCAACACTCGCAGAAACATCCGCCAAAATATCTCTTAGTTTATTCGCATATGGGCGCAATTGTAAGATAGCGTTAGTAGCGCGCTTCAATTTAGCAGCCGAAACCATTTTCATAGCTTTCGTGATCTGCTGTGTTGATGATACCGAGGTAATCCGGTTTCTTACTTCTTTTAAATTTGCCATATTTGTTTTAAGTATTAAGTATCTAGTATTGAGTATCGAGCCTTGTCAATAGACTCAATACCAAATACTCATTACTATTAATATTTTGATGCTAAATCCTTAGCTACTGTTTCTAATACTGCAGTTAATTCATCGGAGAACTTATTAGCTTTAAAAGCTGACAAGACTTCTGGATGACGTTGCTCCAAATGCGTTAAGAATTCTTCTTCAAATTCTCTCACCTTGTTTACGGGAACATTACGCAATAAACCTTTTGTTCCGATATAAATAATCGCAACTTGTTTCTCTACAGAAACTGGAGAGTATTGACCTTGTTTCAAGATCTCAACGTTACGAACACCTTTATCTAAGACAGATTTAGTAGCAGCATCTAGATCAGAACCGAATTTCGCAAAAGCTTCCAATTCACGGTACTGAGCTTGATCTAACTTTAATGTACCAGATACCTTTTTCATCGGTTTGATCTGCGCGTTACCACCTACACGAGATACAGAGATACCTACGTTGATCGCTGGACGAATACCTGCGTTGAACAAGTTAGACTCCAAGAAGATCTGACCATCTGTAATTGAAATTACGTTGGTTGGGATATACGCAGAAACGTCACCAGCTTGAGTTTCGATGATCGGAAGTGCAGTTAATGAACCACCACCTTTCACCAAGTGTTTGATCGACTCAGGTAGATCATTCATGTTGCGTGCGATATCATCTGAAGAGTTGATTTTCGCTGCACGCTCCAACAAACGGCTGTGTAGATAAAATACGTCACCTGGGTATGCTTCGCGGCCCGGTGGACGACGTAACAATAAAGAAACCTCACGGTAAGCTACCGCTTGTTTAGACAAATCATCATAAACGATCAATGCTGGACGGCCTGTATCACGGAAAAACTCGCCGATAGCAGCACCCGACATTGGCGCATAGAACTGAAGTGGAGCTGGATCAGCAGCAGATGCAGCAACAACTACTGTATAAGCCATAGCACCTCTTTCCTCCAATGTACGCACGATATTCGCAACTGTAGAATTCTTTTGACCTACGGCAACGTAGATACAAAATACAGGTTCTCCTGCATCATAGAATTCTTTTTGGTTCAAGATTGTATCGATACAAACAGCTGTTTTACCTGTTTGACGGTCACCAATAACCAACTCACGTTGACCACGACCAACTGGAATCATCGCATCGATCGCTTTGATACCTGTTTGTAATGGCTCAGTTACCGGTTGACGGTAGATAACACCTGGGGCTTTACGCTCGATAGGCATTTCATACAAATCACCTTGAATAGGTCCTTTACCATCGATTGGTTGACCTAAAGTATTTACAACACGTCCCAACAAGCCTTCACCAACTTTGATGGATGCAATACGGTTGGTACGTTTAATAGTATCTCCTTCTTTGATTTCATCAGAAGGACCTAAAAGTACAACGCCAACGTTGTCTTCTTCTAAGTTTAATACAATACCTTGTAATCCGTTATCAAATTCAACCAACTCACCGGACTGAACTTTAGTTAAGCCGTAAATACGAGCAATACCGTCACCTACAGCAAGTACGGTACCCACTTCCTCTAGTTCGGCTTCTGATTTAAAGCCCGACAATTGCTCTCTTAGAATTGCCGAAACTTCATCTGGTCTTACCTCTATCATTTTAATTATTATAAGGGGTTTTTTGATTTATTTTACTTCAAGTATCAGAACAAATTAATTATTCTGATTCAAATATCTTTCCAATTTATTCAACTTACCATCAATACTTGCATCAATTTGGCGATCGCCGATATTGACTACAAATCCACCGATCAAACTATGATCAACTTTATTGATCAATATCACTTGAGCGTTGGTTTCTTTCGCAAGTACATCTTTCATCGCTGCCAAATTAGCTTCAGAAAGCGGCGCTGCAGATGTAACTGTAGCTTTCACAATTCCTTTTACCTCGTTGTACTCACGAATAAATTCTTGAGCAGTGGCATAAACAATCTCGCCACGACCTTTATTGATCATGATCTTAAAGAATGCCAAGATATTTGGATTGATCTTATCTTTAAATAGCGCATCCAATATGTTTTTCTTCTTGTCCAAAGGAACAATAGGATTGGCAAAAACCGCTTGCAATTCTGTACTGGATTTCAAAACAGCAATGAATGAATCCATATCCTCCTTGATTGTTTCCAGTGAGCCTTGCTCGCTAGCCAAGTCGATTAATGACTTAGCGTATCTTGATGCTACTTTAAATACTGACATAATTCTATTTCGTAATTTGAGTGACCGGATTAGTTCAATTTAACGTCATTAAGCAAATCTGCTACTAAAGCTTCTTGCTTTCCTTGGTCCTCAAATTCTTTGTTTAACACTTTACGAGCAATATCCAAAGACAAAGAAGAAACCTGAGACTTAACCTCAGCCAAAGCTTTGTTCTTTTGTTCGTTGATCTCGATTTTTGCTTGTGCAATCAATTTTGCACCTTCAGCCTGTGCCTGAGTTTTTGCCTCAGCTACAATCTTATCTTTAAGTTCTTTTGCTTCCTTAAGGATAACATCGCGTTCTGCGCGAGCTTCTTTTAGTAATTGTTCGTTCTCATTTGTTAAACGAGCCATTTCTAATTTAGCTTTTTCAGCAGCCTCCAAAGCACTTGCAATACCTTTTTCACGTTCGTCTAGGGCATCAACAATTGGTTTCCATGCGAATTTACCTAATAAAAAGATAATAACCACAAGGACGATGACCATCCAAAAAAACAAACCGTACGAAAACGAATGTATTAATTTATCCATTGTTATACTATATAATGATAATTCTTATTTTTTAAGATTCAGGAATAATATAACCTGCAACCAACCGTTGCAGGTTATACCATAAAACCGTTGTGACTATTTACCTAATAATAAAGCACCGAATGCTAAACCTTCAAGTAAGGCACCAATGATAATCATTGCAGTTTGGATTTTAGATGCTGCTTCTGGTTGACGAGCGATAGCTTCCATTGCAGAACCACCAATTTTACCTAAACCTAAACCTGCACCGATAACGATTAAACCGGCTCCAATTAAATTGTACATAATGTATGATTTGAATAATTAAAAAATTTACTAATTAATGATCGTGATGTTCTTCAACCGCCATACCGATAAATAAGGATGACAACATCGTAAAAATAAATGCTTGTAAGAATGCTACCAATAATTCGATAACCATCAAGAAGATTGTCAAGAACATGGAAACACCGATACTACCCACTACTGTCAATTGGTGTTGCAATAAATAAACAATTGCAATCAATCCCATTACGACCGTGTGACCAGCTGTAATATTTGCAAACAAACGTACCATCAAAGAGAATGGTTTTGTAAACAATCCCAATACCTCAATTGGCGCTAAAACAAATTTAAATGGAACCGGAACTCCTGGCATCCAAAAAATATGCTTCCAGTAGTTTGCGTTTGCTTTGATATTCACAATTAAGAACGTAAAAAGAGCCAAACATAAAGTTACCGTAATATTTCCTGTAACGTTGAACCCTAGTGGTGTCAAACCAACCAAGTTTAAAATCCAGATCAAAAAGAATACAGACAATAAATAAGGCATGAATTCCTTGTAACGATGACCAATGTTTGGAATAGCCATCTCATCACGTACATAGATAACCAAAGGCTCCAATACACGTCCAACACCTTTAGGTAAATTGTTAGCGCCTTTTTTATATGTTTTAGCCAAACTAATAAATGCCCAAAACATTAAAAATGCAGCCAAAAACAAACCAACAACACTTTTAGTGATCGAAAAATCTAAAGGCATCGCTACAGATGGATGAAAATCAACAGCATCATGAATTTCATGAGAACCAATCACATAAGAAGTTTCAAATTCCTTTTTCTCTTCTTTTCCATCTTCATTTATAGTCATAACATAACTACCATCAGCATTTTTACGATACTCATGACCAGTCAAATTACCAGTAGCATCAGTCTTATAAATTTTCCCGTGATACAATGCATAATATTGGCCATCAACCTCAGCAACTTTATTACCGTGATCGAATGCCGAAGCCATAAAAACTTTCAAGCCATTATCGATCAAAATTACCGGCAATGAAAAACCATAATGTTTACCTGTCTCTTCATCCGAAAAGAAGCTAAAATAATAATCATCTTGTAAGTGATGCTCAATATGGCTATTGATTTCCTCAGCCTGCGATTTTTCTCCGTGTGCATCCTCATTCGCCTTTGTTAAAAATGGCGCAACTGCAAACAGAATAACTGCTAAAAATTGAAGTGTTCTTTTAAGACTCACGATACTACTATTATGTTATTTAAAATTTTTTGCGAAAATACTATATATAAAGCACAAAAGCTACTTTAATATTACATTTTTTTGAAAAAACTATCGTTTTCTCCCTTAGGATTTGTTTAAAGCCTTGTAAGCAAATATAACATCGTAAAAAAGGAATAAAACGACAACGATCAAATAGTTATATTTTAAAATATCAGCCTGCGGTTTTGCCAACCCATTATGGATATATACATAATTTAGGACAAACTTTAAAGTCAATAACCCCAAGAAAACAAAACCAACATATTGCGGAAATTTCTGCGAACAGTAACTTATCCCCACCATGATGATCACGGATAATATCAGTTGAAAAATATAAATTTCATACAATGGAAAATGTAGATCTCCCAGGGAATGTATACCATCAAAAGACTTTAACAAAAAGAAATGAACGGCAAAAATTAATACCGCAACAAAAAATAAAATAAGGGCCTGCTTTATATATACTATCATCTATCGTTTAATCGATTCACTTGTCTAATGACTTGATATAGAGAAATTCCAATCCCTCCAAGGGTACAGATCTTCATCCATAATTGGTTCTCAGCATGAAACTTACCGTCCAGCCAATCCCCCAATAAATAAAATGCGTAAATGGTAAAAACCATCTGGGTTGAAATAGTCGTCAGCACAAGCCACTTGTTAGGATCTTTCTTGTTTTCCATAAGCAATCTTAAGGTTATCAATGGGCTTTCAACAAACTATATCACACAATTTGTTACAAATATACGCTATAAATTTTTATTGCCTACAATCCCAAAACTTTTTGTCCAATTTTAATATCCGGATAATCAATATCCGCCCCCAAAAGCATTTTAAGTTCCGAAGAAGACTTATCCGGATTTGCACGAATAACACCAAGAATACGATCCAACTTCTCCTGTTCGATCAACTCTGTTGCTTCCACTTCCGTACCAACAAAATTAATTAAATGTCCATATATCGTACCCGCAACCATCCCACGCTTAACCGCTATATTAGGAATACTCATACCATCCTTAAACATTTCTAAGGAAATATCCTTTGTATCCAACTTCTTAGGTCCTTCTTCATCTGCACTTTGTGCAGCCAATTCATCTTTTTCTTTGGTCTTCACGCTGGCAGCAACATCGAGCATCGCTGTTTGAAAATCTTCCCGTTTTGAAAGCGTTTCAGCAATAAGCAGACAATGTTGCAACTGCTCGCGTTTTCGCTTGTAATCAAGCAATAGTGCTTTTAACTCGTCAATATATTTCTTCGTACGTTTTCGTATCTGGTACTCTTCGATATGTTTGGTTAAAGCCTCAATCAGATCTACATCCATTTTCGGTAAAAACCAATTGACCGCAGCAGTAGAACGTTCACAGATTACGTCATAATCGATCGCGTTTTTATCCCGCAACAAATCATACAGTACAACAATAAACTTATGTGCAACTTTCTCTTGGGTCTGAAGGTGCTTGACCAATTGTTGAAAAAATAGTAATGCTTGTTCCTTTCCATCAATATTACGCTCCTCAAGTGATTTCAGTAACTCAGAAGTCTCGGCCAATAGACCGTCCCAACGGAAACCGTGCATTAAAATCTGGCCAAGATAATTCCGTTGGCATTTCTCTAGAATTTCATTGACATCAGCCTGACCCTGAGTACGCTGCGCAAATTCAACAACTTGATAATCTGTACGGATGGCATAAGAAGGGATGATCGATTTTAATACAAGTCCATCCAAACTCGTTAAACGGCTCAATGCAACGTATACCTGTCCCGCGGCAAAAGAGGTCCCCGCGTCGATGATTGCTTTTTGGAAAGTTAAGCCCTGGCTTTTATGAATGGTGATAGCCCAAGCCAGTCGAAGTGGAAATTGCGAAAATGTACCCAATATCTCCTCCTTAATCTGATCTTGCCCCTTATCGTAATTATACCGAATATTTTCCCAGGTCTCCCTTTTTACCGTTACAGATTCCGACCCATCAGGAAATGTAACCGATACTGTGCCCTGCACAGTATCGATGTCCTTTACCGTACCGATCTTTCCGTTGTAATATTTACGTTCATCTCCCGAATCGTTTCGAATAAACATCACCTGTGCCCCTATTTTTAAAGACAACGTTTCTTCAGCAGGATAGGAACCCTGCGCGAAATCGTCCTTTACAACTGCCTTAAGATTTAACATTTTACCCGATAATGACGCCAACTTGGCTCCGTTTATTTCATCAGCATTTCGATTATGGGAGGTCAATGTAATATACTGCTCAGCTTCGCTTGGAACGAAGTCTTTTTCATAGTAACCATTTAAGGTCGTGAGCATGTCACTTGTACACTGATTGTTTCGTATGGCATTCAAAATGGAAATAAAACCCTCATCTTGCTGGCGATAGATTTTATTAAGCTCTAACATCACCAAGGGATTATCTCTTAAAATTTTAGCGTTAAAGAAGAAAACAGAAGAATAATGATCCCGTAAAACATTCCATTCGGCGTCTTTCACAACTGGTGGCAACTGATACAAATCTCCGATAAACAGAACCTGCAACCCACCAAAAGGTCGCATATCGCGACGAACAGATTGCAGGATCACATTAATCGCATCCAATGTATCTGCACGGACCATTGAAACCTCATCAATCACCAATAGCTCAAGTTCCTGCAAGATAGCCCTGCGCTGCTTGGTCAGTTTAATCGTACTGAATAAACGTGATTTATTGTAAATATGACTATCCTGCTCGTCCCAACGTAATTCATAATCTTCTATAAAGGTTCCAAAAGGAAGCCAAAATAAAGAATGTAAAGTGGTCCCGCCCGCATTCATCGCCGCGACGCCCGTAGGAGCCGTAATAGCCATCTTCTTGTAGCTATGCTCACGGATATACTTCAAGAACGTCGTTTTTCCTGTACCCGCCTTTCCTGTAATAAATACGTTCTGGTTCGTTTGGTTAACAAAAGCAACAGCCTGCATAAATGCAGTATTTTCTCGATCGACTTGAAAGTTTGACATATCCTGAAATTAGATTGATCACAAAATTAGCAATTTCATTTTTAACTTCACGCGACACATTATAGCTTAAGACACCTAAAACCGCTCCATTATAACGTATTTAGATAAAGCTAAAACGGTTAACTTAAAATATTAATGGATTTTTTTTATATTTAGCAACTGAATTAACGAATAACAAATTTTTAGAATTTTTAATATGGCTATAGATAAAATCGCATTGTTTGAGAAAGTACAGGAAATGCTGACATCCAAAGGTTTTCGTATTGATAAATCAGATGCTGCACGCCCTTGGGGAGGATTTTTCGTTATTGACGAATCCCAAGCACAAGAATTTGCCGATGAATACTTCGGCGGAATGGATGTACAAGAGTTAAGAATCTCAGGGAAATTAAGTCCAAAAATTTTAATTGTTGCACCAGAGAAAAGACTTTCATGGCAATATCACCACCGTCGTGCCGAAATCTGGCGTGTTATCCAAGGTAACGTAGGCGTTATGGTTTCTGACACAGATGAAGAATCGGTTGTTTCAACATTGAAAGAAGGCGAAACGATTAGATTGCGTCAAGGGCAACGTCACCGTTTAATTGGATTGGATGGCTTCGGTATTCTAGCCGAGATCTGGCAGCACACAGATGCCAACAACCCTTCTGATGAAGACGATATTGTTCGCGTACAAGATGATTTTGGCAGATAATAGTCCCACAGGACCGTTACCGCCAAAACAAAGATTCCCAATCAACAATTGGGAATCTTTGTTTTTACCCTAAACATAAAGTGCCATAGAGGCCAATTCACTCCCCCTACTTTGCATTTCATCGCTTTTATTCAAGCTCCTATCACCCCCATGTCCATTTCGGGTATTCCATAGCGCAATTCATTAGAAGAGAATATTAATTTTTATTATTTTAGTAGAGATATAATCAACTATGACATGATGAGCAACGACGATACTAAAAGAGGATCCAGTATATTAAACAGTCTAAAGAAATTAATTTTTGAGGACGATCAGCCGCAGCAAACTCCACCGGTACAAGCCCCCCCGACTCCGAGCACTAATGCTGCTCCTGAAAGACTCCATGTACCACCGGCATATTCATCGCCCACGGCTCAGGCTCCAACTGGAAAGACACCGCCCCCAATCCCTATAACAGCCAATGATGGAACAACCGATCTCAAAGAAATGAAATTAAAGGTCTATGCCATTCTTGAAAAACTCAACGAGCAAGGTGTAGATTTTTTCGAAGTGTGGAACGCTGCTGCTGCAATGGGAAAAGTAGAGGAAAACACATTAAAAGCAGCCTATACTTCACTGAAATTTGTAGACAGTTCGTTAACCAAGGATAAACTGGTAGCAACTGGCACAAATTATGCTAATAAATTGAAAGAAACCATTGCCAAAGAATCGGAACAAAAACAGGCTGAAAAGAAAAAGACTGAACAGGACCGAACCATGGAGATTGCAAATCTGAACACCGAAATCAAAACAATAACGGAGAATATCGCCAAATTGCAAGATGATCTACAGAAAAAACAAGTCGCTTTGGAACAAATTAATGAAAAGTACGAACCAAGAATTAAAGATATCGAACAAAAAATAAACATCGGCAACGCGGCCGTTGATGAAGTGGTCACCGAAATCAACACTGCATTGCAGATGATTAATCAATCAATAACATAAAAATAAATCAATGGAAAGAAAAGATCAGTATGTTAATATTCCCGCTGAGATAAAGACGCAACTTCCGATATTTCAAGTACTGGGCGATCATTTGCCTGCACAATTAAAATCACCAGAAGCGAAGAAGACAGCTTCGTCGATCTTCTTTTGGGCACTTTTACTTGGTGGAGCCTTTGCTTTTTTCAAGTACTTACCGATTATGTTGGAATATGCCGGAAAAAGTATACTTTTTGTGATATTCAGTATAATCCTGATTACCTTATTATTGCTAGCTCCAAAGATCATTGCGCTATTGCACCGATTGGGAACCGTCCTACTTTTTAAAGGTGAAAAATCCATCATTAGAAATAACCCTATCGAAACCTTACAACTGTTATCAAGAGATGCAAAAGACACCCTGAAACGTGTGAAGGAAAAAATCAGCAATGTAGACGGTGTCCGCATCGACATGATTCAAAGCGGTGAAACTGCTCAAAAAACAGCCGAAGAGAAGTACACCTATGCGAAACGTTTCACCGCTGAAGCGGCTAATCTCGACGAGAAATCAAAAGAGGAAACGAGCAAAAATAATGCAGAGAAGGCAAATGCTTATGCAAGAGATGCCAAAGAAACACGTACCAAAGCATTTCTATTGGGAAAAGAAGGTGAATCTGAAGAGCAAAATGCGCGCAGTTATGTCCAATATGCCAATCAATTTGCAAAAGTATTGGAAGTCCTAAAAGATAATGAAAGCGCAGCGCGTATCTATGTCAGCACCTTGGATAGCAGCATTTCCATCATTTCCAAGAAGCTAGAAGCCACTCAAAAGATGAAAAATGCCACCGATGGCCTAGCCGATGTTTTCAATATTAAAGATGGCTGGGCATTTCAGGAGGCCATGAATGCAGCAACAGGTGCCATCAGTCAAAATATTGCCTCTATCCGATCGAATCTTGATTTCTTGGATCAAAACAACAACATCACCGTGGGTGGCACGCCTACTCAAGGTGAACTGGAAGAGTTTATCCGCAAAGTTGACGAACGTAATCTAAATGTATTAAACGTAACGCAAATGGCAGATGCTAGCTATGAACTCAAACCCGAAGAAAAAGTAGATAAAGGATTTACATTACTCGATTAATATTTAACTAAAATCAAACTTATTATACGAACATCATGGAAGAAAAATCAACATGGGCAAGATTAAGATGGCCAATCAAAGCAATTATCATCGCCTTACCTATTCTCGCAATCGGTTATTGGGCCATTCAATCGGGCAAATTTGATGCTAATTCGACAGTCCAAACAACAGATTCAACAAGCAATAATGGTCATGCGGTCGCACCTTCATCAGGCTCAGAAACGACTCGTTCATTCAACTATCAACCCGAAAAACCAGTCGACGGCGAATACAAGGGCGTCGTTGAAGTGGGCGCTTCGGGTTTCAATTCCTTTGTCGTCAATATGGACAAAGAAAATCGCTGGGAGATCATTTCCAAAGACTTTGGAAAGTCATTTGCATACGAAGGATTGGCAAATACGGAAGACATCCGTAAAGGATTAAAAGATTATATAGGCATGATGCTCGACAAAGGCGTCAAATCCAAAAACATACATTTCGTTATTAGCTCCGGAGCTCAAAAAGAACCTAAAACTTCAGTTATCAGTGCTGAACTTAGAAAAATGGGCTTTGTGGTCAACCTGGTTACAGCAGAGCAGGAAGGAAAATTAGCGTTAAAATCGGTTCTTCCGAAAGCTTACGAAGACAATTCATTTGTTGTTGATATTGGCTCCGGTAACACCAAAATCTCCTGGATCGACGGTGACACAAAATCGGTAGAAGCACCTGGTGCGAAATATTATGAAAAAGACCTCAAAGATGATGCGGTCTATACAGAAATAAAAAAATTAGGCGAAAAAATTCCAGCAAATAAAAGAGAAGTTTGTTTTATTATAGGCGGGGTTCCTTTTGAATTAGCATCGCAAACACGCCAAGGTGAAGAGCGTTTTACGGTTTTGAACGATCCAGCATCTTACAAAACAGATAAAGTGAAAACAAAGAGCGGTGTCAACATCTATAAAGCAATTAAAGATGCAACCAATTGCGACACCTTCGTATTTGATTGGGATGCCAATTTCACGATCGGATTCCTACTTTCATTAAACAAATAGTCAAGACGATTAACATAAAAAAAGCGCTGTTCTCTTTTATTGAGAACAGCGCTTTTTTTATAACCTTTTTTGTTATCCCATAAAACTCAATAGATACAAAATAATAATGATTGCCAACACCAAAAAAGCTATTTTCCAAAAGCTATAAGGTCTTTGTCCATAAACTTTACCGTTAAATGCATTGACCATGATCTGATAACTCTTTCCTTTGTACTGATAAGCAGATAACCACACAGGCAAAAGAATATACTTCAATTTAATGGATTTAAAATCGCTATCAATGGAATCAATATCCTGCGTATCACCACCGATGTCATTCTCAACCTGACGTTCGATTTCCCGATCCATAACAGTCCGGGCAGTTTCCGCCGCTTTTACATGATCCACACTAAAAGTTTCAGCGATAAAGCCACTTAAATATTGCTCATTGAAAGGTTTTAGATAGCCCAAATTCCAAGGTCCGATTTTATCAGAGAACTTTTCGGGAAGAGATGTTGATCCCGAAATGACAATATCCTTAAATTGACTATAGATACTACCTGAAGCTGGATACCAATTTGTTCGTCTTTCTTCGTATTCTTCCGTCTCACCATCCGAATTGCGTCTTGTACGCGTCACATAATAATACTCTCCACGTGACCCGACGTAATCAGAATGTACATCTGCATCATAGGACCAAAATGGTATATACACGCCTTTTAAACGATCATTTCTTGAATTAAAAATTCGCTTAAAGTCATTCGGAGCGAACCATATCTTACCGGCCCATTGTGTCAATAGCCCAAAAGCATTTTTGTAATCAACGGAAAAGGGAACAAGACCATGTGGCTTCACAATACGCTTTTGCTGATGGTCAATTACCAAAGGTGAAGCACAAAAAGCACATAAATCTGCTGTAACATGAGGATTCAAGCGCGAGTTTGCACCACAGTTACTGCAATGCACAACTTCAGCCAAATAGCTATAGCGCTCATCGGCGACTCCTTCCATTGCTTGTCCAAAGACTTTATAATCTGTTGATTCAATATGCCCATTTTCCGCTATCGGGTCCGCTATTTCATTTCTAGTTCCACAATAAGAACATTCTAAATAGGAAGTACCAGGCTGATAAGTCAAGATAGCACCACAGCCCTGGCATTTTAACCCCTGCTCTATTTCGGAGGTTTTTTCTTCAAAACTCATAAAACTCGGTCGTGCGTTTTATCCTAAACTCCTGGTATCGGTGGCGGGTTCTGCGAAAACAGATCCTTTAATTCGCCTACCTTTTCAGCCTCAATCCAGTTTTCAAGTCCCTCTTTCCAAACCAAGGTGGCAAGTGTCATCGTCCCCTCTTTTACTAGACCGCGTAGCTGTTCCGGATCAAATGGCCCTTCCTGTTTACCTTTAATGGCCAGGTAATAAGCTGCCGTTTTTGGCAATGGAGGCGGTCCAACTGCCCCGGCAGACGAAGCCACAGCAGCTGAGCCCGTACCGGCAGGATTATTCCCATCAAAGCTGTTTTGCTGAAATACATTGCCCATTTGACCAACCATTCCCGCCCCCAGTCCGGCGCCAAATCCAGCACCTACGATCCCCCCACTATTGGGATTCTCAGCAGCTTTCTCCATGGAATTAGCTGCTTGAAATTGGGCATATGCCCCTAGATTACCAACGACCCCCATACTGCTTCGCTTATCAAGGGCTTTTTCCACCTCTTCTGGGAATGAAATATTTTCGATTAAGAATTTCGTTAAGCTCAAACCCAACTCATCAAAATCAACCCCAATTTTTTGTTGTATCAAGGCCGAAACTTCATCGTAGTTGGATGCTAGGTCTAAGGCTGGTATCTTCGACTCAGCAATAGCATCCATCCCACGCGATACCGCAATATTTCGAAGCTGCTCTATGATATCTTCAACAGTAAAAACAGGCGTCGTCGCAACCAGCTGTTTCATAAAAACAGTAACGTCCTTCACCTGAAAGGAGAAATTACCGAAAGCCCGAAGTCGAATTGGTCCAAATTCAGGATCCCGCAGCATAATCGGATTTTTGGTTCCCCATTTCTGATTGACAAATTGTCGAAGGTTGACAAAATAGACATCGGCTTTGAATGGACTATTGAACCCATATTTCCAGCCTCTGATGGTTGTCATGATCGGCATATTCTGTGTTGTCAATTCATAGCGACCAGGCTGAAAGACATCTGCAACCACACCTTCATTTAAAAATACCGCAGCCTGCCCTTCCCGCACAGTCAACTGCGCACCCATTTTTATTTCATTCTGATACCGTGGAAACTTCCACACAATCGTATCTGTGCTATTATCGACCCATTCGATAATGTCGACAAACTCATTCCTGATTTTATCAAATAATCCCATAAATTATTCTCGTTACAATTACTTACACTAAATGTAAACATTTCCCAGCAAACCAGCAATTTTCTCCAGCAGCACGCAAACTATCGATATCTAAAAAATTTAGCCTTTTAAATACTTATCGTAGTTTATTTTTTTTACTTTTGTTAGCTAAGTTCTACATTAATTTATGAGTACATATAACGAAGACAGCATTAGGTCCCTGGATTGGAAAGAGCATATTCGCCTTCGTCCGGGAATGTACATTGGAAAATTGGGGGACGGTTCGGCCTATGATGATGGTATCTATGTTTTATTGAAAGAGGTCGTTGACAACTCGATTGATGAGTTTGTTATGGGCGCTGGTAAAATTATTGATATCACGGTAAACGAAAATAAAGTTTCCGTACGCGATTATGGACGTGGTATTCCAATTGGTTCTGTGGTTGATGTTGTTTCTAAAATCAATACAGGTGGTAAATATGATAGTAAGGCTTTCCAAAAGTCAGTTGGTTTAAATGGTGTCGGTACAAAAGCCGTAAATGCTTTGTCCAGTCAGTTTACCGTACAGTCATATCGTCAAAATATAACGCGCATCGCCCAATTCTCTAACGGAGAATTAATCAACGATGAACAAAAAGATACCACGCAACGAAATGGGACAGCAGTAACATTTTATCCGGACGATTCGATTTTCCGAAATTATAAATATAGACTTGAATTTGTAGAAAACATGATCTGGAATTATGTCTTCTTAAATTCTGGTCTTACCATTAATTTCAATAATCAGAAATTTATTTCCGAGCATGGTCTAAAAGATCTATTGGAACGGAATATCGATGCCGAGTCCATGCGCTACCCGATCATTCACCTCCGTGGTGAAGATATTGAAATTGCCATGACACATGGTCAACAGTACGGAGAAGAATACTATTCTTTTGTCAACGGTCAGCATACCACGCAAGGTGGAACACACCAGGCAGCCTTCCGTGAAGCACTTGTCAAAACAATTCGCGAGTTCTACAAAAAAGAATTTGACGCATCGGATATTCGTTCCTCGATCATTGGTGCTATCGCTATCAAAGTACAAGAACCTGTTTTTGAGTCTCAAACCAAGACTAAATTAGGCTCGCAGAGTGTCGGTCCAGAAGGTCCTACAGTAAGAGGGTTCATTAGTGACTTTATCAAAAAAGCATTGGATGATTACCTGCATAAAAATCCGGCTACGGCAGATGCTCTTCAAAAACGTATTCTACAATCTGAACGTGAACGTAAGGATATCGCCGGTATCAAAAAACTCGCCAACGAAAGAGCGAAGAAAGCCTCTTTGCATAATCGTAAACTACGTGACTGTAAAGTGCACTTCAGCGATAAAAATGAACGTAACCAAGAAACAACTTTGTTTATCACTGAAGGGGATTCTGCGTCTGGTTCAATTACCAAATCGCGGGATGTGCAGACTCAGGCAGTTTTCAGTTTAAAAGGAAAACCGTTAAACTCCTACGGTATGTCCAAAAAGATTGTTTATGAAAACGAAGAATTTAACCTCTTACAACATGCACTTAATATTGAAGACGGTCTCGATGGATTACGCTACAACAATATCGTAATCGCTACCGATGCCGACGTCGATGGAATGCACATCCGTCTGTTGTTATTGACATTTTTCTTGCAGTTTTTCCCAGACCTTGTCAAAGCTGGCCATGTTTCCATCTTACAGACACCACTTTTCCGAGTCCGCAACAAAAAGGAAACGATCTATTGCTATTCCGATGAAGAACGACAAAAAGCAATCGCAAAATTAGGCGCTAAACCTGAAATTACTCGATTCAAAGGTTTAGGTGAGATATCACCTTCCGAATTTGGATTATTTATCGGAAAAGATATCCGTCTTGACCCGGTTATCTTGTCCAAAGACAATAAAATTCAACAGTTATTAGAATATTACATGGGCAAAAACACACCAGACCGACAAAAGCATATTGTCGAAAATCTACGTGTTGAAGTTGACCTTGAAGAAGAACTAACAAAAAAAGCGGGTTAAAATAACCCGCTTTTTTAGCAACCTACAACCACCTTTCATGCACAACCAAACCTTAATTCTGATCCAATGTCAAGATGCCGTTGGATTGGTCGCCAACATTTCTAATACGCTAGCAAAATTTCAACTCAATATTGTCACCATGCGTGAATATGTGGATGAAGAAGCCAACAAATTCTTCGTGCGTGTCGTGTGTAACGGTCTCGTGCCAGAGCAGAAACAGCTTTCCGATTCCCTTGCCGAAGTACTTCCTCCATCCGCTCAAATACAGATAAACCCCAATAATCGTAAAAAAATCGTCGTCCTCGTGACCAAAGAGCATCACTGCCTTGCCGATATCCTGGTACGACAACACTTCGAAACATGGGGAGCAGAAGTGCAGGCCGTAATTGGTAATTATGAATCACTACGCTCCTTTACGGAAAAGTTTGATATTCCATTTCATTGTATCTCACATGAAAACCTGACAAAGGAAACATTCGAAAAACAACTGATCGCACAAATCCAAAACTATAATTTCGATTATATTATTTTGGCGAAGTTCATGCGGATCTTGTCTTCTCAGTTTGTCAGTACCTTTGAAAATAAACTGGTCAACATACACCATTCATTTCTCCCCGCTTTTATTGGCGCCAATCCGTACAAGCAGGCCCATGCAAGAGGCGTTAAGATCATAGGCGCCACAGCGCATTTCGTGACCGACCAGCTCGATGAAGGTCCCATCATCGTACAGGATATACGACATGTCAACCACACCTATACTGTAAAAGATATGGTAACTGCCGGAAAAGAAATAGAAAAGGCTGTTTTGAGCCGAGCAATTCGTCTGCTTAGCGAAGATCGTGTGATGCGCAACGATTACAAGACAATTGTATTCGAATAGTGATTACAATCATTTCCCGATAAAACAATCATTACTTTTTTTCAGCGTTATTCTCCATTATTTCGTAAAAGAAATATTTAAGAATGACGCATACTTTTCATATCCCCGTATTAGGCTTAGCTTTCTCCATCGACTCCGCACTTAAGGTCGCACAATACGGCATCTCCTCCGTAATGTCTATTGTTGACGATGAACTAATCGAGCGCATGCGCCGCTATTACTGCGGACAATATCAAATCTCCTATCGTCCGATCGCTAAAACAGAAGACGATTACCGAGCAAAGAGAATTACGGCCTATCTCAATCTTGTACAGTTTGTGGTCAATAGACAAATCGAGGCCTTAAAGCGTCAACCCTTTACCGAAAATTCCGAACTTACCAAATATTTTCAGCTTCTACCCGATTCACACCCTTCAAAACCAATTTATCATGCGATGGAAATTGAAAGCAATCGCGCGATTAAAACCGAGCTGCAAGATCTATTGATCAATTACCTCAAAGCGGGAGACATCGATGTTAACATTATGTCTAAAGTAGATAAAATGAATTACCAGGATAGTAACCTATTGGATCAGCGTTATTCTGATGCTTCAGCAGCCTTACGTGGTTTTGCAAATTCAACACTGCATTCCTCTCTTATTCTTTCCGCAGGGATGAATCCACACCTATATGCTTACCTCGCTGAATTACCGGGTTTCTTCCCCAATAGTGAAGGCCTATTTGACAAAAAGATCGTTTTGAAAGTAAGTGACTTTCGATCGGCGCTCATCCAGGCAAAATATCTCGCTAAGCGCGGTGTATGGGTGTCTGAATTCAGAATAGAATCCGGTTTGAACTGTGGTGGTCATGCTTTCGCAACCGATGGTTTTCTTCTAGGGCCAATCCTTCAAGAGTTTAAAGAGAAAAAAGAAAGTTTGAAAACCGAACTTTTCGAGATATACCACGAATATTGGACTTCCCAAGAGCGCTCATTAACAACTCCCCCCATCATCAAATATACAGTTCAAGGAGGTGTGGGAACTGCTTCAGAACATCAGTTCTTGTTAGACTACTATGGATTCGATGCCGTAGGATGGGGCTCCCCATTCCTGATGGTTCCCGAAGCAACCACGGTAGATCAAGAAACCTTAAAAGCATTGGAAACTGCCAAGCAAGAAGACTTCTACTGTAGCGGAGCATCTCCCTTGGGAATTCCCTTTAACAATTTCAGACAAAGTGGCGCGGAGCACCTACGATTGGAACGTATAAAAAAAGGGCGCCCCGGTAGCCCTTGTAAAAAAGAATACCTTATTTCGAACACAGAGTTTAGTGATAAACCGATCTGCACCGCATCACGCGTATATCAACATCAAAAGATCCAGGAACTACAAAAACAAAACCTGTCCGTTGCGGAATACGATAAAGCCTTTGACGCCATTACAGAGAAAACCTGTCTTTGTGAAGGGCTCGCAGCACCCGCCTATCTCAAGTACAATATCCAGAAGAGCAAAGAACAGACCGCTGTATCTATCTGCCCAGGTCCAAATCTTGTCTGGTTCAAAAAACAATATTCTTTGCGGGAAATGATCGATCACATCTATGGCCGTATATCAGTTTTTGAAAATGAAAACAGACCTTTTGTTATGATCAACGAACTCAACCTTTATATCGATCATATTCAAAAATATGTCACAGACAATAAAAATATCATGAACGATAAAAAAATAAAATATGTAGCCAAATTCAAAGCACAATTACAAGCTGGAATAGCTTATTACAACGAACTTACCCAGCACTTATCACTTATTCCACACAACATCAGCACAGCGATACCTAGACAGCTTGAACTGGCATCACTACGTTTAAAAGACATCCATATGTAACCCCCTAATATAACTTTAAACAAACACAGGGCGCTTAAACAAGCGCCCCGTGTTATTATCAGGAATCTTTTGACAAGTCTTACTTCGCTATTTTGCGGAATTTACCAAATACGCCAAGTGGAAGTTTTGGTCCTGCAGTTGCTTGTAAAAACAACTCGCCTATTTCTAAGTTTTCCACTTTTGGAAAAGCCGTCTTAATTAAATTTTCAACAATAACAGAAGAAAACCCTAATGAATACGTATTCAAAATCAAGAAATGTTCTTTAGGATCCAATAGTTGAACGACCTCAGTCATCATTTCCATAATGTGATCTTCCAATTTCCATTTCTCTCCTTTCGGCCCATGTCCGTATGCCGGTGGATCCAAAATAATCCCATTATACGTATTGCCTCTTTTCAGCTCACGCTTTACAAACTTCAAAGCATCTTCAACCACCCAACGAATGTTATCCAAATTGGAAATTTCCATATTTTCATTAGCCCAGGTAACAACCTGTTTAATCGAATCGACGTGAGTTGTATCCGCACCTGCAGCCTTTGCTATTAAAGATGCTCCACCAGTGTATGCAAAAAGATTTAGAACCTTCGGTTTCTCCGTCTTAAATGAGCGAACAGATTCCGAAATATAGTCCCAATTTACAGCCTGTTCCGGAAAAATCCCGACGTGTTTAAAAGATGTCAAGCCCAATCTAAATTTGATGGCCACATCCTCATTTTTATATTCGACGTGCCAACGGTCTTGGACCTTTGGATTTTTCTTCAACCATTCTCCAGAAGTAGCCGAACGACCTTTGAATTTGATATGATAACGTTTGTTCCACTCTGCATCACCCAATGCCTTAGGCCATACAGCCTGAGGTTCTGGTCTGATTAAAACTAAATCACCAAAACGTTCCAGTTTTTCAAAATCACCACAATCAATGAGTTCATAGTCCTTCCAATGCTGTGGGGTCAATAGTTGTATATTTGTTGCTGCCAAAATCAAAATTTTCCGACAAAACTAAGCTAAATTTCAATATAAAAGAAATCTGCACGATGCTAACGCCGATCAAACACATAAAATTAAGCGCAATAAAGCCTTCTTCTCACGTGTTATTGCCCCATAGAAGCCTTAGCACTTTTCATTAATGGGCTTGCAAAAACAAAGTTGTTCAATTCTTCCACATCCGATCGCATCATATCCTTATTGGAACCTTCCCAGAATTTTTGTCCCTTATAGAGAAACAAAATATACTCACCGATTCCCATCACAGAATTCATATCATGTGTAACAACGACTGTTGTACATTTCAATTCTTGTGTAATTTTTAGCACCAATTCATCAATAACAATCGAAGTCTCCGGATCTAATCCCGAATTGGGCTCATCACAAAAAAGGTATTTGGGGTTCATACTAATTGCGCGTGCAATTCCAACCCGCTTCTTCATCCCCCCCGAAAGCTCCGCAGGAAACAATTTATTTCTTCCCTCCAGATTAACCTGTTCCAGACAATGATTTGCCCGATCCAATTTCTCCGCTTTGGACATATCCGTAAACATGTCCAACGAAAACATGATATTTTGTTCGACCGTCATCGAATCAAACAGCGCTGAATTTTGAAAAAGCATGCCTATTTCTTTTCGAATAGGAACACGCTCTTCAAAATTCATCCGAGTAAAATCCTTGCCATCAAAAATCACTTTTCCTTTTTCCGGTTGATGCAGGCCCACAATACATTTCAATAAAGTACTCTTTCCGGAACCCGACCCTCCGATAATCAAACTCACTCTTCCAGGTTCGAAATTTGCACTGATACCCTTCAGAACGTGATTGTCTCCAAATGACTTGTTAATATCTTCGATTTGAATCATAAAATCTTTTTAAAGCATTAATGCGGTTATCACATAATCCGCTGCAAGAATAGTTATACAGCCAACTACAACTGCTTCTGTGCTAGCTTGCCCAACTTCCAAAGCTCCTCCCTTTACATTATACCCTTTATAAGCTGATATCGAGGTAATAATAAACCCAAACACAACAGCTTTAACAAGGGCAACTGTCACCGTGAAACCGTTGAAGCCATCTTGAATTCCTAAAATATAATCCGCCTGTGTCACAGCACCCGAAAGTGACCCGCCCAACAGACCGCCCACTAAGGCGCATACGATGGAAATAATAACCAACATCGGAATCATGGTAATACCCGCCAATATTTTGGGTAATATCAAATAACCAGGGGCATTGATCCCCATAATTTCCAAGGCATCAATTTGCTCTGTAACACGCATGGATCCGATCTGTGAAGATATAGAAGACCCAATTTTTCCCATTAAGACTAGTCCCGAGATCGTTGGTCCCAATTCCAAAATATTTGAATCCCGGTTGATCGAACCTATAATAGAATTTGGGATCAAGTCGGAAACCATCTGAAAGGCAATTTGCATGGTCATAACAGCTCCAATGAAGGTGGAAATAATGACGATAAGCCCCAAAGATCCTATACCAATATCGGTCATTGCCAATACGGTTTCCTTCCAATAAATTCGACCTTTCTCCGGTCTTTTAAAAACTGATTTCAGGAGTATGAGATATGCACCAATGTGATGAAAGATCATATTATCTATTTAATTTCAATGTATTACGCCAATTTTACGGCTATACTAAACCAAGCAATCCATTAAAGGTAATTAATTCCAGCAAATATATAAACAAGCAAAAACCCAAAAAGTATACGAAAAACGAAATTACTTACCGATCAATTAGTCACATTTACCGATTTTTTATGTATAATAGCCTAAACATTCATACGGTATCTCTCAAAGCGACTTACTTTTGAGACATATTAACAAACGGAATTAGTTATGAATACACGAAGAATAACAACTGGTATCACCATTCTCTTTATAGGAGTTGTCTTATTATTATCACAGCTCAACACGATTTCTTTCAACTGGGTAGGTATTTTTAGATACTGGCCGCTGTTTATTGTCCTTGCTGGAATTCGTATGCTGGTACCCAAAGACCAACAGATTGGACAGTTTGTCGCCATTGGTTCTACCGTAGTGATTTTAGGTTTTTTGACTTATATAGGGCTGTCGACACCAAAAGAGCCGATTTTAACACAATTATTGAAAAGCAAAGGTGTCAACATCAATATCGACGACCCTAACGACAAAACAAATTATACAACAGAAAAACTCAATGTACCGTTGGACGATAAAATCCATAGCGCTACCTTAAACCTCGATTTGGGGGCCACTTCATTAAGAAATGATAGTAGCACTACGACAGAAATCTTCTCGGCATTCAATACATCAAAAGAATATTTACTGGGCATAACTGTACATGGAGAGTCTGCGGACAAATTAGATATCAACCTAAAGGGAAAATTCAAAAACAAGGATTTTAACAGCAAAAACAACAATACGTTTATCGCTTTAAACCCTAACATCCTATGGAATCTGAATTTTGATGTAGGTGCAATTGATGCCAAGTTGGATCTTTCACCCTACAAGATAGAAACATTGGATATTGATGCTGGAGCGACTAGCCTAAAGCTAAAATTAGGACAGCCCCTAGCAACAACTAAAATTTCGATGGATGCCGGAGCCTCCTCTATTGAAATCTCCATCCCAAAAAATGCTGCCTGCCGCATTACAAGCGACAATGCATTATCCTCAACAGATTATGAGGGCGATTTCCTAAAAAATGAAGGCGAAGTAAAATCGACAAATTACGACGCGGCTGCTCAAAAATTCGATTTCGACATCAACGGTGGCATCGCGTCAATAAAAATTAGAAGATATTAATTGACAGCCAATTTTTAGCCAAGAAAAGCTAACTTTGTGTTAGATATGGACACAAGTAATATGTTGACATTACCTGGAATCTATTGCAATTCCAAGGTAGATTATTCGAGATGGAAAACGAGGGAAATTCAGATCGGTGATATTCCCATGGGTGGCGATAATCCCATTCGTATTCAAAGTATGACTACAGTAGATACAATGGATACGATGGGCTCGGTTGAGCAGACCATTCGAATGGTTGAGGCGGGCTGCGAATACGTTCGTATTACCGCTCCTAGTATTAAAGAAGCACAAAATTTAGCTAACATAAAAAGTGAACTTCGCAGAAGAGGCTATAAGGTCCCTTTAGTTGCTGATATTCATTTTACACCAAATGCTGCCGAGGTTGCCGCTCGTATCGTCGAGAAAGTAAGAGTCAATCCTGGTAACTATGCAGACAAGAAAAAGTTTGATCAGCTATCTTATACCGATGCTGAATACAAGCGTGAGTTAGAGCGCATCTATCAAAAATTCACTCCGCTCGTAAATATCTGCAAAGAAAATGGTACCGCCATGCGTATTGGTACCAACCACGGCTCACTGTCGGACAGGATCATGAGTCATTACGGCGACACCCCCGAAGGAATGGTCGAATCTGCCATGGAGTTTATCCGGATGTGTGAAGATCTGAATTTCTACAATCTCTGTATCTCAATGAAATCATCCAACCCACAGGTCATGGTCAAAGCCTACCGATTGCTGGTCGAAAAAATGGTTTCCGAAAACATGAACTATCCCCTACATCTCGGTGTAACCGAAGCTGGAGACGGTGAAGATGGTCGTGTAAAATCTGCCGTTGGTATCGGAACACTTTTGGAAGATGGACTGGGTGATACTGTACGTGTATCGTTAACCGAAGAGCCTGAACGGGAAGCTCCAGTCGCTATAGCACTTGTCAATAGATATAGTAAAAGAAAGGCAAACATCGAGAGTCAACCCAAACAAGAGATTGTTCAGCTCTCTCCAGAGACGCCGCATATTCCTTATGCCAGCCAAGAAGTAAATACCTTCATCGGTGGTTCTTTGGTACCACGAATTGTGGTCGACATTTCTAAGGAAAATCTGAAAGACGCTCAGATCCTTTCCAAAGTTGGCTATCGCTATGATATCCTATTAGATAAATACCACATGGGTGAGCAGTCTGTAGACTTTGTCTATCTCGCAGACAATTTGCCATCCTTTACTATGCCGGCAAATCTGAAGCAAGTATATAACTATAACACCTGGTCAAAACTTACCGATCAAACTAATATTCATCCCCTCTTTACCTTAGACGAATTCGTAAAGTCGGACAACAAGGATAAAGTCCTGAATATGGTCAAAATCTGTAATTCAGATTTGTTAACCTCACTGTTTGAATCTTTACAGCTTGACAAAACTGTCGTATTTATAGTAGAAACCGATTATTTGCACGGTATGGCAGATCAAAGACAGTTCTTTCGAAATCTACAGGAAATCGGTATCGATAATCCGGTCATTATCAAACGTTCTTATTTGGAAGAAGATTTCTCAGGACCCATTGGTGATTTTATGAATCCCGAAGAACCTATTTCAAAAATACAGCTGTACGCCTCTACAGATCTAGGAGCATTATTAATCGATGGTTTGGGTTCAGGAATTTGGATTGACTCTCCGGCAACAGCATTGGAGAACATCGCTTCGCTTTCTTTCGGAATTCTACAAGCAACACGATCCAGAATATCCAAGACAGAATATATTTCCTGCCCAAGTTGTGGCAGAACTTTATTTGATCTCCAAGAAACCACGCAGATGATCCGAAGCCGCACCAATCACTTAAAAGGCTTAAAAATTGGTATCATGGGCTGTATCGTTAATGGCCCTGGAGAAATGGCGGACGCTGACTATGGTTATGTTGGGGCGGGACCTGATAAGGTGACACTATATAGAGGTCAGCAGATCGTTAAGAAAAATGTAAGTTCCGCACATGCCTTAGACGAATTGATCAAGATCATTCAAGATGATGGACTGTGGATCGAAGAAATACAACAAGACTAGAATGAACAAATGAAGCTTTACATAAAACAGCAAAGGGAATCAAATGATTCCCTTTGCTGTTTTATGTATACGAATGAACTTACATTATATCTTACCTTCTTATCGAACAGACCTCTTTATCGAACAGAAAATCTTTTCACCACAGTTTCTGAACCAGCGACTACTCGTACAAAATAAAACCCTGTCGTTAATTTTCCTCCATGCTCAAAGGAAAGATTTTGAATTCCTGAGTCTAGGTTGCCATTCATTAACTGGAGAATCTCATTGCCCAATGCATCCATTACTTTAATAGAGACACTTGACGATTTTGCCAATTTGAAAGAAAGATTTATTTGTTCCGCAATCGGATTATAGAAAACCTTCACATTATTGATAAGTTTCTCTGTGTCCTTGATGTTATTGTCTTCCCCGAATGCCTCACTGCCGTCCCAAATATGTTGCGAAATAGTATGGTCATAAGGAGACTTTGCATACACCCGACTCACCCCGCTGCACAATGTCAGTGCGGATAAAAGTGTTAAACAAGCTGCTTTAAGTAGATTTCTCCCCATAGTGTTAAATTAGACTTCAAATACTGGTTACGGTTTAATCAAATATAACGCTAACTATTTGAATTATCAACAACAAAGTTAGTATTTTGTTTAAAAGTTTTTCACCAAATAGATTCATTATAAGTTTCTTTTAACAAATTTTAACAGCTCTTGCGCATGTCAAAGTAAATGCTAAAATTTGGCGCAGGAAATGTACCTACTTAAAGTACAGGCAAAA
Organism: Sphingobacterium sp. BIGb0116; assembly: GCF_024808035.1. Classification (NCBI taxonomy): domain Bacteria; kingdom Pseudomonadati; phylum Bacteroidota; class Sphingobacteriia; order Sphingobacteriales; family Sphingobacteriaceae; genus Sphingobacterium; species Sphingobacterium sp. BIGb0116. Next base: position 16,752 of record NZ_JANUDT010000009.1, on the reverse strand, counting down.
AGTATATTTTTGCAGTATATTTTGAAATAAAATAATTGATAAATGGCAGACAACAGTCATCACAACAGTATCAATAAGGTGAGTTTCGCCGGATTATTGATCAGTTTAGGAATCGTTTTTGGAGATATCGGAACTTCTCCATTGTATGTTTTCAAAGCAATCATGGGACAAGGAGCCATTCAAAAAGACTTAGTTTTGGGCGGACTATCCTGTGTTTTTTGGACACTGACCCTCCAGACAACAGTAAAGTATGTTTGGATCACACTCCGGGCGGACAATAAAGGTGAAGGTGGTATCCTATCCCTTTATTCATTGGTACGCAAGCGTGCCCCTTGGTTAATTTTTCCAGCGATGATTGGTGCGGCGACCTTATTAGCAGACGGAATGATCACCCCTGCCATCACAATATCCTCGGCTATTGAAGGTTTGGATCTCAAATTCCCAGGATTACCTACAGTACCTATTGTAGTTACGATTATCTCCTTATTGTTTATTATTCAACGATTTGGAACATCTGTAGTAGGAAAGGTTTTCGGTCCATTAATGACCATCTGGTTCTCTATCATCGGTATTATTGGTTTATCCCATCTACACCTCGCACCGGAAGTGATGAAAGCGATCAACCCCTACTATGCTTTCCATATTTTAATTACCTATCCACATTCGCTATTATTGATCGGAGCTGTATTTCTATGTACTACCGGAGCTGAAGCATTGTATTCGGATATGGGACACTGTGGTAAAAACAATATCCGCATCAGCTGGATCTACGTAAAAATCACACTTATACTAAATTATTTCGGACAAGGAGCCTGGTTATTAACACAGGAAGGACGTGTCCTAGGGGGTGAAAATCCGTTCTATTCAATCATGCCCGATTGGTTTATCGGTTACGGTATCGCTATCGCGACGATTGCGGCGGTCATCGCCAGCCAAGCCATGATATCCGGATCTTATACCCTAATTTCGGAAGCAGTACGTTTGAATATATGGCCTAAAGTCGCTATCCGCTACCCCAGCGAGCATAAAGGACAGTTGTATGTACCATCCATCAATTTAATTTTATGGGTCGGCTGTATGATCGTCATCTGGGTTTTTGAAGAATCAAGCCGAATGGATGCAGCCTATGGTCTTGCGATCAACTTAACGGTATTGATGACCACGATCCTAATGGGATATTTCCTCGCCATGAAAAAAGTCAACCGTGTACTTATTGCGGTATTTTTGGTCGCTTATTTTGTTATTGAACTAACTTTCTTAATAGGAAATGGTGTCAAAATAGCCCATGGTGGTTGGTTAACCCTTATGCTTGCAACTGCGTTATTTGGAACAATGTATTGCTGGTATACGGCGCGAAAAATTAAAAATCGTTTCGTTAATTTCATCAATATCAATAAATACTACCCAATTATCTCCGAATTGAGTGAGGACAAATCGGTTCCCCCATATGCATCACATTTGGTATATCTGACAAGTGCAAATTTCAAATCCGAGATAGAGGCTAAAATTATTTATTCAATTATTAATAAAAAACCAAAGCGTGCGGATGTATATTGGCTAGTCCACGTTGATGTGATGGATCATCCACATACAAAAGAGTATTCGATCGATCAGCTTATCCCGGGTAAGTTAATACGGGTTGATTTTAAACTTGGCTTTAGAGAAGAACAGCGCATCAGCCTGCTGTTCAGAAAAGTAGTTGAGGAAATGGTAAAAAAAGGTGAAATTGATATTACCAGTCAATACGACACCTTACGTAAACACAATATTCCAGGTGACTTTAAGTTTGTTGTTTTGGAAAAAGTACTCTCCAAAACCAACCAAATGACATGGATAGAAAAGGTAATTATGGACATCTATGGTTACCTCAAAAAAATGAGTCTGTCCGAAGAAAAAGGTTTCGGTTTAGATTCCAGCTTTGTTACAATTGAGCGGGTTCCACTCAATTTTCCACAGACTTCAGAGGTCCATCTCATACGGAAAGATTAATACTCCTCAAGGTGATGCTCAAGCATCACCTTTTTTATTCAATAGAATTGCATTACTTTTGTTGCAAATAATACATCATGGCAGACGCTAATCCAAAAAAGAAATTACACCCTAGAAATAGACATCTCGATAACTACAATTTTGAAGAATTGAGCAAAGTCGAACCTTCGCTCAAAGATTTTGTTATAGAAAATGCTTATAAAGTAAAATCCATCGATTTTAACAATCCCGATGCTGTTAAAACGTTAAACAAGGCGCTTCTAAAAAAATATTACCACATTCAACACTGGGATATTCCCAAAGAGAATCTTTGCCCCCCTATTCCGGGCCGAGCAGATTATATTCATTATATCGCAGACGTGCTTGCAAGGGATAATAATGGTGAGATTCCAAAAGGTGGAAATATCCATATACTCGATATCGGTGTTGGTGCAAATTGTATCTACCCCATTATCGGGCATCAGGAGTATGGATGGAGCTTTGTAGGATCTGAAATTATCAAGAGCGCATACAAAAATGCAATCGAGATAACGCGGACAAATATGAGCTTAAAAAAGAGCATACAAATCCGTCTACAAAATAACCCGAAAGCCATATTCAAAGATATTATTCTGCCAGGTGAGAAATATGATGTGGTGATCTGTAATCCTCCATTTTTTAGCTCTCAAACCGAGGCTTTACAGCAGTCCATCCGTAAGACCACAGGCATTAAAGAAGCTAAAATAGACGAAAAACCTGTAACACAAGCATTTTCTGGACAAGGAAGCGAGTTGTGGTGTGATGGTGGTGAAAAAGCTTTCTTGTCACGCATGATCTTTGAAAGTCAATTTCACAAAGATCAAGTAAAATGGTTCACAACATTAGTTGCCCACCGCGAAGACATTCGCTTTCTACAACACAAACTAAAGAAAATAAATGTAAAAGAGACCGAGGTGATCCGCATGGAACAAGGCAATAAGGTAAGCCGAATCCTTTTATGGAGATTCTAATACGTCCCTGATATTCAAAGAAAAGGAGCTATCTTTTATCAGATAGCTCCTTTTCTTTGATCCATTATTGTACGACGCTTCTCGTATACTATACTTGCGCCTGTTTATTTAACTTTGAATGTTTATAGCCATACATAAAATATACAGCCAATCCAATTACGAGCCAGATCACAAATATTATCCAGTTACTTGCCCCTAATTCCGTCATCAAATACAGATTGATCAGGATACCAACGACAGGCAATAGCGAAAAGTTCATTTTAAAGCTATAAATACTCAATCCAAGCCAGGTTAACCAAAATATAATGACCAACATTTTATGTTCTATAATTTCAAGGATGGAAAGCGATTTCCACTCTTGTATCGTCTCTTGCCCATAGATAAAAATGAACACAATAGCGATCAGTAGTCCCGCACCAACTAAATATTTACCGTTGATGTAAGGAACTTTAAATTTGGATTTTGCAGATAAGCCCGAATAATCCATATACAATACACCTGCACAAACAAGGATGAAGGCAAAAAAGGTACCCACGCTCGTTAGATCCACAAAGAAGTCCATTTTAAAAAATAACGAAGGGATAGCAACCACCAAACCCGTTATAATAGTCGCAAAAGAAGGTGTTTTATATTTTGGGTGGATCGTCGCGAATTTTTTCCACAACAAACCGTCCCGACTCATAGTCATCCAAATTCTTGGTTGAGCCAATTGATACACCAGCAAGGCACTGGTAATGGCAATCACAGAGGTCACCGATATAATTCCGGCCATATGGTCAAAGCCTACATATTTAAAAACAAAAGCAAGTGGATCTTTTACATTTAATTCTGTATAGTTTACCATACCTGTCAATACCAAAGTAATGGCAACATATAGTACAGTACAAATCAACAAACAATAGATCATTGCCTTAGGCAGATCGCGCTGCGGATTTTTACATTCCTCAGCAGTCGTCGAAATTGAATCGAATCCAATAAACGCGAAGAAAACTGCGGCCACACTTCCGAGTACGCCTTTGAGACCATTCGGTGCAAAAGGGGTCCAATTTTCTGGTTTAATGAAAAATATACCTCCAAAAATTACAGCCAGGATAATAGCTACCTTAATCATCACCATGACCATACTGGCTTTCTGGGACTCTTTGATTCCGATGTAAACCAACCAAGTGACCAAAAATGTAATAACACCGGCTGGTAAATCGAAAATAATAGGTAGACCTCCAATTCGTGGAGCACTATTAAAAGCATCCAGACCATGTTGGTCGATTGCGGTAAGGGCAGCCGCGCCATGTTGGTTCATCTTGTCTACAGCATCATAAGCGTAGCCTGGTGCCATGGATAACCAAGCCGGTATATGCAGACCAAAGCCCTCCAACATGGAAACAAAATACTGCGACCAGGAAATGGCAATAACCGTATTGGAAACAGCATACTCTAAGACCAATGCCCAACCTATAATCCATGCAAACAACTCACCAAAGGCTACATAAGCATACGTATACGCCGACCCTGAAACAGGAACTGTACTGGCAAATTGAGCATAGGCCAATGCTGTAAAAACACAGGCAAAAGCCGTAAAAACGAAGAGAAGTGAGACTGCTGGCCCACCTTCATAACTCGCCAATCCAATTGTGCTAAAGATTCCGGCCCCTACAATAGCGGCGATACCCAACGAAACCAGATCTGTTACCCCCAATACCTTTGCAAGGCCCGTTCCACCCTCTTTTTGAGAGTCATGCAGAATCTGATCAACACTTTTCTTCCGAAAAAGTCTATGTGACATGTAAATTTAGTTTTTGATACTTAAAATTATGCGAAAATAAATATTTTCAAGGTCTTATACTATTGGTATTTTCTGATAGACTAATTAAAGTCCACCAGCTCATATTGAATATACTGGTAAATTTCCTGATAATCGGTCATCTGCGTATATAAATAGGAAATCAGCTGTTCTGTCAGAAGCTGTCTTTGCTCCACTGAAACTTCAAATTGCCACAATCGCTTACAAATATTAAAAAGTGCACCTGCAATTTTTTCCACCTGTGCATAGTCATAAATATACTCCCACTCAATGAACTGATGATAGAACTTTTCAAACTTAGGAATATCATTCAGTTGATTAATTTTCAAAAACTTCCGAACAGCGTCTTCATTGACATGCATTAGTGCAGCGTAGAATTTATCGATGGAGACCGCTTTATTTTGTGTTAGGATATGATCCAGCAATAGCTCCAACGCGATATGGGCCATAAAGGAGGGCCGGATAGGCAGCCCCGCTAAACTAGACTGTATTTTTAGTTTCAGTTGATGTGTATGACGAAAAAAATAAGGTGAATTGTGAAACAGTCGATCTACCTCGATATGACGGTTCCAACCTATATACAATTGCTCGAGTAAAGGGTTGTCCAAAAGCTCATCTTCATACTGACGTGGTTTTAGCATAAAGGATTTATCAGCATTTTTTAATAGATCGGGTAACAATCCACCCACAATACGCTCGGGATTGGTTGCAAACCGCTCAAAATAGAAATGTGATAAAAAATTCATACCAGCTTATTAGCGTGTGCTTTTATATGGAATTATTCGCTCAATATACGCTTAATCTCCTATCTTTGCATCTTGTAAATTAAAAAATTAAATCCATTTAACAATGAGCTTTGTAGAAGAATTACGTTGGAGAGGCATGTTGCAAGATATTATGCCAGGCACTGAAGACTTACTGAATAAAGAAAAAGTCGCTGGTTATATCGGCTTTGATCCCACAGGCGACTCTCTACACGTAGGACACTTGACGCAGATCATGACTTTGATTCACTTCCAAAATGCAGGCCACAAACCAGTTGCCCTGGTTGGAGGAGCGACAGGAATGATCGGAGACCCTTCTTTCAAATCTGCAGAGCGTAACTTGCTGGACGAAGCTACCTTACAGCATAATGTAGCTTGTCTGAAAAAACAGTTAGGCAAATTTCTTGAATTTGGAGAAGGTGAAAATGACGCCCAAATGGTTAATAATTACGACTGGTTCAAAGATTTTAAATTTTTGGATTTTATTCGTGATATCGGTAAAATGATTACCGTTAACTATATGATGTCAAAAGATTCGGTAAAAAAACGTCTGGAAGGCGACAATGGTCTTTCATTTACAGAGTTTACCTATCAATTGATTCAAGGATATGACTTCTACTACCTTTGGAAGCACCATAACTGTAAAGTTCAAATGGGTGGGTCCGACCAATGGGGTAACATTGTAACAGGAAGTGAAATGATTCGTCGCCAAGATCAGGGAACGGCCTATGCAATCACCACGCAATTAATCAAAAAAGCCGATGGTCAGAAATTTGGAAAAACCGAATCTGGTGCCGTATGGTTAGATCCAAAGAAAACCTCTCCGTATAAATATTACCAATTTTGGTTGAATACGTCAGATGATGATGCTAAAAACTGGATCAAAATTTTCACGCTCAAACCTCAGAACGAAATAAAGTCTATTATTGCAGAACATGATGCAGCGCCACACTTACGTTTAGTTCAAAAAGCACTGGCAAAAGATATCACCATTCGTACCCACTCCGAAGAAGCATACGAAACTGCGATCAAAACTTCTGAATTTCTTTTTGGTAATGGTTCTTTAGAATTTTTGAACAACTTAGACCACGAGGCTGTTTTAGAGGTATTTGAAGGCATCCCTCAGTTTCAGGTCGCTAAAGCAGACCTTGCAGCAGGCATCAATATTCTTGATTTACTGGCTGTTCAGACACAAGTATTCCCTTCCAAAGGTGAAGCCCGCAAAATGCTTCAGGGCGGCGGAGTTTCTATCAACCGAGAAAAAGCAACTGATATAGAAGAGTCAGTTACGGAAAATCACCTTGTAAACAATAAATATATTGTTGCACAACGCGGTAAAAAGAATTACTACCTGATTATCGTAGATTAATGATCAGCAATATCCTGATTTAATAATCCATAAGTATAAAAAAGTCCCTTTTGATTTAATCAAAAGGGACTTTTTTATGCAATCCAAAGCTATTCTTGCACCGCTAAAAAATTCGGTCCGGTTATTTTAATAGTTTTTCAAATGCCTTACGCGATGCTCCTCTAAAATGTACCTCCCCACAATATTGATACCCCAGCTTTTCGAACACATGCAACATTCCTCCATTGTCAAAATTAGTATCCACCTTAATACTATAAACCCCATGATCAACCGCGATCTTCTCCACCCCAGACATGATTCCCGTTCCCACACCTTTCATATGCGGATCCTGCGCCGAAGCCAATCGGTGTATACCGACATAAGGACCATCACTTAACCATTTTCCGTCAATATCATTATAAGCAGGTTCGACATCAAAAATAATAGCAACATAACCTACAATCCTATGCTCCACTTCAACGACATGCCCGTAGCCCTTATCAATATCCGACTGCACAACATCTTCATTCGGATAACCATCTTGCCATTGTCGGCTCCCTTGTTCTTTCCTGAGGGCAATTGCTTGTTGTATAATTTCCCAAATCCGTCCTTTATCAGCCAATGTAGCTTTTCGTATTTCAAACTTGTTCATCCTATCTGTTATTTTTATTCGTAAAACTACATATTTTACAGCAACTCCAAAGAATACACCAAAACAGCAATCTGTATAGATATGCACATTCTTTGATCAAACCTATTTGCAGGGCATAGTATTTGCTAGTCATTATAGCTATCAAGCTTTTTAGCTACATCTAAATTTATTCATTCATAAAAAACGACAAACTTAAAATAATAGGCCATCAGCATCTTTAAAATACTATCAAAATAACTAAGTTTGTAAGCAGTATAATTGTGAGCTTTTCAATGTCAAACAAAGGAAATACATTTAGGCAGACAGGGAATTCGGTTTCCGGCAAACGTGCCCCTCAAAAGGAATCAACAACATTTAAAAAAGAAAAAAGTCAAAAAAACAGTGTACCAAGAGATTATTCCGATGCACAGCAGAAGGCTGTCAAGATATTAGGGATTTTATTGATCTTGCTTTCATTGGCATTTGCTACAGCTTTCGTCTCCTACCTATTCACTTGGGAAGACGATCAAAGTTATATCGCAAAAACCAATGGCGGATGGTCGACATTATTCAGATCTACAGAAGAAATTCATGATGAAGCTGTTGATCTACCCGTTGTCGATAATAAACTAGGGAAATTTGGCGCATTACTTGCCAACCAATTCATGTACGAATGGTTTGGCGTCGCATCTTTTCTTTTTATCCCGGTATTATTCATTTTAGGATATCGCTTGTTGTTCAAGAAATCATTGCTTCCATTATACCGTACTGTAGTCTATTCTTTTGTTGCAATCGTTTTTATCTCGGTAACATTAGGCTTCCTCCATGGATTTATGGCCGATACACCGCATATGCTTGAGGGGAAATTTGGTTTTTGGACTAATAAATTACTGGAAGCACAAGTTGGCATTGTCGGCGTAGGCTGTATATTGGCTTTTGCCTACCTGACAACATTAATCTTACTTTACAACCTCGATTTTAAATTTGTCCTATTCAGTAACAGAAAATCCAAGTCATTCTCCGAAGATTTGGACGAAGAGGATGAGGATGAATACGCTCCACACAATCTAAGAAACAAAATTCATATTGAAGATGATTCCATCCAATCTGTACGGGAATCTATTCAACGGCCAACATCAATCAATGAGCGATTTCAATCTGCTCGTGAAAAAGATTTACAGGAAGAACTTCAGCGCCCTGCCTTTACACATCACCCCGTACCTGAAGTACAAATTGATCCGAAAGACAAAGTGGTGCTCTCATTCGACGACAGTCCGCTGGAACGAACAGATAATACGCCTTCAATCAGTTTTACAATTGATCAGCCGAATGAAGAATTTGGAGCGGAAGACTTACCGCTAATCCGGGAATATCAAGCACCGAAAATCGAAGCAGAACCTCAACAAGAGCTAGAAGCTGCCATTGAACCCGATGCAGTACCTGGTCTGGTGGTTGAAGATATCAAAGAGGAAAAAGAAATCACTGCTAGTGACCTTGTGGCCCAATTCGGACAATATGACCCAAAATTGGACCTTTCTGGCTACCAACATCCGACATTGGATTTATTGAAGGACTATGGTGGTGGTAAAATTACCATCAATCAACAGGAACTCGAAGCGAACAAAAACAGGATTGTTGATACACTAAGAAACTATAGCATCGAGATCGAAAGTATCAAAGCAACTATAGGTCCAACGGTAACTTTGTATGAAATTATACCAAAACCAGGTGTACGGATTTCAAAAATCAAAAATCTGGAAGATGACATTGCCTTAAGTCTTGCGGCATTGGGTATACGTATTATTGCACCTATGCCAGGAAAGGGAACGATCGGTATTGAGGTGCCAAACTCCAGTCCGGAAATGGTATCCATGCGATCTGTACTTGCTACGGAGAAGTTTCAGAAAACAGACATGGATCTCCCAATTGCTTTAGGTAAAACGATTTCTAATGAAGTCTATATTGCCGATTTAGCTAAAATGCCTCACCTTCTAGTTGCAGGGGCTACCGGACAAGGTAAATCAGTAGGTATCAACGCCATTCTGACCTCCTTACTGTATAAAAAGCATCCGGCCGAACTAAAATTTGTCCTTGTTGACCCTAAGAAGGTGGAACTTTCTCTATTCAAAAAAGTAGAGCGCCACTTCCTCGCAAAATTGCCTGACGACGGAGATGCAATTATCACCGATACGAAGAAGGTAATCAACACCTTAAATTCTCTGTGTATAGAAATGGATCAACGTTATGATTTGTTAAAAAATGCGCAGGTACGGAATTTAAAGGAATATAATGCAAAATTTATCAATCGCAGATTAAACCCTGAGGAGGGTCATCGATTCTTACCATATATCGTTCTTATTGTTGATGAGTTTGCCGACTTAATGATGACAGCAGGAAAAGAGGTCGAAACACCGATTGCACGATTGGCACAATTGGCCCGCGCGGTAGGGATTCACTTGGTTATTGCAACCCAACGTCCTTCTGTCAATATCATTACCGGTACAATCAAGGCCAACTTCCCTGCACGTCTTGCATTCCGTGTATTATCGAAAGTCGATTCACGGACCATTCTAGATACAGGCGGGGCAGATCAGTTGATCGGTCGAGGTGACATGCTTCTAGCGACTGGAAGTGATTTGATACGTATTCAGTGTGCTTTTGTTGATACTCCAGAGGTTGAACAAATTTCCGACTATATCGGTGCACAACGAGGCTACCCCTCGGCATTTATGCTTCCGGAATACGTAGACGAAAACGGAGATGGTTCTGGTAGTGTGGATTTTGATCCCAAAGACCGCGATCAGTTGTTCGAAGAAGCTGCCCGATTGATTGTCATGCATCAGCAAGGCTCTACTTCATTAATCCAACGTAAATTAAAATTGGGTTATAACAGAGCAGGACGAATCATCGATCAATTGGAAGCTGCTGGAATTGTAGGTCCATTTGAAGGAAGTAAGGCCCGCGAGGTACTTTATCCAGATGAGTATTCATTAGAACAATTTTTGGAGACGTTAAGAAAGGACAACTAAGATGAAAAAACAATTGTGGTTTATGGTAGGTTTGCTAATTATTGCATACAGCCAAAACAGTTATGCACAAAATGATGCCGCTGCTAAAGCATTACTGACGAAAGTAAGCCAAAAGTACAGTGCATACAAAACAATACAGGCCAACTTCTCATTAGATATTAAACAAGCTAATGGTGGCTCACATACTGACGCTGGAACAATATACCTGGACAAGAGTAACAACAAGTACCAGGTCAATACCAAAAATCAAGTATTGATATCGGATTCCAAGACACAGTGGAATATCATGAAAACAGAAAAGGAAGTTGAAATCTCAGAAGCAAGCAATTCGACCAACGAGATCAATCCAACAAACATATTCAGCTTCTACACCAGCGGTTTTAAATATACCTTGACCAATACTGAAAAGGTAAAGGGGCTTACGCTAAGTGTCGTTGAATTAAGTCCGCTCGATAGCAAAAAAAACTATTCAAAGATAAAGCTACGTATCAATAAGGCAAGCAACCTGATCTATGACACGACCGTTTTTGATAAAAGTGGTAATCGCTATACCTATACATTAGCTTCGCAAGAGGGCAATAAGGGCTTTTCAGCTAATCTATTCGCATTCAACAAAAATGATTACAAAGGTTTTGAAATCGTCGATTTAAGATAAAAATCTACCGACGCTATAACACTGATTAAACGCAGTACCATAAAAAAGGCTTTCCAGTATTGGAAAGCCTTTTTTATGGTACTTTAATCGTTATTGTACTTTGCGCAATTTTATAGCATATTAGGTTCTTTATCCAACGTCTCGCTTTCTTTGTTTGCATAACGCGAATAACCATGCTTTTGCGGATGTTCGATAATTTCCTTCATAGAAACAAGTTTGTAAACATACGAACCCGTTTCATTATTCAATTTCAATGCAAAATAGTCGTCCTTTTTTTGTCTTCTTATAGAACCTCTTAAACTACCATCACCGACATTATATGCTGCAGCTACCAAGGTCCAGTTTCCAAATTGGGCATACAGGTATTTCAGGTATCTGGCAGCAGCATGTGTAGATTTGACAAGATCTTTCCGGTCATCTACTGTACTATTGACTTTCAATCCATACAATCGCGCTGTTGCCGGCATAAACTGCCAATAACCACCAGCTCCCTTAGATGAAACAACAGCTTTACTAAGCCCGCTTTCCACTAAGGGGATATACTTAAAATCTTCCGGAATACCATGTGATTTAAGGATCTTTGCAATCATAGGCAAATAGGTCTCTGCCTTTTTGTGCATATCGTATGATCCTGTTTTTTTAAACGAGAATCGATTGAAAAATTTGCGCAATTTACTTTCCACAAGCGGACGATCCATCGGTAATGAATCTTCGGCAAATGTCAATGAATTCATATAAGATTCAAACGAATTGCTTTTTTCTTTTTTTTCTTCTTCGTCCCCATGATGAGCGGGAACTACTACGAGCTTCGGTTCAACGATCTTATCGCCGTTTGAAGCGTTGTTGTGTGGGGTTGAGTATAATTTTGACAGCAATAAAGCAAACAAAATCAAACTACTACATAAAACTTTCTTTCTTATCATTCACTCCCTTAATGCTATCCTATCCACGACTCTAATCGATCAAAAAATAGCTTGGTTCAAATTCAAGGGTACAAAGGTAAACACTATTTATTTAAAAAACAAATAGTTACAATACAGACAATTTAAAGCGGCTTTTTTAGCGTAAAAACGCAGTAAATTCAAGAAAAGACAAAAAGATAAGGATTTTTTCGCAAAACCCAAAATTATACCTAACTTTGTGGTTCACATTTTAGCAAAACACAATGCCATTCAGCAATAAAAGGAACAGTCGTGATGACAACTCCAGAAAGTCACGAGGCAACTCAGATAGCTTCAAATCTAGAGGCGATAATAATAATAGTTTCGGAAAAAAATCATATGGGTCAAATGACCAATCTGAAAGAGGCTCTTTCAGAAAAGATGATAATCGTGAGAACAGATCATTCGGATCTAAAAAATTCTCAGACAAACCTCCCTTCCGAGGAGAGAACAATTCCTTTCGTTCAAAAGATAATTCAGAAAAATCCTTTGGTAGAGGAAGCCGTTCATTTGATAAAAATGATTCTTCAAGATCTTTTGACAAAAAAGATTCCTTCAATAAATTTGATAGATCAGAACGTTCTTTTGACAAAAAAGATAACTTCAAACGTTCCGATAGAAATGACTCTTCAAGATCTTTTGACCGTTCAGAACGTTCTTTTGATAAAAGAGATAGTTTCAAACGTTCAGATAGAAATGACTCTTCAAGATCTTTTGACCGTTCAGAGCGTTCTTTTGACAAAAAAGATAACTTCAAACGTTCAGATAGAAATGACTCTTCAAGATCTTTTGACCGTTCAGAGCGTTCTTTCGATAAAAAGGATAACTTCAAACGTACAGATAGAAATGATTCCACAAGATCTTTTGACCGTTCAGAGCGTTCTTTCGATAAAAAGGATAACTTCAAACGTACAGACAGAAATGATTCCACAAGATCTTTTGACCGTTCAGAACGTTCTTTCGATAAAAAAGATAATTTCAAACGTTCAGACAGAAGTGATTCTCCAAGATCTTTTGATAGATCAGAACGTTCTTCCGATAAAAAAGATAGCTTCAAACGTTCAGACAGAAATGACTCTTCAAGACCTTCTAACAGAAAGTTTGATGGCGAAAGAAGTAGAAATTTTGATGACAACAAAAACTTTGGTGATAAACAATATATTAAACGTCCAAAGAAAAAAGCAGAGGATGCAGAGGATGACGGCTTAGTTCGTTTAAATCGTTACATCGCCAATGCTGGTATTTGTTCAAGACGTAAAGCTGATGAGCTTATCACTGCTGGTGTCATTTGGGTAAATGGAGAACCTGTTACAGAATTGGGTACTAAGGTAGATCCTGCAACAGATGAAATCCGTTACAATAACGAACGATTAAAACGTGAAAAAAATGTTTATGTTTTGTTAAACAAACCAAAAGATTATATCACGACTACAGATGATCCTCAGGAGCGTCATACCGTAATGGAACTAGTTTCTAAAGCGACAAAAGAAAGAATCTATCCTGTTGGTCGTCTTGACAGAAACACAACGGGGCTACTTTTAATGACAAATGATGGTAGTCTTGCTGAAAAACTTTCACACCCGCGCAACAGCATCAGCAAAATCTATAATGTCGAGTTAAACAAAAGCCTTACACAAGGCGATTTTAACAAAATCAACTTTGGTATCGAATTAGAAGATGGTGTAATCAAACCCGATGACTTGAGCTATGTCCAAGGTGGATCAAAACGTGAAGTTGGCATCCAAATCCACTCGGGAAAAAATCGTATCGTACGTCGTATTTTTGAGTCACTAGGATATGAAGTCGTTAAATTGGACCGCGTGGTTTATGCAAACCTAACGAAAAAAGATCTTCCACGTGGCCGTTGGAGATATTTAGAGGAGCGTGAAATCGTGCAATTAAAGCACCTGATTTAATCGCTTAAGAAGATAAATAAAAATAAAGGACGGTCATTCAGTTAACCGTCCTTTATTTTTTATATTTGCTCTTTCAAATAAAACAACAAAGAATATGACTGATCCGAAAACACTTTCATCCGTTGCGGAATTCCATAAAACATTCCAACATCCAATCCTAGACACCCCTACTATTCCATCTGAACAAAGATGTGCCTTACGGGTATCATTGATCGCTGAGGAATTAAAAGAATTAGAAGAAGCCATCCAGGATAAGGATTTGGTAGAGATTGCAGACGCACTATGTGACATTCAATATGTACTTGCTGGAGCGGTATTAGAATTTGGTTTAAAAGATAAATTCTCCGCTCTTTTTGATGAAGTTCAACGTTCCAATATGAGCAAGGCATGTAAAGACGAAGCAGAAGCCATCGCTACACAGGAGCACTATAAATTAAAAGGTGTAGAATCCTATTATAAAGAAGTTGATGGCAAATTTCTGGTATTCAGAACAGCCGACAATAAAACGTTAAAATCTATCAATTATTCTCCAGCCGATCTAAAAACGATTATTGAAGGCTAAATAAAAGATGGTGATCGTACGCTATTTTTTGCAGGTAAACAGCAAAGGCTTCTTTAGAGAAGCCTTTGCTGTTTTTATAGGGCGAAATATATTCATTAAACGCGATAGCATACAATGATCTATCAAAAGAGTAGAAAATATTAGGGGCGACTAAAAAAGACTTCCCTGCACGACCTGACGCGCTTCCAATCCCTTATCGATGTATGTTTGAATACCTGATTTCGGTAAGCCCCAGTTCGGGGCAATTAACAATTCTTTATCTGCAATCCCGAAAATACGTTGAATGATCAGATCAGGACGCAATCGAGGAATAAACTTCGCTAAGAACTCGGTGTAACCTTCCATCGAAAAAAGTTCAAAGGGCTCACGTTTGAACTTAACCCCCATAATAGATCCCTCTACAATATGTAGGTGATGCAACTTCACAAATTTAATCTGTGGAAACCGGTTGATTTCATCTGCATATTTCAACATCATTTCTTCAGATTCCCATGGGAAGCCAAAGATTGTATGCACACAAAGCTCCAAAGGGGTATCTTTCAGCATATCCATGGCCTGAACAAATTCGTCGTGAGAACAGCCTCTATTGATCTGCTCCAATGTATCGTTGTAGATAGATTCCATACCCATTTCCAAATCCACATCGTAACGATCTGTATAAGACTCCAACAATGCAATCTTTTCAAAATCCAAACAATCAGGACGTGTGCCAACAGAAAGCCCCAAAGTATTTTCAGGATCAATACTTAAGGCCTCATCATACATCATTTTCAGTAGATGAGTCGGCGCATATGTATTTGTATTTGGTTGGAAATAAATAATAAACTTCTCGGCGCCATAGCTATTACGTGCTCTTTCAATACCCGATTCCACCTGCTCCCGTATCGAAGGAATTTTCCGGGCAGTATCCGGTGTAAAAGAATCTACATTACAGTAAGTACAACCACCATAACCCTTACTACCATCACGATTGGGACAAGTAAAATTACCATCCACAATCACTTTAAACACTTTCTGTCCGTTATACTTTTGCTTTAAATAAGCCCCGTAATGATTATACGGTTTAATTCCGTTGTCCAATAATGTACCCATTGCGCTGCAAAGTTACTCAATAAAAATCATATGTGACCATTACTTTCTCAGGATCAAATGTTAAACTGATATGGCCATCACGAAAATCTTCCCAAGATAATTTATACGAACTATCCTTAACTGTTTTCTCCAAATCGAAGTAATTTCTTTTAATGGCTAAATTGGGGGAATTATCATAATAAGTAGGTAAACCGTAATAGAATACGAAAAATTGTTCAAATTCTTTAAATGACAAATAGCTATAAAACCTATTCCTATTTCTTGAAACTAATATCTCAATTTTTTTTAGTCTGCCATTTGTATAAAAATAATCAAGTGTTTTATAATACAGTGCATTCAACCATTTACCGCCAATAAATTGGATATGACCAGGATCGATGACGACCATTGTATCCCTACTCCCTGTATATGTCCCCAATTCCCCTATAGAAGATCTTTCCCCAAGATTAATGATATACTGGCGAGCTATATTGGTCGATCTACCATCTTTATTTGCCGGTATCCACTTTGATATGGATGAAAATTTTTGATTCATTTCTTCAGTCTTATCTACATGGCCAAAATTGCTAGAAACAACTCTGACAGTGCTATCCTTACTAACCTCGAATCCCACATGTCCTTCATCATTAAGCATATTCTTATCACGTTTCCATTTTTCATTTAACTGCCTATAAAAATCAACAATACCTATCTTGGGGGTTGGAAGATAGTTTTCGTAAGAAACAAAAATGTAATCCTGTCCGTCTTGGCAAATACCTGATCTCAAATTAAACAAGAGAAGGCAGACGATGATCAAACAATTTCTCATATGGCCAGTAAGTAATATTTACAGCAATATACAAAAAACCTAGATACGGGAGTTCTAGAACAGGCGAGATGCTGCTTCACATGGAAGTATTTAAACGAAAGAAGCCCTTGACTGTTTCCAGCAAGGGCTTCTGTGTAAAAAAAGGCACCGACCTACTCTCCCACCTGTTACGGCAATACCATCGGCTCTGGCGGGCTTGACTGCTCTGTTCGGAATGGGAAGAGGTA
>NZ_JANUDT010000008.1:0-412991 GCF_024808035.1 Sphingobacterium sp. BIGb0116 | reverse complement strand
TTTTTTCGATTTCCGCGTTTAAAATAAACTGAGCGGGATTTTAAATCCTGTCAGGCTTCTCTTAAACCCTTCTTTTTTCATGATTCCCTCTTTCGGGGTAACCGTTCCTCCCTTGCGGAGTGGTGCAAAGATAGGGAGTTTACTAACAAACTTCCAAGCCTTTTGTTTATTATTTTTTAACATTAAGGTTAACTAACTGTAACATTGAACGATTCATTTAAGATAGATATGCATTAAGCCGTCCAATCAGGTAAAATTAACCAATTAAACGGCCAAGCTGCTTGCTATAAATTTCAGTTTGCCCCCCTCCCTTAACAAGCAATTTCACAACTAAAAGGGCAAGTTTAAATACATTTTACTACGTTCTTCTATATCATATAAGGTCGCTATAGAAACAAAAAAGGTCCAGACGAATGTCTGGACCTTTCTATATAAAATAATCTATGATAGATTAATCTTCTTCTTTCGAAGCCAACAATTGATCGTACTCTTCGCGAGAACCGACAATTAAGTTGCTGTATTGACGGATACCTGTACCTGAAGGGATCAAGTGACCAACGATTACGTTTTCTTTCAAACCTAATAAGTTATCACGTTTACCTGCGATAGCAGCCTCGTTCAACACTTTTGTAGTCTCTTGGAAAGAGGCTGCAGAGATGAACGATTTCGTACCCAATGAAGCTCTGGTAATACCTTGCAACAATGGACTTGAAGTCGCCGGAATTGCTTCACGAACTTCAACAAGTTTTAAGTCACGACGTTTCAGACTAGAGTTTTCTTCTCTCAACTTACGTAAAGAAACAATTTGTCCCGGACGTAAATTATTGGAGTCTCCCGCATCAACAACAACTTTCTTGTCAAACAAGGAATCATTTTCTTCCATGAAATCCCATTTGTTAACTGCTTCTTTTTCTAAGAAACGCGTATCTCCTGGATCTTCGATGTTAACTTTTTGCATCATTTGGTGAACGATCGTCTCGAAGTGTTTATCGTTGATCTTTACACCTTGCAGACGGTATACCTCTTGGATACCATTCACAATGTAATGTTGCACCGCTGATGGACCTTTGATCGACAAGATATCCGCAGGAGAGATCGAACCATCTGATAATGGCATACCAGCTTTCACGAAGTCATTATCCTGAACAAGGATATGTTTAGAAAGAGGTACCAAGTATTTCTTGATTTGACCATCACGAGATTCGATAGACATCTCACGGTTACCGCGTTTCACACCACCCAATGTTACCACACCGTCGATTTCTGTTACAACAGCAGGGTTAGAAGGGTTACGTGCTTCGAATAACTCCGTTACACGTGGTAGACCACCTGTGATATCTCGCGTTTTACCTGTAGAACGAGGGATTTTAACAAGGATACCACCTTCTTTCACTGTTACACCATTAGCAACTGCAACGTGGGCGCCTACTGGGATATTGTAGGTACGAATAACCTCTCCCGATTTATCAAGAATCTTGATGGATGGGTTTTTCGTTTTATCGCGTGTTTCAATAATTACTTTCTCTTTGTGACCAGTTTGCTCATCTGACTCTTCACGGAAGGTAACACCTTCGATGATTGCATCAAATTCAACTTTACCGGCAAATTCCGAAATAATTACTGCATTATATGGATCCCATTCGACCAATTTATCACCTTTAGCTACTGTACCGCCATCCTCAACGAACAACTGTGAACCATAAGGAATATTTTGTTGGAATACGATTTTATTATGTGCATCAATGATCTTAACCTCACCAGAACGTCCTAAGACTACCTGATGTGTGCCATTATCGTTTGTTTGCGAAACAGTACGTACGTTTTCAAATTCGATTTTACCATCGTATTTAGAAATGATACTTGAATCAGCAGCAATGTTCGATGCCGTACCACCCACGTGGAATGTACGAAGTGTCAACTGTGTACCTGGCTCACCAATTGATTGAGCGGCAATAACACCCACAGCTTCACCTAACTGAACACGCTTACCTGACGCCAAGTTACGTCCGTAACAACAAGCACAAACACCACGCTTAGACTCACAAGTTAACACCGTACGAATCTCAATTCCTTCGATACCTGCTTTTTCGATAGTTTCAGCAATTTCCTCAGTGATATCTTCATTTGCAGAAACGATCAATTCGTCAGTATCCGGATGAAGAACGTCATGCAATGGTGTACGACCCAAAATACGATCGAACAATGGCTCAACAACATCATCATTATCTTTCAATGCTGTTGTATAAATACCACGTAAACCACCACAATCTTGTTCCACAACGATCATATCTTGCGCTACGTCATGTAAACGACGAGTCAAGTAACCCGCATCCGCTGTTTTCAATGCCGTATCGGCAAGACCTTTACGCGCACCGTGGGTAGAGATAAAGTACTCCAATACGGACAAACCTTCTTTAAAGTTTGACAAGATCGGGTTTTCGATAATCTCACCACCAGAAGTACCTGATTTTTGAGGTTTCGCCATCAAACCACGCATACCACATAACTGACGAATCTGCTCTTTCGAACCACGCGCTCCAGAATCCAACATCATGTAAACTGAGTTGAAACCTTGGTTATCATTCGAAAGAATATCCATAACGTGTGCAGTCAATCTGTTGTTGATACGCGTCCAGATATCGATGATTTGGTTATAACGTTCGTTGTTTGTAATGAAACCCATGTTATAGTTATTCATTACTTCTTCAACCTCGTTAGTTGCTTGTTGAATCAATTCAGCTTTCGCAGCAGGAATGTTCAAATCTTCCAAGTTGAACGAAAGACCACCTTTGAAGGCTGTTTGATATCCCAATTCTTTCATATCATCCAAGAATTGTGCTGCACGAGCCATACCCGTAGTCTTCACAATTTCACCGATGATATTACGCAAAGATTTTTTCGTAAGCAATTCATTGACAAAACCCATTTCCTCAGGAACAACTTGATTGAAGATCACACGACCTACAGTTGTTTCTAACAAGGTATCAACAATGCTACCATCTTTTTGTCTAACTTTTGTTTTTACTTTAATCCAAGCGTGAAGATCAATTTGCTTCTCATTTAAAGCGATGATAACCTCTTCAGCCGAATAGAAAATCATATCTTGACCTCTTACGATTTGATCACCAGCAGTTTTACGGCCTTTAGTAATATAGTAAAGACCCAATACCATGTCTTGAGATGGTACTGTGATTGGAGAACCATTCGCAGGGTTTAAGATATTGTGCGCACCTAACATTAAGATTTGGGCTTCCAAAACTGCAGCATTACCAAGAGGTAAGTGGACTGCCATCTGGTCACCGTCAAAATCGGCGTTGAACGCTGTACACACTAATGGGTGTAATTGAATAGCTTTACCCTCTACTAATGTAGGTTGGAAAGCCTGAATACCCAAACGGTGAAGCGTAGGTGCACGGTTTAGCAATACAGGGTGACCTTTCAATACATTCTCAAGGATATCCCATACCACAGGATCTTTACGATCAACGATTTTCTTAGCTGATTTTACTGTTTTTACAATACCACGTTCGATCATCTTACGGATGATAAACGGTTTGTAAAGTTCAGCAGCCATATCTTTAGGAAGACCACACTCGTGTAATTTCAAGTGAGGACCTACAACAATTACCGAACGAGCTGAATAATCCACACGCTTACCTAACAAGTTTTGACGGAAACGACCTTGTTTACCTTTCAAAATATCAGATAAAGACTTCAATGCACGGTTACCTTCTGTCTTAACAGCGTTCACTTTACGTGAGTTGTCAAACAAAGAGTCTACCGCTTCTTGAAGCATACGTTTTTCGTTACGTAAGATTACTTCAGGAGCCTTGATTTCGATCAAACGTTTTAGACGGTTGTTACGGATAATCACACGACGGTATAAGTCATTCAAATCCGAAGTCGCAAAACGACCACCATCCAAAGGCACTAAAGGACGCAATTCAGGTGGAATGATTGGAACGATTTTCACAATCATCCATTCTGGACGATTCTCGATATTTTCACGTGAACTACGGAAAGCCTCAACTACATGAAGACGTTTTAACGCTTCATTTTTACGTTGTTGAGAAGTCTCATTAGCAGCTTGGTGACGTAAGTCGTACGACAATTGATCCAAATCAATACGTTTCAACAAATCTTCTAACGCCTCAGCACCCATCTTAGCAACGAATTTTTGAGGATCGTTATCGTCTAAATATTGATTTTCTTTTGGTAAGGTATCTAAAATATCTAAATATTCTTCTTCAGTCAAGAAGTCCATGAAGTTGATACCATCTTCTTCCTTAATACCAGCTTGGATAACCACATAACGTTCGTAGTAAATGATCATATCCAATTTCTTGGTAGGAAGTCCCAATAAATAACCAATTTTATTAGGAAGAGAACGGAAGTACCAAATGTGCGCAACAGGAACCACCAAGTTGATATGTCCCATACGCTCACGACGTACCTTTTTCTCTGTTACTTCAACACCACAACGGTCACATACAATACCTTTATAACGGATACGTTTGTATTTACCACAGTGACATTCGTAATCCTTTACAGGACCAAAAATGCGCTCACAGAATAAACCGTCACGTTCTGGTTTGTAGGTACGATAGTTAATCGTTTCCGGTTTTGTAACTTCACCACTTGAGCGTTCCAAAATAGTTTCTGGAGAAGCCAAGCTGATCGTAATCGAAGTGAAGTTGCTTTTAATTTTATTATCTTTTTTGTAAGACATACTTATTCAAAAGTTAAAGCTTTATAAAGAAGCTTTGAAGGACTGAGCCCTTCAAAGCCCTATTTGCTTAATTAATCCAATGTGATATCTAGACCCAATCCACGTAACTCGTGTACCAATACGTTGAACGATTCTGGTACCGATGGTGTCGGAAGGTTGTTACCTTTTACGATTGCCTCGTAAGTTTTGGCACGACCAACCACGTCATCCGATTTCACAGTCAAGATTTCTTGAAGGATGTTAGACGCACCAAATGCTTCCAATGCCCAAACCTCCATCTCACCGAAACGTTGACCACCGAATTGCGCTTTACCACCCAGAGGTTGTTGCGTGATCAATGAGTACGGACCGATTGAACGTGCGTGCATTTTATCATCAACCATGTGACCTAATTTCAACATGTAGATTACACCCACTGTCGTCGGTTGATCGAAACGGTCACCTGTCAATCCGTTGTACAAATATGTACGTCCAGATTTTGGTAAGCCAGCTTTCGCAACCCAATCTTGTACCTGGTCCATTTCAGCACCATCAAAGATAGGTGTAGCAAATTTCACACCCAATTTTTGACCTGCCCAACCCAATACGGTTTCGTAGATCTGTCCCAAGTTCATCCGTGAAGGTACCCCTAGTGGGTTCAACACGATATCAACTGGTGTTCCATCTTCTAAGAATGGCATATCCTCGTCACGTACGATACGTGCAACGATACCTTTGTTACCGTGACGACCGGCCATCTTATCCCCTACTTTCAACTTACGTTTTTTAGCAACGTAAACTTTAGCCATCTGCACAATTCCTGATGGAAGTTCATCACCGACAGATACTGCGAATTTATCACGTTTGAATGAACCTAGCTCTTCATTAATTTTGATATTGTAATTATGAAGGGCCATTTTGATCAACTCGTTTTTATCTTCGTCAGTTGTCCATCCCATTGGGTTGATGTTGTTGTAATCCAATTCAGCTAAGATTTTTTGTGTAAACTTAGCACCCTTAGCAACCAACAACTCTTTATATACATTGTAAACACCTTGGCTTGTTTTACCATTCACTACAGTGAATAATTTTTCAACCAAACGATCTTTCAATGATTTAACAGCTCTATCGTGAGCAACCTCTAGTTTCTCTAAAGTTTTACGCTCAACCTCTTTAGACATTTTCTTCGCACGCGAGAATAACTTCGTATCGATAACAACACCTTTTAATGATGGTGGAGTTTTCAATGAAGCATCTTTCACGTCGCCAGCTTTGTCACCAAAGATTGCACGTAACAATTTCTCTTCTGGAGAAGGATCAGACTCACCTTTAGGTGTGATTTTACCAATTAAGATATCACCACCACCAACTTCAGCACCGATACGGATAATACCGTTTTCGTCTAAGTCTTTTGTCGCTTCTTCAGATACGTTAGGAATATCAGCTGTTAACTCTTCTTCACCACGTTTTGTATCACGAACTTCAAGTTCGAATTCTTCAATGTGAAGAGAAGTAAACCAGTCTTCTTTCGCTACACGTTCGGAAATTACGATCGCATCCTCAAAGTTATATCCTTGCCAAGGCATGAACGCTACTTTCAAGTTACGACCTAATGCCAATTCACCATTTTCAGTCGCATAACCTTCACATAATACCTGTCCTGGTTCAACTCGCTGACCTTTCTTAACGATAGGCTTCAAGTTCATACATGTATTTTGGTTGGTTTTCTTGAATTTGATCAATTTATATGTTTTGACATCATCATCGAATGATACAAGACGATCATCGTCGTTTCTGTCATAACGGATCTTGATTTCATCAGCATCTACATATTCTACCACACCATGACCTTCCGCATTGATCAATGTGCGTGAATCTTTCGCAACACGACCTTCAAGACCAGTACCTACAATAGGAGCTTGTGGACGCAATACAGGCACGGCCTGACGTTGCATGTTCGATCCCATCAATGCACGGTTGGCATCATCGTGTTCCAAGAAAGGAATTAATGAAGCCGCAATAGATGTAATTTGGTTTGGAGCAACGTCCATATAATCAAGCATATTAGGCTCGATAATTGGGAAGTCACCCTCATATCTGGCTTTCACTTTCGCATCTTCGAAATTACCTTTGTCATCATACAAAGCATTCGCTTGTGCGATTGTTTTACCATCTTCATCCTCAGCAGATAAATATACGACTGGCTCGTCAACCACAACAATCCCATCTTTTACCTTACGGTAAGGAGTCTCGATAAATCCTAAGTGGTTAATTTTCGCATGTACAGCCAATGAGGAGATCAAACCGATGTTTGGACCCTCAGGAGTTTCAATTGTACAAAGACGACCGTAGTGTGTATAGTGAACGTCACGAACCTCGAAACCTGCACGCTCACGGGAAAGACCACCTGGACCTAAAGCTGACAAACGACGCTTGTGCGTAATTTCAGCAAGAGGGTTAGTCTGGTCCATGAACTGAGACAACTGGTTTGTACCGAAGAACGAATTGATTACCGACGAAAGTGTACGTGCGTTAATCAAATCGGTAGGTGTAAACACCTCATTATCACGAATGTTCATACGCTCACGGATTGTACGAGCCATACGAGATAGACCTACACCAAATTGAGCATATAATTGTTCACCTACAGTACGTACACGACGGTTTGACAAGTGGTCAATATCATCTACTTCAGCTTTAGAGTTGATCAAATTGATCAAATACTTCACAATCGCAATGATATCCTCACGGGTTAATACTTTCGTCTCATCCGGAGTTCCCAACTTCAACTTACGATTGATACGGTAACGACCTACATCACCTAAATCGTAACGTTTGTCAGAGAAGAATAAACGATCGATGATACCACGAGCAGTTTCCTCATCTGGTGGTTCAGCGTTACGCAATTGACGATAGATATGCTCCACCGCTTCTTTTTCTGAGTTGGACGTATCTTTTTGTAAAGTGTTATATATAATAGAATAGTCCGCATTGTTTGACTCATCATCTTTTGCTAAGATAATAGACTTAACGCCAGCTTCGATAATCAAATCAATGTGATCTTCTTCTAGAACAGTTTCACGCTCAAGGATAATTTCGTTACGGTCGATAGATACTACTTCACCTGTATCTTCATCCACGAAATCTTCTACCCATTTTTTCAATACCCTAGCCGCAAGACGACGACCAACATATTTTTTAAGACCAGATTTACTAACTTTTACTTCATCCGCTAAATCGAACAATTCTAAGATATCTTTATCCGAATCGTAACCGATAGCACGCAATAAGGTCGTAACTGGAAATTTCTTTTTACGGTCGATATAAGCATACATGACGTTGTTTACGTCAGTTGCAAATTCGATCCAAGATCCTTTGAAAGGAATTACCCTTGCAGAATAAAGTTTAGTACCATTTGTGTGTCTACTTTGACCAAAGAAAACGCCTGGTGAACGGTGTAATTGCGATACGATGACACGCTCTGCACCATTTACCACGAAAGTACCTTTAGGAGTCATATAAGGGATAGTCCCTAAATATACATCCTGAACAATGGTTTCGAAATCTTCGTGTTCTTCATCATTACAAGATAACTTTAACTTAGCCTTTAAAGGAACGCTATAAGTCAAGCCGCG
Organism: Sphingobacterium sp. BIGb0116; assembly: GCF_024808035.1. NCBI lineage: Bacteria > Pseudomonadati > Bacteroidota > Sphingobacteriia > Sphingobacteriales > Sphingobacteriaceae > Sphingobacterium > Sphingobacterium sp. BIGb0116. The sequence continues at coordinate 404,648 of NZ_JANUDT010000008.1, read as the reverse complement.
CTCGATACACTCTTGGATATCATAACGTGGTGGATCAATGAAATAATCCAAAAACTCTAGCACAAAAATGTTTCTTGAATCAGAAATAGGGAAGTTTTCCGAGAATACCTTGAACAGCCCTTCCTGATGGCGGTTGTCAGAAGTAGTTTCTAATTGAAAAAACTCCTTGAAAGATTCCAATTGCACATCTAAGAAATCTGGATATTCCAATACTTTCTTACTTGTCGCAAAGTTTATTCTTTCTTGTTGAATATTATTGTTTGCCAAGGGATATGAATTTTAGTTTTAAAAAAACTGCGCTTACACTTATGCTGTAAACCACCTTTCCACTGTGCCCAGCATATACACAGCATAGTGGCGTATTGATATAAATAGGAATAGACTCTGACGAAAAATCGTCAGAGTCTAAACCTTTTCGGGCTAATTAGTTGAGATTATTTAATCTCAACAACAGCACCAGCTTCTTCTAATTGTTTTTTCAAAGCTTCTGCTTCGTCTTTAGATACACCAGTTTTTAATTCTTTAGGTGCTCCGTCAACTAAATCTTTAGCTTCTTTCAAGCCTAATCCAGCTAAATCTTTAACCAATTTAACTACAGCTAATTTTTGACCACCAGCTTCTTTCAAGATAACGTCAAATGAAGTTTTCTCTTCAGCAGCAGCAGCACCACCTTCAGCTGGAGCAGCAGCTACAGCAACAGCAGCAGCAGCAGGCTCGATGCCATACTCGTCTTTTAAGATATCAGCTAATTCTTTAACTTCTTTTACTGTTAAGTTAACTAACTGTTCAGCAAGTTGTTTTAAATCTGCCATTTTATTTTGAATTTTTGAATGTACTTTATAAAAATTGTTAATTAAATTGTAACGAATGTTTCTGTTCTAGAGGATTCGTTAACCTCTTTCTTCTAAAGCTTTTACTAAACCTGCAACAGTATTTCCTCCTGATTGAAGAGCTGAAATAACATTTTTCGCAGGAGATTCCAAGGCTGCGATAACGTCCGCAATAAGTTCGTTTTTAGATTTAAGATTAACTAATGCAGTTAATTGATTATCTCCAACGAATGCAGTTGCTTCAATGAATGCCGCTTTTAACAACGGTTTTTCACCTGATTTACGCAATTCTTTGATTAATTTCGCAGGTGCGTTAGCGACTTCCGAAAACATCATTGTAGACGCTCCTTTAAGCGTTCCAAAGATTTCTTCTTCATCAACACCAGCTTCGATTAATGCTTTCTTGATTAAAGTGTTTTTTACAGCTTTAATCTCGATGCCTTGTTCAAAACATTTACGACGAATGTTATTCACTTTTTCAACGGACAACTCAGCAGTATCGGTAATATAGAAGTTACCGTAAGATTTAATCTGTTCGGCCAAAGCTAGAACAATTTCTTGTTTTTCTTCTTTTCTCATGATTAAATACCTGCTACTGATTTAGTCTCAATATGAATACCAGGACTCATAGTTGAGGAAATGTGAATACTTTTAAAGTAAGTTCCTTTAGCTGCAGATGGTTTCAAACGAGCTAGAGTTTGTAATACCTCTAGTGCGTTATCATATATCTTATCTGCATCGAACGACGCTTTACCAATAGAAGTATGGATGATACCGGTTTTGTCAACTTTGAAATCGATCTTACCACCTTTTACATCTGTTACAGCTTTACCAACTTCTGTTGTAACTGTACCAGTTTTAGGGTTAGGCATCAAGTTTCTCGGGCCTAAAATACGACCCAATTTACCAACTTTAGCCATAACACTAGGCATAGTAATAATGATATCAACGTCAGTCCAACCACCTTCAATTTTGCTGATGTAATCATCTAAACCTACGTAGTCTGCACCTGCCGCTTTAGCTTCTTCTTCCTTATCAGGAGTACATAAAACTAAAACACGAACAGTTTTACCAGTACCGTGAGGTAATGTTGCAATACCACGAACCATTTGATTTGCTTTACGAGGATCTACGCCCAAACGAACGTCGATATCCACAGAAGCATCAAATTTGGTCAATGAGATTTCTTTAACTAAAGCCGAAGCTTCTTTTAAAGAGTATGCTTTACCAGCTTCAATTTTGGATAGTGCCGCTTTTTGATTTTTTGTTAATCTAGCCACTTTTCTTAAATTGATTTCTTAATTAATTGTTCCAAGGAGCATTACCTGATACAGTAATACCCATACTACGTGCTGTACCAGCTACCATTCTCATAGCAGCCTCTACAGTAAATGCATTTAAATCAGGCATTTTATCTTTAGCGATTGTCTCAACTTGTTCCCAAGTGATAGCCGCAACTTTTTTACGGTTAGGCTCGCCAGATCCACTTTTTAATTTAGCAGCGTCTTTCAACTGAACAGCTACCGGTGGAGTCTTGATGATAAAATCAAATGATTTATCAGCGTAAACTGTAATGACAACAGGTAATACTTGACCTGGTTTGTCTTGCGTACGAGCGTTAAACTGCTTACAGAAATCCATGATATTCACACCTTTAGCACCTAATGCAGGTCCTACTGGAGGTGAAGGATTCGCAGCTCCGCCCTTAACTTGTAATTTTACTAACGCACTGACTTCTTTTGCCATTTTGTTTTGAATTTAATTTTGTTAAATGTCTGTTAGTAAGTTGGAAGCAAATAACGTAACATTCATCGGCCAGGACGTAACACCCCAACCGAGGTGCAAAGTTAATAAGAAGATTTGAATCCTGCAAGTATCTAACTTTTAATTTTTCAGGAATTTATGTTTTTTTACATCCTAGCCCAGATTGCCCATCCTTCTACAAAAAAAATCTTGACACTTTTCTAAATATTAACACTAGAATTATCGGTTTTAGCAAATTCACATCAGCTCTACTGTCCTTTAATAGACTTCAACACCTTATCCAATACCGGATCTTTACCCTTGATAACATCATCAACACTCCGTACGACAGGAACATCCGGCATTACACCCCGCCCCTCTTCTGACACTTGATAATAAGGTTTGACATCCATTAAGCCAAAACGCCAACGTAGATGGGAGTTCGGAAGTTTCAGCACAGGAAGAGATCCGGCAACTGTCCCATTGGCAGCCCCACCAGTTTCCTCCCCCACAAAAACAGCCCGCTTCCCAACTTTTAGATTTGTAGCAATTAAACTCGCTGCAGAAAAAGTCCCGCCATCAATCAGTACATATAAATTACCACGATAGCGACTACTTTTGGATTTTTCGACTTTACTCCCTGTAAGGTGGGTATAATTTATCCCATCTTTGGAAAAGCTTTTTGTCCAGGACACGACAGCACTTGGTATAATAAATGGTGATAAAACGGGATAAGACCAGCCCGGCAATCCTTTTATCTGATAAAACGGCAAGTTGAATTTTGAGGTGATAACTGCCGGCTGAACAAATTGGAATTTATCTGCTTCAACCAGATAGCTATATAATTCACGGACATCGGACAAACGTCCGCCCAAATTGCCACGAAGATCCAAGATCAGGTATTGTACTGAATTAAGCTCAAGGCGATCAAAAATTCTTCTATAGGCTTCTTTTGGACGCCCATACGAAAAGTCAACCACTTTCAATAAAGCAACACTACTATCGCCTTTGACAGGGAAAGAGAGCTGTTTACTCATTCTTTTTAGATTGGCATTATAACCGAATATTTTGCGCTGCTTTTTCGTGTCGGACTTCTTTTCGGAAGGCTTCTTATTCGTTTTTTCTGTCGCAGCATGGCTGGTTCCCACCTTTCCCTTCTGTTCAGCGGCTTCAAACCTTCTGACAACAGTCCGCTCATATGTACTATCGGCACGAGAAAACAAAACCGAGATAGAATCTTTATACCCCAGTTCCAATTGGTAATACCGTGGTAATAAACGCTCGAAAGCCTGATCTATAAATGTTGTATTATAGCCGTCCGACGTAAAGGTTGGACGATATTTTGTGTACAGATTTTGCGGTTGTATCCCCTCAATGGCAAGAATTTTAGAGCCTGGTACCAAACTTGAATCTAACGTCCCATTTTTTGAGAGATAGAGTGTATTTTCTTGCCAATGAAAGCCCAATTGCGAAAAGGGCCCCTTGCTTTTTTGATAGCGGACCTTATCTTTACCTTTCGGATCAAATTTGGAAATAAGCGGACTCAGGGTCATATGTCCCTGCCGAACTTGGGCCAGTACAGAAGCTAATGCCAGCTGAAACTGATTGGGCAATAATGGCTGGTGGATCGCCCTACGAAGGCTGTCGAACTTAACCTTTAACTGATCCTCCCCCACATACAGAAACAAGTCTGGATGCATTTTCCATAAGTTATGCTCAACATAGTTGATATCTTGCTGCATAGCTTCCACTGCCAGGGGAGTTTCAATAAACCGATTGTACTTCTCGACATTTGCACAGCTCAGCAATGTCAGCACATACACCAATACAAATAGATAAATAGTTGGCCTTTTCATTTGTAGTAAGATACAAAAAAAAGCCTTCCAATTTTCATGAAAAGCTTTTCTCTATCGTTAATTACTAATCTTACTCTTTTTCTACTTGCATGTAGTTTAGTTCAAGTGGAGTCTTACGACCGAAGACCTTCACCATCACGATTAATTTCTTTTTATCTTCGTGGACTTCTTCGATTTCTCCGGTAAATCCATTGAAAGGACCATCGTTTACTTTCACTGTTTCACCCACATAGTAAGGAACGTTAATGGTTTCACCTTGCTCGGCCATTTCATCCACTTTACCTAGGATACGATTTACTTCTGCTTGGCGCAAAGGGACCGCATTACCAGCTTTATCTCCCAAGAAACCAATTACGCTATTGATATTTTTGATGATATGCTCTAACTCACCGTCAAGAGCTGCTTCTAATAATACATAACCAGGATAGTAGTTACGCTCTTTAGCAACTTTCTTTCCATCACGCATCAAGTAGTATTTTTCCATTGGAATCAACACCTGAGGAATCAAGTGCTCAATACCTAAACGGCTAACTTCGGCATCAATATATTGCTTTACTTTCTTTTCTTTACCACTTACAGCACGAACTACGTACCACTTTAAACCTTGATCTGCCATAAATAAATACGATTGAAAAATTAAGAAGCAATACCGTACAAGAATTCTAACCCTACGCTTGAAGCTTTATCCATTACAAAGACAACCAATGCAATAAGAAGAGATGCAACAAGCACAATAACAGCTGAACTTTGTAACTGAGACCATGTAGGCCAAGTCACTTTCTCAGTGATCTCTACATAAGAGTCTTTAAAAAAATCAAGTACTTTTGCCATTTTAGTTTATCTGTTTTTATAAGCACGGGCACCAGGACTCGAACCCAGACCAAAGGTTTTGGAGACCTTCGTTCTACCTTTAAACTATGCCCGTGTATTTCTTATTTTGTGATGCAAATATAGTGTTTTAAACCACTTTCTGCAAATATTTTTTCACTTTTTTTTATTTTAATCCGATAAATCGCTTATCGAAAAAATAAGCTAATCAACCTCAGTCGATTAGCTTATTCTATGTGATTCTAAATCTTTATTAAAGACTAGATAATTTCAGTTACCTGACCAGCACCTACTGTACGACCACCCTCACGGATAGCGAAACGTAGACCTTTTTCCATTGCAATAGCAGAAATTAATTTCACGCTGATTGTAACGTTATCACCTGGCATAACCATTTCAGTACCTTCTGGTAAAGAGATTTCTCCAGTTACGTCAGTTGTACGGAAATAGAATTGAGGACGGTATTTGTTGAAGAATGGAGTGTGACGACCACCTTCAGCTTTTGACAATACGTAAACCTCAGCTTTGAAATGATCGTGAGGAGTTACTGAACCTGGTTTACAGATAACCATACCACGTTTGATATCAGTTTTCTCAATACCACGTAACAATAAACCTACGTTATCACCAGCCTCACCGTAATCTAAGATTTTACGGAACATCTCAACACCTGTTACTGTAGATTTCAAGTTCTCAGCACCCATACCTAAGATCTCAACTGGATCACCAGAGTTGATTACACCTCTTTCGATACGACCTGTAGCAACTGTACCACGACCTGTGATCGAGAATACATCTTCTACTGGCATCAAGAAAGGTAATTCAGTCAAACGTGGAGGAATTGGAATGTAGTTATCTACAGCATCCATTAATTCCATGATTTTCTCAACCCACTCAGGCTCACCGTTCAATGCACCTAAAGCAGAACCTTTGATTACAGGGATATCATCACCTGGGAATTCGTAGAATGATAATAACTCACGAACTTCCATTTCAACTAAGTCTAACAACTCAGCGTCGTCAACTAAGTCAGTTTTGTTCATGAATACTACTAACGCAGGAACACCTACTTGGCGAGCCAACAAGATGTGCTCACGAGTTTGAGGCATAGGACCATCAGTCGCAGCAACTACGATGATAGCACCGTCCATTTGAGCAGCACCAGTTACCATGTTCTTAACGTAGTCAGCGTGACCTGGACAGTCAACGTGTGCATAGTGACGGTTAGCTGTAGAATATTCTACGTGTGCAGTATTGATTGTGATACCACGCTCTTTTTCTTCAGGAGCAGAGTCAATTGAATCAAATGAACGAGCTTCTGACAAACCTTTATCAGCCAATACTTTAGTGATAGCAGCTGTAGTTGTAGTTTTACCGTGGTCAACGTGACCGATAGTACCAATGTTTAAGTGTGGTTTACTACGGTCAAATTTCTCTTTTGCCATGTTTATGCGAATTAGTAATTATAAATTATTTCTATTTGTTATATACTCTTGCTTAACTTTTACACAAGTACGAGCCAAAGATGGGATTTGAACCCACGACCTCTTCCTTACCAAGGAAGTGCTCTACCCCTGAGCTACTTCGGCTTACTAAAAAACCTTATTTACGTATTAATGCCCCCACCTTTAGATACATTATTATCAAAGAAGATAGAGACTAAATTTAATACTTGAAAAATTTGAGCGGAAGACGAGGTTCGAACTCGCGACCTATAGCTTGGAAGGCTATCGCTCTACCAACTGAGCTACTTCCGCTTAATAATTAGAAACTAGAATAAACCTAATACTCTAATTAAAATAAAGTGTGGAGGGAGAAGGATTCGAACCTTCGAAGCCGAAGCAACGGATTTACAGTCCGTCCCATTTGACCGCTCTGGAACCCCTCCAGACCTGTAACTTTCGTTACATTTAGAGCCTCTTATCGGAATCGAACCAATGACCTACTGATTACAAGTCAGTTGCTCTACCAGCTGAGCTAAAGAGGCTTCTAATATCTTTATTTAAACTTACATTCTATCAACGTCTGACTAAGCATTTCTACCTTTTCAGCGAGTGCAAATATCGAATTTACTTTTGATTTCTGCAAGTTTATTTTTTATTTTTTTTCATTTAAAGAACTAAGCAAACTTTCGTTGTTTTGAACCGTTGTTCCCTTGTTTGCTGATGCAAAGATAGACACAAAACTCACTTTACAAAAATATTTGTCAAAAAAAAAAGACAGTTTTTGGCAATTATACTGATATGCAGCACAATAATTTTTCATTGCATATTTACCTGTTTTGGTTATTTGGCTAATATACTATCTTTGGGCATGCAAATTTTACCGCAATCACTTTCAAAACTTACCCGATACTCCGTACTATTTACGGTACTTTTAATGGGATCGGCCGAATTGAAAGCTCAAAATATTATTCAAAAATTGAGTAAAAAATTTCTTTCCTCTGAAAGAGATTCTACACGTTCCGGTAGTTTTATGGTTTTACCGGCCGTTGGTTATGCGCAGGAAACAGGCGTCGAATATGGCCTGGCAAGCGCTTATAATTTTTATCTGGACAAATCTGATCCCAAAATCCGCACCTCCACTGTCATGGTCATGGGAACCTTTACATCCAATAGTCAGTCCAACTTCAAACTGCAGACCGATCTTTGGACTAAAAACAACGACTACCATCTGATTAGTGAAATACGCTACCGTAATTGGCCCTTTAACTATTATGGTGTCGGTATGGACACTTGGAAAGCCGATGAAGAACGCATTGATCAAAAATTATTTCGCGTCAAACTCGAAGCCGAGAAAAAAATCAGCAACAACCTGTATTCGGGTATCAACATTCAATACGATAACTTCACGATTCGTAGCGATAGTGCAGATCGCATTTTTAATCATTCCGATCTTATTGGAAAGCATGGCGGACAACAGCTACTCGTAGGTCTTTCGCAATTGTTTGACAATAGGGACAACGTTTCTTATACAACAAAGGGGTATTATGCTAAATTGCGGCTGGCCTATGCTCCAAAGTTATGGACAAGTACTGATTTTACGGGGGCAAACCTCGATCTGGATCTCCGTGGCTTTATTCCTCTGCACAACCAAGTCACGCTGGCCCTGCAAGGAATCTTTCGTTCCACATTTGGAAAAACAGTCCCATTTTACAACTACCGTGAACTCGGTGGAGACATGATGATGCGCGGTTATTACCTCGGGCGATATCGTGACAAGAATTACCTTGCCTCGCAGGCTGAACTACGTTATCGCTTTCATCCACGCTTTGGTATTGTTGGTTTTTCAGGGCTCGGGTCGACCTTTTCCAAGGAAAATAGCAGCCGATATGTCGCAAGTTATGGTGGTGGTTTACGCTACTTCTTTAGTCTCGAACACAATAGCAGCATACGCTTTGATTATTCTTTTGGTGAACAAAGACCCGGAGAAAAAAGACAGTCGGGTTTCTATCTGTCCCTAAGTGAAGCTTTTTAATAAACAAGAGCATCCATATATTTATGGATGCTCTTGTTTATTCTTGCCTAATGGCATCCACCTTTTCCTTTTTCCCCTCCTCTCCAATTCCCTCAACTTCAGATAAAATACTTGATGCCCAACGGAACGCGGTAGATGACTGACCATCGACAGTCAAAAAGAGGTCGGAACAGCAGCCTAAAATCGAATCAGAAAATTCTCTTTTCGCTGTTCTTTTCTAAAGTAAACCAACCCAATTCGGTATAGATCTATCGTAACTACACTATGATCATCCTCCTTCAGCTTATTCCAATAGGCTTCCCTTTTCGCTGATAAATGGGGCTCGTTTATAATTAATAAATCTCGATCGCCAACATTTTCCAAAAAATTCAGGTCGAGATCATCCAGATCAATATAATAAATATGTCGATACGCATAGCTTCCGCATTGGTCCTGTAAAAGTTTCTTATAACTTTCAAGCGGACGATCGGCCCAATAGCTAAAATTGTCGTAAGCAAATATCCTTAATAATCGATCGATTAATGCATACTTTTTCTGTTCTACCTTGCTCTCGTTTTGAATAGTTTGCGGTAGTTCTGAAATACTTTCTTTGGATGTCTTTTGATAGATCACTTCGTCTACCAATTTATAAACAAAAGGAGAATGGGTCCCATGGCGACTATGGGATACAAAATAATGCCGCCAATACTTAAGCATGTAGTTCATTTCGCTGCAAACATCGCTAAATTTTATGATTTTTCACATGGAACATCGGGTTTTAGTTTGCAGGAATGACCCCTTAAAACTGGAGAACAAAAACACTCCCTTCTCCTTCCGTACTATTGAGGAAAATAGTTCCTTTGTGCAAAAGCATGATCTGTTTGCTTAGGGTCAGGCCGACCCCTGTACCCGTTTTCTTTGTTGTAAAAAATGGCGTAAAGATCTGTTCCTGAAGATCGGCAGGAATTCCTGCTCCGTTATCTTCAATCCGAATCTGCACCTTTCCGTCTACTTCAAGAGCAGATAAACTAATATAGGCTTCTTCCCTATTTTTAACCGCATCTATTGCATTCAACATTAAGTTAATAATAACCTGCTCGATCAAATTGACATCGGCAGATAAGATTAGCCGTGTATTTTTCAGAATAATATCGACATCAATATTTTTCTGGATCAAGGTTGGTTCAAGCAGCTGATAAATATGTTCAAATAACTGCGAAATTTGGATCGGCGCTAGCTGAGGCTGATCGACCTTATTGATCATACGATAACTCTTCGCAAAATGTAAAAGTCCTTCACTACGACGTTTGATGGTGGAAATACCTGTTTTTAGATCATCAATATCTTCAGCTCCTTTAAAATGGTCCAAACGACCGTTTAAGGTTTCAGCAAGTGAGCTGATCGGGGCAATGGAATTCATGATTTCATGCGTTAGTACACGTAATAACTTGTGCCATGCCTTCGTCTCAGTCTCATCAATTGCTTCGTTGATATTTTGGTACACAACAATGCGAAACAAGGCGTCCTGTGTCTCAAAGCTTGAGCTCTGAATCAATAATTTTATTTTTCCTTTACTTGATTGAATGGACTCCATCTGTTGCTGTCCGTTTTCAAGTAACATGGTTTTTTCGTAAAGATCATTGTTTTTTTTCTTCAGTCCCGTGATGTTTCCAAGGTGTGGCAAATGAAACAGCTGTTTGAAAGCCTCATTCACCCACATGACCTTACCACTATCCATCTCATAAAAGATAATCGCCGAATTCAGCATATTGATCACACGATCCAGGTATTGGTGCTGAATCTCCTGCTTAATGCTGATCTCCTTATATGTTTCGTTGATCTGATTAAAGGCCAGAAAAAGCTGCCCCTCTACTGACTTTGTATTTTTCACCAAGAAACGTCTGGTAAAGTCGCGGTATTTGACCGCTTCGGAAAATTCAATCAGTTGCCTGGTCAAAAAATTATACTGTGCATATAGGTTAAAACCTAGGTATAGCATCATACAAAAGATCAAAGCCGCCTGTACATATTCCCTTTTTAGTAGCAAATAAGCGCTCGCAAGTGCCGCTACCAGCAGTAATATAACCTTGATTGCATTTAAGATTTTTCCGTGCCTCATCGACTAAATATCATATTTCTCCAAACGTCTATAAAGCGCCGCCCTGGTAAGCCCTAATTCTTTTGCTGCTTTACTGATATTTCCGTTATACCGCTCAATCGCCGATTTGATTGCTTTACGTTCCAATTCTTCCAGATTTTGACTGCTGGGACTGGATTCGACAACGCTGTTATCCATTTGCTGTTCTATTGGCGAGAAAAAGAGATCATTTCCGGCAATACTGAGCTGATCAGCCATAATTACGGCACGTTCGATGCTGTATTGGAGTTCTCGGACGTTGCCCGGGAAATGATATGCACACATTTTTTTAACCGCATCCGGTTCAAAGCCTTCAATCCGCTTATTGTATTTCTTCGAATAGATATCGAGAAAATGATCAGCCAATAGCTTGATATCCTCTCCTCGCTCACGCAAAGGCGGCACCTGAATTTCCACGGTATTGATCCGATAAATTAAGTCTTTTCGAAAACGACTTTCATCTGCGAGCTGTTTCAACGGAACATTAGTTGCTGAGATTAAGCGTATATCCACCGAGATTGGTTGATAGGAACCCAACGGTGTCACTTGTCTATTCTGCAGTACGGTTAACAATTTAGCCTGTTGCTGCAAAGAGATATTGCCAATTTCATCGAGGAACAATGTCCCCCCGTTTGCTGCTTCGAATCGACCTTGGCGGTCTTCACGGGCATCTGTAAATGCGCCCTTCTTATAACCGAAAAGCTCGCTTTCAAATAATGTTTCTGTCAGCGCCCCGACATCAACCTTAACATAGGTCCGGTCTGAACGTAAGGATCTTCGCTGAATGGCTTGAGCAATCAGGTCTTTCCCGGTCCCATTTTCACCTAATATTAATATATTGGCATCTGTAGGTGCAATTTTCTCCAATTTATATTGCAGTTCGTCCATAACAATGGAATTACCAATCAAATCAGGACTATTCGCACTACTGAGCAAGGAACTTTTACTTTTCTTTTCTTTATTTTTTGATTCAGCAAGAGCGCTTTCGATCGTTGCCAATAATTGCTCATTTTCCCAAGGTTTCACGACAAAATCTGATGCTCCCTGTTTCAGCGATTTTACAGCGAGATCAACAGCTCCATAAGCCGTAATCATAATGACGTGTACCTGTGGAAACTTTTCTTTGATCCGAGACAACCAATATAATCCTTCATTACCGGTATTAATCGTACTTTTAAAATTCATATCTAAAAGCACCAGATCGTAAGGTGTCTTCTCCAGATGTGCTATTAGGTTCTCCGGATTGGGTTCAACTTGAATATGACTAACTTTAGGTTTAAGCAAGATTCTTGCCGCAGTTAATAAATCCTGGTCATCATCAACGACTAAAATAGATGCTTTTTTCATACTTCCTGACTTCATTGAAGATACTAAGATAACTATAAATTCAACGAGCCTGCGTAATAATCATTGATATATTTTTGCAGCAGCCATTCATACTGCTTGACGACCAATTGAATCTGGCTGTTGTCGAATTTCGTTTTTGCGGTCAAAAATATCACTGAATTACTATTTCCCAATTCGAATACTACTTTGGCAATACGAAAAGATTCCGCATAATTTTCATTCTGACTACGCAATTGTGTAATCATATTGCTTGCGTTCTGCAAGTTAAAAACCGCATTGGACGTCGCCGACCGTAAAACATTTTGTTGGATCTCTTTTTGAAATCTAGCCGTCTGCAAATCTAGTTTTGCCAAGCGGACGTTGTTATAAACCTGCAAATGATTAAAAATCGGAACAGAAAGATTGAGAGAAATATACTTTCCTACGTTATTACGCATTTGTGACCAATACGTTCCTTGAATCCCCAATTTAGAATAATTTGATCCTAAACCAGCGTTCAGGCTTAAGGACGGATAATAGTATGATTTCGCAATCTTAATATCCCGCTCCGCCACTTTGATCCGATAATCCAGCGCCTGTATATCCGGCAATTGATCAACAGCCATTTCATAGAGCTGTTTCGCATCCAGTCGCTGCCCGCTCTCTTTTATTCCGAGGTTATCCAATTCGCCCAATTGATTTTCATCCATATTTAATAAGGCAGCAAGTTTCACCCGGCTACTGTATAGTAACTGACGATTATTTTCAATCGTGTTAACATCATTTGCCAGTTGTCCTTTCAAATCAAAGTAATCCCCAGGATTAATTGCGCCTTCCTTATGCATGCTCTCCGCACGTCTGACCTGTTCTCGGGTAACCTCAGTCTGCATTTCTGATTGCCGCAATATGTCCTGAGCAGTCAAACTTTGGATATAAGCGGTAATAACGTCCAGTTTTAAAGCATTAATCTGTGTATCAAAAGTCAATTTACCGGCAGTCTTTGCATCAGCACGCATCCGGATATCGTGAAATAAACGGAACCCTCTAAATATTGGAAGGCTTGCGCCCAAAGAAAAATTCCCTGTTGAGTTGTTGGATGAAATATATTGAAGGGTCGAATTATCCTGAGATCTTCCTGATGTTAGGCTATGCTGTAAGCTTGCGTCAACATCGGGAAGTCTATTCGCTTTAGCCTGTGCTAAATTCACTTCCGCACGCCTCACATCGAGTTCATTCTGCAATAAGGCTGGATTGGCCTTTATTGCCAACTGAATACACTCAGCTAAGCTCCGCTTGGCAATTTGTTTATCGTCTACCGCTGCAATTGTTGCTGTCCCCGTTACTCTTTCCGTTAGTCGCTGCTCCGTCTGTTGCGCCCCTGCCTTGGCATAACTCAATAAAAAGCATAATGTACTATATATATAGACTCTCTTCATATCCATTTTTTATTTTGTTGCTGACCATCGCCATGCCAAACAACAAAAACACTAACTATCAAATAGATACAAAAAACATATTTTCAAAAATGTTCATTAATGAACAGTCGGTGTGCGTAGTTGGACAATAGCAAAGACAAACTGTATAAATAGAAGAATAATTCAAATCAAATTCGACATTTATTCTTCTATTCAATGGATATAAGTCGGAGCTTGTTCGGATTTTTTTCGGTTACAACCGAACAAGCTCCGAACAAGCTCCGACTAAGTACCGAACAAGCACCGAGTAAACAACGAAAGTAATATAGTTAAATCCTAAATTTTAACAGACCACTTTTACCAACCTTTTGGACCGATCGGTCAATATAGCTACCTACCTCTTACCTAATTTGCCCCAACAGAGTAGCCTTTGCCCCACCGGAACTAATGTGCTTCACGGCAGCCAGATTATATTTGCTAAAAGCGCTTCAGTTGACGCCCTAAACAGCAAAAAACTTCCAGTTGTACGCCTTCGTACAAGAAGTGTCCGCTATCGAACACCAAGCTTCAAACTAAACAAAATAAGAATCTATCAATCAATAAATTACATTCTTGGCACAGCTTTCATAGTTATATACAAAATTGATATTAAATTATGGACAGACCTTTAGAAAAGAAGAAGTGGAATAGCAAACGTATCATGACTATTGTGGGGGTTGCTGGCTTAGTTGGATTGATCAGCGCCAGTTTCTATTTTACCTCCGGCAAAAGCAAACTGAATGTTGAAGCTGACCGCATCTCTATCGTCGAAATAAAAAATGGAAACTTTCAGGAATTTATCCCTATAAATGGCACTGTGCTTCCTATTAGCAGCATATACCTCGATGCTTCTGTTGGTGGACGCGTAGAAGAAAAGTTTGTAGAAGATGGCACTATCTTAAAAAAAGGGGATGCAATCATGCGTCTTTCCAATACCGATCAGGAGCTTACCTTGGTACAACAAGAAACGCAAGTGCTGAATCTATTGACACAGTCCCAAATAGCGCAGACCAATGCACAACAAGCATCGATTAACAACCGCAACCAAATGGCTGATGTAGAACAAGCCTACCGAGAAGCTGAACGTATCTATACCTTAAATAGAAAATTACTCGCTGAAAAAGCCATTGGTACACAAGAGTTCGAAAAATCAAAGAACGATTATAACTATCAAAAAGAACGGGTCAACTTGACCAAGCAGATCCTAAAACAGGACGAAATCTCTAATGCGCAAAAAACTAATCAGGATAAGCAAACTTATCAACGTACACAGAGCGCATTGGAACTGATGAAAAGAAAAATTGGTGATCTGATCGTTAGAGCACCTGTTGACGGACAATTGACAGCCTTCGATGCAGAAATCGGACAAAACAAAAACGCCGGGGAACGGTTGGGACAAATCGACGTCTTGACAGGATTCAAAGTGCGTGCTGATATTGACGAACATTATATCAACCGTATTTTCCCAGATCTACAAGGTGAATTTTCTATCGGTGAAAAAACCTACAAACTCCGTATCAAGAAAGTCTATACACAGGTCACCAATGGTCGATTCCAGGTTGACATGGAATTTATCAATGATGTTCCAAAAGGGATTCGTCGTGGACAAACTTTACAGATACGTTTAGCGTTAAGTGACGAGACAAAAGCATTATTACTGGCAAAAGGAGGATTCTATCAACAGACCGGTGGTAACTGGATCTTCAAATTGGATAAAAATGGAAGCACAGCATATCGTGTCGATATCCAATTAGGGCGACAGAATCCGGAATATTATGAGGTTATCAAAGGTCTACAACCGGGGGATAAAGTTATCGTATCGAGCTATGAGACCTACGATAAGGTTCAAGAGTTGAATATTAAAAAGTAACATCATATAGCGGTTATCGAAGAGACTTGATTAAGTGCATCAAATCTTTTTGATAACCGCTATGATCCTATTCAAAGAACAATGATAAAGAACGCGATCAAAACTGGAATTCGTTCCTTGCTTACAAACAAGAAGTTTACACTTCTGAATATTGCCGGACTAAGTATTAGTCTAACAGTGGTTATTGTCATTGCACTTTGGATCACGGATGAATTGTCCTTTAATAAGGTCTTCAATAATGCGAATCGAGTATATGAACTGTCGACAAACTTCGATAAGGAAAATGACCAATTCGTTCATGCTGCACCACCGCCAATTGCGCTATATGGAAAATTAAAAATTCCCGCAATACAAGAGGCGTGTCGCATAAGTGCTGGGCAGGACATACAGTTCAATAAAGATGAACTGATGGCCAGCGAACATGGGGTGTATGTTGACAGTACCTTTAACAACGTATTCGATGCTAGTACAGAATCGTTGACTCCCGAAAAGTTATTCCAAGGAAAACAGTCAATCGTTATTACAGAAAAGATTGCCAATAAATATTTTAAAAATGAAAATCCATTAGGACAAACGCTCTATTTAGAAGTTGACCGTATTCTGAAAACTGGTAAACAGCCTTTTCTAATTACAGCAGTCATCAAAGACTTCCCTAGCAATAGTTCCATTAAGGCTGATTATCTATTACCATTTGAACTACTGGCCAGTCTATCCAAAGAGCCTCTGGATGAAAAATGGGGCAATTTTCAATATTACATTTATTTTTTGCTAAAGCCAGGTGCCAATCCGGATCAGGTGGCACAGCAGCTCACCGCCATCCAAAAAGACAATTTTCAAGGAAATACGCTGTATACTAAATTTGCATTCTTCCTACAGAAAATAACACAAACAAATCTATATACTCCTAAAGGTGGTGACAGCGGTATGCAGTCCGTTTATATATTTGCAGTCATTGCCTTTGTTATCTTACTAGTTGCCTGTATCAATTATGTCAATTTGGTTACGGCCCGAGTTACAAAAAGAATAAAGGAAATCAGTATTCGTAAAATTATTGGCGCTAAGAGAAGTCATCTTTTTCTTCAATATCTGACCGAGTCTGCGGTGCTGTTTTTGATTTCATTAGGTATTGCTACCCTACTCGCTTATCTAGCGATCCCATTTTTTAATGTGCTCGCTGAAAAAAACATTCAATTCAGCCTTCTTTCTTCCGAACTGTGGTTTATCTTTCTACTCACCTTTATAACAACGGTACTAATTGCAGGAATCTACCCTGCTGTACTTTTCTCAAGCAACAAGGTGTTGAGCCAGCTAAAAAATAACAGCACACTATTTGGCAACAAAAATAATCTACGAAAAGGACTTGTTGTCCTACAATTCTGCTGCACAGTTATACTCATTATCACCACTTTTATTTTTGAGAAACAACTGCATTATATGCGTCACAAGGATTTAGGATACAATAAAGAAAATGTCTTTCTATTTGAACAGAAAAACTTTTTGCCCCATTATGAAGCAATCCGAAACGAACTACAGCATCAACAGGGTATTTTAGGAGTTACCGCCGCCAGCAACGACATCAGTAACATCGGATCTGAAACCGCCGACATTAATTGGGATGGAAAAGACCAACTGCAGTCTAATTTTTTCATTAGACGCGTTGCTATTGATCCAAACTTCACTTCTGTTTTAGATATCAAATTAGCCGAAGGAGCTGGTTTTACAAAAAATCCTTCCGATAGCAGTCATGCACTACTGAATGAAACTGCAATTAAACAAATGGGCTTAAAAAATCCCATTGGTAAAACCATTACTTTTCAGGGAAAAACACTGACTATTGTGGGCGTCATGAAGGATTTTAATTTTAATGACCTAAAAACAGCTATAAAACCCTGCATCTTTTTTTCCGGTATGGGCTATGCACTTGGCGGAATGTATATCAAGACCAGCCCAGGACATGAAGAACAGGCACTTGCTGCCGTCCAAAAGCTATGGAACAAATACAACCCCCAATCAACCTTCAATTATTCCTTTATGGATGAATCTTTTGATAAAATGTATAAAAAGGATATTATCCATGGAAAACTTGTTCAGTTATTTGCCGCTATAACCATTTTACTTTCATGTATCGGATTATCTGGGCTCGTATTGTTCAGCACAGAATCTAAACTGAAAGAAATTGGAATCCGTAAAACCCTAGGTGCATCGAAACGGGATATTGTTATGATGATCGGTAGAGATTATATGATCCCAGTGATCGTATCATTCCTTATTGCTTTTCCAATTTCCTGGCTGATTATTTCCAAGTGGCTTGACAATTATGTTTACCGCACATCAATAGATCCTTGGGTTTTCTTATTAGCGGCGATAACAACTATTTTATTGGTTGTTCTTACAGCCGGTTCAGTTTCGCTCAAAGCGGCAATGGTCAACCCTACAAAAATTTTAAGAGACGAATAGAGTAATAAAATAAATAATACAAGATATACGATGATTAAAAACTTTATTAAAACCGCACTTCGTAACCTTTGGAAAACCAAAGGGTACAGCTTTCTCAATATTTTTGGACTGGCGGTCGGGATTGCTGCGGCATCGTTGATTTTTTTATGGGTTGAAAATCAGTTGAGCTTCAACGATAATTTCGCCAACAAAAAGGATATCTACATTGTCAAATCAAAACAGACATACGATGGTGCCACCTATGTTTTCGAATCAACACCTGGACCATTTGCCCAGAGCGTAGAAAAAGAAATTCCTGGCATCAAGCATGCCGTTCGCATTAGCTGGAATTCGCCAATGCTGTTTTCCGTCGGAGACAATAATATATTTCAAAATGGTGTATATGCCGATGGAAGCATCGCCGATGTGCTATCCCTAGCATTTCTTGAAGGTGATCGAAAGACTGCTTTTGATCAAGTCAATAACATTGTATTATCAGAAACTGCAGCGAAGAAATTATTTGGCAACCGTCCTGCATTGGGAAAAACTGTCAAAACAAACAATAGTGAACCTTTCATCGTCACTGCCGTTATTAAGGATCTTCCGAAAAATAGCACATATGATTTTCAATGGCTCATCCCTTTCAAAAAATTTGAAGCTGGTCAGGATTTTCTAAAAAATTGGGGGAACAATAGTGTTCAAACGCTAGTTCAGGTCGAAGATAATGCCAACGTCGATCAGATTAACAAGCAGATGATGGATTTCGTCAAACACAAGACCAATGGTGAAGTCACTTTCTCACAGAATTTTCTCTATCCAATGGAACGTTGGATTACCTACAATCAGTTTGATAACAGTGGTATTGAAAAAGAAGGTGGCATTAAAAATATTCGTCTATTTACCTTGATTGCATGGGTTGTCTTACTGATCGCCTGTATCAATTTCATGAATCTTGCAACTGCAAGATCTGAAAAAAGAGCAAAAGAAGTTGGGATGCGCAAAGTGGTTGGTGCAAGTCGCAAATCGCTCATTATGCAATTCTTGGGAGAATCCCTTGTGTTGGCAATTATTTCCTCTCTTGTTGCCATATTACTAATCTATATCTTCATCAGGCCGTTCAACACCATGATAGGCCAGGATCTTCAGGTTAATCTTTTGGCTCCCTCACACCTGCTATTTTTAACGACAATAACATTAGCATGTGGATTATTTGCAGGTAGCTATCCCGCATTTTTCCTTTCTGCATTCAAGCCGCTTTCAACGATCAAAGGGGCGAAACAGAAGGCCGGTAGTGGAAGTCTTGTCCGTAAAGGGTTGGTCATCCTGCAATATACAGCCTCAGTTGTATTAATTATTTGTACCATTATTATCTACCAACAGATTCAGCACAACAAGAACAGGGATCTCGGATTTGATAAGAGTCAGGTGTTGACTACAGCGCTACAAGGCGATATGGCCAAACATCTGCCGCTCATTAAAAATCAATTATTGGCAACAGGAGTTGTTCAAGAAGTCGGTGTCAGTGACATGAGTATCCTCAATATCAACTCCAATACGTCCGGTTTTAGCTGGGATGGAAAAGACCCAAATGCCAGTATTTTGATTGGTATGTTACGTTCTGATGAGGGTCTTATTCCAGCTTTGGATTTAAAACTTTTTGACGGTAGAAACTTCCATCAAAATTTTGCAGGTGATAGCACCTCGGTTGTCATCAACGAAGCATTTGCAAAACTGATCAAAAAAGATGGCCTTGTGGCCGGTAGCATCATCAGTTACGGTGAGGAAAAGTTTACCATCGCCGGTGTCGTCAAGAACTTCGTTTATAACAATGTGTATGCCGATCCTGAGCCGATGCTGTTTCTACCAATGAATAGAGATAATGGGATCATGACCATTAAGACAAAGGCTGGAGTAGATTTACCAGATGCCATTCAACAAATCGAGAAGGTCATCGTCAAAAATAACCCAGGCTTCCCTTTTGACTACAAATTTTTGGATGATAGCTTCAACAATAAATTTAAAGCCGAGCTTTTCGTACAGCAACTATCCAGTGTATTTGCACTCATGTCCATCATTATCTCCTGCTTAGGTCTATTTGGTTTAGCCGCCTTTGCAACTGAGCAACGCGCAAAAGAGATCAGCATCCGTAAAGTCTTGGGCGCCTCTGTTTCGGGACTTATCCAAATGCTCAACCGTGAATTTGTCATTCTTGTAGCGATCTCATGTATCATTGCCTTTCCTATTGCGTGGATGATCATGAGCAAATGGCTAACTAATTATGCACATCATATCGATATTTCCTGGACCATTTTTGTCATCAGTGGTCTGACAGCTATTATCATTGCCCTATTGACAATCAGTTCACAGGCATTTAAAGCAGCGATAGCCAATCCGACAAAGACTTTAAGAGATCAATAAACAATAAAAAAGAATTTAATAACAGAAATAGTAACTGTCCAAAGCAATTTCGCCAAGGATACAAAACATAAAAACCATGAGCACAAAAAATATGATCAAAATCACAAATCTTCAAAAGTATTACCGCACAGAAGAAGTTGAAACCGTCGCATTAAACAACCTCAATATCCATGTCAAAGAGGGAGAGTTTGTTGCTGTAATGGGGCCTTCGGGCTGTGGGAAATCGACTTTACTCAATATCATTGGTCTATTGGATGATTTGGATGAAGGAAGCTATCTGTTCAACGAGATTGAAGTTGCCAAATTCAAAGAACGCGGTCGCTCAGATCTTCGCAAACATAACATTGGTTTTGTATTCCAGAGCTTCAATTTGATCGATGAACTGACAGTATTTGAAAACGTGGAACTTCCACTGGTTTATACCAATGTTCCAGCAGCAGAACGCAAAAAACGTGTAGAAGAGGTTTTGGAAAAAGTGCAGATCATGCACCGTCGCAATCACTTTCCACAACAGCTGTCCGGAGGTCAACAGCAACGTGTAGCTGTCGCTCGCGCCGTCGTGAATAATCCAAAACTGATCCTTGCCGATGAGCCTACAGGTAACCTCGATTCCAATAATGGTAACGAAGTTATGCAACTCCTGACTGAATTGAACGAGGCCGGCACAACCATCGTCATGGTAACACACAGTGAGCACGATGCAAAATTCTCTGACCGTGTAATCCGCATGCTAGACGGACAAGTGATTATGGAAACAACTTCGGTATAAGACAACTCATATATAACCAAGATATTACTCCTAATAACCTATAGATGATGAGCACGATTAAATTAATTTTCAGACAACTATGGCGCAACCGTCTTTTCACATTTTTAAATGTATTTGGGCTTGCCATCGGAATAAGTGCCTGTTGGCTAATTTTCCGCATCGTCAATTATGAATTTAGTTTTGACCAGCATCATCCGGAAAGTGAGCAGATTTACAAGGTCCATACCTCCTATGAAGAAAAGGATAAATTAGATCATTTCGATGGTGTTCCCGCACCATTACCGGCATATATCAAGGAAAACTTTGTCAATGTTGAACTGACAGTACCCATCTTTAAACAATACTTCGAGCGTGTCAGTAATAATCGCGGAGCGCAGAAAATAGAGTTTGAAGATCAGCCCGAAATCATCAGTACCACGGGAGACTATTTCAAAATGACACCTTATGTTTGGTTAGCTGGCGACCAAAGGAATATACTAAAAAATAGCCATGAAGTCATCCTGACAGAATCGCGGGCTAAATTGTATTTCCCAAACACGTCAATAGACCAAATCATAGGAAAGACCTTATCCTATGATAGTACATTGTATAATGTCACCGGTATTGTAAAAGATCTAGCGCATCCAAGCAGCTTTTTGGGTAAAGAATTTATACGGATTCCAGAACAGGAATGGAATAGTACAAACTGGAACAATTCAAATTCAAATTGGCAGCTCTTTATTAAGGTAAAATCATCGGCTTCCATTCCTAACCTCATAAAGACAGCCGACAAAAAGGCGTATGAGATGACACATGCCGAATTTGACAAGTTTGGATTTAAAATGCATGTAAATACAGTTCCTTTAAAAGACTTACATTTTACTTCTTACGCGCAAAATAACGTTGATCAGAAAATAATGTATGGTCTTATCGGCATAGGTATATTTTTGCTCTTACTCGCCTGTGTCAATTACATCAATCTCGCTACCGCCCAAATCCCACAACGCGCGAAGGAAATTGGTATCAGAAAGACATTGGGAGAAAGCCAGAAAAGAATTACAAAATCCTTTCTGCTAGAAACATTTTGCATTACGGCTTTTTCGGTGCTTTTATCTTGGCCCTTACTTATTCTCATTCAAACAGTTTTAGCAGCATATATTCCCGATCAGCTCAAGTTGTATCCAGATCCCTGGGGCGTATCGCTATTTTTAGCAACACTTACAATTACGATTACCTTAATTTCCGCTGGTTATCCGATCTTATTGACAAACAAAGTCAAGATTGTTGAAGTCATTAAAATCTCGAATGCGCAAAGTCTTAAATTTGGCAATCTTTCTTTTCGAAAAATGCTCATTGTTTTTCAATTTTTGATTGCTCAGCTATTTGTTATTTCAACTTGCATCATTGGTCTGCAGTTGAAACATGCACTACAGAATAACTCCGGCTTCGATAAGGATGCGATCATTACCCTACGTTTCCCGAGTAAAAGTTATCAGGACAGTAATGTTGATCCTTTTGTTTTCAAACAAGCGATTAAGCACATCACAGGTGTAGAGCAGGCTTCCTTGGGGCATCTGCCCATGAGTAACGACCATTGGGGAAATGCCTTGTTTGCGAAAAGTGATACGGGGCAGGTACAAGCCGATGTACAAATGAAATTTGTCGACCAAGATAACTTTAAGCTCTATAATTTTAAAATGCTTGCTGGCCGCCCGCTGCAATTGGCCGATACGAGCACAGGCATCGTGTTAAACTTAGCCAGCGTTCAAAAATTAGGTTTTAAATCTGCTGAAAATGCTGTAGGGAGCTTTGTTACGTATACAGACAAACAGCGGCAGATTGTGGGCGTAACTGACAATTTTCACACAAAAAATCTCCATGCAGCCATTCAACCTGTTGTCATGCTGAGTTCCATTAAAAAATGGGAATTAAACAGACTAAGTGTCAAACTCAACAATAATTCAACTACCTGGCCGGAAACTTTAAAACAGATTGGGAAAGAATGGAAAAAATATTATCCAAAAGCCCCATTCAAATATGATTTCTATGATCAGCAAATCAAAGAACTCTATAGCAGTGATCTAAAATTCTCGAAGATCATCAATCTATTTACATCAACGACGATTCTCATCAGCTGCTTGGGATTGATCGGTCTGGTTACCATTACCACAGTACAACGCACAAAAGAAATTGGTATTCGAAAAGTGTTGGGAAGCACGGTCCTGGGGATTATTGGATTATTATCAAAAGATTATATCAAACTTATACTCATTTCTATTTTGATCGCTACCCCAATTGCCTGGTGGGCGATGCACAAATGGCTAGATGATTTTGCTTATAAGATAGAACTATCCTGGTGGATGTTTATCATTCCAGCTGCCGCAACCCTACTTATTGCATTTTTTACGATGAGCTACCAATCCATAAAAGCGGCACGTGCAAACCCCGTAAATAGCTTAAGAGATGAATAAGATCATAAAGAAGCTCAATAGTGATCAATACAACAAACACCTGTCCCTATGATAAAGAACTATTTAATAACCGCAATTAGAGAATTAAGGAAAAGAAAATTCTATACTGCTATCAATATATTAGGTCTGTCGGTCAGCCTTACTGCCTCTATATTAATTATCTTCTGGGTACAGGATGAAAAGAGCTTTGATAAATTTCATCCAGACTTTGAACAGATTTACAAAGTCAATTCTCATTTGGATCCCGAGCACAACGGTTCGATATGGGGGACATCTCCCGGGCCGATAGGAAACTATGCACAAAATGTACCGGAGGTAGATTACGCAACGCGAGTTTCGCAGGATTACAGTACCACATTGGTCAATGACAAACTGAAACGTCCGGTAACTGATATGAACATCTATTATGTAGATGGTAATTTTTTCAAGATGTTTCATTTTCCATTGCAAGAGGGCTCTCTCTCAGGTTTTCAGGAAAATTATAAGCAGGCACTGATCACGGCTTCAACAGCCGAGAAACTTTTTAGTACGCAAAAAGCCATTGGAAAAACTTTCCGTTACCAAAAAGATCTCTTCACTGTAGCGGGTATCCTAAACGATATTCCACAAAACTCTTCGATGCAATTCGATGTAGTTATTCCACTGGGTTATCATGCACAGCGGTTTACAAACTGGGGCGGTAACGGTAAATGGAAAACTATAGATGAAGATATGGGTAACTATAGTTTTTCAACTTATATTAAAGTCAAACCTCATGCTTCTGCCGCACTTATTGGAAAATCGGTCACAGACACTTATACCAAAGCCCGCGACGGTGAAAACTCGACTATATTTGTTTTAGATCCACTCAAAACCATGCATTTAATAGCTCCTGACGGAAATAAATCGACGCTTCGCATGGTTCAGATTTTTGGGATCATTGCAATATTACTTCTGGTGATCGGTGCGGTAAATTATGTCAATCTGAGTACTGCAAGAGCGTTGGATCGGGCGAAAGATGTCGGTATCCGTAAAATAATCGGCGCCAACCGTCTCCATTTATTCCTACAATTTATCACAGAAACTGTTGTTGTATTTCTTTGTTCACTACTGATCGCTTTCATCCTTATAGTGATTCTTCATACCGGATATAATCAGATCGCACAAAAATCAATCAGCCTATCTTTCCATAATACGACGATATGGCTGTATATTGGGGCAGCAATTATAGGCACATTGGGACTGTCCAGTATATATCCTGCGATACAGCTTTCCTCATTCAATCCCATTAATTCGTTAAAAGGAAAATCAGTAAAAGGTATTTCCTCAAATACCATGCGTAAAATATTGGTGGTTTTCCAGTTTACGCTCTCCGTGACCCTTATTGTATGTACATTGGTGATCCGAAACCAATTGGCTTTTATCCAGAAGATCAACCTCGGCTATGACAGAGACCATGTGCTAACCCTAGGCCTTCCAGAGGAAGCCTACAAACATATGGACGCTATACGTGCCGAACTCAAAAGCAACAATGCCATACAGGCGGTCTCTCTATCCGGTGTTTACAACATGACGGATTTCGGAAATGCCACGGGCGATATAGATTGGCCCGGCAAGTCCAAAGACAACAAACTCATTGTTGCTCAAGCGACCATCGATAAGGATTTTATTCCCTTGATGAACATGCAATTCCTCGAAGGAAAAAACTTTAGCGGCATGCCGGTTGATTCGTCCGGCTATATCATCAACGAGACCTTGGCGAAACAAATGGGATTAAAACCGCCGTACGTAGGATCCAATATGAGTTTCCACGATTTCCCTGGGCAAATTATCGGTGTTGTGAAAGACTTTCACTTCAAATCCATCAAAGATAAAATAGGGCCAATGGTCTTCTGGACGCGCTGGGGATCAGGCACACTTTATGTTAAAACGAGTACGACAAAAGCCCCTGAGGCCATTAAAGCTTTAGAAAAGATCTATAACCGATATCCATCAGATGCTCCTTTTAACTACACCTTTATTGATCAGCAATTTGATAATCTATATAAATCCGAGCAGCGCACAGGTTTGTTGTTCAATATTTTCGCTGGCATCGCCATTTTTATATCTGCTTTAGGTCTGTTTGCGTTGGCAACTCACGAAGCGCAAATGCGTGTAAAGGAAATCGGCATCCGTAAAGTTCTTGGAGCTAGCACCTTTGGAGTCGTCCGGCTATTGGGGAAAAATTTCGTGATACTCGTCTCCATTTCCATTCTGATTGCCTGCCCTATTGCAGTTTACCTAATGAAACAATGGTTAAGCAATTTTGCTTATAAAACAGATCTAGAGATGCAAACATTTGTCTTCGGTGGTATCCTGGCCTTGCTGATCGCCATTATTACCGTCAGCTACCAGGCTGTTCGGGCAGCTTTATCCAATCCCGTAGATAGTTTAAGAGACGAATAAAAAGAAAAATACAGTAAAAGTGGATTAAACATATTGATACACTAAAACTAAAGAATAAAACAATGATCAAGAACTATATAAAAATAGCCTGGCGCAATATCTCTAAAAATAAAGGGTATTCAACCATAAACATAATTGGCTTGGCAATAGGATTAGCCTGTTGCCTATTGATAGCAATTTATGTACAAAATGAATTGTCTTACGACAAATATCATGTGAATAAAGATCGAATTTACCGCATCGTCCATGACTATAAAGATATAAGCAGCACAGAGCAGCATCAAATCTGGGGCAATGGTCCAATCGGTGAAGCCATCAAAGCAGATTTCCCTGAAATCGAGAAGGTCGTTCAATTTTCAGGACAAACGTCTATCCTGCTCAAACAAGGCGATAAAAGATTCCAGGAGGAAAATGTATTTTTCATGGACTCTACTGCATTTGATGTCTTCAGTTGGAAGGTTTTGGCCGGCGACCCTCATACAGCCTTAAAGAACGCCTATTCTGTCGTATTAACAGAAAGTACCGCTAAGAAATATTTCGGAGATCAAAATCCCATTGGCAAGACGCTTGAGGGAGGCTTAGCTGCGGGCCGTGCTGACGCAGGTCTATATACTGTAACAGCTGTAATGGCTGATGTACCTGCTAATTCACACTTTACGTTCGATGCACTGCTCTCGATGAGTACATTCCGAAACGCAAGACCCGATGTTTTTAATAAAGAAGGCTGGGATTATGTCGATTTTTACACCTACTTTCTCGCTTCAAAAGACTTTGATCCTGTAAAGTTCGACCAAAAAATACCGGAGTTTCTCAAACGGAATCTCCCAACAAATGAAAACCCAAACGCAAAATACAATTTCCATATCGAGCCACTTCTGCAAGCTTACATGCACTCGTCTGCGGATCGTCAACCCGGTACCAATGGAAGCTATCAGAATTTATACATATTCAGCATTATTGGCGGATTCATATTACTGATTGCCTGTGTGAACTTTATGAATCTGGCTACATCAAGGTCAATGGAAAGAGCAAAGGAAGTAGGCGTACGAAAAACCATAGGAGCAAGCAAAAGCAATCTGATCTTTCAGTTTATGTCTGAATCATTGGTTCTTGTATTCGTCAGTAGTATTTTGGCTATACTGCTCGTTATGGCCTTTCTTCCCTTTTTGGAAACATTCTCGGGCAAACACCTCAATTATTCGTCCCTGAAAGATGGAACGACCTGGGCAATATTCCTATTCACTACCATTTTTACAGGACTTCTTGCTGCCAGTTATCCCGCGTTGATTCTAGCTAATTTCAACCCCATTACAGTACTTAAAGGAAGTTATAGCAACAGCAAAGGGGGTATATTATTACGTCGCGTATTAGTCGTTTTCCAATTTTGCCTTTCTATTGCGCTCATTGCAGGTACAGTCGTCGTCTTTTCTCAACTAGATCAATTACAGCACCGAGATCTTGGATTTCAAAAAGATCAACGACTGGTCATTGATTATAATTTTGATGATAAAGTAAACAATAACCTTGAAGCGATAAAATCTACACTTGCAAAAGATAAAGATGTTTTGTCTGTCACGGCATCACGTACGGTACCGGGAACATTTTTTCCAAATGCAGGGACAGAAATCATGTCAGCAAATGGAACAATGAGTCAATTTGCTCCTTTCTTATATGAAGTCGATGTTGACTTTATTCCTAATATTGGTCTGCAAATGGCCGCAGGGCGTGCCTATTCCAGAGATTTCCCAGCAGATACGGTCCATTCACTTGTTATCAATGAATCTGCCGCAAAACAATGGGGCTATTCAAATCCACAAGATATTATTGGCAAACAATTTCGTCAATGGGGAAGAGAAGGAACGGTTATCGGTGTGGTGAAAGATTTCAACTACCTTTCTTTGCACCGTAAGATTGAGCCTTTAGCTTTGCGACTTGAACCAAGCAGCAGCCGATATTTAACCTTGAATATCCAACATGTAAACCAGCCTGAGACCGTTGCCAGAATCGGCAAGCTGTGGAATGAACTTGTACCAAACCGTCCATTTTTATATAGCTTTCTTGACGACAATTTCAATCGTCAATATGAAGCGGATTTTAATTTTAGAAGACTTTTCACAGCCTTCTCCGGACTGGCACTTTTTATTGCCTGTTTAGGTTTATTGGGACTTGTTACATATACAGCCCAACAGCGTACCAAAGAAATCGGCGTACGGAAAGTTCTCGGTGCATCCATTTATAATTTAATCCTCCTGCTCTCTTCCGACTTCATCAAGTTATTGGCTGTAGCGCTTCTCATCGCGACACCGCTATCTTGGATGGCGATGAAAAAATGGCTTGACAATTTTGCTTATCACATTGAACCACAATGGTGGATGTTTGTCTTTGCTGGTTTTGCTACAATCATTATCGCATTAGTAACTGTGAGTTTTCAAACACTCAAGGCTGCCAAGGCAAATCCTGTAGATAGTTTAAGAGACGAATAACAATATAATTTAATCCCATCACGATACTCCAGCTATGAGCAACCTTCTATTAAAATCGGCAATTCGACAACTTTGGAAGAATAAACTATTCTCCCTATTAAATATTATTGGACTAGCCATCGGCATTACGTCCTGTTGGGTCATATTTAAGATTGTCAATTATGAGTATAGTTTTGAAGCTGGAGTTCCTCCGCTTGATCGAACCTATCGGATCATTTCTCAGTTTAAAAATGATGGCAAGGATAATTACAATGGGGGATTGGCCAAGCCGTTTTATCAGGCCATCCGAAAAGAAATTCCGGGCGTGGAACTGGTCGCTCCAGCATTCAGAAATTATCAAATGGAATCCGTCACAATCAACAAGGGACAAAAAAATCAAAAACTTGTCGAGGACTTTGATGAGGCTGAAGGCAATGTGACGGAGACTACCAGCGACTACTTCAAGCTCGTTGGCTACAAATGGTTAGCAGGTTCACCTGAGAACGCATTTTCAACTGCCAACGACATTGTACTGACAAAAAAAAGGGCTGCCATTTATTTCCCAAACCAGGCTGCCCAGGGCTTGATCGGCAAAACCATCTTTTATAACGACAGCATACCCAAAACGGTTACTGGCATTGTTGATGACCTTGGCTTCAACACGGAGTTCAATGGTACAGAATTCATATTGCTTAAAGAAGAAGTCTACCCACTGAATGTCTGGACGAATACCAATGGTTCCGACAAACTTTATATCCGATTAAAAGATGGTGTAAAAGACCTTCCAATCCAGGCAGCTATCAATAAAATCGGACAAAAAAAATGGCAGGAATTCAGCCAGGAAAAAAAACCTAAGTTTGATTACAACCGTAAGGTCGTGGTCATGCCGCTAAAAGATTCCCATTTTGCAGTCCACATTAAAGAATGGTACGCCGAAAGAACAAGCAAAACCGTTATTTATGGGTTGATTGCCGTAGCTGCTTTTCTGATGCTTTTGGCCTGTATCAACTATATCAATCTTAGTACGGCACAAATCCCAGCACGAAGTAAAGATATCGGTGTCCGTAAAACATTGGGAAGTAGTCAGGGAAAATTGGTTAGCCAAATTATTTTTGAATCGCTTTTAACCATTGCCATTGCACTTGTTTGTTCGGTCTTTCTGACGAAATTGGCCTTTTTCTATTTTCAGGAAATGATTCCGGAGAAAGTTAAGGATTTTACCAGTTCGACGACATCAATGCTGTTTATCGCAATTTTACTGACCGTAACGACTTTAATTTCCTCGGCATATCCTTCTTGGTTAATTAAAAAGGTACAGCCTGTCAACTTATTTCGTGCCGGCAAGCAGTTCCAAATCGGAAAAACACAAATCAACCTTCGGAAAACGTTGATTGTATTCCAATTCTTTATTGCTCAATTTTTTACGGTTTCGGCCCTCATTATCGGGCAACAACTTTCCTATACCCTCAACAAAGATATGGGGTTTGACAAAGATGCTGTTGTTACCTTCGATCTACCTTCCAAGCTCATCAACAAATTTTATGAGGAAAAACTGGATCAAAGTAAGAAACAAACACTCCTACATGAGATCCAAAAAATAAAAGGTGTTTCGGCAGCGTCAATCGGTAGCAAGCCCTTATCAAATAATTATTCATCATCTTGGTTTCATCGACAAGACCCTACACTAAAAGAAAAAATTTCATCCGATATTTTCTTTAAAAATGCAGATCCGAATTATATAGCTGTATATGACATGAAGCTAATCGCGGGAAATAACCTACCACAATCCGATACTGTCAATGCCTATATTATCAATGAATCTGCTGTCAAGGCATTCGGTTTCAATTCCCCTCAAGATGCTATCGGGAAGTCAATTGGTCAAGAAGACAGTACCTTCCCGATCGTTGGCGTTATTAAAGATTTTCATGCCCAGGAATTCTATAAAGAAATTACACCTTTGGCTTTGCGCAGTTTTAGTCGCGGTGCATATACCTTTAACATGAAACTATCGGGAAACAGCAAGGAATGGAAAGGTAGTATCGAAGCGATCAATAAAATATATGCGCGGTTTTTCCCGGAATACCCAATCGAAGTAAAATTTTACGATGAAACGATTGCCTCTCTTTATCAAAAAGAGCAAAATCTGGCCAAATTAATCAACGTAAGTACAATTGTTGCTGTTTTAATCGGTTGTTTGGGTCTCTTTGGGCTGATTACCCTTGCGGCTTTCCAACGCAGCAAAGAGATCGGTATACGCAAAGTTTTGGGTGCAAGTATTCCTAGTATCTTTCATTTATTGGCAAAGAACTTCGTACAGCTCATTTTAATCAGTATCCTAATTGCCGCACCATTGACCTGGTGGACGTGTAGCAAGTGGCTGGAAGATTTTTACTACCGCATCGACCTTACGGCAACACCTTTTATCTTAGGCGCTGGACTTGCACTATTTGCGGCAGTACTGACCATTAGTTTTCAATCGATCAAGGCGGCTATCCAAAATCCTGTCAATAGCCTACGGGACGAATAGCGACACGAGTATATCAAATCAGAGGGTTAACAAAAAACGAAATAACAATGATTGTAAATTCACTTAAAACAGCCTATCGTTTTTTAAAAAAACATAAGTTGATCACGTTTATCAATATCACGAGTCTTGCGATTGGTATTACCGCGACGTTGGTTATTTTCCTGATGATCCAATACGACTACAGTTTTGATAAACATGTTCCCAATCAACAACAGGTCTATCGTGTTGTCAATAACGGAGAGTTCAAAAATGCCGGCGTCTACGTACCGTTGGTACGCACCATGCAAGCAGAGTTACCCAACTTGGAGGCCGTAGCCCCGATTTATCGAAGCCATGTCCAAAAGCTGAAAGTTTCTCTGGCAACAGACAAATTCCAGACTTTCCCGAAAGAACAGAAGATGGTATTCACGAACAGTCAATATTTTGATATTTTCCCTTCAAAATGGTTGGCTGGAAGTGCTAAGGCTTTGAATTCATCCGGAAATATTATCCTTACAGAGAAAACATTAGAAAAGTTTTATGGAAAAGAACTGCCTGCAAATGTGATTGGCAAAACCATCATCTATGCAGATAGTATCCCACTTCAGGTCGCTGGTGTAATTGAAAATCCGCAGCATAATTCGGATTTCAATTTTGAAAGCTTCATCGCTGAGTCGACGATCCCACAGGATAACAATTTAAAAAACATGTATACATGGGAAGCTTGGAATAGCATATCGGATTCACATCAAGTACTTATCAAAACAAAAGCACAAAGCAATCCGCATCTACTGGAACGAAATATTGCTAATCTCCTTAAAAAATATAAATACAAAGAAGGAGAGAAAATCAACGACAAACTTGAATTACAAGCATTGGCAGATGTACATTTTGATACAAGATTTAATTATGACGCTACCCATCCGGAAGCACTACGCAACCTTATTTTACTTGCAGTCTTCCTCTTAGCCCTGGGGGCCGTAAATTTTATCAATCTATCCACGGCTCAGTCTATTGAAAGAGCCAAAGAAGTGGGCATTCGTAAGACGTTGGGTAGTTCTAAAACTACATTGATCAAACAGTTTTTGATCGAAACTTTTCTGATCACTTTGACAGCAACACTACTTGCAGTCTTATTATTGCCATTGTTCTTACATGTCTTTGAAGGATTTATTCCGAAAAACCTAAGCATGGAAGGTCTGGACAAAAGCGTTATTGTTTTCTTTCTATTTGGACAATTGGTCTTAGTAACCTTACTAGCCGGATTTTACCCTGCCTGGGTACTGACAGGATATGCTCCGGTGCTAGCACTCAAAAATCAGCTCGGAAAGAACACGAATCTTTCCCGAAGCGCATGGATACGCAAAGCACTGACTATTTTCCAATTTGTATTAGCTCAGGCTTTTTTGATTTGTGTGCTCGTTGTTGTCCGGCAAATCAATTACGTCTCCCATCGAGACATGGGATTTCAAAAGGACGCTATTGTTAATGTCTATATTCCGGGAGCTTTTCAAAATTCGGCAAAAGGTGTAGTCCTTAAAAATGAGCTCAAAAAGCTAACAGATATTAAGGCAATCAGTTTCGGGAACATTGCTCCTGCGATGAACGGCTGGATGACTACCGCAATCTCTTACGATCAATCGCCGGACAAGGAATCCTTGACTTTTGATAGCCGCTCTGGTGATGAAAACTATTTAGATGTTTATCAGATTCCACTTTTAGCAGGAAGAAATATCCGTCTATTGGATTCAACCAGTGAAATGCTGATTAATAGAAAGGGCCTTGAGCTACTACATATCAAAAATCCGCAGGATGCCATTGGCAAAACCTTCGAAAATGGACAAAATATCATCGTTGGTGTAATGGAGGATTTTGATTTGGCTTCTGCTCGACAAGGGGTCAAACCGGTTCTTTATACCGGTAGCAAAGAAGGATACGTACTCCATATCGCTTTGGAGCAATCACATCCCGAAAACTGGAAAAATGCCATTGATAAAATAACGTCAAGCTACAAATCGGTTTTTCCTGATGATGAATTAGACCTGCGGTTTGTGGATGAGGTCATCCAAAACTTCTATACACAGGAGAAGCAGCTGTCTAAACTCTTATCCTGGGCGGTAGGGCTCTCTATGATCATCGCCGGACTGGGTTTATTTGGATTAGCCATATTTACGGCAAATCAACGCACAAAAGAAATTGGAATCCGTAAAGTACTGGGGGCATCTGTTTTCCAGATCACATTTTTACTGCTTCGGAATTTGCTATCACTGGTTGCAATAGCCTGTCTAGTAGCTTTTCCAATTGCTTATTATTTTATGCATAGCTGGCTGAACGACTTTGTTTATCGAACTACGATAAGTCCCTGGATTTTTGGACTGTCTGCACTGGGGTTGATTGCATTTGCAAGTCTTGTACTATCAACCAAAAGTGTCTTTGCAGCAAAAGCAAACCCGATTAATAGTCTAAGGGATGAGTAAATAAGCGAGTAAAAGAGATAGGTTTATGTGTATTCATAACATGTATTAAGAACTTAAAACCCCATAACAATGATAAAGAACTTCATCAAAACCGCATGGCGAAGTATTTTTTCTAATAAATTCTACAGTGCCATTAATATTTTAGGATTAACAGCAGGAATGGTTGTGGGGATATTTCTATTGCTATGGATACAAGATGAGCTATCCTTTGACCGATTCCATAAACATCAGCGCTCCATTTACAAAATTGGAATAGAAGGGGGAACGGGGATATCAAAACGAATCTTTGGATCCATCATTGCTCCGGTTGGAAGTTCTGCCAAGAAGGAGATTCCCGAAGTTCAGGATGCTGTACGCATATTTAAAATCGGCGATGCCGCCATCAAGTATAAAGATAAAAGGTTTAATGAAAAGAACTTTGCGTTTGTGGATCCCAGCTATTTTAGTGTTTTTGACTTTTCCATATTGCAAGGCGACCCAAAGCGACCTTTCCCTGATAACAATTCAATTGTAATCACCCAGCGTACAGCACGCCGTTATTTTGGCGATGAAAATCCAATTGGAAAAACCGTCGTATTAGGAATAGAAGATCTATGTGTCGTCTCCGGCGTTATTGCCGATTACCCTGAAAATTCCACCTTTCAATATCAGGTGCTGATGCCCCTTTCTAGATTTAATGAGCAAGCCTATATCAAAAATAAAACTACCTACGACAATAAAACTTTTCTGTCGTCCATGGATGAGGATTGGTCTAGTTTTTCTTTTGAGACCTACCTACAATTGAGACCTGATGCTAACCCGACGGCAGTCGCACAAATACTACAATCCATACACGAGCGAAATAAACCCGAGGATGCCCCTGTACCCTACGTTGCTCAAGCGCTGGCGAAGGTCCATCTATACCAAATGGATGGTAGTGACGGCGGTATTGGAAATGTTCGAATTTTCACAGGTGTGGCGATTATGATTCTTGTAATTGCAAGTATTAATTATATCAATCTTTCTACTGCACGCTCGTTGTCACGCGCCAAAGAAGTGGGTATACGTAAAGTTATCGGCGCAGGTAAAAAGGAACTTTTTTTCCAATTTATATTGGAAACAACTATGCTCTTTACCATTGCTTCAACCCTAGCATTAGCCATCGTTTTCAGCTGTCTCCCTTTGTTTAATAACTTCTCCGGAAAACATATTTCTCTGCAACTCTCCAACCCTATGCTATGGTCAAGTGTATTGGCCATGCTCCTGGGTACGTTGTTACTCACCAGTATATATCCCGCTCTGCTTTTATCGAAGTTTGATCCAATTAAGGTATTGAAGGGTCGGTTTGCATTAAAAAACTCCAGTGCACGAAAAATACTGGTTGTCCTACAGTTCACTGTTTCTATAATCCTTATCACTTTAACAATTGTTATCGGTCGTCAATTAGATTATATAAAACATCAAAATTTAGGCTACGAAAAAGATCACATTATTTCCGTTGCCATGGCACCGAAAATGTCTAAACATTTTGATGCAGTAAAGAGTGAACTTCTAAAAAATAAGGATATTGATGCCGTTATTCGCCTCGGTAGAGATATGGTCTATGGCGGTGGTTCTACTGGAGATAACGACTGGGACGGAAAACCCAGTAAATCAAACCTCTGGTTTAACATCACGTATTCCGATCAATCTGCGCTCAATTTTTTCAAGATAAAACTTACACAAGGTCGTAATTTTACGGGATCAACAGCAGATTCAACCCATTTCATTATCAATGAAACGGCCGTACGGGAAATGGGGCTAAAAGATCCCATTGGCACACGCTTACGTATTCGAACAGTTCCAGGAACTATTATTGGGGTTGTAAAAGATTTTAATTATGCAAGCGTGAGACAAAAAATTGAACCCATGGTATTCCAATATAGCCCCAAAGATTGCTGGCAGCTTTATATCAAAACAACGACTTCCGGGGCTGGTTCCGCGCTGAACTCACTGCAACAGATCTGGAAAAGCTATTATGATGATATGCCGATGAACTATAGTTTCCTTGATGAAAGTTACCAGAACCAATATATGAATGAACAGAAACAGGGTGCGCTATTCAATTTTTTCGCACTGGTCGCTATCCTGATATCCTGCCTGGGACTTTTGGGATTATGTACTTACACCGCACAGGTTAAAACCAAAGAAATTGGAATCAGAAAAGTTCTTGGCGCAACTGTATTTAACATTATACAATTACTAAACAGGGAATTTTTACTCTTAGTCATTTTAGCCAATGTCATCGCAGTACCAATCGCTGTATATTTCAGCATAAATTGGCTCGATGGTTTTGCCTTCAGAACGACTCTCCCATTTACCATATTTCTATATGCGGCGGGGATAACCATTGCTATTGCATTATTTACGGTGAGTTTCCAGTCCATCAAAGCGGCATACGCCAATCCTGTAAAAAGTTTGCACGATGAATAGTTTATATTTGAGAACCAAAACAACAGCATAAAATGATTCGATTATTCCTAAAAACAGCGCTGAGAAATTTGAAGCGCAGTCCCTTAAACACAACAATAAATATTTTGGGATTAGCACTGGGGTTTACTGTTGCCCTGATAAGTACATTATGGGTACTGAAACAATTTTCTTTTGATAAGCATTACAGCAATTATCAACATATTTATCAGGTCATGATGACTGGAACTTTCAATGATGAGAAATCTACTGATCGCTCCACCCCTATTCCCTTGGTCAAAACGATCGCGTCTGATTTCAAAAATGAAATGCAAGATGCAGCACTGATCACGAATATGGAAAGCAACAATCTTAAGGTAGGTGATAAGAAGCTTAATGCACCAGGGTTTTATGCTATGGGAAAATTTGCCGAATTATTTTCTCTCGAATCTGTACAAGGAAATAGTACCACACCGAGCAATCCATCGACCATCATAATTTCAGAATCCTTAGCAAAACGACTGTTTGATAAGGTAGATATCATCGGGAAAACACTTCAATTGAATGGTAAAGAACAGTATACTGTTCAAGGTGTTTATAAAGATATTCCTGAAAACAACACTTTTTATGGCTTAGATTATGTATTGCCGTTTGTCGATTATCTTGCTAAAGACCAAGGTATTGAAGAAAGCTGGTCCAGCTGCTATTTCAGCACTTTCGCCAAGATCGACAATGATGCCTTTGTTCCCGCTTTGGAAAATAAACTAACAAATATCATCAACAAAAAACTGACGGATATAAAACCTGAAATCCTGTTACATCCGATGTCCAAATGGCATTTATATGATTCGTTCAAGAATGGAAAGAACGTAGGCGGACAGATTCAATATGTATGGATGTTTGTTTGGATAAGCGTATTCATCATTTTATTGGCCAGTATCAATTTTATTAACCTGAGTACGGCTAGAAGCTTAAAAAGAGGAAAAGAAATCGGGGTTTTAAAATCTGTTGGCGTCAACCGCCGGCAGCTTATTGCAGGCTTTCTTGTTGAGTCAATCCTCGCTGTAGCCTGCGCATTTTTGTTAGCTGTTCTATTCGCTACATTGCTTTTGCCTTGGGTCAAAACGATTACACATACGACACTGCATATCCCTTTTACCGATATTCGTTTCTATGGCTACTCCCTAATAGGAATAGGCGTTATAGGTCTTTTAGCAGGTATGTACCCCGCGTTATTTCTATCGGCTTTTAATCCTATTCTTGCACTTAAAGGTAAAATTAACAGCCGAAAAGGCGGATCAAGAAGTAGAAAGGCAATGGTCATCGTGCAATTTGCTATTTCTATTTTCCTAATGATATCTACTTATCTGGTGATTCAGCAACTGCATTTCACCAAGGATCGTCCAATAGGTTATAAAAGTTCAAATTTGATAAACATTACTTCATCCAATTCAACTATCGTCAAAAACTTTGATGTACTTCGAAAAGAGTTGATCGGTCAGCGCCTTGTCGCTGATGCCGCCCTTTCTTCCAACTTTGTGAACCACCTATCCTTAACAGGTGGTGGTTTTAATTGGCAAGGTAATGATTCCAAAGACGGTGCGATCATGGGGATCTTCACCGTAGATGAAAACTTTGCTAATACTGTACAGTGGAATTTTATAAAAGGACGCAATTTTTCAAAAGATTTCAAAACAGATTCAACTGCTGTTATTCTGAACGAAGCGGCGGCCAAATTTATGGCAGTTACCGACCTAAACAGCAAACAGCTTTCACGTGCCGGTATCAATTACCACATCTTGGGTATTATTCAAAATACGCTTTCCGAATCTCCTTTCAAATCCATTACACCGACGGCTTATTTTCTAAAATTTTTACCAAAGAATAAGATAACGCTTCAACTGGATGAAAATCAAGATCTCAAACAAAACCTAAAAGCGATTTCCACAGCGTTCAATCGCATAGATCCTGATCTCATTTTTGATTATACATTTACGGATCAGGAATATGCCAAAGAGTTTCAACAGATGGAAATGATCAAGAGCTTAACCAGTTTATTTACAGGGTTGGCCATACTCATTTCATGTCTCGGTCTCTACGCACTGGTTTCCTTTCTTACGGAGCAACGAGAAAAAGAAATCGGCATTCGTAAAGTATTGGGTGCATCAGAACTTGGCTTGTGGCGACTACTTTCCACAGAATACATTTGGCTCACAGGCATTGGCTTTTTACTCGCAGCCCCTTTAGCCTATCTCCTCATGGAATCATGGCTCGAAGACTATGTCTACCGCATATCAATTACATGGACGGTCTTTGCTATCACAGGCTTAACCGCGCTAATCATCACCTTATTAACCGTTAGTTACCAAGCGATTAAAGCAACATTAGCAAATCCTGTAAAAACCTTAAGAAGCGAATAATACCAATTTGTTCGGGGACGGACACTATACTGTCCGTTTCCGAACATTTAAAACCGCCATAAAAACACACCAAAAACCTAAAAATCAATACATTATATTTATGGCAAACGAATTGAACTACTTGGCTTTGCTATTTTTCGAATAACGGAGCCTTCTACTAAAGCGAGCTAAGTGACAAGAATATAGCCTAATTAACAGTCTAAATGCTCATAACCATGTTAAAGAACTATTTTAAAATTGCTTGGCGGAATATCAGAAAAAACAAAGGATTTTCTCTTTTAAATATGTTTGGCCTCAGTATCGGAATAACATGTTTTCTATTGTTGGCAGCGTACATATATCATGAATCCAGTTATGAGCGTTTCCTTCCAAATGCGGACCGTCTAGCTTATATTAGCCTCACCTATAAAGCACCCAATAGCACGGAAGAAGTAAATTCTGCAGTAACACCAACAGGCTTAGCGCCTGCTTTACAAGCTGAATTTCCGGATGTAGAACAGGCAACCAGATTCTACAGCTATTCCAAAGGCGGTAAAATAGAATCCAAAGAGGGACTAATAACTGAAAAAGGCCTACTTTATGCTGACCAAAATGTTTTTAAAACTTTAGGTTTTACCTTTCTCGAAGGTGATTCACGATCAGCCTTAGCAGAACCAAATCAGATTGTCTTAACAAAAAAACTCGCAGCGAAATATTTCCCCAATCAGTCGGCCATCGGTCAGACACTATCCATTGACAAAGTCAACTGGAAAATCACAGGTATCATTGCAGACTTGCCCACAAATACACAGTTGAACTTCTCTGCACTCCTTTCCAACAAAGGATTAGAACGCTACAAAGAAATGGCTTGGTCATCTGCAAATGATATAACCATAGCGCTCCTAAAAAACAAAGATCAGTTCGGTTCAATCCAACAGAAATTGGACCAAATGACAAAATCAAAATTCGCCGAAGCAACAAAACAAGGCTATCAATTTCGATTTGTCCTAGAAAAGCTGACCGATATCCATCTCCACTCCAAAGCAGCAGGCACAGGAAACATTACTTATATCTATATTTTAATGGCGTTAGGTGCTGCGCTTATTATTTTAACCTGCATCAATTTTACAAATTTGGTATTAGCACATGCGCTTGAACGCAAGAAAGAAATCGGTGTCAAGAAAGTTTTGGGTGCAGCAAAGAAAACGATATTCTTTCAGTTCTTTTTTGAATGTAGCCTCATGGTTTTTCTAGCTGTTGGTTTTAGCCTTCTGACTACGGTACTCTTGTTACCCGTATTCAGTTCATTTATGGGTACCGAAATGAGATTAACCGTATGGACAGACCCTCGGTTTTATACGATTTTACTTGTTTTCATAGCCTTGTTGACGCTGCTGTCAGGTGGCTGGCCTGCCTATTCAATCGCTAGCTCAAAACCTATTTCCATTTTTAAGCGAAAACTAACTGAAAAACGACATGGTATATCATTGAGCAAGGTACTCGTTACTTTTCAATTCAGTATCTCTATATTTTTTATTATCTGCACCTTATTTGCGAGTAGACAGATGGATTTTATCCAGTCTAAAAACACAGGATTGGATCGCTCTGATATGTTGGTCATTGATGGCCGAGGATGGCAAAATAAAGAAAGGCAGCTATTAAAAGAAAAGTTAATGCAGCTCAATAATGTCCAGGGCGTTACCGCTTCGTATGACAATCCCGTCAATATTCAAGGTGGCTACAGCGTCAGTGAAGTAGAAGGCCAACCCAATGATTTTGATATGGATGTCACTGCAATTCCGATTGAAAAAGATTTCGTATCCGTTTTTCATATTCCATCCGTTGCCGGCGCACCGCTGTCAGATGCGGACATTTTGCGCGCGCAAGACACTATTTCACCAGAATATGGGTTTGTAGTGAATACACTTGCTGCATCCGCCATGGGTTTTACTCCCGAACAGGCTATTGGAAAGAAAATCAACTTGAACGGACGTAAGGGCAGCATCAAACAAGTTGTTGCTAGTTTTAACTTTGCATCATTACACAACGAAGTCAAACCAATTGTACTTTTTCCTGAATATGATTATTTCGGCAATATTTTTATTCGACTCAATCCGACATCGCCGGTAAAAGATGTTCTTGCGCAGATAAAAGCTGTTATAAAAGATATTGATTCAAAAAACAGTTTTGAATATCACTTTCTCAATGATGATTATAACAAGTTATATCTCAAAGATCAGCAAACAACATGGGTAATGCAGTTATTTTCCATCATTACAATTGCTATCGCCTGTATGGGACTATTTGCATTATCAGCTTATGCCGTGCAACAACGCTTCAAAGAGATCGGTATTCGTAAAGTATTAGGTGCTTCAACGATCAAGATTGTCAACATATTGAGTGTTGACTTTATGGCCCTGGTCCTGTGTGCCGTATTGATCAGTTTACCCTTGGGCTGGTATGCTATGCACCGCTGGGTAGAAAATTTTGCTTACCACATCACGCTAGACTGGTGGGTATTTATTGTGGCGGCGATAAGTGCATTATTGGTATCATTTATCACCATTAGTTTTCAAACCATAAAAGCTGCGATTCTGAACCCGGTTGATAGTTTAAGAGACGAGTAATTGTTTTAGTAGCTATTAAAAATAAAGACACCTGATAAATAACAAGCGGGACCTTTAAATTCAAGTTTTTTCTATTTATCGATAAAAATACGACAAATATGCTTAAAAATTACATCAAAATCGCGTGGCGCAACCTGATGAAAAACAAATCCTTCTCCTTGATTAACATCATCGGATTGGCGATCGGTATGGCCGGAGCATTACTTATAGCACTTTGGTTGCAGAACATGTTAACCATGGACCGCTTTCATGAGAAGGGTGATCGCCTGCACGTATTGAGTAATCGTGACGAATTTCAAGGCGAAAAATCAGCCTGGGCCTATACGCCTAAAATATTAGCGCCCTCATTGGCTGCAGATTTTCCAGATATCGAAGCTTTTACCAGATATAATGAGGGACCGCAATTTTTAACAACTTTCAATGAAAAGAAACTGATAGCAAATACTGTTTTCATCGATCCTGGTTTTTTCAAAATGTTTTCTTTGCCTTTTGTGAAAGGAGAACAGAATGTGAGATTTGATCATCCCAAAGGTCTTGTTCTCACGGAAAGTTACGCAAAAGCGCTGTTTGGAAATGAAGATCCCATTGGAAAATCAGTTCGGATAGACTCAGTTAATCAAGTCACCGTACAAGCTATACTTAAAGATCTTCCGAGTAATTCAAGTTTCAAATTTGACATCCTCCTCCCATTTGAATATGCAAAAATAATTGGTTACGTAGACGATAACTGGAGCAATAATTCAATAACTACCTATATCCTGTTAAAAGAAGGTGCTTCAGTCAACGCATTTAACGACAAAATCAGAACCTATCTGAGAGATCATATCAATACGAGTAATAAAGCTGCCGGTTATACTTCTGCAAGAAATACGGGTGAGATTTTTGCCTTCCCCTATCCAGATTCTTTCCTTTACAATAGCGGAAAAGGAGGAAATTATACTTCCGGACGTATCGATATCGTCAAGCTATTTGCTTGGATTGGTGTATTTATTTTATTGGTGGCAAGCATCAATTTTATGAATTTGAGTACGGCACGTTCCGAACGCCGCGCAAAAGAAGTCGGTGTCCGCAAAGTAATTGGAGCTAATAAGACAAGCCTAATGGTGCAGTTCCTGGTTGAAAGCATATTGATTAGCCTGATCGGCATGGTACTCGCGACTATACTTGTTTTTATTGTCCTGCCATTTTTTAACGAGCTTGTCGGAAAACAGCTTAGCTTATCGTTATTAAACTTACCAACCTGGCTTTTTTTAATTGGTTTTGCCTTATTTACGGGTGTGTTAGCGGGTACCTACCCGGCCTTTTTCCTTTCTTCATTTCAGCCTATCAAGACCTTGAAAGGGAAATTTGTTTCTAAAACAAGAGGCCTTAGTATTCGCTCGCTCTTAGTCGTCATTCAGTTTAGTCTCGCTATTATATTGATTATCGCAACAGTCATTGTCGCGAAACAAATCCAATATACCAAGCAGCGCGACCGGGGTTATAATGAAAATGGACTACTTTATAGCAGTATCCAAGGTGATCTTGAGAAGAATTACAAAATTCTTAGAAATGAATTGTTAGCCAGCAACGCAGTTGTTTCTGTTTCGAAAAACATGTCGCCGGTAACTGATTTCTATAGCAATGGCTGGGGATTTACCTCCGGGACACCAACGGAACAGGACAAACGCATTTCCTATAACCGTTTTAGTACCGATGCCGATGCTGTAAAGAACCTTGGTTTGACATTGATCCAAGGCCGCGACATCGATATCTATAAATTTGCAACGGACAGTACAGCCGTAATTTTAAATGAGTCTGCCGTTAAAAGTCTCCATCTAAAGAGCCCTATAAACAGCATTGTGGATGGCGATGGAACAAAATGGACCGTAGTTGGAGTGGTCAAAGATTTCATTATTGGATCGCCATTTGGAGACAATAAACCTATGGTGATATTAGGACCGCAAGCCTGGTTTACAACGATCCATTATCGTCTAAATCCAAACAATAATATCGCAGACAACTTAAAAACGATTGAATCAATCTTTAAAAAGTTCAACCCAGATTATCCTTTTGAATATCAATTCATTGACAAGACCTACGAAGAAAAATTTAAAGAGACAAAAGCTATAGGTACACTGGCCATGATCTTTGCAGGATTGACGATCTTTATTTCCTGTCTGGGTTTACTGGCATTAATCGCCTATATGGCTGAAACGCGCATGAAAGAAATTGCTGTCCGCAAAGTTCTTGGAGCAAGTGTCACCCAAGTAACCTCTTTACTATCAATCGATTTTATTAAGCTTGTTGTGGTCGCAATTTTTATCGCCACACCTATCGCTTGGTGGGCCATGGATAAATGGTTACAAGATTACAGTTATCGAATTGAGATACAGTGGTATTATTTTGTCATTGCTGGACTATTAGCTATTCTGATTAGTATGGCCACGATAAGCTATCAAGCAATTAAAGCTGCATTAGGTAATCCTGTTAACAGTTTACGCGATGAGTAGCCCAAAGTTTAACAACATTGTTTCCTATAGTTTTAGACCATAAAGAAAGGCATGAATTCATTCAAACTTACTTTTCGCATCCTCATTAGCAACCGACAATATACCTGGATCAATATCTTAGGGTTAAGTATTGGCTTTTCCTTGTGTCTTCTCGTATTCGCTCTTGTCATTGAAGAAAATTCATATGACAAAAGCTGGAAAAATGCGGATCATCTCTTTCGGATTGTCACTATAGATTCAACGGCTGGCCTTGAACGCCAAATGTCCCGAACATTCGTTAATTTAAGTACGGAACTCAAACAAGTATTTCCGGAGATTCAAAATGAGGCTCGGATAGAATCCAGAAAATATTATTTAAAACCGCATGCAGGCTCAGCACAGCCCATAGGCATACAGGTTTTGGAGTCGGAAATAAACATCTTGGATATGTTGAGCATCAAGGTTCTCGAAGGCAATCCCAAACAGCTGGTCCAAGGAAAAACAAACTTGCTCATCGGCAAAGAATTCAAAGAAAAGTACTTTAAGAACGAAAATGTCATCGGCAAAGTCATCCAAAGTGCCGACCCCTATACCGATCAGCCATCCGATTATAT
Organism: Sphingobacterium sp. BIGb0116; assembly: GCF_024808035.1. NCBI lineage: Bacteria > Pseudomonadati > Bacteroidota > Sphingobacteriia > Sphingobacteriales > Sphingobacteriaceae > Sphingobacterium > Sphingobacterium sp. BIGb0116. The sequence goes on along the minus strand of NZ_JANUDT010000008.1, from coordinate 360,668 downwards.
CATTACGGGTGTTATGGATAATCTTCCTTATAATTCAACGCTCAGAGCTTCCGCCATTGCTTTAGTCCCCAAAATATCGATGGAATTAAGCAAAGATGGCTCAGGCTACTACACCGAACAATTTGTACAGCTAAAACCCGGGACACCAAGAATAGATCTTGAGCAGAAACTAAATCATTGGTATAAAGGATACCTCAGTCCTAACACAAAACAGGTGACTTCCTTTCGCTTGCAGCCTATTCAGGATATATATATGGAGCCATTAGGCAGTGCTGATATCAGCGGCAACCAAAAAACAACAAACATATTTGTAGGTGTTGCCGTTTTGGTCTTTATTATTTCCTGTATCAATTTTATTAATATTTACGCCGTAAGAACAGTTAAAAAATTAAGAGCACTTCATATACATAAGGTATTGGGGGCCAGCCGAGCCCAAATGATCAGACGAATGCTATTGGAAACAATCCTACTGTTTTTTATTTCTGCATTATGTAGTTTGTTACTCTTTAGACTTGGATTGTCCCAACTGGAACACTTTATAGGCTATGATCTCGCTTATATTAAATCCATACAACTCCCGTTGCTATTGGCATTTATCACGACTGCAATTGCCCTCGGCCTGCTAATTGGTTTTTATCCAGCATGGCTGATCTCCGGTATTAAGAGTTCAGATGCCTTAAAAAATAAGCTATCAAAAATTCCCAATGCAGAAGTCTTTATCAAAAAAATGCTTATCACAACACAGTTTAGCATTGCCATTATCGTCATCATTGGCCTTATAACAATCAAGTCCCAACTCAGCTATATGCAAGCAGCTCCCTTGGGAATGGAAGTCAAAAATGTGCTTAACATCGATTATTTCAACAAGGGTACACAGAATACAAATATAAAAGATCGAATTGGTCAACTTACCGGGGTTGAATCGGTCAGCGTCGCTGCCTGGACGCCGACAATCGGGTCAGGCTACCTCGCCAAGACAATCGTTGACAAGGACGATCCAGGGAAAAATATCCAAGTCAGTTTCATCGGTGGCGATGTCGATTTGTCCAAGACTTTGGGAATCCAGTTGGTTAAGGGTCGATTATTGACTGCTGAAGATTATACGCATGTTGAAATGGATTTGGGAGAAGACGAAGGTATCAATAATGCCCTTGTGACCGAAAGTACGGCAAAAAAGCTTGGGATAGAAAAACTCGGTATCCTGTATAAAGACCTTCAAATTATCCCCGTCGGAATCATTAAAGATTTCCATAGTGAGTCTTTTCGTAGCAAAATAGTACCAACAGTGATTTTGGCAAAAGATTTTAACGGAAGCGGCAATATTCTGATAAAAGTAGGGAAAGGACAAGAACAACAAATCTTTCGATCGGTATCTCAAATTATACAAAATACCTATCCAGATAAACACGTTTCCTTCCATTGGATAGATGAATTGATTGCAAAACAATATGAAAAAGAGAGCAAGCAAGTGCAATTATTTATCCTATTCAGTGCATTGACATTGTTGATTTCTGCCTTAGGAATCACAGGATTGATTATGCAAAATCTCGAACAACGTACCAAAGAAATTGGCATACGCAAAGTCCTAGGCGCAACAGTGCTCGACATATCACGTCTCTTTTCAAAAGATTATCTCATCTTAACGACCTTGGCTATTTTTATTGCTAGTCCAATAGCGGGGTATTTTTCAAAAAAATGGCTCGAAGATTATGCGTACAATGTGAGCGTACAATGGTGGTTCTTTATCCTTGCCGCGCTTGCCATCTTTTTAATCAGCATCATTACTGTCAATTTCCAAACAATACGTGCCGCACTAAACAATCCAGTAGATAGCTTACGAAACGAGTAAATATTCATTTATAGTAATAAAGGGGCCTCAATATGATCAAGAATAATTTAAAAATAGCATGGAGAAATTTAACCCGCAATTTCTCCACTTCGTTTATCAACATCGTTGGATTGGCCATGGGAATTGCAACCTGCCTTTTGATCAGCTTATATGTGACCGATGAATTTAGTTTTGATCGTTACAACGAGCATGCAGACCGTATTGTACGTGTTGTTTTCAGAGGAACTGTCAAGGGCGGAACGATCAATGAGGCACATGTGATGCCACCTGTAGCTTCGACAATGAAGTCAGAGCTGCCCGAAGTTGAAGAAACTGCACGACTAAGAATCGGTGGATCCCCTCTATTTGTCGTCAATAATAAAGTGTTTCACGAAGAAAAAATGGCTTTCGTGGATGCTTCTTTCTTCAGAATTTTCACGCTCCCTTTTATCAAAGGGAATTTGTCTACAGCTATTTCTTCCCCAAATTCTGCAGTGATATCCGAATCCACCGCCTTAAAATACTTCGGCACAAACGATGTTGTCGGTCGAGACCTCATCATCAAAGATAGTCCAAATATCCTCAAAATCACTGGAGTAATCAAAGATGTCCCTAAAAACTCTCATTTTCATTTTGATGTATTTACCTCTTTGGATGCACTGGAAGATTCACGATCAGATTCGTGGATGACTTCCGAATATTATACTTATGCGCTGCTTTCGAAGAATGCTTCACGTGAAAAGCTCGAAAAAAACTTAGCCACTCTATTCGACAAACATGTTGCTACACAATTTATAGCAGGTTTTGGCATGAGTTACCAAGAATACAAGAAAACGGGAAATAAGATCGGTCTTTACCTACAGCCGCTCACAGATATCCATCTATATTCGAATTTCAACTACGACCTCAGCGCTCCGGGGGATATACGTTATGTTTATATTTTTAGTGCTATTGCACTCTTTATGCTATTGATTGCCACAATTAATTTCATGAATCTATCTACAGCCAGTGGGTTTAGACGGTGTAAAGAAGTAGGAGTACGAAAAGTATTGGGTGCCGACAAACAAAACCTGATGCGACAATTTATGCTGGAGGGCGTCCTCCTGACTTATATTTCCTTGGGAATAGCTTTGGGAATTGTTTTACTTGCCCTTCCTCTATTTAATCAGATTTCAGGCAAAGAGATTGAAATTCAAAAACTTGAAGCTTTTAAAATTATCCCCTTCCTACTGACTTTTGGTTTAGTCGTCGGTCTATTTTCCAGCAGCTATCCCGCGTTATATCTATCCTCATTTAATCCGCTCCGTGTATTAAAAGGGAAAATAAGTCGTTCGACTAAAGGCCTTAATTTACGCAGTGGGCTTGTTGTATTTCAATTCATCATTTCCGTCGGACTTATCTTTGGAACCGTGGTGGTTGTTCAGCAGCTGGATTATATGCGTCATATTAAACTTGGATATAACAAGGATAATGTCCTTATTATACAGAGCTGGCCTTTGGGGAAAAACGAAAAGACATATTATAATTTATTGATGCAAGATAGTAGAATCAAGCATGTCTCTCATTCGTCCTATCTCCCCGCCGGAGAAAGTAACAACAACAATTTTTTCATCTATCCAGATGGCAATACTGATCAATGGGTCAAAACGATTCGTTACGATATAGATGAAGAATATATTCCGGTTATGGGTATGCAGCTTAAAGAAGGACGAAATTTCGCAAAAACATTTGGTAATGACAGCCTTTCTGTCATCATCAATGAAACTGCAGCAAAAGATCTAGGTTGGAACGATCATAGCCTTGGCAAAATATTGACCAATAAAGACAACAAAAGCTATCGTGTTATTGGTGTCGTTAAGGATTTCCATTTTCGCTCTTTACATGAGCAGATCTCTCCGCTTGTGATGGTTCTTAGCGATCAAGCCGGGAGTTTGATTCTCAAAACCCAAACAGCCGATATGGAGAAGCTCATTCAAAAATTAGCGTCTCTCTATCGTTCCTTTCCAACAGACATTCCATTCAGCTATTCCTTTTTGGATGACCGATACGCACAAACCTACCAAGCAGAAGTGAAAACAGGTAAATTACTGAGCATCTTTGCGGGACTGACTATTTTTGTGGCCTGCCTTGGTTTATTCGGCTTGGCTATTTTCACCGCCAATCAACGCAGAAAAGAAATAGGGATCCGGAAAGTTGTTGGAGCTACAGTTCCCGACATCACACGCATGCTTTCCACTGAGTTCGTCAAACTCGTTCTAATTGCCATTATCGTTTCTTCTCCCCTAGCTTGGTGGATGATGCACAAATGGTTAGAGAATTTTGCGTACCGTATTGAGATGCAATGGTGGATGTTTGTGCTAGCAGGAGCGCTAGCCGTTTTTATTGCTTTAATTACTGTAAGTTCACAAGCGATACGAGCGGCTCTAACAAAGCCTGTTGACAGTCTACGTGATGAATAAAAATAAACTTGTCTGTTCAGCTGTGGACAAAGCACTGTCCGATATCGAACAGCAAGTAAAAGAATCAGGAAGGCAATACGTTAATGATCAACAGGATAATTACTTGGCTAAACATTTGTATTTTTAATTTTATAAGTGGAGCATACAAGCTATCAGCAGCTCCACGACCGGAATAAATTCTTAGTATAAGACAATGAACTTTACAAACTTCAAAATTGCTTGGCGAAATATCGGAAAGAAAAAAGTGCAAAATCTGATCAATCTAATTGGATTGACCTGCGGTATTACTTTTCTACTACTTGTAGGCGCCTATGTATGGGATGTACATCAAGTGAATAGCAATATCAAAAATATTGATCGGCAATTTTTGTTGCAAAGCAAGTATAAAAAAGAAGGATTTGGTATTAACTTAACCACACTAGGGTCGCTCCCCAAAGCCTTACATGAGGAGTATCCCAATCTGGTCTCTAATTATTATCGGATTGATGGATTAACAGGTATCGTAGCAAACGGTGCGACAATCCATGAGGAAGGGATGTCTCTCGGAGATCCTAGTCTATTGACAATGTTTGGATTCCATATTTTAGCGGGCAATGCAAATACGGCTTTGAATAATCCCTTTTCAGTTGTCATCAGTGACAAAGCCGCCATAAAATATTTCGGACATGTGGATGTACTTGGAAAATCGCTACAAATAAAAAATTTCAAGGGTGAAAAACACGATTTTGAAATTACAGCAATCATCAAATCCGATGTCCAAAATGCCATTATGGATCTCACAAAAAATATGCATGCCGACATATTTTTACCGATCATCAACGAGCAATTCTTTGGCCGATCTATCGACAATTGGAATAACCCTTATATTGCGGGTTATATTGAATTGAAACCAGGTGTAAGCTTGGAACGAGTAGATGCCGCCATCGAAACGCTGGTAAGAAAAAATACCGATAAAGAATTTTCCAGTCAATATAGCCCCAATCTAAAACCATTGAAAACTTATTATTTGGATGACAATCAAGGGGCTGTCCGTAAAATGATACAGACGTTGATTTGGACTGCCATTTTTATCTTGATCATGGCTATCATCAATTTCATCAATTTTAGTATCGCTCAGCACATTACCCGATTAAAGGAAATCGGTGTTCGCAAGATGATGGGATCATCTCGAGTGCAGCTTATTAGACAACTGATGACCGAATATATCCTGATCGTGGCCATAGCAACATTAATCAGTCTGCCAATCTATATCGTCACAAGTCCAATTTTCGAACATATCCTGATGCGCAAGCTGCCTACGTTGATGGAATTGCCGATTTATTTTTTTGGTCTATTGGGTATAATGACGTTATTAATTGGTTTACTGGCGGGTCTATATCCAGCAATTAAGCTTTCCAATATAGCGGTACTTCCTGCAGTCAAAAATCAGTTTTCGACGTTGGGAGGCAAACAGCTGGTACGAAAAATTCTTTTGTTTTTTCAATTTGGGGTAGCCTTGCTCCTGCTGGCCTGCACACTAATTATTTCCAAACAAGTGGACCTATTTCTCCATAGCAATCTAGGTTACAACAAGGACTACTTATTAACCGTTCAAGTACCTAGAGATTGGTCCGAAAATGGTGTTCGCAAAATGGAGACTTTACAACATGAACTCAGCCAGCAACCAGAAGTAAAATCTGTAAGCTTATCTTATGAAACACCTGGATTACTGGGATTCAATATGCAATCTGCATTCGGTACGATTGAAAACAAAGAAATCCAGGTACAACGGATTACAAGTGATAGTCACTTTTTGGGAACCTATGAGATACCGCTAATTGCCGGAACTTTTCTTCCTAAAAACTATGCTACTCATGCGGATAATAGACCAGTTGTCATCAACAGGAAAGCTATGGATGATTTTGGCTTTAAAAATGCCGAGCAGGCTATTGGTCAGCAAATAGCAATCAATGATCCTAGTTACAAAATGACTATTGTGGGCGTTGCTGAAAATTTTGTAGCCAACACACTTCATCAGGCATCCCCGCCTATTATCTGGATAGATGTACATGAGAGCCTTCAATACCGATACCTCAGTATTCGCTTACAAAAAGGCTCTCTTTCCAATGCAGTACAACAACTAGAAAAAAAATGGAAAACGTTGCTACCTGATGCACCGTTCGAGTATCAGTTTATGGATGAACGTATCAAAAGTTTATATGAAACTGAGTTGCAGCTGCATCGCGCTTCCCAGATTGCTACGGTTGTTTCACTACTGATCGTGGCATTGGGACTTACCGGATTAATATCGCTTTCCATCCATCTGCGCAATAAAGAAGTTGGCATTCGTAAAGTACTTGGGGCTTCACTAGCACATTTGATGTTGCTCTTTTCAAAAGAGTACTACGGAATCTTCCTATTTGCTGCATTTACGACAGTTCCACTGAGCTATCTATTGATGCAATACTGGCTACAAAATTACATTATCCGAGTAGAAATCAATGCATTTACCTACTTGTTACCATTGGGGACGTTGATTGGTTTGCTGAGTTTATTGGTTGGCATTATTGTATTTCGATCAACTCGGTTTAATCCAGTTGAAAAATTAAGAGATGAATAAGAAAAATAAGCCGTAGGGTGTGCGAAAATTATTATCAAGCTGAATTGGGTGTAGTAGTTTATAATTGGTTCCCTACGGCTCAGTATCTTTATACTCTTCCAGTAGCTATTCGTTGCGAACAGCTACTGGAAGAGTAACTCCTTATTCCTTTAACCACCATAGCTTTTCGATAGATAAACAAATCCATATTTTGATTCTTTCCGAATAAGTTTAAGCTCATCAGACCGATTGAGCAAATCTTCAAGTATCTTCATCAGGTTTTTAGGTTGGATATATTTGTCAAGCTTTTCACAACAGCGTTTATGTATTTCGGAAGGGCTTCTATCTACACTAAAATATCCTTCATTTATTTCCGCAGTTATCAAATTATTAATTTTTTCGACAGTTAACTTTGTAGCGTCTTCATAAGGATCAATATCATGACGAGCATCTATCAACTTGAACTCTATTATCCGTTGCCCCTCTTCAACATCCAGTCGGCTTAACAAATAAACAACACGATCATTGAGCGTTGTCACTTCGAGTTCGTAAGTATGTTTCTGTAAGTTTATGTCCATACCTGGCAGCATTATGGAATTCGTACTACTCACATTCAACACACGACAAAATATATAGTAATCAATAGCAAGAATCGTTTTAATTTTGAAAGACTCAATCTTGCTCATAAAATCCAATGGTTTCCCCATTAAAAAAGAAACTTCTTGTGGAGATAGACCGAGTGAGACACGCTGCAAAAGCATACTATAAAATATTAAGATTTCTATTTCATCACATTTTCTCTTACAAAGCTTAGTTAAGTGTTGGTTACTTTTCTTTTTCATAATATGCTCAATTTATTTGTATAGTTATTCAATACAAAAGAATAGAAAATATTCTAAAAATAAAAACATATGTATAAATAAAAATAACATTTTGTATATTTATCTATACAAAACAAGAGCATACTAAATCATAACTATGACAAAACTAGGTGAATTTTTAGAGAAGAAATCCGTTAATAAATCGCGAATTGCACGCAAAACAGGTTTAAGTAAGGCGAGAATCAATGAGTTAACGATGACCGAAACGGCTAAATTGCGTTTGGATGAAATGTACCTGATCGCATTGGCTATTGATACTGATCCAGCTAAAATGATGTTCGAACTATGTGATCATCTCCAGCTGAAAGATATTGAAGATTAAGCAATTCTCTATTTAACGCCAGCGCCTAGAACGTCTGTGCGATACTGAACGCCAAACTGTTCGATATCGTACAGACTGGCGTTTCAAATTTAAACCAACAAACTAGTTATCAACATATTAACAAAATGGCAACGCAATTGATTTCAGCTTAAACGTCTGTTTTGATTATAACTACCAGTCATTCAGGCGCTAAAAAAATTCTGCTATGATAGGAAATAATCTCAAAATAGCTTGGCGGAATATGGCAAAAAACAAGCTATATTCATTCATCAAGATTGGTGGCTTTGCCTTTAGTATTGCGATCTGTATTCTTATTGTTTTATATATAAAACATGAGACAAGCTATAATAAGTTTTATCCGGCTATGGATAGAATTTACCGCTTGGTTGTTCAGTTACCTATTGAGAATAAAACCGAGCGCTGGGTTTCACTTTCTGCACCGGTAGCGCCAACCCTAAAAGCAGAAATACCGTCCATTGAGCAAACGGGGCGCATCCTACCCAATCCGTTATTCGGTGCGGGCAGCAACCAATTGTCATTAAATAACAGCCCTGATAGCCATTACGATGATGGATTTGTCTATGTCGACCAGTCCATTCTCGACATGTTTCCTATGCCAATGGTTTCGGGCCAGCTGTCCCATGCACTCGACAAGCCCAACACATTGGTTATCACCAGAAGCAAAGCCGAAAAATACTTTAAAAATGATCCAATTGGACAAACGATCTATCTCAACAACAATAAATCTAAGGCGTATACCATCACCGGGGTCATTGAAGATATGCCCAACAATTCGACCCTTGCCGGTTATAGTTTTTTTATGTCGCTCGCTGGAGAACCTTTTTATCAAGGCGAACAGACTGCTTGGCTCAATAACAATTATACCGTTTATGTCAAATTAAAACCCAACGTAAATGTTGCACTGGCAGAAAAAGAAATTTCAAAGAATTACTTAGAGATACATTATCTCCCTGAATATCTAAAATCAGGACGTAAACTTAATCCGCTTTTCAAGCAGGCAAAAATAACTTTACAGAATGCACTCGACATGCATTTAAAATCTGCGGATATAAGCGACGATAAAGTTAGTACATTGAACAGAGGGGATATTCGCATGGTTTGGACCTTCGCAACAATAGCTTTATTTATTTTGTTCATTGCCTGTATTAACTTCATCAACTTATCGACAGCAAATGCAGCAACGAGAGCAAAAGAAATTGGTATCCGTAAGACTATTGGCTCCTCCAGGAAGCTGCTTGTTGGACAATTTCTTGTTGAAGCAATTTGTTATAGTGTATTGTCACTGATTATTGGGCTCTTTCTTAGCTGGCTACTACTACCCGTATTCAACCATCTAGCCAACAAATCCTTAACCATTCCTTGGATAGCAGCGTACTTCTTTCCTTCTCTTTTGGTGGCTATATTGGTGATCGGTGGCCTTGCCGGGATCTATCCAGCACTGTATCTATCCAAATTTAAACCAATCACCGCACTGAAAAACAATGTCATTGGCGCTAAATCTTCGCTCTTTAGGAATAGTTTGGTTGTCTTTCAATTCGCAACCTCAATTATCCTTATCGTTGGAGCATTGGTGACCAATAAACAGATAAACTACATATTGGACAAAGATCTGGGATTTGACAAGGAACAAGTCGTTGTGCTTCGCGGTATTGGAACATTATCGAAACAGCTTCCAAGTTTAAAAAATGAACTAAAGAGCCTCCCCAATGTTGCTTCAGTTTCCATGGGTGATTTTCTTCCAGTCCCCATCGATGGTGCCAAACGAAATGGCAATCCGTTCTGGGTCGATGGCAGAAAAGATCTTGATATGGCTACACAGGGCCAATTTTGGGAAATCGATCAGGATTACCTGAGCACATTCGGTCTTCATTTAAATAAAGGACGAAATTTTGATCCTACCAGAGCCACCGATAGCAGTTCGGCTATTATCAATCAAAAATTGGCCGACGAACTTCACTTAAAGAATCCCATTGGAGCAAAAATCACCAATGGCAATACATGGACGGTCATTGGCGTAGTAGATGATTTTATTTTTGAGTCGCTAAAGGATAAGGGGTACGCAGGGCTTTGTATGACATTACAAGGCAATCCTTCCCTTCTCTCTATTAAGGTAAAACCGCAACATCTCAAAGAGACGCTCGCTGATATCACAGGAGTATGGGACAAATTTGCCCCAAATCAACAAATTAACTACAGCTTTTTGGACGAAGGTTTTGAGGCCCTTTATCAAGACGTGGAACGGACCAAGAATATATTCACTTGTTTTGCTCTTGTTGCCATTTTTGTTGCTGCACTCGGGCTTTTCGGTCTCGCAACTTATGTGACACAACAACGGACCAAAGAAATTGGCGTACGTAAGGTACTTGGAGCCAATGCGATTAGATTACTCCGATTATTGTCTGGAGATTTTATAAAATTGGTGTTTGTAGCCTTGGTCATTGCCACACCAGTTGCGTGGTGGGCAATGAACCAATGGCTTACAGATTTTAACTATCGAATCGAAATAAATTGGCTATACTTCATTCTTGCGGGAATGAGTGCCATTTTAATTGCTTTAGGCACAATCAGCTATCAGACATGGAAAGCAATTCGCACCAATCCTGTGGATAGCCTGCGTGATGAATAAATACAAAACCGTAAAAGACTTTTATTATGATAGGAAATAATCTAAAGATCGCTTGGCGAAATATGGTCAACAATAAGCTTTACTCGATCATCAAGATCGGCGGGTTCGCTTTTAGCATTGCCATTTGCATTCTTATTATGCTGTACATTCGACATGAAACGAGTTATGATAAAATGTATCCCAACATGGACCGTGTTTTCCGTCTTATCGTTTCAGCACCCGATGGAGATAAAGTAAGGCAAACCTTTTCCTTTCCTGCCCCAGCAGCTAAAACCTTGCAAGAGGAAATCCCAAGTGTTGAGTTAGCCGGTCGCATTTTACCCAATACCTTATTTGGTGCCGGAAGCAATTTGTTTACTGTAAATGGCCGTGCGGAGAACTACCTTGATAAAGGTTTTGTTTATATTGATCAGTCCATTTTGGAAATATTTCCGCTTCCGGTCGTACAAGGACAGTTATCACATGCGCTGGACAAACCCAATGCGATAGTCATTACCAAAAGTAGGGCTCAGAAATATTTCAAAGGAAATGCAGTAGGACAAACCATCTATTTGAACAATAATAAAAATGTTTTATACAACATAACGGCTGTGATCGATGATGTTCCAAACAATTCCAGTCTTTATGGTTATGATTATTTTATATCCCTAGCAGGGGAACCATTTTATCCGGGTGAACAAAACAATTGGGGCGCGACAAATTACATTACCTATGTAAAACTGAAGGAGAATACAGATATTGCCAACGCACAGCGTAGCATTTCAAAAAACTATATTCAGGACCATTATATTTTGCTCAACAAAAAAAATGGAATGAAAATATCACCCGAAATGATGCAATCAACCGTATTGATTCAAAACGCGCTTGATATGCACCTGCACTCGAAGAATATTTCGGAATATGGAATGGCGACACAATATCAAGGCGACATTAAGATGGTCTGGATATTTGCGGGCATTGCATTTTTTATATTATTGATTGCCTGTATAAACTTCATCAACCTATCAACGGCGAATGCAGCAACGCGAGCCAAAGAAATCGGGATTCGAAAAACCATTGGATCAAATCGACGGACACTGATTATCCAATTTATGACCGAAGCGATATGTTACAGTCTTATTTCACTCCTTATAGGGTTATTATTAGCCTTCCTGTTATTACCGCTATTTAACAATCTAGCCAACAAAGCGCTGTTTATACCGTGGACAGTGTGGTACTTTGTTCCTTCGCTGATTTTGAGCATGTTGTTCATCGGTATCCTTGCTGGCTTATACCCAGCGTTCTATTTATCAGGATTTCAACCTATCAACGCATTAAAAAGTAAATCGGTTGCTAATCCTAAATCTTCGTTGCTACGTAATGGACTGGTTATTTTCCAGTTTGCAACATCTATTATACTGATCATCAGTGCACTCATTGCAAATCAGCAAATCAGTTTTATGCTTAATAAAGACATTGGCTTTGATAAAGATCAGGTCATTGTACTTCGTGGTGTAACAGGTATTGCCTCTCGGGCAAAAGAATTAAAAAATGAATTGAAAGCCATTCCAACAGTTCGTGATGTCTCCATCGGCGACTACTTACCGGTTCAATTGGATGGTGCAAAAAGAAATGGGAATCTTTTTTGGGCCAAAGGAAAAGAAGATCTTGAATTGGGAGAAGGTGGGCAATTCTGGAATATCGACGAAAGCTACCTCACTACATTTGGACTAAAACTTATAGCAGGCCGAAACTTTGATCCACATATCACTTCGGATAGTACTGGCGCTATTGTTAACAAAAGAATGCTTGCTGATCTAGGCATCAAGGGAAATCCGATTGGGGCACAAATTACTAATGGCATGACGTGGACCATTATCGGCGTCGTCGACGATTTTATCTTTGAATCGATGAAAGATGAGGGCTACTATCCCGTTTGTATGACACTAGCCAATAGTCCTTCCATGTTTTCGATCAAGACCAAGTCAACCGATATGGCTAAAACTTTGGATGAGATAAATATGGTATGGAATAAATTTGCGCCTGATCAAAAAATCAATTACAGCTTTTTGGATGAGGGCTTTGCTTCCCTTTATCAAGATGTCCAACGGACGAAAAATATCTTCAGCTGCTTTGCTTTTGTAGCCATCTTTGTTGCAGCTCTGGGACTTTTCGGACTGGCAACCTATGTGACCCAGCAACGTACCAAGGAAATCGGTGTCCGTAAGGTTCTCGGCGCGAGTTCCATCCGATTACTCCGACTACTTTCGGGAGACTTTATAAAATTGGTGTTTGTAGCCTTGGTCATTGCCACACCTGTTGCGTGGTGGGCAATGAATCAATGGTTGAGAGATTTCAACTATCGAATAGAAATCAATTGGTTCTACTTTATTCTAGCGGGTCTCAGTGCAATCCTGGTTGCATTTGGAACCATTAGTTATCAAACTTGGAAAGTCGTCCGTGCCAATCCAGTCGATAGTTTAAGGGATGAATAAAGTCAGAAGATCTTAAAAATTGGTGTTTGTTGCCTTGGTAATTGCCTTGCCTGTTGCGTGGTGGGCAATGAACCAATGGCTCAGGGGGCGTGGATGTTCGATTCTGGACGTAAACTGTTCGAAATCGAACATCCAAAAACAAAACAAAAACACGATAAGTGATTTATAATAAAACTATTACGACACTGGCAAGGGGATTGTGATTTTAATTGAGTGAATTGGTTCGCATTAGTTTAAACATAATATCCTCCAAAAAATGGCAAAAAATGATTTCAAACTAGCTTGGCGTAAACTCCTAAAAAATAAAGGTTTTACTTTCTTAAATATTGTTGGTCTGACCTTGGGTTTTACGGGTTTTATCCTTTCCTATCAATACATCAATCGGGAAACGAGTTACGATAAATGGAATCCACATTTTAAGGATATCTACCAAATTGGCCTTGAAGCAGAAGGTGCATTTACGGACGAAACTTCACCTTCTCTGGCTCCATTGCTAAAACAGAATTTACCTGATATTGTATATGCAGGTAGAAAAATAGTTTACAATTACGGAAGTTATCCCCTTTTTGGTGAAAAAACAGTCCTTATTAAAAATGCTGCACTGATTGACTCCTCAGCCGCACGAATCTTTCAAATCGAAAATGCGACCGGACCGCTCTACAAAAACAAGGACCAAAAGGATGCGACCATGGTCAAAAGCCATATTGCCGAACAACTATTCAAAAAAGAAGACTTAAATTTTGACAGTCCCCAGTCGATTCCAGCTCTAAGTCTACAAATTGGAATGAAGGAAACAATCTACGGCACCATCAAAAAGCAAGGTCTGTCCATGATTGATTACGATCTCCTTTTTATCCGTGAACCGCAGGATCTCTTTGCCGATAATAATCCCTTTTTGTATCAAACTTATATTCAGGTTCGGCCCGGTACGGATATCACAAAGTTGACCAATCGCATCAATGCGCTTTACCAGAAAGAAATTGCACCAAAAGATAAAATACGCTCATCCAGTTATGCCAAGGGAAAAATCTATCTAGATCCACTTGCCAACCTTCACCTTCGGCCAAAAACGGGAAATAACACGGCTTATATCATTACGTGGATTATTGGTATTCTTTCGGTCTTGATTCTTTTACTTGCTTCGGCCAATTTTGCCAACATGATTATGGCACAGGCGGATCAACGACTTAAAGAGCTTGCCCTAAAAAAAATATTGGGAAGCTCACGTTGGGCTATCGTCAGGCAATTGGTACTGGAAGTATTTATTCTGACTTTCAGTGCTGCAATCCTAAGTTTCGTTACTTTGGCCCTCACAGGAAATATCCTCCAAAAATGGTTCAATGATGATCTTAAGGGGTATATTTTGAGTTCGGAGACAATCGCCCAACTTGCTATTGCCGTACTATTGACAACAATTCTATCGGCAATATACCCAGCGATCGTACTCTCTGGCTTCAAATCCGTCAATCTGCTCAAAGGCGGATTATCCTCAATACTAAAGAAAGGAACATTCCGAAATGCCTTGCTAACTTTCCAGATCAGTATGGCTATCCTCTTTATCTCGGGCATGTTGGTTATTAGAGCACAGCTAAATTATATGCAACAGGCGGATAAAGGGTTTGAGCCTGCACAAGTTGTCAATTTCAAAGGTGTAGGTATGTATTACAATAAAGACACCTACAATCAATTAAAACGTCGATTAGAAAATGACCCGAGTATTGCAGCTACCGCATCGGCAACAAATATCCCAGGAGAGGGCGAACAGCCTCCTAAAATGGATTTTTCTTATGCACAAAAAACTGTTTCATTCGCACATGTCGGCATTGATCCTAAATACTTCAAGACGTTAAATATCCCCAGCATACAGGGGAACACCAATATTTCAATAGATCAACTGCTTCGCGATTCCTTGGCCAACTATGCTATTATCAACGAATCTGCAGCCAAAAATTTAGGACTTGAAAACCCTATGGGGGCTAAAATTAAAGGCTGTGATGTCAACTTCGAAATTGTCGGTCTGGTCAAAGACAGTAAAGCTTATGGTTTTGAAAATGTAGTTCAACCGACCATCTATTCATTTAAAAGTGAATGCGGAAGCATGCGCTTGCAAACAACCCTCATGGTCAAAACAAAACCAGGAATGGTCGATCGGGCAATTCAAACAGTCAAAGCAGAGTGGGAGAAAAATCCATCCACAAAAGATCTGCCCCTTGATTATTCCTTTATGGATGAGCAATATGCTTTACAGCACAAAAAACAGCAAGAATTGCAGACTGCTTTTAATAGTTTCACCAGCCTTTCTGTTATCATCGCGGCCTTAGGGCTGTTCAGTATGGCGGCATATCAGGCGGCATTACGAAAAAAGGAAATGAGCATCCGTAAAGTACTAGGAGCGTCGGTACAATTGCTCTTTATTCAATTGAACAAACCATTTTTCAAGCTCTTTCTGATCGGGATCGGCATAGCCCTTCCAATAGCATATCTGCTCATGAATAGGTGGCTTTCCAATTTCGCCTATCACATTCAGCTGTCCTGGTGGTCGTTTTTGATCCCAATATTTTGCATATTTATACTCATATTGGTTTCCATCAGTTTCCAATCTATCAAAGTCGCAAAAACAAATCCAATAGATAGCTTGCGCGATGAATAAAAGATAATATGAGCAGAGAGGGCCTTACCCCACAATCGAACAATAAATATGGTTACTAGTAAAAATATAAATACGAATATCTAAGATCTCAATACTAAAAAATGATACAATTAAAAAATTTATTCAAGTGGTATAACGTAGGTGGTACACGCTCATTCGTCCTTAAAGATGTAAGTCTCGATATCGCTGAAGGTGATTTTATCTCCATCATGGGACCTTCAGGGTCTGGAAAATCGACTTTATTAAATATTATCGGTATGCTCGATGAACCTGATGAAGGTGAATATATCTTTATGGGCGAGAATGTATTGGAAATGAAAGCGAAAAAAAGAACGCAACTATACCAATCTCACATCGGCTATGTATTTCAAGCTTACCATCTCCTGGATGAATTGACCGTATATGAAAATATTGAAACACCCTTGATCTATAAGGACATTTCGAGCAAAGAAAGAAAAGCTATTGTTGCCGATATGCTCGATCGCTTTGGTATTGTTGGTAAGAAGGATCTCTTCCCAGCCCAGCTATCCGGTGGCCAACAACAGATTGTAGGTATAGCGCGTGCATTAGCGGGATCACCCAAGTTATTGCTGGCCGATGAGCCTACGGGTAACTTAAATTCCAAACAAGGTGAAGAAATCATGGATCTATTCAAACAGCTCAACGATGATGGTGTTACAATTATACAAGTAACCCACTCTGAAAAGAATGCCGAATACGGCAAAAGAGTTGTCAATATGCTGGATGGTCAGCTCAAATAATTGTATGCCAATTTAACCTGGATAATCCCTACGCAGTACATCAATTACGCTAGGGATTTTTTTAGCTCATATTTCGAATCAATTCTTTAACTTCGTTATGATGAATGAGAGAGAGTTGAAATCGCTTATATCCCTGTTGGACGACACCGACCAACAGATTATTCAGGAAGTGGAACACCAGTTAAAAAGCCAAGGTCCTGAGGTTGTACCCTATTTGGAAAAATTTTGGGAATCAAGCTTCGATCCCAGAATACAGGGGCGGTTAGAGAATATCATTCATGAAATTCAATTTGATCAGACCAAAAACGAGTTACAGATCTGGAACCTGAGTAACTCATTCAATCTACTGGAAGGATTAATTATCCTCAATAATTATCAATATCCTTCTTATCAAGACCACAAGATTATTTTGGCGATAGAGGATCTCAAAACTGAGGTATGGCGCGGTTTGCATTACGACATGAGCCCACTGGAAAAAGTGAACCTGATGAATCATGTTCTTTTTGGCTCCTTCGGCTTAGCAGGAAATACAAAGGATTATCATCACCCACAGAATTCCTATATTGGTCAAGTGCTCGATACCAAACAGGGAAATCCCTTAACCCTATCCTGCATTTATAGTATCATTGCACAAAAATTGGACATTCCAATCTACGGTATTAATTTACCAAAGCATTTTGTTTTGGCGTATATGGATTCGGATGAAGAAGGGAATGAAAATGTGCTGTTTTACATCAATGCCTTTAATCGTGGGCAGGTTATGCAGAAAAGCGATGTAAATTCATTTTTGAAGCAACTGAACCTCAATCCGGATAGAGAATTTACCTATCCCTGCGACAATGTGACAATCATTAAACGAGCTTTACGAAACCTGATGTCTGCCTACGAAGAACATGAAAGTTCAAACAAGCAACAAGAAATCAAAGAGCTTTTCCAGTTGCTTGCTTAAACTGCATGTTAGAAAACATTAGCTTCACGAGCATCTAAAAAGATATAATTAGGTGTCATGGAGCCATAGGTTTTCGCCGCAATATCGGGTTTTACATTGCCTTCGCCTAAGCTAACTAATGGAAAACGCGAAATTGTACGATTCGTTAGATCAGAAACATAAAAGAATTTCCCTTGTTCTGTACGGTCATCAATGGCTATCCCCCAAGGTTTTACTAAGCCTGTATTAGCCCCACCGACAACATAGTCCGGCTCCACGTTCGTTTTATCCGTGGCGCCGCTAAATAAGGTTTTTGGATCTTTAAAAAATAGTACTTCACTACCGGAAGTTACCGCCAACAAGTTCTTTTTGGGAGCATATGACACCGAGCCTAATCCCGTTTTACCATTGATATATACTTTCATCATTGGCGTAAATCTAGTGGAAGCTACAATGGTATCGCGAGCACGGTCGATGAGTTCTTGTTTGAGTTGTGAATATACCGCAAAACCACTTTTATTTTCTGTTCCTTCATTATTAAAACCAATCAGCACCAATTTCTCATTACTATCACTCGTGATGCTGTTCAATAAGGTCAGTGAACTCGGAACAATGGTCCCAAGGTTAATCTGTTTGTCAATGATCGGTGCTCCACCTTTTGAACCTACTTTTCCACTTGGTGTACTTATAGCATATAACATGGAGTTACCTGCTCCACGATTTGTAACAGCCAAAAGAAATGGTGTTGTAACAGATCCAGAAGCACCATTTTGTTGGGCATAAGTATAGTAGCCCAACCCCCTTACATTGGTAAAACCGGTGTATCCAATAGCACCTGCATTACCAGGAATTCCATAGATCTCATTGGCAAATGGAATCACTTGAAGAAAGGTATCCTGTGCCGTAACACTCGCCTGAAAGATAGCCCGGGCAGCAGCATCAAAAAGAATTGGACCACCACCCTTTGCCGGAGAAAGATATTGATAGATATTATCCAAGTTGGTCGTATCAGCCGGATCGATAATCATCATGTTTTTAAGCGCAGAATTGTTCTGGTCGTAATCCAAGAAAGAAACATACAATCTGGAGATCAAAGTAGCCTCTGTTCGCTGAGGTTCATCATCCAGTTTCTTACAGGCTGTGAAACCTATTATACTGGCAAAGAATAGAATAACAAAGGATTGAAATGAAAATTTCATATATTTTTTATTAAAAATAGCGTATTGCGTTAAACATACAAATCTACTAATATATGCAGCATATAAACGAATTTATATAATTCTTTTAAGGACAAACTCGCATAAGTAAAACGGAAATATTTGTCAATTCGCTACTTTTTGATTAAAATTGTCCTTGTTTTTTGTTAGCACATACGATTATGGAAAATAAGGAATTTGTAAGGGAGACGTTGGCATTACCGGGAGAGGGCAAAAAATTACTTTTACACTCCTGCTGTGCTCCTTGTTCAGGAGAAGTGATGGAAGCGCTCATTGCTTCGGATATCGATTTTACAATCTATTTTTACAATCCCAATATTCATCCCCGCAAAGAATATGATTTACGCAAAGACGAGAACATACGATTTGCGGAAAAACATAATATCCCTTTTATTGATGCGGACTACGATGTTGATCATTGGTTTGATTTGGCCAAAGGGATGGAGCAAGAGCCTGAAAGAGGCATTCGCTGCACCATGTGTTTTGATATGCGTTTTGAAAAAACAGCTGAGTATGCGGCTGCGAATGGCTTTGATGTGATTTCAAGTTCGCTGGGTATCTCCCGCTGGAAAAACATGGAGCAGATCAATGATTGTGGTTTACGTGCTGCCTCCCGCCATGAAGGGATGGAGTATTGGACATTCAACTGGCGCAAGAAAGGTGGTTCTGCCCGTATGCTTGAAGTCTCCAAAAAGGAGAAGTTCTATATGCAGGAATATTGCGGCTGTGCTTATTCGCTACGTGACACCAACAAATGGCGTATGGCACATGGGCGCGAAAAGATAGAGTTAGGCAAAAATTATTATGAATAAGCCCTGTTACTGGTGTATATAAAGCTTTGCTTCGGAATATTTAAAAAAATATTTCTATCCTAATGATTTTATACATACCTTTGCAGGCTCAAATGCAAGATTGTGAAACATCTAAAACAATACAGAATTCCCTTTTCGGGGCTCAACGCTGGAAAGCACAATTTTGAGTTTGACATTAATAAAAAGTTCTTTGACTGCTACGAACATTCGATTGTAAAAGATGGCAACCTGAAAGCAGAAGTTGAATTGCAAAAACAAGAAAATCTATTGATTTTGCATTTTGATATCCAAGGCGAAATTCAATTGACTTGTGATACCTGCTTAAAAGAGTTTATGTCACCGATTTCAATTCAAGAACGAATATTAGTCAAATTCACGGATGAAGATTGGACAGATAATACCGAAGAGGTGTTGATCTTATCCAAAAGCGACCATGAGTTGGATATAGCTGAGTTATTATACGAATACATTAATTTAGCTGTTCCCTATTTCGTTAAATGTGAAGAGCAGGGACAAGGCATACAATGTGATCCTGAGATGCTCGCGTTATTTACAAGCGAGCCTGATTCAGAAGAACAAAAAGAAGAAGAAATTATCGACCCACGTTGGGAAGCATTGAGAAATATTAAAAATAACTAAAACAAAAATACGAGATGGCACATCCAAAACGTAAAACTTCTAAATCAAGAAGAGACAAAAGAAGAACACATTATAAAGCTGAAGCTCCAAGCTTGACAGTATGTAAAGAAACTGGCGCAGTTCATTTACCTCACCGTGCGTATACTGTAGACGGAAACTTGTACTACAACGGTAAATTGATCATTGAAAATACAGCTGTTGTCTAAGGTAAACCTTTCATAACACCAAAACATCCCAGACAAGCACTATTTTAGAAATTTGCTTTACTTTGGGATGTTTTTTGCGTATTATTGATTTACTAAATAATAACGGATGAAGATTGGTTTAGATATTTTAGGAGGAGATTATGCTCCTAAAGCAACGATAACAGGTGCTATTGAAGCACAAAAACAGCTTACTGGAGACCAAAGAATAGTCCTTTTTGGTAAAACTGAAGAGACTAAACAATTAATCAATCAAGCCGGAGGAAATTCATCTGACTTTGAATATGTAGAGGCTCCAGAAGTCATTGCAATGGGTGAACATCCAACCAAAGCGATAACTCAAAAACCCAACTCAAGTATTGCGAAGGGATTTGAATATTTAAAAACAAAAGAAATTGACTCATTCGCTTCTGCTGGTAATACTGGCGCCATGCTTGTGGGCTCAATGTTCAGCGTTAAAGCTATCCCAGGCGTATTACGTCCTGCAATAGCATCCATTGTTCCCAAATTAAAATCAGGCTTCGGAATCTTATTGGACGTCGGCGCTAATGCGGACTGTAAACCAGAGATGTTGAACCAATTTGCAATCTTGGGAAGCGTCTTTGCCGAACATGTGTTTAATGTATCCAACCCTAAAGTGGGATTATTGAATATCGGAGAAGAAGAAGAAAAAGGAAACATCCTAACAACCTCTACCTACCCCCTACTTAAAGCCAACGACAAGATTAACTTTATCGGAAATGCAGAAGGCCGTGACCTGTTCAGTGACCATGCCGACGTTTACGTCTGTGATGGATTTACAGGCAACGTCGTCTTGAAACTCGCAGAATCATTTTATGTAGTGACATTGAAAAAAGGTTTTAAAGATGATTTCTTCGACCGATTCAACTACGAGCAGTACGGCGGAAGCCCCATCTTGGGAGTTAATGCTCCTGTCATTATTGGCCATGGTATTTCGACGCCTGAGGCCATTAAAAATATGGTTTTATTTTCAAGAGATATGATCGAGTCTAAGTTCATTGACAGCATCAGATCTATTTTCAATTAGAATATTTATGTCAAAGATTCACGCCGCAATCACGGCTGTAAATGGTTACGTTCCGGATTATATCCTTACTAACAAAGAATTGGAAACAATGGTCGACACCAACGACGAATGGATTGTTTCCAGAACGGGAATCAAAGAGCGTCGCATCTTAAAAGGTGAAGGGCTTGCTACTTCAGATCTTGCTGTACCTGCGGTTCAAGGTTTATTGAAAAAAAGAGGTATAGCTGCTACAGATATTGACCTTATTATCTTTTGTACAAGCACACCAGATATGCTGTTCCCTGCGACTGCAAATATTCTGGCCGATAAAATCGGAGCAACAAATGCATGGGGATTTGATCTTCAGGCTGCTTGTTCAGGTTTCTTGTTCGGTCTGAATACGGGAACACAATTTATCACTGCTGGTACACATAAAAAAGTCCTTGTTATCGGTGCAGATAAAATGTCTTCGGTAATCAATTATCAAGACCGTAATACCTGTATCCTATTTGGTGATGGTTGTGGTTGTGTATTGTTGGAGCCAAATGAAGAAGGAATGGGTATACAAGATGCTATTTTAAAAACCGATGGTTCCGGAGGACAGTTTTTGAATATCAAAGGTGGGGGTTCACTGAATCCGGCGTCGCATGCAACTGTAGATGCAGGATTACATTATGCTTACCAAGAAGGTCGTACGGTCTTTAAATTTGCAGTAACCAATATGGCAGATGTTGCACATGAGGTTATGGTCAAAAATAACTTAAAGGCAGAAGATATTGCTTGGTTGGTACCTCATCAGGCCAACAAACGTATTATTGATGCAACTGCAGAACGTGTGGGTCTTCCAGAAGAAAAAGTGATGGTGAACATTCAAAAATATGGAAATACCACCAGTGGTACTATCCCTTTATGCCTATGGGAATGGGAATCTCAATTGAAAAAAGGAGATAATCTTATCCTTGCAGCTTTTGGCGGTGGTTTCACTTGGGGATCCATCTATTTAAAATGGGCGTATTAATTGTCCATTTTATGGTATAATTTATTACTTTTGACAGTTAGAATTTTTTAGAAACAAACAAAACCTAGAATACTATGGGTATGGATATCAAACAAATTCAGGACTTGATTAAATTCGTTTCAAAATCAGGTGTGAATGAAGTCTCAATTGAAGAGCAAGATTTTAAAATTACAATAAAAACAAATCAAGAGCCTACGTACGTAACAGCTACTGTTCCTGCTATTGCTCCAATTGCTGCTCCTCAAGTTGCACAAGCAGCGGCGCCAGCTCCAGTAGCTAGCCCTGCAGCACCTGCCGCAAGTGCTGAAGCAAACTTGATTACAGTCAAATCACCTATGATCGGTACATTTTACCGTTCGGCTGGACCTGGTAAACCATCTTTCGTCAATATTGGTGATGATATCAATACCGGTTCTGTATTATGCATCATTGAAGCAATGAAATTATTCAACGAAATTGAATCTGAAGTTTCAGGTAAAATCGTTAAGATTTTGGTAGAAGACGCTCAACCTGTTGAGTTCGACCAACCATTATTCTTAGTTGAGCCTAAGTAATTTACAATTACGTAAATGAATACATGTAGCCTCCAAAGGGCTACATTTTTTGCAAACTTCATAATTCAAGACAATGTTCAAAAAAATATTAATTGCAAATAGAGGCGAGATTGCCCTGCGCATTATCCGTACCTGTCGTGAAATGGGTATCAAGAGTGTCGCAGTATATTCCACTGCTGATCGAGATAGTTTACACGTAAGATTTGCGGATGAAGCCGTTTGTATTGGTCCTCCTCCAAGTAGAGATTCTTACTTAAACATTCCGAATATTATTTCTGCTGCTGAATTGACAAATGCAGATGCAATTCATCCAGGATAT
Organism: Sphingobacterium sp. BIGb0116; assembly: GCF_024808035.1. Lineage (NCBI taxonomy): Bacteria > Pseudomonadati > Bacteroidota > Sphingobacteriia > Sphingobacteriales > Sphingobacteriaceae > Sphingobacterium > Sphingobacterium sp. BIGb0116. The sequence goes on along the minus strand of NZ_JANUDT010000008.1, from coordinate 337,351 downwards.
GGCTTCTTATCGGAAAACGCACGCTTTTCAGCAATCTGTGCAGAATATGGTATCAAATTTATTGGTGCTACTGCAGAACAGATCGAAAAAATGGGTGATAAATCCCGTGCTAAGGATACCATGAAAAAAGCTGGAGTTCCTACAGTTCCGGGATCTGAAGGTTTGATTTCAGGTGTAAAAGAAGGTATTACATTAGCGAATGAAATTGGCTACCCAGTCATCATCAAAGCAACTGCTGGAGGTGGTGGTCGTGGTATGCGAATCATTTGGAAAGACGAAGAGTTCGAACCAGCTTGGGATTCTGCGCGTGTTGAATCTGCTGCTGCTTTCGGTAACGATGGCATCTACCTTGAAAAATATGTAGAAGAACCGCGTCACATCGAATTCCAAATTGTGGGCGATCAATTTGGCACGGTATGTCACCTATCTGAACGTGACTGCTCGATACAACGTCGTCACCAAAAATTGATCGAAGAATCTCCATCACCTTTTATGACTCCTGAGTTGAGAGCTGAGATGGGTGAAGCTGCAGTCAAAGGTGCCAAAGCTGTAAACTATGAAGGTGCTGGTACAATCGAATTCTTGGTTGACAAACACCGTAATTTCTATTTCATGGAAATGAATACCCGTATCCAGGTCGAACACCCTGTAACGGAAGAAGTAATCAACTTTGATTTGATCAAAGAGCAGATAAAAGTGGCCGCAGGAATTCCGATCTCTGGTAAAAACTATGAACCAGGAATGCATGCGATTGAATGTCGTATCAATGCGGAGGACCCTTTCAACAATTTCCGTCCTTCACCAGGTAAAATCACCAACTTCCACTCACCAGGTGGACATGGTGTACGTGTAGATACACATGTTTACTCTGGTTATTCAATTCCGCCGAACTATGACTCGATGATCGCTAAATTGATCACTGTGGCACAAACACGTGAAGAGGCCATCTGTACTATGGAGCGTGCATTGAGCGAATTCGTCATTGAAGGGATCAAAACAACCATTCCTTTGCATTTGAGATTGATGCGTGACCCTAACTTTAGAGCCGGCAATTTCACAACAAAGTTTATGGAAACTTTCGACCTAACGGAATATCCAGCAGAAGATTAAATAAAATTATCTTTACATACATAAAAAATACCATTCTTTACAATAAGAATGGTATTTTTGTTTCCAAACAATTTTTATGAGTACACCTAATTCGAAAGATCTAATACAAGCTATTAAAGATAAAGGGAAGAATATAGAAGCAGAAATGTCTTTTTTTGACCACCTTGAGGTTTTGAGATGGCATTTGGTCCGTTCAGCAATTGCGATCTGTATCTTTGCAGGTATTGCCTTTACATTCTACGATTTCGTATTCAACGATATCATCATGGGGCCAAAGAATCTAAATTTTTGGACCTATCGCATGATGTGTAAAGCCGCAGATGCTTTCAATTTAGCGGACTTCTGTGTCAAGAAAATCCCCTTTAATATCATCAATACCGAACTAGCAGGTCAATTTATGCTTCAGATAAACTCCTGTTTATTGATGGCCTTGATGATGGGCTTCCCTTACCTTCTTTTTGAAATCTGGTTATTTGTAAAACCAGCATTGACCGATGTAGAAAGACGGTCTGCACGTGGTTTTGTCTTTTACGCTTCTTTATTGTTTATCTTAGGTGCACTCTTCGGATACTACATCGTTGTACCCTTATCCATCAACTTTTTAGCAAATGTATCCCTAAGTGATGAAATCGTCAACCAGATTACTATTGATAACTACCTTTCTACGATATCAACGTTAACATTGGGCTGTGGGATTGTTTTCCTACTTCCAATACTGGTATTTATCCTCTCGAAAATAGGCATTATGACCCCTGAATTTATGCGGGCCAGCCGTCGTTATGCAACTGTAATTATTTTAGTGATAGCCGCTATCATTACACCTTCTGCAGATGTGATCACCATGTTGACCGTTGCAGCACCAATGTTCTTATTATATGAGATCAGTATCATGGTTTCTGCGGATGTCAAAAGAAAAAAAATAGCACAAGAAAAATAAAATAACAATAAAAATGAGCAGCGTAAAGAAAATTGCGATTGGAAGTGACCACGCGGGTTTTGAATACAAAACAGCTTTGGTAAATTTTCTAAATGAACTGGGATATGAAGTAACAGACTTTGGAACAAATTCTCCAGATTCAGTTGATTATCCAGATTTCGCACACCCAGTTGCATCAGCGGTAGAAAACAAAGAAGCTGATGCTGGAGTCTTAATTTGTGGAAGTGCAAATGGTGTTGCTATCACAGCGAATAAACACCAAAATATCCGTGCTGCGATCTGTTGGTTGGAGGAAATTTCGGCCTTAGCCCGTCAGCATAATGATGCGAACGTCGTATGTATACCTGCACGTTTTATTGACCTTGACCTTGCTAAAAAGATCGTCAACACATTTATGAACACGGAATTCGAGGGTGGACGTCACGCTAACCGTGTAAACAAAATAGCTTGTAGCTGTTAATAAATTAACATTTTTTAAGAAGCGGATGAAAGGTAAACTACACTTTTCATCCGCTTTTTTTTATATATTGTGCAGATACTGACACCTGTTATACGAATTAAGCAGATGATGCTCGCTTAATCCGGTTAATTAGAATTACAAAAATAAAGCGTTGAAAGTCGCACTAGTAAAAAATAAACAATGAAAAAAATATACAACCTGCTTTGGATCGCATGCTCCCTGATGAGCTGTGCAAAAGCACAGGACGTAAACAGTAAATATGCGGATGAAATCACAGTAGAATCTACACAGAAGCATCTGCGCACATTAGCTTCTGTCGATTTTGAAGGCCGAGGGACCGGCCAAAAAGGGGGGCGCCTGGCAGCAGAATATATTGCCAATGAATTTAAAAAATATGGCCTTAGTGCGCCTGTCAATGGATCCTATTTCCAACCCCTGCAGCTAATTCGCAACAGCTTTAAGGTAAAGCAATTTAGTATTAACGATAGACCATTCCAGCATGGTAAGGACATTTTTGTCATTGGCAACAATGAGAACAAGTTCTTCGAAAGCAATGAAATTGTGTTTATTGGCTATGGCATAGATGATCCCAAGTATTCGGATATCTCAGGCATGGATCTCCACAATAAGATTGTTATGTTGATCAATGAAAATGAGCCAACAGATGAGAAAGGGAATTCATGGATTACCAGCAAAAAGACTGCTTCGGACTGGGCAACAACCCGAAATAAAAAAGTCAAAGAGATCCTTAAACACAGTCCCAAAATGGTACTAGCCATCAATAGTCAGCTGTCTCAACTTTTGGAGGATGCAGGAGACCGTGCTATTGAGGGCCGTTATAATTTGGCGGTGGACCAACCCGCGCCGGAAAAGTCGCCGATGATCCCTGTGGTCAATATTACAGACCATGCAGCAAATTATATTCTAAACCTAGCGAGAACCAATCTTGCTACTGTGGTTGCAAAGATTAATCGTACGGGACAACCGAATTCCTTTGCTATTTCAACAAATTTTAAAGCTGAGTTTGGCACCAATGCGGCTCCTTTAGCCGATCCTAATATTCTTGGCTACCTGGAAGGAACAGATAAAAAAGACGAAATCATTGTGATCGGGGGCCACTATGACCACGATGGAATAGATTCCAAAGGAAATATCTTCTTTGGGGCCGATGACAATGCCTCGGGCACAACAGCTGTCCTTGAGTTGGCACGTGCTTTTTCTAAAGCTAAATCAACCGGAAATGGCCCACGGCGCAGTATTTTGTTCATCACCTATGCGGCAGAAGAAAAAGGTTTACTGGGTTCCAAATTCTATACAGAAAATCCCATATTTCCATTGAAAAACACCGTTGCCTGCATTAATATTGATATGATCGGCCGTGTTGACGACAAACATCTCAAAGGTAATCACGATTATATCCATGCGATCGGTTCAGATAAATTGAGCTCGGAGTTATATCAGATCAATAAAAATGAGAATGAAAAAAATACGAAACTGGAGATTGACTATATGTATGACAATCCAAAGGATCCTATGCGCCTCTACTATCGCTCCGATCATTATAACTTTGCCAAGAAAGGTATACCATCTGTGTTTTACTTTTCGGGCTTGCATCCGGACTACCACACGCCTGCAGATACCTATGACAAGATCGACTTTCCATTGATGGTTAAACGTGAAAAGCTCGCATTTTACACCGCATGGCAAATAGCCAATCGAGAAAATCGCCTGGTGGTTGACAATAATAAAGAGTAAGGTCAAATTATCGGCTGTAATAAGGATTACTTTATACTATATAAAAAAGCAAGTAAATGATTGTTTACTTGCTTTTTTATGTATTAAAATGACCTTTAGCATAAACCTTTTATCCACAATTATTGTTATCTTTAATACAAAACAAGTATAATTTATGGCTTTTGTAGATTACTATAAAGTGCTTGGCATTGATAAAACAGCTTCAGCTGATGAGATCAAAAAAGCATATCGAAAACTAGCCCGTAAATACCACCCTGATGTCAACCCCAATGACAATGAGGCCAAACAACGATTTCAGGAGATTAATGAGGCAAATGAAGTATTATCCGATCCCGAAAAGCGCAAAAAATATGACCAATACGGTGAACATTGGCAACATGGAGAGGAGTATGAAAAAGCGCAGCAACAATACCGTCAGTCCCAATCCACCGGAGGAAATCCATTCGGAGCTGGGGGAAATCCATTTGGTAGCGGCGGTTCCCACGAGTACACTGGAAACTTTGATGATGGGCAATTCTCGGATTTCTTCGAACAGATGTTTGGCAGCAGACGCGGGGGAGGCCGCCAAAGTACATTTCGTGGGCAGGACTTTAATGCTGAACTCAGCTTAACCTTACAAGAAGCTTACACCACACATCAACAGACCTTCAATATCAATGGAAAAAGTATCCGCATCACGATTCATGCTGGAGTGGAAGATGGTCAAAAAATCAAACTGAAAGGGTATGGCAGTGAGGGCATCAACGGAGGACCAAAGGGAGATCTCTATATTACAATTAATATCACACCAGATGCCCGTTTTAAACGCCAGGGGAATGACTTATACACTACACTTGATGTAGACCTTTATACAGCTATTCTAGGCGGCGAAGTGACCTTAGATACATTCGGCGGAAAAGTTAAACTGAAAATTAAAGCCGAAAGTCAAAATGGCGCAAAAATGCGACTTAAAGGAAAAGGATTCCCCTTATATCGCAAGGAAGGTGAATTTGGCGACCTGTATGTCACATTGAATATCCAAATGCCCAATAATCTGTCTGCCGAGGAAAAGGCATTGTTCCAACAGTTGAAGGATTTAAAACAATAATCTTATGGAAACGACACTCATTAAAGTCATTGACTTCTGCCAGTCAAGAAAGGTTGAAACAACCTTTCTGCAAAGCATGGAGGAATACGGACTCATACATATTGTCATTCAACAAGAAGAACAATATATTGATGAAGAGGAGCTCCAAAAATTGGAGCGTTTTTCAAATCTCTATTATGACCTTGAAGTAAACCCTGCAGGAATTCAGGTTGCTAGCCATCTATTGGAAAAAGTTGAGCAGCTCCAAAATGAAATTTTGCATTTAAAGAATAAATTGAAAGCCCTGGATTATTGATCCAAGGCTTTCAATTTATTCTTTAGAATTCGACATCCCGCTCTGTATTCACCTTAGTCTGCCAAACAATTTTGTCTTGCAATGTGGTATACAGAATTTCATAATCCCCTTTACAGGTCACAAAGGACCCATAAAAATCTCCGGGCTTCATCACGCGGTAAACAACCAGTTTTCGTTCTCCGCCAACTTCACCATAAGCTTTCATTAACATATAGCCTGTTTTATTCACCTTTTCTTCAGGGATTTTATAATCCAAATGTGAACGGCTACTACCATCATCGGGGCATAAAATCTCTGTGCGGCTCGGGGTAAATTTATAACGGTCGCGATACATAGCAACATTAGACATGACCACATCCTTCGCCCACGCGATATCGGTAAAATCCTCAGGGAAGAGAAAGATCAGCGACACCATTTTCTCTTGCCAAAGGCGTCCATTAAACGGAATTACAAAATGAAGCAGCTTTTGTCCCTTAAAAGTTGTAGTCGTATAAAAATATCGCCCTTCCTTATTTTGCTCCCGTTGAAAAGAACTTAAATCAAGTAGGTGATTTTTCTTCCCTTTTACATTTGGCGAGTTGTTCACTACAGCAAGCATGTCATACTGATATTTTCCTTCCAGATGTCCAGAAAACAAAACCTGATACGCGGTATCTGAATAGCGTAAATGGCGCAATACACGACGAAATCGATTGTCAACCTGCTTTGCATTAATTGGATTAGTCTTACCTTGCCAATTTTTCTCCTCCATAATATCATCCCCGAGGAATACGGTGAGCTCTTTGTTAATATTAACAAAATACTCATCTCCTTGTACAGCAAAACCGTTGGGAACCACTTTATAGGACTTACAGGACGAAAGCATGGCCAAAACCACAATAAAATAGAAAATTTGAATGAATCTGCTCTGCATATTTATGATCTAATCTTTACTTCTTTAAATTTAAACGAATCGGCAATGTGTAAGCAACTCGCACCGGTTTACCGTTAACTATCCCCGGCTTCCATTTTTTTGCACCTTTTAAGAGCTCCAATGCCGCCTCTTTGGTTCCATAACCAAGATCTTTTTTTACATCAAAATGGGATAAACTACCATCCTTTTCGACAATAAAAGCCACTTCAACAATACCGTTAACACTCCGTTTAATTGCTGCTTCAGGAAAAACAAAATTATCGCCTACCCAGATCATAAAAGATCGCATTCCCCCAATAGGTGTTGGTTGCACCTCAACTTTATCAAAAGTTACTAAATCGGACTGAAAATCCAACGAAAGATTCCAGCGGTCGCGTTCATCTTCCGTCCTTATCGCTTTTACTTCCTTGAGTTGTTTTTCCGTCTCTTCACCAGATTCAGCGCCGGGGAATGAATGAGATGACATCCGAACCTTTCTGCCCAATGTGTCGGTTTCCTCCCAATAATAAGTTGTTTTTCCGCCAACGGTAACGGGTAAGGAAAGCAGCGATCGAACGACTTTCCCATTGACGATTGCAGGTTTCCATTTCCCACTTGCTTTTATACCATTTTCCACAGCTGATGCTAGGCCATAGCCCAAATCATTCTTAGCCTTTATATAGCTCAACTCACCATTTTTCTCCACGATGGCTGTGATGACAATTACCCCGATCACATTATTCTTGATAGCTTCATCACTCACTTGAATTCTACTGCTCAATCCCATGACATACTTTTTCATTCCTCCAACTGGAATGGCCAATACCTCTGGATCTTTGTAGACCTTCCTGTCTTCATTTACCTGTTCGTTTTTTAACTCCTCAGGTTGGTTCGATAATGTCTGCTCATCAGTCACAGTTAACCTATTGACGCTTTCTTCAACATCCGCTACCATATCCTTGGCCCTACTCGTATTAAAGACCAACGTAGACCCCGCTACCACCAATAGCATGGGCAACACAATCACATATAACAAGCGTTGCCTTTGTACAGATTTAACTTTAAATAACATCGTGATGCGCTGCTTTAAAAAAGAATGGTTGGAAAACTCATGTGAAAAAGCCAATTGATCTGTACGTAATGCATGAGCAACCAGCATTTCTGCATAAGCCACTTTATCGGTCGAGCAAATTTCATCAACAATATACTCGTGTTGAAACCTTATTTCCTTTTGAAAGAAATACACAACAGGATTGAACCAATTGAAAATTTTGAGCAGCTCAATCAACACCAAATCGTAGGAATGTCCCTGCGCAGTATGGACCTGCTCATGCCATGCAATATTCTCCTTGTTTTTAATCGATTTTCCAATCACGATCCTATTAAAAAAAGAAAAACTCAGGTATTCAGGAGAAGAGCGCAATACCCGAACAAGTTGCCTGATGCGTATCACCAGGAAAAAAAAGGCGACTCCCACTCCTATCCAATAAATCTTGGTAAGAATATCCAACAGAAAAAGAGGTTTTTCTTCGATCGGGCTCCCGATTTCGACATCCATATATGTTCCTAAATCGACCTGTGGAATATGATTGGAAATCATCTCTGTCTTGGGCAATTCAATAAAAATACCCACGGGAGCTAATAAAGAGAATGCAACCATTCCAATCAGATAGATCCGATTCCATTGAAAAAAAGTAAGTTTTCTAAAAATCAGTTTGTAGAGCACAAAACTGATAATCAATGAAACATTGACAATCAATAAGTAAATCATAATCAAAAGTTTATAAAAGAGTATTGGTTGTTATTTATTACGTTCGATGATGGACAAGATGTCATCAAGTTCTTTGATGTCCAACCTATTCTCCTCCAAAAAATAAGAGAGCATACTTTTGGGCGAATTATCAAAATAATTGGTTAATAACTTACCTGTAATACCTTTCTTATACTCCTCTTTTGAAATCTTTGGTAAATATTGATGACTTTTACCAAAAGATTCATGCGTTACAAAGCCCTTCGTTTCAAGAATACGAACGATGGTCGAGACCGTATTGTAGGCCGGTTTCGGTTCCGAAAGTCGATCAATAATCTCTTTGACAAAGCCACGGCCCATCTCCCAGAGCTCTTGCATAATCTGCTCCTCAGCTTTCGTTAACTCTTTAAAATCCTCCATAACTCCTCAAGAATAAAATAAATACCTGAATAATAAATCAATAGACAAGGTATAACTAAAAACATAGTTTTACAACTAATAAATTAGTTCAAACATAAACAAACTGACAATCAGCGTATTATTTTTTTCTTTAATCTGTAATGTAGTCATTTTTATTCATCGAAATTCTTTTTCCTTGAAGCTTTCAATTGAGATTGTTGCTTCTTTCGATCCAGCCTTTTAAGAACACTCGAATACGGAGTTTTGGTTTTCTTACGAGGTTTTGCTGGCACAAGTGCGGCCGTCAATATACGCTTAAAGCGATCGATTGCGATTTCTTTATTACGGACCTGCGACCGATCGATATCGCATTCCAATTGCAGTATTCCTTCTTTATTTATACGATTTGCCAACGCGGTGAAAACCATTGCTTTTTCTTCAACAGAAACAGCTGTCGATAGCGCAGCATCCCACTGCAGCAATACTTTCGATGACACCTTGTTTACATGTTGTCCACCTGCTCCACCCGACCTGGAAAACTTAAACGTAAGTTCTCCTATTACTCCTTCTAAATTCATTTATTTTTAAATGCTTCTTCTATTTTTTCCATCTTTTTTAATAGAAAGCTCAATTTTTCCACTTGATCCCGTTGAACTTCGACAAGTTCTTGTTCTTTGCGGATAATGAGATGATCTATTTTTTCATGTAATTCCCTGATTTCGAGTTCAGCTTTTAAGTTGACCATATAGTCATTTCTTGCGCGTTCACGGTCCTTATCTTCCTGTCTGTTTTGACTCATCATAATAACTGGAGCTTGCAAGGCCGCTACACAGGACAAAATCAAGTTAAGTAAAATAAAGGGATAAGGATCAAAGCCTTTATTATTTAGCCAAAAGAAATTGGCTGCAATCCAAACAATCAAAAATAAGATAAAGGAAATAATAAAGGTCCAGCTTCCGCCAAACTCAGCCACTTTATCTGCAACCCGATCTCCTACGCTGACTGGCTCCTTATTATCTCCGTCTAAACTTGCACTGATTACTTTATTTTCCTTAAAGCTATTGATTACCTGTTGGTCCAATTGACTTAATTGCCCCGACTCATCCTTCAAAAATTCGGAGATATAAGTTTCCTTAAATCGTGTCAACTCGCTTGCGGCGATATACTTGTCCTTACTAAAACTTGGATATTCCTTTTTTATCAGCTTGAAAATAGGTTGTCGGATTGAAGCCCCCAAAATACGTTGCTCTGAAGGAAATTGCTGTCCTGAAATATCACTTATAAAGTTATCCATATACCGATTTAATGTCTATTTAAAGATAGTGCTTTTTAACCAATCAAAAAATTCACAAAACTATGGCAATTGGTTTTTGTTATTTTACGCATAAATAGTCGAAATTTGCAACACAAAATTCATGAATAAGCGTTATCAATTTTTCATGTTAGCATGAAATAATTTAAAAAGACAATTGTTAAGGTAAATAACTTGGTCGGCGCCTCATGAATAAAAATAGTTTATATGTGATAGACGTCACATGTCTTGGACGACAACACGCAGAATACTAACATTAGGTTCCTTGGAGCCTTTAAACACAAATTAAACAGCGCGTATAACGGGATGCCGTTAAAAATATACGCTCAGACATAATTACGCAGATGAAAATAGGAATTGTTTGTTATCCCACCTTTGGTGGAAGTGGTGTTGTTGCAACCGAACTAGGAAAGGCCTTGGCCGCTAATGGACATGAGATCCATTTTATCACCTACCGACAACCCGCACGTCTGGATTTCTTCTCTGAAAACCTATACTACCATGAGGTAGCTGTTTCGCAGTATCCACTTTTTGACTTTCTACCCTATGAATCTGCATTAGCCAGCAAACTGGTTGATGTTGTTCGTTTTGAAAAGTTGGATTTGATTCACGTCCACTATGCCATTCCACATGCATCGGCGGCATTTATGGCAAAACAGATCTTACTCACTACGTATGGCATTAATATTCCTGTAGTAACGACCTTACATGGTACAGATATTACACTGGTTGGTAAAGACAAGAGTTTTAGTCCTGTTGTTACATTCTCCATCAATCAATCCGATGGCGTAACTGCGGTATCACAGAATCTGAAAGATCAAACGCTCCAATACTTTGACATTACCCGAGACATCAAAGTGATCCCAAACTTTATTGATCTGGACAGATTCAGCAATAAAGATCGGTCACATTTCAAAAAAGCCATCGCACCGGGCAATGAACGTATATTGGTTCATACCTCCAATTTTAGGAAAGTTAAAAATACAGAAGATGTTATTCGTATTTTTAAGAAAGTACATGATGTAATCCCTTCCAAATTATTAATGGTAGGTGATGGTCCAGAGCGTCGAAATGCAGAGGAACTATCCAGAGAACTTGATGTATGCAAAGACGTACGTTTCTTGGGGAAACAGGATGCAGTAGAAGAAATATTGTCTGTATCGGACCTTTTCCTGATGCCTTCAAGCTCGGAAAGCTTCGGTCTAGCGGCCCTAGAAGCCATGGCCTGTCAAGTTCCAGTGATCTCTTCCAACACCGGTGGTTTACCTGAACTGAATGAAAACGGTATCACTGGATTTCTCAGTGCTGTAGGTGATGTTGATGATATGGCGAAGAATGCAATTTATATCCTTGAAGATGGGGAACGCTTAGAGAAGTTTAAAGAAGCAGCATTAAATCATGCAAAAAGATTCCAATTGTCTAATATTATGCCTTTGTATGAGCAGTATTACCAAGAAGTCATTAATCAAACAATAAAAGCACAATAAATATCACTTTAAGGCTTAAGGGATGAAAAAAATATTTTATCTTTGACCTTTGGAAAATTTCCAAAAAAACAATTATGAAATACAAACGTATCTTATTAAAACTTAGCGGTGAATCCTTAATGGGTGACCAAAGCTATGGTATCGATATTAACCGTGTATCACAATACGCTAATGATATCAAAGAAATTCACGATCAAGGTTTAGAAATTGCAATTGTTATCGGTGGCGGTAATATATACCGTGGTCTAAGCGCTGAAAAATCAGGCATGGACCGTGTTCAAGCAGACTATATGGGCATGCTTGCCACAGTCATCAACAGCATGGCTCTTCAAGATGCGCTTGAGAAGGTTGGGAAAAAGACACGTTTGCTTACTGCGATCAAAATGGAGCAAATCTGCGAACCATTTATTCGTAGAAGAGCCGTTCGCCACTTGGAAAAAGGCCGTATTGTTATTTTCGGAGCTGGTACTGGAAACCCATATTTCACGACAGATACTGCTGCATCTTTGCGTGCAATCGAAATCAATGCAGATGCTGTATTGAAAGGAACACGTGTAGATGGTATCTATACTGCCGATCCTGAAAAAGATCCTAGTGCAACAAAATTTGAAGAAATATCATTCACAGAGGTTTATGAGAAAGGATTAAATGTCATGGATATGACTGCCTTTACCCTTTGTCAAGAAAACAAATTACCGATCATTGTATTTGATATGAACAAACCTGGCAATTTATTAAAACTTGCCAATGGTGAACATGTCGGAACTGTGGTTAAATAATTTAAATCTGTAAAAAACGTAATCTTATATGAACGAACTAATTTCAATTGAATTGGACGATTGTAAAGACAAGATGTCCAAAGCAGTTGCTCACACCGAATCCGAATTAACTAAAATTCGTGCCGGTAAAGCTTCTCCATCTATGTTAGATGGAATTTCAGTAGACTATTATGGTAGCGCCACTCCGCTTTCACAAGTGGCCAACATCAATACAACTGATGCACGGACTATTGTCATTCAGCCTTGGGAAAAATCGCTTATCAACGCAATTGAAAAATCTATCACAGACGCCAACCTAGGAATCAATCCGCAGAATGACGGTATCGTTATTCGTCTAAATGTTCCTCCTTTGACAGAAGAAAGAAGACGTGACCTGGTTAAAAAAGTAAAAGAGGAAACTGAAAAAGGCCGTATTGGTGTTCGTAATATTCGTAAGGATGTCAACGAATCCATCAAAAAATTAAAAAATGACGGTGCTTCAGAAGATGAAATTAAAACTGCCGAAGGTGAGGTTCAAAAGTTAACGGATGCATTCATTGTAAAAGTTGATAAATTGGCTGAACTGAAAGAAAAAGATATCATGACTGTTTAAGTGTTCCTACTTGAATAGAAAAAAGGTCTGAAAAATATTCAGACCTTTTTTATTGGTATGAAGACCGCCCCACTTCTCACCTAAAACGGACTCTTACCGCCCCACAATACCTAATCTCTCCGAAGATTTTATAGTTTATAAAATCAACATACTCTTCAAAAATATTCCTTGTTGCACCATTGATTTCTGAACAAATAATTGTACATTGTACACTAACAAGTAATCAATTATATGATGAACAATTCTCGCCGTCAATTTTTAAAGCAAGCTGGAATAGGTCTTTCGGCAGCTTATCTAGTGCCCAACTTTATATCTTGTCAAAATAAAGCCGGTGCAATCAGCGACAATCCATTACAGAATATAGGCGTACAGCTTTATTCCATCCGCGATTTAATGGATAAAGATCCGAAAGGATCTTTGGAACAAATTGCCAAAATTGGGTATAAACATGTTGAGCTCTATGGTATAGACGCCACAGCCAAGCAGTTCTGGAAATTGCCCTACAAAGAGTTGAAGAAAATATTGGATGATAACGGTCTAAAAACACATTCAGGCCATTACGACATGTCCAAATACCTAAGTAAAGCCCACACCGACAAAGAAGACCTTACAGTTTATTTTGATGCAGCAAAAGAGCTTGGTCAAGAATATGTAATTGCTCCTGTAACACCGATGTTTGATCTGAATGCATTGAAAAAAGACGATTATCTCTATGCTGCGGAACAATTAAATAAAGCTGGTGAGCAGGCTAAAAAGCTGGGCTTAAAAGTTGCTTATCACAACCATTTCTGGGAATTCAGGGATCTCGGAAATAATACAACTGGAGAAGAGGTAATGCTTGCATTTACTGAGCCCGACCTGGTCGATTTTGAATTAGATCTTTTCTGGGCAGAGAAAGCGGGTAAAAATCCGATAGCACTCTTCGAAAAGTTTCCGAATCGTTTTAAACTTTGGCATGTCAAGGATATGGATAAAACAAAATCCAATCCTATTGAATGGCCCAAAGATGGGAAATTGCCGATTGAGCAAATCTTCAATGATATCAAGTATACCGAAGTGGGGACCGGAAGCATCAACTTCCCTGAAATCGTTAAAGAAAGGAATAAAGCCGGACTTAAATATGCTTTTGTTGAGCAAGACAATATCTATATGCCAAATAAGATGGAAAGTCTCAAAAAAAGCTACGACTATGTACAGGCAAATCTTACAAAATAAAAAAGGGAGCAATGCTCCCTTTTTTATTTTGTAAGATTGTCAGCTTAAAATTCGGTATCTTCTACCTCTACTGCGGTCTCGATTACTTTTCTCGCCAACTCTTCTTTAAATTCGATGATATTCTTGCTGATTGTTTCATCATGTGTACCAAGAATCTGAGCAGCCAATATACCTGCATTCTTCGCAGCATTTAAAGCGACAGTTGCTACAGGAATACCATTGGGCATCTGAAGAATGGAAAGTACCGAATCCCATCCATCAATGGAATTTGATGATTTTACAGGCACGCCTATCACAGGTAAATGTGTAATAGAAGCAACCATTCCAGGCAAATGCGCCGCACCACCCGCTCCAGCAATAATAACTTTCAAACCACGAAATGCTGCATTTTTCGCATAATCAAACATACGTTGTGGCGTACGATGTGCTGAGACGATCGTTACCTCAAATTCCACCCCAAGGGCTTTGAGCACATCTATAGCATCCTGCATAACAGGAAGGTCTGATTTGCTTCCCATGATAATGCCTACCTGGGCCTTATTATTGACTGACATAGTATTGTTTAAGCTTTAACTTTTAATATTTCTTGTACTTTTCTTGCATTGGAGATCGCTTTCTCCCGATCATCATTGATGATACAAACATGGCCCATCTTGCGGAATGGCTTCGTATATTTCTTCCCATATAAATGGATATATACGCCTTCCATTGCCAACACCTCTTCTACTCCCTCATATTTGGCCAATCCTTCATAGCCAGGTTCACCTAACAGGTTAATCATAACGGCATTCGTTCTGCATCTGGTATCACCTAACGGTAGATTGAATATAGCCCTTAAATGCTGCGCAAATTGCGACACATAATTACCCTCTATTGTCTGGTGACCACTATTATGAGGGCGCGGCGCCAATTCGTTGACCAAAATATCACCATTTTTCGTTAGGAACATCTCTACAGCCAATATACCTACGACCTGCAAATCATCGGCAATCTTTTTTGCTATCGCCTCTGCGCGTTGTTGAATCTCTACACCATACAAAGAAGGCGCAATCAAAAATTCCACCAAGTTAGCCTGAGGATTAAATTCCATCTCCACCATTGGAAATGTAGACACCTCCCCCTTATCATTCCGGGCAACAATGACCGCAATTTCCTTTTCAAAATCTACCCATTCTTCAATTAAGCTAGCTTCTTCGAACGCCTCTTGTATATCCTGTTGGGTAACAATCTTCTTCACCCCTTTTCCATCATATCCATCCTTACGCAATTTCTGGATATACGGTAAGCTTAACGAGGCATTTACTAAATTATCCTTATTGGATATCAATTGAAACGCCGAAGTTGGTATATCGTTTTGTTTAAAAAATTGCTTTTGTAGACCTTTATCTTGAATCAGACGAATGATACGTGATTGTGGGTACACGATTACTCCCTCGCCTTCCAGTTTCTCCAAAGCATCTACATTCACCTTCTCGATCTCGATGGTGATCATGTCCAAATCCTTACCGAAATTATAGACCGTTTCAAAATCGCCCAATGAACCACATTCAAATTTATTGCACAACTTGCGACAAGGAGCATTCTTATCCGGGTCCAATACATGAACGTTTATATTGTAATTAATGGCTTCCTGGATGAGCATTCTTCCCAGTTGACCACCGCCAAGAATACCCAATTGCAATTCACCATAAAAATCTTTTGCCATAATTGATTTAAAATCTTATAAAATTTATCTTTTAAGCTTTTCCGCTGAACAATTGCTCACCTAACAAGCTTTCTTTGTCTATCTTTTTTTGCAACTCGATAAAAGCACCAATTAGTGCCTCGGGACGTGGCGGACATCCCTGGACATAAACATCCACAGGGATAACGCGATCTACCCCCTTGACCACATGATAACCATGCTGCCAATATGGACCACCACAGTTGGAGCAAGAGCCCATCGAAATAACATATTTAGGATCTGGCATCTGTTCATATAGTTTCTTGATACGATCGGCCATCTTAAAGGTAACCGTTCCAGCAATAATGATCACGTCGGATTGCCTTGGAGAAGGCCTTGGGAATACGCCCATCCGATCTAAATCGTAAGTTGAAGCCATTGCCCCCATCATTTCAATGGCACAGCAAGCAATACCAAAGCTCATAGGCCACATCGAAGATAATCTTGCCCAATTCAGCAAATCATCTAATTTGGCAACAATAACACCATTATTCTGCAATTGACTATCTAAACTCATGCTTACTCAGGTTTTTTAAATCGAGGTTTAAAGGCTGGTTTCGGCGTCGACACCTGTTCATCTACCGTTGTTTTGTGTGCGACAGTTTCATCTACAACAAGTGCAAAATCACGCACCTGATAAGTCTTACTATTCAGGCTCGCATAGGCGCTATCCGGAATAGGTACAGGAACTTTAGGTAAGGACACATTCGGTTTAACCCATTCTAAATCACCCTTTTTCCAGACAAAAACCAATCCTAGAATTAAAATACCAATGAACATAGCCATTTCTATCATGGTAAACCACCCCCATCTTCCATCTGCCGCAATATATTCGGACTGTCCAAATACAGTGGCCCATGGAAAAATAAAAATAAGCTCCACATCAAAAAGTAAAAATACGAGGGCGATCACATAAAACCGTGGATTAAACTGAACCCAAGAAGAACCAATGGGATCCTCACCACATTCGTAGGTACCAGATTTGATGGGATTATTCTTTTTCGGAGAGATTAAACGTGCAAGAAAAATGGTCGCACAGACTAACAGCGCCCCTATCAGAAGAATGATAAGGATTTTGCCGTATTCCGATAATTGCGCGGGGTCATCCATAATAATTACAAATTTAACAAATATTTCGTTCACTCGGGTGAGGAACTTGAAATTACGAATTATTTCTTTAAAAACAGTTCGAATTTTGCGGAATCAACCACCAGTATCCTGTCCGCAAGTAACCTAGATTCATCTTGCACAGCGCATAATAGAAACGAAAAAATTAATCAAAAAGGCAATACAATGATCAAAACCTTCATGACTTCGCAGACACCAACAGCAATGAAAGCGGACTGAAGGTTCTTTTTGGCCAATAAGATCAGACACTTTCAGAAAAAAAAATAGGGCATCGTATAAAACGATGCCCTTCTTATGATGTAACTATTCTCTAAAAATTACATTTTTCCTGGCATTTTGGGCATATTACGCATCATTTTAGCTGCCATCGCTGGATTAGACATCTGCTTCATGACTTTACGCATATCACCAAATTGTTTCAATAACTTATTCACTTCATTAATATCAGTACCTGATCCTTTCGCAATACGTAAACGACGTTTTTGATCAATGACATCCGGGTTTTCGCGTTCAAAAGGTGTCATGGAATCGATAATCGCTTCAATGGGTTTGAAAGCATTGTCATCTACTTCAATATCTTTCATTGCTTTACCAACACCAGGGATCATTCCCATAAGGTCTTTCATATTACCCATTTTCTTGATTTGTTGAATCTGGGATTTAAAATCGTTGAAATCGAATTTATTCTTACGGATTTTCTTTTGGAGCTCTGCAGCTTGCTTCTCGTCAAACTGTTGCTGCGCACGTTCCACTAAGGATACGACGTCACCCATACCCAAAATACGGGATGCCATACGATCAGGGTGGAATACATCCAATGCATCCATCTTTTCACCTGTACCAATAAACTTAATGGGTTTATTAACGACAGATTTAATCGATAATGCAGCACCACCGCGTGTATCACCATCCAACTTAGTCAATACTACACCTGTAAAGTCCAGACGGTCGTTGAACGTTTTAGCTGTATTCACAGCATCTTGACCAGTCATTGAATCCACAACAAATAGGATTTCGTCTGGTTTTGTCGCTTCTTTAACTGCAGTAATCTCAACCATTAAAGGCTCATCGATCGCCAATCGACCAGCTGTATCGATGATTACAATATTATTTCCATTACGTTTTGCTTCTTCCACACCCGCCTTGGCAATTGCAATAGGATCGTTAGATTCACGATTCACATACACTGGTACGCCCACTTGTTCCGCGAGCACTTCCAATTGATCAATCGCTGCAGGACGGTAAACGTCACCAGCCACCAACAATGGTTTTTTATTCTTTTTATCTTTAAGGTACAAGGCCAACTTACCTGAGAACGTTGTTTTACCAGCACCATTCAAACCCGCAATTAAAATCACTGTTGGATTTTTTCCTGTCTCAAGCTCTGTAACAGATCCGCCCATCAAAGCTGTCAACTCATCATTCATGATCTTCGTCAACAATTGGCCTGGGGAAATACTTGTCAGTACATTTTCGCCTAAAGCTTTTTGTTTAACATCGTCGGTAAAAGTTTTGGCAGTTTTATAATTCACATCGGCATCCAACAACGCTTTGCGAATTTCTTTCATCGTTTCTGCAACGTTGATCTCGGTAATACTACCTTGTCCTTTTAATACTTTAAAGGCCCTATCTAACTTATCTTGAAGATTTGAAAACATAAAATCTGAATCTTATTCTATATAAACAGCAAAGTTAAAAAAATTGTCTATAGTAACCTCATTAACACACCATAAAAAATGCGACTATAAAAAATAATCGCATTTTTGTAGGATAAAGTTACAATCCCCGTATTTAATCACTTCTACGGCCACCGAATAAAATCGATGCATAATATAAAAGTGTTACCAACGCACTTAACGCTGCTACAACATACGTCATCGCGGCCCATTTCAAAGCATCTTTTGCACCGTCATGTTCTTCACCATTATAGGTTACACCAGCATGGTTTAACCATTCCAGTGCGCGGTTCGACGCATCAAACTCGACGGGCAAGGTGATAAAAGAAAATAAGGTCGTAATAGCCAGCGCCCCAACTCCAACAGCTAAAAGCCATGGATTACCACCTTTAGAAAAAGCAAACAGCATAACGCCCAACATCAATACCCATGATGTCATTTTGGAAGCCGCATTGACCATCGGTACCATTGCCGAACGGAATCCTAACCATTTATAGGCTTTGGCGTGCTGTACAGCATGACCACATTCGTGCGCCGCTACCGCTGCAGCTGCAACACTGCGGCCACTGTAAACTTCGGGGCTTAAATTAACGGTTTTATCTGACGGATTATAGTGATCTCCCAAACGATCTGGGATAGACAATACCTTTACATCATATATACCGTTATCATTTAACATTTTTTGCGCAATCTCAGCTCCAGACATCCCGTTGCTCAAAGGCATTTCGGAGTATTTCTTAAATTTGTTTTTGAATCTTGTTTGGACAATTAGGCTTACCACCATTATTCCAATAAATAAAATCAAGTACATAGCTATTCAATCGTTTTATAGTTATAATATGACTATCAAACCTTATTCCAATCGTTGAAAAAAGGTATATGCATAAATTTCTAAGATAAAAAAAGTCTTTGACCTGACAAAAAGAACAGGTTCTTCTGATCTCCACATGACATAATTGCCACATCATTTGGACAAATAACTCCGCTTTCAGCTTCGGTCCAACGAAACACTTACACTGATTAACAAGAATTCAATACGTATACTCATCAGTCATTTCCGAAGGCGCACAGTTATTTTAAGTTCAATCAGGAGCAGATTATTGAAGGAAATGGCTTTTGAAGGCATGATGCGCAAAGGATTGTAGCATTGCCTTAATTACAAACAAACAGTGGGAAAATACAAAAGCAGCGAAACTTCCTGTAATCCAAATTAGGAATGTAAATAAGAAGGGGCGTTTTGCAATGCCCCCTTTATTACAAATAGCCCATTTGCAGGGTGAGATCAGTACCTTCAATCATCTTACGTAAATTGCTCAATGCGTAGCGCATCCTCCCCAAAGCAGTATTGATACTTACTTCGGTTATTTCCGCAATATCTTTAAAGCTCATATCACAAAAGTGTCGCATAATGAGCACTTCTTTTTGATCGTCCGGAAGTTTTTGGATCATTTTCTTAAGATCAACATCAACCTGCTGTTTGAGCATTTTTGACTCTGCGCTTTCATCACTAAATTCGAGCACCTCAAAAATATCAAATCCATCCGCATTCACAATATTTGGAGCACGTTTTGCTTTTCTAAAAAAGTCAACAATCATATTGTGTGCTATACGAATAGCCCAAGGTAAAAATTTACCCTCTTCATTATATTTACCGGATTTTAATGTGTTGATGATTTTAATGAAAGTCTCCTGGAAAATATCTTCAGCAAGATATTCATCTTTTACTTTCATATATATAGAAGTATATATTTTCGATTTATATCGATTCAACAATGCCTCTAGACCGGACTCTTGGCCACCGACATACATTTGGATCAACTCTTGATCGCTTTTACCTTTTAGAAGTCTCATACGTCACTTACTTTTTTAGCAGTTCGCAAATAAATTATCAGTTCTGTGTTAAAATGTAAATGTTTGCCGTATAAACTATCCTTTCTTATTGTAAAACAATCAATTAATCTAAAACCAAATTACCGCAAAATAAATGAGTAATCAAATTATTACAATTTATTTTAAGGTTTTTTAACATTTAAAAATAAGTTATCTGCCTCACATTTCCAAACCGAGCTCTTAAGGCAATTCTCCCAATCCCTCCGAAACAAGCTAGAACCAGCAGTTGTACATGAGAAGGACAACACGCCAATGCGGCATTATTTAATCCGAACTTTATAGGGAGTTAATAGGGACCTAATAGGGACCTCATTCGGATGAGCCCCTATTTGAACCGTATAAAATACGGTTCAGGTTATTATATAATTTCTTTGATAAGTTAAATTGGTACGGACTTATACCATACATGTTACGCTGAAAATAGCTGTAAGAAAATAAAAAAAGCGGAACCACCGCATTGGTGATTCCGCTTTTTTTTATTCCTAGGGGAATTTCTTATTTATACAATGGGAACTCAGCCATCATTGCTCTTACTTTACCATGGATCAAATCCAGTTGAGCATCGTTAGATGCATTTTTCAATGCCTCATCGATCAATTCGCCGATTTGTATAATTTCATTCTCTTTAATACCACGTGTTGTAATTGCAGCAGTACCAAAACGTACACCTGAAGTCACAAAAGGAGAACGTGTATCGAAAGGAACCATATTTTTATTTGTTGTGATACCGGCTTTACCTAATACAGCTTCAGCTTCTTTACCAGAAATATCTTTGTTGCGAAGATCCACCAACATCAAGTGATTGTCTGTACCACCAGA
Source organism: Sphingobacterium sp. BIGb0116 (assembly GCF_024808035.1). Lineage (NCBI taxonomy): Bacteria > Pseudomonadati > Bacteroidota > Sphingobacteriia > Sphingobacteriales > Sphingobacteriaceae > Sphingobacterium > Sphingobacterium sp. BIGb0116. The sequence goes on along the minus strand of NZ_JANUDT010000008.1, from coordinate 316,045 downwards.
GATGATCTTGTAATCTCTTTCTACAAAGAATTGTGCCAATGCAGCTGCATTTTTCTTTACCTGAACGATATATTCCATATACTCATCGGATAAAGCCTCACCGTAAGCGATCGCTTTCGCTGCGATTGTATGCTCCAAAGGACCACCTTGTGTACCTGGGAATACAGCTAAATCCAATAATTGCGTGATTGTACGGATTTCACCTTTAGGTGTTTTGATACCCCATGGATTTTCAAAATCTTTACCGACCATAATCATACCACCACGTGGACCACGAAGCGTTTTGTGTGTCGTTGTCGTAACGATATGGCAATGTGGAAGTGGATCATTCAATAAACCACGAGCGATTAAACCTGCAGGGTGAGAAATATCAGCCATTACGATAGCACCAATTTCGTCTGCAACTTTACGAATGCGTGCGTAATCCCAATCACGAGAATAAGCCGAAGCACCACAGATGATCATCTTTGGTTTTTCACGAAGCGCTGTTTCTTCCAATTGCTCATAGTCAATTAGACCAGTATCTTCTTTTACACCATAAAATAATGGTTGATAGATCTTACCAGATAAGTTCGCTGGTGAACCGTGTGTCAAGTGACCACCGTGAGATAAATCAAGACCTAAGATTTTGTCGCCGGGTTTGATTGTCGCCAAAAAAACAGCCGCATTTGCTTGAGCACCAGAGTGAGGCTGAACATTTACCCATTCTGCGCCAAATAATTGTTTTGCACGATCAATTGCGATGGTTTCAATCTCATCCACAACTTCACAACCTCCATAGTAACGTTTTCCTGGGAGGCCTTCTGCATATTTATTTGTCAACACTGAACCAGCAGCTTCCATCACTTGTTTTGAAACAAAGTTTTCTGAAGCAATTAATTCAATACCTTCTTCTTGGCGTTTAAGCTCATCAGCTATTAAATTAAAAATGGCTTGATCTCTTTCCATTGTTTTTAAATGTTGTAAAGTAAATTTTGTAGTTTATTTTAATGCCTCAAAGATAGCATATTCCATAAAGAATATCGACAAAAAGTCCTATTTTATTAAATATTCTTAGAAAAATAGCCTTATTTATGCGAATTACCTAATTAGGTCAAGATCATTTTATGGTGCTATCGGACCGAATAAGCGTACGAAGAATTGAATGTTTCGAAAATGTCAAAAAATCCCGGTCAAGCAATTTGCCATTAAAAAAATGTATTTTTGTATTGGATTGGCTAAAACACTATTACAATGAGTACAGAACATACAGCAGTTGCTCCTGTTTCTTTAACAGAAGGGGCAATCAAGGAACTAAATAAATTAAAGGATCAACAAGAAATCTCTGATGATTTTGGTTTACGTGTCGGTGTTGAAGGCGGCGGTTGTTCCGGTATGAGTTATATCTTGGGCTTTGACCAGAAAAAGGACGGCGATAACGAATACGAAATTCAAGGAATTCGCATCTTTATGAACAAAGCACATGGCCTATATCTTGCCGGTATGGAAATCGACTTCAAATCAGGACTAGATGCAAGGGGCTTCACATTCAATAATCCCAATGCAACAAGTACCTGCGGATGTGGAAGCAGTTTTTCAGCATAACTGAATTTCAGCACGAATGAAATAACAAAGGGACTGCCGATGGCAGTCCCTTTGTCGTAGCAGATGCTTCCGTCATTTTTCGCGAGTTGATCAAGGGGGAGATTTCAAAAAGTTCAACCTCGATTTAATGATATAAGCACAACAAAGCCCTCTTTCATTTTCCATCATAAATCACTAAATTAGCGACCTTTAGAAAAGAAGCATACAACAGTCTGATGTACAAAGAATATAAGCAGTTAAATTTACCCGAGATAGGTAAAGAGATTTTGACCCGTTGGGAACAGGAAAAAATATTCGAAAAAAGTATCAATAATCGTCCTGAAAGCAAGACCTATACATTTTTTGAAGGTCCGCCTTCTGCAAATGGAATGCCTGGAATTCACCACGTGATGGCACGTACGATTAAGGATATTTTCTGTCGTTACAAGACTTTGAAAGGTTACCAAGTGAAACGAAAAGGCGGCTGGGATACCCATGGTCTGCCCATTGAACTTGCTGTCGAAAAAGCTCTTGGAATCACAAAAGAGGATATCGGCAAAAAGATTACCGTAGAACAATATAATGACGCTTGTCGCAAGGAAGTAATGAAATATACCGATGTATGGAATGACCTAACCACCAAAATGGGCTATTGGGTTGACCTTGAACATCCTTATATTACTTACAAGAATGAATACATCGAAACCTTATGGTATTTATTGAAAGAACTTTACAAAAAAGGTCTTTTGTACAAGGGTTATACGATACAACCTTACTCTCCGGCAGCAGGTACAGGATTGAGTTCGCATGAACTTAACCAGCCCGGCACCTATAAAGATGTTAAAGATACCACCATCGTTGCAGAATTTAGACTTATCAAAAGTCAGCTTCATCCCGCTATAGAAAAATTAGTTGACGACGATGCGGAGGATGTAGCATTCATTGCCTGGACGACCACGCCATGGACTTTACCATCCAACACAGCCTTGGTTGTAGGCAAGAAAATAAATTATGTTAAGATCCGAACTTTCAATAAATATACCGGTGCTCCTGTATCTGTCGTATTAGCGAAAGATTTGATCAGCAAACATTTTAAAGCGGAAGGGGAAAATGCATCCTTCCAAGACTATAAATTGGGCGACAAAGTAATTCCTTGGGAGCTTGCAGCAGAATTTGTAGGAGAAGAACTTGTTGGCTTGCGCTATGAGCAATTGTTGCCTTATATCACCAACGAGGACTTACAAGAAAATGCTTTCCGCGTTATTCCAGGCGACTTTGTTACGACTGAAGACGGTACCGGTATCGTCCACGCTGCTCCTACTTATGGTGCGGATGACTTTCGTGTAGCAAAAGAACATGGTGTACCGGGCATCTTGGTGAAAGATGAAAATGGAAAAGAGGTACCTACTGTTGACCGTACTGGACGTTTTGTAAGTGAAATCACAGATTTTGCCGGAAGATTTGTCAAAGAGGAATATTACAGCGCTGAGGAACGTTCAAAAGAAGACTTCAAACCTACAGACGTGTTGATCTCTATCAAACTGAAAGAGGACAACAAAGCTTTCGATGTCAAAAAATATGAGCATACCTATCCACATTGTTGGCGTACCGACAAACCTGTTCTATACTATCCATTAGATAGCTGGTTTATCCGCACCACAGCAGTGAAGGAAGATCTGGTTGCATTAAATAAAACCATCAACTGGAAACCTGAAGCAACCGGTACCGGCCGCTTCGGAAACTGGCTAGAAAACTTGGTAGACTGGAACCTTTCGCGTTCGCGTTACTGGGGAACTCCACTTCCTATCTGGCGTTCAGAAGACGAAAATGAAGAAGTTTGTATCGGCTCCTTACCTGAATTAAAGTCTTTATTGGAAGCTTCTTTGACCTCAGACGTTTTGTCTGACGATGAAAAAGCGAAGAATAAAGCTTACTTGGATAAATTCGACACCGAGCAACTGGATCTTCACCGTCCATATGTGGACGATATCGTTCTTGTTTCTGATGCCGGACAAAAGTTATTCCGCGAACCTGATCTGATAGACGTCTGGTTTGATTCCGGCGCAATGCCTTATGCACAATGGGGATTGGATCACGAAAAATTAGCCAAAGGCGAAGAGTTTCCTTTTAAAGCTGGATTCGATCACGCATACCCGGCAGACTTTATCGCTGAAGGGGTGGATCAAACACGGGGTTGGTTTTTCACCTTACATGCGATTTCTACAATGATGTACAAATCGGTTTCCTTCAAAAACGTGGTTTCCAATGGCTTGGTATTGGATAAAAATGGAAATAAGATGTCCAAACGCCTGGGCAATGGTGTTGATCCATTCTCGACGATCGATCAATACAGTGCTGATGCAACACGCTGGTACATGATCAGTAATGCCGCACCATGGGACAACCTTAAATTCAATATGGAAGGGTTGGATGAAGTCCGCCGTAAATTCTTTGGTACTTTATATAATACCTACGCTTTTTTTGCATTGTATGCCAATATCGATAAGTTCTCCTATTCAGAACCAGATATTGCTTTGGAAAAACGTCCTGAAATTGACCGTTGGATTATCTCCTTGTTAAATTCGTTGACCAAGGAAGTAGACGAATACTTGGCGGATTACGAGCCTACAAAAGCCGCGCGCGCTATTCAAAACTTTGTTGATGAACATCTCAGCAACTGGTATGTCCGTCTTTGCCGTCGTCGTTTCTGGAAAGGAGATTATTCAGAAGATAAAATTTCGGCCTATCAAACACTTTATACATGTCTTGAAACGATTGCGAAATTGATGTCGCCAATATCACCTTTCTTCTCGGATAGATTATTCCTGGATTTGAATTCAGCCACGAACAAGGAACAAGTTGAATCTGTTCACCTGGCGAATTTCCCGGTTTATAATGAAAGTCTAGTCGATAAAGATCTGGAAGAACGTATGGCTTTAGCGCAGGATATCTCATCGCTGACACTTTCTTTACGGAAGAAAACTTCCATCAATGTACGTCAACCATTAAATAAAATTTTGGTTCCGGTACTGGATAGTGCTTTCCAAGAAAAGGTAGAGAAAGTAAAAGATCTGATACTTTCTGAGACCAATATCAAAGATATCGAGTTCATTACAGATACCACTGGTATTATTAAGAAAAAAATAAAACCAAATTTCAAAGCTCTTGGCGCGAAAGTTGGTAAGGATATGAAGTTAGTTTCTTCGTCTATCCAATCGTTGACTATAGATCAAATCAGCACGTTGGAATCAACAGGCGAATTGGCCCTAGCAGGCACGCCATATACGATTTTACTGAGCGATGTAGAAATTATAGCAGAAGACGTTGAAGGATGGCAAGTAGCGAATCTAGGTAAATTGACCGTAGCATTAGATGTACATATCACCGAAGAATTGAAAAAAGAAGGTTTGTCAAGAGAATTGATCAACCGCCTACAAAATCTAAGGAAGGATAAAGGATTAGAAGTCACTGATAGAATTAACGTAAAGTTAACAGCTGCTTCAGAAGTGGTTAATGCTGCCAACGAAAATTTATCGTATATTTGCACCGAAATTCTGGCCGATTCATTGGTATTTGAAGATTCACTAACTGAAGGAGAGACCATCGAGATCGATGGCAAAGAACTTAAGGCATTAATCCAAAAAAATTAAATTATGGCAAACAACAACGAGAAAACACGCTATAGCGATTCAGAATTACAAGAATTCAAAGATATTATCTTGGACAAGCTTAGAATAGCAAAAGAAGAGCTTTCCTCGTTGACCGCAACGCTTAATAACAGTAATGCTAATGGTACCGACGATACTGCTGGAACGTACAAGACATTGGAAGACGGTTCAGCTACTTTAGAAAAAGAGCAAACAAATCAATTGGCTGCTCGTCAAAAGAAATTTATCGACAACCTAGAAGCGGCGTTGGTGCGCATCGAGAACAAAACGTATGGTATCTGTAGAGAAACAGGAAAACTGATTCAAAAAGAACGTTTGAAAGCTGTTCCACATACAACGTTGAGCATCGAAGCGAAAAACAAACAATATTAATTTTAGGCATTAAATATATGGTCTTTGCTTAGGCAAGGACCATTTTTATAACACAATGAAGGGTTATACGAAACCGATCGCGCTCATCGTAGCGATACTTTTAATAGATCAATTGTCAAAAATATGGGTTAAGCTCACAATGACAATTGGACAAAGCCACCATGTATTGGGCAAATTTTTCCAGATTCATTTTATTGAAAACAATGGAATGGCCTATGGTATGGAATTTGGCGGTGATTATGGAAAATTATTTTTGACGGTATTTCGTATTTTAGCCGTAGCTGGTATTGGATACGGCCTACATTACATGATCAAAAATAAGTATAACCGTGGATTCATCTTAAATGTTGCCCTAATTCTTGCCGGTGCCTTAGGAAATATCATCGATTCTGCTTTTTACGGTGTCATCTTTAGTGAAAGTACCTGGTATGATAAAGCGAGTTTATTCCCAGCAGGTGGTGGTTATTCTTCCTTCCTGCACGGAAAAGTAGTCGATATGCTTTATTTCCCATTAATTCAAGGCAACTTCCCTTCTTGGGTGCCCTTTTGGGGCGGTGAAGAGTTCCTCTTCTTCCGACCTGTATTCAACATTGCCGACTCGGCAATTTCTGTTGGGGTGGTTTTGATCCTGTTATTTCAAAAACGGTATTTCAAAACAGAAAAAGAAGAGAAATCCAGCATCCACAGTGAAATCGTTGAAGATTAACGAAATATCCCTAAAAGCCTTGTTAATCCCAAGGCTTTTATTTTTTTGCACATATAACCCAATACAACGATTTAAACTCTACTATTAGCATGAAAAACATTAGCCTACTTCTGACATTTTGCTGCCTACTAGGAATCCAAATAGCACAGGCACAACAGATCGAAGTTTCTAACTTAAAGAAACATATCTATTACCTCGCCGACGACAAAATGCAGGGACGAGGAACGGGCAGTAAGGAAGTATTTAAAGCTGCAGATTATATTGAAAAGGAATTCAAAAAATACAAACTTGAGCCTAAAGGTGAAAAAGGATACCGCCAATCCTTCAAAGCCAAAGTCTGGAAAGTAAAAGTTGCAGACAGCATTCGCAATGCAGATAATATCATTGGATTTATTGACAATGGTGCAGACTTAACAGTTGTTATAGGTGCACATTACGATCACTTGGGAACAGGTCGTCAAGGAAGTTCAAAAGATTCCTTAGGAGTAGGCAAAATCCACAATGGAGCCGACGATAATGCCTCTGGTACGGCTGGTTTATTGGAGCTCGCACGTTACTTTAGCAGCAACAATGAAAAAGAACCCTACAACTTATTGTTTATTGCTTTCGGGGCGGAAGAATTGGGATTAGTTGGTTCCAAATATTTTACGGAACACCCTACTCTACCATTGGAGAAAATCACAGCCATGCTCAATATGGATATGATCGGCCGCTATAATCCCAGCAATGGCCTTGCTGTAATCGGCTATGGAACAAGTAGTCAATGGCCACCTATATTCAAAGATGTTCAGGCACCTATAAAATTTAATCTTAGCAAGGATGGCAACGGCGGATCTGACCAAACTTCATTCTACAAAAAGAATATACCGGTGTTGTTTTTCCATACTGGTGGACACCCAGACTACCATATGCCGACCGATGATGCCGATAAAATTGATTACAACGCTTTAAAGTCCATTTTAGATCTAGAAAAAACAGTAGTTGAAAATATCATGAAACAATCCAGTAAAATGGATTTTATATGGACCAACTAAAACAAAAAAGGCGGATTTGTGTCTAACAAAATGTGATAATCTAGCTTTTTATATGCTAAAATGCTATAACAGAGATTAGTAAATTAGTTTGTAGACATATACGAATAAACTAAACAGCACACTTAAGACCCTGCAAACGAGTTTTTATAAACAGGTGCTTGGATATCATTTAATTATTGTTGATGAAAAAAATTCTAGTGACAGGGTCCAATGGATTCCTTGGCCAAAAAGTCGTTGATTTACTTGCTAAAAATGACCAATATGATGTTGTTGCCATTTCAAAGGGTCCAAATCGCAACCCGAATCAAGTGGATTATGCTTTCTTTCAAGTAGACCTATCGGATCGGGAAAAACTGACAGATTTTTTATCTGCACAAACTTTTGATGCAATTGTACATACAGCAGCCATGACAAGTGTGGAAGCTTGTGAAGCAGATCAAGCAGCATGTCAATCGCTTAACGTCGATCTCGTAGCCTATTTGGCTTCCTATTGTACTACACATCAGACCCAACTGATCCACTTATCTACAGACTTTGTATTTGATGGCAAAAAAAATGCGCCTTATGATGAAACAGATCTCCCCAATCCGCAAAGTGAATATGGGAAGAGTAAATACGCTTCCGAACAAGTGCTTGTGCGGTCCAGCTGCAATTATGCTATCCTTCGCACGATATTAGTCTATGGGATCAATGCTGACCCCAATCGTTCGAATCTAGTATTATGGGCTAAAAGTAAGTTGTCGCAAAATGAACCCATAAAAGTAGTCAATGACCAATGGAGAATGCCTACCTTTGTGGATGATTTAGCTTATGCTTGCCAGCTCGCTATTGACCGAAAAGCGCAGGGAATATTTCATATTTCAGGAGCAGAGTTAATGTCGATCAATGAGGCTGTCTACAAAATTGCAGACTACTGGCAACTAGATAAAGGATTGATTTCGGAGATCAGTGCTGCCAGCATTGGACAGGCGGAGAACAGGCCACGGCAGACAGGCTTTGATCTGACTAGATCTAACGCTGAATTGGGTTATGTGCCGACGTCATTTATGGATTCTTTGGCAATCATAGATAATCAATTCAAAACGTTTGGACGATAATGACAAATAATGATATGATAGAGAAATTTGCGCGAGAGTCATACACTGAGATGAACGAATTGGTATTACCCAACGACACAAATACTTTTGGGAATTTGATGGGTGGCCGTTTATTGTATTGGATGGATATCTGTTCAGCTATTGCTGCTCAAAAACACTGTAGCAATGTCGTCGTAACAGTATCAGTCGACAATGTATCTTTTAAGCGCTCCATTAAACTTGGTGAGGTCGTCACGATACAAGCTCAGGTAACGCGTGCGTTTAATAGTTCCTTGGAAGTACGCATGGAAATTTTCGCGTCTAATTTACCGGAAGGCACCCGTGTAAAAACCAACGAAGCTTATTATACCTTTGTTGCTGTTGATGCGGATAACAACCCTAAAGCTGTGCCTGTATTAATTCCGGAAACAGATATAGAACACAAAGCTTACGAAGATGCATTACAACGAAGAGAACTGCGCCTTATTCTCGCGGGGAAATTAAAGCCTGAAAATGCAAAAAAATTAAAAGCGCTGGTCAGTCTTTTTAGTCAAAAGAACTAATGTTTAATGTTCATGACTTACATACCGTGTAAATAATCAAAAAGGGAAAATGATCGTTTTCCCTTTTTGAGTTATATCCCCATATACTGGGTTGATTTATTCGCGGTAGCTTACGCGTTACCAAGCGCTAAAATTCGATCAAATTCTTCTGGCTTCAAAGGCATTACAGACAAACGTCCTTGTCTGACCAAAGCGATATCCTGCAACTGCTCATCAGCCTTGATAGTTTCCAACGTAACGGATTTCTTCAGCGTCTCTACAGGTGCCAGATCCACAACGACCCAACGCTCATCATCTGTTGTCGGATCTTGATAAAATTCCTTGACGACTTTCGCCACCCCCACAACTTCTTTTCCTTCATTGCTATGGTAGAACAGGACCAGATCCCCCTCTTTCATAGCTTTGATATTATTCCTAGCTTGATAATTACGAACGCCATCCCAAAATGTACGGCCATCTTTATTAAATTGTTCCCAGCTATATTTAAATGGTTCAGATTTTACTAAGAAGTATTGCATGGTCAAATTTCTGTTAAGCGTTAAAAACTATTGTTGTGGCATTAAAACTTCCATTTTATCTGCAAAATGCGCACAGTAATCACGCAAGTCGCCAATAACTTTTTCTGCCATCGGATCACCGCCTGAAGAACGGATAAAAGAGTCGCCCAATGTTTGCAGCGTTTCATAGAAAAAACGTTTCATCTCATCGTAGGGCATATCTTTAGTCCAAAGATCGATACGCATTGAATTTTTATAATGTGAATCCCATAGGGCTAAAAACATCGCTTTTGCAGGTAATTCCTCCGCATTATTTCCATCTGTAGAAGACCACATGATATTTTCAGGCACGTTGTTTTCATCTAACTCTACCTGTAATTTTATTTCAGCTTTTTTCATTTTAATATTATTGAGCTATTTATATTGAGCTATGTTTTTTGAAACAGGAACTATATTTGCCATCGATTCACAACCTAACTCGTCTTTATTTTTAATTTTACCTCTTACCCAAAGGTTACTTTGACAATTAAACTGGTGACACAAACGACTACCAAAAATGCCAATTGTAATAACCACATTTTTTTATTTGGCTTTACAAAGACCCTAAACACAATATCAATAACGGTCAATATCAACAACAATAGGATAAATGCGCCCCAAGTAAATAAAGCCTTTTCATCATTGGGGTTTTCCATAACAAACCAGGCAACAAGGCATGCACTAGCGATATTTAGTGGTGTAAAGCGCACAATAAATTAACGTTTTTTAAAATTGCGATTTGTTCCTCCCGATTTTCCACCTGCAGACTTACTTTTACTTTTTGCTTTTGGTTTAAATCCGGAAGCTCGTTGTGCCTCCCGCACTTCTTTCTGTTTGATAACGTATTTCTTTTCGTGAAAAGCACCTTGGAAATCTGGATCATCTTTTCGTTTTTGATTATCAATCTCGCGCGCAATATCCTGTTTTTCATGATAGGGTGTTTTCTCTATAAAGACATCCTCTGGTAGTGCGTAGACAGGTATACTTTGCTTGATCAATTTTTCGATTTTGCGAACATAATATTTTTCGGCATCATTACAGAACGTGATAGCATCCCCCTCATTGAAAGCTCGCCCGGTACGTCCAATACGATGCACATAATCTTCTATAACAATAGGTACTTCAAAGTTGATCACATGGCTTACATTAGAAACGTCAAGTCCTCGCGCCGCCACATCCGTTGCGACCAAAATACGAATATTCCCTTCCTTAAACGCATTGATGGAGTTGATACGTGTATTCTGCCCCTTATTGGCATGAATAACACGAACCTCATCTTTACCATATTTACGTTCCAAAAAGTGGAAAACATTGTCTGCTACCTGCTTTGTCTTACAGAAAACAATCAATCGGCTAAACGCTTCATCATCTTGCAAGAGATGCTGAAGCAAATTCAATTTTGTCTTTTGGTTGGGTACAACATACAATGCCTGACTCACCGTTTTTGCTGGTGTAGCTTGTTCCGACACCTCAATAACGGTCGGAAATGCTAAGAAATCACCTGCAATTTTGCGAACAAGCTCACTCATTGTTGCTGAGAACAATAAGTTCTGACGTTTGCGTGGTACGATTTCAAGCACACGATGGATCTTACTAATAAAACCCATATCCATCATCTTATCGGCCTCGTCCAAGACCAAAAATTTGAGTGATTTGACAACAATGTGCCCTTCGAGGTACAAGTCTAAAAATCGACCTGGAGTTGCCACGATAATATCCACTCCTTTTTCAAGTATTTCTATCTGAGTTTTTGGTCCTAATCCACCATAAAGTACCACTGAACGCAAATCAAGATAAGTAGAAAACAGCTTAATATTTTCTTCGATCTGCATAGCCAATTCTCTCGTTGGTGTCAAAATCAACGCACGCGCATCATTTCCCTGAGCATACTTTAACTTCATCAACATGGGCAACACGAATGCCGCGGTTTTTCCAGTTCCCGTCTGAGCGATTCCCATCACATCCTGCCCGGCCAATATTGGAGTAATTGCCTTTTCTTGGATCTCTGTCGGTTGTTGATACCCCGCCTCCGCTATCGCATTTAAGATCTGTTTATTGAATTTAAAATTTTCAAATGATTGCTGCATCTTGCAAAGATAAGGAAAAGAGTCCATTTGACTTTCCTTGACAACCAATACGGCACACATTTACTTTCAATTGACATAAAAATTGGTAAAAAGCATATTATAAAGTCTAATATTTTGGTTTTTAAGAGAATTAAAGCATTTTTGTACTGTATAAACAAACTTTTTATCAGGTTGATATGAAAAAATTATGGATGTGTTTGTTGTTCATCACAACAAGCTTTGCTGCATTTGCCGATGAGGGAATGTGGTTTTTAATGTATCTAAAGCGTCTGAATGAGTCAGATATGCAGAAAAAAGGGCTTCGCTTAAGTGCCGAAGAAATCTACAGCATTAACCACTCTAGCTTAAAAGATGCAATCGTACAATTCAATGGTGGCTGTACTGCTGAGATCGTTTCTGATCAAGGCTTGGTATTCACCAACCATCACTGTGGATATGGTGCTATTGCTGAACTTTCTACACCAGAAAATGATCATTTAACAAATGGTTTCTGGGCCAAATCCAAAAATGAAGAGTTAAAACCTAAATCTTTGTCGGTTCGCTTTTTTGTGCGCATGGATGATGTTTCAAAACGAATCTTAGGTTTGGTCAACAACAAAATGGCTGAAGATGAACGAAAAAAAATCATTGCCGCTGAAATTGCCAAAATTCAAAAAGAGAATAGCGAAAATGGTAAGTATGTGGTTGAAGTAAAATCGTTCTACCAAGGCAATGAGTATTATTATTTTGTATACCAAGATTACAATGATGTCCGTTTGGTGGGAACACCCCCAAATAGCATTGGAAAATTTGGCGGTGATACGGATAACTGGGAATGGCCACGTCATACGGGAGATTTCTCAATTTTCCGAGTTTACGCTGATAAAAATGGTAATCCAGCAGAGTATGCACAAGAAAATGTCCCTTTGAAACCTAAACATTTCCTACCTGTCAGCTTAAAAGGTGTTCAAGAAGGAGATTTCGCGATGATCTTAGGCTATCCAGGTCGTACCAATCGTTGGATGCCTGCTGGAGGAATCAATCAGAATGTTAAATTCGCTTATCCAGCTTGGGTAGAAGCTTCTAAAACAGGTATGGATGCCATGAAAAAATTCATGGATCAAGACCAAGCTGTAAAATTGAACTATGCTTCAAAATACTCTCAGGTAGCTAACTACTGGAAAAACCGTCAAGGAATGATTGATGCTTTGACATTACATAAAACTGCAGAATCTAAAGCAAAAGACGAAGCTAAATTTGACAAATGGGCAAATAAAGCTGCAAACAAAGCAGAATACGGTGATGTCATCAAAACAATCAACGAATTTTATGCTTCGACAAACGAGAAAGCTAGACATGACAACTATTTAATGGGTATGTTGCGTTCTAGTGCAATTGCAGCTTTACCGAACACAATTGGATCAGGTTTAGAAGTATATACTGCTGGAGATGAAGCAAGAAGAAATGCTATTCTTCCTCGTTTAAAATCTGCCATCGATGCAGGTTATGAAAAAATGTACATGCCGCTTGAAGAGCAAGTATTGATTGACGAATTGAATCTTTATGCTAAAAAAGCAGGAAATATTGCGCCATATATTGCAGAATTGGCTGCTAAAAATAACGGTGACTTTACGGCTTATGTCAAAGAATCTGTGAAGAACAGCATCTTCGCTTCTGCTGAACGTTTGAACAATTACCTGGAGACCCCTAACGCTGAAATTTTAGCCAATGACCCATTGTATAAACTTTCTTCGGCCTTACTTAACAGATACCGTCAAGTAGATCCTAGCTGGAAAACACAAGATGACAAATTTGAAGGTGCTTATCGTAAATATGTCGCTGGGGTATTGGCTTCGAATCCAAAAGGCAAATTCTATCCAGATGCGAACAGTACGTTACGTTTAAGTTACGGTTCGATCAAGGGCCTACCACAAGATCCCCGTAACGATGCAGACAAAAACTTTTACACAACGTTAAAAGGTACTATTGCGAAGTACAAAAAGGGCGACGAAGAGTTTGATTTACCACAACCTTTGATGGATCTGTACAATAATAAGGACTATGGTCGTTATGCAGACAAGAAAGGATATCTACCAGTGAACTTCCTAAGTGACAACGACATAACAGGCGGAAACTCAGGTTCACCCGTAATAAATGGCAACGGTGAATTAATTGGCCTAGCTTTTGATGGTAATATTGAAGCTATGGCTGGTGATGTGATCTTCGACCACAAGCTACAACGTACAATTTCAGTTGATATCCGATATGTGTTATTTATCATCGATAAATTTGCAGGAGCAACCAACATTATTGACGAACTTAAGATTGTTGAATAGTTTTTTTTAAGCTTTTTCGATAAAAAAAAACGAAATTTATTTTCTATTTGATTCGTTTTTGTATATTTAAGGAGTGTTTAGGAAAAACCATAAAAACTAAAATTATAATTATAAAAAAATGGAAAACTACGTAAAATTAAAAGAGTTAGTAGCTTCTATCGAAGCTGATGCAGACAAGTTCTTCAACAATGGTAATTCTGCAGCTGGTACACGTGTACGTAAAGGATTACAAGAAATCAAAACCTTAGCACAAGAACTTCGTAACGAAGTTACTTCTAAGAAAAACGACGGAAAATAGTTTTTTCGAAGTTAAACATAAAAAAGGCCTTTCAAATGAAAGGCCTTTTTTGTTGGTTTTTACAGAAATGTACAGGCTATCACCAAATTGTAAATCTTAATACCCAGGTAATCACCGAAAGAGGCCTTCAGTTTATCATAAACCTGCTGCCTTGTCAAGGGTCTATCTTTCTTCTTTAACAAGGTAGCCGATGAAGGGTTTACGGCTCCCAACTCCACCTTCGTTGCAAACATATTGTAATGCAGCTCTGGAACCGCCAAACCAAGAATCATCCCCGGTAGTCCATTAAAGGCCGAAGGACCTCCCGAAACAGGGATTTGATCCGTATAAAAAGCAACGGCATAGATGGAATCCAATACAAGTCCATTGGCCCTACGGCAGGGGTAACCTGCGATTTCACGGTATTCATTCGTGATTTTCCACTTGATCTTTAATGTCGAATCTGCCACGACAACCCGTTCCCCCCCTAACTCAAAGACAGAATTAAATGCTTTACTCTTCAAATTTTGGTAGCCACTTATCCCAGACTCAAAAATACCAGACCGCATCAGCCCGCTAACAACGTCCGAATACTCTTCAGCAATATGCTCATAGAGGACCTCATCATTGGAAAATGTCAGTTTCTTTTTCAACACCTGGTTTTCGGGAATCTGCCCGATCATTTCTTTGATGGAGTTACGTGTATCCTCGTCTTTTGCATATGTTGCATAGCGTTTGAGCAGGTTTTTAAGAAACACGGTTTTGTCATAGGTAATTGTTCCTTGCGTAGGAAAATAAGCATATTGTCCAAAAGCTGTGGCTCCCCAGAAAAAGAACAGCAATAGGACGAGTAAATTTTTGATATCTTTCATTTTATTTCGATTTTACGAGCATTTTATTTATTTCCCAAGTGAGCTTAACCATATAATATCTGCTGATTGTGTTGTATCGGCGTTCGGTCAGTAGTGTCCCGTTTTGACTTCTGTCAAAACCCACATTCTGTTTGAGGAGGTCATTAACCATAAAGGTCAATTCAAGCTTTTCATCTTTTCGGAATTTTTTTGATAATGCGGGACTCAGCACAAATCGTTCAAATTTTTTACTGTACACCGCTGTAGGAGCCTGATAATTGTAGCTAAAATCTGCCCGCACAATAAATTTAGCCGGAAGAAAGTACTTTAGGTTTCCCTCAGATGAAAACGTAAATCCCTTACTATCTTCCATTGCACCAATGGAATTGTCTTGTATAAGATAGCCTGGAGACAATTCAATACCAAAGTCCAAGCCTTTGGTTGTCGATCGCTGTAGACTATAATTCATCCCATAACGCTGCACTTTGGCATTCGCCAAAACAGTATTGACATAGTTATAATTGTTGCTGAAAGATACCGATGGACCGCCACCATGTCTCAATTGAATTTTTTTCCATAATTTGCCGTAATACATTGGCCTGATGCTAATTTGATTATTGCTATTATGATTCAAATTTCCCCAAACAAATGTCGTCTTACCCAATGAATCAATCGTTGTATTTTGCACTAAAGCATTGTTTGTACGTGATGCACTTAAAAAGATACCTATAAACTTATCTTCCAATACGGAATACGTTCTAAAGCTTAGATTCAAATTATTGGTGTAGGATGGTTTCAAATTTTCGTTACCTAGATATTCATTCAAAGGGTCCAAATTCGACCGGAGTGGCTGGATCTGATTTAAAGAGGGCAAACCATTGGTACCCTGATATTCTAGATTGATCGATTTATTTTTCTGTATTTCATAATTAACATCAACCACCGGATTATACACAAAAAATGATCGTGAGAGTCTCGAATTCTCCATGCGGTTTAATTGCGACAGATTACTGTTCTCGAACTTATTCGAGACATTGACCACCAACTTTTCCAGAGGCTTGTAATTAATAGCAAGATTATACGTGTTTTTTGTCGTTTTGTATAAGAAATCATTGCTATACAAACTATCTAGTCTATCAAAACTACCGGTATTCTGATTTTTATCGAAAGACCTAACTGCGTTGTTATTTCTGTTGAAATTCAATCCATATTCGAAAGAAAGGATAATCTTTTTTGAAATCGGTTCGGAATAAGCAAATTCACCCCCCGTGGAAAAAGAGCTATTTTTCACAAATTTCTTCTGGTCGAGAGTCGAATCTCTTTCAACATTCCCTAATTTGTAAAATCTAAGTTTAGAAAACAAATCTTGCTCACCATCCTGTTTATTGCCCGATGTAAAATAGTTGAATGATAACGAACGGCCTTTCTTTTTAAAACGTCTTACATAGAGTGCAGAGGCATTATACTGTTCGGATCTAGAATCGTTCTTAAACTTTCGCATGTTATCGTTGATCTTTTGATCAAATTGATTTACAGTAGTTGATTGTGTCTCTGAAGAACTATTATCATGTCTTTTGTTTGCACCTGCCCAAACCGTTAAATCCGACATGGAATCGACCTTAAATTCATATTTCAAACCAATATTATGCTTTCTGTTCTCATTTGACGCCAATGTGCTGCTATTGCTAGTCAATATCGTGTCGCGTGCCGCATTTCGCGTGAACACGTTGCGATCCAAATCAACATCAGACCGGATATGCTTATAGTCGATCCGCCAAGCATGTTTTTTGTTAGCGGTTTTATCTGAATATAGAAATCCCGTATTCAAGGACTTAGGAATACCTTCACCATTAAAATTATCGCCTCTATCGTAATCACCCCCCATGCTTGATACCTCCTCATAACTGAGCCCGCTCTTGCCGGTATTACTTGCAATCAAATAAGCCGAAGCTTTAAACGATTGATTAAAATAGTTCAAAAAGCCCTGTCCAGCGTAGAACTTATCACTACCTCCACCGACATCTACTTTGCCGAATATTCCGCGTCTCGCTTCCTCTTTTAGCTTCACGTTGATTGTCTGTGTACGTTCACCATCATCAATTCCTGTTTTCTCAGCCTTATCAGACTTCTTTTCATAGACCTGAATTTTATCAACCATATCAGAACGAATATTCCGGCTTACTAAAATGGGATCGTCACCAAAGAACTCCTCCCCGTCAACAAGCATTTTCTTTACTGTTTTTCCTTGGGCAGTAATTTTTCCAGAGGCATCGACGGTAATCCCAGGTAAGACTTTCAACAAATCTTCAACTTTAGCGTTTTTTTCCACTTTAAAACTTCCGGCATCATATTCCGTTGTATCGCCCTTGATACTAATAGGCACCCGTCCCATAACAATGACTTCCTCCAGCAAGGTTGTGCTGCTGGTCATTCCAATAGACATGTTATTGTAATGCTGCCCTGGCAAGATCTCCGCGTAATATTCACCATACTTCGGATAGGTGACAATGATAAAATATTGTCCAGTATCAGGCCGCTCAAGAGAGAACTTACCATTTTCATCCGAACGGGCAAAATTGGTCAAAATGGAATCTTTGGCTGTTAACAACATAATTGTTGCATTATGCAGCTTAAGCTGATCTTTTACATCACTGATTTTTCCTTCAATCCGGGATTGAGCATGAACTATTCCGCATAAACAGAATAAAATAAGTAAAAGTAGTTGCCCCACTCTTTTCATAATATGGTTTGGATAGTATATAATTATATAAATAATAAAATTCGTGCACAAAACTAATATTTTGTTTCAGTTAATTTAAGTTTATCTCAAAAAAAATACACGTAATAAAAAGACATTAAAAAACAACACAAAAAACTGTTTAACAGTACAATACAAATTAAAAACCATAAAAAAAGCTCTTCTTTTGAAGAGCTTTTTTATCTAAACAGTTAGAAATACACAACATATTGTGTGAACAGCATGCTGTGATTTTTATAAATTGCCAAGTTCCATAATAAATTGAACAGTTTCTTTATTCATGTGTTGAGACAGCACACCTGTAATCTGATCTGTCATGGCCTTTCTTGTCATTCGTTTTACCTTTGTATTCTCAAATTTCTTTTTGTCCATCACAACTGTGTTGCTGAGTTCGACTTTTGTTGCAAAATAGGAAACGTGCTGACTAGGTACGACCAAGCCTAAAATCATTCCCGGAAGACCATTGATGGACTCTGGGCCACCACTAATAGGAATTTCATTGCAGTAATATCCAATGACATAAATGGAGTCCGGTGTAATACCATTGGCTCTCCTGCAATTGTAGCCAGCGATCTCACGGTATTCATCTGTGATTTTCCATTTGACACGTTTCATGGAATCCTGAACGATAATTTTTTCACCTACAATATCATTGTATCTCAAAAAAGATCGGTTAGACATATTTGAAAGTGTTGCTGCATCAAAGTCTAGCGCAAGCATCATAATATACTGCTTAATCTCTGCATCCAGGCTCTCGTCTTTTACCGACTCGAACAAAGTCTCCGTGGTATTGAATTTCATTGACTTCTTTAACACGGCACTTTCTGGTAATCTCGGTATTATACGCTCAAAAAACTGTTTTGAGTTATCATCGGCCTTAGCGATGAATTTTTTACTTACGATGTTCTTCATATACATCGTCTTATCGTAGGAAATAGTTCCCGATCGACCAAACAACGTATACTGTGCTTTAAGACCTAAGGCTGAACAACAGAAGAAGATAAAAAAGATATATTTTAACATTGTATTTCGCTTAATATTTTATAAAAACATTTTTGTAAAATCCCATGATAGTTTAAGCATATAATATCTGCGTATCGTATCATATCGACGTTGCGTAAAGACAGAAGTCGATGCCGAACGACTAAAGCCTTTGTTTTGGTTAAGAACATCGTTGATCATAAAATCCAACACCAACGATTCATTTTTCAGGAATTTCTTGCTTACACCCGGATGCAACAAAAACTGCTCAAACTTCTCATCAAAAGCTTTGGTGGCCGCCTCGTAGGAGTAGGTATAATTGGT
This sequence comes from Sphingobacterium sp. BIGb0116, assembly GCF_024808035.1. NCBI lineage: Bacteria > Pseudomonadati > Bacteroidota > Sphingobacteriia > Sphingobacteriales > Sphingobacteriaceae > Sphingobacterium > Sphingobacterium sp. BIGb0116. Next base: position 296,934 of record NZ_JANUDT010000008.1, on the reverse strand, counting down.
ATAAACCTTAAATGTTTTGTTGAAAAAATACTCCACACTTCCGTTGGAAGCGAATACGAAACCATTACTGTTGGTATTGCGTTCCAAACTTGATTTCATCAAACGATATTGTGGACTAAAGTTCAGGTCAAAATTTAAACCTGTCTTGGTATCTCTTTTGAAATTATACGTAAAATTAAAGTTCGTCGTATTTACTTTATTCAACTGGTGATTGAACATATTATAATTATCACTCATATTCACATAAAACTGTGGCGAGTTGGAAAGGCCAAGTTTTTTGCTCAGCTTGAAATAAACTCCAGACCATACGTTCAGGGAAGTATTTGTCTTACCATCAACATTATTCCAAGTATATGTATTGATTCCTTTTAGGGTATCAATATTCTGCGTAATCGGGTTCTTTTCGGTAGAAATATTACCGCCGACATAAACGTAATTCCCGGTCAAAACACGGAACGAATTATAGTTCAGATTTAATGAGTTTCTAAACGATGGTTTTAAGTTTTCATTTCCCAAATAGCGATTAATCTGGTCTGAGTTATCCAAGATCGGTTGGATCTGGCTCAAAGAAGGCAATTGATTTTTGCCGGTATAGTTCATCCATAACCCCTTAGTTTTTGTAAAGGAATAGCCTGCACTTACATTTGGATTATACGTAAAGTAACTTCTTGTAATCCCCTCGCTTGTATAGTTATTGAACTGTTTCAATTTGTCATTATTGAAATTATTAGCCACAGTGAACTTAAATTTTTCAGTTGTATGAACTATGGCCAATTTGTACCTATTGCTGCTTCTATCAAAATCATAGTTATTACTGAAACGACGATCCAATTGAGTATAATTTCCCTCTCCATCAATATTGAAAGACTCCACAATGGAACTACTATTACTTTGCTCAATTCCTGTTCCCACAACAAGGTTCCAAATTTTGGATAAGGGTTCGGTATAGGAAATTGAAGCGCTTAGCACATCACTTGTATTGTTACGTACCTTACTTTGATCTGTAGTTGAATCTGTTTTTAAGCTATAATTTCGCAGGTCGGAATTCAAATGTCCAGTACCTTTCATCTCATTTCTTTTCCATTGACCATCAAATGTAAAAGAACGTCCCTTTTTCTTGAATTTATGCGTAAAATAAGTACTAAAATTGAACTCGTTGATGTTATTTTTCACCAATTCGCGTGTATTCTCAGCAATGGTTGTATCTGATTTTTGGCCAAATTGGTAAGCTTCACGCTTGTTATCTGACCAAAGATTCTTTCTTGATGCCCCCCCTCGTATGGTTAAGAGATTTAACGAATCTAATTTCAGATCATATTTCAGATTGGCACGATGCTGGTCATTTTCAGAATCTACATTCTTCACTGATTTGTTATTGATCAAACCGGTCATAATCGTTTCATCATTTCCATCACTGCTCAATCTTCCATATTTATAGTTAATGTTGACTGTATGTTTATCTTTATCAAATTTATCCGAGAAGTTAACGCCCGAATTTATAGCCTTAGGTACACCGATAACCCCTTGCCCAGAAAAAGGATCCGTAAAATTAGACCAGCTCATCGATCCATCATCACCATAGGACACACCTGAATCACCACCATACTTTTGTGCATCCTGCCAGTTCATGCTCGTGGTACCATTATTACCGAAAAGCCCATAAACTGATATTTTCTGCGATCCCTTAAACTTGTTCAACATCAATTGCCCCATATAGTAGTCGTCGGTTCCACCGCCAAGAAGCGCTTTTCCGAACATGCCATTTTTAGAGCCTTCTTTTAGCTTTACATTGATCGTTTGCTCACGCTGACCATCATCCACTCCTGTTCGCTCTGCCTGCTCAGATTTTTTCTCGTAAACCTGAACTTTATCCACCATATCCGATCGGATATTTCGTGTCACCAGTGTCGGATCATCACCGAAAAATTCCTCACCGTCTACCAATACTTTTTTGACTGTTTTACCTTGTGCAGTAATCTTTCCAGATGCATCAACCGTGATGCCAGGCAAAGCTTTCAACAGGTCTTCAACCTTGGCATTCTTCTCAACTTTAAAACTGCCGGCATCATATTCTGTGGTATCACCTTTAATTGTAATTGGGATGCGTCCAGTAACGATGACTTCTTGTAATAATGTGGCTGTATTTGTTAGACCAATAGCCAATTTGGAGTAATCCACACCAGATTGAATCTCCGTATAAAAATCGCCATACTTGGGATAACTCACAATCAGCACGTAAGCTCCTGTATCGGGCTTGGCTAAGGAAAACAGACCATTTTCGTCAGATCTCGTAAAGCCTGTTAATATGGAATCTTTAGCGGTCAACAGCATAACTGTTGCGTCTGATAACTTTAGTTGGTCCTTTACATCACTTATTTTTCCAGCAATCTTGGATTGACCCGAAGCCAAACCAGGAATAGCAAAAATGAAAAATAAGAGAATTTGTAAAACTCTTTTCATAAAATTGTTGGATAGTAAATTAATATCAATATAACATTAGTAGATAAAGCCAATGTTTTGTTACAGTAAATTTAATTTTATTTCTTAAAAAACGGATTTTGGTTCATAGTTCCCCATTCGAGCAAAATAAGAGGTCCTTTTTACAGAAGCTCAGATCCGATGTATTCATACAAAAGATCTTCACTATGCTTGATAGTCCCTCTTCTGTTGCATATTGATCAAACGCCACAACTGAAGACAGAAAAAGCATATCAAAACAGCAAAAGATAACTGGCCACCAATCGCACTATAATTTTTAAGATCCGGGGCTATGTCTGCAACTTGAATTTTGGCCATCAGATAATTATTGAACATCATGCCACAAACAGTCCCAAGAAGAAAAAATGTAATCGCATACTTTTTATTTGACAGGGCTTTCTCTTTATCTTTCTCGAGCGCAGCGATACCGTTCATGATACGTTGTTCAAAATCGTCAAATGGCATTTCTATTTTACTCATTTGCATAACTTTTTTGAATTTTTCCTGTTCCTTATCCATAATACTCCGCTTTTTTAATTAACTGACTTAAAATGATCTGCATATTTTTACGGGCCCGGTGCAAGATCACTTTTGTATTCGCTAATGTCCAGCCCATAATTTCTTTAATTTCATCCATCGACTGTTCTTCGAGATAGAACAACCGTAATGCAACAGACTCGCGAGCGGGCAAAATAGTGAGTGCATCGTTGATCATTTCTTTTCTTTCGTGATCGATTATCTCATCCAATACGGAATCTTCATGCGACATGTCATGGTGGGATAGATCAAAATTGACCAACTCCAGTTTCTTATGACGAATGGCATTAAAAGCAACATGTACAACAATTCGGTAAAACCAGGTACTAAATTTCGATTTCCCTTTAAAGGAAGACAGCGATTGATAGCATTTTATAAATGCATCCTGAACGACATCTTCTGCCAAATGCTCTTCCTTTACAATAGAAAGAGCGACAGAAAATGCCATATCCCTATACGTTTTTATAAAATAACGATAGGATTCCACATCGCCTGATAGAACTTTTCGAATATAGATTTCATCCATTGGCGGGTTAAATATCGCGTTTTTTATCCAATCGGTTAGCAATTATCATTGCAACACCCGCAGAAATAATCAAAATTGAGACGGCAAGTGAATCTGGCAAATCAGTATTCATGTAGTTATCCAAAATTCCCACAATGAATAATCCTATTCCTATACCAAGCACCAAAATCCCAGGCTTTTGCCAATCTAGTGACTCTCTTTTCTTATTTTCACCCGGAATCTGTACAGCCATACTCCGATACCGCATAATAAAATAAACACACAAGGTGATACATGTAAATAGTCCGATTCCTAAAATGGCTCCTACTGATTGCTTTTCCATAATTATTTGAATTAGTTTTTACATTAGTCACAGCCATTCCTGAAAAGGTTACAACAAATTGAGTTAAATGTCTCGATTTGTGTAAATTTGTTTCAAACACAAACAATATGCAAAACATTAAAGAATATGTAGAAGCAAACAAGCAACGTTTTTTGGATGAGTTGTTTGATTTATTGCGTTTACCATCAGTAAGTGCCGATCTTAAATTTAAAGGAGATGTTGAAAAGACTGCTGAATTTGTTGCTCAGAAATTGCGTGAAGCCGGAGCCGACAATGTAGAAGTTTGTCCTACCGCTGGTAATCCAATCGTTTATGGAGAAAAAATTATCGATCCGGCACTTCCTACAGTGTTGACATATGGTCATTATGACGTACAACCTGCTGATCCATACGAATTGTGGGATACCCCTCCTTTCGAACCGACGGTCCGTGATGGCAAAATTTATGCACGTGGTTCTGCCGATGATAAAGGTCAGTTTTATATGCATGTAAAAGCCTTCGAATACATGATTAAAAATGATGCATTAGCATGCAACATCAAATTTATGATTGAAGGTGAAGAGGAAGTGGGCTCAGTCAATTTGGGTACATTTGTTAAAGAAAATACTGAAAGACTGAAAGCTGATGTTATTGTTATTTCTGACACATCGATGATCAGCATGGCTCAACCATCGTTAGAAACTGGCTTACGTGGACTTTCTTATGTTGAAGTTGAAGTTACGGGGCCTAATAGAGATTTACACTCCGGCGTATATGGTGGAGCAGTAGCCAATCCGGCGACGATATTAGCAAAACTGATTGCATCATTACATGACGAAAACAATCATATCGCTATCCCTGGATTTTATGATGATGTTGTCGAATTGACTGCTGAAGAACGTAAAGCATTAAATGAAGCACCTTTTGATATTGAAGAATACAAAACAGACCTGGGCATCCAAAATATCTGGGGGGAAAAAGGATTCACGACATTAGAACGCACCGGTATTCGCCCAACCTTGGAAGTAAATGGTATATGGGGTGGTTATATCGGTGAAGGCGCCAAAACGGTATTACCTTCAAAAGCGAATGCAAAAATTTCAATGCGTCTTGTACCAAACCAAAACTCTCACCGTATTACGGAGCTTTTCAAAAAACATTTTGAATCTATTGCACCAGATTATGTGAAAGTAGAAGTTAAACCTCATCATGGTGGTGAACCTGTCGTCACACCGACCGACAGTGTTGCTTACAAAGCAGCAGAAAAAGCCCTCCATGACACCTTTGGTGTTAAGCCTATCCCAACGCGTGGTGGTGGTTCAATCCCAATCGTCGCTCTTTTTGAAGAAGTATTGGGTTTAAAGACTGTACTTCTAGGCTTCGGTCTGGATAGTGACAACCTACACTCTCCAAATGAAAAGTATGGTATTGAGAATTACCTTATGGGAATATCAACAATTCCTTTATTTCATAAATATTACGCGGAACTAAGCAAATAATTTAGTTTTTCATTAGATAAAGGGTTATTTTTAAATTTTAGAAATAACCCTTTATCGTTTTATGGATTTTGATTTTCGTTTAATTGTATTTTACACTGCGGCTCAGCACCTTAATTTCACCAAAACGGCCTCGGCCCTTTTCATCTCACAACCAGCCGTAAGCAAAAACATCCAAGAACTAGAAAAGAAACTTGGCGTACCACTCTTCGAAAGAAAGGGCAACAATCTTAATTTAACTGATTCAGGTCAGATTCTCTATAAATATGCCCAACAGATTATCAACCTATATAATCAGGCGGGTCAAGAAATACAGGAATTGCAGGAAGGGCGAAAAGGAAATCTCGTTTTAGGAGCCAGTACAACCATCTCCCAATATGTTTTACCCGCTCTACTTGCCGATTTTCTATCCCAATATCCCAACAACCGTATCCAGTCTTTTCAATCCAATAGCCGCAGTATTGAGGAGCAGCTTGTCGACAAAACATTGGATTTAGGTATCACCGAGGGGTCTACCGACAACCGGGCGCTGAAATACATTCCTTTTATGAAGGATGAGTTAGTTTTGGTCACAAATAGCCAAAACCCACTATTAGCTCAATTAAAAAATCCAATACTATCCGATATCACGCGCTTACCTTTGGTACTACGTGAGCAGGGATCGGGTACACGAACAATTATTGAGAATGCACTAAAAGATAACAGCATTAATCTATCCGAAGTACAGATAGAAATGATCTTGCCTTCAACAGAGAGTATCAAAGGCTACCTTGCACGTCGCAACAGCTTTGCTTTTTTATCTATTCATACGGTGCAAAAAGAAGTGTTAAATAATCTATTGACCATTGTTGATATTCCACAATTGACAATAGAACGTTATTTCTATTTTACCCATTTATATGGAGGACTTGCCGGTACGCCCAACCAGTTTCTGCAATTCTGTCTGCGGCAAAACTTCAAGTTATAACCAAATGTTATATCTCATAAACAAACTTCGTTTTAATTCCAGATTTGAGGCGGCTAGATTTGTACAAATGAATTAGCGTAATGGAATATAAAAAACTAACAGATTATTTAAAGGCACTCAGCTGGATCATTGTAGCATTGGTTATTACATGTACGACCTTATGTGTATTTCCACTAAAACATGAGGAAAACAAAAAGCAAACAGATTCTCTTGAAATGCGCAACGACTCGCTTATTACGCACGTTTCGCAATTTAAGGAAATCTCATTCAAAGATAATCCCGAAGGTGAAATGGCCAGTTATGGTGAAAAGCTAATCAAAAATACATACGATTATTTCTATGATGGGGAGGTCAAAATCGGCAACAAGCTTGCCTGTAGCAGCTGCCATCTCAATGGAGGCACAAAGGCTTTTGCTGCTCCCTACGTCGGGCTCACCAATGTCTTTCCAACCTATATTGGACGAGAAAATAAGGTTGAATCACTTGAAGAGCGCATCAATGGTTGTTTTGAGAGAAGCATGAACGGCCGAGCCATTCCTGAAAATAGCAAGGAAATGAGAGCCATTATCACCTATATTAAAAACATCAGCATAAATACAGTTAATAAAGGTCGGTTGGCAGGCCAAGGATTTATAAAAATGGATATTCCCAACCGTTCGGCGGACTTGAAACATGGTCAATTGGTCTTTGAGAACAAATGTACAAGTTGTCATGGAAAAGATGGTCAGGGGCTACTACAAACAGCGGGAAAAGGATATCAATATCCACCCTTATGGGGAAAAGACAGCTACAATGACGGCGCTGGAATGGCACGATTACTGACCGCCACACGTTTTATCAAAGCTAATATGCCTTTGGGCGCAACTTATGATTCACCTCAATTGAAAGACGACGAGGCCTATGATGTCGCAGCATACATCAATTCTTTCGATAGACCTCAAAAAACAAACAAGCAATTGGACTATCCTAATCTAAGCAAAAAACCCAAAGATAGCCCCTATCCACCTTATGCCGATAACGTTAGTATAAAACAACATAAACTCGGACCTTTTAATTTTTAAACATAAATACCCCATTAAATCAATAATAAATATGAAAAAACAATTTACAATCGCTTGCATTTTAGTAGCGATAACGACTATTCAAGCGAAAGCACAGGACAATAAATTGTTGCTCAATAACCATCAATACAGCGGTGCTGTTGCTAAGAAAAAAGCGTATAAAGCCATCTATCAGCTGGACAGCAATGATCCAAAAACAATTGAAAAAGCAATCCGTAATATTAACAATGTCTTGAAAGACCCACGGTTAAAAGGACACTTACAGGTTGAGTTGGTTGCATTTTCCGGTGGTACCGAAGCTTACCTAAAAAAGAACAGCCAATACGAGAAACCTTTGAAAGACCTCGTCGAGAAAGGCGTTATCGTAGCGCAATGCCTGAATACGTTGGAAGAGAAACATATTGCCAAAGAAGAACTATTTGATTTTATAGGCTATGTTCCTAGCGGAAATGGTGAATTAATCTTAAGAGCAAATGAAGGTTGGGTTATCGTTAAACCATAAGTATAATGAAGAATTTTCTACTGCTTGGTCTAACAATAGCATTATTGGGAGCCCAGGAAATTAAGGCACAAGAACATCGTTTTGACCCACCCTGGAATAATCCACCAGAATCGGCTCTAAATTTTACGGTACCCGGGATAGACAATATTCCAGATTTATATGGTGATATCGAGAATCCGCAGCTTACCGTTTTTTTCGCGGGCAATCAATTTATGGTTGTCGATGATCTACTTGCATCATTCAAAAAAGAATACCCACAATACGAACGTATTTTTGTTGAAACCCTGCCGCCAGGCATTTTAGCTAAACAGATTAAAGGCGGATCAATCACGATAGGCAATCTACGCATTACGCATAAGCCCGATATTTACACAGCGAGTAAACGAGCGATCAACGAGATGGCAGATTACTTCAGTCATACACAGGTTTATTGCTACAACAATATCTGTTTGATGATTCCAAAAGGAAATCCAGGTAATATCAGAACATTGAATGATCTGGGGAATGACAAAGTTCGTATCAGCATGCCTAATCCCCAATGGGAAGGAATTGGGGAGCAAATCAAAGCATCCTATAGAAAAGCCGGGGGCGAACAACTCGTCAAGAAAATCATGGATGATAAGGTCAAAGATGGCAGCACTTATCTGACCAAGATCCACCATAGGGAGAGCCCCATGCGTATATTGTATGGACAGGCAGACGCAGCTCCGGTTTGGGCTTCTGAAGTCGTTTACCAAAAACTAATTGGCCATCCAGTTGAAGGGATCACCATTCCTGATGCACAAAATACAACTGCAACTTACGTTGCTGCAAAGCTTAAAAACGCACCCCATGCGCAGGCTGCAGATGACTTTTTAAAATTCATGGACTCGCCAACAGCCAAGAATATTTACAAGAAATATGGTTTCACAGTAGACTAAAAAAGAAAATGGATAATTAATTATCCATTTTCTTTCTTTACTTTAGGTCAAAATTAGTTGACTTGTATGATCCTATTGCTCAAAAAACTCCATCGGTATTGGTATTTTATCAGCGTTCTACTTGTTTTTCTTCTGTTTTTCCCTTATATCTATTTTTTAGCACGGCGTCCCGAAAAAAACTATGCTAGAATCGCCCGTATGCGACGCTGGGTATCAGTTGGTGGTTCGGCCCTAGCTGGTGTATTTTTTAAGGTGAGCTATGAATCAAAAATAGATTGGAACCGTTCCATGGTATTGTGTCCCAATCATACTTCGGTCTTGGATATAACAGCCCTCACCTATTTGTGCCCAGCTCCTTTTTCATTTATCGGAAAAGCTTCATTGCTTAAAAATCCGGTTACACGTATTTTTTTCAAAACAATAGATATCCCGGTCACAAGAAGAAGTAAAGTCTCTTCTTTCAAGGCCTTCCAACGTGCCAATGAACTCGTCCGAAATGGCAGAAGTGTCGTTATCTTTCCAGAAGGAAAAATCGATGATGGTTTCCCTCCACAGATTCACGCATTTAAATCCGGAGCCTTTCGAATCGCTATTCAGAATGACGTTCCCACAGTACCCATTATCATAGAAAATGCCTGGGATATCTTTTTCGATGACGGCTCGAAAAGAGGATCTCGGCCGGGAATAGTTAAAATACATGTATTCAACCCGATAGAGACTAAAGATTTTAACGATGATAATGCATCAGAACTAGAAAAAGTTGTATATGACAAAATGCATTCCTATTGGATTATGAAGAATAAATCGTATTTTCATAACCTAGAGAACCTCCAAAAAATATGTCAGGAAAGATCTTAATCGAAATCAAGGATATTGCTAGAGAATACCAAATTGGTGCGGAAACAATTCATGCCTTAAGCTCCGTTACACTCAACATCCATAAAGGAGAATTTGTTGCCTTAATGGGGCCATCAGGATCAGGCAAATCCACGTTAATGAACATTCTCGGTTGCTTGGATACACCAAGCCGAGGAGAATACATCCTCAATGGGATTAATGTGAGTGACATGACTGACGATGAACTCGCCGAAGTAAGGAACAAAGAAATTGGGTTTGTCTTTCAAACTTTTAACCTATTACCAAAGAATACAGCACTTGAAAATGTTGCACTTCCCCTAATTTACGCGGGCTATAATAAAGTTAAACGAGAGGAAAAAGCCACTGCAGCGTTGGAAAGTGTCGGCTTAGGGCATCGTATGGATCATAGACCTAACGAACTCTCGGGAGGACAACGACAACGCGTTGCTGTTGCAAGAGCATTGATCAACGATCCTTCCATTATACTTGCCGATGAGCCAACAGGAAACCTTGACACCAAAACGTCCATTGAAATTATGGGCCTACTGGAAGAAATTCACTCCAAGGGCAATACCATTATTCTAGTGACACATGAAGAGGATATCGCATTACATGCACACCGTATTGTACGCATGCGAGATGGCTTGATCGAAAATGATTATCCAAACCCTGAAATCAAATCAGTGTCACCAAGACTTGATGCGTTAAACGAAAAGGGGAGTGATTTTGAGAATATCTAAAAATATTATAACTCTAAAAATCAATAACTTACATTAATACAGCAAAAATAACACGTGATTTACTTGCTTAAGTTAAATTAAATCATAGTTTTGCGAAAATAGAGAACTTAAATTGTTTTTATATGTATTGGACATTAGAATTAGCTTCGCATCTAGAAGATGCACCATGGCCAGCAACAAAAGATGAATTAATCGATTACGCTATTCGTTCGGGTGCACCTGTTGAGGTGATTGAAAACTTACAATCTCTTGAGGACGATGGTGAGCCATATGAAAATATCGAAGAAATTTGGCCCGACTATCCAACAAAAGACGATTTCTTCTTCAATGAAGATGAATACTAAAAAATAAAAAACGCCTTTATTCAAAGGCGTTTTTTATTGAAGGCATCGCCCTCTTTTCGGAGACAACTCGATACGGATTATACCGATTAGCTCCCGAAGGTTTTTATTCCCTAGTTTTAATCTATTTTGATGAAGCTAAGTCTTACAGATATGAAGATAAAATTAAAGCTATTGTTGTTTATGTTTATTGGCTGTATAGTCAGCCAAAGCCTATTTGCTCAGGAACAACAAACTTCCAATGAATATATTGTTGTTTTAAAAAGGTTTGTTCAACGTTTACATGATCCGAATCTAGCTACTGATATTATGCTAAGTCAAGATCTAATAACATCAAAAAAACTGGATGAAGATTTACAGGAATACCTATTGGCAAGCATCGATGAAATCAGGATAAATGTACAGAGCAAGGATATCAACCAACTGGAATATCTTAGCTTTGCTCAAGCAGGAAGAAAAGAAACAAGTGATATCGATCTCGAAGGTATTGATCCACAACAAGTCTACTTTGTCAAATACCTCAAGCGTTTTGTATTTGCGGCAGTCATTCGTGATAGAAAAATTGCTTCTTTTACATTAGTCTCCAAAGGTAATAATAAGGCCCATTTTGTATTCTATTAGTTTTCATCGCCCCTATTTTATCAGACGCCGGCTCTTAGAATCCTTAAATATCACGCTTAGTCTTACATAAATGCACGCTCATCAGGTTTTATTTTACAGTATATTTGTGAGCAATATTAAGCCAATGATGCTTTCTTAAAAATTTTTCAATAAAAACACTTGCATTTTATAATTCTATCAACCATATTTGTATTAATAAAAATAACAATGATAACAACTGTATCAAATAAAGCTTGGTGGTGGCACAACGAATAACGTTGTGGCAAACTCCTATTGCATTATTTGATTGATACGTCAAGATATGATGGGCTTGCCTAAATAAGGTAAGCCCTTTTTTTATTTAAATTACCATGAAAGAAATTTTAGCGCATTTATTTGAATACAAGACATTTTCTCGGCAAGAGGCCTACGAGATTCTAACCAACATTGCCATGGGCAAATATGACAGTCACCAAATTGCGGCATTTATGACGGCTTATGGTATGCGCAGTATTCGCGTTGAAGAGCTTGGAGGGTTTAGAGATGCGATGTATGATTTATGCCTCAAGCTGGATTTTAACGGTTATGATTTAATTGACCTTTGCGGTACAGGTGGGGATGGTAAAAATACCTTCAATATCTCGACAATAGCATCTTTTATCACTGCTGGGGCTGGTTACCATGTCGCAAAACACGGTAATATCGGGGTATCTTCGAGCTGTGGTTCATCCAATGTCATGGAATATTTAGGCTATCAATTCAGCAACGATAAGTCTGAACTACAACGCCAGCTTGATGAAGCCAATATCTGTTTCCTACATGCACCATTGTTTCACCCTGCCATGAAAACCGTTGCTCCGATACGTCGTGCATTGGGTGTTAAGACTTTCTTTAACATGCTGGGACCATTGACAAATCCTTCCAATCCTAGATTTCAGTCTGTTGGTGTATTTAGTTTAGAATTAGCAAGACTGTACGGTTACCTATACCAAAATACCAACAAACAATATTCCATTATTCATGCTTTGGACGGTTACGATGAGATATCCATGACCGGTGATTTTAAGGTAATCAACAACCAAGGAGAGAATTACTACAACATGGAAGAGCTTGGTTTTACCCCAGTCTCAGCTCAGGAGTTAACGGGAGGTGAAACTATAGCAGATGCCGCCCAGACATTCTTATCTATATTGAACAATCAGGGTACAGATGTGCAGAACAATGTTGTTTTGACCAATGCCGCATTTGCAATTAAGACCTTTAATCCCGAAAAATCTTTTGGCGACTGTTTTTATGAAGCTGAAAGTTCATTAATGGGAGGTAAAGCTTTGCGCAGTTTCCAAAAACTAATCAAAAAATAAAATGGCGATCAAAGTAAAAGTTTGTGGCATGAAATATCCCGACAATATAACCGCTGTAGCCTCATTGGGCATCGATTATATGGGATTTATATTTTATGATCAATCCAAACGTTATGTTGGTCAAAGCTCCTCCTCATACATTAAGGATCTTGACAGCCTAAGTAAGGTCGGAGTTTTCGTCAATGCCAGCCTTTCAGAAATTCTAGATAAAATAACTGAATTCCAACTAAATGCAATTCAACTGCATGGAAATGAATCTGCAGAATTCTGTCTTGAATTGAAAGAAAAATCAGCAATTACCCTCGTAAAAGCCTTCGGAATCGATCAAAACTTTGACTGGATACAGCTGGATCCTTACGCTAAAATTGTGGACTACTTTTTATTTGATACCAAAAGTAGTTACTATGGTGGTACAGGAGTACAATTTGACTGGTCCCTATTGGACCAATACAAACTTACTACCCCCTATTTTCTCAGCGGCGGTTTAGATCCCGAAAATATCAAAACAGCGCTAGAAAGAAATGATCCACGGCTATATGCACTGGATTTAAATTCAAAATTTGAAGTAGAACCCGGCTTAAAAGATATTGAGCTATTAAGTCACAGTATAAATACTATTAAAAAATGAGTATATATCAAGTCAATGAAAAAGGATATTATGGTCCCTTTGGAGGAGCCTATATCCCTGAGATGCTCTATCCAAATGTGAAAGAGCTACGTGAAGAATATCTCAAAATTATCGAAGAAGAGAGCTTTCAGGAGGAATTTAACCAACTGCTCAGCGATTATGTCGGACGTCCTTCTCCATTATATCATGCCAAGCGTCTTTCTGAAAAATATGGAACTACGATTTACTTAAAACGGGAGGATCTTAACCATACCGGAGCGCATAAAATCAACAATACCATTGGCCAAATTCTATTAGCGGAACGCTTAGGTAAAAAGCGCATCATTGCGGAGACAGGCGCAGGACAACATGGCGTTGCCACAGCTACCGTTTGTGCGCTGAAAGGTATACAATGTGCAGTGTACATGGGCGAAGTTGATATTCAACGTCAAGCTCCAAATGTAGCACGGATGAAAATGATGGGTGCCGAAGTTATTCCTGCAACATCAGGCTCCAAAACGCTAAAGGATGCTACCAATGAAGCTTTGCGAGATTGGATCAACAATCCTGTCGACACCCATTATATCATTGGGTCTGTTGTGGGACCACACCCTTATCCCGATATGGTTGCTCGCTTTCAGTCTATTATTTCTGAAGAAACGAAAAAACAGCTCTTGACAAAAACAGGAAGAGAAAATCCAGATATAGTATTGGCTTGTGTCGGTGGAGGCTCCAATGCGGCAGGTATGTTCTATCATTACCTCGATGAAGAATCGGTTCAATTATATGCAGTAGAGGCAGCTGGCCACGGTGTTGATTCAGGCGAATCCGCTGCTACAACAGCATTAGGAAAAGAGGGCGTTTTACATGGAAGCCGATCTATACTGATGCAAACAGCGGATGGCCAGGTCATAGAACCTTACTCCATATCCGCAGGACTCGATTACCCCGGTATTGGCCCTCAACACGCTTGGTTATTCAAATCCGGTAGAGGGAACTATGTCAGTGTGACTGACGACGAAGCGATGCATGCAGGTCTTGAGCTTACCCGACTAGAAGGTATCATACCGGCTATTGAGAGTTCTCATGCCCTGGCTTATTTGGAAAAAATACCTTTTAAAGGTGATGAGACTGTTGTTGTCTGTCTTTCTGGACGTGGTGACAAGGATCTAGATAATTATATGAAATACTTTGATTTTTAAGGCATGAATACAATTGAAAAAAAAGAAGGTACTCCCCTTTTATCGATATATTTTACAGCTGGGTATCCAACATTGGACAGCACAATAAGTATTGCCCAGAAATTGGAAGAAGCTGGCGCGGACTTTTTGGAAATCGGTTTTCCTTATTCCGACCCAGTGGCAGACGGACCTGTCATTCAGCACAGTTCAGAAGTCTCTTTGGCAAATGGCATGACCGTAAAAAAGTTGTTCGATCAATTGATTGACCTCCGTAAACATGTTAGCATTCCCGTATTTTTGATGGGCTACTTTAATCCTGTGCTCCAATTTGGTGTTGAAAGATTCTGTGAAGAATGTAAAAATGTAGGCGTGAACGGTGTCATTATACCTGACCTACCCATGGATGAATACGAAGAACTTTACAAAGAGACGTTCGAGAAAAATGAGATTGCAAATATATTCATTGTAACACCGCAGACTTCTGAAGAACGAATCAGAAAAATAGACAGCCTTTCTAGGAGCTTTATTTATTTACTTTCTTCCAATGCAACGACGGGTAAAACACTTGATGTTGGAGACGATACAGCTGCTTACTTCAAGCGGATACATGATCTCCAATTAAAAAACCCATTGATCGTTGGTTTCGGTATCTCCGATAAACCTACCTTTCAAAAAGCAAGTAAGCATACGGCGGGTGCCATTATAGGTACAGCATTTGTCAAACGGCTAAAAGAACCGGATTATCTTACACAGATGCCAGCATTTATCGCGTCTATCAAAGCCTAATATGTAGGCTAGAAATTAGCAAAGCGTTAATTTTTTAATAAGAGTTCGGTCTAAAGTCTTTTTTCTTGGATCGAACTCTTATTTTTAAGACAGTTTTCGAAAATGTGTTTTTTCGAAGAGAAAGAACTTTGCAGCCTTGATCAACCAAGCAATAGGCAGCCAATCAAATCAATACTGATATAACCATGGATACTCGAAGAGATTTTTTAAAGAAAGCGGCTATGCTTGCTGGGGGAGCTTCTATCTCCCATGTTATTCCATCCGCTATTGCGAAAGCGATGGCTATTAATCCAGCATTGGGCAGCACGTTTTATGATGCCGAACACGTTGTTTTATTAATGCAGGAAAACCGTTCATTTGATCATGCCTTTGGAACACTGCGTGGTGTAAGAGGCTTCAATGATCCTAGAGCTATCCGTCAACCCAATCGGAATAAAGTCTGGTTTCAGACACAAAAATCCGGCGAAACATTTGCTCCCTTCCGATTGGATATCAAAGATTCAAAAGTCACCTGGATGGGTTGTCTCCCGCACAACTGGACCGATCAAACAGATGCTCGCAATAAAGGCAAGATGAACAAATGGTTGGATGTAAAACATTCCGGATTTAAAGAATTTTCGAATCTACCGTTGACTATGGGACATTATAGTCGCGAAGATATTCCATTTTACTATTCTCTCGCGGACTCTTTCACAATCTGTGACCAACACTTTTGTTCGAGCATCACCGGCACAAATCCGAATAGGCTTTATTTTTGGACAGCCAATATCCGGGAAAATCTTACAGGAAAGGCCTTAGTTTGGAATGGAGACTCCGAGTTTAGCGGGAAAGCAACATGGACAACTTTCCCCGAACGCCTTTCGGAACTAGGCGTAGACTGGAAAATCTATCAAAATGAAATTTCTTCGAGTAGCGCTGGCTATAGTGGTGAGGCAAACAGCTGGCTCGCCAATTTTGGTTGTAATCCGATGGAGTACTTCCCCCAATATCAAGTCAAATATCATCCACGCTATCGTCAGCTCCTGACATTAAAAAAAGAAGATCTCGAGCGCAAAATTAGCGAAACAACAGCTGCCGAAGCACTTGAAAATTTAAAGAAAAATCTCAAGCATATTCAAGAAGAATTACAGCTATATACAGCCGAGAACTTTGAAAAGCTCGATGAGCGGACAAAAGATATTCATCGCCGTGCTTTTGTTAACAACAGTGCACAACCCGATTATATGGAATTAGAAACAATGCATTATCAAGAAGGGGGGCAACAGCGCGAGTTACAGATCCCTAAAGGAGATGTCCTGTATCAATTCCGAAAAGATGTCGAGGAAGGTAAACTTCCAACCGTATCATGGCTGGCTCCACCGCAGCTTTTTTCTGACCATCCTGATTCCCCTTGGTTTGGCGCATGGTATGTTAGCGAAATCATGGACATTCTTACCCAAAATCCAGAAGTTTGGAAAAAAACAATTTTTATCCTTACATATGACGAGAACGACGGGTATTTTGACCACTTTGCACCCTTTACAGCTCCAAATCCGGATGATACAGAAAGCGGAAAAGTATCAGCGGGAATCAACCCTGGGTTAGAATATGTACGCCGTGATGAGCAATATTATCCTGAAAGCGGAAGAGAAAGCAATATCGGTCTTGGCTATCGTGTACCTATGATCATTGCTTCACCATGGACCAGAGGCGGTTGGGTCAATTCGCAAGTGTTTGACCATACCTCCAGTTTACAATTCCTAGAGAAGTTTATTAACCACAAAATCAAGAAAGATATAAAAGAAACCAACATCAGCAGTTGGCGGCGTACAGTTTGTGGAGATTTAACTTCGGCATTTAGGCCTTACCATGGCGAAACCATGAACAAACCTATTGTACTAGAACGGGAGCCTTTTATCCAAGAGATTCACCAAGCCAAGTTCAAAGGCCTTCCCATGGGCTTCAAAGCGCTCAGCGCAATGGAGATCAAACAAATAGAGCAAGACCCCAGCAGTTCACCCTATTTCCCAAAACAAGAAAAAGGGCTCCGGGATTCATGTATCCTTCCCTATGAACTTTATGTGCATGGCGAATATCAATCCGAAGGGGATTACTTGGTCACATTTGAAGCTTCAAATAAAATTTTTGGCAAACACGCTTCGGGTTCACCTTTTACAGTCTACCATGCTGCTAGCTACAAAGGAGAAGTTGGAACCTCAAGAAATTATGCTATTTCTCCTGGAGATCGTGTAACGGACCAATGGTCGCTAGACGCCTTCGACAAAAAAATGTACCACCTCGAAATCTATGGCCCAAATGGATTTTATCGAGCGTTTAAAGGTGACACAAACAACCCAGAGTTAAAGATCCGCTGTACCTATGAAAAAAGTAAAAATGAATCAGCGTTTACTGGGCGTTTATCTTTTTCATGTACAAACAAGGGGAAAACAACTCAGCAACTTGTTTTTGAGGATATCAGTTATGGAAAAGAAAAAAAGAGTCTGCAACTTAAAGGTGGACAATCCATTAGGATACATTTTGATTTGGCTAAGCAAAATTTTTGGTATGATTTCCGCCTCACCTGCACTGGTTTTCTAAACTTTGAGGAACAATATGCGGGTCGTATCGAGATTGGAAATGCGGGAAAAAGTGACCCTCTATTAAGCCGATAAACAAAACGAATGGGAGCATTTAAAAAATGTTCCCATTCTTATAATGTCTTCCTTATAACATCTTCCTGGAATAGGTAAATTTCAGGAATTAAATTACATATGCTGTTATCCGATAAAGTCCTCCGAAAAAGATCGAACACACTGTACTATTCCTGTATACGACGAACCAGATGATAGAATCCCTTGTACAATAGAATTGCCCCAACAATTAAAAAGATAGCTAACAAATACGAGCTGACCGGATTGATAAATAATAAATACATAACTCTGGTAATTTTTGGTTTTTCATTTGTTACTACAAGTTATAACATTTATCCAAAATATTACAAAAAAAAATTACATATTTTCTTTATTTTTGCTTCGATGAAGAAAATTGCACTATTTATTGGCTTATTTTTCTATTTGCTCGCAGCAAGTGGTGCCTCACTGCATCTTCATTTTTGCCAAGGGGAAACAAAAAGTGTATCATTATCGGAAAGCCATAATATGGCCTGCCCTCTTTGTGCCAAGTCTGCAAAAAAACAGCAGAACCACTGTCATGAAACAGGAAGCTGTAAAGATGTTAAGATCGAAGCACAAAAGGTTGATCACTTCAGCCGAGTAACACAAAATCTTGATTTTAACACTTTTTCTCCCGCAATAGTTACGCTTCATTGGATACTTAATTATTATCATTTCTCTGGGGAGGAGGACGATTTTTCTAAACTAAAGTATACCGATTTTGCGAGCGACAATAGACAGAACCCGCCTGTTTTTATTCTCAATCAAAATTTTAGAATTTAATATCACCTCTTTTCACCGAACACAGTTCATTTTCTTGAATTGACCGAAGTCCAGTATAGTTTTTATATTTCGTGAGAACGGCAGACCGTTATTCCCAGCATTGATCTTTCCGTAGCTTGTCACGGAACAAAAAACAGTGGATTTTAAATCATTCAGCAAAAATAGTAGAACTGAAAAAATAAATCCGTACCCCTTGAATGTGGTTGCGCGGTATCATGAAGGTAAAAATTAAATGCTAGTTGAAGCGAATACTCTTAATTAAAATGATGAATCAAATTTTCAAAAAAATATATACGACAACCATTCTATGCTTATTTTTTCTGGCATTTGTACAGGCACAGACCGACAGTACGAGGACTCTTACCGTGGCTGGAAATTGTGCCATGTGTAAAAAACGTATTGAAACTGCCGCAAAAATGCATGGCGTAGAAACGGCTGTTTGGAATGCGGGAGACAATTTATTGCAAATCAAATATAACCCCAAAAAAGTTCAACTGGAGGCAATCAAGAAAAATATTGCTCAAGTTGGTCATGATGTAGACAACTTGGTTGCCACTGATGAATCCTATGCTAAACTCCATGAATGTTGTATGTATCCGCGATTGGAAAATGGCAAAATACCCGAAAAGAAAATTGTAACAACCGATAACCATGACCATCCACATACAGTTACCGGTGTTGTAGTTGAAGAAAACGAAAAGGGGGATCTTAAACCCATTATTGGTGCCAATTTACACTGGGCCAACCTTCCAACAAAAAACACAAGGACAAACGAAAATGGTGTTTTTAAATTGGACCATAAAGAAGGGTTCAACAAATTAGTTGTAAGTTATGTAGGAATGAAACCTGACACCATCACGGTCAAAGATCTTCATGAAGTCATCATGATTACAGCAAAGGGAAATGTGTTGATGGAAGTCGAGGTTAAAGGAACACGACGCTCAAATTACATCGACCGTATGACACCTGCACGACTGGAAGTTCTTACAGGAAAAGAGTTATTCAAAGCGGCATGCTGTGATTTAAGCGAGAGCTTTGAAACCAATGCCTCCGTCGATGTCGTCAGTGCTGATGCTGTAACAGGCAGCAAACAGATTCAAATGCTAGGCCTTAGTGGTATTTATACCCAATTAACCGTTGAAAATTTACCCGGACCTCGTGGGCTCGCTTCTCCTTTAGGGTTAAATTCTATTGCAGGAACATGGATTGAATCAATTCAAATCGCGAAAGGTATCGGTTCCGTAGCCAACGGTTTCGAAAACATGGCCGGGCAGATCAACGTCGAATTGAAAAAACCTCAAAATTCAGAAAGATTGTTTTTTAATGCCTATGCTAACAACATGGGACGCACAGATGTCAACTTAAATCTTTCACAAAAAATTGGCCAGCATTGGTCCACTGCTGTTCTGTTGCACGACAATTTCATGTACAACAAATCCATGAACTTTAGTCACAACGGGTTTAGAGATGTGCCTGTTGGCAATCTATTCTCTGGTGTCAACCGTTGGTTTTATGAAAATGGAAAAGGACTTATGGTACAATTTGGGGTAAAATATCTCAATGACGACCGTACAGGCGGGCAGATTGATTTTAACGAAAAGACAGATAAGGGTACAACGAATCGCTATGGTTTGGGGTTTGATATTGAACGTGTAGAAGGTTTCGCTAAAATTGGTTATGTGTTCCCCGAAAATAAGCACCGCAGCATAGGTCTCCAGCTTGCAGGATCAAATTACAATCAAAAAAGCTATTTTGGACTCAATAACTACAATTCGGACCAACAAAATGGGTATGCTAACCTCTTATTTCAAGATATTATCGGCACAGTCGCTCATAAGTATCGCGTTGGTGCCTCCATTAATTATGACAATTACAATGAGTGGTATTTAAAAGATCAAAACTTCAAAAGGAAAGAAGTGGTTTCGGGAGCATTTGCAGAATATACCTATAGTCCATCAGAAAAATTTGATGCCATTCTTGGTCTCCGTCAAGACTACAATTCCCTATATGGTTGGTTTACAACACCACGCATCCATTTACGTTATGCACCGATTGCGGGAACAACGGTTCGAGCTAGCTCAGGAAGAGGTCAACGTACAGCAAATATATTTGCAGAGAATACGGCCGTCTTGGCAAGCAGTAGAAAATTGGTTATTCAATCGCCTAATATATACGATAAAGCTTATGGCCTACAACCTGAAGTCTCCTGGAATAGCGGAATAGCGATAGACCAAAGTATGCGGATCTTTGGACGTGAGGCTTCGGCATCCGTTGAATTTTTCCACAACAGCTTCTCTAACCAGGTCGTGGTCGATTACGAAAATCCCCGAGAGATCAATTTTTACAATTTGAATGGGAAGTCTTTCTCCAATAGCTTGCAAACAGAATTTCGCTTTATGCCAGCACCACATTTTGAAACGAGATTGGCCTATCGCTTACTTGATGTCCAAACTGATTTTGAAAGTGGCAGAAAGACCAAACCGCTATTGGCCAAACACCGTGGTTTTGTCAACCTAGCTTATAATCACCATTCTGGCTGGAGTGTAGACTATACGTTGAATGTTGTTGGACAAAAACGCATTCCGTCAACAGCAGAGAACCCCGTTGAATATCAAATGCCTACAGCATCAAAAGCTTATGCGACCATGAATGCGCAGATTAGCAAAACTTTTGGGAAAGAGAAAAACTTCACTGTATATGTGGGCGGAGAAAATCTGTCTAATTATTTCCAAAATATGCCAATACTTGCAGCGGATCAACCCTTTGGAAACTATTTTGATACTTCAATGCTTTGGGGACCATTAACAGGACGCATGTTCTACACTGGGGTTCGTTATTTCATCAAATAACAGCTCAGCTAAAAAAATCAAGGAATAATAAAAAAGCGGCTTTTGCCGCTTTTTTTACATTAACTTTTTCAATTCTTGATAAAGCTTTGCCGTCGGCAATCCGACCACATTATTATATTCTCCCTCTATTTTTTTTACGGCGATTAAACCGATCCATTCCTGTATTCCATAAGAACCCGCTTTATCTAATGGTGAAAATTTAGTAACATAATGATCGATTTCATCCGCATCTAATTCGTAAAAATAAACAGTTGTCGTTTCGACGAAAGTACTAATCTTACCCTCCCATGAGATCGCTACAGCAGTCAACACCAAATGTTTCTTACCAGACAAGTTTGTTAGCGTTGCTCTGGCTTCCTGTTCATCTTTGGGTTTACCTAAAATTTCGCCCTTATCCGATACGACAATAGTATCAGCACAGATAACCAAACAATCGTCTTTATCCCCAAATGCCTCCGCTTTACAAATAGCGATTTGGCGAACGACCTCAGCAGCGGATAAATTCGGATCCACGTATTCTGCCGTTTCCCGAACGTCTACTTCAAATGTCAGCCCAAGCCCTGCTAACAGCTGTTTTCTCCGTGGAGATTGAGACCCTAATATAATTGTTCTATTTTTTAGATTTTTCAACATCCTTATATACTTTTTACTGTTTCATCCTCATACCAATTGCCTTGTACTTTCATGACCTTTTCGATCAATTCACGCACAACTCCCTTTCCGCCACAAAAACCAGACACATAATGTGAAATTTTCTTGATCTCTTCTACTGCATCTGCCGGAGAAACAGCTACTCCAACAGACTTCATACAGCTAAAATCAGGGATATCGTCACCGATGTACATCAACTGATTTAATTCAAGCTTGTAATCATAAGCAAGTTCTTTCATTTTAGACAGCTTGTCAGTAACTTTTGAATACACTTCTTTGATTCCCAAACCTTTCATCCGCTGCTCGACCCCCTTCGAACCTCCCCCTGTGATAATAAAAATAGGATAGCCTTTCTTGATCGCCAACTGCATAGCATAGCCATCTTTTATATTAAATGTACGTAACTGATGCCCTTCTTCATTAACTTGTACAGTACCATCAGTCAATACACCATCTACATCCAATACAAATGCTCTTATCGATTTAAATTCGGTCAATACCATAAAAATTTATTTTTGTAAAAGTAAGGCATTTCGAGTAATAATTCGCGTAGCGATACTGATCTAATTGACAGGGCCGTCAGATAATTATTCAGTTAAGCCAAAATATCATTTGTGTGTCACAACATAGTTGTATTAGCAACTTATTCTCAACAATATTTGGATGCTACTGTATATTTACCGTATCTTTGTAGAAGATAATTAAAGGTTATCTCGCTATGAAACACTAACAGCAAGCAGTCAGAAGAGTTATTTACTTGAAGCTTGCATAAGATTTAAAAAAACAATCATTTTTAGTTTTCACGGCACAACACGGCAACTAATTTAGTTTAGAAGCCCTTAAAAAGTCTTTTCATAATTTAGGTTTATAATTGGTTAGTAACGAACCCTGGTGCCCATCATCAGGGTTTTGTTTTTATAAGCGTTTTTTCTTCTTCTATTTAATAGACTTGACCGAACCATCTCCCTACCAACATATAGCTAAGAACAATTTTCAATCAATTTTTAGACAGTGATCAGTCACTGATTATTCAGTCTACACTGAGTTATCACTGAACAATCACTGAACAAACACTGAACAAGTACTGTTAAAAGGCCTAATTTGATCACTGCTTGATCCCTACTTGCTGCAACTCAGAATTAAAAGACAAAAAATGCTATGAGCTACGCTTACGTAACAAAAAATCGCTATTGCGCGGTAATCGATTATTTTAGGATGCCCCTTGACTGTTTATAGGTTTGTTTCTATTCTGACTTTTGATTATTTTAGGAATAGCAAGTTTTTTTGTTATTTTACATATATCTTTTTCCCCAGGTACCATCGAAACACAATACCTACAGAAAAGTAAACGATAAACTCATTCTAACATGGATCGAAAAAATTATAGAAAGCAAATTACCATAGGAGTGATAATTTCTTTTTCGCTTATCTTCCTTTCAGCCCTATATTTTTTCATATCGCTGCATCATAACTTAAATAACGAGCGAAGTATTGTTCGTGTTGCCGAAAATAGATTCAATATCATTAATGAAATTAAATCAAGTGTAGACGAGGTAAATGACATCAAACTTGATTACCTGAATAAGAAAGACGCTTCGCTATTTATTCCTTATAAAATGGAATTAAAAAAAATGGATGAACTGTTACGATCTTTAAGTCTGAAAGATGATTTTTACCATGTTCAACCAAATAGCACTGAAAACATCCGTAAAGATATTGTTGCATTTTATGACTTTGAGCAGGATATCGATCATACAAAGGAAACTCAATCCATATCCCATAATATTCACGAGCGAAAGGCCTCAATATTAAATCAGATCGATCTAATGTCGAGAGACCTATTAGACCAACGGGCAAAAAGGTTAGAACAGTCTCGAAATGAACTGCAACTTGCCCAGTACATTACTTACCTTTTCATCGCCATTGGCTTAAGTGGGTTCTTCTATATTCTCGCTAAAATTTCCTCAATCTCTAGATTTCTGAGGTCTACAGTGAAAAGTCAACAAGAATCCAATAACCGCCTCCAACTATTGCAAGACCAGACTAACAGTGATAACTGGATTTTGAATGCTATTAACGGTATCGACGAACAGTTACGCGGTGATTATACAGACAAGAAAATTGCTGAAATAAGCCTACATGCTATTGCTTCCACGACAAAAGCATTAGGTGGGACTATTTATATTTTCGATGATAACTATCAGGAATATCAGCTATGCCACAAAATTGGCATTTCCTCCACACAGTATATCAAACGAACGTTTAAGGAAAACGATGGTATTTTGGGCGAAGTCGCAAACAATCATAAAGTCGTTAAAATAAAAGATATTGACCACAAGCACCTTATCTTAGAGACCTCATTATCTGATCACTTAGAAGCTGAGATTTATATTGTACCCTTCTCTTATGAAAGCCATTGTGTCGGTGTTATGGAGATTTGTTGCCCCATTATCAATGAGAAGGACGAGCAACTGCGATTTAACTTCTTGGATAAAGCAAAAGATAACATTGCCGTTATCATCAAAGTAGCCCAAACTCATGGAAAGCTTGCCGATCTTTATGAGGAACTTCAACAACAAACGGAGGAATTAGAGACTCAACAGGAGGAATTGAGAACAACTAATGAAGAGTTAATCCATAAGACACATTTGTTGGAGGCTTCTGAGGAAGAGCTTCGAGTACAGCAGGAAGAACTTATCCAAACCAATAATGAGCTGGACGAGAAGGCAAAATTGCTCTTTGCACAAAATGAAGATCTGGAAAAAGCCCGTCAGGCCATAGCCCAAAAAATAGAGGAAGTAGAGCTTTCTAGCAAATATAAATCTGAATTTATGGCCAATATGAGCCATGAATTGCGGACACCACTTAATAGTATTCTCATTCTTGCCAAATTACTTCAGGATAACAAAAAGAAAAACCTCAGTGAGGACCAAATAAAATATGCTTCTGTTATTCATAGTGCCGGCTCAGATCTACTACATTTAATTAACGAATTGTTGGATCTGGCAAAAATTGAATCGGGCAAAGTCGACGTCCAAAAAGAACGTATCAACACGAACTATCTTGTCAATTATATTAAAGATTTTTTCAGTGATACCGCAGCGTCGAAAAATATTCACTTCTTACTCGATGTCGACGTAAATGCACCGCAGGAATTCATTGGTGATGAACATCGTATACAACAAGTCCTCAAGAATTTATTATCGAATGCGTTTAAATTTACGGGTGAAAAGGGCGAGGTCTCTTTAGCAATAAAAGCTGAAGCAGAAAATCTTCTTTTTACGGTTGAAGATAGCGGTATTGGCATTGCTCCTGAAAAACAAGAGCTAATCTTTGATGCTTTTAAACAGGAAGATGGTTCAACTAGCCGTAAATATGGTGGCACTGGTCTCGGCCTATCAATATGCCGTGAAATTGCTAGCTTATTAAAAGGGAAAATAACCTTATCCAGTAAGGTTGGTGAAGGTAGTATCTTCACCTTCAGTATCCCGCTAGAACAGGAGATTCAAATTTCAGTCCCGAAAGTAACATCTATCGAAAAAGAAAGTAATCCGCCAACGCAAATTCCGAAGGAAAATCCTATAGTCGAAAAAACGAAGTCGATCGACAACGATGGAAAACACAATAAACTTCTCATTATTGAGGATGATTTTATTTTTGCAGATATTCTAAAAGACTACGCCGAACAAAATGGCTACGATGTATACATCAGTTATGATGGGCAAGATGGTTTACAAAAAGCACAAAATTTACGACCTGCCGCAATTATCTTAGATATTATGTTGCCTAAAATGGATGGTTGGGAAGTTCTTCGTAACCTCAAAAAAATTGACAGCACCAAAGAGATCCCCGTGCACATGATGTCGGCAGGAACATTTTTACATGATGAACCTATTTCTGCAGGAGCCATCGGGTTTATGGCTAAACCTGTGTCAGAAGACTCTTTGGCTGAAACATTCTTAAAAATAAAAGCATCGACTAGTCATCCATTGAAAAAAATTCTGCTGGTGGAAGATCAGGAAATTCAAAGCGATTTTATCAAACAATCTTTAGAAGAACAACATATTCAGATATTTCAGGCTTTCAATGCGAGACAAGCCCTCGATTTATTAGATCAAGAGAAATTGTTTGACTGCATCATTATGGATCTGAATCTCCCTGACAAATCAGGCATTGAACTCCTGAATGAAATCAAATCGAACAATCAATTTAAGGATTTACCCATTATCATCAATACGGCAATGGAACTCACAACAGAGCAGACTTCCGAAATTTTGCATCACAGCCAAGCGATGGTCCTTAAGTCAGCTAAATCAAATAATCGTCTGATTGATGAAGTTAATTTATTCTTAAATAAAATTCGCGGCAATAAGCACGAATACACGATGTTCAATCACTCAGGATCCTCTGTAATTGCGGAAAACAATTTAGCTTTCAAAACAGTATTACTGGCAGATGACGATATGCGGAATATTTTTGCCCTTAGCACGGCGTTTGAAAGCTATGATATGAACATTGAAATTGCCAACAATGGTCAGGAAGCTTTAGATATTCTTGAACGGAATAAACAGATTGACCTTGTTTTAATGGATATCATGATGCCCGTTATGGATGGTTATGAGGCTATCGAAAAAATTAGGGCAAACAAGAAATTTGCAAACCTTCCTATTATTGCTGTGACAGCGAAAGCAATGAAAGGTGATAGAGAAAAAACAATTGCTGTTGGAGCAAACGATTATATTAGTAAACCGGTTGATGTTGACAAATTAATATCCCTAATGCGCGTATGGCTGAGTTAACCGATAAAATAGTAGCAATGATAAGTTTTGAAGAGTTGGAAGAAGTTATTGATATAGTAAAAAATCTCCACGGCTATGATGTGTCCGGCTATACAAGAGCTTCTTTAAAAAGACGTGTGACTAGAATAATGGAACTTAACAAGCTCAATCTACAGGAGCTAAAGTCCAATTTGATCAATCAGCCCGGATTCAGCACCTATTTCCTACAGGAAATTACAGTCAATGTGACTGAAATGTTTAGGGATCCCGATTTTTATAAAGCTGTAAAAACGGATGTATTTCCCTATCTCGCAACTTATCCACATATAAAACTCTGGAGTGCAGGCTGTTCTACTGGCGAAGAAGTTTATTCGCTGGCCATATTGTTAGAAGAAGCAAATCTTTACCAACGTGCGTTTATTTATGGTACCGACATTAACAGCAAAGTGTTAGAAAAGGCAAAACGCGGTATCTATTCTCTTGCAAAAGTTAAAGAATACTCGGAAAATTTTATTAAAACAGAACCAAAAAACTCATTGTCGGATTATTATACAGCGATGTACAACGCCGCTACCATTAATAATAGTCTGAAAAAAAATGTCCTTTTCTCCATGCATAGCTTGGTGTCCGATGGCGTTTTTAATGAATTTCAACTGATTACCTGCCGTAATGTATTGATCTATTTTGATACTGAACTGCAAAATAAAGTCCTGGATTTATTCTATCATTCTCTTTGCCATCTGGGCTTCTTATGTTTGGGAGCGAAAGAATCTTTAATCAACTATAAAGACGCTGCTAAATTTAAGATCGTAAACAAAAAACAGAATATTTACCAAAAAATTGGGTAGTAGGTGATGGAAAGAAAAATTCTTTTGTTAGCGGGGTCTGCAGGTGGGTTTAGTGTCATTCTAAATATATTAAAGTCATTGGAACGACCAATCCGCATACCCGTTATTGTCATTGTACATAGAAACCCTAAATATGCTTCTAGTATTGAGGACACGCTTTCCAAAGCGCTTGTTCAAAAAATAAAAACTGCAGATGATAAGGAAGCGATAGAAGATGGGACTATTTATTTTGCCCCTGCTGGCTATCATCTTTTAGTTGAACCAGACTATAGCTTTTCTTTGGATATCTCGGAACCTGTTCAATACTCAAGACCATCAATTGATGTGACTTTTGAATCCGTGGCCGAAATATATAAAGAAAATTGTACGGCTATCTTATTCTCTGGAGCGAATCAGGATGGTGCACAGGGATTATTAATGATAAAAAGATACGGCGGGACGACTTTTGTACAAGACCCTGCGACGGCTGAAGTTCCCATTATGCCTGAAGCAGCTATTCAACTCGATGCACAGGAACGCATTTTGAGCATTCAAGAAATTAAAGACTACATCAAGCAATTGACTTAAAATTGTATTTAGATTTGCTATAATGAAGAAGATAAATATATTGATTGTCGATGATAAAATTGAAAATATTATCAGTCTTACAGCACTGCTGGAGGATATCGAAAATATAAATATAGTGACGAGCACAGATCCCAACGAAGCTTTAAAAATCTGTTGGAAAGAGGATATTGACTTAGCGCTCGTTGACGTGCAGATGCCAGAAATCAATGGTTTTGAATTTGTTTCCTTCCTAAAGAAGAATCCAAAAACAAACCATATTATCCCCATTATGGTAACAGCGATTTCAAAAGAAGACAAATACCTCATTCAGGGACTTAATAGCGGAGCTGTGGATTATCTATATAAACCGCTTAACCCGGAAGCAACCATCGCGAAAGTAAAATCTTTTGTCCAACAATTATTGATACAGCAGGAAATTAAAGAGAAAAACATTGCTTTAGAAGAATCAAAACAGGCCATTCTCAAAGCTAAAGAAGAGGCCGATCTTGCCAGAAAGTCGAAAGAAACCTTTTTAGCCAATATGAGCCATGAGATTCGTACGCCTATTAATGGCATTATGGGCATTACACAGATGCTAAAAAACTCCCAGCTCACTTTTGAACAAGAAAACTGGATCAATAAACTGGATTCTGCCTCACAAAATCTGCTGACCATTATCAACGACATATTGGATCTCTCAAAAGTTGATTCGGGCATGATGAAGCTTAATATGGAGTCGACATCAGTGCACGATATTACAGATGATCTAAACAATCTCTTTATTGATAAAGCCAACTATAAAGGGCTCAATTTTTCAATTGATGTAGACGATCGGATCACAAGTTATTTTCTGACAGATCCATTACGGTTGAAACAGATATTGACCAACTTTATTTCCAATAGTTTTAAATTCACCTCCGAAGGTTCTGTTGTATTAAAAATTCAGCTCCTAACAGAAGATAACCATAACATCTGTTTACGGTTTCAGGTTATAGATACAGGGATCGGCATCGTAGAAGACGCCCTGGAAAAAATATTTATTGCGTTTGAACAGGGAGAAGATAGTATCACCAAAAAATTTGGCGGTACAGGATTAGGTCTTGCGATTGTAAAACGTATTGCTGCACTGCTCAACGGTCGGGTTTTTGCTTCAAGTGAATATGGTAAAGGAAGTATATTTTCCTTTGAATGTACTTTCGACAAAATCAAAGACAAACCGGTAGAGAAAGCAACGCAGGTACTCTATACAGAATTACCCAAGTTCAACTTTCCGATGATCCTGATTGCTGAAGACAATGAATTAAACAGTTTTATGCTGGCAAATATCCTGAAGAGCTGGAATTGCGAAATCACTTTGGCGACCAATGGCCTCATTGCATTAGAAGAAATCAATAAGAAAAAAATTGATCTGGTGTTTATGGATGCCCATATGCCACTCATGAGTGGTTTTGAAGCGATCAAGGAAATACGTCGAAACACTAATCCGTTAATCGCAAACATGCCGATTATTTCCATTTCAGCCTCTGTGCTCCAAGCCGAACAACAGGAAGCGCTCGATGCCGGAGCCAATGAAGTTGTCGGAAAGCCATTCGATCCTATCAAATTATATAAAACAATTGATACTTTATTGTCAAAATTGAAATGATAGTTTCAATTTATCAATGAAATCATTAATTTTAGAACATAAACAAGATGTTTTGATGTTATTTCTCATGAACGCGCATCCAGAAAGGAATTACGTTCGTCATAACTTCATCACTAAACCGCTAAAGGCTGCGGAAATGCCTACAATAAATAAAAGATAAACAAACAATCATTCAAATGAAAAAACTTTTTATGATACCAGCAGTTGCAGTTGCTTTATCAATTGCGTCTTGTGGTGGAAACAGTGACAAGTCTGAAAAATCAACTAGTACAGAAGCGACAACTTCAACCGAAAGCCAAGCAACAGAAACAGTGCCTGGTATTGAAAACGTAGCTATTTCCAACAGCTTATCTTTAGAAGGTAACGATCAAATGAAATATAATAAGGATTTATTCCGTGTAAAAGCGGGTGAGCCAGTAGAATTATCTTTCAAAAATGCAGGTACTATGCCAAAAGAGTCCATGGGACATAACGTAGTTATCCTAAAACCAGGTGTTGACCTTCCAACTTTTGGTGCTGAGGCTGCTGCAGCTGCTGCAGACGAATATATTCCAAAATCAGCTTTATCTTCAATTGTTTCCCACACAAAATTATTGGGACCTGGAGAAACTGATAAAATCACTTTTACACTTGAAAAAGGAGTTTATACGTTTATTTGTAGCTTCCCTGGTCACTATGGTGTCATGCAAGGAAAAATTGTTGCAGAATAACAAATAAGTAAAAAAGGATATTCAAAATATGAATATCCTTTTTTCGATTTATACCCCACTAGCACCGATTCATTGTTCCACAAGGTGCATAATTTACATTCTTTTATCAAAAAAATGTAAAGTAAGGATCTTTGGTCACAAATCTTAAGTTTTGATTTCCTATCCCATTAATAATCATTAAATTTGTGGTACAAAAAAATAAAACGTAATCAATGCAATACGACGTAATTGTAATCGGAAGTGGTCCAGGCGGATATGTAGGAGCTATCCGTTGTGCCCAATTAGGATTAAAAACAGCTGTTATTGAAAAATATAGCACATTTGGTGGTACTTGTCTTAACGTTGGATGTATTCCTTCAAAAGCGCTTTTAGATTCTTCGGAGCATTACCACAATGCTGCGCACAATTTTGATGCATTCGGCATCAGCTTGAAAGACCTGAAAGTAGACATGGCAAAAATGATTGCTCGTAAAGACGATGTCATTGGCCAAAATACTGCTGGTATCACCTTCTTATTCAAGAAGAATAAAATTGACAGTTTTCAGGGTGTGGGTTCATTTGTGGACAAAAACACCATCAAAATAACGAAAGCAGATGGTTCTACAGAGCAGATCACTGGTAAAAATGTAATTATCGCAACGGGATCGAAACCGACTTCATTGCCTTTCTTACCTGTTGATAAAAAAAGAATCATTACCTCAACCGAAGCACTTAACCTAAAAGAGATACCTAAACACCTTATTGTCATTGGTGGCGGTGTTATTGGTTTGGAATTAGGCTCAGTTTATGCTCGTTTGGGTTCAAAAGTTTCAGTTGTTGAATTTGCAAAATCTATCATCGGTACAATGGATGGTGGCTTAGGAAAAGAACTACAACGTGTTTTGAAAAAATCGTTGGGCATGGAGTTCTATTTAGGTCATAAAGTGACTGGAGCTTCCGCGAAAGGTAAAGTTGTAAAAGTAACTGCTGAAGATCCAAAAGGACAAGAAGTAACTTTAGAAGGTGATTATTGTATCGTAGCCGTTGGTCGTACCGCATATTCTGAAGGCTTAGGATTAGAAAATATCGGCATCACAGTAGAAGAAAGAGGTAAGAAGATCCCAGTTAATGCCCATCTGGAAACAGCTGTACAAGGTGTATTTGCAATTGGTGATGTGATCACTGGAGCAATGTTGGCACACAAAGCTGAGGACGAAGGTGTATATGTTGCTGAATATATCGCAGGTCAAAAACCACATATTGATTATAATTTGATTCCAGGTGTTGTTTATACTTGGCCTGAAGTTGCTTCTGTTGGAAAGACTGAAGAGCAACTTAAAGAGGCAGGTGTAAAATACAAAGCTGGATCATTCTCTTTCAAAGCTTCTGGTCGTGCAAAAGCATCTGGTGACACCGATGGTTTTGTAAAAGTACTGGCAGACGCGACAACTGACGAAGTATTAGGTGTACATATGATTGGTCCTCGTGCAGCAGATATGATTGGTGAGGCAACCGTAGCCATGGAATACCGTGCATCTGCAGAAGATATCGCACGTATTTGTCATGCACACCCAACCTATACTGAAGCAATCAAAGAGGCGGCACTAGCAGCTACAGCAAACAGAGCAATACACGCTTAGGCGATAAATATCGAATATTCAAGGGGGAAAAGGAAACTTTTCCCCCTTGTCATAAATACCTATATACGATGAATTTTTATACAAGAAAATGGGTCAAACCCGAAGACCTAAATCCCAATGGAACATTATTTGGAGGAACACTACTGCGATGGATTGATGAAGAAGCGGTCATTTATGCTATCGTTCAATTAGGAAATCCCAAAGTGGTTACGAAATTTATTTCAGAAATAAACTTTGTAAGCTCAGCCAAGCAAGGCGATATTCTCGAACTGGGTATTGAAGCGATTAATTTTGGAACAACATCGTTAACGATGCGCTGCGAGGTCCGCAATAAAATATCCAGGAAAACAATTCTATCGATCGATAAATTGGTCTTTGTAAACCTGGATGAGGATGGTAACTCCGCTCCTCACGGAAAAGATAGCATTACCTATGCTTATATGGGGATTGAGAAGACAGGTAGAGATGATTAAACATCTCCCCTGTCTTTATAAATTTAGTATATCCACTCATTAGCGACGGAAACACTTATTCGTCTTATATACTGGTATTCTTTTAATCTATCCTCTACCCAATTCCTTGCGGAAATTCAGCTATTAGAATTTTAGAGAAAAAGACTAAGATTTTTGTCTTTTTCCCTCGATCTCTTTTTTAAGATCTAATTCCACCCAAAAGCCAAAAATAGGGATCAAAGAAGCCAAGAAATATTTCACGGCCTTTAATATAGGCCACTTGTATTCTACAGTTGACATGATCAGCATGACGACGAAGATAACGACAAAGAAGCCATGAATGGAACCGGCTATTTTGACTGCTTCGGGGATTCCCGCAAAATACTTCAACGGCATAGCAATAAAAAACAAGCAAATGGTGGAGATTGCTTCCCACAGAGCGATCTGTCTGAATATTCTTAACATAATGATAAACTGTGTATTGTGAATTTCAAAAATAAGACTCTAAATACGGTTTATCTATTATTTTTCCCCCTTTTACCAAGATGTGACATTGACCTAGAAACAGCGACAGTGTTTTATCAGAAACCGCCAATTTTACAATAAATAGTTCATATTCATCAGAAAAAATGCGTACTTTTGAATGAATATATGCTTCACATATTTTGTCATTTGAAGCTATAACACTCAACTACAGAATAT
Organism: Sphingobacterium sp. BIGb0116; assembly: GCF_024808035.1. Taxonomy (NCBI): domain Bacteria; kingdom Pseudomonadati; phylum Bacteroidota; class Sphingobacteriia; order Sphingobacteriales; family Sphingobacteriaceae; genus Sphingobacterium; species Sphingobacterium sp. BIGb0116. The sequence continues at coordinate 263,438 of NZ_JANUDT010000008.1, read as the reverse complement.
TTATTTATATGAATTACGACATCATTGTAATCGGTAGTGGTCCAGGCGGGTATGTTGCTGCCATTAGAGCCGCTCAGTTAGGGTTCAAAACAGCGATTATTGAACGCGAATCATTAGGCGGAATCTGTCTAAACTGGGGCTGTATCCCTACAAAAGCATTATTGAAAAGTGCTCAGGTATTTGAATATTTAAACCATGCCGCTGATTACGGCATCAATGTTCAAGGTGGTGAGGCTGATTTTGACGCTATTGTCAAAAGAAGTCGCGGGGTTGCTGAAGGAATGAGTAAAGGTATTCAGTTCTTGATGAAAAAGAATAAAATCGACGTCATCAATGGAACTGCAAAAATTAAAAAAGATGGTAAAATCGATGTGAAAGCAGCAGACGGTTCTACTAAAGAATATTCGGCAAAACATACCATCCTAGCGACTGGTGCACGTTCACGTGAATTGCCTAATTTACCTCAAGATGGTAAAAAAATTATCGGCTACCGTCAAGCAATGACACTTCCTAAACAACCAAAATCTCTAGTTGTTGTTGGTTCAGGTGCTATCGGTGTTGAATTTGCTTATTTCTATAATGCAATCGGAACAAAAGTAACTATCGTAGAATTTATGGATAGAATCGTTCCTGTTGAAGATGAAGAAATTTCAAAACAATTAGAGAAAAGCTTAAAGAAACAAGGTATCACCATCTTAACGAAGTCTGAAGTTCAATCCGTTGACACAACAGGTGAGTTGAGCAAAGTTTCTATCAAAACAGAAAAAGGCATTGAAGTTATCGAAGCAGAGATTGTATTATCGGCTGTTGGTATCGCTCCAAATATCGAAAATATCGGCTTGGAAGAGGTTGGTGTAAAAACTGATCGCGGCCGCGTTGTTGTAGATGATTTCTACAAAACAAACATCGAAGGTGTATATGCTATCGGTGACATCGTTAAAGGCCAAGCCTTGGCTCACGTTGCCTCAGCAGAAGGGATCACTTGTGTTGAAAAAATCAAAGGTCTACATGTTGAACCTATTGACTACAATAATATCCCTGGCTGTACATATTGCTCCCCAGAAATTGCTTCTGTAGGTTATACCGAAAAAGCGGCGAAAGAAGCCGGCTATGAAATTAAAGTTGGTAAATTCCCATTCTCAGCTTCAGGAAAAGCTTCAGCTGCTGGTGCGAAAGATGGCTTTGTTAAAGTTATCTTTGACGCTAAATATGGTGAGTTTCTAGGCGCACACCTTATCGGAGCCAATGTTACAGAAATGATTGCAGAAGTTGTTGTTGCCCGCAAACTGGAAACAACAGGTCATGAAATGATTAAAACGATCCATCCTCACCCAACAATGAGTGAAGCGATTATGGAAGCTTGTGCTGATGCTTACGGTGAAGTCATTCACTTGTAGTATTAAAACAAATAAAAGTAAAAAGGGGAAAATCTAACGATTTTCCCCTTTTTACTTTTATGACCGAATGGATAATAGCGATTACATAACCAATCGCGACTTAAAGACGATTTGTTGATCGACAATTTCGGTGTTGTCAATGCGTTCAAATAAAATTTCAGCCGCTTTACGCGCTTGCATTCCCGGAAATTGCTCTATGCGTCCCATTGGCGGATTTTCCATATATTGCCATAACGGATAGTTCGCATAACTAATAAAGAAAATATCTTGATTTAAGACAAGCCCCTTTTGTCTGGCCGCTTTCATCAAATCAAGTGTAACAAAGTCATTAAAAGATATAATTGCAGAAGGTCGCTCAGACATTGCGAATATACTATCCATAGCCTTTTCATTTCCTTCCGTACTCAGGTCTGTTTCGATGATATTCTTTTCTAGAATATCCATCCCATTCCTTTTCATGGCAGATAAATAAGCTACTTTTCGATCTTCACTAGCCGGCAAGGTTTTCGGCCCATTTACAAGTGCAATAACTTTATGTCCACGCGCTACGAAAGCATCCACAGCTTCGTTCATACCCGTAGAAAGATCGCTTTGTACTTTATTGATATTGGGTAAACTAGGCACACAGTCAAAGAAGACAATCGGGATACCAGACGCTTCCAATTTCTCAATGAATTCTAAATTGGTCGTCTTTTTACCTATAGACATCAAAATCCCATCGACACGATGGTTTTTAAATGTTTTTAAGATCTGCTCTTCACGCTCGGGGTCATCCAGTGATTGTCCCATCAGCACAGTATATCGATGTTCTGATGCAACATTTTCAATTTCACTAATGGCGAAAGAAAAAAACGGTTCAGACAGACTCGGTAAAATAACAGCAATCGTAAATGTTTTACGCTGCTTGAAGAATATAGCCGTTTGATTGGGTTCATAATTCAATTCTTCGGCCATTTTTTTTACGCGCATTGTTGTTACCAATCCAATACTAGGATGATCATTCAATGCTCTAGAAACCGTCGAAGGACTGATTTTCAGCTTCTTGGCAATTTCTTTAATCGTGGCAGGCTTGTTCACTTTATTCATAAATCCAAGGGCTTTATATAAAAATAGGGCTTTTATATCCCTAATCATAATTTTTTTTCAACAATATTGACGACGATTTTAATGACAATTATTGTTGGTAGATTAAACAAAGATACTTACTGTAAACTTAGTCTACAAATTGAATTGCGGTCGTTTCTACGGTAAACTCATGGGCAAGGAACTCCAGTGGTTCAATTCCCCTAAAAACGAGTTCATCCAGAAAGTAAACTTTTATCTCATCCCCATATTCACCCCAATCCACAAATTTAACTTTATTGAGTTGTTCTAGCGGATTTCCTTTCGTCAAAATACAAACATGTTTATCTGCGGCTTTTAACTGCCTAAACAGCGTATTAATATGATCAAACAAATGTAACCGTAGCGGCAAAATTGCATTGACATGAAGCCGCTCAAAATTCTCCTTATATTTTTGATCAAATCCAAAAGTTTGCTGCGCATGTTCGAACAATAAATTCTCACCCTGATGCTCAAGGTGATTTTTCATAAATTGAACCAAATGTGCTTGAGCCGGAACAGTCTCTGTAAATTCTATAAAATTAGCAAAAAGATAATATACTTGAAGTAAGTAATCCCTTTTAGGAAAAACAACATCATCTAATTCAAAAACATATACCTTTTTTTCTTCTGGGAACATCATGATATGTAAAAGCTTAAAATTAAGAGCTGTGTCGACATTGTTAAAACCTTAATGACACTGGCCACAAAAATAAGATTCTATTTGGATACACAGATTAACGCTAAATCCTCGCCTGAATCCGAAGCAACAAACAAGCCATCCAATGATCTTTCGAAAGTCGCCGAATCCAATAAACTGTTGCCCTTTGACAGGAGTCTATAAGGCAAATCAGCAGGCGGATTTTCCATAACAGGAATAGTTTCAAGCAGATCTTTATCGGGGACAAGAACTGAAATCTGATATTCCTCAAATAAAACTTTGGCTGTGGACAATGGTTCCAGCTCAAAACCACCTAAAGGCAGCACATAATCAACCTCTTGGTCTAAACTTAATTTGAGTATCTCATGTGCAAAAGTAGGAAGAAGACCTTTTGGAATTTTGGCATATTTCCCTGATGCTAAAAGCAATTCGGGAATATCTTCTGAACTTGCATATAATATTTCGAAATCAGCCCCAAGTCTTTTAGCGATACGCATCGCCAAAGGTCTGGTTCCGAAAGTTATGAGTATTTTCTTCATTAAAAATATAATTATAATCTGGATTACTGTTACACAACTAACCCATCGCGCATATGAATCGTTCGGTCCGAAATTCGGGCAAGCTCCTCATTATGGGTAACGATAATAAAGGTCTGCTGAAATTTATGTCTAAGATCAAAAAACAATTGATGTAAAGCCGCTGCATTCTCTGAGTCAAGATTACCCGAAGGTTCATCTGCCAAAATAATGGAAGGATCGTTGATCAAAGCACGAGCCACAGAAACACGTTGTTGTTCGCCGCCAGACATTTCAGCAGGCTTGTGGTCAATGCGATGAGAAACCCCCAATAATTCAAGCAATTCTTTTGCTTTAGCTTCCGCCTCGGACCTCCCCTTTCCCTGAATAAAAGCTGGAATACATACGTTTTCCAAGGCAGTAAATTCAGGCAGCAAATGGTGAAATTGAAAAACAAAACCAATATGTTCATTTCGGAAAGCACTGAGCTTTTTAGCATTCAATTTTTGAACATCAACACCATTGATGGAAACCGTTCCCTGATCTGGCTTATCCAAGGTACCAATGATGTGCAACAGTGTACTTTTACCAGCTCCTGAGGCACCAACAATACTGACGATTTCCCCTTTTTCAACAGCGATATCAACACCTTTCAAAATCGGTAATGACCCATAAGCTTTGTGAATTCCTTTGGCATGTAACATCATAGGACAAAGATAAATAAATTTACGATACCACGTGTTTGAATAAATAAGCTGTTATTTCTCTATTCCAGCCATTTTATTTTGTCTAAATGTCAAAAAATAGATAAAAGAGCAACTTATCCCTTGTCTTATCCCCCAAAAAATTATATTTTTACGCCAAATATTTTTGCAAATGAACATTCACGAATATCAAGGAAAGCAAATACTAAAGAGCTTTGGTGTGCGCGTACAGGAAGGTATCGTAGCAGATACTCCAGAGCAAGCTGTGGAAGCGGCCAAAAAAATGAAAGAAGACTACAATTCTGATTGGGTTGTTGTTAAAGCTCAAATTCACGCTGGTGGCCGTGGTAAAGGTGGTGGTGTCAAGTTAGCTAAGAACTTAGATGAAGTCAAACAAAGAGCAACTGACATCATTGGTATGCAATTAGTAACGCCTCAAACTGGACCTGAAGGTAAAAAAGTAAACAAAGTTTTGGTAGCTCAAGACGTTTATTATCCAGGCGAGAGCGAAACAAAAGAATTCTACATGTCTGTATTATTAGACCGTGCTAAAGGACGTAACATCGTTATGTACTCTACAGAAGGTGGTATGGACATCGAAGAAGTGGCAGAAAAAACACCACACTTGATTTTCAAAGAAGAAATCGATCCAAAAGTAGGCTTACAAGGATTCCAAGCACGTAAAATTGCTTTCAATCTTGGTCTTTCTGGTGCTGCACACAAAGAAATGGTAAAATTTGTTGCCGCTCTTTACAAAGCATACGATTCTACAGACTCTTCTATGTTTGAGATCAATCCGGTATTAAAAACTTCAGACGACAAGATCTTAGCAGTTGATGCGAAAGTAAATCTTGATGAGAACGCATTGTACCGTCACCCAGATTACGCTGCTATGCGTGATGTAACTGAGGAAGATCCAACGGAAGTTGAAGCTGGTGAATCAAACCTAAACTATGTTAAATTAGATGGTAACGTAGGTTGTATGGTAAATGGTGCTGGTTTAGCAATGGCTACAATGGATATTATCAAAATAGCTGGTGGTGAACCTGCAAATTTCTTGGACGTAGGTGGTACTGCAAATGCTGAAACTGTAAAAGCTGGTTTCAATATCATTTTAAAGGACCCTAACGTAAAAGCGATCTTAATTAATATCTTCGGTGGTATTGTTCGTTGTGACCGTGTTGCTCAAGGTGTAATTGATGCTTACAGCGAAATCGGTAACATCCCTGTTCCAATCATCGTTCGCCTTCAAGGTACGAATGCTGAAGAAGCGAAAAAATTAATTGATGAGTCCGGTTTACAAGTTTATTCTGCAATCTTATTGAAAGAAGCTGCTGAATTGGTAACGAAAGTATTAAAAGGTTAATTCCTTTAATCATCATAACAAAAAGCGCGGATTAGAAATAATCTGCGCTTTTTGTTTCTACTCCTCCTATCGTTCGCCACACAGACAAAAAGTTCTCTTCTTAGCAAACCTATATTCATCGCAAAACGAGCTGTGTGCCATTTCCCAATCTTTGAGTTTTCACCTGTCTTTATTTCAAAATATATCTCCTCTATGCGCTATAATGAACCATCATGAAGTGAATTAAATCAACATTTATAACCAATAAACCAACAGAATAGCTTATTTTTGTATTGCTTTTTTGACAAAGCATCTTTTACAAGTCAATCTCCAAAAATTAAGATGGAACACACAAGAATAAAGGAACTATTGAATGCCACAGAATTTGGCAAAGAGGTCGTTGTTAAAGGTTGGGTAAGAACTTTCCGCAACAATCAGTTTATAGCAATCAATGACGGTTCGTCAATCAATAATATTCAAGCAGTTGTCGATTTTGAAAATACACCTGAGGATATCTTAAAACGTATCACCACTGGAGCAGCAGTTCGCGTAAAAGGTCAGTTGATAGAATCACTGGGTAAAGGACAAAAAGTTGAGGTTAAAGCTACTGAAGTAAGTATTATTGGCGACTCTGACCCCGAAAAATATCCATTACAACCCAAAAAGCATAGCTTAGAATTTTTACGTGAAATTGCGCATTTGCGTTTCCGTACCGGAACATTCAATGCGGTATTCAAAGTGCGTAATGCTTTGGCATTTGCTGTACACAAGTTTTTTCAGGAAAACGACTTTGTCTATATGCATACGCCAATCATCACAGGTTCGGATGCGGAAGGTGCCGGAGAAATGTTTCAGGTTACAACCCTGGATTTAAAGAATCCTCCACGCAAAGAAAATGGAGATATCGATTTCAAAGAAGACTTCTTTGGAAAACCGACGAACCTTACTGTATCGGGCCAATTGGAAGGGGAACTTGGTGCCATGGCATTTGGAAACATCTATACGTTCGGTCCAACATTTAGAGCGGAAAACTCAAATACAACACGTCACTTAGCCGAATTTTGGATGATCGAACCTGAAATGGCTTTCTATGAATTAGAAGACAATATGGACTTGGCCGAAGCTTTGCTGAAATATGTGATTAAATACGCTTTGGAAACCTGTCCAGAAGAAATTGAGTTCTTAACCAATCGTTTATTGGAAGAAGAGAAATCTAAGCCTGCTGCAGAACGCTCAGAATTAAATCTTGTTGAGAAATTAAACTTCGTATTAACAAACGATTTTGAACGCGTTACCTACACAGATGCCGTTGAAATATTAAAGCGTAGCAAACCAAACCAAAAGAAACAATTCAAATATTTAATTGATGATTGGGGCGCTGATTTACAATCTGAACACGAACGCTATTTGGTTGAAAAACACTTCAAGAAACCTGTTATCTTAACAGACTATCCGCGCGAAATCAAGTCCTTCTATATGAAGCAAAATGAGCCGGATGCGCAAGGAAGAAACACCGTACGTGCCATGGATATTCTTTTCCCAGGTATTGGTGAGATGGTCGGTGGTTCACAGCGTGAAGAAAATCTTGATCGCTTACTCGATCGCATGGCTGAAGTTGGTATTCCTGCTGAAGAAATGGAGTGGTTCTTGGATACGCGCCGATTTGGATCGGTACCACATTCAGGATTTGGCGTAGGTTTCGAACGCCTCGTTTTATTCACGACGGGAATGACCAATATCCGCGACGTCATTCCATTCCCACGTACGCCGAAAAACGCAGAATTTTAATATAAAGAACAACAGCCAAAACAAAATATTTTGGCTGTTGTTCTTTTAGATATAGCGTATCTGAATGCAGATAATAACCATTGCCCTATTGACATCCTACAACAGGGCCTGAGATTAGACCTAATTCAGGTACTTAACAAAAATAGAAAATGCTCATTAAAATATATAACGACAATCCCAACCCCAAGGCAATAGAACAGGCGGTTGATATTCTTCGCCGTGGTGGTGTAATTATCTACCCTACCGATACTGTATATGGTATTGGCTGTGATATCACGCAACAAAAAGCCATAGAACGAGTATGTGAAATTAGAGGTCTAAAACCAGAAAAGGCTAATCTATCATTTATATGCTATGATTTAACAGATATTTCGCAATACACAAAATCCTTCGATACCTCCGTATTCCGTGTATTAAAAAAAGCCCTGCCTGGACCCTTTACTTTTATTTTTAACGCAACAACTAAAGTCCCTAAGCTGCTAAGTTCCAAAAAGAAGACTGTGGGTATCCGTGTGCCAGACAATAATATTGTTCGTGAAATTGTTAAACAATTAGGCAACCCTATTGTGACAACCTCCATTCACGATGAAGATGAAATTATTGAATATTCTACTGATCCCGAATTAATTCACGAAAAATACGAAGATCTAGTTGATGCTGTTATAGATGGCGGTTATGGCGATAATGTCGCATCTACCGTGGTTGATCTTACAGAAGGAACTTTTGATGTTATTCGTGAAGGAAAAGGTGATTTGGAGCAATTCCTATAAAAACCAACTTTCAATAGAAATTCCCCATATTAACCTATTTGCAAAATTCCCTCCAGCAGCATTGTTGGTAATTTGTGCATAAATTACTCCCACCAACATACTTATTAACAAAACAAGTCACTTATTAACACAATAAATGTTAATAAGTGACTTGTTGACATATGCATATTAGCATAAAATGTGTATAAGTAGCCACTTATCAACACCATATTGTTAATAACACAAAGCGAAAGGATTCAAAAAAATAACAAATTGTGTAAAACTAGGGGGTTATACACATAAAAATGTGTATAAGATAGCATTCATCGACAAATCCGTTAAATAGCATGTTTATAAAAAAACTATACTAACAGATCCCTGTGGAAAGTTAAGAACCATACTCCACCCGCCTTTTTATCGCCATGTTGAAAAGGTCAAATCCGCGCTTTGTTTCTATAAGGAGTTTTCCCAGAAAAGGAACCAACAATCCAGAAAACAATTCACCTTGGACAAATCTAACTTGTGTAGCGCCCACTTGCTCTAACCTAAAATAATGCTCACCATCAAAAATACCTGGAAAGAATAAATCTCCTTTCCAGCGCAGCTCGTTATTCTGTTCAATAGAAAGGAATTTTGGATTCATTTTGATCTTAAATCCGTTTGGTTGTTCTAAAAGCACTTTGCAGCGTTTTCCTACTACCGGTTGCTTTTCAAACCGTTTGATTGTTGGGCTCCATTGGGAATAAGCCTTAAATTCACTTAATACCTGCCAAACCTCTTCTGCTGTTGCATCAATGAGAATACTCGTTTCAATCTTTTTCATTTGTCTTCTTTTTATCGTTGAAACGACAAAATAGCTCAAACTCCTTCACCTGTCTTCAAATAACGATAAAGCGTATGTGATGCTATTCTAGTTTCGTCTTAATTTCAATTATTACAACTGCAAACAAACTACTCCAAGCTTAATATGAACCGTGTAAATGTATAAATACATAAATTTTTGGTTACGTGCTCCATTAAGCAAACTGTTCGTTAACAGCTACAGGACAAAACTAGAAAAAGACAGACAGCTCGCTCTTGACTTTTATCAAGAACTTATTTTTGCTCGAATACGACTCAGGGTTTCTGGGCTCATACCCAATACGGAGGCGATATATTGAAGGGGAACTTGTTGGAATAATAATTTATGTTGTTCAAAATATTGGACATATCTTTCTTCAGCAGTTAGGCAAATAAAATCCGAGATTCGCTGTTCCATGGTGCAAAAGCATTTTGCTAAAAAAGCCTTCTCAAATTTATTCCATTCCACAATTTCCGATTCCATTTTCTGGTAATCGGACTTTGACAAACGGTATACCGTACAATCGCTAATGCATTGGAAATTCCATATGGAAGCCCTGTCAAAAATGAAAGAAGCAAGATCTGTCACAAAATGATTCCTTGTACCTATCCATTGCGTAAACTCTCCTTTTTTTGACCAAGCATATTGACGGATTAATCCGGATTCTATCACAAACAGATTGGAAGAGTAATCGCCCGCCTTGATCAGATATTCACCTCGTTTTAATTCAATACGCTCGAAGTTTGAGAAAAGTTTTAAGGCACTAGCCTCAGAAATAGGGAAAAAATCTCGAAAGAGTTGATCTAACATGAAAGGAGGATTTATAAAATCACGACTTCTTCAATAATGACGTGACCTACATATTCATTTACCCTTCCTAGAATTTGTCTTCGCATAAGCGCCAATTCATTCTTAATAACAGCAGACTCTACACGTACGAACAGTTTTTTATCACGAACATATAGCTGCTGCGTGCGATTAGCAATAGCTTTACCAATCAATTGAGGCCAAACAGATGCGATCGAAGTTTCATCAAATTTCCTTCGTAGTTTATAAGCTTCAAGAAGACGCTCAACCCCCTCCTTAATCGTCATATCGTCGCTTGACCGAATGAATTCTAGGCTTTTTTTAGTTTGCTTCTTATACATTGACTTGTCCTCCTTCAATATCAAATATACGAACAGGTCGGCTGATTTCGTCAAAGATTCGCTGAATTCTCATGGAATCTGTATCCGTCAGGAAAATCTGTCCAAAATCATCTTCTGAAACCATCTGCATCAATTTATGTGTACGGCGATCATCAAGTTTATCAAAGATGTCATCCAAAAGAAGTAAGGGCTTAAAACCCTTTTTCTGCTGGAGATAAGAATATTGTGCAAGCTTCAGAGCAATTAGAAAAGATTTTTGTTGGCCCTGAGAACCAAACTTCTTCAAGGGCATTCCACCGTGAATGGTAAAGATCAGATCATCTTTATGTATTCCTTGCGTTGTGCGTTCCAGCATACGGTCACGTTCCAAATTCTTCTCTAAAATATTTAGAAACGAATCTGTCATTAAAGGCGATTCATATTGTAATTGAACAGACTCTGCATCCTCGGTGAGGAACTGATAGTGTCGGTCAAACTCCGGCTGAAATTCCTCCATAAAAGACCTTCTTTTTTGAAAAATAATATTTCCAACTTCTTCAAGTTGAAAATTGAGAATTTCGATTAGGCCAAGATCCAATACACTGGTTTGACGTGCTTGTTTAAGGAGACTGTTACGTTGGGCTAAAAACTTATTATAAATAATTAGGGTATCTAAATATTTATTATCTGTCTGGGAAATCACATTATCCACAAATTTTCTGCGCTCTTCACTCCCATCTGTTACGATGATGCTATCATTTGGGGATACCATGACCAAAGGAAATAAGCCTATATGATCAGCCAGTCGGGGATAATCCTTTTTATTTTTTTTAAATTGCTTTTTCTGATTTTTTTTAAGACTACAAGAAATGAAATCACTAATTGATTCTTTATCAAATTCACCCTGTACCATAAACCAGTCATTGCCTGATTTGATATGCTGCGAATCAATTGGATTGAAATAACTTTTACAGAGTGATAAATAGTGAATCGCATCCAAAAGATTGGTTTTACCAACACCATTATTCCCTGTAAACGCATTTACCTCGGGGAGAAATTCCAAAGATGATTCCGAGTAATTCTTGAAATTTAGAACAGAAAGTTGCTTCAGCCACATAGCACAAAGATACGCTATTTGGATTGCTAAAAATTATTTTATTTCCTCAAAATCCACAAACTCACCTGCTGTTTCAGTCCCTTTGCGTTCAGGGCTTTCTTTCGGTGGAATGTAATCGACATGTACCTTCCCTTCGGGCTGAGACCTTTTACTTTCCTGTTGTCCTTGACCATTAAATTCATAATAAAATGTACCGCCTGATCCTTGGCTACCGTATGCTCCACCTTGCTGCTGCGCTTTTTTCATCAACTTTTCAGCTGCTTTACGCATTGCAAATGGTAAAAATAATCTAAATAAGAATCTTACTACAAAGTAAACAGCGAATGTAATAAGTATAAATTTTAAAAATGCCATAGTTAATTCGTTGCTATTTTCTCAAATTTAACCAATAACTCGATAAACTGTTGTCTTTAAATTGTCAGATAAGAATTTATTAACAAATTTTAAGACTTTCCTAATCGCCCTTTTGTTTCCAAAATAATTCGATAGAGCTCTTCCTGGCGCTGTGTTCCCAACACATAGGTAAGACCATCTTTATCTGTTAAAAAAACAGCATTTTTACCTCCAGCGAAGAATTTAATCTTTCCTTTTGTATGCAGATTATAAACAGGATTATTGAAAAAGAATGTGCTATAAGGCGCCTTTTCTATTTTTGTAATAGAGGCAAGATCGATTTTGACGACCCGAGTAGACCATAGTCCACTAATAAGTATATGGTCTTGAAATACTTCCGTACGGAATAACACCATATACATCATAACAATAGACGTGATGATAATACCTACTCCTACGATAAAGAACAATTGGCTCGATATCAAATGGTCTAAATTCAAATAAAATGCCGTAAAACAAAAAAGTACGAGCACTAAACGCACGCTGATCCAAACACGGTCACGACCTAAATATTGATTTTCCGAATAAAGTACACCTTCTTTCATTTACTTAAGATTTAGCTATTAATTTGGAGACTTCACACCCTTGTTTCCTAATAGCAGAGCTCCTCAATAACTTCGTTTTTACTTCTATAGATTTTGTCACCACCAGGGTCCATTGTTTGACTATCAACCATATGGCATTATTTCTCAAAACAGAGACCCTTGGCGCTGATTAACATCAGCAATTTTTGCTGCTAATCAGTTCTGCAAACTAAAGTAAGGACTTTTTTTGTATTGGCGGTAATTTTATAACGATTGTCCATGCGATAATTGGCTACCCATAGGATATCTCCATTTCCATTCACCACGATCGGAATATTTTCCTTTTCAAATAAGCTGATCTTCTTATTGATAAAAAAATCGCTCAATTTCTTCCGCCCTTCCATACCTAAAGGATAAAAGCTGTCGCCAACTTTCCATGATCGAATCGTGAGTGGGAAAACTAATACATCATAATCCAACTTTGCAACCTCACTCGCTTTGACAATAGCTAGATCCGAAGAAACATCGGCATGAAAACAATAGTGTTTCCACTCCACTGTCGAAGTTTCGGAGGTGATTAAAGCCTCGTCGGGAGAAATAAATTCCTTTTCACGAATAAAAAGCTCATTTCTATCCAAGAGCATATGGTAGGCATCGGATTGAAAAATACGCCCAGACTCTCTTGTCCAAGCCTGTTGAAGATCACTTAGTACCGCTTTTGAGAAATTAAATGCCGAAAACAACTCATAGAGTAAAGGCAAATTATCCATATAGGGTTCCAGATCTTCTTTCCGAACTCCCCAACCCTCATCTATAGGATAAAACAGTTTTCTCCGAATGGGCTCCACAAATTGCTGCAACAGCTGGTAAGATTCCTTAAAATGATTGATATTCTGCTCGAAGACCATCTCAAAATCTGGCTGAAGTTTTTTAAAATGTGGGATGATATCAATCCTTATTTTATTACGCGCATATTTTGTTGAAAAGTTGGATTGATCGTCTCGATAAGCAATCCCATACATATTAACAAAATGTTCAATTTCGCTTGCCTTCAGAAAAAGTAGTGGCCGAATGATGCGTTCTTTGATAGGAAAAATACCCTGGAGTCCTTGGAGACCGGTTCCACGTGAAAGGTTCAGGAGTACCGTTTCGATATGATCGTTCAGATGCTGAGCTACTGCAATTCGATCGAACTGCAGCTCATGTCGCAATTTCTCAAACCAAGCATAACGAAGTTCCCGTGCAGCCATTTGAATCGAAATTTGATGATCCTTTGCGTAAGCTTTTGTATCAAAGTGCTTCACGTATATTGGAACATTATTTTCCGTTGCAAATTTCCGAACTAAAGCTTCATCCTCATCAGATTCTGTTCCCCTTAATTGAAAATTGCAATGTGCAATCGCAATAGTATACCCTGCTTTTGCAAATAAATGTGCCATTAACATCGAGTCCTTTCCCCCACTCACCGTAAGCAATATTTTATCATGAGGCATCAACAAATGCTCCTTTTCAATATAGCCCATTAGTCTTTCCAGCACATTCATAGAACAAAGTTACGGTATATTTTGTCCGAATAATAAATTCAACTCTTAAAATTTGTGAAATCCAGTGAAGTAGCAATTAAAATCCATATTTTTGCCCTTGTGAAACAATACATTTATACACTTATTGTATTTATTTTAACTGGCTTGTCGGTCCAAGCACAGAAACAGGATGAACTAAAGCTTCTTTCATCATCCCATATTATTACGGGGAAAGACGGCAATATTTTGTTTTACCGTCCAGTCTATGAACATGTGGGTTCAACGCTATCATCAGATAGTGGCTATTTACATAAAGACAACATTGGCCGACAATTTTTTGAAGCCTTTGGAAACGTGATCATTACTCAACCCGACGGTACGCAGATATTTTCCAATAAATTACATTATGAAGCAGCAATGCAGCTCGCTACGCTTACAGGCGCTGTTCGGATGGTCAGTACTAGTGGATCTGTATTAACAACCGATCATCTTGTCTACAATATGCGAAGTAAAATCGGCAATTATTACAGCGGCGGGCGTATTCTATCAGGAAGCGATACAATTACAAGCCAGCGAGCTACTTATTTCGAAAATACAGGGGAATCTTATTTCAATCAAAAAGTTGTCGTCCGATCAACCAATGTAAAAGTCTACACAGACTCCATGAAATATAATGGTAATACACGCATTACTGATTTCTATGGCCCTACAAATATCAAGGGAAATAAAGGGGAAAACCTGTATACTGAAAAAGGCCGATACCATATGGCAACGGGGCAGGCTTATTTCTCTAAAAACAACCTCTACACAGAAGGGACAAAGTTTCTTAAAGGAGACAGCCTATTCTACGATAGACAAGTGGGAATCGGCAAAGCCGTAAAAAATGTCGTCTTTGTTGATACCTTAGACAAATTTTATGCCTATGGTGGATTTGGTTTGTACAACGGGAGGAACGAATCCATTACAATGACAGACAAACCCCTGATCATTTCGGTGGTCAAAAAAGATTCAACACAAAAAGATTCTGTATCTTCTTTGTCTCCTGTCCAACAAAAATCGGAGAAAGAGCTAAAAAATGAAGCTAAAGAATTGAAGAAGATTGAAAAAGAACAACACAAAGATGAACTCAAATCAAATAAAGCCACATCGCAAGTTGTTCTAGAAGAAAAGGAACATCCAGGTAAAAATATCAAAAGCGATAATAGTAAATCCCTTAAGGCTGATCCACAAGTCGATTCTGTTTTTATGACAGCCGACACCCTCTTCTCACAGATGATATTTCGCCGAGATTATATTGCAAAAGATTTTAAATTGAATCGTGAAGGTGGGGCTATTGAAGATGATAATGAGATCGATTATGGTGACCAGGATTCCAGCTCAACAACAGTTGATTCTACAGGTACATTAGATAACACAAGAGTTAACCTTCACAAGGGAATAGACAGTTTGTCTAAAAAAGACAGTGGCAAACCGGTTCTTGAAAAGAGCATTAAAAAAGTACAAGATACACTTACAAATAAAAAACCGATTGCATCAAAGAAAATACCAGCTATTGTCGGTGATCAAAACAAGATAGAAATTGAAAAAAACCTTAAGGCTGATAGTGTATTGCGTAAAAAAGCGATCATCCCCAAAGGCGGTGAATCCGATAAACTGATGGGAGCAGCTTTAAAAAATGCCCAAGAGAGTAAACGGGATTCTCTCGCCCAGGATACAGCTAAAACACGGATTATAAAAGCCTACTATAATGCACGATTATTTAAATCGGACTTGCAGGCTGTAGCAGATTCTATGTATTATGGCATGCAAGATTCCATGTTCAGACTGATGGGAAAACCAATGATGTGGGCCGAAAACTCACAAATCTCCGGAGATACCATATTTCTACAGGTAAAGAATCAGAAATTAGACAATTCCTTACTCGTCGGTAATGCTTTCATGGTAAACGCAACAAGCGACTCATTGAAATTCAATCAGATTAAAGGTCGGAAGATTACCAGCTTTTTCACCAATAACCGTATGGAACGTCTGTTTGTTGATGGCAATGCAGAAAATATCTTCTACAATATTGATGAAAAGACCAATGTAACCACTGAGCTTGTGCATGATCGAAGCAGTCGTTTCAAGATCTTGATGGAAGATAATAAGTTGAAGGAATATGTATCTATTCGAAAAGTGGATGGCAAAGTCTATCCTATTGCTGAAGTCACGGCCGACAAGGAGTTTCTTCCGAATTTCACCTGGCGCCCCGAAGATCGACCTAAATCAAAAGATGATTTATTAAATCGAAAAAGGGATCTTTCAAAAGCGTCATTTACAGTTCCGACTGCACCAGAAGGTGAAGAATCTGGCACAATGAAGTCTATTAAAAAAGGTGATAAAACAACTACCCCTCAAAAAGGTGCCGCCAAGAAAGTTGGTGCGAACGAAACGCTCGAGAATGAAAAAGAGGTGGAGGCTGCAAACAATAAATCGAATGCTGTAACCAAAACAGCGAAGCCATCTGAAACAACGGATAAAGCTAGCGCTACAAAAACAAATGTAAAGACCGCAACCGACAAAGTAGCTGCAAAGTCCGACTCAACAACTAATAAATCAGCGATAATACCTGCTAAAGACAGTATCCAAACAAAAGTAAAAGCTAAATAAATAGCAGAAGTAACAAAAAAGGAAGCGTAAAACAAATTGTTTTACGCTTCCTTTTTTGTTATTTCAAGGCCTCAGCCCATCAGATTATCCCTTCCCGTTAAATTGGAAGCTCCTTACTTCTAATCTAAATAAAAAAAATACTAACCTATTTTGTTTTTAGGTATTCAGCGAGTTTGCCTACAGCAATCGCCCGATGGCTAATGCTATTTTTTTCCGCCGCAGTCATTTCGGCAAACGTTCTATCATAGCCATTCGGAATAAAAATGGGATCATAACCAAAACCATCAATACCCTTACGCTCTTCAATAATTTTCCCCTCGATACTTCCTTCAAAAAAGTGCTGCTGCTCATTCAAATATAATGAAATAACTGTTTTGAATCTCGCGGTACGATTGGGGTTATCGCCTAAATTTTCAAGGACAAGATCAATATTCTTTTCCATGTCCCTCGATCCGGAATAACGTGCTGAATAAACTCCAGGTTCACCATTTAATGCATCAATTTCCAAGCCTGAGTCATCTCCAAAACAATAAAGACCATATTTGTTCACCAAATAGTCCGTTTTCTGCTGGGCATTTTCCTCAAAGGTCACTCCTGTCTCTGGAATATCATCGTTACAGTCAATATCATTTAAACTTTTAATGATAAAAGCACTCCCCACGATCGCTTGGACTTCCTCCAATTTATGGGCATTATTGGTTGCAAATACAAGTTCTAGCATCTTCTTCAAATTTAGTTTTTTGTTTGTTCTTTCGCTTTATCGACAGTGCTCCTCACTTTGCAGCGGGCTACGATCTTTCCATGAAGTCACACCCCCAAAAATAAGCATTACGATATATATATTCTGTAATAAAACTTATATTTGGCAGCTATTAACCCAATAAAAAATAATGAAAGAGTTTTCTTTAGCAGTTCATCTACTGCTTACCTTAGCGATGGTGTCGCCAAGCAGTTCATTTGCACAAAAAATGAAAGCTCTTTCTGGAGATTTTGATTTCGTCGGGATACCCAATTCCAATGACAGAATAGCTGAGGGTTACGCTAAAACTGCAAAGTCCCTTGCCAAATTAATAACAAAGAAGATTAAATAATAGATGGGGTTTAAGAGCTTACATTCCCTCTTAAATCCCAATTTTTATTCATAACAAGTATCTGATAAAAATCAAGAAACAATAAAGGTCTTAAATTCGTTCCAGAACAGCTTCTTTTTATTCACATCGACAAACATCTCTTCAAAACTGAACGTATTAAAAACCGTTGCAATACGGCCTTTCATGTAGGAATTATGTTCAATAAATGGAAGTTTCAAAGACGCGGGTTCCACACCCAACAATATAATCTTAGTTGGTTGGAAAAACTGCATAATGCGCTTAAAATCATTCGGGTTATGGGAATTTGCCAAATTGAGTACCGCAACGGTCTCTTTGGTCAATTTCAAGGCACCAATTGTTTTTTCAAAAGCGTCCAATGCGGCTGGAGAAAAGTAGGGATATTGCTCGTAGCGTAAAATAAAAAGTACTCCCTGATCCTTATTTCCTTGATATATAAATTCACCACCCAATACCTCCAGATGGTTAACAGTATCGCCGTCCCTGCCGGTCTCAATAGCCACAGCGGCCTGCTCCGCACCTAAACCTACTGCCACATACGAGGTATCCTTCGTTGTCGATGATGCTTGTACAATAGCTGCTTGCGCATGAGCACTATTCTCCTCCTGTAAAGGATGTGCAGACAGATCGGCTCGAAAATCAAAACCATTTCCAAAGATTGTTTCATCCATTAAGGTCTGAAGTGCAACGGGATTATCTGTTGTAAGATTGCTCATCGGGAAAAGAAATATTAGACAGTAAAGATAAAGAAGAAAAAGAGAAAAGAAAAAGGAGCGAAGAATCGCTCCTTTCTATATGTCAAAAAGATTAATGACCTAAGATATACGAGAAGATTAATGGCGCAACGATCGTCGCGTCAGATTCTACGATAAATTTAGGTGTATCAATATCTAATTTGCCCCAAGTGATTTTCTCGTTTGGAACAGCACCAGAGTAAGAACCATACGAAGTTGTTGAATCCGAAATTTGACAGAAATAAGCCCAGAAAGGTACTTCTTCCCATTCAAGATCTTGATACATCATCGGAACTACACAGATTGGGAAGTCGCCAGAGATACCACCTGCGATTTGGAAAAATCCAACACCTTTACCTGCCGAGTTGTTACGGTACCATTCTGTCAAGTAAATCATGTACTCGATACCCGATTTTACTGTACTTGCCTTCAATTTACCTTTGATCACATTGGAAGCGAAGATATTACCTGTCGTTGAATCTTCCCATCCCGGACATACAATCGGCAAATTTTTCTCAGCCGCTGCAACAATCCAAGAATCTTTCGGGTCGATCTCATAATATTGTTCTAATATGCCTGAATTAACAACCTGATAAAGAAATTCATGTGGTAAGTAACGCTCGCCTTTAGCCTCAGCAGCATGCCAAACATCTTCAAGATGTTTTTGCAAACGACGAAAAGCTTCCTCTTCCGGAATACAAGTATCTGTAACACGATTATAGTGATTATCCAACAGCTCTCTTTCTTGCTCAGCTGTCAAATCTCTATAATTCGGGATTCTTTTGTAATGTGAGTGTGCGACAAGGTTCATCACGTCCTCTTCCAAATTAGCACCAGTACAAGAAATAAAGTGTACTTTATCTTGACGGATCATTTCTGCCAAAGAAACACCCAATTCAGCAGTAGACATTGCACCTCCCAAAGAGATCAACATTTTTCCACCATCTAATAGATGTTCCTCGTAACCTTTTGCAGCGTCTACTAATGCAGCTGCGTTAAAGTGACGGTAATTATGCTCAATAAATTGAGAAATAGGTCCTTTTTGAGTACTCATGATATTTTCTAACTTTTATAAAATAATAAGTACCGCAAAGGTACTGAATATAATCTATTTTCGTCCAAATAGAGATTCAAAACGCGTATAGACCACATTTTTTTAACAAATGTAAAAAGAATGGTATTCCAATGCTACGATTATAAACGTGACACTTCTCCTTCAATTGAAGTCTGTTTGACCTTTTGCTTTTTATAAAGGCCAAATGTATAGTTAAAATTTAGGCCAATAATTCTTGAATCGACCACTGTTTTAGAATAAATATTGAATCCCTGTCCCAAAATCTCTCGTTTCAAAACACGGCTATGAAACAGATCCCGTACTGTCAACGCAAGACTTAACGCATTCGAAAATTGCTTATTGACCGCCAGATGCATTTCATATAAAGGTTTTATAACTGTCTGTGCATAAAGCACATTAGTTCGGTATGAGTTTGTCCAATTTACAGTCATTTGATAAGGCAAATTTAACTGCATCATAAGATTACTCTGAAAGGACCAAATCCCCCGATTGATCAGAAGATCATTCAACTCCGTTGGTATATTTTTATAATGTATATATTGAATCTGACCAAAACCATAGAGCATCAAATTTTTAACAATGGCTTTTCCCATATTCATCGAGATAGCAGCACTCTTAACACCGGCAATATTCTGATAGGTTTGCGTATAATTTTGCTCACTAAGCTGATGGACCATGGAGATATAATTTCGATGATTGATCAAAGAAAGTCCAATATTCCATTTTTGACCATGAACATATTTAAGATCCATATTATCTGACAATTGAGCAGAAAGCTGCGCATTACCCTGATAGGTTGTGCTTGGATCGAAAAAGAAAATGGAAGGGTTCAGATCTTGATAATTAGGCCGTGATATTCTTCGCCCATACGCGACCTGTACCGCTTGACCATTATTTTCAGCTATTCGATAAATACCAAACACGGTCGGGAATAGATTGAACATTTGCTTCCTCCCATTCGTGTTTCGATCTATGTAGTCAATTTTCGTCTGAAATTGTGCGTATTCAGCCCGTACACCTAATTTAATCTCCCATTGCGCAAGTTTTAGTTGAAAATCCGTATAAATCGCTTCCAGGTATTCGGTTTGTTTAAAAGTATTTTCTAGGCTATTATCTTCGGCCATTACATACTCTTTTTCCCCTTTTTGATAATGTCCATACGATTGACGTTGGGACCGACTCGCCTGAAAGCCTGCTTCCATAGAAAAGGACCCGCTAAGTTTCCGTTGAAAATCACCCCTGATACCAAAAAGATCAACAGAGAACGGGTTATTTGATCGCAAAAATTGCTGCTGCTCTTGCTGGTCAGAAAAAAAAGGTACTGTCCTTGTCTTCAAGTCCTGTTTCCTAATACTGCTGTAACGCAAATAATCAAAATCGAACTGAAGCGCTTTATTCTTATTTTCCCCAGCAAAATCATAGTGAAGATTTATACTATTTCTATGCAGCGGATTTCTCAGGTTACTCGTTGAAGCAGTGGATTGCTTCAATGTTCCATCGGCTGAAAAATCATTTTGATAGACACCTATCTCTTTATAATTATTACGAAGATAATTCCAGTTCAGTTCAACAGACGACTGCTTGTCGATCCGATAATTCATGCCCAAACGACCATTTAATTCCTGTGTGTTATTCGTTTCCTTATTCAGCTGTCCGATCACATAATGAACATTTTCACTATACGCAAGTTCACGCTTGCGGTCAACATCAAAATAATTCGAAGAGCGTGCAACGGAAAAACTGGAGTTTAAGGACCATCTCTTCATTCCATACTGAAGGCTCACGCCATTATTATACTTCCAAAGCCTACCCTTTGATGCACCTAAAAAAACATTTCCTTTTAGACCTTTCAGTACATCCTTTTTTAAACGAATATCAATTACCCCACCAGCCCCCTCCGCACTCCATTTCGCAGGTGGTATAGTCATGAGATCAATGCTCTCTAAAGAGCTTGCCGGTATAGATTTTAAATAGCCGACCAAGGAAGTTCCGGTTAGATAGGTCTGCTTGCCATTGATGGTAATCAATACGCCCGTTTTTCCCTGTAACGACAAGTTCCCTAATTCGTCTACCTCTATACTCGGAATGGCATTTAAAACAGCGAAAGTATTTCCATTCAATAAAACGGGATTGCTGCCTGGTCGAATACGGACCCGATCCAAAAGCTGCTGCTCGAGAGGCCTTGCCCCCTCTACAAGCACTGTGTCTATCCGTCTTGAATCGGATCCATTATTCCGCAGCATCGTACTGTCAGTTAATTGTTGTTTAGTTTTGGGAACCATTTGCGCCAATAACAGACATGGCAATGCCATGGATAACCATAAGAGTATCCTAAACTTCATGATATAAACGAAAATTAGTGCTTAGTATTCGAAACTTTGATCTATAGCGTGGGCTAGTTTATTGACAAAGTCAGGTTTCACATTTTTATCAATAGCATTGATGTTATCCAGCTCAAGAAGAAGTGCAGGTATTTTAGCACCACGTAAAATCGCTAGCTTTGTATTTATCGCCGGAGCACTCGCAGCCAGTCCATTCTGTTGCAACCTTTGTCCCAAACTAAACGCAAATTTGCGGCTAAGCTCTTCTAGCATCGTATGATTAACCCCCGACTGATATAATATTCGAATAGGAAGAGATTCTTTGTCTTTTACATTGTCGAAATGGATCGATAGCAATAAATCCCCTTCAAAGTTCGATCGGTCTCTGAGTAATTTATATTCATCAGCAGCCCTTGACAACACTACTTTGTACCCCTTGCGCTCCAGCTCCTGTTTCAAAAGTAAACAGGTTTCCCAGGTCAATGATTTTTCTTCCAATCCGAAAGATGAAATCCCCCCCGTGTCTTTCCCTCCGTGTCCGGGGTCAAGGATGATCGTTTTAGACGGATTCTTTTTCCCATTTAAAGATGCTGAAAACCAAACGCTCTTCGGGGGATTAATAAAAGAGTAAAATAGCAGTAAAAGGCCTAATAAAGGAACGGTCAATACATATTGCCATCTATTCTTTTTAGAGGAAGGTTTTGCCATCATGGCCTGAACCCGTTCGACCAGCTCATGCCTATTGTTAAATAAACTGCTCTGCAATCCAGCAGGACAGGCCTGCTGTGTTAAAGTCAGTAGAAAACGGGCATAGCTGCTGTTACCATATCGATTGGCCAACACCTCATCAACCTGATATTCATGCACCAAATACAGCTGTCTACGCATCCAATAAACAAATGGATTTAGCCAAAAAAGGCAACGAAAAATTTCTATAAACAATTTATCCCAACGATGTTTAAAAACAATATGCTGGCTCTCATGTTCAAAAATTAATTTTCCATCTGCCGAATCAAGCTGATCTTCTTCCATAACAATTACATGCTGAACTGAACAATTCGCATAATGTCCAAAGGGAGCAACCATCGTAAACCCATCAAATTTATACTGACTCAGCTGTCTAATACGGCGGAATAAGTGGATATAGCGTAACGCAAATCGGCACAACAAAACAAAAGATACCAAAAGATATCCATAAGCAATGCCATATCCAATCGAAAAGGAATGCCAGAAAGAATCGACCATTTCTGTTTCAGATACGAGATCACCCGAAGTTTCTATCGAATGAGCAACTGTGTTCGATTGTTCAAAAGCGAGCACAGAACTTGTCGACGAAAGAAATAGTTCGCCCAAACGTACAGTTCCAAATGGCAGAAGCAGACTCAACAAACATAAACCCAGGATAAAATAACGGTTCCATTGAAAAAATGAAAGCTGTCTGAATACCAGAAAATAAAGAACTGCCCCGATTACCAGACTGCAGTTAACTTCAAATAAATAATAAAGTAAGCTATTCATGATCTTCGTGTTTTTTGATGAGTTGTTCTATTTTCTGAATATCCTCCGCCGAAAGCTTCTTTTCTTTTACCATAAAAGACAGTAAATTCTCAACCGAATCATCAAAATAATGATCGAGCACTCTTGAAAATGAAAACTTTCGGTATTGCATCTTCGAAATCAAAGGATAATATTGATAAGTTTTTCCGAAGGCTCTATAACCTACATACCCTTTTTTTTCCAATATTCTTACAATCGAGGAGATTGTATTATAGGGTATGGAACTACTTGGATCCAGATACTCAATAATATCTTTGACAAAGACCTCGTTGAGCTTCCAGATCACCTGCATGACTTCCTCTTCTTTTTTTGTTAATTCTTCCATAATTTGATACGTTGTTTATACTAACATAAAGCTATAACTTATTTTTCAGTTTTACAACTTAAAAACAAGTTATAAAACTGAAAAATAAGTTTATAGAAGATATTCAATCAAAAAAAGGCTAATAAAACCTACTTTTTCAACAACTTAGAGAAAAACAAATAGGCCGCCACCAAAAAGATAACGATAATAATCAGGACAATAATCTCTTGTGTCCCTATTCCCCAGTTCATACTATTCATAATTTTTTTTCCAATTTAAATGATCCATTTCTCGCATTGATCTAAAAAAGTTTGGTCTATATCTGCGCCGATTCCAATGTGGTCTGAGATATGTATTTTGTATCCGTCATATTGAATACCGCCGATAACAGGATCCTCCAGATGGCCAACCATACAAGTGTCTAGATCAAAAAACTTGACATTCGGGGCAGCATAAGCGAAATGTACTTTAGCAGCCAAAGCCAAGCGAGATTCCAGCATCCCTCCGATCATACAAGTAATGCCGTATTCAGCGGCAATATGATTAATTTTTAAGGCCTCTTGAATACCTCCTGATTTCGAAAATTTAATATTGATATAGTCGCAAGCATCAGCTTTACAAAGGCGCTCTGCGTCATGGTGAGAATAAACAGATTCATCCGCCATCACGGGAACAATAGTTTCTGTGCGCAATTGCGGTAAATATTCGTCATCCCAGGTACGCATTGGTTGCTCACAAAATTGTATCTTAAAAGGCTCCAGCCCCTGCAATGCTTCTATTGCCCCCTCATAAGACCAGCCTTGATTTGCATCCACGCGAATAGGCATTTCAAATCCAACAGCCTTACGTATTTCACGAATACGCACAATATCCGTTTTTGGTTCCTTCCCCAGTTTAACTTTCAACATGACCGCACCTTCGTCCTGTAAACGCTTTGCCTTCAGCGCCATCTCTTCCGGAGATGCAATTCCTAAAGTGATATCTGTCGTAATCTCTCGTTTCGTTCCCTTTAGAAACTGATAAAGCGGCAGACCAGCATGTTTGGCAGCCAGATCATGCAAGGCCATATCAAACGCCGATTTGATCGTTTTGTTACTGGCAATATACAAATCCAATTCAGCCAAACGCTCTTCAATGGCCAAAGGATCGCGCCCCTTCCAGATCTTTGCAAAATCTCTTGCCAGAACTAAGCAAGTATCTTGTGTTTCTCCAACGATCATCGGAAAGGCAGAACATTCGCCCACACCATATATATTGGCATCGGTATATATACGTATAAAAGTATTTTGCGCATAGTCCATCGTCCCTGTCGCAATGACAAAAGGTTCCATAGGAATGCTTAGTCGATAAATTTCAATTTCAGTTATTTTCATCTCATTCTCTTTAGTTAAGCCATGTCGATACAGCATAAAAGGATATGCAATACTTTGCCTAATTTATATATATTCTCGCAATCTTGGGATGCTTTTTCCATATCCGACAAAAAAATATTGCCAAATGTTGCATTATTCAGCTACGCATCAAACTGTATTAATAGCAATGAATTTTAAATACAATATCAGCAACAAAACACATCAAAAGAAATGATAAAATCAAATTAAACACATTTTCATTGGAATATTTACAATATTTACGTTTTTTATTCCTATATTAGCAATGTATAATATTTGAAAAGGAAAGATGATTCAACAAAGACCGAAAACGGAGGGCCTCTACGACCCTAATTTTGAGCATGACGCCTGTGGGGTAGGCTTTGTCGCCCATATCAAAGGGAATAAATCACACGCACAAGTAAAAGATGCATTAACCATGCTGGAAAATATGGAGCACCGCGGTGCTTGTGGCTGTGACCCAGAAAGTGGTGACGGAGCAGGTATCATGATCCAGCTTCCCCATGAATTTTTATGGGAAGAATGTATCAACTTGGGTATACAACTGGAAGAGCCAGGTTATTATGGCACAGGTATGGTCTTTCTTCCTAAAGAAGAAGACATGAACAAAATATGTCGGGATTTGATTGAGGAAGCGGCAGCAGAAAGGGGTATGAAATTCCTTGGCTACCGTCCAGTACCAGTCAATCGTGAAGGTATTGGACCAACAGCGCTCAGTGCAGAACCTGAAATTGTCCAATTTTTTGTCAGCAGACCGGACGGCGTTTCAAACACTGAAGAATTTGAACGCAAACTTTTTGTACTTCGTCGCCTGATCATTCAAAAAGTTAAACAACAACAAGAATACCCTCTCCCCCTTTACTTTGCATCGCTTTCTTGCAAAACAATTATTTACAAAGGTCAATTAACAACATACCAAGTCGGAACTTATTATCTTGACTTACGCGATCCTCGTGTGGTATCTGCTTTTGGCTTAGTTCACTCGCGCTTTTCCACCAATACCTTCCCTTCATGGTCCCTCGCTCAGCCGTTCCGTATGCTGGCGCACAATGGGGAGATCAATACGTTGACAGGTAACCTGAATTGGTTTTATGCAGGTATGCGCGCTTTATCATCACCCTATTTTACGGAAGAAGAGATGGAAATCTTACTTCCAATCGTTGACCGTGGTCAGTCCGATTCGGCCTGCCTCGACAATGTAGCGGAACTTCTTTTACACAGCGGCCGTAGTCTCACCCATGTCATGTTGATGTTGGTCCCTGAAGCTTGGGATGGCAATACGCAAATGGACCCTTTAAAACGTGCTTTCTACGAATACCACGCAACGTTGATGGAACCTTGGGATGGTCCTGCAGCACTCTGCTTCACCGATGGTAAGCATATTGGCGCTACATTAGACCGCAACGGCTTACGTCCACTACGTTATGCCGTAACCTCAGACGACCGCGTCGTTGTTGCTTCTGAAGCGGGAGCGCTTCCGATCGAAGAGTCTACCATCATCAAAAAAGGCCGTCAACAAGCAGGCAAGATTTTTCTTGTCGACATGGAACAGGGGCGTATCCTCACCGATAACGAAGTAAAAGATCAACTGATCAACCAGCAGCCCTACAGCGATTGGTTGGACAATTACAAAATCAAATTGGAAGAACTGGAAGAGCCTCGTGTAACCTACACCTATCTTTCCAAAGATTCCGTTTTCAAATATCAAAAGACATTTGGTTTCTCCCGCGAGGATCTGGAAACCATCCTGACCCCAATGGCATTGACAGGGTACGAACCGACAGGCTCAATGGGGTCCGATGTTCCGCTGGCCATTCTTTCCGATCAACCACAGCATATTTCAAGTTATTTTAAGCAATTTTTTGCCCAAGTAACCAATCCACCAATCGATCCGATTCGTGAACGCTTGGTCATGAGTTTAGCAACATTCATCGGTAATGCAGGCAATATCCTGATCGAAGACAAAAAATTCTGTCACTGTGTGACTTTGCCGCATCCGATCCTGACCTCCAAAGAACTGGAGAAATTGCGCTCGATCGATACAGGATTGTTCCAAGCAAAAACCATTCAGTCTTATTTCCGCTCAGATGGTAAACCTGGATCATTGGAAGCAGGTCTGGAACGCTTGTGCCGTTATGCGGATGATGCCGTACGTGATGGTTTTGAAGTCTTAATTCTTTCAGATCGTGCGATCGACTCCAAACATGCAGCTATACCTTCATTACTTGCTGTTTCAGCGGTCCATCACCACTTGATCAAAACAGGTAACCGTGGTGCTGTAGGTCTCGTGGTCGAAGCCGGTGATGCTTGGGAAGTGCACCATTTTGCCTGCCTATTGGCATTCGGTGCCACTGCGATCAACCCTTATATGGCATTGGCGAGCATCCGTACGATGAAGGAACAAAATACCTTGGATACAGAGCTCACTTGGCCAGAATTATCCAAAAACTACGTCAAGGCCGTCAATAATGGTTTGTTGAAAATTTTCTCCAAAATGGGGATCTCCACATTGCAATCCTACCACGGAGCACAGATCTTCGAGGTACTCGGCATTGACAAATCTGTCGTTGATAAATTTTTCTGCGGAGCAGTCTCACGTATCGGTGGCATGACATTAGATGATCTTGCCAAAGAAGCCCTCTCAAAACACTGGCGTGGATTTGAAAAAAGCCGTACACCGCAAAATCTATTGCCAGAAGGCGGTATTTACCAATGGAAACGCCGCGGTGAAGGCCACCTTTGGAATCCCGACACGATTCACCTATTGCAACAAGCCTGTCGCACAGGAGACTACGCAACCTATAAAAAATATGCGCAGAAAATCAATGAGCAGAAAGAACATATGTTTACTCTTCGTGGATTGTTGGACTTTGCAAAACATCGCAATTCTATTCCATTGGAGCAAGTAGAACCTGCTAGTGAAATTCTAAAACGTTTCGCAACCGGAGCGATGTCCTTTGGATCAATTTCCCACGAAGCGCATAGTACCCTTGCCATCGCCATGAACCGCATCGGTGCAAAATCGAACACTGGTGAAGGTGGAGAAGATGAATTGCGTTATCAACCGCTTCCAAATGGAGATTCGATGCGCTCGGCAATTAAACAGGTTGCCTCGGCTCGTTTTGGTGTCACGTCCAATTATCTGACACAAGCGGACGAACTACAAATCAAAATGGCCCAAGGTGCCAAACCGGGAGAAGGAGGTCAATTACCTGGTCCCAAAGTGGATGCCTGGATTGCAAAAACCAGACACTCTACACCGGGTGTCGGTCTGATTTCGCCACCACCCCACCACGATATTTACTCCATCGAAGATTTAGCCCAGCTGATCTTTGATCTAAAGAATGCTAACCGTCAAGCAAGAATCAACGTAAAGTTGGTCTCTAAAGCAGGTGTTGGTACCATTGCTGCCGGAGTTGCGAAGGCCCATGCCGATGTCATTCTTATTGCAGGTTTTGATGGCGGTACAGGTGCATCTCCAATCAGTTCAATCAAACATGCTGGACTGCCTTGGGAATTAGGCCTTGCAGAAGCGCATCAGACACTTGTTAAAAACAAATTGCGCAGTCGTGTCGTGTTACAAGCGGACGGCCAGGTAAAAACAGGTCGCGACATCATCATCGCTACACTATTGGGCGCTGAGGAATGGGGCGTATCTACAGCAGCATTGGTTGCCGGCGGCTGTATCATGATGCGTAAATGCCACCTGAATACATGTCCTGTAGGTGTTGCAACCCAAGATCCAGAACTGCGCAAATTATTCTCTGGAAAACCAGAAGATATTGTCAACTTATTTACCTTCCTCGCGGAGGAAGTCCGGGAAACAATGGCTTATCTAGGCTTCCGTACCATCAACGAAATGGTGGGAAGAGCTCAATTCTTGAAAAAACGCGAGAATATAAACCATTGGAAAGCTAAGAAAATTGATTTCACAGACATTCTATATGTGGAACGCAACGAGCCTGGACAATCGTTATACAATACCGAAGAGCAGGATCACGGTATGGCCATGATTTTGGATTGGGGCCTTCTAAAACAGTCAAAATTGGCTTTAGACAGCAAAACTCCTGTATTTGGCACCTTTAAGGTCAAAAATACAGACCGTACGATCGGAACAATGTTGTCCAATGAAATTTCAAAACTCTATGGTTCTGAAGGCCTACCTGACAATACCATCAATTTTAAATTTGAAGGTTCGGCCGGACAAAGTTTCGGTGCATTTTCAACAAAGGGTCTTTCATTTGAATTACAAGGTGAAGCCAATGATTATGTTGGAAAAGGACTATCAGGAGCTCAGTTAGCAATCTATCCAGTTGCAGAAAGTGCTCTTGTACCGGAAGATAATATCATTATCGGTAACGTTGCGCTATTTGGAGCAACATCCGGACATCTATTCGTCAACGGACAGGCCGGTGAACGCTTTGCCGTACGTAACTCAGGTGCAACAGCTGTAGTTGAAGGTGTTGGTGACCATGGCTGTGAGTACATGACTGGGGGCCGTGCGCTGATCTTAGGGGCAACGGGTCGTAACTTTGCGGCCGGAATGAGCGGTGGTATCGCATGGATCTACGACATTAACGAAGATTTCCGCGAAAACTGTAATCAGGAAATGGTCGACCTTGATCCATTGGAAAGTGAAGACGAAACCGCAATTATCGCCTTACTGAAACGTCATATCTTGCTCACCAATAGTCGTAGAGCAGATTTCATTCTACAAAACTGGTCAAGAGAAAAAAATAAATTCATTAAGGTATTCCCAAGAGAATACAAAAATGTCATTCGTCAAAAATTAGTTGAAGCATAATATAGGAAGCACAGATCATGGGAAAAATTACAGGTTTTAAAGAATTTGAGCGCGTGCTTCCAAC
Source organism: Sphingobacterium sp. BIGb0116 (assembly GCF_024808035.1). Taxonomy (NCBI): domain Bacteria; kingdom Pseudomonadati; phylum Bacteroidota; class Sphingobacteriia; order Sphingobacteriales; family Sphingobacteriaceae; genus Sphingobacterium; species Sphingobacterium sp. BIGb0116. The sequence continues at coordinate 233,645 of NZ_JANUDT010000008.1, read as the reverse complement.
AAAAGAAGCTGTGGAAGGTCGCGTACAGCACTTTAAGGAATTCAATAAAGGGTATTCGGAGAACGAGCTCAATAAGCAGGCCGCGCGCTGCATGGACTGCGGCATTCCATTTTGTCATTCAGGTTGTCCACTGGGCAATGTCATCCCCGAGTTTAACGATGCCGTATACGATGGAAAATGGGAAGAGGCCTATCAGATTTTGTCCTCCACCAATAACTTCCCTGAATTTACAGGTAGAATATGTCCGGCACCATGCGAATCAGCCTGTGTACTTGGCATACATAGTACTCCGATCACTATTGAGGAGATCGAAAAACATATTATTGAGATTGCTTTTAAAAAGGGTTATGTCAAAGCGCATAAAAGCTATTTAAAGACAGGCAAACGCGTCGCTGTAGTGGGCTCTGGTCCAGCAGGACTAGCGGCTGCCGCTCAGCTCAATAAGGCTGGTCACGATGTTATCGTCTTCGAACGTGATGACCAGGTTGGAGGTTTACTCCGCTATGGTATTCCGGATTTTAAATTAGAAAAATCAGTGATCGATCGCCGTGTTAATCTCATGAAAGAATCGGGAATAGAATTCAAGGTTAATACAGAAGTTGGCAGAGACATAAGCTTTTATGAATTAAAAGCTTATGATGCAGTTATATTGGCCACTGGCTCAACCGTTCCTTGGCACATGCAATTACCGGGACATGAAGCTAAAGGCATCCATTTTGCCATGGACTTTTTGACCCAACAGAATAAAGAAGTAAGTGGAATTGCGGTCGAACAAGACCGTATCTTGGCAACAGACAAACATGTTGTTGTCATCGGTGACGGTGATACCGGATCAGACTGTATTGGTACATCCAATCGTCATCGTGCAAAAAGTATCACACAGATTGCCCGCAAACCTACACCATCTAAACAACGTCTAAAGAACAATCCTTGGCCGATGGACAAGCTCACATTCGGAACCTCCTCTTCCCAAGAAGAAGGCTGTGAAAGACTTTGGGCTACGGAAACGCAAGAATTTATTAAAGATGAAGATGGCCATATCAAAGCTATAAAAATCAAAGAGGTTCAATACGAAGTTGATGAATTTGGAAAAAGAACCCGCTTAGGAGAATCCGAGATCCGTGAAATACCGGCAGACCTCGTATTATTGGCTATTGGTTATCAACATACTGAACATATGCTCTTAGAACAGTTAGGTGTTCGTGTAGATGAAAAAGGAAATATCCTTGCAAATGACAAAGACTACCAAACGACAATTGATAATATCTTCACTGCCGGAGACTGCCGCAAAGGCCAGTCGCTTGTTGTTTGGGCCATCTCCGAAGGACGCGAATGTGCTCGAAAAGTCGATGAATACCTAATGGGGTATTCAGAGCTTGAAAGTAAAGACTTTCTGACGACAATAAATGCATAAAAGTAGGTCGCACTCAACAGAGAGGTCGTACCAGTGATACGCCAAGCCACCGTTTAATCTTTAATAATAAGGAGAAAAGCTTGGACAGTATAAAATCATAAAAAGGGTCCGCTGAGAATTCAACGGACCTTTTTTATAGTCAGTAATTAGTCCCTATTTCAATGGGTCCTTAAGCTGAACAAAATAAATACTGTTTTTGTCTACAGTCTTTATATAAGGCAATATTTTCGACTCATAGAAGCCTTTTCCAGTCACCCCAAAATCATCATCATTACATACCGCGATCATGAACGGATTAATGACAGCCAAGCCCTCTGCTTTATCATGCGGATACAATTCCTTGATGTCAGTCATTAAATCGGCAACCAATGTCTTATTGACTGGTTTAATATTATATTTTGCCAATGTAGCTGCGTCTTTGAGTTCCTCGACAGTTTTACCGTCAAATAATTTCCCAGTTGCGGTATTATTCGCATCCGAGATATCTGTTGCGCCAGAAAGATCAATTTTATAAATTTTCTTAAATACAGTAGAGCGAGTTGCTTCTGTCGCGTATTCCCCATCACGTTCCAATACAATAAATGTTGAATTGCTCACGGCAGCAATTTCACTTACAGCCTGCAAATCGGTACGCTCCATCATATAGACATACTGTTTCGTGGCGCCACTCGCAATATCGAGCGTAACAATACGGATTGCCAACGAATTTTTAATCGCATCTTTAGATGGATTATACAGCGGAAATTGCATGATTCCGACCAGTGTTTTACCGTCAGGCGTAAGCGTCAATCCTTCCATTCCGCGATTAGGACGACGTTTGGCAAATACCAAAGGCAACTTTTTACCCGTAGACCAAGGGTTAATCCGTTCGATTTCTTTTCCCGAAGCGTCAAAATGAACGATATGTGGTCCGTATTCGTCACTGACCCACCAAGAACCATCCGCCGCTCTCGCTAGTCCCTCTGAATCGATTCCATCCTCACTTTTCCCTAGATCTTTACCATCAACCCCCAATGCTTTTTCTCCAGAACCACCCTTCCCTTCAGGATTTGGCAGGCCATTCAATTTCACACCATCTTTATTTTTCAATTCGATAACAGATTCCAATGTTAGCGTATTTTCCTTTAATCTGAATTTACCAATCTGTGGTGCAAATGCCGGAGTAGCAAATACTTTACTATCACTTTCTGTCCCATCAATATTTGGTCCCCTATCAGTTAAAAGATAAAATATAGATTTATCAGTAGGATCTTGGACCATCGAAGACCCATAGCCTCCATTATACACTTTTACACCATTAATATCACTTATTACTTTTGGGTCTGTTGCTATTGCCTTTTGCGGATAGGTCAGTTCTATCGGGTCAGTAATCTGCGACACATCATCTTTACTACATGAAGCACACAATAGGGCCATTCCGAGTACACTATATATTTTTTTCATCTGTACAAATTTTTCAAATAATGTTTACTGCTGTTCAGGTTTATTCGAATAGCCAAATTTTATTCCTGTCGCCTTGCATATCTGATAAAACAGTACGGTTAGTTTAAACAATCTATGCTTGGTTGGCTGTCCGAATACTGATGCAAACATAATTGCCAGATATTAGCCAATCATTAACATAAGTTTAAATAAACTGCATCTCTCGTAAAAAAACATCCTATAAAAATTAAATACCCTCGGTTATGGAATTTTGAATTTTCCTGCATCACTAGAAAAATAAATAGCTAATTGTGCAGCGAATCAACAGTACATTCTCTGCCCTCACCTACTAAATATAGAAAGATGAAAAAGATCATAGTTGCCCTTTGCATAATTTTGGTATTTTCTAATGTGGATACGAAATCTCAGATCAGAACTACACGCGAAATACCCAGCTTAAAAATTAAAAATGACGATGGCCAGCAAAACAAGGTGATGTTGGCAGACCTAAAAGTAGATGTCGTCATCTTCGGAAATATAGCCAAAACGACGATGACAATGGTCTTCGACAATAAGACCAATCGCGATCTCGAGGGCGAGTTGACATTCCCTATGCCCGAAGGTGTCTCCGTGAGCGGCTACGCCTTAGATATAAACGGCAAATTACGCCAAGCAGTTCCAGTCGATAAAAATAAAGGAACCGAAATATTTGAAAGTATAGAAACACGCCGGGTCGATCCGGGTCTATTGGAAAAAGTCGAAGGAAATAATTTCCGAACTCGAATTTACCCATTACCAGCGAATGGGAAGCGCACCGTTCAGATTAGCTATTCGGAAAATCTGACAACAGAATCCGATCAGGCTCGTTACTATCTTCTACCCTTAAACTATACGTCCCCCATTGAAAATTTCGCCTTGGATATCCATGTCTTTCAAGACACACATAAGCCAGATTTCACAGAAAAACCAGACGGTTCTTTGGCATTCTCACAACATAACAGCAATTACACAGCTTCTTTACATAAACAACAGTTTAAATCCCAACGAAATTTAGTTATTCAACTGCCGACAGACAACAGGGAAGCATCAGGCCTATTTCAAGCAAATGGCGATAAAACCTTCTACTTTCTTGCCAATGCAACGGTAAACTCTACAAAACCTGCTCAGAAAAAATGGGGACACAGCATTGGAATTATATGGGACCGTTCGCTCAGCAGTAAAAATAGAGATATAGAAAAGGAACTCGCACTATTAGATCTCTTTTTTAAAGAAAACCCCAATATGACTGTTGATCTGGGCTTATTGGACATCCGCTTTGTAAAAGGGCATACGTTTCAGGTAAGACAAGGTAATTGGAATGATCTCAAAAACTACATCAAAGGAATTGATTACGATGGCGGTACAGACTATAGCCAAATAAAGGCAGGTGTAATACAGGCCAGCAATTACCTGCTGTTTAGCGACGGCCTTTCTACATTTAGTCAAAGTAAAATGAGCCTTGACAATCCAGTCTATTGCATTACTTCATCCAGTGGATCGGACTATGGTGTTCTAAAACAAATTGCCCAAAAACATATTGGAAAGATGATCAATTTAGCCAATACCTCAATAACTGAAGCTTATCATAAGCTAAATACGATAAACCTGATTTACCTGGGGATAAAAGAAAAAAATGATTTTGAGGAAGTTTATCCTCAAAAAGGCTCCGCAATACAAGCCAATTTTTCTATCGCAGGCTTAGGGAAACGCCCCGGATTGAAGCAGCTCACAGTACTTGTAGGAGATGGGCAACAAGCACCACAAGAGATTAGTATAGCTCTGCAGCCTGACCATGGTGAAATTGACCTACAGCAGATCTGGGCACAAAAGAAAATTGAAGCGCTGGATCTTCAATACGAAGACAATCGTGAAGAAATTGAAACCCTTGGTAAACAGTTCGGTATTGTTACCCGAAATACCAGCTTAATTGTACTGGAAACTGTAGAAGATTACATACGTTATGCAATAACTCCACCTGCCGAATTGCTTTCCGAATTCAATCGGCTCATAAAAGAAGAAAGCATAGCAAAGGAAGAACGTGTAGCAGACTTGTTGGATCAGGCTCAAGACATTACCAAACAGCTTCAGTCCTGGTGGAATACCGATTTTCAGCAAAAAAAGAAATACCCAAAACGGAATAAGTCGCTTCAATCTGCAGATTATATGGCTGTCGAAGAAGAACTCGCTCCAAATGTTGTTGTTCCACCCATTCCGTCGCGCCCCACAGCTAGTCCTGCAGCTCCCACGCTAGCCTTAGAATCGCGTTCATCTGACGGAACCTTAGCGAAAAGCATCTCGGCAACTAGCAATTCAAGCACTGCCCATGCAGCAACCAGCGAATTGGCGAGGGCGGCCGCATCTGAGGACGTTCTTCAGGAATTCGCTGTTGTTCAATCCTTAGAAGGACGTATAGCTGGCCTACAAACGGCAAGCAGCATTAACAACATACGTGGAAAAATCAGCATCCCCGAAATTAAAGAAGACCAGGCCTATTTACAGGACCTTATTCAATCCAAAGATCCTTACAAAAGCTATCTCCAACTTCGGAATCAGTATATGGGAACGCCAACTTTTTATTTTGATGTCGCAAACTTCTTTTTCAAAAGAGGAGATCGAGACAAAGCCTTACTCATTTTAAGTGCACTTGCAGACTTACAAATTGAAAATGCAGATCTCTACAAAACCATCTCTTATAAGTTACGGGAATGGGGAGATTACGACAATGCACTATTCATTACAGCTAAGGTATTAAAATGGCGTCCAATGGATCCACAAAGCCACCGCGATTATGCCCTTGTCTTACAAGACAAAGGTATGTTCAAGGAAGCACTAGAACAATTATATGGGATTTTGACCCAAAGCTACTCCCCGGAAGCCGCCGACCGCGATGACGGTATTGAAGAAACATTGGTTATGGAAATCAATAATCTCATTAAAGCAAACAAAGCTGCAAGCTCCACAGTTACCGTGAACAAAAAATTAATTGCGGATCTACCCGTTGACATTCGTGTTGTCATCAATTGGAATTCACAAAACACCGATATAGACCTTTGGGTAACTGATCCAAATCAAGAAAAATGCTTTTATAGTAATCCAGCCACAGCGATTGGGGGTCGACTCAGCAATGACTTTACTGGCGGCTATGGCCCTGAACAATTTTTATTGAAAAAAGCACTAAAAGGAAAATATAAAATTGAAGTTGATTTCTTTAACGATGGTTCCCTGACGCTAGCAGGTCCAGCGGCTGTTATGGCTGAAATCTATACCTACTATAGTAGTGGAAAGCAAGAACGAAAAATCGTTACAATCTATCTTGAACGCAATAAGGAGCGCAATATTGGGATTGGCGAATTTTCATTCCAGTAGATTACCAGAGACAGTGAAGTCAATAAATTGACTTCACTGTCTCAATTAATGCAATTTACGAATAACCAGATCCTTTTGTCTATTCTCTAATTTGGTTTTTACATAGGGGTAAGTAAATACTGCTCCTAAAACGATACAGGCTCCAAGATAAAATCCGCCGCTCATGGTCTCCTTTTGCCCAAATATCAACATCGCCAACAGAATACCATAAACAGGCTCCAGGTTGGTTGTCAGCGCAACAGTAAAAGCAGATAATTCCTTCATGACAGCAACCCCCATAACATAGGCCACCGCCGTGCAAACCACACCTAACAACAGCAGATAAATTAAATCTTGCTGCCCCAATTTCATTTCAGCATTGAAATCTCCTGTAAACAACATCAATATGCTGATCCAGAAGCATGCCCCCATCATTTCATAGAACGTAATCAGGGTTGGGCTCGATTTTTTAACCATGCGCGCATTAGCTATAGAAAATATACTCGCGCAAAACGCACAACCAAGCCCCGCCAATAGACCAACGAGGTAATGTGTTTCAAAAGAAAAGATCGTATAAATACCGATGATAATTACCAAACCAACTACAATATCCAACAGCGCAATGCGCTTTTTATTCACAATAGGCTCCAATATCGCAGTAAATAAAGTCACCGAGGATAGTGTAACCAATGTCACTGATACGGTAGATACTTTGATTGAATAAAAAAATAATACCCAATGCAGCCCAACAACGGCCCCCACCATAAAAAATTGGAGAAATTGTTTCCTCGAAACTACAATCGATTGTTTGGTTACCAAGAAATAGATCAGCAGCGTGATAGACGCTATTGCAACACGATACCACACTAAATGAAGGGCAGATACGGAAATTAGGCTACCCAAAATTCCGGTAAATCCCCAAATAAGTATTGTTAAATGCAGAATTAGAATATTCCGATTTAATTGAATTTTAGTCATATTCTCTAGAATACATTTGTATAGAAATGATGAGCACTACCTATTATTTCCCTTTATAAGGCAAGCTCACTGAAGTTATTGAAAACTGAACAAAAAATTATTTTGGCGCTTTTATCGCCAGGTATAATGCTACCAAAAAGAAGGTAACATTCGGAATTAATACGGCTATCAACGGTGGCAGTCCCCCTTTCAAAGAAAACATAGTTGCAAACTGTATAAAGACGATATACGTAAAACTTAACGCGATACCAATACCAAGACTCAATCCTATCCCCCCACGTACTTTCTTGGATGACAGTGCAACGCCCATCAAGGTCAGTACAAAAGCTGAAAATGGATACACATAACGCTTATATTTCTCAAGTAATAAGTCGTTCATAACTCCGGTTCCCCTGATCTCCTCCTTATGGATACGAATATTTAATTCGCGTGTATCCATGGCGGTAAACATATTATCACGCACCTCAAAATCCGAAGGTTTCATATCCAAGGTTGTGTCTTTAACGGCTCCTTTGTCCATGCGTTCATGCAGTCCGTTGATAATACGATTGGTATACCCTTCGATCTTCCATTTTGTTGCCACCGAGTCCCAAGTAATACGGTCAGCCATCATTTTTTCCTTGAGGGTATCCCCTTTAAAAATTTCAAGTACAAAGCCGTATCCTGTTTTGGTTGTATTATCAAAATTGTCTATATAAACATAGCTGTTTTTGTCCAATTGCATGTGGGTAGAAACCCTCGAGTTATCCTTGGGTGGCTTTACGTAGATATTTTCAAAATCAACCTTCATCTTATTGGTATTCGGAATAATAAAGATGTTGAATACCAAAGAAATGCCAAAGATTAGGGTTGCTGCTATCATGTAGGGACGAAGCAAACGGTTAAAGCTATACCCGGCGCTTAGAATCGGGACAATTTCAGTTTGATCCGCCATCTTGGATGTAAAGAAAATAACCGCAATAAAGTTGATCAGCGGACAAAGAAAGTTTAAGTAAAAGGGAATAAATCCAGCATAATACTCAAAAATAATCTTATCGAGGGGTGCATGATATTTTAAAAAATCATCCAATCGTTCGGACACGTCAAAAACCACCATGACAACAGTAAATATCGCCATAGTGAATAAAAAAGTACTTAGATACTTTTTGATAATGTAACGATCGATTAACGACAGCATTTTTTTACTTGAGCTATTTAGTTTTACAAACGTTGATCCAATATTTTCACCATTTTGTTTTTCCAATCGTAGAAAGTTCCATCAATGATTCGCTCCCTAGCCTGATTAACCAACCAAAGGTAAAAATGTAAATTATGTAAAGAAGCAATTTGTGCCCCAAGAATTTCTTGCGATTTAATCAAATGCCTTAGATAGGCTTTCGAATAAAATTGATCTGCATGCAGATCACTCTCCGCTTCTATTGGTGAAAAATCGTCTTTCCACTTTTCATTTTTGATATTGATAATACCATTTTGTGTGAAAAGCATACCATTTCTAGCATTACGGGTTGGCATAACGCAATCGAACATATCCACCCCTAAAGCAATATTTTCAAGAATATTTACCGGTGTTCCTACCCCCATAAGATAACGTGGTTTGTCATACGGTAAGATATCACAGACAACTTCGGTCATAGCATACATTTCTTCCGCAGGTTCGCCTACCGATAATCCACCTATCGCATTTCCTTCGCGGTTAAACGAAGCAATAGTCTCCGCAGATTTTATTCTTAAATCTTTGTAAACAGATCCTTGAACAATTGGAAACAAAGTCTGATCATACCCATAAAGCGGATCTGTGCTATCAAAACGATCTACACAGCGTTTCAGCCAACGATGGGTCATATCCAAAGAACGACGTGCATACCCATAATCACATGGATAAGGCGTACATTCGTCAAATGCCATAATGATATCCGCACCAATAATACGTTGCGTATCCATTACATTCTCTGGTGTAAATAGATGTTTCGACCCATCGATATGGGAACGAAAAGTAACTCCCTCTTCTTTGATCTTACGTACTTCTGTCAACGAATACACCTGATAACCACCAGAATCTGTTAAAATAGGTCGATCCCAACCATTGAATTTATGCAATCCGCCGGCTTTATTCAACACATTCAACCCTGGACGTAAATAGAGGTGGTACGTATTACCCAGAATAATCTGCGCTTCAATATCGTTCTTCAATTCATGTTGATGAATTGCTTTCACTGTACCTGCCGTACCAACAGGCATAAAAATAGGTGTTTGAATGGGACCATGTGCAGTTTCGACAACACCTGCACGTGCTTTTGATAACTTATCTTGTGCTTGTAGCGTAAATTTCATTAATATTTTTCCTCTGAGACTATTTCTATTTTAAAGGATGATTTGCCATGGACATGGCGATATCGGCATTTGGAGTAAAAAAAATTAAAAACTCATTTTCAACTAGTTGCAACTTAAAAAGTCGTTATAGCTTTCCTAATTTCCACCCAAGCTCGGATTCATCCCTAGAATACGTTGCAAAAATACTATAAAAAGATTTGCAAACAGGATGTTTCAAAAATAAATTATCATTTTTCCCCTATAAAAAAGTTGCGGAAAGCACTTATCTTTGTGAGCTATGCTTGACCTTCACGTATTTTTGGCCAATCTTCCATATATTGCTTTCGGAGTATTGGGTCTTTTCCTATTGATACAATTGTACTACATCTTATTTGTATATAGTAAATTGAGTAGTTATCAAATTGAACCTGTACAAGAAGGAACTGAATTCCCACCGCTATCCGTTATTATTTGTGCGCACAATGAACAGGATAATATTCCTGAATTCCTTCCGAGTATACTGAATCAAGACTATCCCAATTTTGAAGTAATTGTTGTCAATGACTTCTCGACAGACAATACGCCTTGGATATTGCATGATTTCGAAGCAAAATATCCCCATTTAAAAATTGTGGATATCAAAGAGCATATTCGCTTGAAACATGGTAAAAAGTTTGCCGTTAGTATGGGTATCAAAGCATCAAAGCACCAGACACTGGTGTTTACCGATGCGGATTGTGCGCCACAATCCGATCAATGGCTCAAAGAAATTGCAGCAGCTTTCAGACCAGAAACAGAAATTGTACTAGGCTATTCTCCTTATTTTAAGAAAAAGAGCTTGCTAAATCTATTGATTCGATTTGAAACCAGCCATACCGCCATGAGTTATTTCTCCTATGCACTAAAGGGAGATGCCTATATGGGAGTAGGGCGTAACATGGCTTACAAAAAAGACCTTTTCTTTCGTAACAAAGGATTTGCTGCCCATATGCATATTAAATCGGGTGATGATGATCTATTTGTCAACCAAAATGCAAATCCGACCAACGTTAACATTGCACTGGCAGCCGAATCCATTGTCTATTCGGAACCCAAAGCGACCTGGAGGAGCTATTACAAGCAAAAAGCAAGACACTCAGGAGCCTCTACTATTTACAAAAAGCGACATCAGCGCATGCTGGGCACCCAGCTGGTATCGGCAGTCTTCTTTTACATAGCACTTATCGCAACAGCGATTGCCTTTCCAATGTACTGGTATGTTCCTGTTACAGCCTACCTGCTAAGGCTGATTGCACAATGGATAATATTTGCCAACATCTATAAAAAACTAGAAGTAAAGGAACTGATTTGGTGGCTGCCTTTGGTAGACTTCATCTACTATTTCTATATTTGCATCAATGGCATCTTCAGCAGAAAAAAGAAAAAAATAAGCTGGAAATAATTCACTTTTAAAACATGAAGCTTTGAATCCAACAGTTGATATCATCTATAACTATTTTCCAAAATTAACGGATATTCAAAAAGAACAGTTTGCAAAACTTGCCGACCTCTATACATTTTGGAATAGCCAAATCAATGTCATTTCACGTAAAGACATTGATAGCCTCTACCTGCACCATGTGTTACACTCGCTAGGTATCGCTAAATTTGTCCAAGAGCTCACGCCAGGAACACAAATTTTGGATGTGGGGACCGGAGGAGGCTTTCCAGGTATCCCAATGGCCATTATGTTTCCTGAAGTCAAATTCCATTTGGTCGATTCTATCGGCAAAAAAATTAAAGTCGTACGCGAAGTTGCGGCTGGGCTCGGTCTCCAAAATGTCGAAGCAGATCATATTCGCGCAGAACAACTCGACGACAAATATGATTTTGTCATATCACGTGCGGTGACAAGACTTGGAGAATTTACGCCTTGGATACAGAATAAATTCGCAAAAAAAGATAAAAACGGTATCCCTAATGGAATTCTTTACTTAAAAGGCGGAGATCTCTCCGAAGAGATCAAAGAATCTAAGCTCAAAGCAGAATTACACCCGCTTTCGGGTTACTTTAAAGAAGATTTCTTTGATACAAAATACCTGGTATACGTACCTATGTAGTTAAAGTTTGGCATTACCCATAGGAAACTGAAGTCGCCTATGGATAATGTCTACAGAATCGAGGTAGTTCGTTAAACACTTATGGATATAAGCGATCTTCTCATAACGATCATTCTCACGAAGCCACTTTAAGGAAGGCTCATAGTATATCCTAAATTTGCGCAAAGAATCTCCCGACAGCTTACTGTATTCCCCTGTCAAAGGATACCATTCCTCGCGAATCAGATCCTGTTGGTATTCTTTTTCAAACTGACGTTGAAGCTTCCTCGAATTTCGTCCCTTTCGACTGAATTTATTGTAAAGCTTGTTCAGATTAACAGCAATTCCCCCCTGATGAGGCAAGGTCACCATATTTTTCGTATCACCCCAGAAAAAGATCGACTTATACTCCTCCTTTTTTTCTTCCCATTTATCCGCTGCTGATTTACGTTTGATCGAAACAGTATCCAAACGTAAAGTATCGTTTTGACTTCCTTTTTTCCCAATGGTATCCTGATGATAAAATTCCGCTGGATGGGCAAAAAGTCCCTGCCGATAAAATGAAAAGTAGACACAGAAAAACAATAAAGATAGAAATCCGATACGTACCATATTTATAATTGATAAACCAAAATAACCAACTATAAATAAAATTAAAAAGTATTTAACTATCTTTAACTTAAGGAACTAAAGACCTAATTCCTTTTTAATTTCTAGGCCAATTAGATTGACTTCTTCATCCATACCGAACATAGGAAGTTCCGTTTCTGGATTCAGTTTCAACCAGTTTGTATCATTGTCTTTAATAATCTTTACGTATTCCACACCATCCTTAAAAATAACATACGTATCTTCTTCCTCAGGGAAAACAGAATAAACTATATCCCCCAATTCGATATCAAAAGGTTCTTTCATTTCCATAGTTAAAATATCATTAATCGTTCAAAGTTACCAATTCCTCTTCTTTCTTTCCAAAATTGACCAATATTTCATCCCACGCGATCTCAAATAAGCTCGGGAAAATTGCATTCATTCCATAACAATCCGCGGGTATTCCAGCAAGCACGTGATCTCCTCCGATTAAGAACTTCGCAATTCTACTAAAAATACAAGAAGCCTGAGCAATTCTAACAAAAAGTACGACAGCTAGTTATATTTTTCATATATTTAGATAAACCCAATTATGAAACTAATTTATCCCATAGCTTTGACGAAAATCAAGGGGATTGGCCCTAGAACAGCGCGTCACATCATTGACCAAGGTCACGATTTAGCGGACTTATTTGCGTACTCAAAAAAAGATTTGATGCAAATTCTTGGGATACGTGAGCCAATCGCCGAAGCAATATACAATAAAAGCTATATGTCCGCCTGTGAAAAAGAACTCGCTTTTATCGAAAAACATCAGATACAAGCGTTATGGCTGGAAGACGAAAATTACCCCAAAAGGCTGCGGCAATGTGAAGACGCTCCGCTTGTTGTCTATTATAAAGGGAACCAACCACTCAACAGCGCAAAAGTTATTAGTATCGTTGGCACTAGACATGCGACCTATTATGGCCAGAAAATATGCGAAGATTTGCTAGAAGCCATGAATTGTACCAAAGACACCTTAATTGTTAGTGGTCTTGCTTATGGTATTGACGCTTTAGCACATCGCAACGCACTAAAAAATAATATTCCAACCGTTGCTGTATTAGGGCATGGTCTCGATCGAATTTACCCTGCATCTCATCGCGAACTTGCCACAAAAATGCTAGACCAAGGCGGTTTATTGACAGAATTTACATCCAACACATTACCTGAGCGCAGTAACTTTCCTATGCGCAATCGCATCATAGCCGGTATGGCAGATGTCACCATTGTCGTAGAAGCTGCAATTAAAGGGGGCGCATTAATTACCGCTGAAATTGCCAACAGCTACAATCGCGATGTATGCGCCTTTCCAGGAGCCGTTTATGAAAAAAGTTCTGAAGGCACAAACTACCTCATCAAAACCAACCGTGCTCATATGATTAGAGGTCTTCAGGATCTCGAATACCTCATGAATTGGGAAATCAGCACAAAAGCCGTTGACCAACAGCTTAGCCTTCCTTTGACACTGACAAAAGACCAACAGCTCCTTTTTACACTCATTCAGCAAAAGGGTCAATTAGAAATAGACCACATGATTGACCTCACAAAATGGCCACAAAGTAAATTGGCCTTAATTCTATTGGAACTTGAAATGCAGTCACTCATTCACGCCCTACCCGGAAAACGGTATAAAACTGCCGGACAGACGGAAATTCAAAAAAATTAGCTCATTTCATAGCATGCACCAGCGCCGAAATGCTATTCGAAGCACAATAAAAATTCACCATTATACCCAACCAAAAACCAAGAATTAATGAACGAAAACAATACAAAAAGTATCTGGAAAGTCATCGGAGCCTCCTCCATGGGAACACTAATCGAATGGTATGACTTTTTCATTTTTGGCAGCCTATCCATTGTAATTTCCACCAAATTCTTTCCGGCAGAAAATCCAACAGCGGCTTTTCTTTCAACCCTAGCCACATTTGCCGCAGGGTTTGTTGTCCGACCATTTGGCGCCCTATTTTTTGGGCGACTAGGTGATATTATCGGTCGAAAATATACGTTTATGGTTACTTTAATGCTCATGGGCGGAGCAACATTTCTCATAGGTTGTATCCCCAGCTATGAAAGTATTGGTTTTTGGGCACCGCTGCTCGTGTTGATCCTTCGTCTCTTGCAAGGTCTTGCCCTAGGAGGAGAATATGGAGGTGCAGCAACTTACGTCGCCGAACATGCCCCATTGGGCCAGCGGGGCTATTGGACATCATGGATACAAACAACAGCTACTTTTGGCCTTTTCATATCACTCGTTGTCATCCTCCTGACCAAAGGCTTTCTCAGTGAATCACAATTTGATTCTTGGGGATGGCGGGTTCCTTTCCTCCTATCTTTAGTCATGGTATATGTTTCCTATCTTATTCGTAAGAAGATGAAGGAATCACCCGAATTTAGCAAGGCCAAAGCGGAAGGAAAAACAAGTACAAATCCGCTAAAAGAAAGCTTTGGCAACCGCTACAATCTCAAATTTGTGCTGCTCGCACTTTTTGGTGCAGCCATGGGACAGGGCGTTGTTTGGTACACCGGACAGTTTTACTCGATGAGTTTCATGAAAACGGTCATGCACCTTCAATCTGACCAGGCCGATACCATCCTCGGCATCGCATTACTCTTGGGAACTCCATTTTTTGTCGTATTTGGGTGGCTAAGTGACAAAATTGGACGAAAATGGATTATGCTCGGTGGGATGTTACTTGCCGTATTGACTTACCGCCCGATTTACGAATCCATGTACCAACTTTCTAATGCAGAACAGAAAGTCAAGGTGAACGAAACAACGGAGTTCCCCCGCGGGCCGCAATCAACGGAAATCATTTCGATCACCAAGACTCAATATGAGGACCAGACAGAAGTTACAAGAACCAGCATGATACATCAATCAGGAAAACTCAAAGGACAGCCAATGACCAAAACCACAGTCCATCTTGCAGGCAAGAACTATATGCTGCTCGTCCTGCTGATCTTTATACAAGTGATTTATATTACAATGGTGTACGGGCCCATCGCGGCATTTCTTGTTGAACTATTCCCTGTAAAGATCCGGTACACATCCATGTCCTTACCCTATCATGTTGGAAATGGAATATTCGGCGGCCTCCTTCCTGCGGTATCGACATACTTAACGACAAATGCTGAAGCATCCAATACCCCGCAATTCTATCTTGCAGGTTTGTGGTACCCTATTATCATTGCCATTGTATGTTTTATCATTGGAAGTATTTATATCAACAACAAATCAACTCCCGCAACACATGAATAATCTCAAAAAATTCCTCGGCATACTTTGGATCGTTTTAGCATTGTTTACTGCTTATTTCTCCATTTTTGAACTGGCCCTGCCAAAGATTTCAACGGGACATCAGGAAGATCTGGTATTTGGCATCATTATCCTGTGCATCTTGACCCCTATAATCTCCATTGGACTCGGCTTATTTGGCTATTATTCCCTATTGGGCGAATACAATCAAGAAAAAATGTAGTCCAAAAAATGAGATCGACTTTGAATAAGGGAAATTAGACTATTCAGCCTCTTCAAAGTCGATCTCCTATACGCCAGATTATTCTACTTCCGACGTTTTCAAAAGACCGATTACGGCCAATGGACTTCGTCAAGCACTTAATTTACGCCATTTTTAGCGGGTTTACACAGATACCAACTATATTTCACCATAAAATAGTACCACGAGCAGCTACTAAATACAATTTATTACAATGATAATCAGCAGCATAAGATAAAATAGCATTTTTTCTTTCCTAAAACTGTTTTTTTTTCTACTTTTGTGGCGGGTAAGTCTTCTACGACCAGCTCCCATTGACTCCCCCAGGTTGGGAACAAAGCAAGGGTATTTGGTTGAGCGGTGCGATAGGAGTAGCTTACCCTTTTTTTATGCCCATTTTTTTTGACTAATCCTCCGGTCCAAAATTCAATTCTAACCTAATAATCAGCTAAATATCTTATATATCCCAATTGTTACCCGCATTTCCCCTATTTATAGAAGCCCTGTTACACAAGGAGTTTTAATCGCTTGGCATGTACATTCAACACAATTATAATTGTATATAAAAGCAAATTTATATAAGTTTGTAATCGAATAAGAACTATCGTATGAGTTGGTTTAAAAGAGAAAAAGCTGGTATTAGCACAGCTACCGCTAATAAAAAAGAAGCACCTGATGGTATGTGGAACAAATGTCCCACATGTAAAAAACCATTGTTGCATCTTGAACAAGTAGAAAACGACTATGTTTGTCAATATTGTGGGCACCACTTAAGAATTGGCTCCAAAGAATATTTTTCAATTTTATTTGACAATAACGAATTTACAGAACTATTTCCTAATCTAAATTCTGGCGATCCATTAGAATTTTTCGATTCAAAGCCATACCCTGAGCGTTTAAAGGAAAGTCAAGCCAAAACAGGCCTGAAAGATGCTTTACGTTCTGGCCATGGAAAAATGAATGGTCAAGACATCGTTATTGCTTGTATGGACTTTAGTTTCATCGGCGGATCAATGGGATCTGTCGTTGGTGAAAAAATCGCACGTTCCATAGATTACTGTATTGAGCATAAAATTCCATTTATGCTAATCTCCAAATCAGGAGGTGCACGTATGATGGAAGCCGCATTTTCATTGATGCAAATGGCTAAAACTTCGGCTAAATTAGCATTATTGGCAAAGGCAGGACTTCCTTACGTTTGTTTATTGACAGACCCTACCACCGGAGGAGTTACAGCATCTTACGCGATGTTAGGTGATGTAAATATCGCAGAACCGGGAGCATTAATCGGATTTGCAGGACCACGTGTCATTAAAGAAACAATCAAAAAGGATCTTCCAAAAGGATTCCAGACTTCAGAATTTGTTCTTGAGCATGGATTTTTGGATTTCATTGTCGACCGTAGACAGTTAAAAAACAAAGTAGCTACTTATCTTAAATTAGTGGGATAATCATCCTCAAAATAAAATAGAAAGCGGTGCCAAGAATATTCTTGGCACCGCTTTCTATTTTGAAGGTATCTCTTTTATCCGCTAGAAAGCATCTTCAATTCATCTCATAATTGTTGTGCCTGCGACCTTATGACGGTTTTATAACAGGGTTGAATAGACCATCCTTTTAAAGATATCGCCAAAAAGCCCATATTTTTCTTTTGGACAAATAATCCGTTTCGCCCTCCCTGTCATACGCTTCCCGCTCAAAAGAAATACGCCGGTAAGCTTTATCAAAATCTCTTAATTGAATAAAATGAACGGCAAATTCAATGAGATACCATATATAGAAAAAGAGAATACCTAATTCAAGCGCCTGTCGCAAATGTATACGCTCATGACGAATCAAGTCGTCCTGCTGTTTAAAGACGGTATTTTTCAGAAAGATAAAAGGATAAATAGTAATTGCATTGGCTTTTCCAAAAGAGAAGAAATTCGTCCAAAATTTACTAACTATAATCATATATGATGTCTAGACCGTTTTCAAACTAGTCAAACTTAGAAAAATTTACCTTTATACACAATTATTGTTGGCCTCTCATGAATTGCACGATATCCCTCTCAGTCAGTCCCTGATCAGATAAGAGATCGCAAAAATTTCTTTTTGAATTGGAATTTTTATTAAGTTTGCTATAGATTAATCGTGAAGATATGCCGTACAAAGAGCGTGAAATAAATAAATTGTATTATACAATGGGAGAAGTTACAGAAATGTTTGATGTAAATGCGTCCCAAATACGTTTTTATGAGCGTGAATTTGACATTCTACAACCTAAGAAAAATAAAAAGGGTAATCGCTTATTTACGCAAGAAGATATTGCCAATTTAAAGATCATCTTCAATTTGGTTAAAGATAAAGGTTATACACTACAGGGAGCACGTGATTACCTGCGTGACAACAAATCTGAGGCAAAAGAAAATCAACGTGTTGTAGATTCATTGGAGCGGTTGAAGAACTTTCTTCTTGAAGTTCGTGATTCACTATAGTACCTGAGAACTTCTTTTTAAAACTCCTGCAATAGGAAACTTTCCATCGTTTTGACCAACTTCTTCCCGTCTATCCGAGGAGGAAATTCGTTCGATTTATAGAAGAAATAAGATAACGAGCTGACACATTTTACAGCTGAAAATCATATATTTATTTTAATATCAGTAATAGCGTTATTTTATAAATATAGCCATGAAAATTGTGCTAAAAAAAATATATGATACAGCCCCCCATCACCTTACATACCCACGCCCTGATCTTACAGACCTATTTACAGGACCTTTATCAAAAATATATTAGCAACAACAGATAATAGCACAATGACCATGCAGACAGCATCTATTTTTCAAAACGTCACATTTCAGGACAAAAAACCCAAAATGGACCTCCTGCTAGAAACAAATGGCAGCAAAGAATATCGCTTGGCTTTTGCAGAAGGGCAATATCTAAAGGAGCATAAAACAGCTGCATCAATTATTGTAGAAATTGTCGAAGGCAATATTGATTTTGGCGTTAACGGAAGCAAAATCAGTCTAACAAAAGGCATGTTAGTGACATTAGAGCCGAATGTACCGCACGATCTCTTTGCCATTACCCAAAGTATCGTCCGGCTGTCTATTCACAAAAAAGACTAAAGAAGAGTCTAGGTGACTTAACGGTCTTTGAGTTCAATAACCTCCAGGTTCTCAATTTTATCTTTATTGATATCAAACCGCATTAATGTCCTTACTTTGTGCCAGCCCTGCTTACCTGCCGCCCCAGGGTTGAGATGGAGACAATGAATCTTAGGGTCGAAGATAACCTTTAGAATATGTGAATGTCCAGTAATAAATAATTTAGGCGGATTTTTCATCAATTCCCCTTTTATGCGTGCAGCATATTTCCCTGGATAACCACCAATATGTGTCATAAAGACGTCCACTTCCTCACACCTAAACCTCAAATCTTCTGGAAATTGTAAACGAATTTCCTGACCATCAATGTTTCCGTATACGCCGCGCAGTGGTTTAAAAGCTGCTAACCGATCCGCAACATCAGGATCACCAAAATCGCCCACATGCCATATCTCGTCGCAGGCTGCAAAATGAGTAAATACAGCGTCATCTAAAAAAGAATGTGTATCTGAGAGTAATCCGATCTTTGTCATCACTTAAAAAGCTAAAAAATAAGGTGCCAAGGCATTTCGATAAGCTTCTGAATAAATACCCTTGGCGGCATAAATAACAAACGTACGTTGAGCGAGCAGTTCGACAGGTAAGCGTTCAAATGTAACGATTTTCCGAATGGCCGATTCCCCTTCAAAGGAGCTTATTTGTACTTCACTGGAACAGTATAATTCCCTTTCTGCCGAAATTTTAGTCAACGTTTCCGCTAATGCCGTTGGAACGATCAGCACTAATTTTCCCCGATCCGATAAGCGTAAAGCAGCGAAATCCAACAGTTCAGCAAAAAAATCCAGATCGGTATGTCGCGCCAGCTTCTTGCGTTCATCAGGGTTATGTAAGGAATCTGTATAAAAGGGTGGATTTGATACGATCAGATCATAATGCCATTGTACATCCATTTGTTGAAAGGAGGTAGCATGCAGCTCTAAACGTTCCTGGAAAATGGAGTTACGGAAGTTTCTATCAGCCATCGCTGCAGCCAAAGGGTCAATTTCGACAGCCTCTACCCTACTGTCTACGAGCCGTTGAGCCAACATCAATGCAATGACACCCGTACCTGTACCTACATCCAGTACCCGGTCCACAGGTTCTACTTCCAGCAAGGAAGCCAGCAGTACGCCATCTGTGTTAATTTTCATTGCACAGTCAGACTGATCAACCTCAAACTGTTTAAACCGAAATATCGACGCCATACGTCAAAGATAAAACTTTTAGAACCTTTGGTACAAACAAACCAGTGTATCCTGCAATTTATTTGCTAATTTAGTCAGCAACAAATCTATATAAGCCATGAATATCCGTCAGCTTGCTCTTATGATATTGATCATCATTGGTGTGCTTCCTACAAAACTATTGCATGCACAAGAGAATTGTGACCGGCATACAGCTGAAATACTTCCCTTATTGACAAAAACATTGAACAACAATGACTTTGACAAAATTGATCCTTTACTCAATAGCATACAAGCTAGCTGTGGTACCAACGAGTTTGTACAGCGTTTACGTATTCTTATATACATCATTGAAAAAAAGAATACCACAACAGAGATCAAACATTATGTAGACAATCAATTCGATAAAAATTTTCTACAGAGACTGAATGCGGCAGACCAGGACGATTTTTCAACACAATACGAACAGCATAAGGAAAAATACAATTTTGTGCCATTAAGGCATCCCCTGGACGGCCTGATAAAAGTAAGAGCCAAAGCCCTTCTTGCTTCCGATAGTTATACGCTAACCGATCAGGAAAAAGATATTTTACAGCTTTTTTCAGATACTGAAGTTGCCAGTACCGTACAAGACCGACAAGCTAACGAACAAGATAATCAACAGCGGTTTCCAGCCCCCAAAGTGTACAGAGATAGACAGAAAGCCAAACTGGGCTATGTTCCGTCAATCGGTGTAGTCACCCCACTTGGCGGAGCCAACAAAATTTTCGGAACCAACATAAACTTTGGATTTATGCTGATGAGCTCGCTGGAAAGAAAATTTATTTTCGAAGGTGGCTTCAAGGTGCGCATCAACTCAAACGACCGCAATATTGATTACAATTACGAGGGCTCCAATGTTTCGGTCAATTCTTCAGCGACCGCATTTATGGGCGGTACTGTAGGTTACAAAGTTTTTGACAACGACAAATTTATACTGATTCCAAAAGGTATTCTTGGCATAGATATTACAGATACCGGCATTACAGAAAGTGCTTATTCCTCTGGTTATTATGATCCGGATGGTTATTATTATGATGGTGGGTACACCGATCGTATGGTAACCATCAATAATGTGCACCTAGGACTTGGTCTCGCATCCCTATTTCGCATGAAAAACCAAAAGTACATTGGTTTCGAACTCGGCTATCATTACACGCCTTATGATGCAAGCAGCAAGGTATTGATCCCGATACAGGCAAATTACGGAAGCTTGGAGCTATTCTTCAGATTTTAAGCAAATAGCCCTCAAAAACCTGATGACTTCGCAGACACCAACAGTAATAAAAGCGAGCTGAAGGTTCTTTCTGACCAATAAGATCAGACACTTTCAGAAAAAAAATACGCCAGATGATGTCTGTATTAAAAAACATCATCTGGCGTATGTAAATCGAAAAAACAAATTCCGCTTGAGAGCAAGTGTCCAAGCCCAAAGGAAGATTTAATTCTTTAAAAGGCGTTGTATCTCATCCAATTTCATTAATGCTTCAACCGGAGTAAGCGAATTAACATCCAGATTATTCAGCATATCCCTGATCTTATTCAAGACAGGATCATCGATAGAAAACATCTGCAATTGGTAGGCCTGCTTCTGGATTTTGCGCATGCTATCTTTAATCTGCTCTCCACCTGTACGCTCCTGCTCCAGCCTTTTCAAGATTTGATTAGCCCGATTAAGCAACTTTTGCGGCATTCCAGCGAGCTTTGCCACATGGATTCCGAAACTATGCTCTGAGCCTCCTGGAACAAGTTTACGTAAGAAAATAACTTTGTTATTAACCTCCTTCACCGTTACATTATAGTTTTTTATACGATCCAGCGAAGTAGTCAGCTCGTTTAATTCATGGTAATGCGTGGCAAACAAGGTTTTTGCCTTAGCAGCAGGATGATTATGTAAAAACTCGGCAATAGCCCAGGCAATAGAAATACCGTCATAAGTACTTGTACCACGACCGATTTCATCCAAAAGAATAAGACTGCGGTCCGATAGATTATTCATGATGCTCGCGGTTTCATTCATCTCCACCATAAACGTAGATTCCCCCGAAGAAAGATTGTCCGAAGCACCTACACGGGTGAAAATTTTGTCAACCAGGCCAATCTTAGCCTCTTTTGCCGGAACGAAGCAACCAATTTGCGCCATTAGCACGATCAATCCAGTCTGACGGAGCAATGCAGATTTACCCGCCATGTTAGGGCCCGTAATAATAATAATCTGCTGTGTTTTCGGATCTAAAAAAGTATCATTGGTAATATAATCCTCACCTATTGGCAGGTTTCTTTCAATGACAGGGTGTCTTCCACCTTTAATATCCAAAATCTTGCTCTCACTGACTTCGGGTTTTACATAATAGTTTTTCTCCGCTACAACAGCAAAGTTAAGCAGTACATCCAACTTAGCTATGAGCTGGGCGTTGAGCTGAATAGGTTTGATGTATTCAGCAATGGCAACCAATAGCTCAGCATATAATCTATTCTCAAGCGCTTGGATCTTCTCCTCAGCACCGAGAATCTGTTCTTCATATTCTTTAAGTTCCTCCGTAATGTAACGTTCAGCATTCACCAGTGTCTGTTTACGGATCCACGTCGTCGGAACCTTATCTTTGTGTGTATTAGTGACCTCCAGATAATAACCGAAAACATTATTGAACGCTATTTTTAAAGAAGGAATCCCTGTGAGCTCCGCTTCCCTTTTTTGGATCTCAAGCAGATAATCCTTGCCACCAAAAGCGATCTTGCGCAATCGATCCAATTCAGGGTCTACCCCTTCCGCGATTACACTCCCCTTATTGATTGCGACAGGAGGTTCCGCCTGAACCTGTTGCTCTATTTTTTCACGTATAACAGCACAAGCATCTAACTGATCTGAGATTGTCCGAAGAGCATCAGCATCTTTACGATCTGTAAGTTCCTTCAATTTCTCAATAGCATATAATGCGCGCTTCAATTGCACAATTTCCCGCGGATTCGCTTTTTGCAGTCCGATCTTGGAAATTAAACGTTCCAGATCTCCTACCTGCTTGATCTGACCAATCAGTTCATCCCGTAAATCACGGTTAGTGAAAAAGAAATCGACCACATTCAATCGCTCCTGAATACTCTTTTTGTCTTTCAGCGGCATCACGATCCAGCGCTTAAGCAGACGCGCTCCCATTGGACTGGATGTATGATCCAGTACATCGGATAGCGTAACCGCATTTTCATTCAACGATCCGATTAATTCCAAATTGCGAATCGTAAAACGATCCAGCCACATAAAACGGTCCTCTTCAATACGGGAAAGCGTAGAAATGTGTTGCAGATTACGATGCTCGGTTTCATTGAGGTAATGTAATGCTACACCAGCAGCAACAACTCCTGCTGTCATGCGGTCCACGCCAAATCCTTTCATCGAGGAGACTTCAAAATGCTTCAATAGCGTTTCAGTGGCATAATCACCCGTATAAGGCCACTCGTCAAGAAAATAGGTGTAATATTGTGATCCAAACTGCTCTGTAAAATCCTTGCTCTGTTTTTTGGAAAGAATAATTTCTCTCGGTTTAAAACCTTGAAGCAATTTATCGATATAGGCCACACTACCTTGAGCAACCAGAAATTCGCCTGTTGAAATATCGAGGAAAGAAATACCGATCCGCTCCTTTTCGATAAAAATTGATGCTAAATAATTATTCGATTTCTGTTGAACAATATTGTCACTGTAGGAGACTCCAGGCGTCACCAGCTCGGTCACACCGCGCTTAACGATTGTTTTTGTCGTCTTCGGATCCTCCAGCTGATCACAGATCGCCACCCGTTGGCCAGCACGCACCAGTTTCGGAAGATAGGTTTCCAGTGAATGATGGGGAAAACCAGCCAATGCAGTTTCCGATTCCGAGCCATTGCCACGCTTCGTCAAAACGATGCCCAAAATCTGGGCAGCTTTGATCGCATCCTCACCAAATGTCTCGTAAAAATCGCCAACACGGAACAACAACAACGCTCCAGGATACTTAATCTTGATCGCATTGTACTGTTGCATCAATGGGGTCACTTTCTTTTCTTTTGCCAACTTTTAAAATCAATTTTTATGAAGCGTAAAAATAGGATAATATCGTCGCTTTGGCAAACGATACACTCAACTTCTCGACAAAATCATTTCCATTAAACAAGAATATAAGCTAAGTTTGTATCCGAAAAAAATTAGTCATGGCCATCAAAAGATCTGGTAAACAAAATACGTCCAGCAAACAACAAAATACCTTCAAAAAAACATCCTTCAACCCATTGAGGTCCATAAAATCTCCTATCCTGCGCATTGTGACACGGGTAGTCCTCTATTTTATTGGTATTTCACTCTTTTGGGTCATTAGCCTGCGGTTTATTAATCCTCCCATCACTTGGTTGATGATTCAACGTGGGTTTGAGCTAAAAGAACAGGGCAAGGGATTTAAACTGGAAAAAAACTGGCTGGATTACGATGAACTTTCGGACAACCTAAAGTTAGCAGCCATCGCAGGAGAAGATGCTCACTTTATGACACACTGGGGGTTCGACATGCAAGGCATTCAGAATGCCATTAAAAAAAATGCACAGGGAAAGAAATTACGCGGCGGAAGTACAATCAGTCAGCAGGTAGCCAAAAATGTCTTTCTATGGCCTGGGCGCTCCTGGTTAAGAAAAGGCTTCGAGACCTATTTTACCATTCTTATCGAAACATTCTGGAGCAAGAAACGCATCCTTGAAGTTTATCTCAATGTGATTGAAATGGGACAGGGAGTTTATGGTGCCGATGCGGCAGCTTCGTATTACTTTAGCAAAACAGGCAGCAATCTTTCCAAAAAACAAGCCGCATTGATCATAGCCATATTGCCAAACCCAAGAGAATGGGATGCGCGTAACCCTTCTGCTTATGTCAATAGACGTGCAAATGCGATAGCAAAATATATGCATCATTATACTATTCCCGAATAAGCGAAACTATCGCTGTTCGGCGGATCGATCAGAAGAGAAGCAATACAGATCTATAGATCAAAAAGAAAGGCCATATGTAACTATGGCCTTTCTTATATAACATGGTTTTACAACCTATCTAAAAAGTCGTTTATGCCAGCTTTGATGGAAGGGTATTACCCAAGCGTCTTCCATTTGATGCTCATGGGTAATGGTATTATCAAATACTAAGGTATTATCGTTGATGGTACCGTCTGCCAATAACTTCTCAAATCCGTCACGGTTAACTACGCCTATTCCCTGATCCGCTTTATAAGCAAATTGCATTCGATCAAATAGTTGAATACCGTACTTGGATTCAACTCCTTTTAAAAATCGAACCGAACTATCAATAGAACAACCTGATGCAGCCGCGACTTCCTCGTCCACCTTAAGGATGATAAAAAGATTATCCCGCAATTCTGCGGAAGCAGAAAGTGGCTTTCCATGTACTTTCCACTGTTCAGCAAAAGCTTCAAGCTCAGTACCAATTTCTTGTCCCTCTGCCGCCGTTAATAGACGATCTGCCTGATAAATCCAAATACGCTTCATATGTGAATGATTTTTTACAGATCCATCTAGCCGATACGAATCAACTGATTAATCCTATACTGTTTATACTCCCAGATACATGGAATATAGTCTCCATCGCATCCAATTTCATTTAAATATTAAACCAGATTCAACAAATCGAATCCGGCGTGCCATTGTACTTGATCACAATACCCTGCCCCTCAACTCTTATCACTAACCAATATAATACGGAGAGATCATCAAATAAACGATCACCCCAGTAACAGCCACATAAAGCCACATGGGATAAGTGATACGGGCAAGCTTTTTGTGACGCTCATAAGAACCCGATATACCTCTAACAAATGTAAAGAGTACAAAAGGGATGATGATAATGGAAAGCAAAATATGCGTGATCAGGATAAAGAAATAGATCGGTCTCAAAATTCCCTCGCCGCCATATTTCGTTTCGATTGAAGTCATGTGATAAGCGACATACATCGCCAGAAAAGCTAAGGAACAAGCAATACACATTTTGATCAAACGCTCATGCAAGGGCTTATTGCCTTTTTTTATCGCAGCCACGGCCCAAAAAAGCAATACAGCTGTAATTCCATTGATAGCCGCGTAGATAGGAGGCAAAAATGTTAGCGGTTTTACATCATAACCCAGCTTTTGTAAATTCACCGTAAAAAGGATAGCAACCACTATCGGTATAACAATAGATAACAACCAAATCCATTTACTATACTTTTTTTCCTTGTTAAGACTCTCTTCCATGATATAATTACCTTTTTTGTTCTATTGTAGCTGGATGGTTTCGGATTTCCTCGACCAATAATAATTTAATTTCATCCTCAAGGCGGTCAACATCTGTTTTGACATTGATGTCATACATCCCTCTTATCCTTCCTTTTGTATCAAGTAAAAGATAATTAGACCCAATAATAAATGGTTTGCCGCCTTCATTGTTGACAAGTGCATCCTGCAGCAAACTTTCCTTGGCAAATTTAAAGATATCAACAGAAGGATCTGTCACAAAAAACCAAGATTTGGTCCAAGGTTTGTAAACTTTTGAGTATTTAGCTAACACTTCTGGTGTATCGTATGCCGTATCAACCGTAATTGAATACAAGCGAACCTTCTTATTCTGAATAAATCGATTAGCGATTTGATCTAAACGCTTAATCATTGTCCGCGATAATGAAGCATCTCTAGAGTACATCAGATGGACGACAGAAAGTGTTGTATCATTATCCAATAGATGCACTTTCTTGCCATCAAAATTCACAAAATCAACCGGGGGTACAGTATGGTAGATGGTATCGGGAATATCACGTCCCCATTTACGATGAGTGGTTCCCGGAACCTCTTTCTTCCCAAAAATTGGCAAAGAAGCGTAGCTATTCGAGCCACTTTTATTTAGTATAAAATATAAAAATCCTGGCAGTAAAAGAATTACAGCCAGGATCAATATAGTTTTAATACCTTTCTTTTGTCCAGTATTATTATCCATTCACTTTATCTATTTATTTGGAAATATTTGATGTTCTTGGAATGCAGAAGCTAAATGGCCTCCTTCAACTAGCATCAAAACAATAAAATAAATAATAAAAATAAAGACGATTCCTACAGTGACAATGAAGCTCGATTTCTCGAATTTCAAGTGCATAAAGAATGCAATGATATAATAAGCTTTAACTAAAGTAAGTATAATGTAAATTGAATTAACCAATACCCCTTTAGACAGAATTTGCCAGTGGTGAACGAAGCCTAATGCGATTAAGAACTCTAGGCAAGTAAGGGCCAAAAGTACTCCAAACACTCTCCATATAGCCTTTTTATCCAACCCACCTTCGTGAGCGTGCTCTCCGTGAGCGATATTATCTTGATATTGTGACATAGCTTTTGTAATTAAATTGTTTTACTAAACAAGGTAGAAAAGTGTAAACACGAATACCCACACTAAATCCACAAAGTGCCAATATAGACCTACTTTTTCAATCATTAAATATGACCCTCTTTTTTCAAAAGTATTATTTAAAGTCATGCACAAAATAATGATGTTCAAAATAATACCAACAGTTACGTGGAAACCGTGGAAACCAGTAATTGTAAAGAATAGGTTTGCAAACTGAAGTGCTGATGTATACGACACATCTCCCGTAAAGAAATGGCTCAATTTTTCAACAACATTTCCGCCTTCCATATGTGTAGCAATATCAGTAGCAGGATTACGTCCGAACCAAAAGCCTTCGTGGTGCAAATGCGTCCACTCTAATGCCTGACAACCAACGAAACAAAGACCACCTAAGATTGTCCATAACATCCATTTAACAACCTCATGCTTCGAATTACGATGTCCAGCTTCAACCGCCAACACCATAGTTACTGAAGACATAATCAAAATAAATGTCATCAAACCGACAAATACTAAGGGTTGTCCCCCGTCAGTAATTCCTGGAATAGATTGAAAAACCTTATCAGGATCCGGCCATACAGCGTGTGAAAATCGTTGTGCGCCATAATAAACCAAAAATGCAGAAAATGTGAAGGCATCCCCTACCAAGAAAAACCACATCATGATTTTTCCATACTCTAAGTTCCAAGGTGATTTTCCACCATTCCATGGACCAGTTTTTACCTTATCCAATTGCGATACTGTTGTACTCATTGTTTACTATTATTGATTCAAAAGTAAGAAAACATATATATAAATCCATAAAAGATCGAGAAAATGCCAAAAAATACTGGCAAGATCCATGCGGAAAAGATTGCCGTCTTTAGGAAGTTTGTTAATTCCTATAATCGCGCCAATCAAAACGATCAACCCCGCAATAATATGCGCCAAGTGCATCCAGATAAAAACGTAAATAAAAGATTGCGATGCATTGTTATTCACAAAATAAACACCCCTATCGATCAATACATTCCAAGCATGAACTTGCAAGGCAAAAAATACAACTCCCAAAATAAAAGTTGCTATCAAAAACAACCGCTGTTTGGAAGACTCGCCATTTTTAGCCGCTCTATGTGCTAAAAACATCGTTAGACTACTAACCACAATCACCAAGGTACTATATAAAAGTGCATTTGGCAATAGGGTCTTAATCCCTTTGTCCACGCCGCTCGCTGTATATACAATGAAACCACTGGATAACGCAGCAAACATCATGAACATACCCAACATACCCAACCACAGGTTGAACTTTTGGGCTTTTCTCTGTACTAACTTCTCGTCAGTTTGTGCTTGTATATCTAACATTATTTCAACGGAATAAAGTTAAGCAATAATACGAGTTGTGTCACAGGCAAATAGATAAATGAGGTAAACATCACTTTCTTCGCTGAAGGAATATCACAATTCTTAAACAGCAAATAACCGTAATAACCAAACATTATTCCACCGACCACGGATACAATCGTAAACCAAATCCCACCAAAGCCAAAATGATAAGGTATAAAACCTGCAGGTATCATAAACAAACCTGAAATGAATACCATAAAAGCAGATATCTTATCACGTTTTGTCGTCGGCAATAAGCGAAAACCCGCTAATTTATAGTCGTCATCCACAACCCAGGCAATTGCCCAGAAATGCGGAAACTGCCATAAAAACTGAATAGCAAACAACACAAAGGGAATAATAATAATTGCCGCTTCGTTATGTCCACTATAGTAGGCCAAATCATCTTGCGAAAAGGCTGCATAATATCCAATTAATGGCGGAAATGCACCCGGAAACGCCCCGACAAACACTGCTATTGGTGATTTTCTTTTTAATGGTGTATAGATAAATGCGTAAAGAAGGATACAGAAAACAGACAGCAGACCAGCGACAAAATTTAAACGAACAAGCACCAAGGTTCCTAAGATGCCCATAAAGACACTCAATACCAAAGCCTGTCCTGTTGTCATGCGGCCTGATGGCAACGGTCTGTCCTCCGTACGTTTCATCAGTTTATCCAAATCCTTTTCAATGATCTCATTAAAACCATTGGCAGAACCTGTCACCAGAAAACCACCTATAGTCAACAATAACCAATTGAACCAGAATATATCACCCTGTTGTTTTGATCCTATCAGAAAAGCAATTGACGCAGAAAATACGACCGTCAACGTAAGTCTCAACTTAACAAGCTTTTTGAAATCTGAAATAAATTCTTTCATAACTAAAAGAGACCTCCTACTATCAGTGTAATTAAACACGTACTTTTAAACATAAACATCCCGAATTCCAAGATTAGTGCCTTTGCTTGTTTAACAATAACAACAGGTAGAACTGTGCGCCAAATAGAAGCGTCGCTACCACCAAATGCGTTGTCTGTGCAAATGCAGGTATTGCAAATCGAGCTAAGATAATTCCTGATAGCATTTGGATACCCACTAGAATCAATGCGATTAAAGCAAATTTATATTGCTTAGAACCCGTATTAAAACTTGTGCGGACCAAAAAGAATAATACAATAACTAAAATCAAAGAACAATATGCCAACCAGCGATGTAACTCAAACTGTTGACCAATAGTTGTTATAAAATCAGTCCGGGCTATCGTTGAACCGGTTAATAAATCAACCTCCTCACGAACTCCCGTTCCGACAATTACCTGTGTTAGCATCAATAAAATTGAAGCAATAGCAAGTCCTTTTAATATACCCAAAGAACGATTGACCAGTAAGGTCTTATTTCGCAAAGTAACTGCTTTGAAATATGTATAAATACTAATACAAACAATTACAATGGCTAAGAGCATATGTACCGTAATAATCCAGGGCATCAAATTGGTCGATACAACGATCGATCCCAGCCAAGCCTGAACTACTACAACAAAAAGATTAATCACTGACCAAACAACGATCGAGCTTTTTGATTTTAAATAGGTGAAAGAATAAATAGCTGTAAATAACAAACAGAATCCGGAAACAACGCCTACCAACCGATTGATATATTCCGTCCAAGTTTTCGCAACATTAAACTCTTCATGCTGCAAAATACTCTTATCGGTACGGAGCTTGTAAGCCATTTCCTTATCCCCGAAAAATTCTACAATTTTCGCGAAACGTTCGTTCTTCTTTGCTCTTCCTTCAATATAATGCTGTTCATATCCTTGAGGTAATTGGGAGATATCTGTTGGAGGAATAATACGGTTAAAACATCTAGGCCAATCTGGACATCCCATTCCTGACCCTGTACTCCGAACAACTCCCCCAGCAATAATGACCAAAAACAATACAATTATCGTTATAAAATTGGTCTTTATAAATCGCTTCTCAGCTGCTGGAAACATAATACTACCCCTACCTCTTAAAATACAAACTTCTATAAAATAGAGTAGGAATCCCTACTCTATTTTATAAGATTTTATTAGTCTTTTCTACCATTTTGAGCATTCCATTCTGCCTGGATACGCTCAGCTTCCTCGTCTCCTTCGAAATCATGAGGCAGATTAGAGCTCATTGTTTCAGAGAAAGGAACACTTTGAGGAATAAAATCCTCACCATGACCTGGCTTACTGTAATCGTAAGGCCAACGGTGTACAGTTGGAATCTCTCCTGGCCAGTTACCATGGATATGCTCTACCGGAGTAGTCCATTCCAACGTGTTTGACTGCCAAGGGTTTTGTGGTGCTTTTTTACCGAAGAAAATCGATGTAAAGAAGTTCCACAAGAAAGCTATCTGACCTAAAGCGGCGATGATTGCAGCCCAAGTTACCAATTTGTTTACAGAAACCCATTTCGCCATGAAAGCAAACTCAGTAAATGCATAGTAACGGCGAGGCACACCATCGATACCCATAAAGTGCATTGGGAAGAATACCATGTAAGCACCAACGAAAGTCAACCAAAAGTGTAAATAACCCAATTTTGTGTTCATCATACGACCGAACATCTTAGGATACCAGTGGTAAACACCACAAAGCATACCGAAGATTGACGCCGATCCCATTACCAAGTGGAAGTGGGCAACAACAAAATAGGTATCGTGTAAGTTGATATCTAAAGCCGCATTACCTAAGAATAATCCGGTCAAACCACCAGAGATAAAGAATGATACCAAACCGATAGCAAACATCATCGCTGGAGTGAAACGGATATTACCTTTCCACAACGTTGCAAGATAGTTAAACGCTTTTACAGCAGAAGGAACCGCGATAATCAATGTTGTAATCATAAATACACCACCCAAGAACGGGTTCATACCTGTTACAAACATGTGGTGACCCCATACGATAAACGATAATACAGTGATACCGATCAACGAATAAACCATCGCATGGTAACCAAAGATTGGTTTACGTGAGTTGGTTGCAATAACCTCAGAAGTTAAACCTAAAGCAGGCATAACAACGATATATACCTCAGGGTGACCTAAGAACCAGAACAAGTGTTGGAACAAAATTGGTGAACCACCTTCGTTTGGTAAAATTTGTCCTTGAACAACAAGATCCGACAAATAGAATGACGTACCAGCAGCACGGTCAAAAATCAAAAGAACAACCGCCGAAACCAATACTGGGAATGACAACATACCCACGATAGCAGTTAAGAAGAACGCCCAGATTGTCAAAGGCATTTTCCATAAGTCCATTCCTTTTGTACGCATGTTCAAAATTGTACTTACATAGTTAATACCACCGATCAACTGTGAAGCTACAAATAGAACCATACTCACCAACCACAACGTCATACCTGTTGCAGATCCTGCGATTGCTGTAGGTACAGCCGATAATGGCGGGTAGATCGTCCAACCAGCAGAAGCAGGTCCACTTTCTACAAAGAACGATGCAACCATAATCACTGATGCTACAAAGAACAACCAGTAAGACAACATGTTCATAAAAGGAGATGCCATATCGCGTGCTCCGATTTGATATGGAATCAATAAGTTACTAAAAGTACCTGATAGACCAGCCGTTAACACGAAGAATACCATAACGGTACCGTGAATGGTTACCAGGGAAAGGAAAAACTCCGGTTTTATACGACCACCTTCAGCCCATTTACCCAAGAATACTTCTAATATAGGGAACTCTTTATCCGGCCATGCTAATTGGATACGGAATAATACTGATAAAAGCATCGCAAAAACTGCCATGATGATACCAGTGATCAAGAATTGCTTAGCAATCATCTTGTGGTCACCCGAGAAGATATACTTTCTGATGAACGACTCTTCGTGATGATGGCCGTGCGAATCGTGATGTTCAGCGCTATGCGATATTACTGTACTTGACATATTCGATTTTATATTCAAAAATTCTTAATTAGTTCAAAGATGCTGTAACTTGTACGCTATCCTTTTTCACGTTAGCTGTTTTACCGCTGAACTCTTTTTGCAAATCCTCAGTAAAATACTTGTTTTGTTTAGCTAACCATTCTTTATATTTTTCCTCAGTTACGACAACCACTTTCTTTTGCATATTGTAGTGACCAGATCCACAGATCTTGTTACACAACATCACAAAGTCATAATTATAATCACCCAAACGATCACGCATCTCTTCTGTTGTTACAGTAGGTGTGAATTGGAAATAGTTGGTCATCCCCGGTACCGCATTGATTTGAACACGGAAATCTGGAATAAAGAAAGAGTGAA
Organism: Sphingobacterium sp. BIGb0116; assembly: GCF_024808035.1. Classification (NCBI taxonomy): domain Bacteria; kingdom Pseudomonadati; phylum Bacteroidota; class Sphingobacteriia; order Sphingobacteriales; family Sphingobacteriaceae; genus Sphingobacterium; species Sphingobacterium sp. BIGb0116. Next base: position 200,495 of record NZ_JANUDT010000008.1, on the reverse strand, counting down.
TAATATCTTTCGAAACGATATGGAAACGTACAGGTTTATTTACAGGCAACCAGATTTCAGATCCTTGAATATCATCCCAAGAATTTTTATCATTAAAGTCAATACCGTACGGGTTCGTTGGCGTAGTCATTTTATAATTACGTTTACCAATAATACCGTCCGAACCAGCATAACGTACATTCCATTGGAACTGCTCGCCCAATACTTCAATTTGTAATGCTGATTTTTGAAGATCCTCAGGAATATTTGTGATTGATCTCCATGTAAAGAAACCGAACAATACCAATACTGTCAAAACAACAGCAGGAACGATTGTCCACAATTTCTCGATCGCATTATTATGTGGGTAATAATAAGCTTGGCGTTTTGCACGCATGCGGTACAAGAATGTAAATGTCATCAACAAGATGTGTGTGATAACCAATACAAATGTTGTAATTGCTGTGGTAATGATAAACATTGTATCAATACGCTCACCGTGCTCAGTTACTGCCGATCTCCAATAAGCGGCTCCCCAGTGTACATATGACCAATATACACCGTAAAGGAATACAACCAAGAAAATGAATAACAATGCAGATTGAAACGTGTTATTCGCAAACGGATTGTATTTACCGTTCATCTTTCTTGTCAATTCATAGATCGAAAGTACTTTACCAATAACGGCAACAACTGTACATATAACCAAGAATAACAAGACATAATATGTGAAGTTTTTATAAACCTGAGGGTCTATTTGCTTCACTTCTTCAACAGCAGGAGCAGCAGCACTAGCTTCAGTAGAAGAACTAGCAGATGCAACAGCAGCAGTACCTGCTGCCGCTGTTGTATCTTTTGCAACCGAATCCGTTGCTGCAGGGGCAGCTACTGCTGTAGTCGCCGCTTTAGCAGAATCAGATGCTACTGTATCTTGTTGACTTGCAAGGATAGGAGTCGCAAAAAGCAATCCTAGTGCAAGCACAAAACCCGAGATGGATTTGAATCTATTATTTAATTTAAAGCTCATTTCTTTTATAACGTTTTTACGTAACCTTCCTTTAAAAGTGAAACTATATCTGGTGATGCAAACTCTCATCCAAGAAAGGATGATTTTTAGGCACCAATGCTTGTTTGCTCAATTTACTCATCACTAAAAAGATGAACAAACCTAAGAAACCAAGTGCAGTTCCGATTTCAATGATACCAAATCCTCTATGTTCAGCAACAGTACCAGGCATGATCATGATATAATAATCTAGCCAGTGACCAGCCAATAATAGAATCGCTACGAACAACATCACGTTTTGTTTACGTTTAGCATCGCGATCCACTAATAGTAACAATGGTGCCACAAAGTTAATGATAATACTCAACCAAAACCAAGGTTTGTATTCAGGTTCCCAACGTTTGTAGAAATAAACTGTTTCCTCTGGGATGTTTGAATACCAAATCAACATGAATTGTGCAAACCAAACGTAAGTCCAAAAGATGGAGAAACCGAACATCAATTTACCCAAATCGTGTAAATGATTTTCGTTTACCCAGTTCATATAACCAGCTTTCTTCAATACAACAACGATGATCGTGATACATGAAATACCGCTTACCCACATTGCTGCAAAGTTATACCAACCGAACATTGTCGAAAACCAGTGTGCCTCTAAAGACATTATTGTATCGAAAGACCAGATAGGTGTAGTAAAACCGAAGATAACTAAGAAGATCGCCGACAATTTGAATGACTTTTTATAAGAAGTCAATCCGCCTTCCAAATCTTCTTTATAAGAAAGTTTCGCAAAAATAACGGCAAAAATGCTATATGTACCCATAAATACGACCTGACGGATCAAGAAGAATGGAACATTTAAATAAGCAGATTTACCTGCGATAATAGGGTCAAAATTTGTACTATGCGGATCAGTGATACCGTCTGCATTCCAGTGATGATATAAGTTATGTGTGGTTAAACCTAAACCTACAATAACCAATAAAATCAATGAAGCAATTGGTAAAACACCCGCCATAGCCTGAGGTATACGTACCAAACCTGCAGACCATGCAGATTGTGTTACATATTGCAAGGCAACAAAGAATGTTCCAGCTGCGCATACACATGTAAAGTAATAACCCATCAATAACAAGTTGGCATAAGTACGCTCTACAGTAACGTGATCGCCCGAAAGCAACCCGAAAGCTACAGCAGCTACGCCTAGTACAACAGCGACAATACTGAACATTTTAGCTTTGCCAGCAAACTCGTATCGCTCGTTGAAATTATAATCGTGATGATGACTGTGAGTTCCCATTTATATATCTGATGTTAGATTATTTCTTTTGTAATTCGTGAACATACATAACAACTTTCCATCTCTCCTCTGGAGACAATTGAGATGCATGTGATCCCATGGAGTTGTGTCCGTAATAAATTGTATGGTAAATTTTACCATCAGTCAAGTCAGCCATCAAACCACCTCTTGAAGAGCTCGCCGCATCTGTTCTATGATAAGATGGTGGCGGAGGAAAGTTCTCTAATTGACGAGTGCCTCTTGAATCAGTCACGCTACGATCTTTCGTGATAGGACCATCACCTTTACCTTCTACTCCATGGCATATAGAGCAATAAGTTGTGAACAAAGCTTTACCTTTTTCAAGATTCTCGGCATTTACGACCAAAGGACTTTTTGCTTCTCTTCCTGCGCGTTCATAATCCTCTAATGTATTGGCGTACTCAAAACGAGTGAAACCAATTGGATCTGTACCTTTAGGAGGTGCCTGTGCTGTTTTTCCATCAGCAAAATTCGCATTAGGTTGATCCGGATTGAAAGCAAGCGGATCGTACATGTTACGAGAAAACTCTAAACCTGTACTACGAGTTGTTTTGTCACCACAAGAAGAAACAAGTGCTGTCAATGCCACAGCTGCGCATAGCGTTCCAAGTAAATTCTTCTTATTCATAGCTAACATATTTTCTATCATTGTACTTAACTTCAACAGCGCCAGCTTCTTTCAATAAGCTATCGATCAAAGCGTGATCTGTATTTTCATTGGCATCTACTGCAAGGATGAAACGATCATCTGTTGCTCTCAAGTCCATTACACGAGGTGCACGTCCTGGAAATAAGTGGTTACGGAAGAAAAACGTAGCAACCATACCCAAGGCACACAATAAGATAGTAACCTCAAATGTAACCGGAACAAAGTTTGGCATACCAAATGATGGTTTACCACCGATATTCATCGGCCAATCGTATGCCATTGTATAATACAACAAACTAAAACCCAATGTCGTTCCTAATGCTCCAAAGCAAAATGCTGCGATAGGCAAGCGAGAAGGTTTCACACCTAACTTCGCTTCGATGCCGTGAATAGGCATCGGAGTAAAGCAGTCGTAAATACTTATATTATTTGCTTGCAATTTGTCGATCCCATGCATCATTTCATCGGGATCCGCAAAACTACCTATTATATATTTTGTATTGCTCATTGCTGATTATTTTCTAACTGATAATTCTTTAATCTCTTCTTCTGTCACTGAATCATATTTCTCTAATGACTCTTGGAAGTACTTAACTTGTTCCTCAGGGAATGCGCCTTCTTGAGCCAATTTAGTTTTATGTTGTAATGAAGATGATTTCAACAACAATTTCACTTCGGCGATAGCGATACCCGGTAAGAAACGTAAGAACAATAAGAATAACGTAAAGAATAATCCAATTGAACCTACAAAGATACCTACGTCTGTCCAAGTTGGGTAGAACATTGCCCAAGATGAAGGCAAGTAATCACGGTGCAATGAAGTCACGATAATTACAAAACGCTCAAACCACATACCGATGTTTACAACAATCGATAAGATCCATGAGATTGGAATACTTGTACGGATTTTTTTGAACCAGAATAACTGTGGAGAAATTACGTTACAAGTCATCATTGACCAGTAAGCCCAAGCGTACGGACCCAACATACGGTTCTCGAAAGCATACATTTCGTATTCTGAACGAGAGTACATTGCGATAAACAACTCAGTCAAATAAGCTACACCCACGATAGAACCTGTCGTCATGATAATGATATTCATCGACTCAATGTGGAACATCGTGATGTAGTTCTCAAAGTTCATTACTTTACGTAAGATCAACAATAAAGTCTGTACCATCGCGAAACCAGAGAAGATCGCACCCGCCACGAAATATGGAGGGAAGATCGTCGTATGCCATCCAGGAATAACCGAAGTTGCAAAGTCCATGGATACGATCGTGTGTACAGAAAGTACCAGCGGAGTAGAAATACCTGCCAAGATCAATGACACGATTTCAAAACGTTGCCAAGTCTTAACTGAACCATTCCATCCGAATGATAATACAGAATAGATTTTTTGTTTTAATCCAGTAGCACGGTCACGAATTGTCGCGATATCCGGCAACAAACCACAGTACCAGAATACCAAGGATACTGTAAAGTAAGTTGAGATCGCAAACGCATCCCATACCAAAGGAGAGTTGAAGTTTACCCAAAGTGATCCAAATTGATTTGGAAGTGGGAAAATCCAATAAGCCAACCAAGGACGACCCATGTGAGCTACAACGTATGTAGCCGCACAGATTACCGCAAAGATCGTCATCGCCTCTGCAGAACGGTTGATTGAATTACGCCAGTTCTGGCGGAAGATTAATAATACAGCTGAAATCAACGTACCCGCGTGACCGATACCTACCCACCATACGAAGTCGGTGATATCCCAAGCCCAGCCTACAGTTTTATTCAGACCCCAAGCGCCGATACCTGTCCAAAAGGTATAACTAACGCTAACTACCCATAATAAAGCACCTAATACAGCAACGGTAAAACCAATCCACCATGCTTTATTCGGTTTATTTTCAACCGGTAGTAAGATATCATCCGTAATTTTTGCATACGTAATGTCCTTACCGGTCATTAATGGTTCTCTTAATATTGATTCGTTATGCGATGACATAGTATTTTTATTTCAAATATTGTACAAGATTACGCCTCAAAAGTGTTTCTAACTTTTGTCATATAACCGATACCCGGTTGAACATTGATTTCCTCAAGTACGTAATAAACACGCTCGTTGCGTAATGCTTTAGATACTTCTGATTCTGGATCATTTGCATCTCCAAAGATGATTGCATTTGCAGAACATGCTTGTTGACAAGCCATTTGGATATCGCCATCTTTAACTTTGCGATTTTGAATCTTAGCTTGCAATTTACCTGCTTGAATACGTTGGATACACATTGAACATTTCTCCATTACCCCACGTGAACGAGTAACAACATCTGGATTCAATACCAATTGTGTGAACTCATTGTTCAAGTAGTTGTCAAAACGTGAATCATTCCAGTATGCAAACCAGTTGAAACGACGAACTTTGAAAGGACAGTTGTTCGCACAGTAACGTGTACCAAAACAACGGTTATATGCCATATGGTTCAAACCTTCTGAAGAGTGTACTGTTGCCAATACTGGACAAACCGTTTCACAAGGTGCGTGACCACAGTGTTGACACAACATCGGTTGGTGAACAACAGTGATATCTTCGAAATCTAAATCAGCCGAAGCTCTTGCAATTTCTTTCTCTTTTGTAAGATCTTGATCTTTTCCTTCGATCGTATAGTAACGGTCAATACGTAACCAGTGCATTTCACGACGACGGCGAACCTCATCACGACCTACAACAGGAATATTATTTTCAACGTTACAAGCAACGATACAAGCACCACAACCTGTACATGCGTTCAAGTCGATCGCCATCACCCATTTGTGACCAGGTTGCTCATATTTGTTCCACAAATCGTATGTTTTGTGATTATCTGAAAAACGTCCTGCCTCAGAGTTAGGATCTTTCAAATAATTCGCAAATGTCGTTTCACGAATAACGTTACGACCCTCGATCGTGTGGTGTGTTTGTGTTTGTGCCAATTGGTAAGTACCAGACGCTTTCGCTACAGTTGCTTTAGCAACACCTTGTACTGTACCATTGATGATAGAAGCAAAAGGGAATGCGTTTTTACCAACTTCATTACCTGCTTTACCAACTTTTGTACGGCCGTAACCTACAGCAACTGAAACTGTTCCTTGTGCTTGACCTGGTTGTTGTACAACTGGCAATTCCAATTCAACACCATTTGCTTTTACAGTTACTTTACCATCTTCACCCAAACCTAATTTCTCAGCATCTTTCGGGTTAAGAGCAGCATAGTTATCCCAAGTTACTTTAGAAACCGGGTCAGGCAATTCCTGCAAGTAAGCATTGTTTCCATAACGACCATCGCGAAGTGCAGAAGGCTCGTAAAGTTTCAACTCAAACTCACCGGTAATTGCTTTGCTTGATGCTTCAATTGCCGAAGCCGCTGCTGCAGCATTTCCTGTAAATGTAGGAGCTGTTGCAGCTTTAGCACCTTTATATTCAAAACCAGTTTGCAATATAGCATCCCAGTTTTTCGTAGAACCCGCTAAGATTTGTGTAGACCACAAGTTCTTAACGAAGTTGTACATATCAGTATCATTTCCTGCCCAAGTCAACAAGCTTTGTTCAACTTGACGTGTTTTGAAAACAGGATTGATTGTTGGTTGAACGATAGAGAACAAACCTTCTTTTGGATTCGCATCACCCCAAGATTCCAAGAACGTACTTGCTGGAGCAATCGCTGTCAATTCAGAAGCTGTTTCATCCGCACGTTGCGAAAATGATAAGGTGAAAGGAACTTGTTTCAACGCTGCTTTTACATCATCTGCTTTGAAGTAGTCATACACCGGGTTGCTATTCAAGAAGAACGCAACACCAACTTGACCTGATTTCGCTGCTGCTAAGAAAGCTTGGAACGAAGAATCCGAACCTTGGTATTGTTTAGAATAGTTATCCAAATCGATGATTGTACCGTAAGCACCTAATGCAACGTTGATTGCATTAACTAATACCTGTACATTGACATCGTTAGAACCAGCAACAACAACTGCTGCGCCTTTGCTGTTCACCAATTCTTTCGCCGCTAGAGCGACACCTTTTTGTGCTTTTTTGTTTGCAGTAGCACCAGCCAAAGACTGACCAGTGATTGCATTATATAAAGCAACCAATGTAGCACCTTCTTCCGAAGGTTTGATTGCGATACGTGCATCCGCATTTGTACCCGTCATGGAAAGACCAGACTCAAATTGCACGTGACGTGACATTTTGCCGTTTTTCAACGATTTATAATCACGGTTTTTAGCGTATTGTTGTGTATGCTCCTCACCTGCTAACCAAGTTCCTAAGAAATCAGCTGCAACGGAAACAATCACATTTGCCTTTTCAAAATTGTATGAAGGGACAACAGCTTTACCAAATGAAGCTTTATTCGCCTCGATAATACCGCTGTAAGAAACAGCATCGTATTGTACATGGTTAACTGTTGGGAATTTCGTTGCGAAAGCAGCGATAGCCGCCAACGTTGAAGGGCTGTTTACGGTGTTAGAAACGATCGTAATTTGTTTACCAGAAGATGCTGCTGCATTCAAAGCTTTAACAACTTCCCCATCCAATTTAGACCACTCAACATCTTGACCTTTCAATTGCGCCTGTTTCAATTTGGACTCATCATATAAATCCAATACAGAAGCAGCAGTCGTTGAATCCAAACCTTGGTTCAAACCAATTGCATTCGGGTTAGGCTCAACATTAATCGGACGACCTTCACGAGTTTTAACCAAGATACTTTGACCGTTGAACGTCGAAGCATAATAGTTAGGGATACCTGGAGTTACCTCTTCAGGTTTAATCAAATAAGGAACTGCCTTATGCACAGGAGTACGGTTACAAGCCGCTAAAGAAACAGCACCCAAACCAAATCCTAATGCTTTCAAGAAGTCACGGCGAGGAGTTTTAGTACTCAAGCCAGCTTCGTTTAATACATCTTCTACAGGAATAGATTCGGCAAACTCACCCTTGCTTCCTTCAACGAAAGCAGGAGTTTGATTTAACTCTTCCAAACCTTTCCAATATTTTTTATTGCTATCCATTTAAGCTGTATATAAGATTGCGTATTTCAAATAATTATTAATAGTGACACTTACCACACTCAAGACCACCGATCATGGCTGCAGTCATTTTCTCACCTTTCTTAATTCTTTCGTGTGCTTTAATCAAATCTTCATAGTATTTGTTATCCGATTTGATATCTGTCTTTTTGTGACAATCAACACACCATTTCATCGTCAACGGAGAGTATTGGTATACTTCTTCCATATTTTGGATCGGACCGTGACAAGTTTGACACTCAACACCAGCTACCACAACGTGTTGTGAGTGGTTGAAGTAAGCAAAGTCAGGTAAGTTGTGGATACGAACCCATTGAATTGGTTTCGGATTGTTACCGTAAGTACGCGTATCAGGATTCCAATCCAATGCACGATAGATTTTAGCAATTTCCGGAGAAATTTCACCATCATAATGCTCTGAAGCAGTGATTGTATTGTGACAGTTCATACATACGTTGGCCGATGGAATAGACGCATTTTTAGATTTAAATGCTCCACCGTGACAGTATTGACACTCAATTTTGTTAACACCTGCGTGGATTTGGTGCGAGAACTTAATTGGTTGAACCGGCTGATAGCCTTGGTGAACACCAACGTTCCACATTGTTTTCCAACCACCTACAGCTAATAATGCAACCAACATCAAGACTGTAAAGCCAACCAACTTCTTGTTTTTAACGAATGCTTTCGCAAACTTCACAAAGCGTTGGCTATCTTCTGGCTCTTGTTGCGCAGCAATAGCTTCTTGGTTTTTAGCAATTACATTTTCTAAGGTACGGATCACACGATTCAACACCACGATAACTACTACAGCCAAAACAACAACTGCGATCAAGCCCAAAATCATGAACATAGACGCGTTATCATCTTTAGCTCCAGCGCCACCAGCAGCAGCCTCTTTCGGTTTCTCCTTAGAAGCATCTGTGATATACGCTAATACCGACTTGATCTGATCGTCAGATAAATCAGTAAAAGAAGTCATCACAAGCTTGTTGTTCTCTTCGAAGATTTTAACTGCATCAGCATCGCCAGACGCAATTAAAGCCTGAGAGTTCTTGATCCACTTGATTAACCAAGCTTCGTCTTTCGTCTCTGGAATCCCCTTTAAAGCAGGACCAACCACTTTTCTGTCAATGGCGTGACAGGATGTACACTTAGATTTGAAGATTTTTTCACCTTCCTTGACATCTTGCGCATGCAACGTCGTAACGGCAAATAATAGCATCAAACTCGTTGACACCACCCTCGCAAGGCTTCCCAAAACGGATGAGATAGTTCTCATATTTAGCACTTTATACTATTTATTTGTGAATGTAAAAAATTAACTCCCATGGTTAAAGGAGCCACTACCCCCCTAACAATGCCACAAAAGTATGATTTATTAACAAATCGCTGACAATTTTGTGACCTTTAATATCAATTTATAATCATTCTAAACAAATGCGTTTAAACAAGGATAAAAACAGCATTAAGCTATTAAAGTGGTTCCATCGCTACAACTTTTCATTTGGATAGCCACTCAAATATAAGACAATTCCATGACAATTTAAAATACTCAAAACAGCGGATCGCAGAAGACACAAAAAGTTTTTTTTCGGCCTAATTTCCGTACCTTTATAAGACGAATCGAGAACTTTATCAAGATGAACGGAAATCTGGTCAGGGTCAGGTCCCAAGCTAACAATAAAAAAATCTGGATGATGTCTTTATATAGAAGGAATAGCTCATTAAATCGAAAGAATAACGCATTCCTATTGGGTAGTTCCTAGTAAAGCCAGCTTCAACACTAAACACAAGACAATCATGGAAACAAACAAAGAATACAACCCGTTAAGTAAAGAAGAGGAATACATTATTATACATAAGGGAACTGAACGGCCTTTTACCGGCGAACTTTTAGACAATAAGGTCAAGGGAACCTATATCTGCCGCCGTTGTGACAGTCCACTATACCGTTCGGAGTCAAAATTTGAATCTGGCTGTGGCTGGCCAAGTTTTGATGATGAGATTCCTGGAGCAATTACAAGGATCACCGATGCCGATGGTCGCCGCACTGAAATCCTTTGTAGTAAATGTGGCGCGCATTTAGGCCATGTATTCCTCGGAGAAGGCTTTACGACAAAAAACACGCGTCACTGCGTTAATTCTATTTCAATGAAATTTGTAGCCGATACTACGAAGTAACTTTCACTTTAGTCGACTCACGAACTTTCAGTTCACAAGGCAACACCATTCTACGTGTTGCTTTTATTTTACCCTGAAGACGAAGCAACAAAATATTGATCAGGTTCTCAGCAATATCCTTGATCGGCTGCGAAACAACCGTAATAGAAGGTTCGACCAGCTTAAAAACCGTATGGTCGTCAAAAGCAATCACCGCCGGCATCGTAAAATTAAATTTTTTGGAAGCCTTCAAACCCGAAATCGCCAGATAGTTCGTTGAGAACAAAACGGCATCCAGCCTATTTTCACAGATAAACTCCCGCAAAGATTCCATTGCTTCCTCATCCGAAGCATCCATCTGAATCTTTTGAATAAAACTTTGCTGCTTATTATTATCCATAGCCTTCATATAGCCATCTGAACGCTCCTTCATTTGAGTCTGATCCGAATAGAGCGATACAAATCCGATACGTCTATAGCCCTGTTGGCACAAATGGTTACTGGCATCAAAGGCCCCCTGAAAATTATCCGCACCAACATAGTCTGTTTCAAGATCCGGAAAATAACGGTCGAAGAGCACAACCGGAATATTATTCTGTTGCAACTGCTTTACTGTATCTTCCAAACCATCGGAAGGTGTAATAATAAAACCATCTACCTGCCGATCGTAAAACATCTGGATTAACTCCTTCGCTTTTTCCACATCATTGTTGGTACTACAATAAATAATACGATAGCCCTGCTCATAGACCTTACTTTCGATCAGACGTGCTATATTCCCAAAAAAAGGATTGGAAATATCTTCGATAATCAAACCCAAAATCTTCGTCTTCCCTGTGCGGAGACTTTTCGCCAATTCGTTGGGCTTATAGCCGACCTTTTTGACATAGTCCAAAACCCGCTTAGTCAAAGCCTCACTAATACGCTTTTCTTTTGCCTTATCATTCAAAATAAAGGACACAGTAGTTACAGAAATCCCCAACGCCTTTGCGATATCACTGATCAGAATACGTTTCTTCATGTAGTAGTAGTAGGTTTGTTAAGTTTTTTATTACGAAGATTACTAAAGTAAAAAATTTAACGACAATTTACTAAAATAATAATAAAATTGCGCTAAAAGGTTTTATTTACTAATTTTAAGCAGTTTTCAAATACCCGAACAAAACCTATGACAGGAAATAAACTACTCAAAACAGTGTTGGGCACAATAATTTTGCCATTTTGTGCGCAAGCCCAGCAAAATCTTACGCAATATGTCAACCCCTTTATTGGGTCAGCGGATCATGGTCACGTCTTTGTTGGTGCAAATGTACCTTTAGGTGCTGTACAATTGGGACCTACCCAAATTCCACAGATTTGGGACAAGTTCAACGGATGGGATTGGTGCAGTGGATACAATTACAAAAGCCAGGAAATTTTGGGTTTTACCCATACCCACCTGAGCGGAACAGGTATCGGTGACCTCAACGACCTCATGATTGTTCCAGCCAACGGAAAATTACAATTAACGCCAGCGGAATTCAATAAAATGAATACAGGCTATGGTTCTTCCTTCAAAAAGGAAAATGAGGTTGCCAAGCCCGGATTCTATAGCGCTTATTTAGATGACTATCAGGTACAGGCCAATTTGACGGCTACCGAACGTGTTGGCTATCATCAATATCGCTATGAAAAAACAGATAATGCACATATTTTAGTGGACTTAGGTTACCATATCAATTGGGATAAACCGACAGACACCTACATCAAACAGGTTAACGACTCGACCTTTGTTGGTTACCGCTTTTCAACAGGATGGGCAACTGACCAAAAATTGTATTTTGCGATCAGAACTTCCCAGCCGATACAAAAAGTAAGATTTTTCGACGGTAAAGAAGAAAAATTAGGCCAAACAACATTTAAAGGACAGGCGATCAAAGCAGCTTTATTCTTTGATGCTGTTAAAAACAAAACCATCGAACTCAAAGTTGGTATCTCTCCCGTAAGCTCGACCAATGCCCTGAATAATATCAATGCAGAGATTCCAAGCTGGAATTTTGAAAAAGTAAAGCAAGAAGCCGATCAACGTTGGAACAAAACCTTAAATAAGATTCAATTTGAAGCCGACAAAGATACGAAGACCATCTTCTATACCGCATTATACCATACCTACTTCGCTCCTACCATCTTTAACGATGCAAATGGCGATTATTTAGGAACTGACAAACAAGTATACGAAAAACAGGATTTTGTCAACCATACCGTATTTTCGCTTTGGGACACCTACCGTGGGCTTCACCCTTTGATGACCATCTTGGAGGACCGTAAAATCAACCAGGATTTTATCAAGACGATGTTGGCTATCTATCAACAACAAGGTAAATTGCCAATGTGGCACTTACAAGGCAATGAAACCAATACCATGGTGGGCCTGCCTGCGATTCCAGTGATTGCAGACGCTTTCTTAAAAGGAATTATTGACGAGAAAGATTATCATTTGGTTTGGGAAGCTGTTAAGACCACAGCTATGGGCAATGATCACGGCTTGAAATATGCCCGTGAGCTGACTTACATTCCTATCGACAGCATGCCTAATGAGTCTGTAGCATGGGCATTAGAGTATGCGATTGCCGACTTTGGTGCTTATAAAATTGCTGAAAAGCTAGGTAAAACAGAAGACGCTGCCTATTTCAAAAAACGCTACAAACTATATGAGCAGTATTTTGACAAAGAAGTAGGTCATTTCGTCGGTAAAAAAGCCAATGGCGAGTTCCGCAGACCTTTCGACCCGCTAATGGCCAAACACCGCGAGAATGATTATTGCGAAGGAAATGCATGGCAATATACCTGGTTAGTACCTCAAGATGTCAAAGGTCTGATCAATCTTTTCGGTGGTGAGGAGAAATTTTTGAAAAAACTAGATTATTTTACGACCATGTCATCGGATCTTGGTGGTGAAGCTTCTCCAGATATTTCAGGACTAATCGGCCAATATGCGCAAGGTAACGAACCTAATCACCATATCCCTTATTTATATGCTTACGCTGGACAACCTTGGAAAGGTGCAGCCTTAGTACGTAAAGCGATGACGGAGTTTTACACAAACAGTCCAGCTGGTCTATGTGGCAATGATGACGTCGGACAAATGAGCGCATGGTATGTGTTCTCAGCAATGGGCTTCTATCCACTGAATGCAATGAGTGGTGTTTATGTCTTCGGCTCTCCAATGATGCAACATGCGAACATCAATTTACCAAATGGCAAAACTTTAGCTATCGATGTTAAAAATCAAGGTAAAGCAAATCAATACATTAAATCGATCAAATTGAATGGTAAACCTTATGCTAAATCGTTCATTACACACGCACAGCTTTTAGAAGGTGGACAGATGGAAATCGAGATGAGTGCTACGCCAAACAAAAACTTTGGTAAAAACAAAGCCGATTGGCCTTCAAGCATTGACAATAATTAACTGAAAAATTGTCAGTAAAACATTACTGGATTAATATTTGTTAATACCTTAATAACATATTTAAGGAGAAACAAAACATGGCAGATTACAAAAACATCAATATACAAGATATCCCCGATGGAGGTGATAATCCAAAAGACTTCTATGAAACTTTCAAAGAGCGCTTAGAAGACTTAGAAACATTTCCAAAGGACTATACGTATAAATTTATCTTACCAAAAGATCAGGACCACTTCAATCAAATCCAGAGCATATTTGATGAAACAGGTGCTCAGTTTGATTTTAAGGATTCCAAAACAGGTAAGTATACTTCAATTACGGTAAACTTGAACGTAAAAGACGCCGATCAGGTGATCTACTTCTACAAAGAAGTAGCGAAGATAAAAGGTGTTATCATGTTATAAAACCACAAAATCAGGCTGTCAATTCGACAGCCTGATTTGTTTTCTGATCTACATATTAGCCTTACTACTCCCCTATTTCATCATAACGACATCAAGCCAATAATCGCCGCTAAATCTCTTACTAGCATAGTGCAACTTGAATAGATTAACAGCAGTCTCCTCATTTAAAAAATCAAAAATTCGTTTGACATCCCGTCGGGCAGCAAACTGTTTCCAGCTATTTTTCCGATCATAAAAGAAAGACATTTGTCCATTCAAGCTATTCCAAGTCCCGCCCAGCGCATATAACTTCGTTTCACTAAACAGTATATTAAAATAGTCTTTATATACTGAGCAATCGAGCGTAATCTCTTTATTTTTATTAGCCATCCAGTCAAATCGATACGAACAATACATTGGATTCCCATAGTAAATACCAGGTTTATGGGGAATCTTGGCCTCCTCAAAAAATTGCTTGAGCAATTTCACTACTTCTGGCTCGCCATCGTATGCTAAGGGCACAGCACTAAGCTCACGATCCATATATAAGGTAAAAGAAGACAGATTGAGGCCCCAGCGTCCTTGATGATCCAATAAAAACTTGGACAAACGCTCCACAAGCGGTGACATCCCACCTCTGAATGAGCCCTGCACGGAAAGTGCTTCAAATGGTCTCGCCTCGTTAAATTTATAAGGGCTTTCATACACATCCACCACAAAGCGGTTATATTCCCGATCAAAATTAATGTAAAGCTCATCTGTCATTGAATCTCTGATAGCTTTATCCTTTAAGATTAACCTATTAAGAGGCCAAAATAAATCCTGTTTATAGGACCACAAAATGGCACGATCCAGTTTATAAAACTCATAACGCCCCTTGGGCAAGATCATATTATTTTTATCTGCATAATGCTGTACAGTGGCAGACAGCTCCTGGAATTTATCCCCGTAAGACCGCTGACCATGCACTGACACATGCATGAGGACAAACACCAAAATCTGACCAGGTTTAAACAGAAACAAACGAAGTATACTTTTCATAGGATAAAGATGCAGGTAAGCCTTATTTTCCATAAGAAAAGCCCGCTTAAAGCGGGCTTTTCTTATCATTTGAAAAGATAAACTTATTCTTGGCCAGCGCCAGCTACAGGAGCTTCGCCAGCAGGTTTATCCTGCTTTGGTTTGTCTTCTTTCGGAGGACGAGGTAATAACGCTTTACGAGAAAGCTTCATTTTACCTTGTTTGTCGATATCCAACAATTTAACCGTTACTTTATCACCTTCTTTAAAGATACCGTCCATTGTTTCAAGACGTTTCCAGTCGATTTCAGAGATGTGCAATAAACCATCTTTACCAGGCATGATTTCAACGAAAGCACCGAATGGCATAATTGATTTCACTTTACCTTCGTAAGTTTCACCAATCTCTGGTTTAGAAGCGATTGCTTTAATACGACCTACTGCATCATCGATAGCCGCTTTATTATCTGCGAATACTTGAACAACACCTTTGTTATCAACTTCTTCGATCGAAATTGTAGCACCGGTCTCACGTTGCATCTCTTGGATAATTTTACCACCCGGTCCGATTACAGCACCAATAAATTCTTTATCGATCAACAGTTGAACGATACGAGGTGCATGTGGTTTGTAGTCTTCACGTGGAGCAGAAATTGTTTTCTTCATCTCACCTAAGATGTGTAAACGCGCTTCTTTTGCTTGATCCAAAGCTTGCGTCAACACTTCCCATTTCAAACCATTGATTTTTAAGTCCATTTGACAAGCAACGATACCATTTTCTGTACCAGTTACTTTAAAGTCCATATCACCTAAATGATCTTCATCACCTAAGATATCCGATAAGATCGCATATTTACCAGTTTTCTCATCAGAAATCAATCCCATGGCAATACCTGAAACTGGCGCTTTCAATTTTACACCGGCATCCAAAAGTGCTAATGTACCAGCACATACAGTTGCCATAGAAGAAGAACCATTTGATTCCAGGATATCAGAAACAACACGGATAGTATATGGATTCTCACTGTCTGCAGGAAGTACCTGTTTCAATGAACGCATTGCTAAGTTACCGTGACCAACTTCACGACGGCCTGGACCTCTATTAGGTCTTACCTCACCTGTAGAGAATGCAGGGAAGTTGTAGTGAAGAATAAATTTGTTATAACCGTTGATAAAAGCACCATCGATCATTTGCTCATCGTCTTTAGCACCTAAAGTAACCGAAGTCAATGCTTGTGTTTCACCACGCGTAAATACAGCCGAACCGTGTGCAGCAGGCAAGTAATCCACTTCAGACCAGATCGGACGTACAGTACGTACATCACGTCCATCTAAACGCATACCTTCATCCAAAACTAGGTTACGGACAGCATCATACTGAACATCGTGGAAATATTTTTTAAATAAGAATGCCGTGTCATCATCCAATTCCTCTGGCATTGTTGCTCTGTACTCTTCTGCGATTTTTGCGAAGTTCTCAGAACGGTCATGTTTTGCAGAAGCAGATTTTGCAATAGCGTAAACCTTATCGTAAGTAGCTGCAAAAATAGCATCTCTCAATTCAAGGTTTTCAGGCTCATGGTTATACTCACGCTTCACAGTTTTACCAACTAAGTTAGCCAATTCTACTTGAGCAGCAACTTGTTTTTTGATAGCTTCATGAGCAAAAGCAATCGCTTCTACCATCTCAGCTTCAGAAATTTCTTTCGCTTCACCTTCAACCATACCGATATCTTGTGCAGAACCAGCAACAATAAATTCTAAAGTTGCTTTTTCAAGTTCAGATAATTTTGGATTGATCACCAGTTGACCATCAATCTTTGCTACGCGAACTTCAGAAATTGGTCCATTGAAAGGAATATCAGAAACAGCAATAGCTGCAGAAGCAGCCAAACCTGCTAAAGCGTCAGGCATAATATCTTTATCTGCAGAGATCAAGCTGATTGCCACTTGTGTATCTGCGTGATAGTTTTCAGGGAACAAAGGACGTAATGCGCGGTCTACCAAACGCGAGATCAATACCTCATAATCCGATAGTCTAGCTTCACGACGTAAGAAACCTCCTGGAATACGTCCTGTTGCCGCATATTTTTCTTGATAATCTACCGAAAGAGGTAAAAAATCAACGCCAGATTTAGCTTCTTTAGCTGAAACGACTGTTGCAAGCAACATCGTATCACCTTGTTTTAATACTACAGCACCATCAGCCTGTTTTGCTAATTTCCCTGTAGACAATTCGATCTGGGTGCCATTACCCATATCGATGGTCGTTTTAATTTCGTTGTAATTCATTTAATCTTGTTTGCGACATGCTTTTCATCTTGTTGGCAGCATGCCAATATTTTAAATACATTAGATTTCAGCACAAAGGTAAATTAAAATATTAAGATTAATGCAATTAACAGCAGGCTAAATCATCAAACCATCGGAATACGGCAGCAACTGCCTTAATCTGTCAAGCAATGAATCGATTGAAGTTCCCTCAAGTTCTCTTATCTCTCGAAAAAGGCTTACAAAGACCTATCAGTTGTAACGGTGGATTTAACCTATTGCGCAGTATAAGACAATAAAAACAAGTATAAGACATAGTTATCATTTTCGGAGATTCCTCGGTGCTTCTTCGGTACTTGTTCGGAGCTTCTTCGGTACTTCTTCGGTTGGTAGCGAAGAAATAGCGAACAAGCTCCGAGGAAAAAGCGATTAAATAACGACTAAATAGTGAAACTGAAGTAAGGGACAACTAGCCCAATCTCGTCCGCTAACCTAAGGAAGTCCTGAACTACGACAAAAGCCATGACGAACAGAAAACGACCATGCTGATGCGAAAAGTCCTATAACAATTCGGGCACGATAAGCACAATAAAAAAAGCCATCCAAAAATTGGATGGCTTTCTTAACACCTTTGTATTAAAGCTTATTTGATAATATCACGTAAACCTAGACCTTTAATGATCGCACGGTAACGGTTGATATCTTTTTTGTAAAGATAAGCTAATAATGAACGACGTTTACCTACTAACATTTGTAGGGCACGTTGTGTACCGAAATCTTTTCTGTTTTTTTTCAAGTGCTCAGTTAAGTGAGCAATTCTCTTAGTGAATAAAGCAACTTGACCTTCAGTAGATCCTGTGTTTGTAGCTGATCCAGCAAATTCTGCGAAGATTCCAGCTTTGTACTCTTTACTTAAATACATTTCCTGAATAATATTAAAGCGTTAAAAATTTTATTAATTGGCTGCAAAGATAGTAAAAATCTTTGAGTGCCAAAATAATTTAACAAGCAAAGATCCAGCTGATGCTACACCTTTACATAAATTTTCTTTTTATCCAACCAATAGCAGATTACCCACATCAACGTCAGGAAACATAAGGAATATACAAAAGAGCCTACTTCCGGTATCCCGGGGGCTTTCGCACAAACGTATTTATAGAACCAGGCAAAAGCGTCGAGGTATTTTTGCGTGCCATCCTCTTTTACACCATCGGGAATACGGAACAATCCCAAAAAGCGTGGCAAAATCCCGCTCAATACAAAGATGAATAACGGATTTTTACCAAAAACATCAAAAAACTGTGTCAATTTATTTTTGACACCCTGTACCTCAATAAACCAGATCATACCACCTAGTGTCATAGTTGCCAAACCTGTTGTATAGAGCACATAGGAACTTGTCCATATTTTTTTGTTGATCGGAAAACCCAAAGCCCATATCCAAGCCAATACGACCAAAATAAATCCGGTCACAAACATCCCCGCCAGCAATTTAAAATGGGGCTCATGCGAGGCCGGCACTTTGGACCAAAGCCAATCCACCTGACCTTGCTTTTTTATAAATACACCAACTAAATAGCCAAAGACGACCTGAACAATTGTCGGTAATGTGCTCATCAGCCCTTCTGGATCAAATGGCACCCCTTCCCCTTTGTAAACATGCGGTAAACCTAGGATTGCTATATCATACTTTGTACCGAACCAGCCTTCTAAGCTATAGGGATCTGCTCCTCCGGCTATTGCACAGATTGCCCAATATAACAACAGTATGATTGCCGAGATCCAAATAATCGTTTTTTCTTTAAAATAATAAGCTAAAATCGAAGCAAAACAGTATGCAACTGCGATGCGTTGGAGTACACCGAAAATCCGAATTCCCCGGCTCGGATCAGTGCCATCAACCCATTGTTTAAAAATAAGCTCCGCACCATCCCATTTCACAAAAGGCCACCAATTGATGAAAAGTCCAATCGCAAAAATCAAGATCGTCCGTTTAATTACTTTTTGCCAAAATACTGTAGGCCCCGCCTCCTGTAAACGAGGTATAACAAAAGACATGGCATTACCCACTGCGAAAAGAAAGAAAGGAAAAACCAGGTCTGTAGGTGAACATCCATGCCATTCTGCATGTTTTAGCGGTGCAAACATATGAGCCCATGTCCCTGGATTATTTACCATAATCATCAGTGCCACAGTAGCCCCACGAAAGACATCCAAGGAGTAATAGCGTTGTTTCATAATCAGATACTATAATTAAGAGGTAAATATAAGGTATTTGACCTTCATTTTTATGCCTAATCCACAATTTAATGGCATAAACAGGAAGGTTAAACGATAAGATTGTTACAATAACAAACGTTTGCATAGATTTAATGGCTAAGAATCAAATACTTTTTAAATATTTTTAAAAAGTATTTGAAACTTAACGGTAAATAACTAATTTTAGCCAACAACTTTTATACTAACCATATTTTGTTGTTTAAACGAAACAGTCAGAAATAACCGTCTGGCCATAAAAAATTATTAACGAAAGTACCTTAGATTAACAGTAAACATCAGGTGTAATCCCATGGATTTGCCCATCATAAAACAACTTTACTAACCTTAAATAATAGAAAATGAATTTATTACGCAAAAAAAACAAGCGAAAAAGCAAGTGAAGCCGCTTAGTACAATTTCCAAGCAAGCACAACGAACTTTATTAATTCAGCGAGAGAGGCAAGCACGCTATTCAATCTCTCAGCTTCCTGAAATGACGTAAATCCTATTTTAAGTTGCCCACAAAGTGCAAAAAAAATTATTTAAACAATCTTAAACTGTAAAGAAAAGCCTTAACAATTATCAAATCAATCTGATAGTCAATATCTTTTCGATGAACACCCGAATGAATTTGGATCAGGCTATAAAGTAAATCATATGCCGTTAGCCTAGGGCTGAATGGAGAAAATAAAAGCCTTAAAATTAGCGGTAAATTATTTTAGTAGCCATCCATATCAACCGTTAGCAGTAACGGTAACGAATGAGAGACCATATAACAAACTTAAACAACGTTAGAAGTTGTAAATAAAAACTAATCATTATTAATACTAAATATTATAAGCATGAGTCTATTTTACAAAAGATCCGCAGGATTGGCGATATGTACTCTTTTTAGTGCATCGGCTCTCTATGCGCAGCAGACTATTACCGGAACGGTAAAGGATGCCAATGGACCAATTTCTGGGGTAACAGTTGCTGTAAAAGGCACTACTAGGGCCACACAAACCACCGTAAATGGATCCTTCAATATCCAAGCGGCACAGGGCGAAACGATTCGTATAACACGAGTTGGTTACACTCCACAAGAAATCTTAGTCGGTACCAATACAAAAATTAGTATCACATTATCACAAAATGCATCCGCTTTAGATGAAGTTGTTGTAACTGGCTTAGGTGAATCCAGAGAGCGTCGACAACTGGGATACGCAATGACACAAATCAGTGGAGAAGACATTGCAAAAACAAATGCTATTAACCCAATTGCAGCTTTGCAAGGAATGGTCCCCGGCATGCAAGTTAACGTTGGTACCGGTGGCCCTCAATCGACTCCGCGTTTTCTTATTCGGGGGGCAAGCTCGCTCGATCCTTTCGGCAATACCCCTTTAATTGTCGTAGACGGTATCATTATGGATGATGACGTCGTCATACCAAATCGCGGTGGAGAACAAGATTTCGGTAACATTCTTAAAAATTTCAACTTAGATGATATCGAATCTATCTCTGTTTTAAATGGAGGGTCCGTTACCGCTCTTTATGGCAGTAGAGCAAGTAATGGGGTAATTTTAATTACGACCAAAAAAGGTTATTCTCAACGTGGACTGGGAGTTTCTTTTACCCACACACAAGGAATCGACGATCCTTATGCAACAGTAGACTTTCAAGATAAATACGGCACCGGAATATTACCGAACTACGTTTATCCCAAAGGTAATGATGGCTTAGAACAGATTCCCGCCACTTATTTTGGCTATAGTTTTGGACCAGCCTTTGACGGACGCACGCTGAAAGATCCTGCCGGGCACGAAATAAAATTTCAGCCAAACAACAGCATCCTTGATCTCTACCAGACAGGCCAATACAGAAACTCTAATTTAGCGCTTTCTGGAGGAAACGAACAAACGACATTTCGTATCTCCTATTCAAATTCGTATGCAAAAGGAGTAGTTCCACAAAATAAATTTGATAGAAATAGTATTGCATTAAGAGCTACTCATCGCATTAGAAAAGCTGTCGTAATAGATGCGGGGGCAACATATGTTGGGAGCAACAGTTTCAACCCAAATCGTTCTTCTGGAGGAAACAATTTAATGTATGGTCTCACATGGGGAATGCCTAGAGAGTATGACCTAATGTATTGGAAAGATCAATATCTAAACCCTATCAATGGCGGTGTTAGTGATCAAGATCCGACTTCATCACAAGGCGTATTTTTCACGTTGTACGAACAAAAACAACTTCAAAAAGAAGAAAACTTCCGTGGTAATATCAATGCAAAGATTAACTTCACGGATTGGCTACAAATGGAAAATATCTTCAGCGTAAATCTATTCAATGCCAATAACGAACAGAGAAACAGGGGACAAGAATCTAATTTTAACGGAGGTAGCTACCGCACAAATCAGTATCGAGTAATCCAAACAAGATATCATAGTAATATTAACTATAGAAAAACTTTCAATGACTTTGAAGTCACTGCATTAGGAGGAGCTGAAGTAAATCGCTCCGAACGTAAGGGGTTAGAAGCGTGGACCAATGGCATGCGTATCCCAGACATATTCCGTCTTTCCAATTCAACAAACGCTATAGGCTATTCTGAAAGCAAACCTTATATTAGTCAAAGTTTTTCCTTGTTATTTCAAGGTGCAGTCACCTATAAAAAATGGCTTACATTAAATCTCTACGGACGTAATGACTGGGATTCATCTCTTCTATACCCTGACCAGACTGGTACATACTCCTATTTTTACCCAGGAATGGATCTAGCGTGGACATTCCATGACGCTTTGAAATTACCTTCCACTATATTCAGCTTCTCCAAATTAAGATTTTCTTACAATATCGTAGGAAAGGGAACTGATGCATACAGAGCGATGACTGGATATTATCTTCCTACTAGTAATTATATTAGTGCAGAAAACGGCGAAATAACGCGTTATTATTTCGACTCAAATAATTTAGGAAACAGGCATCTTGTCCCAGAAAAAAGCTCTACCTGGGAAACAGGTACTGATTTAAGATTTTTAAATAATCGTTTGGGAATTGATTTTACATATTACCAAAAAAACACTAAAAATCAGATTATCAACCTACCAGTTTCACAAGAATCAGGCGTAAGCAATGCGCTTATCAACAGTGGTCATATCCGAAACCAAGGAATCGAAGCTAAGATATATGGTACTCCCATTAAAAAAGAAAATTTTTCTTGGGACGTAGCTTTTAATTATACGCGTAATAGAAGCAAAATTATTGCATTGGCACCAGGTGTAACAGTCTCATCACTAGAAGGCGATGACGGTATTAGGGCTATCGCTGAAGTAGGAGGAGAATACGGCGTTATGGTTGCCTCTTATGGTCTAGCTCGTTTCCAGGCAAGAGATGGTTCAGGAAATCCAATAGATCATCCGAGCAATGGTAAATACGTTATGTCACCTACAACAACGGGAGCATCGTACGTACGTTCGCAAAACTATGCGCAAGGATTAGAGAAAGAAGTTAAAATTGGGTCCACACAACCCAAATTCCTCGGAAGCATTATTAACACCGTGAACTACAAAGCCCTATCATTAAGTGTAATGCTCGATTCTAAATTTGGCGGATATGTATATTCTCCAACATACAATTATGGCTCTCAAACTGGACAAATAGCGAGTACATTATACGGTCGAAAAGGAGAAGCTGGAGGGATACAATTTAAGGATGCAAATGGAAATGAGGCTTGGGGACTTATTCCCGATGGCGTTTTTGCCCAAGGAACAATGTTAGGCGGTAAAGATGTTGGAGGTATGAGCTATCAGGAAGCAGTAGATCAGGGATTAAAAAATCCTATGCTCACCTATGCATACTACAATAACACATTCGGTTGGGGTGCTGGTATCCGCGAAAAATCTGCGTTCGAATCCTCATGGGTAATGGTAAGAGACGTCTCTGTAAGCTACGACTTGCCTCGTACAACAGCATCAAGATTCAAACTTAACAATTTGCGCATGACACTATCTGGCAGGAATTTAGGATATCTTTACAATAGTTTACCAGACAATATCAATCCAGAAGATTATCGTAGTACTGGATCTGCATCTGCATTTTTAGGTGGAGGAACGCCACTAATAAGAAGCTTCTCTGTCACGTTAAACACCAATTTTTAAGTTAAAAAGTTTGATCATGAAAATATTATCAAGACACTTAAATAGAATTACTATTCTATCTATATTTATCGCTACACTAAGTGCGTGTAGCAAAAAAGATTTCGCAGAATATAACACGGATCCTGATGCGGTTATTAATATCTCTTTACCACCACTATTCGCGCAAGCAATCACTTCAGCCCACAACAATGATTTCGAAGCGTTTTATGATAATTACAATTTCATTTCAAGATGGTCTCGTGCTTTTCTGTCACGAACAGGAAATGGTATAACGGTTTCAGAAAATGCGGCCAATACAAATAATCGCTATGGAAGATTTTATATTGGTGTTGGGAATGTCCTTGTTGATATCCAAAAAACTGTCGATAAAATGAGTGAAGACGAAAAGGCCAGATATGTCTATATGCGCACCATTCCAACAATACTAAAAGTATATAACGCCTGGTATGTTTCTGACGTTAACGGCAGTTTAGCTTATACCGAGGCATTTGGGGCGAGATACGGCGGTACCTTAACCCCTAAATACGAAACACAAAGCGAATTATATGCGACCTTTGATCAAGAATTAAAGGCAG
Source organism: Sphingobacterium sp. BIGb0116 (assembly GCF_024808035.1). NCBI lineage: Bacteria > Pseudomonadati > Bacteroidota > Sphingobacteriia > Sphingobacteriales > Sphingobacteriaceae > Sphingobacterium > Sphingobacterium sp. BIGb0116. Next base: position 176,216 of record NZ_JANUDT010000008.1, on the reverse strand, counting down.
CAGTAGAAGTTCTAAAAAAAGAACAACCCGTTGAACAATTTAGCTATGGTAACAGTGATCTTTATTTCAAAGGTGATGTGTCTCGATGGATTAAGGCAGCTAATTCGCTTCGTTTAAAAATTGCATTACGCTTGTCAAAACGCGACCCGCAACGCATGGCAACGATTGTTAAAGAAGTACTTGCCAATAGTAGTAATGTAATTAACAGTGCAGATGAAGAATGGGTATTTTATCCAGGAGCTCAGTTTACTGGCGGTGGCAATTGGAACATTACAGGCAACGGAAGGGCTTTTGTAGGAGACCACGATGTGATTGATTATATGTGGAATAATCAAGATCCGCGCTTACGTTTCTTCTTTGTGAAAAATATGTGGAGCGAAGATAATTTCGCTTTAGCTAAAGCACAAGGCAAAATACCGTCCTCATCCATTTTTGATACAAGGCGTTATTATGGTCAGTACTCTAGCCCTTCGTCTCCAAACGATCCAAAAAAATCAAGATTCTTTACGCCAATTCAGATAGCAAATGGCCAAAGTACGATTACATTAGATACAGTTTCCAGAATACAAGATAGATTATTCCAACCCGAAAATAACGGTGGCACGGGATTAGGTACAATGCCATTGATAACTTATGCTGATGTATGCTTTATGCGTGCTGAACTAGCCCAACGTGGAACAACTAGCGAAAGTGCTGAAGAATGGTACTATAAAGGTGTTGAAGCCTCTTTAAAGTTTTATGATAAAGCAGCAAAAAAAGCGCTTATCTATGACTACTCTCCTTTGACAGATACTGAAATAGCAACGTTTAAACAACAGCCGGACATTAAATTCAAAGCAAGCAAAGGATTAGAACAAATTGTATTGCAAGCTTATTTAAATTTCTTCAAAAATTATAATGAAGCGTGGGCAATAGTAAAAAGAACAAATATGCCAAATAATAACACGGCAATTGCTTTTGAACCTTGGTTCGTTGAAGGTCAAGCAATAAAAATGCCACGGAGATTCGTAATAAACTATCCATTAGCAGGCGATTACAATTATCAAAATCGTTTCGATGCAATCGAAGAAATGAGAAAAGATCCTGATTTCGGAGAGCCAACAAGCATATTGGGACGTGTATGGTGGGACAAAAGTGAATAATACAACACAATGCAACTTACCTGACCCTTTATTGGATCAGGTAAGTTCTTTTACTTTAATAAACTGGAAAATGTTATGCCCATAATAAATATCCAAAGATTACTTGGAAAAGGACTCATGATGAGCCTTCTATTGATGTTATTCTTTCCTTCGAAAGCATTCTTACAAACCATAAATAAAGAAATATTTAGGTTGACAGACATCAATAAAAATTCAGACACTTCATTTGTGCCTTCTGAATTGGCTACAGTCTATATCTTTTTATCGCCCGAATGCCCATTGTGTCAAAACTATACAAAAGACATAAATGCCTTGGCAAAGCAGTATGGTGATAAAATATCATTTATTGGTATTTTTCCTGGAGAATTATACGAGTCCTCCGAAATTCAGGCTTTTGCAACGAAATACAAACTTAACATACCATTATTCCGAGACAGCAATTTAAATCTAACCAATTTTCTTCATGTTAAAATCACTCCCACAGTTACGTTCGTCGAAAAAGGAAAAGTAATTTATTTTGGAGCTATTGATAATTGGGCAATTGATTTGGGCAAAAAAAGAACAGTGACAACAGCACACTATTTAGCAGATGCTTTACGACAACACCTGTCAAAACAAGCGATTACTATAAAAAAGACAGAACCTATCGGGTGTATCATTAACTGATATTGACTCGCTCATTTAATATTGCCATGAACAAAACAGCTATTTATAAAGTTATATCAAGTGTATTAAAAACAATATTTATAGTAGTGGGCTTTATAGATACAAATTCTTATGCTCAATCCTATTATCAAGATGTCGAACCTATTATTTTATCAAAATGTGCACCCTGTCATCGACCCGGTGAAGCAGCTCCTTTTCCACTTTTGACCTACAACGACATTTCTAAACGAAGTAATTTCATAAAAAAAGTAATCACTTCAGGATACATGCCTCCTTGGACTGCAGATAATAATTATGTCCATTTTTCTAACGATAGGTCACTGACTAAAAAAGAAATCGAAACAGTCGTCAACTGGATCGATAACGGAGTAAAAAAAGGCAAAAAATCAACTACTGAAATAAGTGAACTGTATAGTATCACTGGATATGGACGAACTCCAGATTTGACACTGACAGCTTTAGATACATTTACCGTCAAAGGAAATAACAAAGAACGTTTCGTAGAATTCAAGATACCTTTTGAATTGGATCAAGAACAAGCTATAGAAGGAGTAGAATTCTTTAGCAACAATAAACGCTTAATCCACCATGCTAACTATTCAGTACAGGTTATTTCAGATCCAGCAATAGATATTCATCAACAACCAAAATTTGCCAATCATACCGACGGCAATACTATTTATACAGATCCATACAGAATTTTCAAGCGTGATATGGCATACTATGGAGGATGGATCCCAGGCTCGTCACCTGAATCTTATCCCGAAGGAATAGGATGGACAATGCCTAAACGTGGTATAATATTGCTATCTATCCATTTTTCTCCTACACCTATTGATGAGCAGTCCGTTAATGGTATACATTTATTTTTTACCAAAAAACCGATAAAAAGAAAAGTTACTGTTGTAAGCTTCGGCTCTGGCGGTTTAGGAGAAAAGGATATTAGACCTTCCTTTTTTATGATCCCAGCTAATCAAGTAAAGGATTATACATTGAAATTTACAAATCCCACCGAAGATCTTTCTTTACTTTATATATGGCCACACATGCATTATATCGGGAAATCGTTCAAGGCATACTACACCAATAATCTGGGAGATACTATTCCACTCGTAAATATTCCAAAATGGGATTATAGATGGCAAGAGATGTATCGCTATAAAAAATTTATGAAGATACCCCGCGGCTCTACTATACATATGGAATGTACGTATGATAATACCGAAAAAAACCCATTCAATCCGTTCAATCCACCACAAAATATATATTCTTACTCCAATATGCAATCCGACCAAGAGATGATGACAATGCTACTTATTTATGTACCATACAAGGAAGATGACGAAAAGCTCAGCACTTCGCCTGACTAACAATATTTGTTATTAAACTCGATAATAATTAACAACTTTTAGAAGAATCAAAATGATGACACAAAAAATCTTCTCCTGCGCAGTTAGTAAATTAATTATAATACCTTTCGCTTTTTTACATTTTGGCTTACTTGCCCAAAACAAATATCGTTTTGAAAAAGGACTATACTTACAAATTACGCATTCCTATGGCAGAGAAGCAGTCTATTCAGACGAGTTTCTTTGGAACTATTACAATGGAACCTTTATTGAGCCAAAAGAAGGGAAAAGCATAAATGGAAAGCAGGTTGATCAAGCAAAGTGGACTTTTATCCAGACTGACACCTCTGGTTTTTTTAGACCGTCGCCCGGTATGGGGGGAAACCTACGAAATCCCAATAACCCTGCAGGCCCGGGAAGAATCGAAAAGATAGCTAATTCTACCAGTACACAACAAAACGCTAACCCACGACGTGGATTAGGTCCTACCTATTTGTATCTGACTTATAACGCAAAGAAAGCGCAAGCTGCTATTCTTAATATCAAAGGCAACAGTGCTGTTTTGATCAACGGCGAACTCCATTCCGGTGACCCCTATCGCATGGGCTGGTTAAACATTCCTGTACAACTAAATAAAGGATTGAATGAATTTTATGTACGTGGTATATTGGTACAGGCTGAGCTATCTTTTCCTACTCAGCCAGCGATATTGGACATTAACGACGCTACACTTCCTGATATCGTTTTGGGTAAAAATAACAGTAAATTACTGGCGGGTGTTGTTGTGATCAATAATACATCCAAGAACATGTATGACCTTAATATAGAGAATACTATTGAAGGATCCACAAGTACAACACATGTTCCAGTTATCCCGGCATATAGTACGAGAAAAATTAGCGTGCAGATAGATGCGTCAAAAATTGTAGCCATCGGTTCGCCCACAGTAAAGCTCGGTTTGTTCAAAAAAGGAAAACTGATCGATCAGAAAAATATCAACCTGCGTAGCGTATCTGCAAGCACTCCCTACCGCCATACTTTTACCAGTGAAATCGACGGTAGTCTACAGTATTTTGCGGTGAATCCCGCGACCGGCGGTGAAAAATCAGGCGATGCTTTATTCTTCTCCGTACACGGTGCGGGCGTGGAAGCATTAGGGCAGGCCCAGGCCTATCACGCAAAAGACTGGGGAACATTAGTAGCTCCAACAAACCGTAGGCCTCGTGGATTCAACTGGGAGGATTGGGGACGCTTAGATGCATTAGAAGTACTTGCTTTAGCAAAACAGACATTAAAACCAGACACACAGCGTGTATATTTAACCGGACATTCTATGGGCGGGCATGGAACTTGGTTCTTAGGCGCTACTTATCCAGATAAATGGGCTGCAATTGCTCCTTGCGCCGGCTACCCGACACTTAAAGGCTACGGCTCGGCAGACGGATTAATTCCCGAAAAAGGCCGCAATGAAATGGAAAATATTTTACTCCGTTCGAGTAACCAAAGTGACGTCATCGCCTACACATCAAACTACAAGCCACTGGGAATTTACGTCTTGCACGGCGATGCCGATCGCACCGTACCGATAAGCTATGCACGTCAAATGCGCAACATTCTTGGTGAATTCCATCCTGATTTCAGTTATTACGAATATCCCGGTGGATCGCACTGGTATAGTAATGAAAGTGTAGATTGGAAACCCATGTTTGATTATTTCAAATGGCATAAACGTAAAGTCGATAAGGACGTCAATAAGATTGATTTTAAAACAGCAAATCCAGGCATATCGGCTTCTTACTATTGGGCCACCATTTATCAACAGGAAGAAGCACTATCCTATTCACACATCCAGCTCACTCGTGACCTAGAAAACAATACGATCCAAGGCCGAACAGACAATTTAAAAACCCTGGCCTTAAATCTGGACGCCTTTCCTGAAGGTCAACATATTAATATCATGTTGGATTCGCTATCACAGATCAGCTACCAAAGATCAGCAAAAGATGCGATGATCTATTTAAGGAAGGCGAAACAGGGATGGCAGATCATCGAAAAGCCTTCGCCTGCCGAAAAGGGACCACACCGAAACGGAATGTTCAAAGAGGCCTTCAACCACAACATGGTATACGTTTATGGTACGAAAGGTACACCCGAGGAAAATAAATGGGCAATTGAAAAAGCGAAATACGATGCTGAGTCATGGTATTACCGCGGTAATGGCTCATTTGACATCATCGCCGACACTGAATTTGACACCACAGCATATGCCAATAGAAATATTATTCTTATCGGCAACAGCCAGACCAACTGCGCTTGGAACGTACTCTTGACAGACTGTCCTATTTCCGTAACATCTTCAGCAATAAAATTGGGAGTGCATAAATATGAAGGTAATGATCTAGGTGGTTACTTTATCTGGAAAAAGCAGGGAAGTAATATCCATACGATCGGCATTATTACCGGCACTGGAATCAAAGGTATGAAAGCCGCTACTGCAAACCAATACTTTGCTGGTGCAAGTGGTTTCCCGGATTATATGTTTTTCAAGTTGGATATGTTGAAATATGGTCCAAGTTCACTTATTGATGCGGGCTTTTATACAAATGATTGGCTTGTCGAATAAGCAACGCGCTAAAATGAAGGAACTGTCGAATTGCAGTGGAAAAAAACATGTTTTTTTCCACTGCAATTCATACTCACTAAGAAATCTCTCCGATCAAGCGACGTCATAGGAATGATCAAGAATAACCATATTTGGAAAATAGCTTTTTTATTAAAAAAAGATTCTGACAAGCGTACATTTAAAATTCCAACAGATATATAGATTATAACTTCAACCTTGCGATCAGCAACTTTATTACAACAATGCAACCTAGTGTTTTGAACAATCACAACTTTTTAAATACTTTTAAAAAGTATTTTGAACTTACGATAAAAACACTTTATCTTTATTATAGAATTATAACCATTATTTCACAAGCCAATTACACTAATGATGAAAGCTGACATATTACGATTATTATATTATAATGAAATGCAATCCATTGCGGAAATCTCAAAATATCTTTCTAAAAGTACACCAATTGTCACAAAAACGATTAATGAGCTTGTTAAATCAGGTATACTCCTCGACACTGGACTTGGAGAATCTACAGGTGGAAGACGTGCATCCCAATATGGATTAAACAAACAGCTGCCGCATCTAATAGCAAGTATCGCTATTGATCAATACTACAGTTCTTTCACAATATCCGATTTAGCCCATAATATCATTGCTCAACAAAAAGATGTTGGCATAGATCTTAAAGATCAAAACGCTGGAGAAATGATATTACAGCATTTAGAACGTATTATAGCAACAAGTGAAATAGATAAAAAACATATAATTGGAGTCGGCATCAGTATGCCAGGTTTTGTTAATCCCGAAGAGAAGATTAACGATTCTTATCCTAAAAATTCATCTCTTCATCATCTCTATAAGCAAATCGAAGATAAGTTAAACCTCAATACAGTTATCGATAACGATTCGCGATGTATTGCTTGGGCAGAGAAAGAATTTGGACACGGAGTTGACATTGCGCACACACTTGTCATCAATCTAAATTGGGGAGTCGGCTTGGGAATCATCATTAATGGAGAAATATTCAAAGGTGCTACCGGATTTGCGGGAGAATTCAGTCACATCCCTTTGTCTGACAAAAACACCTTGTGCTCTTGTGGTAAACGAGGTTGCCTAGAAGTTGAAGCATCTCTTAATGCAGCTATACAAAACACAGAATCTGATATCGAAAATGGCGAATATTCTATCTACTCCACCTTCGTAAAAGCAAGCAGCAATAAATCCGATGCATTAATCGAAGCTGCCAAACTCGGAGACCAGATTGCAATTAATAACCTCGGAAAAATAGGTTACATGTTAGGCAAAGGGATTTCAACATTGCTACATATCCTCAATCCAAACAAAATAATTATCAGTGGACGCGGTGCTGAAGTGGGAAATATTATAGCACCACAAATACAAGTTGCCATTAATGAATTCAGTATACCGAAAATAGCGAAGATGACAACCATTGAAATATCTTCACTTCATAAAAATGCACAACTGATGGGGACTGCAGCACTTGTTGCAGACCATCTAATAGAAAACATCATAAACTAAGCAGATTTAGGTAGCAATACCGCCGCAAATTTAGATCAAAAAATCATACGAATACGCAACTAAGCTAATGAAATTATAGTTACCCTCAATTACAACCGAGAAAATACACTCTTAGCGTCAAAAGGAGAAATCAACAGTACCGAATGGCAAAAAAAGCAAAGTGTGGTGAAATATTAATTAAGTCCTAAAGTTTCTTAATACACGAGCGCTCCAATACTGGAGCGCTCTTTTTTATGATCATACCAATCTATTTAAAAGACGCTCATCAAAAAATAAAACTTTTTAAAATTTTTAAAAAGTTATTTTATCTTAACATAAAAATAACATATCTTTAGCACACGCTAAAAGGGATACACTAACGAAACACTTATTATTACATGGAATTAAAGGAGAAAATCCTTACCTATCTATATTATTTAAAGGAACAGTCTATTGCAGGGCTTTCAAAAAGCCTTTCAAAAAGCACACCGATTGTTACAAAAGCAATTAATGAATTGCTCGAACAAAGAATCATTGTCGACAAAGGACTAGCTGCATCTACCGGAGGCCGAAGAGCAGCGTTGTATTCTTTAAATGAAAACCTCGACAATTTAATCGTTAGTATATCAATTGACCAATTTTACACTTCTATACATCTCAGTAATTTACATCAAGAAATTTTAGGAGAGGAAGTTGACATCAAATTAGATCTCACAGATCCAACTGCCGGTGTTGCTATCCTTACGCACCTTAGAATCTTCATCGAAAACAACCATATCGACACTAAAAAAGTAATTGGTGTCGGAATAAGTATGCCAGGATTTGTCAACTCAACCACAGGCCTTAACAACTCATACACAGAGGATAACCCACTGTACAATCTCAAAAAAATCGTTGAGACAGAATTTAATATACCGACCGTCATTGACAATGACTCTCGCTGTGTTGCGTGGGCTGAAAAAGAATTTGGCAGCGGAATCAACAGTACACATTCTCTGGTTATTAATCTGAATTGGGGAGTAGGGTTGGGAATTATCATCAATGGTGAAATATTCACGGGAGCAACAGGATTTGCGGGCGAATTTAGCCATATCCCATTATCCAACACAAATAGCTTGTGTTCATGTGGCAAAAGGGGCTGTCTTGAGGTCGAAGCCTCTTTAAAATCGGCTATTGATCAAACCGAAATATCAATCCAACAAGGTGAATATTCAATATATAGTACATTGATAAAAACGATGAGCAACAAGAGCAATGCACTGATTGAAGCTGCCAAAATTGGCGATCAGTTGGTCATTTATCAAATCGGAAAAATTGGTTTTATGATTGGGAAAGGAATATCTACGCTGCTCCATATTCTCAATCCAAACAAGATTATCATTAGCGGTAGGGGGGCTGAAATTGGAAATATACTGGCTCCTCAAATTCAAAATGCAATGAATGAATTTAGTATCCCCCGGATTGCTAGGATGACCGAAATAGAAATCTCGAATTTACATAAAACGGCGCAACAAAAAGGGACAACAGCTTTAGTTGTCGAACATTATATCAATCACATTTTAACGAATTAAAAAAGCTTACTTAATTACCTAAAAAATGAGTCTATTTTACAAAAAGACAACGGGGTTGGCGCTATGCACGTTATTCAGCGCATCAGCCCTATATGCACAACAATCGATTACTGGCAAAGTGTCCGACGACAAAGGACCTATTTCAGGAGCCACTGTAACTGTTAAAGGAACTACAAAAGCTACCCAGACTAATGCAAGCGGATCATTTCATATTGATGCAGCTCCAGGCGAAACTATTCGCGTAACCATCGTAGGCTATAAATCACAAGAAATTCTTGTTGGCTCGACTAAAACGATTAACATCACACTAACAGCAGATGCATCGGCGCTGGAAGAAGTCGTTGTGACAGCAATGGGTATAAAAAGAGAGAAGAAAACACTGGGTTATTCTTTTCAAGAAGTTAAATCTGAACAGCTTACCGATGCAAAAGAAACAAACGTTGCCAATGCTTTAGTCGGTAAAGTTTCTGGTCTTCAGGTTATCAAAGGATCAGCAGGGCCTGCCTCTTCGACAAAAATCACACTCCGTGGAAACAATTCCTTAACTGGTGACAACCAGCCGTTAATCATTGTTGATGGCGTACCAATGAATAATTTCCTTGGTGGTATGAAAGGAAATGGTGATAAAAATAACGACATGTGGAACCCAGCAACAGATATGGGAGGTGGTCTAGGTGATATCAACCCTGACGACATAGAAAGTATGTCTGTGCTGAAAGGAGGCGCAGCTTCGGCCTTATACGGTTCAAGAGCTGGAAATGGCGCTATTGTCATTACCACAAAATCAGGTAAAGCTCAAAAAGGAGCTGGTATTACGTATTCCTCTACATTAGGTATTGAAACCATCTTCATGACACCTAAACTCCAGAATAGTTTTGGTCAAGGTAAAGATGGGGTCTACAATCCAATAAGCACGACGAGTTGGGGTGATAAAGCGACGAAGGTTTACGACAACATCGGCGCTTATTTTAACACAGGGGTCAACCATACGCAAAACCTTGCTTTCCAACAACAACTTGGCGAAACAAATATTTACTCCTCCGCGACTTATTTAAATGACCAAAGTAAGATCCCGGGTTCTTCATTAGAAAGGATCAATTTGATGACGAAGGTCACTTCATCATTTGGCCCAGACAAACGTTGGACAACCGATGTCAAAGTGCAGTATATGAACATGAATGCCAAAAATAGACCAATTTCAGGGCAAAACAATTCGAATGTATACAGCACTTTATTTACCATGCCTCGCTCCATGAACATTTTGGATTTCAAAAATCCATTGAATTCTGTTGGTGATATGGCTTGGTACGGAACGAGTGAAAACAAAACAATGAACCCTTACTGGCTTGAAAAATACCGCTTAAACAATGATATCCGTGACCGTTTTATTATGAACGGCAATATCAAATATAAGTTCAATGACTGGTTAAATGCTGAAGCTAGGTTCGGTCGAGATCAGTATACAACCAACTACGAAAACAAAACTTATGGTGGAAGTCCATTAATTACAGGCGGAAGCTATGGTGTCGGTAAAAATACATTCTTTGAAAATAATTTTACGTTGGCAGTAAACGCCCGCAAAGATAATTTGGTTGGAAAATGGGGTGGATCTGCCTCTTTATTTGGACAGATCATGAAGACGAGATCTACAGGAATCGACGCTAGTACAGGAGAATTACAAGTACCAAATCTATTCTACATCAATAATAGTAAGTCTTTCCCTACCATCGAACAGAGCTTACTACAGAAACAGATAAACTCACTTTATGCAACAGCGGAGATCAACTACGACAACTACTTGTTCTTTAATGTGACCGGAAGAAACGATTGGTCGTCTGCCTTGGGATTAGATAACAGATCATTCTTCTACCCTTCCATCAGCGGATCATGGGTTATCTCAGATATGGTTAGTAAAAATGGTGGTTCATTGCCAAGCTGGTTAACATTCGCTAAATTAAGAGGATCTTATGCCGAAGTTGGTAATGACCTTCCCTCTTTTCAATTGTACAATGTGTTTAATATCGGGAAAGATCCAAATGGAAACACAACCGCAGGAATGGGCAACACGAAGTTTAGTCCGGATATTCTTAGTGAACTCATTAAAACGATCGAGTTTGGTTTTGACACAAGATTATTCAACGGCAGACTCGGTTTGGATTTCGCATGGTATAAAACCAACGCAACTAATCAGTTAATTGATCTTCCAATGAATCCGTTTAGCGGTTATGAGTACGAAAAAATTAATGCGGGTAATATCCAAAACTCGGGTTTCGAGATCGTATTAGACGGAAGAATCTTAACCAACAAGGAAGGTTTAATCTGGAATTCTAGCTTGAACTTTTCAAGAAATAGAAATAAAATTATCAGTTTGGCTGATGGTGTAGATATGTATCCGTTAGGTTCATATGACAATGTATCGATTAGAGCATTAGAAGGTGGATTGTATGGTGATATCTATGGAACCAAATATTTACGTGTTGAAGATTCTAACAGTGAATTCAATGGTCAATTAATCCTAAATGGCAGTGGATTGCCTCAAGCAGCGAGCGGACTACATAAACTTGGAAACCAAGCGCCTAAAGCATTAGTAGGCTGGAGCAATAATTTTGCATACAAAAACTTTGGCTTAAGCTTTCAGGTAGATGGAAGATTTGGCGGCGAATTCTTCTCCGGAACGAATCTTAATTTACAGGCAAATGGTAATGCTGCTGTTACGGCTCCAAATGGAGAACGTAATCCATTTGTGGTTGATGGAGTAATTACATCCAACGGATCTTATACAAAAAATACTGTCCAAACAACACAACAGTTATACTGGACTCAAGTAACATCTACCTCAGGAAACTACGGTATTACAGAACAGAACGTATATGATGCTACCAATATCCGTTTAAGAAATGTGACATTAAGTTACAATTTTCCAAAGAGTATTCTTGGCAACAGTATCGTACAGCGTGCTAAAGTTAGTTTGACCGCAAATAATGTCTGGATGATTAAGAGTTATGCAAACGGTATAGATCCAGAATCTGTATTTGCGATCAACTCGAATGCAACTGGTTTTGAAAACTTTTCAACACCAACATCCAGATCATTCTTCCTTAATGTCACGTTAGGATTCTAATCAAATAAAAACGATAAATAATGAAGCCATCACGACAAATTCCGTTTCACATAGAAATAAACAAATTTGACGGCTTCATCACAATTGAAACCGCGGAAGGCGGCATGAATGCCTTAAAGAGAAAATAGGCTCATGAATAAACACATTTAAATAGATGAAAAATATCATATCAAAAATAAGTTTTGCTTTACTCCTAGGGGGAGTTATCAGCTCATGTTCCAAATTTGATGAGATGAACAATAATCCCTATAAAGCCTCAGACGATCAGGTCAAAATTGAATTCTTTTTTAACAATTCCCTTACTGGAGCACAACAAGATCCTAATATTGCGGAGCGTATCTTTGTTTTGGACTGGAAAACTACAGGTCGCCAACATATGACCAATGGTCTTGCAACAGGAACTGTAAACGACGATTGGTCAAAAGAGTATTACAGATATTCAGCTGAATGGATCAAAAATGCAACAAAGGGGATCGAAATTGCCACCAACGAGATCAATGCAGGATCGGCAAAAGAATATACCAACAATCTGCTCCAGATTACCCGTATCTGGAGAGCATATCTGATCAGCGAAGCAGCAGACAACTTTGGTCCTATGCCAATTGAATTTGCGCAAGGTGTTAATCCCAAATACAGCTCTGTTAAAGATGTTTACTATTATCTTTTTGAGGAGCTGAAAGATGCTACATCCAAAATGAAGTCAGGAGTCAAAGTACCCGACGATGTGATGAAGTTTGACCGAGCTTATGCTTTCAATGATGAAAAATGGATCAAATATGCTAATTCCATGCGTATGCGTCTTGCAATGCGCCTTTCTGAAGTAGATGCTACGAAAGCGAAATCTGAGTTTGAAGCAGCAGTAGCATCCAATAAGTTTATCATCAATACAGTGGATAATTTTACGGTGGCCGAAAAAGATGGCTGGGACCCATTAACTGGAGTTATGAGCCGGAGCTGGAACTACCAAGCACTTTCTGCTACATTAAATAATCTATACCTTGGGCTAGGTGGTATTCCAACGGAACAACAAGTTGCAGAGCCATTAAAATCTTCTGTGAAAGCCGATAATTACATTGGGAAACGCTATAGTAACCATTTCACCACAATGACAAATGACCCTTCTGCGGGATACTGGTTAGATGGTCTGCCAAATAAAATTGACCCACGTGCTTTAAAAGCATTTTTCATTCCGGGTGATTTCAGTAATCAGAATTTCTTTATGAATGGCGACGATTCAGAAACAACCGTTGATACCCTGGTTAACGGCAGTACTAAAATTGCTGTTAACACCAAATATACATGGAATGCATTTTCATTAGGTGACTGGGCTGCAAAAGGGACAAATAATAGATTAAGAAGTACACTTGTAGGGAAAGTTCCAGCGATTGGTGTACAATTCAGAAGAAGTGCAAATAGTCGTATTTTCTTCGCTAACTGGGAAACTTATTTTCTTCTGGCAGAAGCTTCATTAAAAGGCTGGACTACTGGAACTTCAGCACAAGCTGCATATGAAAATGGGATTAAAGCCAATTTCGATTACTGGGGTGTAGGTCAATTTGCGACGGAATATATTAATTCGATGGATTACAATCGTGTTGGTACATCTGTTAGCTTTACGCATGTAGCCGAACCAGGGGATTCCCATACTATGAATTATATTGATGGTTATACAAATGTTGCAGGAACCGCAACTATCAAGTATCCCGTAAATACACTTTATAAAAATGGAACAGTACGCAATGACTTGTTAACAAAAATTATTACCCAAAAATTCATTGCTAATTTACCATGGTTACCATTAGAATCTTGGAATGACCAAAGAAGATTGGGACTACCATTCTTTGAGAATCCAGCTATTGAAAATGCATTGCCAAACTTGCCTGATCTTACATCTGCAAATTACATGACAAGCAGCATTAAATTCTTCCCTCAACGGTTAGCATTCCCGTCATCATTTAGGGATACCGATCCAGCAGGATACCAGGAAGCTGTAAGCTTATTGGGCGGCACTGACAAAGTATTAACACCACTTTGGTGGGCTAAGCAGAAATAGCTTTCCTTAAAAACAAAAAAGCCAGCTTAAAGCTGGCTTTTTTGTTTTTAAGGCAGTATGTCCACATATATTTGTTACAATAACATTTAATAAAGGGTCAAAAAAAGGGCAATTTTAGTCAAAATAAAGGATCTTTTGAATTCTTTTTAAAAAATTTAAAAAGAATTTGGAACTTAAAATAAACTATATATATCTTTAGATTATAAACTAAAAACAAGCATAAACAAAACTCATCTGCCTCGAATCTAAATTAAACAAATCAGATGGGTGAAAACCAACTACCTATGATATTACAAAACGATAATATCATATTTTAAAAGATATTATAAATCAAAAAATTACGCATTAACAATGTTTAACTAGAGATGGTCGTAGAGATTTTAAGAAAACTGTATTATCGGCCAATGCAACCGATTGCAGATATTGCGAACTCACTTTCACGAAGTATACCTTCTGTTACCAAACAGATCAACGAACTTCTTTCAAAGAATATCGTCGTTGAGAAAGGCCATGCTGCATCAACTGGTGGCAGAAAGGCAATGCGATTTATGCTAAGTGAAGATCTAAACTATACGATCATTAGCATAACGATCGACCAGTTCTACACAGCAATTACCTTATCAAACCTTAAAGGGAATATCATGTCATCGTTAGAGAATCTTCCGATTGATCTTAAAGATCCTGATGCAGCAAACGTACTATTAAAAACCGTAGATCGCTTTTTTTCTTCAAATAATATTGATTTAAAACAGGTTATCGGCATAGGGATTAGCATGCCGGGCTTTGTCAATTCAGAAACAGGGCTAAATGAATCCTACAACAGTGATTCCCCTTTATATAATATAAAGGAACTCATCGAACAAAAGTTTAACGTGCCTGCAGTAATTGACAACGATTCACGTTGTGTCGCCTGGGCTGAAAAAAAATTTGGGAATGCACAAGATTCCTCGCACTCCCTTGTCATTAATCTTAATTGGGGGGTAGGTTTGGGTATTCTTATTAATGACGACATCTTTAAAGGAACTTCTGGTTTTGCTGGCGAGTTCAGTCACATCCCTCTTTCCGACGAATTAACACTATGCTCTTGCGGAAAGAGAGGCTGCTTAGAAGTGGAAGCTTCTGTTAGCGCTGCTATCCGTAATATTGAAAAGGATATAAAGAACGGCGAATACTCTATATATGAAAAACTTGTAGAAGAATATGACAACAAAGCTGAAGCTCTTATTGAATCCGTTCACATTGGTGATCAGATAGCAATCAATAATATCGGAAAAATTGGGTACTTACTAGGTAAAGGAATATCAACGTTGATACATATTCTCAATCCGAACAAAATTATCATCAGTGGTCGTGGAGCGGAAATCGGTTATATCCTTGCGCCTCATATTCAAGTTGCAGTAAATGAATATAGCATTCCTAAAATATCGAAGAAAACAAGCATTGAGATCTCCGACCTCCACAAAAGAGCACAGCAACTCGGCACAACAGCATTAGTCATAGAAAAATACATCACAAACATTATTAACTAACGTTTTACACAAATACCTAAAACATGAGTCTATTTTACAAAAAAACTGCAGGATTGGCGTTATGTACACTTTTCAGTGCTACATCGCTTTATGCGCAGCAAAGCATTTCTGGAATAGTTTCAGATGCTAATGGACCAGTCTCTGGCGCAACAGTTTCCGTTAAGGGAACAACTAGGGGTACACAAACAGGGGCCAATGGGTCTTTTACAATTCAAGCTTCCCAAGGTGAAGTCTTACGTGTATCCATTGTCGGATACAAGTCCCAAGAAATAGTCGTTGGTTCCTCAAAAACGATTAATATCAAATTAACAGAAGATGCTTCCAACCTGGAAGAGGTTGTTGTTACTGCCATGGGCATTAAAAGAGCTCCAAAGGAACTTGGTTATGCCATGAGTACGGTCGACTCTAAAGAGTTAACAAAAACCGGTTCACCGAACTTTGCGGGGGCATTGTATGGTAAAGCTCCTGGAGTTCGTATTTCAGCAGCACCCGGAGGAGCAACATCGGGTATTAACATCAATATCCGTGGTACTAACTCAATCACAGGAAACTCACAGCCACTGGTTATCATTGATGGGGTACCGATGAGACAATCAAGCTTTAACAATTCGGATTATTGGGGTGATCAACGTGCTCGCGGAAATGGTTTAGAAGATCTCAACCCTGAAGATATTGAAAATATCAGCATTCTAAAAGGTGCTTCTGCAGCAGCTTTGTATGGGTCAGAGGCAATGAACGGGGTGGTATTGGTAACGACAAAATCTGGGAAAGGTGGAAAGGGCTTTTCTATAGATTTTAATGCGACCTACACTCATGATAAAATTGCTTATCTACCAAGATTTCAAGATGTCAGAGGCCCTGGTTATACAAAAGCTTATCAGAATGATGGACAGGCTGATGATATGTTTTTCTATTATGATAATAGCCGAGCTATCAACGGCGTAACGCGCGGCGTACTTCCAGCAACAGTAAACTTCGGACCTAAATTTGACGGTAAAGACATTATTTCTTGGGACGGTGTTGTACGCCCATATTCTGCTCAAAATTCATACAACAAACTATTCAACAACCCAAACAATACTTCATTCAATTTAGCCCTCGGTCATACTACTGAAAATTCAAATACAAGATTCTCGGTCACACGCCAGGATAATCAGATGACCGCGCTTGAATCTTCAAACAAGAAGAATATTGCCAATTTAAATTCCTCGTTCAAACTTTGGGATAAACTAACAACAGACGTGGTAGTTAATTATGTGAACCAACATACACATAACAGACCATTCCTTACGGATCGTTTAATCAATAACTTCACCGGGATGATTTCAACATTTGACAATCCTGAGTGGTATCTAAACAAATATAAAACGAGTTTAGGCTATAAATATGTTACCGGCACAGACCAAAGCTTAACACCATCTGAAAATTTAATCTATAATGGGTATAAAACAGACGTATTGGATTTTATCTGGAATTCAAAAGCGAGACAATATGATGAGTATTCCAATCGCGTGTTGGGTTCGGTAACCAATACCTGGCAAGTGACAAGTGATTTCTCTTTGAGAGCACGATTCTCCGCAGATATGACCTCACTCCGTACCGAAGATAAACAACCTAATGAAAAACCGCTAGCTTATGAAAATACAGGGTATTTTGGTCTAGGCCAACAAAATGCCAATATTTATTATGCAGATTTCTTGGCTTCTTATAGCAAACAGATCAATCAAGACATCAAAGTTGGTGCTATGCTCGGTTATACTGCGACCAAGAGTCAGGATACCTATGTACAACGGGAAACTGCCGGTGGACTAAGCGTAAGAAATTGGTATGATATCAACGCTTCGGTAAATACTATTGGTGGAAATTCAAAATACAATTACCGCAGAAATCAATTGAGAGATGCGTTATTCGGAACTTTGAATTTCAACTATAAAAATTATTGGTTTGTTGAGGGAACATTGAGAAGAGAAATTATCTCTACTATGCATCCAGACAACAATGTTACTTTCTATCCTTCCGTAAACTCAAGCTTAGTCTTGTCAGAAGCTTTCCATTTACCTGAAATATTTAGTTACGCTAAATTAAGGGGATCATTTGGTATTGTTGGTAACTATCCACAGATCTACCAAAGTCCATTAAGTTATACGCAGAACACCATGGGAGTACAAACTCAGGGTGGGCAAGCTGTAATTTATACGAATGTACCGACAAGTGCCTTTGGAAATGAAAAGATTAAATCTGAGCGCAAAAAAGAATATGAATTCGGTTTAGAAACAAGATTACTAAATAATCGTTTAGGTTTTGATATCACCTACTATAACGGCTTAATTCAAGATCAAATTCTAAATTATACTTTACCGATCTCTATGGGTTCAAGTTCAATCGTGGCCAATGTAGGAACATTACGCAATAAAGGATGGGAGTTTGGAATCACGGGCACACCAATTCAAAATGAGAACTTTAAATGGAATACAGTACTAAACTTCTCGATGAACAAAAATATCGTAGAAGAGCTACCTGGAGGCGTTTCCGAGCTTTTGCATAAAGATTATGATGGTTCAGCAGCACAATTGGTATCAAAGGTAGGTCAACCAATGGGCGATATCATGGTACACCCATTGGCTACTGATGCAAATGGTAACAAAATTGTCCAAGATAACGGCTTATACCAAGTGGATGCCAATTCTTGGATCAAAGCAGGAAATGCAATGCCTAAAGCTGTCGGTGGTTTAACAAATACATTCACGTATAAAAATTTCACCTTGGATGCCTTACTTGATTTTCGCTGGGGTGGCCATGTTATGCCTACCGGTATAAACTGGATGATCAGTAGAGGTCTCTTAGAGGAAAGTTTAAACAACATGGATACAGAACATGGTGGGCTTAGCTACTATATCGCTAATGGGAAAGGGATCTCAACAACCGGAAGTACAGGTCCAAATGGAGAGACTGTTTATCATGATGGGATGTTGATGTCTGGAGTTAAAGCCGACGGATCGCAAAACGACAACATTATTTCACAAGCCGTTTATTACAACAACACATACAACTGGGGCGGACCACAATATTCTAACTCACGTTACGAACTATATGTACAAAAGAATAATTATATCAAGATGCGCGAGCTTTCAATAGCTTATCGCCTACCAAAATCAGTTGCACAGAAATTAAGGGCTAAAAACCTTCAAATCTCTGCATTTGGACGTAATTTATTCTTTATATACAGAAGTATAAAGGATCTAGATCCTGAACAAATGACTGGTGGGTCAAATTGGGTCGATCAAGTTTCCAATGCAGGAACAAGTCCGGCAACAAGAACATATGGTTTAATGCTACGTGCTAGCTTCTAATTATTAAAGACATGAAAAAATACATATTATATATGGGGCTGTGCGCAGCCACATTAGCTTTCACAAATTCTTGCAGCAAGAGTTCATTTGATGAAAACTACCGTGACCCAGGAAAAGTAACCGAGACAACCGTCGAAAAACAGTTTGCAGGTATGATTTACAGTTACAGACAACTAATTGTCCCTGAATATAGAAATTTATTTGTTACGCTTAGACCGACCATATTTAGATATTTGCATACTACTGGCTGGATTAATGAGACAAACCAGTTATTGCCAGGAGCCGCTGCTATAGAAGACCGTTGGTCAAGATTTTACGAAGGACTTGCACAATATAGAGAACTTGAAACAATCTACAATAAATCTGATGAAATAGATAAGAAAGAGAGTAGAATCTACTATCTAACTGCTAAAGTTCTATTTTACGATGAAACACAGCAAACCGTCGACCTACATGGGGCCATTCCATGGTCTAAAGCGGGTATGCTAAGTACAAATAACAGTGACTATCAAAATTCATACCCTGCTTACGATCAACCGGAAGATATCTATTCGACTATGATGACTGACTTAAAGAGCATAAGTGCCGAACTGAATTCAATTGCTGTTAGCGCCGCTACGGCCAACAAATTCAAGACGCAAGATTTGATCAACAATGGCGACATCTCTCTATGGAGAAAATACTGTAATTCACTTAGATTAAGAATTTTAACACGAGTTTCCGCCAGTTCAAAATTCGCTACACAAGCAAATCAAGAAATTGCAGAAATTGTTAATAATCAAACGACTAACCCCTTGATCTTAACGAATGCAGACAACGCCCAACTTGATATTTATAACCTCGACGATAACAGTATCCAAACTAAAAATATCAAAGATGCCTTCGAAGCTAGTGGTTGGTATGCAAACTTAGCTAGTAAGCGGATGATCGACAACATGCTTGAAAAAGTAGATCCAAGATTACCTTTTATGTTTGAGCCTGGAGCAAAAGCTGCTGGCAAATACATAGGTTTAGATCAAAGTAAAGTAAGTGCAGATCAGAATGCCTTGGCAATAGGTGGAACTTTAGCCATCTATAATCGATCTACATACTCAAGAAATCAATATTTCCCAGGTATATTATTTTCAGCAACAGAAACAAATTTACTGTTGGCGGAATACTACAATAAAGCTGGAAATGCATCGTCCGCGAAAACAGCATTTGAAAACAGCATTAAAGAATCTGTTGATTTATATCGCATTATTAGAAGCAGATCCAACGACAATACAGTTGTTGCGCCCGCTGCTCCAACTACTGAAGCGATCACTACCTATATCAATAATGTAAACTGGGCTGGCGCATCTAATAAACTTGAACTAATTGCAACGCAAAAATGGATACATTTTAATGTTTTGCAAACTGTACAAGCTTGGTCCGAGCAACGTCGTTTGGATCTGCCTAAATTTGAATTTGTTGTTCAAAACGCTGACATTCAAAAGACAGTACCCGTCAAATTCAACTTACCACCTTCAGAAAGCGTTTATAATTCAGCAAATTACAATGCTGTAAAAGCACAAGACAATGTCAATACCAAACTTTTCTGGGACGTTAATTAACGCATAAACTACATGTATCTATAAGAAGGCCACCTAAGGTGGCCTTCTTTTTATCATTTTCATTATCTTTAGAAATGCAAACACTAAAAACCATTATATCCACTGCGCTGATTGCTTCAAGCGCAACACTAGCGTTTGGCCAGGCACACAACGTATCTAATGGCTATCAAAAACCGACTGATCCCTTAGTAATTGAAAATCTCGAACAATGGCAAGATATGAAGTTTGGTCTTTTCATGCACTGGGGTACCTATAGTCAATGGGGAATCGTTGAAAGCTGGAGTATCTGCCCTGAAGATGAAGGCTGGACCCAACGCAAACCCGAACATGGTAAAACTTATTTTGAATACCTAAAGAACTACGAAAATCTACAGACCACCTTTAATCCTACGGATTTCAATCCACAAAAATGGGCCGATGCCGCGAAAGCTGCCGGCATGAAATATGTCGTCTTTACAACAAAACATCACGATGGATTTGCCATGTTCGATACCAAAGAGTCGGATTATAAAATTACATCCTCCAAAACACCATTTTCGACAAATCCAAAGGCAAATGTGACCAAAGAAATCTTCAATACCTTCCGCAATGACGGTTTTAAAATTGGGGCCTATTTCTCCAAACCGGACTGGCACTCCGATTACTACTGGTGGTCATACTTTCCGCCAAAAGACAGAAATGTAAATTATGATCCTAAAAAATATCCGGATCGTTGGCAAAAATTCAAAGATTTTACCTACAATCAAATCAACGAGCTGACCTCAGAATATGGCAAAGTCGATATCCTCTGGTTGGATGGTGGCCAGGTGCGCCCCTTAGAAACCGTTGACAAATCTGTTGACTGGCAGCAAACAATCAAAATGGATCAGAATATTGACATGGACCGCATTGGTGGCATGGCAAGGAAAAATCAACCCGGCATTATCGTTGTCGACCGTACAGTACCTGGAAACTGGGAAAATTATGTTACACCTGAACAAGCGATCCCTGAACATCCGTTGGATATTCCATGGGAAAGCTGTATCACCATGGGTAATTCGTTCAGCTATGTGCCCAACGACCAATACAAGCCGACCAAAAAGATTGTTGAAACATTGGTAAAAATTATTTCCCGAGGTGGAAACTACCTATTGAACATAGCCCCTGGCCCAACAGGAGATTATGACCAGGCAGCATACGATCGCTTGAACGAACTGGCAGCCTGGATGAAAATCAATCAAACGGCAGTGTTTGCAACACGTACGATTGCTCCATATCACCAAGGTGACTATTACTACACTAGAAGCAAAGACAGTAAAGTGGTCAATGTATTCCATCTTTCTGAAGGTGATACTTACCAACAACCCAATGAATACGTCTTTCAAGTACCTGATAATTTTAGCGTAAAGAAAATCGCTATTTTGGGTCATAAAGGTAAATTGGACTGGTCTCAACGTGGTAACCAAATTACCTTGAGAAGCCCTAGCACACGATTTAGCTATGCTACTGCAATTCAATTGCAAAGCAAATAATATAAAATTCCGTTGGATATAATCCAACGGAATTTTATCATTTAACAAGGTCATTATTTACCGATCACCGCCTGAACATCTCAATATTCCCAAAGCTTCTGCTCAGGAATAAGAAAATAAGTCATCAACAAACTATGGGGTTTTTAGAACCTTAAATTCCAATGAAAAAAATCAACCTATTTCCACTATTTATCCTTCTTTTTCTATCCTCATGTACAACGTATAAACCTCAGATCCTGGTGTCAGAGCAAATTTTTAAAACAGGCGAGGTTCCATTCCAACAATGCCATGCTTCCACGATTCAAGTCATCGGAAAAGACAGTTTATTGGCGGCCTGGTTTGGCGGCACGCATGAATCTAATCCCGATGTTGTCATATGGAGTTCACTGTATAGCCATGGCCAATGGCAGCGTCCTGTACAGATTGCAGATGGAATCCTTGCTGACAACCGCTTTCCAACATGGAATCCTGTCTTCTATCAATACCCGCACAGTGATACACTCTCTTTGTATTATAAAATAGGGCCCAACCCCAGAGAATGGAAAGGCTATGTCAAACATTCGCTGGATAAAGGAACGACCTGGTCTGCAGCGCAGCAGTTGCCTGGAGGTATTTTGGGACCTATCAAGAATAAACCGCTCACCTTGACAAACGGACTGATTCTCTCTCCTTCCAGCACGGAGTCCAAAGAAGAAATCTGGAAAGCACACCTGGAAATCAGCCGCGATCATGGCCGCTCCTGGTCCGTCAGCGCGATACGCCCCGATACCAGTATCCAGGTTATTCAGCCAAGTGTGATCCAACATGCGGATGATCGCATTCAGGTGCTCTGTCGAAGTAAAGAAAATAAGGTGATGGCAGCATTCTCAACAGATCAAGGCCTTACCTGGAGCCCCTGGCAAGCGACAAACCTGCTCAATCCCAATTCAGCCACCGATGCCATCCGTTTAAATAATGGTTTATTTATGATCGTCTTCAATCCGGCCATCGCTGGCAACGACTGGTGGGAAGGACGCACAAAACTGCATGTCGCCATATCAAAGGATGGCTTACAGTGGAAAGATGTCCTAACCCTTGAAGATGGGGTAAAGAACGATGAGTATTCTTATCCGACAATTATTCAGGACACAAACGGTCTTATCCATATCACCTATACCTGGAATAGGAAAAGTATCAAGCATATTGTGCTCAGGTAACGTTCCTGAACAGAAACAGCGCCAGTAGATACGACTAAGACACCAAGCTATTGGTACAGCAAAAAAGAGACTGCCTAGCATTTAATATAAATCGCTGTGGGCCCAATATTCGAAATAATACAGCAGTTTGAAATGATACAGTAGGTGGTTTCAACTCGCAAGATAAAAAATGGGGCGGTCCAAAAAAACTGGACCGCCCCATTTCATATTTTTGTCTAGGATTAATAATCCTTTGTTAAAACCGTTTCTCCCTTCAACCGGATATCATCGGAAGATGCGCCGACCAAAAGTTTAAACCTGCCTTTTTCCGTCTTCCATTCGTTACCTGCATTCCAAAGTTTGAGGTCCTCCTTGGTCAATTGAAAAGAATAACTTTCTTTCTTTCCTGCGGCAATGTTTTTACGCTCAAACCGCTTCAACTGCATAACAGGTGTCACAACCGAACTTACTTCGTCCACAACATATAACTGAGCGACCTCATCGCCCGCCAATTTGCCGTTATTTGCCACGTCGAACGACACCATACATACAAAATCATTGCCATTCTCCTTCAGAGAGACCTGTAAATTGGAGTAATCAAAACTACTGTAGCTCAACCCATAACCAAAACCATACAATGGTTTGGCCGACATTTCCACATAATCGTGATGTTTGGGTTTTGTATGGTTGTAATGTACCGGAAGCTGGCCGACCGAACGAGGTACCGAAATCGGTAATCTTCCAGCCGGATTATAATCACCGAACAATACATCGGCAATAGCCAGGCCTCCTTCCTGTCCCGGATACCAGGCATTCACGATCGCAGGCACATGTTCAGCTGCCCAATTTAAGTTCAATGGTCTTCCCATAATCGTAACAAGTACAACTGGTTTTCCCGTCGCCTGTATCGCTTTCAGCAACTTGATCTGATCGCCCATCATATCCAGAGAAACGCGATCAAATCCTTCTCCGCTCTCCATATCACTCACCGTATTGGGATCAACATTGGCTGCTCCAGTTGCTTGATACGACGTTTTAAAATCACGTGCACTCGAACCACCCAGGACTAAAACCACCGCATCGGCCTGCTTTGCAGCTGCGACGGCGGCAGCGATATCGGAATTGCTTGTATCACGGATCGCACAACCTTTCACATAATCGACCTTGGTACTGTTACCAACTGCCGCCCGTATTCCCGTCAAGAGGGTCTGAACTTTTCCCTCAGCTTGTGGAGCAGTATAATCGCCCAGCTGATTATAGGCATTGTCGGCATTCGGTCCTATAACGGCTATTCGTTTCAACGATTTACTTAAGGGTAAGATATGCTGATCGTTTTTAAGCAAAACAATCGACTCGCGGGCCACCTGTCTTGCTACCGTTTTATTTTGTGCCGTAGCGACTTTTTGCGCTACCAACTTTTCATCCACATAAGGATGATCAAAAAGCCCCAGATTGAACTTCATTCGCAGTACACGGGCCACTGCTGTATCAAGAACAGCAGGTTCAACGAACCCCTGTTGGACGGCCTTAAGCAGATTTGAACCATAACCAGTCCCGCTTAGATCGACATCCAATCCGGCATGTATACTTTGTGAAGCCGCTTCTTCTGCAGTCGCTGCTGTTGCATGCCCTCCATTGAGCCCTGATATACTCAGTAGATCCGATACGACAAACCCCGTAAATCCCCAGTCTTTACGTAGAATGTCATTCAGCAACCAGGGATTGGCAGAACAAGGAATACCATCAATACTGTTATATGCTGTCATTACCGACCCAGCTCCTGATTTTACAGCACGCTCAAAAGGCGGCAAAAAATACTGTCTCAGGCTTCGTTCTCCAAACGATACGGACTCACCATTGTGGCCGCCATCTGGAGCAGCATAGGCTACAAAATGCTTTAAAGTTCCTATTATTTTATCGCGCTCACCTAACTTCTCACCCTGAAAACCACGGATCATTGCAGTTCCCATCTGACCGATCAGATAGGGATCCTCCCCATAGGTCTCTTCAGTACGCGACCAACGTGGATCTCGCGCTAAATCTAATACAGGACCATAGCCGTTTTTACCACCCACAGCATAAGTCTCCATGGCGATTGTTGATGCCATATCCTGAATCAACTGTGGGTTCCATGTACTCGCTTGTCCGATCGCGGTAGGGAACACTGTTGCACCAATCGCCATATGTCCGTGTGGCGCCTCCTCAGACAACAACAATGGAATCCCTAGTCGAGTACTATCCACCATATAACGTTGGATCGCATTTGTAGCGCGCGCAGCTTCTACAGGGCTCAGACCATTCAGCAACGTTTTCTGTGTCCAAGGATCGGCACGTAAGGTTGCCCATAATAATCCGATATGCTGTTCTTTTACGGCCTTTCGCAATTTATTGCTGATTGTAACCTGCTTTCCGTTTTTGCTATACATTTCCCAGCCCAGCAATTTGCTCAATTGCCCGACTTTCTCTTCCACAGTCATTCTTCCCAATAGATCACTTACCCGTTTTTCAATTGGTAACGTACTATTCTTATAAGGCAATTGCTGGGCTTGAAGTTGTGGGCAGAGCAATGTCGTCATTGCCGCCATAAGTAATATACGGACTTTCATAAGTGGATTATTATTTATCTAGTTTTCTTCATTAATTGGATCCGGTTTTATTATTTCACTCCATCTATGCAACCGGTTTCCAAAACACTAAATTAACGATTTAGCCTAAATAATCAAGTTAAATTTTGATTCCTAATTCTTTTAACAATCTATAGGGCGGCAGCATTGGCTTGAACAGCGTTCATCTAAACAACCTGACACAGGGTCTACTTTATGTATTGAAGTAGAGGAGAACAAATGGCAAATATTCACGAAATTCATTCTTGCACGTTGGGCAACAACAAAACAGTTAGACAAAGAAAAAATTAATGTGAAATATTCAATTGCAACTTCATCAAAACAGAATTGAACAAAAAAAGAAAGACGGCTAGCCGTCTTTCTTTTGAATGTTAAAGGAAATATACAACTTATTTTGTTGCAGCCGTTCGCTTACCTTGAAAATGGTATTCAATTGGTGCTGCTAATGCTACAGGATTATTATTGCGCGAAATTAATATGAGCTGATCAGCATCAAGCTGTACCTCATAACTTTGGTAAGGATCACTATCAGCAAACTTGATACTTTTCTTCTCTTTATCATAGGTAAATGCGCGATGCTGTAGTTCAGCAAAAATCAAACTTTCAAATGTTAGCTTATCATCCCCACATAGTTCTTTACCACGATTGACAGTGAACTTATTCGCTGGTTCAGCAAATGTAAACGTATACACATTATCCTTTTCACAATCTTTCGGTTTATGCTTCAATTGCTCGTTTGTCGTCCCTTTCGCAGACACGACAGGGCTCCATTCAAAACTTTCCAGCTGTTTTTGAACATCCATAGGTACAGTCACTTCATTTTCCTTACTGCAGCTCGTCAGTAAAAAGAGAATAGCAAAACTTCCAGTAAATAATTTATTCATTGTGGTTCCATTAGTTATATCTTGATGACGATCATTTTACCAATATCGCTACAATAAAATCAAGCATTTTTAACTAAACAGATAAAAATAGACTAAGAGCCGGAAAGCACTTCGCGCCACAAGCTAGGATGATCTGTTTGAATAAGACGTACAAAAGGATATTTCTCCAAAAAAGATCGATAAGCCTCCCTTCCCTCCTGTTCTGCTTTATCGTCATATTCCCCCAAACTATTCATCCAAAAATAAATGCCCTGTTGGCGCAATGCATTAAGTTTTTCGGTATCAGTAAATGATTCATCAAGATGGACAATTGAGGTTAATTTCATCTTCAGTATGGCCGTTAGATCCTTCATACTTCGTGCCCTCGGAAAAAGCGTGATCGTTGGATTGAATTTGTAAATCTTGGGCATGTCTTTGTAATCGTAAAGAAAAAACAGTACTTGGTCTTCCATCCCCTCCTGTTCAACAAGCGCATAGGTTTTCTTAATAAACTCTTTACGATCTTCTTTAAAATCGAGATCAACAAGGATTTTTCCCTTTGCAACGCGCAAAGCTTCCGATAGGGTTGGTATAACATGATCCGAGGCTTCACCATTAGCCTTTTTGCGTAAGTGGAGCTGCTGAAGCTCGGCATAGGTCTGTTTGGCGACCTCTCCTTGCCCGGTTGTCGTCCGATTGACTGTTTTATCGTGCATCAGCACAAGTACACCATCTTTGGTGGCCCGCACATCTACCTCTACCACGGAAGCCCCCTGCCGAATGGCCTCTTCGATAGCAGCAATTGAATTTTCAGGTTGCTCCAGATGAGCTCCCCGGTGTGCGGCAACGTGTAAACTTTTTTTATCTATTTTTTTTATTAAATCGTTTGACTGAGCATATAAGTGGGTTGTAGAACTTACTATCATACTCAACAAGATAGTAGAAAATAAAATCTTTTTCATTGCTGTATAGCTATTTTTTTGCAATCTCTTTTTGTTATACCTTTGAAACCGGCGATCTCGCCGCAGTTACATCTTAATCGCGTCATGGATTGAATCCCGCACCTATATTGACGGAAAGTAATCCGGTTTGGATGGATCACCTTCCGTCTATGTAGTTCTACCTTTTCGACAACTCGAATGAATCAAACAACTGCCCATTCAGCTTGTAGCTTGAAAAATACAGTCTATTATCGGTCAGCTTGATCACCTGATACAATTGCGTCTGTGACGTTGCAACTTCCATCCAGCGTTCAGAATCAGATTCGTACATCTTAGGCCCCGCTACAGACAGGAGATAGACAGGCCGCTTTTTACCCAGCCCGCCACGAGCGTAGGTATGATCGTGGCCCTGAAGGACCAAATCGACACCATATTTCTCGAAAATAGGTTTGAAACGTTCTCTCAAGATGGTATTGTCACGATTTTTTGCCGTAGAGTATACGGGATGGTGCATGACAACAATGTTCCATTTTTTTGGTGATGAAGACAACACTTTCTCCAGCCACTTTTCCTGTATCGCTGCTGCAGTAGAGTCGAGCATAATCAATTGAGAATTTAGGGAGATCATACGTAGATCCTGGTAATCGAGGTAGTAAACAGCGTCTTGCATACCCTCAGGGCCATTCCTCGGCAAGTTGAACTGTACTTTCCAATGCGGGTCAAGTACAAGCTTCCCAAGCGAGTCGCGACGGTACTCGTGATTACCCGGTGTTGGAACAGCAGGGATCATCTGATGAATAAATCCTGCTGCCTCATGCCATTCCGCCCACTCCTCGTCTGCATTCGAACGATTGATCAGATCGCCCGTGTGAACAATAAAGCGTGCATTCGCTTCCTGCTGAAAAGCACGCCGAATGGCACGTGCCCAGCGTGAACGTAAGTCGTTCTGTGCATCGCCCAAATAGATAAATGAAAACGCGCCTGAACGCTCCGCAGTCTTAAATTGATTCCAGGCACTCCAATTGCTGCCATCTCCAACGCGATAGGCATAAACTGTACCGGGTTTCAGGTCACGGAAGGTTACCTGTCCATAAGCATCCTCTTGCTGTCCTCGCTCGAGAGATAGCGCTGTTCCATTTATTGTAATCGCGCTTTTTTCAAGTTCTGGATTGCTCTGTTCTTCAGTAATCTGACCAATTATTTTGGTCCTATCCGCATTGATCCGCCAAGAAACAGACTGCGTACTGCTGGGCTCATCGGACCAGGTCAACGTAATCCGGTCAGGTTGTTTGTCCCTATTATCCGTCTGGCTTTTCCCTTCCAATAAAGCACAGCACAGTACTACAGCAAGAAGAATATGTTTGATTTTCATTGTGATATTGATTTTATAAGCGATTTGATTGTTATGTTTAATAATTTTTAATTGATGATTACTAATTACCAGGGCTTGTTTGTTCCTTGCAATAACCAAGGTTTTGACCAGGCACTATTTTCATTGTCTGCCTGTGAGTAAGCCGTCTTTTCAATACGTTTCAAGGCCTCCTCGGCATTTTTTTGATTCACACTCATTTCGGTTTGCATATAAGGTACACGAACAGGAAGCTGTGTCCGAATGGCTGCGGGGCCGGCCTTTAAAGCGGGGTACCCTGTGCGACGATAATCAAACCAGGACTGTGCGGCAGTTGACCAGCTGGCGATCCATTTTTGTTCAATGATCTGCACTTGCGTATTTTCAAACGCCACACCTTTCTGACGGACATAGTTGGAATAGTCTGCGCCCCTTCCCCAGCTTGCCAACGATTCCTGTATAGCACGCTCATAATAGGTCTTGGCTGATTCAGGCAGCCCCCATCCTTTCCAGGCTGCTTCAGCCAAAATAAAATTAACTTCGGCAGCAGAAAGCAAGCGTGCTTTTAATAAACTTCCCTTCGCCGAACGATAGCTATCACTCAGGTAAGAAACATGCGGATTGATCGAGGTCTGCCCGGGCGTTGGATTGAGGTTGTAGGCTGAAGGGTTTTTAGATACACTTGGCGGCAGTCCAACATACTCCTTATCGGTATCCACGGGAACACCTTTGACGACGTCAGGCGATACAATACGAACACCATTGACGATCTTATCTGTACCTGCGGGCTCGTTGCTGCGGATCTCAATGGGTATATCTACCTTTCTTGCCCAAACCGCCAAACGAGGGTCGCCAAGTTCCTGTAGTCGGTCGACCAGTGTTGCACACATTTTCATTCGTCTAAAATTACTTCCACTGGCATCATACACCGTATTTGACGGCCAGGAGTCATTTGCATTATTTCCAACAAAATCCATCAATACATCATCAGTGGTACTCGTAATAATTGGAAATTTATCGGGATTGGCAACAATACTTTCAATCCCCTGTTTGGCAAAGTCAGCAGACTTTGCTGAAATACGCATATAATACCGTAATGCCAAAGAATTGGCAAAACGACGCCATTTCGAAGCCTTTCCGCCAAAGTAAACATCCGCATTCGCCAGCACCTCATAGGAACCATCGGGGCGGGATAGAAGTTCATTGGCTTGCTTCAACTCCTCGATAATTCCCTTATAGATTATTTCCTGACTATCGTATTTCGGAAAATTATATACAGCATCTCCCAGTTCCGCTTTTAAGGCATCGGTATAAGGAGCGTCTCCCCAGAGATCAGTCACCAATCCGAATAAGTAAGCGCGCATTACGAGCGAAACTCCTTTATGGAAATCTAGCCCCAATTTCTCCGCACGTTTACGCATAAGCTCATTGTCACGTAGAAAACCATAATAGGCATCCCAGCTCAGAATTCCTCCTGTCCATTCGTAGTCATTATGTGAATTGAACCACGCATCAAATTGGGTATGCTGCATAACTCCGCCAAGATCTGAGAAACTCAATTCGTTGTATTTTTTCGCTGTTCCTGTCAATATCGTCGGCAATAACAGATTGGGATTGGCATCTTCCTCACTTACACCGTTCGGATTGATATTAAGTTCGGTCAGATCTTTACAAGCTGAAATATTCCATACCATCCCAAGGCCTACTACAGCCATGGTGAATCTCTTCAACTGATTTTTCATTTATGTCGTATATTAAAATGTCACATTTACTTTAAATCCAATAGGCATTGACCAAGGGGTAACGTTGTAGCGCTCAATCCCCTGTTTAAATCCAACACCAGTTTCTGGCTGAAAGGCCATTTCCGGATCTATACCTACTTTCGCTTTGGTCCATAAGATCAGGTTACGGGTATAGACTCCCACGCTGCCATTCTCTATTCCAAGACGTTTCAGCCATTTTCCTGATAAATCGTAGCTAAAGGACAGTTCCCGAAGCTTGATAAAAGAAGCATCAAATGTCGCCGCATTCATAAAATCCCAAGGGTAATTGTCTGAATAAGCGATATATTTTGTTCCTTCACCACCAAGATTCTCTGTATAACCTGTGATATTACCTTTATCATCATATTGTGCGATAACACCTGGATTAAACACCCCAAAATTGCCAACAAGACCACCCACACTGATCGGATAACCACCATACTCTTCGCCTGGTCCTCCAACAATGGGATACCTATTGCCCTGCACGCGAACAAGATTGTTATCGACCAAATAATTGCGTAGCGTTTCGCCTGTCATCCCATTGGGATTGATCATCTGATCAAGAAAACGTTGCGTGGTTAGATTCGATTCGAAATAGCGATAGGTCTGCGACATAAATTTCCCTCCAAAACGCATATCTGCGGCAATATTCATTGTCCATTTTTTATAGCGAAGACTTGACTGTAGGCCCATCGTGAAATCGGGATTAAAATTTCCGATTTTGTTTCGGCTATTATTGATCCGTACAGCCTGCCAAGAACCATTTTTATTGAGAATAGGAAAACCATAGTACGGCGACGATTGATCCTCCACGGTCACTAACTTGGAATCGTACAGATCCCCGATCTCTTCCCCGACATAGGTACGTGCCCCACCCCGACCGTCGGTCCAAAAGGTATAGAATTCTACACCATCAGAAAGCTCATCGATACGAGTACGATTGCGATGCCAGTTGACACCAACGTCCCAGGACCAATTTTCCTTGGCAATAGGTCGCCCGGAAACAGCAAGTTCAATACCGCGGCTGCTTAACAGTCCGGCGTTGATATTTTTCGAATTGAAACCACTTGATCCGGGAAGTGTTGTTGAAATAATTTGGTTTTTGTTCTCCAGCTTATAGTAGGTTCCTTCAAACTTCAGTCGATTATTCCACATGCCCAGATCCAAGCCAAATTCGTAAGATGTGGCAATTTCGGGCTTCAGATTAGGAACCAAGAGTGACCCCGAACGTGTTAGTCGCAATACATCACCCCAGCTACCGGGATTACTCAGTACATTGGAGAGATTATAGGGATAAGTATCATTTCCCACGCGCGCAATACCCGCTCTCAGTTTTGCCAAATTGATCGTTTTAGGCAGAGAAAACACCTGGTTAGCCAACACACTTAGGGATGCCGAAGGATAGAAATAGGATCGATTGTTCACAGGTAAGGTGCTGGACCAGTCGTTGCGCCCAGTCACATCCAAATAAACCATATCCCGGTAGCTTAGATTGATCAGTCCGTAAACACTGTTTATGGCTCTTTCAGAAATTGTACTGTAGAAATCCAAATTTAATGGACTGATATTGGCCAATGTGTAGAGTCCCGGCGTGATTAATCCTGCGCCATTCTTTGAGGTATTTTGCACGGATTTACCACGATTATACCGCAAATTTCCACCCAATGACCCTGTGATCTGAAAGTCGCTCATCTTCTTTGTATATGCTGTCAGAAAATCGATATTCTGTTCCATATTCATCAGATTAACAATCCCATAAGCACCTCTGGGTTCGTTCGTATAACTGTAAGGGATTTTTGTTTCCCTATTTTCCCAATAAATATCTGTTGCGTACCGTATCATGGCCGTCCAATCTTTTTTGATGGTCCAATCTAACCGTAAGTTTCCAAAGACGCGGTCTCTTGTAAAAGCATTATTTACTCCATAAGCAAGGAAATACGGATTATTGTGGTTGCCAATAGACTGTGAACGCTGTTGGATCTGCTCCTGCCCTGGCAGCCAATAATCCTGTAAGTCCAGAATATTGATGTGAGGTGCAACTTCATAAGCCGCTTGCATCGGATTGGTTCCCCGATTTCCCGCAGGTCTATTGTTGGAGTTATTTCTGCTGGCATCTAGCGAGAGCCCCAATGTCAAACTATTGCGAAGGCGCATGGTCGAATTGATATTCAAGGTGTTTCTGAACAGATCCGAATTGGGGATAATACCCTTATTGGCCATATTGGAATACGAGAAACGATAGTCCAATTTTTCGCTTCTGTTGCTGAGGGAAATCCCATTGGTACTTGTGACCCCAGTCTGGACAAAGTTTTTAATGTTATTTGGGTACGCTTTTAGTTCCGTAGGAATGGGCTTGCCGTTCTCGTCAAGTGGACTATTCCATTGGACAGCTTTATACCCCTTATCCAGTGCAGGGCCTACCATAACACTAGACTCCTCCTCAATAACTAAATTGCCGGGCAGGTCGCCTGGTCGCCATGGCAAGGTACCGCTTGCAAATTTGTTATGCAATTCAATAAATTTATACGGGATATCAAATACTGTGTTACTAGTCACAGCAATGGTCATCTTCTCCGCATTCTTACCACTTTTGGTTGTGATCAGCACCACACCATTACCTGCACGTGAGCCGTAAAGCGCAGCTGCACTTGGCCCCTTCAAGATGGAAATATTGTCAATATCTTCGGGATTGATATTGGCAATTGCATTACCATAATCCACTTTGTTGTCGTCACCGATCTGACCAACATTATTTAAACTATTCATCAAGGGCACTCCATCTACGACAAATAGCGGCTGGTTGTCTGTACTTAGCGATGATGCCCCCCGAATCACCATATTCACGCTGGAACCGGTGGGTCCTGTAGAACTAATCGAAACCCCGGGTATTCTACCTGCCATACCAACCAGAAAGTTATCATTATTGACCCGATTGATATCCTCGCCCTTAATTTTACCGACAGCATAACCAAGGGAACGATCCTGTCGTTTGATGCCCAATGCAGTCACGACCACTTCATCCAATTCGTTGTCATCTTCGTTTAAGACCACCTGACGTATACCTGCTGTGTTGGCATCGAGCTTGAGATCGTTCAACTCTTTTTTTTCATAGCCAACATGGCTTATCAGTACATCATATACGCCGGCAGCTAATCGAATGGTCACTTCACCTTTGGCATTCGACAAGGCGCTCTGTCCAGTCAGTGGAATATGTACAGAAGCTCCTCCAATAGGTCGTTTTGTGCGATCGACAAGCTGCAATTTCAAATCATAAGACTCTTGTTTACCCGTATTTTTTACAAGGACAATACCCCCTGACACTCTTTTTGACTTAATGTTGGTCCCGTTCAGGATATAGGCAAGGACTTCCTCGAAGCTCGCATTCTGGAATTTTTTTTCGGCAATTAAAATCCGATCTAATTGGAGCATACTCCGATCGTAGCCGATCGCTTGACCTGTTTGTTTTGACAACTGCAGTACCGCCTGCGCGGCGTTACCACTAGACAAATGAATATTGATATTATCCCAGTAAGCGTGATTGATCTTTTCCAATCCCTCAGCATGGCTATTGGTTACAGCACAAGAGACCATAGCGCAGATGGCAAGCTTTGTCGCAAGGCCGGTAAGCTTAATTATTTTATACATATATTTGTATGAATGTTTTAAACATGAATATTCAGGTGCTCACTGGTCGATTTAGCGGTTTGCCAGATGAGCACTTTTCTTGGGCAGATAAATTATGCTGTTCTACCCCCTACAGCTTATTTGTATAAGATTATTTCATTTTTCTCCCTCCTAAATTTGATTTGATGAATATTGCAAACGATATTCAGCACCTGGTCTAATGACTGTACATGCGGTATCATAAGCGAATAATTGAAAGTATCTGTATTCAGATTTTCGGTAAGCAACACAACACCGAAGCGGTTATAGATTATTTCTTTCAGTTCCTTGAAGCTGATGTTATTCAATTGCATACCGCCTTGTGTCCAAAGACTGATGTAAGCTGCATCGCTATCGAAAGTTTCAAAATCATTTTTATCTACGCTATACCGGACGGCCTTACCTGCTGTAAGAATATGGTTTGCTCCATTTTTTGCATTTAGAACACTCACCCGCCCAGTTTTAACTTCGACGGTGACATGTTTAGTAGACATCGAATTGTTGACGTTGAATGATGTTCCTAGGACTGCAACAGAGACGCTGCCTGTTTCTATCTTAAATGGATGTAAAGTATCCCGTCTGACCCGAAAGAATGCCTCCCCCCGATCTAAAAAGAATCTTCTATTTGATGCAAAATTCTTACGATCGTAGCGGATACGTGTATTTCCGTTTAAAAAAATGGATGTGCCATCAGGTAACTGAATTTCTTTCAATTCGCCCGCATTCGTAACCGTTTCCGTCAGTAATGCGACCGTTTCTGTACGCTTCCGAGAAAGCGACATCGGGTTGTGCTGTAAAAATAGCAGACTGATGCCTCCTAGGACCAAAATAGCCGCCGCTGCAGAAAGCCAGGAGAATTTTCTGATCGGTATGTTGGGCACCTTCTTTGCCCTGGCAGGTTCTTCAGCTATTCCTACACGAATAAATAATTCTTGTTTGATTTTTTCCCGATGATTTGCATCTATAAAAGGTGGAATGTCGTCGTTTGAAATAGACTCGTACCAGTCGTCAACATGACCTTTTTCCCCTTCAGTCAATTTCCCCTCGAGATAATCTGTTATGATAAGTTTAAAGCGTTCTAAATTCACCTGCATTAATTTTTATACTAATACAGATCAAAACGGGCAAAGTACTTTAATTAAATATGTTCTTTATATTAAATAATCATAAAGGAGATAGCTACCCGCAAGCAATAAAAATACAGAATCGTGGTTGGCAAATCTTCTTGTCAATTCGTACCGCATGATCTTTTTGGCCTCTGACAGGTAATTTTTAACGGTCTGTTCCGCCAGATTGAGTTCCTTGGCAATTTGTGTTATTGAATAATTGTCAGAACGCATTAGATAGACTGCTTTCATCAATTTAGGCAATTTGTCTATCGAATCATCCACAATAGCCTCCAGCGCCCTATACCTGGCAAAGGCCTGGCTATCCAAATTGGAAAAAGCTTCCATGCGTTCCATTGATTTCTCCAGGACCTGTTTTCGTACACGCTCCGAGGCGTAGTAATTCAGTATTTTGTTTTTGAGGGCTTTGTGAAAATAGAATTTTATATCGGAGTATTCAGTACTCACGAGCGATCGTTTTTCCCAGATATGGATGAATACTTCCTGCACAAGATCCTTAGCCTGATCCTCTTCCCGAAGATGACGAAAAGCGACGGTGTATAGATCCTCCCAATACCGCTCAAAGAAATAAGCAAAGGCAATGGGGTCACCTTCTTTAAAACGCAACACATAGTGGTTATCTACATTGGCTTCGGTAGTTTTCACCTAACAAAGATAGGTTCGTCAGATTATCAAAATGTTAATTTTTCGGGAAGCTTTTATTTGAATGAACTGCGCCATTTGAATGCACTCCACCATTTGAATGCACTCCGCCTGGCATTTGTAAAAAAACGTCCCAAAAATTGTTAATAAACATGTTAACTTTCTAGTATAGAGCAGATCTTTTGTTAAAAACGTAGCGGACTTCCTATTTTTTTACAATTAGGCATTTAGGGCAAAAACAGTTCAGACAAAATGTTAACAACAATGTTAATTAACTTGTAATCAACAACCTTCATGTTAATAACTACTTATCAGTAAAACCTATAAATTTCATGTAATGACATGTTAACAAAAGTTGAATCATGCATATTCGTGGGGTGAAAAACAAAAAATTCGGTAAAAGCTAAGGGTAAATTGAAAGTCGGCTGTCATAAAGATAAAAACTAATCTTTTATGAAACTATCGCCAATCTTACTCATTGGATTATCGCTTCAAGCAGGGTTTACATTCGCCCAGCAACCAGCATCGCCAAAGCAAAAAAATCAGGTTGTGACCGAAACTGTCAAAGGAACCGTGATAGATAAAAATACCAGACTACCGCTTACAGGTGCCACAATTGTCATTTCATCCAGTGATGGGACAAAGTCTGTAAGTACAGACGCACAGGGCATATTTCGGCTGCAGCAAGTTCCGGTTGGGCGTCAACAGCTTCAAGTTCGCATGGCTGGATATAAACCAGAAGAATTTACGGAATTACTGATCACCAGTGGACGGGAGAATATGGTCAATGTGGAAATGGAGCCGCAAATAAATGCATTAAATGAAGCTGTCGTCTATGCCAATGCCGGAAAACAACCGCTCAACCAGATGGCAATGACGAGTGGACGCTCTTTTTCGCCGGAAGAGACCAACCGCTATGCTGGCGCCTTTTTTGATCCCGCCCGTATGGCACAGAGTTTTCCAGGTGTTGCTGCCGGCGGCGATGACAATGAAATTATTGTTCGCGGAAATTCCCCCAAAAGCTTGCAATGGCGGCTTGAAGGTATCGAAATTGTAAATCCCAATCATTTTGGAGCCGAAGGCGCTGCAGGCGGCGGAATCAGTATGCTCAATACCATGGTATTGGGAAAATCTGATTTCTATACCGGTGGACTTGCCGCGGAATACAGCAATGCAACAGCAGGTGTTTTTGATCTTAGGTTCCGTAAAGGAAATACCGACAAACGCGAATACACATTCAACGTCGGAGTCCTGGGCGTAGGAGCAACGTTAGAGGGGCCTTTCAAAAAAGGAAGTGACGCATCTTATTTGATTAGTTACCGCTATTCTTCATTGAGTCTACTGGAAAAAGTAGGTGTAAAAGTTTCAGACACTGGCGTCCCAAAATATCAGGACCTTTCTTTTAATTTTGTATTTCCCACAAAAAAAGCCGGAACCTTTTCCTTATTCGGTATAGGTGGCTTGGGGAAACTTCAACAAACTGCCGAGCGTAATTACGAAAAATGGGAGGAACGAACAGATGCCCAGGATCTAAATTTAAAGTTCAACGCGGGGAGTGCTGGACTAAAACATCAATACATTGCAAACGACAGATTATATTTCACCGATATTGTTTCCATGTCCCTTAGCCGTAATTCCAATAGCACCGATACATTAACACGGGACTATATTTCCAGCCTTTATCACAAGGACAAATTTACGAATACGGCTCTTCGCTATGCGGGTACGCTTAACTATCGCGCCAACAGTAAAAACACGATTAGAGCGGGCTTAAATGCAAGTTTATTACACTATGACCTCTATGCGCTGTCCTACGACACCGAGCTAGCGGCATTGAAAGAGCGGATTAATGAAACTGGGAATACAAGTACTTATGATGCTTTTGCACAGTTAAAAACAGTTTTGAACGACAAAATAACGCTAAATACAGGAATACATGCAAATTACTTCGCCTTGAGCAAGAGCTGGTCTATCGAGCCAAGGCTTGGCCTAAACTGGCGTATTACCACAGATCAAACGATCTCCTTTGGGACTGGTCTATATAACCGACTGGAGCCCTTGGTCTACTATTTTGCCAAAAGTAGCGATCAAACAAGTCTTGAGCCAAACAAGCCTCTTTCGCCAACGAAATCTGCCCAGGCTGTTATTGGCTACGAAAAGAACCTAAGCAGAACACTCCGGTTTAAGACAGAAATCTATTATCAGCATCTTTATGATGTCCCAGTATCTACCGATTCCGACATCAACTTCTCCTTACTCAATGTATCGGATATTGCAGCCATTGGCACATCAAACTATCATCAGCTTATCAATAAAGGAACCGGCAAAAATTACGGCATTGAGCTAACGCTTGAGAAATCATTGAGTAAGGGTTATTACTTCATGGTAACGACCTCCTTCTTTGATTCCAAATTCAAAGCACGCAATGGCAAAGAATATAATACCACATTTAATACACGTTATGTAGGAAATATACTGATGGGGAAAGAATGGACCGTGGGAAAGAGTAAAAATAATCTGTTCGGTCTTAATGCAAAATTAATTTATGCCGGGGGAAGAAAGTACTCTCCTGTTCTGGAAGAAGAATCGCTTCGTTTAGACGAAGAAGTTATTGACCAAGATCGCATCAATACACTGACTGCCGCCCCCTACGTACGTGTTGATTTCTCATCGAGCTATCGGGTTAACCGCAAAAAAGTAAGCCATCTGTTTATTTTGGATATTCAGAATCTACTTAATAGAGAGAACACTGTGGGTATGCACTACAATTTCAGCAAACGCATCATTGAACCCCAAAAATGGACTGGTATTATTCCAACCATTAACTAC
Source organism: Sphingobacterium sp. BIGb0116 (assembly GCF_024808035.1). NCBI lineage: Bacteria > Pseudomonadati > Bacteroidota > Sphingobacteriia > Sphingobacteriales > Sphingobacteriaceae > Sphingobacterium > Sphingobacterium sp. BIGb0116. The sequence continues at coordinate 137,216 of NZ_JANUDT010000008.1, read as the reverse complement.
CGGATTGAATTCTAATACGCAATAATAGCAAGTACAACGAAAAGGTTTATTTCCAATCGTTTGTCTCCAGACACTAGCCGCTGAAGACAAACGATTGGATTAATGAGACGAGCTCATGCTTCCAACAACGCTCTTAATTATTCGCTGTTTTTAAGTTACTAAAACCGATAGCCAACTGAAATACCTAAGGCGGTTACGTATAGCATCCACATTTGAAAAGGCAACTCCGGCTTTTACATTCCATTTTGTCTGTGCATAGCCTGCATATGCTCCAAGTGACAGATACAACAATAACGCGGTTTTTTTGATATTCATCATTTGATATTCACCATTTGATATTCATCATACGAAAAGAAATAGGCTTACATAATTTCCTTATTAAACGACAATCGCTTACAGACGCTACACTGACCTTTGAATTATTGATCCAAATACTCCCAGCAGGCATACCTTTATAAACAGATATTAACCAAAAATCTTTCGGTTTTTAGGCGGGTTGTTACGAAAACGATTGCGAGAAAACGTCCTTATTGTTCTTTATCAATACTGTAAATTCACTTCACAGAAAATTCATTTTTCAGACCAATTAAATCTAAAAGCCTATGATCAAGATCAAGAACACATCCGTTTCGAAGAATCGTTGGATGTATCCGGCAATACCATTATCCTGCTTGTTGGTCGTATCTAGCCTGACAACACAAGCGACTCCATTTGCACCTGTTAAAACAAACAGCAAGCTTTCACTGGCCATGCAGCAGACAACCATTCGGGGTAAGGTTGTAGACAAAGATGGCAAAGGCATCGCCAATGTCACCGTTCAGATTAAAGGAACGAATCTAGCAACATCGACCAATGCAAGTGGTTCATTCGAAATCAAGAGTCAGCAGAACGACGCAACATTGATTTTCACGAGCATCGGTTATAAAAGTATCGAAACGAAGGCGCAAGCTGGCAGCCCGCTTACGATCACCTTGGAGAATGAGTCCAAGGGACTCGACGAGGTTGTTGTTGTCGGTTTTGGTACACAGAAAAAAGAGAATGTAACCGGTTCGGTCTCTTCCATCCAGATGTCCGAGGTTGTGGAAAGCAGACCTGTAACCTCCTTGTCAGCTGGTCTAGCTGGACAGGCGCCGGGATTATATGTTAATCAGGGCTCAGGCAGACCGGGCAGTGATGGGGGAACACTACGTGTTCGTGGACAGGGAACACTCAATAATGCCAATCCTCTTGTCGTGATCGACGGTGTTATTGGCGACATGAACCTGATCAACCCGCAAGATGTTGAAAGCATATCTGTTTTAAAAGATGCAGCTTCGGCATCAATTTATGGTTCAAGAGCCGCAAATGGCGTTATCCTCATTACAACCAAAAAGGGTAAATCGGAGCAATTTAAAGTTATTTACAAAAATTATTTCTCGAGTCAAAAACCATCCAATACCATTGGAATGGTTTCCAACTATGCCAACTATATGGAGCTGATCAATGAAGGCTATCGCAATGGCGATCCAAATGCTAAGCCCATATTTTCGCAGGAAAAAATTGACCTTTGGCGCCAGGACGCTGGACAGGATCCATTGAAATATCCCAATACGGACTGGGTTTCGGATCTTTTCCAGAACAAAATCAGCCAAAACCACAACCTTTCCTTTACCGGAGGTAGTGACAAAATCAAATTCTTTGGTTCCTATGGTCTCCTCAACAACCCTGGGATCATCGAACAGGCAACCTATAAACGTCATACCGGACGTATCAATCTAGAAGCTGATGTAAAACCCTGGTTAACGTTGGGAGCCAACATCAATGGTGTCGTTTCCAAAACAGATATTGGTACCAACATCATCGATGATGTATTTACTTTTGCTGCAGCAAGTACTCCGGGAATGGTACTGCGTGCTCCAGATGGAAGATTTGGTTCGCCAAACAATCCGGAAGATGATCCGCAGTCCAACAACGTACTTCACCGCCTTTATGCGCAGAAAGGTAACATCAACAAAAACCGCTTCGTGTCGCGCTTCTACGGAAAACTGAAACCCATTGAGGGACTTTCCATCGAAGGATCATACACCTATACCTATGATGATGATTTCGTCTATTCCCAACCCGTGTTCAATGACCGGTGGAACTTTTTGACAAATACAATTGCCTCAGCGGGTACAGGCCGTTCGTCGGTAACTAACGAATCAATCAAATCCTACCGCTATTACATGGATGGAATTGCCAAATATAAAAACAAGCTCTTTGAGAAACTGAACTATGAAGTCATGGTCGGTGCCAGCCAGGAGTATTTTAAAGATGGCTGGTTTGCTGCATCCAAACTCGATCTTGTAGATCCGTCGCTGACCGTTCTGAATGCGGCGACTATGGATGCCTCAGCATCCGGCAATATCACCGATTGGGCTATGCGTTCGTTTTTTGGTCGGATCAACCTATCCTGGGATGACAAATATTTGTTGGAAGCCAATCTACGGACAGACGGTTCATCGCGTTTTATGAGCGGAAAAAGTCGATGGGGAACTTTTCCTTCAGCTTCTTTTGGCTGGAAAGTTTCTTCAGAGGATTTCTATGACATCAAATGGATGCCCACTTTGAAATTCCGCGCATCATATGGCGCCTTGGGTAACAATGGAACCTCCGATGAGTCTTTCCGCAAAAACGCCAACATCAACAATTATGAATATCAAGCGCTTTATAATCCAACAAACTATGTGTTAAACAACCAGCTCTATGTAGGTTTTGCACAGACCGTATTGAGTAATGCGCTTCTGACTTGGGAAAACACTTATATCCTGAATGCTGGTTTAGATTTTGACCTTTTCAATTACAAACTAGGAGGCTCGATCGATGTCTTCAACAAAGTAACAGACAACATCTTAATCAACCTACCCGCTCCGCTTGTTGTCGGAAATGCAACAATACCACGCACCAATGCAGCGAAAGTACGCAATAATGGTGTCGAGCTGAATTTGACTTACCGCGATAAAATTGGCGATAATTTTAAATTCAACATTGGAGGTAACTTTACTTTCATTGACAATAAAGTAGTCAAGTTTAAAGGCAATGACAAGTCTATTAGCGGTTCCAATTTGCTTCAGGAAGGTTATGCCATCAATACCCAATATATTCTGTTGACAGACCGCATTTTACAGACAGATGCTGATATGCAGCTCGTGCAACAGATGATCGATAATGCGCCAATCGACCCAAACACCAATCAAAAAGTCAATCCATTCGCATCCTATGGTACACCTAAAAAAGGTGATCTCTTGTATAAAGACACCAATGGCGACGGCGTCATCAACGACAATGACCGGGTCCCGGTAGGTCATGGTACAGCGCCACGGATGACCTATGGTTTTAACATGGGATTCGATTATAAAGGATTTGATTTCTCAGTCTTCTTGCAAGGTAACGCAGGCAACAAAGTCGTGTGGACAGACGGTTATTACACACCTACTGTTCGCTGGGGCTATCAAATCAATCAGGAAATTGCTGATGGCCGATGGACTGAAGGTGCAACAGATGCAAAATTTCCGCGATTGTTGCCTTATACAGATACAAGAAATACCAAAAACAGTGATTTCTGGTTACAGAACAAGGCATTTATCCGCGTAAAAAATATCCAGCTGGGCTATACAATTCCGAACGATATCACCAAGCGGATACAGGTACAAAACCTACGCGTCTTTGCTTCGCTGGAAAATTTCTGGACCATTACCAAATATAAAGGTTTCGATCCGGAGATCAGCGGTACCAACTATCCAACAATGAAACAGGCCGTTTTTGGAGTTAGCTTATCCTTTTAAGAAGAAAGGTGTGCGACAGGGGATATGTTCCCTACCTGTAACAGATAAATTATGAACAAAAGTTGAATAGGGCTTTTAATTAATTAAACCTCATGAAAAAGATTTCACTACTCATAGCCGGATGCATTGCTTTATCATCTTGTTATAAGCTTGATACCAACCCCTACAGTCAGGTAAGTGCTAGCACATTCTGGCAGAATGAAGACCAGGCCTTAGCTGGCGTACTGGGCTGTTATAACGACTTAAAAAAAGAAGCCACCTTTGGCTTGCAATTTTCTTACGATGGACTTACCGATATTGGTCTGGGCTATGATCCTCCGGGTTTGGGCGAAGTAATCAGCGGTACTTTTACGGACCGTTCGTCAATTATTGTGGATAGATGGCAAGCGGGTTACGATCTTATCCAACGTTGTAATCATGCAATCGCGCATATCCAGCCCATGACCATAGACAAGGCCAAACAGGAGGGCTTTATTGCAGAAGCGAAGTTCTTACGTGCGCTCATGTATTTCCAGCTCACCAATCTATATGGCGCCTTGCCGATATACGATGAAACTGTCGACTTGAACAAAGATTTCGCTGATCTTAAAAACAGTCGGTCTTCGGTAGAAGATGTCAATAAGTTTATCCTCAATGATCTGAACTATGCAATTGAAAAATTGCCGGTAAGCTATGATGCAAAGTATTATGGCCGGGTCACCAAAGGAGCTGCGTATGCTTTGAGAGGGAAAGTAGCCCTTTACAATAAAGATTGGGCGGGAGCAATCCGGGATTTTGAAGAGATTGTTTACAACAAGACCAACACCTATGGCTATAGTTTAAGCACAAGCTACTCGACCTTATTCACCATGGATGGTGATCAATCGCCGGAGATGATTTTTGCCATTCAGAATATGGGTGGTACGGGCTTCCCTTATGGTATGCCCATGGCCTTCTATATGGGAACGCGTTCAACCTTTGGTAGCGACTGGAACAACTGTATGCCGAGCACACGTCTTGCTGATCGCTACGAAAACCGCGATGGTAGTCCATTCAACTGGAATGATTATTTCCCCAACTATACAACCGATAATGCGGTCAAAAAACAGGCGATGGAGTCTACGCAATCTGGAGGCACGCTTACCAAAGTACCAGATACAGCAAAACTGCGTCAGATCTATGCCAATCGCGATCCTCGGATGAATCAAACCTTGATCGTACCTTATTCGCATTACTTAGGATGGAATGCCAACAAAGAAAGAGATATGCAGCTGATATTGGCAACCGGTGTAAACGAAAACTTTGGTCAGATCCGCAACAATCGGGGTTGGTACACCTATCTATGGCGGAAATTTGTTCCTGAAGGGAACCTAAAAGGCGCCATTACCGATCGTGCACATACACCGATCAATTTCCCTATTATACGTTTGGGCGATGTACTTTTGATGCTTTCCGAAGCGTACAACGAGTCCAATCAATTGGACAAAGCGATTACTGAGCTTAATAAAGTACGTACACGCTCTAAAATGCCAGCACTAAATAGTGGCAGCTCATTTTTGGTTGTCGGCAGCAAAGCAGATATGAGCAAACGTATTCAGCATGAACGCGCTGTAGAACTAGCAGGTGAAGGATGGCGTTATTTTGATCTTAAGCGCTGGAACCTTTTAGAAAGCCTCTCCAAAGACTACATTGAAAAAAGTATTACCGGAGACAATCTCGTTACGCGTGGTTACCAAAGCCGTCATAAGCTTTGGCCAATACCAGGGCAAGAGATTGAAATGAACCCGGCATTACTACCACAAAATCAAGATTGGTAATTATGAGAATTTACTTAATCCTACTATTTTTCCTTAGCAGTTTTTCTTTCCAAAGACTGCTAGGGAAAGATCTGAACCTGCTAACAGGAGCTTTTAAACAGGAGAACCTGAAAGCCAGCCTAGGCGATGACAAATCTTGGGTTCCCTACCCTGCTTATTCCGACCGTTTAGCCTGGGATAAGCTGATGGCTCCCTTTAAAGAGCGTATTATAAAAAAGGGAAACGAGGCCCTGAACTACCAATGGCAGGTCGTCAAAGCAACCGACTACCTTGAATATGAGCGTTCAGGCAACCGCAGCATAATGGAAAAGCCAATGAATGAAAATTGTACCGCGCTGACCAACCTACTGTTGGCGGAGCTTGCAGAAGGACAGGGGCGCTTTGTTGACCAAATCCTAAACGGCAGTTGGCAATTGACGGAAATGGCAACATGGTCTCTCTCGGCACACCTTGGGGCCTTTCAGTCCAGTAAGCGATCATTGCCGCAAGAGCGCACAAAAGTAGTCGATCTGATGGCCGGTGATGTAGGCTCGCTCCTCTCCTGGGTTCATTATTTCTTCCGCGATACATTCAATACAATAAACCCCGAAATCAGTACCCGTCTAAAACAACAGATCCAACAACGCATTATACAGCCCTATCTGGATCGTAACGACATGTGGTGGCAGGCATTTGAACTCAAGGAAACACAGGTGGTCAATAACTGGAATCCATGGTGTAACTTTAATGTTCTTACGGCCTTGCTTTTGGTTGAGGACAATCCCGATATACAACTGGCGGGAATTTATAAGACAATGTCTTCTGTGGATCGCTTTATCAATTATGTCAAAACAGACGGTGCCTGCGAAGAGGGTCCCTCCTATTGGGGCCATGCTGCGGGCAAACTGTACGATTATTTAAAAATACTTTCGCTGGCCACCAAGGGCAAGATCAATATTTTTGATAAACCTGTAATTCGCGATATGGGCGAGTACATTGCACAATCCTATATTGGCGGAGATAAATGGGTAGTTAATTTTGCCGACGCTTCGGCAAAAGGGGGCGGCGACCCACTATTGATCTACCGTTATGGACAGGATGTCAATAGTAGCGAGATGATGCAATTTGCCCGATATATGGAAAATACCGGCGACAAAACTGCAAATTTCAAACCTTCAAGGGATATTTTTCGCGCCTTCGAAGACCTGAGATGCTATCCACAACTAGAGCGTGTTACCGCTGCGCTCCCTCAAAATAATGCGAAGTGGTATCCGGAAACACAATTTATATATCTCAAAAAGGGTCCGTTTTTCTTTGCCGCCAAAGGTGGTTTCAATAATGAAAGTCACAACCATAACGATGTCGGGAGTTTTATCTTATACGAAGATCAACAACCACTGTTCATTGATGCCGGCGTCGGCACCTATACCAAAAAGACCTTTAGCGATGACAGATACAGTATCTGGACGATGCAGAGTGCTTACCATAATGTTCCGATGATCAATGGAGCCGACCAATCTTTTGGAAAGGAATATAAAGCTGAAAATGTAGCATTTCTGCCTGCACAAAATAGATTCCAACTTGATATTGGAAAAGCATATCCGAAGTCGGCGAATGTTGAACACTGGAATAGAAGTTACACCCTCGTACAAAACGGGCTGGACATTCAGGATGAGTTTAAAATCACAGGTCCTAAGCAGGCCAATATTATCCATTTTCTGGTTGCTCAGGAACCAAAAATTGGCAAAGGGGAAATCCGCCTCAATAATGGGCACGCAACCCTACACTTTGATGCCGGACAGTTCACAGCGAGCTACGAAGTCATTCCTCAGGATGACTCCCGTTTGAGTCAGGTATGGGGTAAGGAACTCTATCGTATCAAACTCACCGCTAAAAGCATCAAATCCGCTGGAAAATACACCTTTACGATTCGCCAAGAGGCTATAAAATAAAAAGAATCGAGATTATTATGTAACTTACTAAGAATATAAGCCGTTATGAAAAAAAGAAAACCTGGTCTAAAAGCACTTTTTGTGATCACATCCAGTCTGATTGCACTGAGTTTTACAGATCAAAAACCAAGCTTTATTGACACAAGTTTTAAAGCTGCAGAAAAACAATATCAATTTTTAGAACAAGCTGCAGAAAAGCAGCACAAATTTCCACGCACATTGAGTCCTGCAGGAAAACTGGTAGGGACAGACGAATGGGATTGGACCGGCGGTTTCTTCCCAGGGTCACTGTGGTATATCTACAACCATACCCATAACAAAGAGACCGAAGCTGCGGCGATCAAATGGACAGAGGCGCTTGAAAAAGCCAAAGACCTTGATCAACATCATGATATTGGTTTTGTGATGTATTGTTCCTATGGCAATGCCATTAAATACCTCAAAGATCCCAAAAAGGTTGCCGCTTATAAGGATATCCTCATCCACTCGGCAAATACTGCGCTTAAACGTTATAATCCACAGGTGGGCGTCATCAAATCATGGAACGAGAAGAAGTCCTGGGACGGCAAGACCCTATGGAAATATCCAGTTATTATCGACAACATGATGAACCTGGAAATGCTGTGTTATGTGTCCGACTTGACTGGAGATACCAAATATAAGGATGTGGCCATCAGCCACGCCACCCAAACCATGAAAAACCATTTTCGTAAAGACTACAGTACTTACCATGTTGTCGATTACGATGGTAATGGCCATGCTATCCACCAACAAACGAACCAAGGATATGCCGACAATTCAACCTGGGCACGCGGTCAAGCCTGGGCTATTTATGGATTTACCATGATGTACCGGGAGACCAAAAAACCAGAATTTCTTAAAACGGCAAAAGCGGCGGCGAAGTTTTACATGACCCATCCGAATCTTCCAAAAGATAAAATTCCGTATTGGGATTTTAATGCCGGAAAGCCGGGTTATAAATCGGATGCTGATTTTTCTTCCTTGAAATTAAATTTTGTACCGCGCGATGCCTCAGCTGCGGCCATTGTTGCGTCTGCACTGATTGAACTCTCAACATTGACCACTGGCACCGAAAGCAAATCCTATTTGACATTTGCTCAGGAAAGCCTGCAAACACTATCAGGAGCCACCTATTTTGCTAAATATGCAAGCAATGGCGGTTTCTTACTGCAGCATAGTGTGGGTAGCTTACCCCATCATTCGGAAATCGATGTTCCGCTGACCTATGCAGATTATTATTATCTGGAAGGTTTGACACGGTTGGAGCAGCTCAAAAAATAAAAATACAAAGGGGAGATATTTAATATCTCCCCTTTGTATTTTTATAAGCTTTCCAATTGAATCTGGATTATTTCTTCCCGATCGCGATTTGGTTACTTACAGTACTCCCGGCGTATTCGCCCTGTGGAAGCGAAACCTCCAACGATTGATTTACACGAAGCTGTTTATTGACGAGCAGAACCTTCACTGTTTTGGCTCTTTGGAGTGGATCTGCCACATCAAGCTGCATGCTAGTTGCTTCTCGTAGGTTCAATTGCATGATAGCAGGTTGATCGAGCTTTATAGACCAATCGCCAACTTGGTACGTTCCTGCTTGATAACAAACAATTTGTAGAATCCGGCTCCCTTCATGCTCCACGGCCTGTAAATCCGATGTATTCTGCCAAATTTTTAGCTGCTGCATTACTTTTGTATCAACAGTTTTGGTACCAGGCACAACAATATAAGCATAGCTCGCATTGTTTGGAGCAACAGCATGATCAAACCAAAGCTTGAAGACCTTTCCATGTACAACATCTTTGGAACGGGAACGGTTGATCCGGTACCAGGAACCAACCTGATCTTTGGTTGTCAATCCAACATTCATAGCTGCTGGAAAATAATACAGAACATTGTTATGGGTTATAAAATCGCCTGCTTTGACAGGTCTCTGTACTGAATCGAGTGCAGACATTTCCTTTCCATTCCAGACAACGGGTCCATTCAGCCAAGTTTGGTTTAAGGTTGTTACCACAGCTTCTGGCGCAGCACAATGAATCCCAGCACCCAAACAAACAATTTCCCGATCGAAAAAGAACCAGGCTTTTTGAGCCCTGACCCCGTCGTACTGGACCGACATAGCTGAAGCCCCTGTCTTATCGTTGCTTACGCCGCCCGCAAAGTTATTTGCAGCAAGTGCTCCCCATTGTTCTTTCAATTCCAGGTCGCCTGGATAATCGCGTGTTGTCGTTCCAGGAATTTTATCCCACTCCCATACGGGCATAATATTATAATATTCGGGTCCAAATACCTGAATATTGGTCACACCATCAGACATATTGCGACCAAGAACGTTTTCTCCATTTCCAGACTCCGATTTATTGGTACGGCTACTGGCCAACCGAACATTAAAATGGAATTGCTTACGCAGATGAGTCGTGTAGTCTCCTTTCCAGTAATGGCGGTGAGCCTCGATATTCTCAGCGTCAAAAGGCTGGACGCTATCTAGTTTCGCTAGCGCTTTATTCCAAATGGTATTTTTGGCGGGATCAATCAACTTCATTTGTTGTAATATGGCGGTTTCCTGTGTTTTTTCCAAGATATTGGGGCGTGAGATCCCGCGACCATGTACATTAAAATCGATATAGCGCGAACGAATAATTGGCAGGTAGGTTTCTGTAAGAAAATGTTCAAAAAGGCCGAGTCTCTTCATGTCTACAGCATAAGGTGTCTCGCGCACATAGGCCATAACTTTTGAGATCCCCTTCAGAAATTCCTCCCCATAGCCTGCAATGTATAATTGAGGGCCATGTTGTAAGTAAGAGAAATCGTATTGCAGTCCTTCCTTGCCATTCACGAGCTGTATCGGAAAAAGCAGCTGCTCCATAGCAGCAGCTAAAAGATTTTCATCTTCCAAGATCAATGCACGATAAAAATAGTGCATGGCAATATCACTTTTATTCGCCCCTGTTTTTGTGTAAGGATCACCACGCTTCATCAGCTCAACAAGTGGAGTCTCTAGTGTAGTAGGAATTTTTTCCTTTCCAAATTTCATCAGGATAAGACAGACACCGATGGCTTTTGGCGAAGCGATCTCGTTATGCCACCAATTTGAAGACTCAAAACGATTATTTGCCCAATATTGTGCGGCAAGCAGGATTTTATCGTAAAGTGATTTTTGCTGATAAGATGCACTTTGTGGAGACACATAGGCGACAATAAGTGTCCTTAACCGATCCAAGTGTTCTCCCGGAGGCCAAAGCGATATTGACTTACTGCTGTAATCGATATCTGCCCAAGTACCATCAGTACGCAGTTGATTACATAGGCTCAACGTTTTATCTGCATTTGGCAATGGGCCACTTAACTCATCATCGTATACATGCTTTTTAATACGCACAAACGTATCGCTGTTCTGCGCCTTTGCCATAACCAAGGCAAAGGACAATAAAAATAGGATTAGTCCTTTCATCTGTTTTTAGTATTCATTACTTAAGGATATTGTCGTTCTGCGGCTCGTCCGACGACATCCATCCGGTGTTTCATCAGTTGATTTTGATCATTGTCCAATACGGAGCTCAGCCATTTGGGATTCTCCAGTCCCTTTTCCCATTCCGTCAGTTTATGCAGCATCTCCTTTACATGCTCAGGGTATTTAGCGGCCAGATTATGCTGTTCCCGAAGGTCATCCCTAAGATTGAACAATAATATCGGATCATCTTTAACCACAATCAGTTTCCACTCTTTGTGTCGCACAGCACGTGCAATCCCTCGACGCCAGAATAAATAGTCGTGTCCATTTTTCACATCCTTATAGGAAGAGAGTAAACTGATGCCATCGATTTGCTGACCCTGGATTTTCTTCCCTTTTATTGCGTCGATGCTGGTGGGTAAAATATCCATTCCCGATACCATGGCATTTGATGTTATCCCTTTCGGTAGCTTGGCTGGCCATTGCATGATAAGGGGAACCCGAATTCCACCTTCCCATTTCGATCCTTTTAAACCACGCAATTGCCCATTGTCTGCGCCATTATTTGTTGCCGCACCATTATCATTCATAAAAATAATTAAGGTGTTTTCATAAAGTCCTTCTTGCTTTAAATGTTCGATCAGACGTCCAATATTTTCATCCATATTGTCCAACATAGCCAAGTAAGCACGTCGCAAAGGATCCGCTACATCTTTATACTTATCAATGGTCTTCAAGGGCGCTTCGACGGGTGTATGCACAGCATTGAAAGCTAAATACATAAAAAAAGGCTGGCTTCGATACTGTTGAATATACGCAATTGCTTTATTGGTCAATGTTTCAGTCAAATAATGAATTGAGTCTTCGGGGACTATACGTCGATCGTCATAAAGCAGCTGCGTTGGCTTCACGGCTCCATGGATTGGGAAGTAAGGCCGGTCACCACCAATAAAACCATAAAAATGTTCAAACCCACGTTTCAATGGATTAAATTGTGGACCATCCCCCTGATGCCATTTGCCAATCGCTACAGTTTTATAGCCGTTATACTTCATGAAGTCAGCAATGGTGGCTACCTGCGTATCCATTCCGATATCTTCCGGTGCGACACCCGCAGTCGGGCGTTTCGAAATATTATGTTCAAAACCAAAGCGCTGCTGGTAGCGGCCAGAAAGTAAGCCCGCCCGAGAAGGAGCGCATACTGAAGCTGAGGCATAGGCCGACTGAAAACGCACGCCATTTTTCGCAAGTGCATCAATATTTGGAGTGTAGACCTCCTTACCGCCGTAACAACCAAAATCATCGTAACCTCCATCGTCGCTCAGGATGACAATAACGTTAGGATGTTGCTGTCCGAATACAGGAATCCCAAACCTAAAGAGTATATTCACAAGAGTTAATATACTATAGCAAGTAAATCGGTAGATCATAACATTAGATTTATCCTTAAATGTATCGTTAAATGTATAGGATTTTTTGTTAAAAAACCGCAAACGATTTCGTTAGGCTATTTTTAGACGATTAAAAATAAAGGTCAGAGATGAAAACAGATGAAAAAAAATTGGTCGGTACACTTGCTCATTTTTTGGTCAGTGATTCGGATGGCACTGCATTAAGGTCATTTTTGTGTTCATTGACCTATCAGCCCAGTACCATTAGAACCGAACTCGTTCAATTGTTGAACAAATGGCAAAACAAAGCTGCTGGAACAGTTTTTCTTGGGGAGGATCTCTGGACGGATTTTAAGCAACTTGTGGGGAGCAATCCCGATCTCGGCGTGGCTGTGATTGATTGCTGTAACATCAACGATATTGCAAGTTTTTACGAAGAAATCAATGCCGTCTACATGTCCAGCGAAAGCTGGAAGATAGGAAGCCTAGACGGCTTTGACGACCTGCTTTACGGTGGATTTGGGACCTTCAAAGACGCAGCTTCACATTGCATTGTTTGGAAGGATATTGCACACAGCAGGACGTCATTGGGCGTTGAAACAACTTTGGCGTATTATCAAGGTAAACTTGGAGCAGAATCACCGTTCAATCAAACGCATTTTCAAAAGAAACTCGATGAGCTAAAAGCTGGTCGTGGAGAAACCTATTTTGACATTGTGGCCGACATCATCCAATCGCACCGCAAAGTAACCTGGATTTACAACGGGTATCCTCAGCACAAATCGGTATATTTATAATAACTAAACTTAACATATGAAGCATCTTATCCGCCTAGTTTTCCTGCTCCTATTCTTCCAACAAATTGCACAGGCCAGTGAACGGCTTAAGGTTGCTGTTGCAGGGCTCAACCATGACCACGTATTCTTGCTTTTAAATTTATATAAGGATAAAAAAGTCGATATTATCGGTATTGCCGAACCGAATCAAACCTTATCAAACAAAATACGAACGCAGTATAATTTACCTGACGCAATCTTCTATCATGACTTACCCAGCTTATTGAAACATGTCAAACCGGATGCGGTACTTGCCTACAATCCAACCGATGAGCATATCCGCGTCGCAGAGACCTGTCTCCCGCTTAAGATCCCTGTAATGGTAGAGAAGCCCCTTGCTACGACTCTTTCTGACGCAAAACGTATTGCATTTTTGTCAAAACAGTTCGAAACACCCTTTTTGGTAAATTACGAAACGACCTGGTATAAAAGTAATCAACAGTTGAAGCAGCTGGTCGACAAGGGTGAAATTGGAAAAATCACACGCATACTTGTAAAAGACGGGCACGAAGGACCTAAAGAAATTGGCTGTAGCAATTACTTCCTCGACTGGCTTACTGATCCGAAAAAAAATGGTGGCGGTGCCGTGATGGATTTTGGTTGTTATGGTGCCAATCTGATGACCTGGCTCAAAAATGGAGAAAGGCCAATTTCAGTGACAGCCTTTACACAACAGCTCAAGCCAGATGTTTATCCAAAGGTAGACGACAATGCCACCATCATACTAAGCTACCGTGACGGCAGCACAGGTATTATTCAAGCTTCTTGGGCTTGGCCATACAGTGTTAAAGATCTGCAGGTTTTTGGCACAAAAGCTCAGCTCTACGCTAAAAACGATAAAGAGCTTCTAAAATACAAACAGCAGAATGATCCACCTACAAATATAACGACTACGGTCCCCTATTTTGAGAACCATATTGCCTATCTGGAACAGGTTCTGAAAGATGCCATGCCACCAGAAAATGATCTCGGATCGATCAATAATAATGTCACTGTGGTCGAAATCCTGGAAGCGGCAAAACGCTCGGCTAAAGAAGGAAAATCCATTGTTTTAAAATAAAAAAGGTCCGTAGCTTGCACCGCTACGGACCTTTTTCATGCCTTCCCATAAGCCATATACAACCCCGATCTGCTCAGTTAATAGATTAGCAATCGGCCTAGTTAGTCGACTAGGGGTCTAAGGGTTCATCAGGATCGATTGTATAGGCCTCTTCTTTTGCCTTGAACTCGATGATCACATCTGAAATTCGTTTACCCAATGTATAGGGAATATACCCCAATTCACGCATACAACGATCGCCCATCTTTTCCACCGCATCAATGTGCACTTTACTACTGTTAACGATGGCGTATTTATCTTTCGGAAAACCATAATTCAACAGAATACGTGCAGTATTACGCAAATTTGTGGTCGTATGCCTTGCATGTGGATCAATCAATATTGCCGCTTCAGGTACTCCCATAACCTCGATCAGATACTTTTTCATTTCTATTGCCTCAATAAAGCGAGTCTTATAGGGATGTACTTTACCGCCAGACAACACAATAAAAGGGGCTAGTTTTTCAAAGTAGCTTCGGGCTGCCATTCGCGCACGTAACATTCCACCAGGACTAATAGGCTGTCCATACACCTCGGGGCCTGCACCTAAGGTCAGCAACAGACTATAGGGATAGCTTGCGAAGTCGGTATTTTTGACCGCTTCGTAAGCTTTCTTGTTTTCGAGTTCAATCAGCGGCTCCAGTTGTGCCGCGTCCCATCGCTCATTAATTTCCAACAAGCGTACAGCAGTCATCATGGTCAAAAAAAATGCCGTTTTATGTGTTGGAATATCTTTGCGGATGTCTTGGCGAACATCGTCCAAAAGATGAAGGTAGGCCGCACGTCTTACATCGAAAGAGATCGAATCTATCTTGGGGTAATTGGGACTTTTGCCTCCTCCATAGACGTCCACCACATAATTCATTGCTTTTAAATCCTGTTTCAAGGCTTTCATAAAATAGGCCTTTGCCGTTTCATGATGCAACACACCATAGGTCATTGATGGAATAAGATTAGCCTGAACAAGCTGGTCCAATTTCTTGTTATGACCAATTTGCTCCGCCAACTGCTCTGCCAACAGGTCAATTTCGTTATCCTGCCATTTGAAGGCATTCAAATAGCACATGAGATCAGGACAACTGGCGCTGTTGTTAAAACGTTCGAACCGTTTTTCCAACACCTGTGCTACCGGCTTGGAGCCCACGAGCTCCTGTATAAGGGCAGGATCTTTTAAGAGCAAATAGGATGCATAATAATTCTTCTTGATCAGCCAATCCTGTGGACCAACAGGCATATTGTTTACTTGACCTTTGGAAATATGCAGGCAGCATATTCCCAAGGTAAGTAACAAGATCTTTCTGATATTTTTTATCATATCTATTCAATTGCAGATTAATAACCGGGGTTTTGATACATACGTGCCGGATCCAGCTTGTATTCATCAAAAAGAATTGGATAGTATCTATCTTTTGTCGAGATATTGGAGATTTTAGCATTTCCATAATCAGCCTGGCTCTTCGTTTTGAAATAAGTCACCAGTTCTTGTGCATTATAATTACGGATCAAATCAAACCAACGTTGGTTTTCAAATGCCAGTTCTACACGGCGTTCATGCAATATGGCCTCCTTTAAGGTTGGATATTTACTACGATAAGCCGTATTCAACATGGAAGTAGCATACGAAGGCAATCCTGCACGTTCACGTACTTGATCCAAAAGCGCGATAGCTTCCGCATCTTTACCCAAGTGATATTTTGCTTCTGCCAACAACAGCATCACATCGGCGTAACGGATCAAGATCCAGTCGTTTCCGCCCCAACCATTGGTACCGGCAGCGTCACTATTATCTCTAAATTTGGTTACAAACCAATCGTTAACCTGTGTATTCGCTGCAAACTTTACCGAGAAGCCTTTTCGGATATCGTCTTGCTCATAATCTTTAATCAGATCTAGTTTTGCTACCTCACCAGCACCTGTTGAATTGTAGCGTGAGTTGATGGTCTCTCCTCTCGCCTGGTAATTACGGGCAATACTCGAGCTATAGTTTTGGTCACCTTGTTTGTACTGAATCTGAAAAACAAGTTCTTTACAGCTATTCTTCTTAGTCACATCGAAAACATCCGCATAGGGGATTTCGTTCAGTTTGCCAAAAGTTCGCATTTGGTAGGCCGCATTGAGGTACTGTTCTGCCTTCGCAAAATTTTCTGCACTCCCCGACGTCTGCGTTGCTCCCAACGTTAAGTATACTTGACCCAAAATTGCATTAATGGCCGATTTAGATGCTCTGCCAATGACGTAATCTTTCTGTATATTGGGAAGATTGCTGGACAATGCCTCCGTCAAATCCTTAATGATCTGTTCGTACACAACCGACTCTTTTTGCCGAAAAGCCAATTCATTTGCTTGCTCTTTACTGGTCACCTGTACCGTAGATAATGGAATATCTCCGAATTTACGCACCATATGGAAATATAATAATGCACGAACGAATTTCGCTTCCGCAATATAACGTCCTTTTAATTCTGCACTTGTAAAGGTTACATCGTCGACATGTGATAGAACCACATTACAGCGGCTGATTGCCGCATACATAGCCGACCAATGAGTCTTTAGATAGGTATTACTTGGCAGCAACGAAAAGTCATTGAATTGGAATGGCTCCCCAGCGTTGGATTGGTTATCATTACGTCCACTATTATCCGAACGTTCCTCGTTATACAATGTACTGGATTCACCGATCGTACTTCCCGAACGAAGGGACTGGTAAAGACCGTTAACCGCCAAGAGCACATCATTTTCTGACTTAAAGTAATCATCGATCGTAACGGCGTTGGGATTTTTCTGATTTAAAAAATCTTTGGTACATGAAGACAATGCCAACAAAACAAAGGGTAATATATATCTTTTTTTCATCCTGTTATTTTTTTATTTTTCATCAGCCCACGGAACGGCAAAGAGCAGTCTGTAGGACTATTTTTACAATACTGGAGCTATTAACACGGGGTTTTCCTTGATATTCCTATGCACAATAGCTCATCGATCCTGCTATTAGAACGTTACTTTCACACCAAGGTTATATGATCTCACCAATGGATAAAGCCCATAATCCACACCTGGAGTCAGGTTGCCGCGTTGATTATAATCCGGTTCCGGATTGTAGCCTTTGTATTTAGAAATCGTAAATGGATTGTCCACTGTCGCGTAGACTCTTACCCCAGAAAGTGTTAGTTTTTCTGCTAGGCTTTTGGGAAGATTATAACCCAAAGCAATATTTGTCATACGCAAGAATGAACCGTCCTGCAGATAAAAATCGGAAAGACGTGTACTGTTACTTTGCGTACCGCCACGCGAGGCACGGTAGACTTTACCATTTCCCGGATTTTGAGCCGAACGGTAGCGTTGTGCGACATCCGCATACTGATTGCCGGAACCTTCCATATTGTAGAGGTAATAATCATAGCCATCCAGCACTTTATTCCCTTGGGAGCCATTAAATGATGCGCGTAGATCAAATGCCTTATAGCGTGCGTTGACGGCAAAGCCATAGGTAAAATTAGGATGCGGATTGCCGATCACACGTTTATCGGCGTCATTGACGATACCATTGCCATCTACATCTTCAAAATAAAGATCTCCAGGTTGTAGCGGAGTTGTTGAAGCCGCTGAAGGTGCGACAGTTTTATAGTTTTCCTCTGTTGCAACCCCCAGAACTTTAAAACCATAGAACATACCAATTGGACTTCCTTCTTGTGTAATATGCGTTAAGTAGGAGCGTTCAGCACCATTCGTCAAGATGGTAGAAGCCCCACCAAGATCGAGCACTTTATTTCTGTTGACATTGATATTTCCACTGAATCCTAATTCAAATTCATTTTTGCGAATCAGTGTTGCATCAATCTGTAGATCAAAACCTTTATTCTGCACCTTCGAATTTGGCAGATTGGTCAAGATCGTTGTTGATCCAGATACAGCGGAGAGTGGCTGGTTGAATAATAAATTGAAGGAACGGCTCAGGTAGAAGTTGGTCATAATGTTGAGGCGGCCTTTCAACAAACCGAGATCAAGACCGGCGTTGTATTGCGAAGTTGTTTCCCAGCTCAATTTTGGATCGAGTAGATTGCCTGCCGTATAAGAGGTCTCTACTTTATCCCCAAGGATCACACCCGCTGGTGAGTTGATCACGGATATCGCATTGTAATCACCAATATTATTATTTCCACTACGACCCCAGCTCGCTCTTAGTTTGACTGTCGATTGTTGCCCTAACCAATCCGTATAAAACTCCTCTTTGGAGAGGGTCCACCCGGCTGAAACCGATGGGAAAGTTCCCCATTTACTGTTCGGTCCAAAGCGCGACGAACCGTCTGTACGAATGGATGCCGAAAGGAAATATTTCGAATCAAAGCTGTAATTTACGCGGCTGAAATAAGACTGGAGCGTTGTTATACGTTTGAACGTATCGTCTTTTAGCAATTGGAAATTAGAAGGATCGGCTCCCTTATCTGTAATTTCCCCAATTGCATTATTATTAAAACCGTTGGCTCTCACACCTTGATAATCGTAATCTGTTCGTTGAGCCGAATAGCCCAATAAAGCGGATACCTGATGTTTACCACCAAAGGTCTTGTTATAGTTTAGCGTTGTTTCCAGCAATTTGTCCAATTCATTTTTTGTCTTGGCATCTGCATAGGCAGCAGAAATTGCCTGCGGTGAAAACGGTTTGTTGTTTCCATCGGATATACTTGTCGGACGGAAATAATCATACTTCTCGTCATAAGTAGACAGTCCACCGTTTACTTTTAGATTTAGGCCGTCAATAATGGAAAAATCAGCAAAGGCGTTGTATAGCCCCCTCTTTCCACGACGGTTGTTTTTAATCTCAGTAACATAAGCCAATGGGTTTTCAGGGTTCTGGATACCGTAATTATTCGCCGAAAGATCGGCCATCAGGTATTTGGCATAGGTTCCATCTTCATTATAAACCGGCAGTGTCGGCAGATAGATTAAAGCTGCCATAGACGGACTTCTGTCGTAACGGCCTGTCGTCACCTCGTTATTGTCGTTATATGTAAACGAAACATTTGCGCCGACGGTCAACCTCTTGCTTACTTTGCTATCGATATTGGCACGAAAATTAAAGACTTTTTGATCCGTCCCAAGCATGATCCCTTGTTGATTCTGATAAGATCCACTTAGGAAATAGCGATTTTTTTCGTTACCGCCATACGTAGAGAGATTATGACGTTGGAAAGGAGCATTACGGTATAAGGCATCCTGCCAATCCGTATCATATTTCGCTTTTTTTGCTGTACCGGACGCAAAGTCATAGTAGTCTTCAGGAATACTTACTGAACCGGCATTTCCGACATTGGCGATACGCGTTTTATTATCATCAAAGCGTCTACTATCACTCCAAGCAATCCCTTTCGTAGCCAGAAGGTCTTTATAGGAATTGTTACGACCATCAATCAAAAGATCAATAAACTGTTCCGAATTTAAAACATCGATTTTCTTGGAAAGTTGACCAAAGCCCCCCAATACTTCGTAGTCCACATTACTTTTACCTTCCTTGCCACGCTTGGTCGTAATCAATACAACACCACCAGCGCCACGAGATCCATAGATCGCTGCAGAAGCGGCATCCTTTAAAACATCGATAGACTCAATATCATTGGGGTTGATATTTAGATTGTTCCCTGCTGGATAACCATCAATAACGTACAATGGATCCGAACCAGCATTGATCGATCCCATTCCGCGAACACGCATTTTGGTCCCATCGTATGGAGCACCACTTGTTTGCATCACCTGTACGCCCGCTACTTTACCAACCAATGCCTGGGATAATTTTGGTGCGCTCAAATTAAGTTCCTCGGCCTTAACGCTAGCGATCGCGCCAGTGACGTCCGACTTTCTGATCCGCTGATATCCGATAGAGATGGTCACCTCTTCCAGTGTGTTTTCATCGGTCTGTAGAGAAAATATCTGCCCATTGGATTGGGTAACAGCTTGCACAAGTCTGCTATACCCAATAAAAGAAATACCCAGGTTATCACCCATTTCGGCTTCGATCTGAAAATTTCCTTTTTCGTCAGACTGAACAGATTTTTTACTTTTCAAATTTTGAACGGTTGCTCCTGCGACAGCATTTCCTTGGGCGTCAACGACACGGCCTTTAACGATCCCCTGTGCATACGTAAATTGTGACGTGGTTAGTGTGAGCGATTTGGCTTGAACAGCGGGTGAGCTCGCTGCAATGGCACATAACAACCAAAAGACATTGTTGGCTTTAAATTTCATAAGTAGCGCATTTGATTTATGGGTACAAGATTACAAATGCTATATGAAGGTAGGGTCAATAAAACATTAACAGTTTTTAACTAAACCGAGTTAGCAAGCTACGGAAGCTTAACAAAAAGGTAATACGAAAAAGGCGACTGTGTACTCAGCCGCCCTGCAAAATAGCTATAAATATATTAAAAAAGTGCTGCGGAAACCTCGTATCAACTAACGCGTTTTTTTGAACGTATAAATCTCCGTAAATTTCCCCCGCCGCCCGGAAGGCTGGACAAGATAATACGTCACATGTATGGTCTTAGTTGCTGGATCATAATAGTTATTTGCCGTATTGTCGATCTCGCCATACCGTCCACTACTATTGGTACCCTGTCCATAATAGTTTGCCACCCCTGTGACCTTATTCGTTGCATTGTCAAACGTGAATATCGGGCTCCAATTGCCGAAATATGAATTTGATCCCCCTGCGTTAAAGTAATAGGAATGCGGAGAACTACCGTTATTGAAGGTTGTATAATTAATTTCACTGGTATTACCTGTGAGCGTAACCAGATTTGCGGTCTGTGGATAGATTCCCGTGAATGCAGCATTAACATAGTCCTGATAGGTTCCTGTGACCTCATAAATACCATCGTATTTATTTTTTATCGACACCGCATAAACCCCTTCGGCATAATTTCCGCTGATCTTTCCTCCTGTCGCAGACTGGATCTGAACGCCAAGCGCATAGGATTTGGTAAAATCGATGGCAGTAAAACGTGGAGGATAAATTTTAATATTCAAGATAGCTTCTTTTGCCCCTTTGGGGATGATAACATCATAAGTGTCCACAGCATATAAACGAGTAGGCAATGCTTCATATTTAGATTGCCAGGCCAGGTTGTATTTTTCAACAGAGCCGTCGTTTATTTTCAAGGTTAGCTTCAGCTCTTCTGTGGCACCCTGTGCACCTGTCAACTGAACTTTTACAGGCAGCGTCACAACGTCCAGGGCTTCAAAAACAGTCGTCACAGCACGGGCAATTGCCGTACTGCTTGTCCGTGCTGGAAGTACAAGCTGCACGATACCTGAACTTCCACCATCTTCAAAGACACCTTTTTCTTTCACGCAGCCCCAGAGCGTCATACTCAAGGCGACAGCTGCCACGCCTAATAGTGATTTTTTATTTATTTTCATTGATTTTCAAGCTTTAGTTGATGATGTTGATCAATTGATATCCCAAAAGATTGGATCCGAAAATCCATTCGTCAATTTGGGAACGTTCGCATTTAAATTTATTTCAGTCTGTGGATAAAGATTGCGTATTGGAAGTTTATCTGTACGGGGCGAACCCGATTGGACCGATGCAAATGTTTCCGTGGCAACTTGCGAACCATTGACAATTTTTGGATATCCTGTACGGCGAAATTCGTTCCAGGCCTCATGACCATGGAAAAAATTCAAAGCAATATATTTCTGCGTGATGATAGCCTCCAACCGTTGTGCGGTTGTGGTAGCCAATGCGTAATTGACAAGATAATTTGTACTATTTTCTGTTTTATAATTCGCAGCATCGTTAGCAGGTACCTGTCCTGTTGCTAACGCGTTAGTCGCATTCTTTTCCAGATAAGTAAATGAAGCTAAAATGCCTTTTTCGAAGTTGGCTGATGCCGAGCCACTAAGCTCGTGCCCATATAGAGCTGCCTCGGCCAATAAGAAATATGTTTCCGAAGCAAGAAATATAGGTAAACCTGCGGTACGTCCTTTCAATACACCTAGGGCATCTGCACTTCCTGTTCCAACATACCAGACATAGTCATCAGAATTGGGATTATTAACTTCATCGCCGAGCTGACCGATGGATGTATTGGGGAAATTTCGGAACGTAAGCTTGCCCCGTTTTTCATCGGTTATTTTACGACCGTCATAGAAGGTAAACAGATATTTAGAAGGCACATAATAATTGGCTGCCGTCGAAATTGAACCAGCAGTTGAGCTATGAAAAGTTGCAAATAGGGGGTTCTGTGTTGCCGTGGCCTGATATCCGGGATCTACGAGTACATCATCGATCAGAAATCCATCCGTCGAGAATTTACTAAAAGCCGATTGGACAAAGCTGTCAATAGAAGTGCCTCTTGCCCGCACCAAAAGACGCAATTTAAGGTTGTTAGCAAACTTAATCCAGTTATCGAGATTACCAGCAAACACCGGATCGGTCTTTTTCGATAAACTCCGGTAATTTAGATCACCTTTATACTGCTTAATATCCGCGATAATTGCATCGAGCTCGGTAACCAAAGCTTGGTAAACGACTGCATCATCGTCAAACTTAGGAGCCAAGTTGTTATCTCCTTGGAGCGCTTCCGTGTAAGGAACATCTCCGTAGGCATCGACAAGCAACTGATAATTGAATACTTTAAAAATGCGCGCTATATCACCAAAAAATTTATACTCGGGACTTTTTTGTGCATAATTGATAATAAACTGATAATCGCGAAGATTGTTGAACACATTGTTCCACAATCCAACGTTGGTATTGGATGTAATGTTATAGGTATATGTATCTCCATAACCGCCAATTCCGCCACCTGGAAGCTGATATCCAACCAAAAATGCGCCATAAGAATGATAGCTAACAATATTGGAAGCTGTGCTCGCGATCGCCTGCGTCAACACCAGGTCGGGTGTTATGGTCGCTTCGGTTGCCGCATTGGGATTTTCATTGATATCCAATTGCGAGCAAGAAGATAGTGCAATGATTATCCCAAGAGACAATATATTTTTCAAATGTAATTTTTTCATTGAGAATAAGTGTATGATAGTTCACTAGTTAAAAAGTAAGTGACAGTGTAGCCCCAAAATAGCGTGTAGGTGGAGTCTGCCCTGTCGTCGAGACCCCTATGGCATTGTTATCATTGGCACTGTAATCGGGGTCGGTATACTCGTTGGATTTAGGGGTAAATAGCAAAAGATTACGTCCTTGGATGCTGACCGAAGCAGCTTTAACACCTTTTAGGCGAGAAAGGATACGCTGTGGTAAGCGGTAGGAAAGCGAGGCCTCGCGCCATTTCCAATAATTACCAGAAATCACATAATTGCTGTACACACCTCTATTGTATGTGCCCGAAGTCCAAAATCCAGCTCCACCGTCTGAAACTGTAATATGATCATTAGTTACATATTGACCACTGGTAGCATCTAAATAAGAGGAGTTTGGAAAGACAAACGCCTCCCGGTTGTAGTAGGCACTTCGAGCCGATGACCCGCCAAAATCAAGCGTGCTACCGAGGTCTATAGCGGCAAATTTGTACCCACCACGATATTCAAAAAGGGTGCTGAAAGAGAAATCCTTCCAGCGTAAAGAAAGGTCAAGGCCCAGACGGTGCCGTGGTGTGGTATTGCCAAGTATCTTACTTTCAGAAGCCACGGAAGGGTAACCTGTATTTGCATCGACGATGACACGGCCCTGTTCATCACGAGCATAATCTGAAACGATGATCTGATTCACCTCCAGGCCCTTCTGTCCATAGATCACACTACTTCCATTAATAGAAATACGATCTAGCCCGGGGTAAAGATCCTGTAAGATGTTTTTATTGTGCGTATAGTTTCCGCCAACTGTTAGTTGGAAATCCCTGCTACGAATAGGCGTGATATGCAAAGCGGTTTCGATCCCCTCGTTCGTTACTTTACCCGTATTGACATAAAATTGAGAATAGCCGGAGGAAATCGCTATCCCGGCAGGAATCGCCTGTCCTGTTGTTCCTGTATGATAGTACGTGATATTTGCATCAATGCGGTTATCCCACAATCTAAAATCGGTACCAAACTCAAACCCTGTAGTAATCTCTGGTTTTAAATTAGATGAAATAATGCGGCTTCCCTGAGAAAAGAATGTTCCGCTACTATATCCTGTAACTGAGGAGAAGGTAGGTACCAGCGAGTAAGGATCCACGTTGACATAGCCAGTGCGCGACAGACCACCTCTCAACTTCCAGTAATTGACAATCGAATTGTCTTTTAGTTGCTTAAAGGCATCCGTTGGAATGAAAGACAAGTCTACAGAAGGGTAGAAATAAGATCTATTTGCTTTGCTGAGGACTGATGTCCAATCGTTTCGGCCTGTAGCATGTAAGAAAAGGTAATCTTTGTATCCGACCAAGAGGTCACCCCATACCGCAAATGTACGTGCCAGGGTATTCGATTCGCTGGCGCCAGCTTCCCCGATTCGGTTGGACACATTGTAAAGCCCTGGGATTTCAAGACCCGATGCCGAAACAGCTACCGATTTATATCGTCGGCTAATAGCAGTACCGGTCAGATTAAAATTGAAAGAGAAGTCATTGACATCTTTTTTTATCCCTATCTGAAGATCATGGTTGATACGGGCACTGTTATATTCGGTGTCCGAAACACCACCCGCTAAATTGGTACGTCCAATAGTATTGACAGAATAGCTCGAATAAGTCTGTTTGGGTGAAACAGATTTTGTATCATACCATCGGTTGGAAATTGAGGGTCTATAGGTAAACTCTAACCAAGTTGTCGGACGATACTTTAATTCGATTTTGGCTGTCAGATAGCTGTTTTTTGTTTTCGACCGATAATTATCCGCTGTCCAATAAGGATTTAAGTACCAAGGATTGTACCAGCCATCAGGTGTCGCAAAGGGATTATTGACATAGTCTTTGTAGCTCAATAATGGAATATTGGCTGGAGTCTGTGTTAACTGCGTATAAATGGAGCTTGTCGCTGAGGTAATATCATAAAAGTTCTCGACATAACTCGCTGAATAATCCAGATTCAGATTGGGATAAAAAGCTCTTGTACCGTTTAAACGAAAAGAGATCCGGTTGTATTTATCGCCGGGAGTTGTTCCTCGACCGGTAAGATATTGACCGGCGATGTATTGCGAAGATTTATCATTTCCGGAGGAGATCGAAAGATCAGTTTGGTTATTGCGGCCGACATTCCAAAAATCAAAACGATCATTACGTGCTGAATAAGTACCATATTGCTGTTCCCCATTTTCCAGCGGATTACCGATCGCAACGGTAGACCCGTCGAAAGCAGGACCATACTGTTGGTTTTCTTCGGGGTTGTAGATCTGTGTACCCGAAGTGGATCCTGCACCAAACTTATCCTGTAACTTCGGAAAGAAACTGATTTCTTCCAACGTAAAGGTATTACTCAAGTTGATCGCGGTACGTCCCGCCTGTCCTTTTTTCGTTGTAATGATTAACACCCCATTGGATCCTTCAGCTCCATACGCAGCAGCACCTGAAGCTCCATTCAGAACCTGTACATTTTCTACATCTGCAGGATTAATATTGTTGAGCAGATCACTGCTCACAACAGCATTATCCAACACGATTAAAGCTGTATTGTCGCCCAATAAAGATCTGTTTCCTCTAAGCACCAACCGGTAATTAGGGTTCACACCACTGCTGATCTGATTAATCTGCAATCCCGGTACCTTCCCCTGAAGCCCCCCAGCAATAGTCGGTGATTTCCCTTGGGTGAGATTTTCGCCGGTGACCTGCGTTGTTGCATAGCCCTGCTCGCGGGGAGTCCTGAGAATCCCCCCTGCTGATACCACAACTTCATCCAATACAGATTCCTCTTTCAGTAACACAACATCCAACGATGATCGTCCTTTTAAATCAATGTGACGGACCTGATAGCCTATGAAGCTAAATATAAGTTTTTCGGAAGCAGCGACACGGATGCTATATTGACCATCTCTACCTGTTTGTGTGGCCTCCTTCGTATTCTCCACCCGGATAGAAACTCCAGCCAAAGGAGTACCATCCGGTGCAGATACAATTCCGCTGACTTTACGAGAAGACTGTGCCTGAACATGGATGGCAAAGAGGATCCCCAACAAAAAATAGATTAATTTTTGTTTCATTGTAATTTTCGATTAATAAAAGTGTAGCATGTCACACAGGGACAAGGCAATGCCCTAGGGGCATTTGCTCAGCATCCCTTTTTGCGACAAAAAATATAACAACATGAGGTAAACCCCATATCGTCAATAAATAAAATAGAGGGAGTAGTTTAGACCTACATATATGGAATAGGCATGCACATTCGTGCTTGGGAAATATAGACTGAATCAACAAAATGCACTGTCGTCGTAGCAATGGATTTTTTACGGGATAAAATCGATAACTGTCTTTTCATAAATTCTGTATGTTTACTGTTTAATCAACGATATATTTAGAAAGTTGGAGTTCCAAATCTTCACCACGAAGGTTTTTGGCAATTATTTTTCCATTGGGATCGATCAGAAAATTTTGAGGAATCGATCGGATATTATAAAGCTTAGCGACCTGGTTATCCCAAAAATTAAGATCCGAAACCTGATCCCACTCTAATTTATCATCTGCAATAGCCTTTAGCCAATTGTTCTTTTTGCCAGGTTGATCTAAAGATACGCCGAGCACGGTAAATTTTTTGTTTTTTAGGGCATGATAAGCTTTTACGACATTTGGATTTTCATGACGGCAGGGACCACACCAACTTGCCCAGAAATCCAACAACACATATTTACCTCGATAATCAGCAAGGGAAATATTTTTACCTTCTGGGTTAGCTTGCGTAAAAGCCGGAGCAATCTGTCCGATCGACGTCGCTTTGGTTTGATCAATCTGTAGTGCAAAAGCTTTTCCTTTTTCTGAATGACGTATTTCTGGACTGAGCTGTTTGAAATATCGATCCAGGTCCTCAGCTTCGGGAGCATAGCCTACGACCTCTGCAATACGGTCTAGGCTGACGAAAGAATTGGGATTCTCTGAAATAAAGGTTTCCAGGATTTTTTTATTCTCAAGCTGATAGTTTTCGCTGAGCTGTTCGATTTCCTTTTTGAATTCGGGGGAGTTTCGTTGCTCTTGGCTTGCCGAAAAATATTTTGTATTCAGCGCATCACGCAAAGGGGCAATTTTTTCAAGCCGCGTCTTTAATTGGCTAAGCTCCGTATTTGTCTTTCCTCCTTGAACCGATGGATTTTTCAATGAATCGGTAGACTGAACCTTGATCGCTGTGTTTTCAAGATAGAACGTCAGACTTTTTGAACGTTGCGCTAAGGCCAGTGTTTTACCTATCGTAAGGCTAGCTATTGTCGGATCGGCAATCGTATAATTGAATTGAAATGTTCCGTTTGAACCGATGATAACCGAATCGGCTATGCGTTGTGTACCATTCCGATAGCTCAGAAAAGCTTTGTCCTGCGTTGTATAGCCAGTCACTTGACCGTTTAGCAGGGCAGTTTTATGCTGCGCCATAATCGCTGTAGAGAAAGTGAGCGATGCAATCAATGTAAATACTTTAGTCATATGTTTATTTTTTAATAAAAACTACTAAATAAGTAGACTACTCAAAAATAAGGGGTTTGACTATTCATTTCCAACAGTTAGGTAGAAAATATTCCTATATTAAATGGTGCTATGAACATTTAATACGCCTTAGCGGGAAAGATTTTTCGAGGAGGTAACAGTAGTTTTGAAATAAATAAAAATAAAGACTACCATATAAGTAGATTATATTTTCAAATTACTTATCTTTGGCTATACCAAACCCTGTGTTCACATTAATTTGAATTGTACTAACCATGAGCAATGTTACATCACAAGAAATTATCAAAGCCGTTAAAGAGCGTAGGAAATATCTCAAGATATCACAACGGGCAATGGCTGAACAGCTATATATTTCCTTAAAAGCCTATCAGAACCTTGAGATTGGAACGACGAAGATAGACATTGAACGTCTACAGCAAATTGCGGATATATTACAAACGGATATGAATAGCTTGATCAATCCTCCGACAGCTCAGATAAAGGGAGAAAAATTACCCTTAGCAAAGGAAAAGCAGCTTTTACGGGACAAAGAAAGTTATATTTCTTATTTGGAGGAAAGTTTACAATTCTACAGAAATCTTATTAAGGAGAATAATCTGATGTAGCTAAAGAGCTTCAAATTAGAAAAGGTATGCTTGACATTCTTTATGAAATTCATAGACCACCTAGCGCTTTCGTATGGTGACGCTATAAATCCGGAAAATCATCAAAGCCAGGGTTGCAGCAAAAAGAATATTGCCGATCAATTTTAGAGGTTCAAATTCATGGTATCCGACCTGCTCATTAAGATCTGGGCTATAACCGCTTCCTTCCCTATAAAATGTCCAGGGAAATCCTATCGTCAAGCTGCCGTCAACATCAAGTTGATTATGATAGAAACAAGCGGTCAAAATAGCAAAAACACCAATAGTCCCAACAAGAATTTTGCATAATACTGGTACTATTGATGTTTTTCGTTGTTCAGGTTTTGCATGCATGATTAAATATAGCAATTCATTTTGATTGCATGTTATAATCACTATCGTTGCCCTATTAATGACTAGTTAGGTTTAAACATTTTGATCCTCGTATTTTACAAGGTTGATCAAACTTAACATAGCATTATGCTGTATGTGTTGTTTTATCTCTCACTATCATTAATTGAATTTCTCATGTCCCATCTTTCTATCAACCGGATAAAAAGAATACCTTCCTTCCACATTTCTGACGACCAACCTATTTTGCTGAATGAGTCCATACAGCACATTTTTCAAATGCCTTGGATAAATCTGGAGATGAACCTGCCCCGTTTCCTTAACTTTCCGAAACAGTTGCCAAGGAGCTGCGCCATGCACAAAGAATTCCAGATCCAATAGCCCTTCAATCTTTTGGCGCACATGTAACATCGCATCCGATTCAAGCTGGATATCCTTTTCAGCTTTCCATTCCTCAAATTGCAATGCAATTGAAGACTTTTTTTGAGAGACAAACTGCCAAGGAATTTCAATAGAATAATGCCATCTGACCTCGTCCTCTTCAATATGAAGACGGACGAGACGTTCTTCGGTAACTTCATATCTTTCGCGATGGAATTCCATCGGTTCAATGCATGAGCTCATGTATATTCGATCCAGCAAGATCGATTCCTGGGTCAAAAAACTTCGTACCTGATACATTTTTTCAAAGTCTAAATATGCATGATCAGGTCTACCAACCAGGAACGACAGTTCTTCAGGTCTCCAGCCCTTTTCTATCCTCCGTTTTAGATAGGTGTACCATAGTTGAAAATCGTGCGAATACATCATTCCTCCAAAAGATACCTTTAGTCTAGATACTTTTTTCATCATTATAGTGTACAATTGGTTATTCAAATAATTTAAGCAGCTCATCTTTACTGATCGATTTCATTAGATTGGCCTCATCTAAAATCAGTCCTTCGGATATTCGTTTTTTACTTTCTTGAAGGGCTAAGATGTGCTCCTCAACGGAATCCCGACAAACAATCTTATAAGCCATCACATGCTTTTCTTGCCCTATTCGATAACAACGATCTATCGCCTGTGCTTCGGCAGCAGGATTCCACCAGGGGTCCAAAATATAGACATAGTCGGCAGCCGTTAGATTTAATCCTGTTCCTCCCGCTTTAAGGCTGATGAGAAACACACGGCATTCGTCCTCTTTCTGAAATCTTTCGACCGCATTTTGCCGCTGATCTTGATTCATCTTACCATCAAGGTAGGCATAAGCTATTCCCTTATTTTCGATTCGTTGAGCCACCAGCTTAAGCATGGAAGTATACGCCGAAAAGAGAAGAATCTTATGATTTGGAGCTACTTCATCCATGATATCATCAATAAAATCCAATTTAATAGATTCATGACCGAAGCCGCCATCTTTCATCAGAATGGGCGAGTTGCAAAGCTGCCGTAGTTTTTGCAGCGCCTCGATCGCCCAAAATTTGGATTTCGGGGAATCAGCGTTATTCAGATTATTTTCAATCTCTCCCTTGAATATTTTTCTGACCTTATCGTATATTTTCCTTTGCTCCGGAAGCATATCCATATACAGAATTGTTTCGGTCTTTTCAGGAAGGTCCAAAGCAACCTGTTTTTTTGTACGCCGAAGAATAAAAGGTTGGATCATCTTTTGGAGGCCAAGGACAGTTTCTTGCGCTGTATTTTCATCTTTGATCCCCCGATAGGTGTTATTAAAATTGCCATAAGTTCCAAAAAAACCCGGGTTGACCATACTCATTTGTGCATAGATATCCTCCACGCCATTTTCAATAGGTGTTCCTGTCATCGCTATGCGATAGCAGGATTTTAGCTCAGTAAGCGATTTAAATCTTTTTGAATTACGATTTTTCACCGCCTGCGACTCATCTAAAATCATGTAACTAAAGGACTGGGATTTAAGAAAATCGAGCTCCATCATAACTGTTCCATAGGTTGTAATCAAGATGGATTCGTTCTCTATTTCTGTGACTTCCCTCCTTTTTTGTCCATGATAAATAGATGTCCGACGATTTGGGGAAAATTTCTTAAATTCTGCCAGCCAATTGAATAGCAGGGAATTGGGTACAATAATAATTGAGGGGGCTGCCTTTGGATTATTTTGATAGAAATATTCCAAAAGCGTTATTGCCTGTAAGGTTTTCCCTAATCCCATATCATCAGCCAAGATACCGCCCCATTGAAAATCGCTTAAGAATACCATCCAGCTAAACCCTGCCTGTTGGTAAGGGCGCAACTCTGCCTGGATCTCTTTCGGAACATCCAACAAGGCTATTTCATCCGTATTCAACAGTTTCTTTCGACGTTCCGCTAGGCTATTTTGAATAATACGGGGATCAATTCGATCCAGCAGTGTTTGGAAAGATAGCAATTGGGCTGAAGTGAGTTTAAGACAGTCGGTTTCAACAACCGCATAATTAAACAGCACATCAAATAATGCTTTATCTGAGGCTTTGATATATCCGAAAGATTTGTCCGCCAATTGAATGCTACTGTAGTCGTTTACGATCTTTTCTTCAAACTCTCCCGGTAAATAGATCATAGTTCCAAATTTGAAAATCATGTAAATGGAAAATACATTATTGTCCTGACGAATATCCAATACTTCCCATTTCAGTTGGTGCGGCAGCAAATAAGCTCCCTTTGAAATATTGTTCAGTATAGTTTTGTACCCCTTGCTCTTACATTTTTTTATAAATTCATACAGTCTATTTCTGTTGCTATACCCCTGCCATTCCAAGCGCTTAACCATCCTATTGCTGCAACTTTTCAAATTTGGCAACTGTGCTTCAATAAAGGTATTAAACTCATTCTCGCCAACAAGATCTCGCTCAGTATATAGGCAGGTTCCATTTTCCGATTTTAAAATCAAGTTTCCTCCATATGGAATTACATATTCTTCCTTTTCACTCAGCATAGCTTTCAATTCGAAATTTAAATGATCATCGTCGTCTTTCTCCACCACAACCTTAAATTGCGGCACATGATGAGCGGTATTAGAAATAAAAACTGTATCCTTGTTTAAAGGTTCAAGGTCTATATGAAGGGATGTTGACAATGGAATCAACATACGCGTAAAGAAGTCTTCATAGTCCCTCTTTAACACCGTTATTTTAGTGGAAATACTGTGAAAGAAACGTAATAGAAACTCCTTTTGTAGATTATCAACAAAAAGACACTCATCTTCATTTAGATTGATAAAGAAGAAATTGGACCGACATTCGGATGTATAGTCTTTCAACTCCTCTCCTTTGTAGACAAGAATTAACGATAGAAGCAGGTGATCGCTATATTCTTTCAAATGAAATTTCAGGCTAAGATCATCGCCCGCCAAAATCACATTCCGATAAGTTGTACGATATTTGGATGGATATTTAAAGTTTTCAATTGTGGTTTTAAAATTATTCCTATCGACAAAGGCAACACGTAATCTTTGATCCGATTTTCCTTCCAAAAGTTTACGCCAAGCACTGACGATAAAATCCTTCTCCACATGATCAAAGTCATTTCGCAGGTTATCTTGTTCCCTATCCCTTATTTGTCTTTGTGGACTTTTGGAAAAGGCTAAAATCTTACGACATAAATCGATTTTTAAGACATCACTATCAGCAAAATTCGCCAACTCATTACCAAATTCTCCTAAATAATTTATCTTACTGTCTATTTCAAAAGGTATTAAAAAGGGCAGTCCGTCCACCTGACGCTCACTAGGAATAACATACATAAAATCCGGGAAAGGCGCCCCATGCTGTC
Organism: Sphingobacterium sp. BIGb0116; assembly: GCF_024808035.1. Taxonomy (NCBI): domain Bacteria; kingdom Pseudomonadati; phylum Bacteroidota; class Sphingobacteriia; order Sphingobacteriales; family Sphingobacteriaceae; genus Sphingobacterium; species Sphingobacterium sp. BIGb0116. Next base: position 104,569 of record NZ_JANUDT010000008.1, on the reverse strand, counting down.
CCAGCCATCGATTTTCAGATGCTGCATCTAGCAATTCCGATTCAAGCTCCTGGTGGTCGAAATAATTATATACCTGACCAAATTGCTTATGGTTTTCAATACAAACCTTATCATTGCGGTAATATAGTCTAGAAATACCCAATTGAAAGAACTTATGCTGACTTTCGGGCAGGATGGCAATGTCTTTTGCATATAAATCATGTAAGAATTTATTACTGAGTAAAAACTTACGATAAAGCCCAATAATTACATAATCACACAGACTATCATGATGCTTTTTACAATCACACTTAACCTTCAATCCGATTTCTTTGATCTCGAGATCAATTTTGAGATATTTGTTTTTATAATTTCCGTCTCTTCTTAGAGAAAGTGACCATTTAAACTTGTTGACTTTGATTATCCTAACGCTGTAACTATAAAGACGGAAATCTTCCAGTGGTATTTCTCCTTTATAGAGCTTAAGAAAGTAGTCTGATGAAATATAAAGATCCTCCCGGTTTTCCCAGGGAATAATAAAGCTATTCTTCTCTTTGTCAGGTATAATCGGAGCAACATCTGTTGCTAGCCCCAGATTTTCAACATTATTTCCCATAGATCCTTCTTTAGTGCTTATTGAAATTAACCTCCGATTTCAGCTCCATATACCGTATGCTCTGACCACAGAGATCGACAAAGAAATCTGTAATTTCTCTCGCTTTTGACCTAAAGTAGTCCATATCAAGCTGAGCTAATTGTGAAGGAAGCTCATAGACCCGCCCTTTCATCTGTTTTAATAACTCTGCATTCAATATTTCTTCTATATCAGCTCTGGTTGTAAAAAACTCTTTCACTTTTTTATCACAGATACAGGTCCAGTCTACCAGATCGGCTATAGTCACATTCATTGGGGCATAACCGATCCGGAGGTAGAGATAACTGTATAGTCCAATTGAAGTCAATTGATTTAAAAATAATACAGCCAATTGTGGACTAGCAAGTCCTTCAAAAGCAAATACACCTAGCAGATCCTGCATGAGTTTTGAATTGCGTGTCCATGAAATGGATGTCTTAAACAATGTATCATGCCAATTGACAGGAGAAACGGAATATGTTGGCTTATAACTCGGACGACGGTAAACAACAACAGATTCATTCCAGATGGTATGGGAGAAACGGCTGCCCAGATCCAGTTTTGTTGCCAGGAAATCTGTACTCATAAAAGCTACAACTGCAGTAACTCGACCATAAACGATTTTTCGAAAATGACAGTGACCTATTTTCTTTTTTATTACTGCAAGGTAGATTTCTGCCTTTTCATTTTCCACCGCAGGAAAATGAAAAAGTCCTTTTCCATGTGCATCGCTTACGTAATAATTGAGCAGCATCATTTGTTCGGGATTATTCTCCTGACGAATCTGAGCCAGCACATGAAGTATATCTGCCTTATACCGCTCCGGCCAAGGAAATGCATGAAACTGCGAGGTCGTGGCATTCGATAATGTAGTCTCCTTCGCCGCCAGATTACCTACTGCAACTTCGACGTTTTTATTTGCGACTTTTTGTTCCGCTATTGCCAACAATTTTTCATAGCCCATTTTAAGGCCTTCCATAAAACTCAAGTACAGCTGTTCAATTGTATGAAGAACAAACTTGCAATGCTCATAAAGCCAGGAGGCATCAAAGGCGGAGATTTCGAGGTCCTTGTTTTGTTTCACCGCATCAAAGGCACTGTCCAATAATCTAAAACGTTTCTTTTCTTCCTCATCCTTTCCGACAAGGGACTCCCTTAACATGGAAAAATGCTCATTGAGGCTTTTAATTCTGTTATTAACATGATGTACATTATTGGCTTTTCCGTCAATCATTAGCTGTAAAAAACGCAAGTGGTTTTCCATACTTTGATGTAACATAAATACAGCCCTTTGATAGTTGCCCTGTTGACCAAATGTTTCAGCCCCCTGTAAGAAGCCCGCTGAAATAGGTAAGAGCTTCTGGTAATATTCATCAGCTATTTCTAGAACACTTTTTAGCTCTTTCGCTTGAAGGGGTGGGCTCTTTTTGCTACCAGCCTGATGAACGGTATTTTTAGGTAGGGAGGCATAGGAATAATACAGACTCCCCACTTTGACTTTACTGAGCATTTCAGCAATTGGCACCAGCTCAAAGGAAATATTCTTCTGGTCCATTAAACATAATTCCACAATAGGCTTTAAGACCTTCGGTGAAAGCCCGCTCACATGCTTGAGCGCCAGAAGCAAATGATAATACTCCTGACCGAGAAACTGATATTTAAAAAGATAGGCACGATCGAGATCCATACGCTGAGAAAGCCGATCGATAATTAATTGGCTATTAATTTCCATACTAAATGATTTAAGATTAAAAATTTGGCACAATAAATTACCCCAACAGATCAGACTGTTACAGATCATTATTGCAAATAATCAATACTTTATTGTAAAAAAAACAGTATTACAACCAAGGAGACTAAAGAGGGGTTAACACATTACTACATATAGACGTTCGCCCCTTGGCTTTTCAGGAAATACCAGCATTTAAATCAACATGTATTCAAATCATTCATTTAGCGAAAAAGTGTTTCCCGTCGCTGGCAATATAGACAGATAAAACACTTTGTTTTCCCATTAAAAGAAAAACAAAATAGAATACATTAATATAGTTTATATATACAAATATATAAATAAACAAAACCAAATCAAAATATTATTTATCATTAAAGTTTTAAATAAAGGATATCGGCCTGTACATAAACACACGACCATTTATTTCCGGCTTTTACAAATTATAAATATATGCTGCGAATTGTAAACAACTCACGAATCAATTATATATTTCTACTATTTTTAGGCTATTCAATTATTAAGCTATAGAGAATACGCTATTTCTTAAATTGCATTAATTTTAACAACCATATCCATGACCAATACCAAATTATTCCTCATCTTTTGTCTTGTTTTCTTTGTTCGACCAATATATGGTCAAACCACCTGCAACTGCTCACAGTCACTTAAGCAATTAATTATAAAAATAGAGAGCGAGTACCCTGGTTTTCCAGAAAAAACCAAGCAGAATAAGGACCTGTATCAAGCTAAAAAAAATATATTAACGAAGAAAAGCTTGCTGGTTTCAAATGGGACCTGTATGCAACTTTTGCAGGAATATCTTGACTTCTTCCACGATGAACACATTGTCTTAGATGATCTTTCCAAAAAGAAAAATGCTCCACAGACAAGTACCGAAACCCCAAAGGCAGAACCAGAAGAGGAAATAAGTTCAAAATCGATCAGTCCCGATATATTTTATATTAAGATCTCAAGCTTCGGGTATGAAAACATAGCCCCTTTCAAAGAGCTGATCGAAAAAAACAAAGAAAAGATCGAAAGCAGTAAAGGACTTATTATAGATGTACGAAACAACGGTGGTGGAACGGACGATGTATACCAGCCGCTGTTGCCTTACATCTTAACTAATCCCATCCGGATTATGAGTGTTGAGTTTTTTGCGACACAAACCTTAGTCAATGGTTTGCGTGATTATGCCATCAAGAATATCAAGCAGGATTCTCTGAATGAAGTAAAGAGAATTGACGAAGATCTGCGGGAATACAGGGAGAATATCGGAAAATTTGTACTGTATGGTGACAAGAAGGTGATCATAGATACGATTGTCCTTAATAAAAAGAGTCCGCAACAGGTCATTATCCTAGCCAATAGAAATGTAGCCAGTTCAGCGGAGAATTTTTTATTCAGTTCCCGCCAGAGCAAAAAAGTAAAAATCATGGGAACCCCGAGTATGGGCGCCCTTGATTATGGCTCTATACGTGAGTTCAAATTTGGTTGCGACAACTACCAGCTCCTTTTGCCGACCTACCGATCTACTCGACTACCACAATATCCAATTGACAATATAGGTATACAGCCAGACATCTATCTGGATGAATCTATTACAGACTGGATCGATTTTGCGGTGCGTTACATCAATGAATAATCAATAATTGCGATAAAGTATAACGTTGGCGAGTATGAAAAATATCTTAAAAATGGGAATAATAAGTGCTTTGATAGGTCTGCTCTTTTCCTGCAAAGAGCAAGTGAGTCCTTTGTCTGAAGATTACTACAAAAAGAGCGGTGCGATTTATTTTATACCGGGCGGAAACGGCTTTGAACGAGGTTCGAGAAAGATGGTTGCCGATCTGGCAAGTTTTGCTGTGATCAAAGAGGTCTATGCCCGCGATAAAGATCACGTCTATTTTATGGGATGCCCGCAAGAGCTGGTCGATGTAAAGACCTTTCAACTGAAAAACAACATTCCAATCGATCAGGAGCATGTATTCAAGTTTGAAGGTTTTGCTTCGGCTACTTCAACGTGCAATCAAAACCAGCTTACAATTATCGAAGGTGCCGATCCTGCAACGTATACAACGTTATATCATCACCTTCCAGCACTAGCTAAAGATAAAGCACATTACTTTTATAGGTATCAACCGCTGAACGTCGACTATGCTTCATTCAACGTAGTTAACAGTAATTTTGTAAAAGATAAAAATCAGCTTTTCGTAGTAACAGACAAGGCGATTCTTCCGCTCCACTATAAAACAGAGAACGTTAAGGCTCTCAATATAGCCTATCTACTACTGAATGACCGAATACTGCTCTACTACGAGCCTTATCAAAACATCGGCATACTGGAGATCGAACTTCCCTCGTCAAACAACATAAAATTCCTTAATGATAAGACAGTAATCATTGACCAATTGGTGATTATCTTGGGTAAGAAATTTGAATATGCAGCGGTGGATGCCGAAAGTTTCGAGCTATTGGAAGGGGCAAATGGAAAAGTCCTTTGGTCGCGCGACAAAAATCATGTCTATTACGAGCAACAATTATTTGCCGAAGCAGATCCGAAAACCTTCGAGGTTCTCAAGTTCGCTGTAGCAAAAGACGCGAACCACATTTTCATTGGAAATAAAATATTCAATGGCCCTGATGTAAAAAGCTTCAGAAAGGTTGATAAGTCGCGAGTAAACCATGATTTCGAAGATGACCTGGGCAACAAATACTGGTACCAAACCAACAAAGGGGAGGTTATTTTGGTTCCGGTTACTAAAAAGTGATCACACTAATCGGCTCAACAATAAGCAAAATTTGAGCCGATTAACCAATTTAATCGGCTCGACCCCAAAATTAGCGCTACTCCTTCCCGATATCATCTGTCCAATCAACGGTTAATATTACACGCCAACAGGCTATAACTTACAATATACCGCATTCCATTTCACTTTCATTACACTAAATCTCCCCTGATTGCCGTCAAGATAATCACTGAAATCGGCTATTTTTCTAAAGCTTGTTTTCCACTACTTTAGCTTCGAAACCAACGCGTTTCAGAGCGTGTACGATTCGCATTCGGCCTCGATCAACGAGAGCAATTGCAATAACATGCGAGCTGCAAACAAGTAGGTCCAATTTATAGAAAAAAAAGGATGATCAAATCATTATTGCTAAGTATAACAGCTATGCTATGTATCACAGCATGTGCACAGGAATCCGCCATAATCACAAAAAATGACCGGGTTAAATGGATTCCCTATCAAACCAAAAATAAGCAGTTTGTCTATGTCGACAGCGCATTCCATAAGAAGCTATCCCAAGAGTTCCATTGGGCTCAGCCTTTCACGTCCACAGGATATGCACTGGTAGCCAATGAAAAGGATCAAACGGGGATCATTAACAGCAAAGGTGAATTTATCGAACATTATTCCGACGCAGATTTACAGCTCTTAGACCTCGAACAGGTGACTCTCGTAATGAAACGCCAGGAATATGAAAAGAAATTGCCCTTCTGGAAATGGGACTGGAATATCCTAAGCAGTTATATCAAGAAAACAGCTACTTATGTCAAGCTCGAAATACGGGTATTGGAAAGTAATCAGGTCCTGCTGAAAAAAGATATTCCTTACGATGAGAACGAGTATAACCTTGCAACTTACCCCTTAGGCGACAAGCACCTGATCCTCAACGGGAACCTGTATCTGCTAAAAGATCAAAAACTTAAGAAAATAGAAGAACACATTGAAATGCCCTTGGAAAACGGACGTTATATTCCAGCATCAGCAAACAGTTTTGCCATCCTTGATATCCAAAGCAAAAAACCGGTTTTATCCGCTTTGACAGGCATAGACAAAATAGACCTTCTTTGGAAAAATGAGGCCATACAGCTCGATTCCATCAATCAGGAGCGCTACAGCCCAGCAATCCCCAAACTACTAAAGGACAATAATACAGGCAGCATATATGCCTTTCCACAATACGACAAAGCTTTTCCAAAACAAATTAGACAAGCCAATGCTACACAGATTGCCTTTCTAAAAGAAATATCCTTAGTTTATTCGGTGACTAATTCGCCCTATTTTATTCTAGGCAGATTTAACTACGATCATGCCATCTGGGCTTATGATTGGCTATATATAGATAAAGATGGCAACTTATTGGACACCATCAAAGCCCCGAATTTCTATATCCTGGATCAGGTGGGTAATTTGGTCTGGCCAGACAAACACATGTTACTCACCTCAAATGCCATGGAGAAGAAATGGAAGACCGGAAAAATAAAATACATCGATTCATCAGAAGATCTTTATTTAATTGATGTAAAACGAGGTGATCTGGAACCTACAAAAGGCCTATGGAATTCAAGTGCAAAGACTTGGGATATAAATCCCGATTTCGAACATATTGAAACCTTAGATGGTAAACGACAAATCTTCGCATTACAGGAACATAAAGATGGTCGCTATACTTTATACAACAATAAGACAAAACAACGAATCGGCAACAAAAGCTACATGACCATCAATCCAAACGGTTGGGTACAGCATAAAAATGAACACAATCAGAATGAGAGCTATTTTATAGACATCGCTACAGGCGAGGAATATAAAGAATAAAAATATACCGCTCAATTTCAGCAGAAATCCCCAAGATTAATTTATAACAGACAAAATATACTCTTTAAGATTTATTAACTTTAAAGGAATACTGAGTTATTAGCTTTGTCCAATTAAAACTGATCTTGTGAGCGAATTATTGATAGCATCATTAAAGCAAGGTGACCACTTTGCCATGGAACAGATTTTTAATCTGTATTGGGAAGCCATATTTGATGCAGCTTTTAAGAAAATAGGTGACGAAAATGTGGCTCAGGACATTACCCAGGAAATCTTCATTTCGCTGTGGGAAAACCGTGAGCAGGTCATCATATCCGGTGGCCTTGCAGCCTATCTACATGGGGCTGTAAAATTCAAAGTAATCAACCATTTTCGGAATACGACAGTTAAAGATGGACACAAAGCCGAACTAGCGACTTTAATGAACCAACAATATGCTGATTCAGCGGACGACCTGCTGATCCTAAAAGATGCGCAGCAAAAAGTTGAAGAAGCTTTAATGCAGCTTCCCGAACGTATGCGGCTGGTCGTCACAATGAGCCGCAAGCAAGAAAAATCAATCAAGGAAATTGCGAGCGAGCTGAATGTATCGGTACAAACCGTCAAGAATCAAATTACCTCGGCCATGAAACTGCTCAAAAAAAGCCTCTCTTAGGCAGTTCCTACATTTTTTTGAGTGTTAACAATAAATTAATATACTCCTAATATTTTCGACTAGTACCAATTCCCATTTGAAGTGACATGTATTCAAATGATGGAAGAAAAAGCAAAGCAGCTACTGCAAAAATATTTAAATGGAGAGGCCAGCGCCGCCGAGATTAAACAAGTCGAAGATTGGTACGCCCAACTGGATAACGCATCAAAAAAAATTCCGCAGGAACGCAAAGCAGCACTGCGCGAACAATTATTGGCCAATATCCAGTCCGGTATTTCAGAAAAGGAAAGTAAACGAGCTCCCCTGCCGTATTCACCTGTATTCAAAATAGCGGCCGCTATTTTAATGATTGCTTCCATAGGACTTCTTTATTGGAAAGTAAATAATCAACCTATCGCACCATCTTCGCAGATCGTCACGACAACCCTTGCAGGTGAACATAAAAAGATTGTATTGGCAGATGGTTCGGAAATTATCATGGAACCATCTTCAAAAATCAGCTATCCAAGTAAGTTCAAGGGAAATATCCGTGAAATAGCACTTACCGAGGGGGAAGCTTTCTTTGATATTGCCCACGACGAACAACACCCATTTCAGGTACAGCTTGCATCCAAGCTAGCGGTTAAAGTATTGGGTACCTCCTTTCGGATAAGAGCTTATCAGGCTTCCGACCAAGTCGAAGTCACCGTTGCTACCGGTAAGGTGGCGGTACAGCAACAAGATAAAATCTTGGGTATATTAACCAAAAACCAAAGTCTACGTTACAGCAAAGAAACCGCACAATCTTCACGTAGCGTAGTAGAAAAAAATACAGCTGTCGCCATAGCGTTTGATGGAACAAATCTACAAGAGGTCGCAAAAAAACTGGAATATATCTACAACATTGAAATTATCTTAAAGGATACATCGCTTACGTCTCTAAAAACAACAGCCACATTCAATAGCACACAAAATCCGGCCGAAATACTGGATATCATCTGCAGCCTGCATCACCTAAAGTACAGTACGATTGAAAAGGATAAAGTATTTAAAATCCACAAATAATGTCTAAAAATTTACCTAAAACATCTTAGTCACCATGCGTAATTCATTACCTAATTATTACAAAAAAATGAAAACACCTGCATTCAAGAGAGAATTCTCTTTTTACCGGATCATGAAGTATCCCTGCATCGCATTTTCGATTACTTCAGTATTCTGCAGTTCATTGATGGCCTCCCCAAGCATGGCCCAACGTTTGGACAAAAGCAGTGTAAACATCAAAATAAGCAAGGGCGAAAAACTCGATGTGATTCTCCACAAAATCGAGAGTCTTTCGGGCCTTCATTTTGTTTACAATCCCGATCTATTGCAAGAACGGAACACAGTCTTAAGCGGCAGCTTTAAAACTGAACCCGTTCGCTCTCTCTTGAATAAGCTTGGAATCAATGCAGTGGAAAAAGAGGACTATGTGATCCTGAACACGCAAGCAAACATCAAGGCAGACCGAATCGTTACCGGTTTTGTAAGAGATACAACAGGGACTGCAATTGCGGGTGTTTCTGTAAAAGTAGTGGGTACGCAGGTAGGAACCACAACAGATACAAAGGGTGCATTTCGAATCGAGGCTGGACCACAGGCCGTACTTTCTTTTTCGATGGTCGGATTCCATTCTAAAGATGTTTCTGTTGGTGAAAATGAAGTTATAAATGTAACGCTAAGCGAAGAGCGTTCGACCCTATCCGAAGTTGTTGTTGTTGGTTATGGAACCCAGAAAAAAGAGACACTAACGGGTGCTATAGGTGTGGTTTCCCTTGATAAATTATCCTCACGATCGGTAAACAGTGTCGGAGAAGTATTGGCTGGAAAATCTCCTGGTGTCATTGTGACAAACGAAGGTGGCGATCCAACTTCGCCTCCTCGCATTAATATTCGGGGTGCCGGTGGTATCAATGGTGAAAATGTACTCTACGTTATTGACGGTTCGATTTTCTTAGGTACACCACAATTAAATCCCAACGATATTGAATCCATTTCGGTCCTTAAAGACGCGTCGGCAGCAATCTATGGAGCGAGAGCTTCTGGTGGTGTGGTATTGATCACCACTAAAAAAGGGAGAAAAGGACAGATGCAGATCAGTGTCGATGCCAAAATCGGCCAACAAAGTGCATGGCGTAAATTACAGCCTTTAAATGCGGAACAACGCGCTGAGGTAGCAGCAACGGCAGCAAAAAATGGCGGAACAGCCATTTTACCAGCTTTCGATCCAACAAAATATCCAGATGGGCTTGTCACAAAAACCAATTGGATGGATGAAGTATTTAGAAATGCGACATTGCAAGATTACAATGGTGCAATAAATGGCGGAAATGAAAAGTCAAATTTTTACTTGAGCTTCAATTACCGTAAAGCAGAAGGTATTGTACTCAATACAAAAACACAACGTTACAACTTCAGGATAAACTCAGAACATCAAATTACACCGTGGTTAAAAGTAGGTGAAAATCTATCCTACAGCAATACCAATGGAAATGGCGCCAATACGAGCAGCGACTATACTGGGGCGCTATTGTCGGCTATTTATTATCCAACCAATGGAACGCCCTACAATGCTGATGGGAGCTTTGCTGGTTTGCCAGGACCTTTCCCTGGCGACTATGGTGATATCATTAACCCTGTCGCAGAATTGATGCGCATAGACATTAATAATCCTGTCAGTGTCCTGGTTGTAAATCCATATGCCAATATCCAATTAGCAAAAGGCCTAACGTTCAGATCTAACTTAAGCATTACCAAATCGAACATTAAATATAAAAGCTTTACACCAAAACGTCCTGAAATAGGGAAACCCGTTTTGAGCAATAGTCTAGTGGAAAGAGCGAGTGACGCAAATGATATCCTTGCCGAACAAGTGCTAAATTATAAGACTAAATTTGACGTTCATCAACTTGATTTGACTGGTGGTTATAGTTTTCAAAAAACCAAAAGTAGTTATTTGAATGCTTCGGGTACCGGCTTTGACGACGAATCCAAACAATACAGATACCTGAATAACGCCAATACAATACAACCGTCAGAAAGTGGTTATGGAGCCACAGCACTTTCGTCTCTTTTCCTACGAGCGAACTATAATTACAATGAAAAATACCTACTATCCTTAATTGGCAGAAGAGATGCTTCATCCATAATTCCATTAAAAGAAAATAGAGCGCGGTACTATTATTCAACATCTGCTGGATGGGCTCTACACAAAGAAGATTTTTTGAAATCTGTAGAATGGTTAAACGAGCTTAAATTAAGAGCTAGTTACGGTAAATTGGGTGGTCTAGCCAACCTAAATCCACTGGATGTTAACCCTCTTCTTATTCGTGCCGATGCCTATTTTGGTGAAAATCCAAAACTACAAAATGGATATGCTCAGAATGTGTTACCCAATATGGATATGCGATGGGCCGAAAGTAAACAAACCAATATAGGTTTAGATCTTGGAATTTTGAATGGATTGAGCTTGGTAGCAGATTATTTTGTCAAAGAAACAAATAAGATGATTTTAACCAAACCTCTTCCGGGAACAGCGGGCTTGAGCACACAAACGATTAACGGGGGTTTAGTAAAAGATAAAGGTATTGAACTAGGGTTAACTTATAGTAGTGCTAAAAATAAAGATTTTTCGTACTCTATTAATGCGACGCTAACCAAATTAACCAACAACGTTCAAGAATTGGCTCCTGGATTGAACAATATCGCAGTAGGTACTAATTTTAGAAATGAGCTAGCTCCGTTGACAATTACTGTTGGCCAACCTCTTTACAGTTACTACGTATTAAAGACGGATGGTATCTTCCAGAGTCAGGCAGAAGCTGATAACTACAAAAATGCCAATGGACAAAAAATTCAACCCAATGCAAAAGCGGGCGATTTCAAATTTGTAGACATCGATGGGAATGGTTCGATCGGACCAGAAGATCGCTATTACGCCGGTAGTGCATATCCTGATTTTTCTTACGGTCTGAGCTTCAATGCGAATTACAAAAACTTTGATCTCAATATTTTTGCACAAGGTGTACAAGGGAACAAATTATTTAACGCCATCAAAAGAACAACCTACAGCGCGAGCGGTCCCTCATACAACAAATTAGTAGGAATCCTAGATGCATGGTCACCAGAAAACCCGAATGGGAAAGTGCCTATTATCTCCAGTTCAGACGCCAACGGAAACTTTAATGCATCAGATTTCTATATTGAAGATGGTTCTTTCCTTCGTATCCGAAATGTCACATTAGGTTATACACTACCAAAATCTTTGACTGACAGATATAAACTTGGAAACGTGAGAGTCTATGCGACTACGAACAACTTATTTACGTTTACAAAATACACTGGTTTTGATCCAGAAATTGGTATGGATAACAATGGACTTGATGTCGGACGTTACCCACAAGCCCGCAGCTTTATCTTCGGTCTAAATGTCAATTTTTAATATTAGCAGAATGCCAATGGGATCTAAACGAAGGTTACTTCTTACAAGGATTATTTAGTTTAAGATCTTATCGATTATTAAAACGAGAAAAATAAAAATGATGAAACCGAAAAATAAAAGTTGTCATTCACAGACGGAAGACTTTACCCAGGTTTTATCAGTCATTAAAAAAATAAAACGATGAAAACGAATATCAAATACCTTGCAATAGCAGCAGTAGCACTTTTTGCATCGTGCGACAAACAGTTGGATATAACGCCTGAAGGTTCACCTTCCGCTCAGAATTTTTGGAAAACCGAACAGGATGCCATCAAAGCGGAGGCTGGTATGTATGAAAAATACAATGAAGAGGATTATTACGGTCGTGGGATGTTTTGGTTTATTAATGCCAGTGACGACATGGTAACGGGACGTAACAAACCGGAAGCCGATAATATCAAAAACTTCAACCGCAATTACATCGGTGGTGGTTATACCGAATCTCAATGGAGCATGCGTTATGCGATTATAAAAAGAGCTAACGATATTATTATTAATGTTCCCAATATAAGCATGGATGAAGCTCGAAAAAAACAGATCATTGGCGATGCCTATTTCAATGCCGGTCTGGTTTATTTTCAATTGGCAGCAAACTATGGCAACGACAAGGCAGGTGTGCCTATTGTTAAACCTGAAACAGATGCAACCGTACCCGTACCCCGTGCTAACAATGTCAACGAGAACTATGACTACATTGCTTCTTTATTTCTAAAAGCAGCAGAAAACCTTCCGTATTTCTCAGATATGAATGCTTCGGATTACGGTAAAGCGCACAAAACTGCTGCATGGGCTTATTTATCAAAAGTATATCTGTACAAAAAAGATTATACCAATGCTGTGAAGTACGCGGATATGGTGATCAGTTCGGGCAAACATGATTTATTGACCAATTTTGTGGATGTGTTTAAAGCGGCTAACAACTGGTCCAAAGAATATATCTGGTCGGTGGTCTGTACACCAAATGGCGGTGGTACTGGCTGGGGAAGTAAACTTCCCGGTGTTATGCTCACCAACAAGGCTTGGGGAATCTACAATGGCTGGGGCTACTATCTACCGACAAAAGAACTGTATGATTCTTTTGAATCTGGAGATCTACGCCGTGAAGCGACGATATTGAAACCTGGGGATAAATTCCAGTTTTTTGGCAATGAACGCACTTTCACAAAAGACGGAGGCGCTACATCCAATTACCAATTCAAGAAATACATGGAGCCGTTTTCTTATAAAGACCCTATTCCAACACATGTCAATCCAAATGGCGATAACGGAACAACAGACCTCAATGTACCATTGATGCGTTATGCCGAAGTATTATTGATTAAAGCTGAGGCAGCCATTAATTTAAATGGGGCTGGGGCCGGTGATACTGAATTAAATAAAATTAGGAAGAGAGCTGGTTTAATAGCAAAGAGCGGAATGACTCTTGTAGACCTAAAACGTGAGCGCCGCAATGAGCTTGCTGGTGAATGGGCAGACCGTCACCGTGATTTGGTCAGATGGGGCGATGCGCAAGCTACCTATGCCAAACCTTTACACGATTTCGATGGTGCTGTAATTTGGCCGGCTAGAAATTTCAATCCGCAAGTACATGATGTTTGGGCAGTTCCGCAACGCGAGATCGACAACAGTTCCGGTGTCATTAAACAGAATGCAGGATGGTAAAAAACAATAAATTAATGTGGCTGCTATTTGCCGGCCTAAGCATTCAGTCAGTTTCTGCACAACAGAAACTGACTGCCAATGCAGGTCATAGCCACAATGATTACAAACAACAAATCCCGCTGTTGGAGGCTTACTATGCTGGAATGGGCTCTATCGAAGCGGACGTCTTCTATCGCAATGGAGAGCTTTACGTCGCCCATGAAAGCAGCGAAATCAAACCAGGGAAGACGTTAAAAAAACTTTACATCGACCCTTTAATTGCTTTCTTTAAGGAGAACGGCAATAAACCTTATGCCAAACCTGAGCAGACCTTACAGCTCGTGATTGATATCAAAGAAAATTACGAACAGGTATTGTCTAAATTGTTGGCCGATTTGAAGGGCAACGAATCTATATTCGACCAGCAGAAAAATCCTTCCGCCATTAAAATTGTCGTCAGCGGTGAAATCCCGCCGCCGGAAAAGTTCGACAATTATCCATCGATGATTTATTTTGATGGCCGGCCGGAAAAAGATTATACGCCGGCACAGCTCAAACATATTGGGATGATCAGTCAGGATATTAAACAGTATTCTGTCTGGAATGGCAAAGGGACGCCTACTCCACCCGACCTTGAAAAGATGAAATCTGTGATAGACAAAGCGCATAAATTGGGTAAACCTTTTCGTTTCTGGGCAACCAAAGACAGTCCCAATAGTTGGAAAGAACTTGGTCACATGGGGGTAGACTGGATCAATACAGACCATCCTACTGCGCTTAAGAATTTCTATTTAAACAACGCTAAAGTCGAATACGCAAATCCAAAGGCCTACGTTCCCTATCAGCCAACCTATAAAAATGATGGCGCAACAAGTAAGGTCAAAAATGTTATTTTACTTATTGGTGATGGAATGGGCTTGGCCCAAATACAAGCAGGTTTAAGTGCCAATTTTGGTCAGTCCAATATCATCAATATGAAACATATTGGTCTTTCGCGCACCGAAGCATCCAATTCGGATTTTACCGACTCCGCTGCGGGCGGGACAGCTTTGGCTACTGGACATAAAACCAATAATCGGTATATCGGTGTGGATGCCAATGGCAAACTGATCAGCGCTATACCAGATACGCTGGCGCAACATGGGATCAAAAGTGGTATCATCAGTGCGGGAGATATTACAGATGCTACTCCGGCTGCATTTTACGCACATCAGATCGACCGAACAATGTCACAGGAAATTGCGGCAGATTTCAAAAATAGCCATGTGGATATCTTAGTTGGATCCCGTCGCGAAAGCTTCCTCAACAACAAGGATAACACGCTGATGAAGCAACTGACCGAAAAAGGGTATCAGCTTCAGCAAAATTTAGACGACTTTGAAAAAGCGACATCGGGCAAACAGTTGGTGCTCCTAGCGGATTCTGCGACAAGAAGAATACTCGATGGACGGGGAGAAATGCTAAAAAATTCCCTCTCAAAAACGATTCAGCTTTTGTCTAAAAATAAAAATGGCTTCTTTATCATGGCCGAGGGTGCACAAATCGACTATGGAGCCCATGCCAACGATCTTCCCTATGTTGTCACCGAGCAACATGACTTTGATCGGCTTGTAGGGGAAGCCCTAAAATTTGCGGACCAAGATGGTGAAACACTAGTCATTGTCACTGCAGATCACGAAACTGGCGGACTTTCCCTATTGGATGCCAATTATAAAAAGGGAACTGTTAGGGGTAATTTCAGTAGCGATGACCATACCAATATTATGGTACCTGTCTTTGCTTATGGACCAGGTGCGCAAAATTTTATGGGCATTTACAACAATACATCCGTTTTTAAAAAGATTATCCAAGCCTATAACTTGAAATAATCGCTTTAAAGTTTTCATACAACATGAAACCCCTTAGTTTAAATACGAGGGGTTTTCACTTTTTCACCGACTACATTCCATAGTTTACAACCACTCCAAAATCCAATTTAAGGATTGATGTTCGATTTTTTGCCTATCTTGTAAGTCAAAAAAAAAAGAACAACCTTTATGATACCATCAATCAAGCGACTACTGATTTTGTCATTATTGCTATTCAGTATTTCGGCCAAACTATTTGCACAAACTTCTGAAAAAGCCTCTTGGTTTAAAGATGCCCGCTTTGGCATGTTCATTCATTGGGGACTATACAGTGCGGCTGAAGGCATGTGGAAGGGTGAACCTTTACGTTATATGAATAACTATGCCGAGTGGTTAAGATATCGCAACCGCGTTTCCAAAGAAGAGTACGGTACTTTGGCAAAACGTTTCGACTGGAGTAAAATAGATCCTGAGCAATGGGTTCTTCTAGCAAAAGAGGCTGGGATGAAATATATCATCATCACCGCCAAACATCATGATGGTGTTGCCCTTTGGGACACAAAAGTTGGTCATTATAGCCTCCCAAAATTGAGTGGTTCCAATCGGGATGTCATCAAAGATATCGCAGAGGCTTGTAGAAAGCACGGCATGAAATTAGGTTTTTATTATTCACATTGGATTGACTGGGAACATCCATACGGCTGGAACCATCAACAGGAGCTGTCGGGACATGTTACCGATGCTCAATACAATCAATATTGGCAGGAAAAAGTTATCCCTCAACTTCGCGAACTGATGACTAACTATGGCGACATTGCATTGATATGGTTCGACATGTGGATCCCTTATCAAAAGTCGATCATTAAAAAAGAACAATTACTGCAAGTTGTCAAACTGATCCGTGAACTACAGCCTAATTGCCTGATTAATTCACGTCTAGGTCTTCCTACGGATGCGGAGAATGTGGATTTTGAAACATTAGGAGATAACCAATTTGGCAGCAATTACATTAACCATCCATGGGAGACACCGGGCACCATCGCGCATTCATGGGGTTACAACGGTCAGGAGAATGAATGGAAATCAACCAGTCAAATTTTCCAGTCATTAATCTCCAATGTAAGTCTCAACGGGGGCTTCACCTTAAATATCGGGCCACGTGCCAACGGAACAGTTCCCTACGAAAGTGTCAGTCGTCTGCACGAAGTCGGAGATTGGCTAAACAGCTATGGAGAGGGCATCTATGGCAGTACCGGCCTTGATCTAAAAAACAATCATTTCGATTGGGGTTACCTAACGACCAAAAAAGAAGGACAAAAAACAGTCGTATATGCGCACGTCTTTAATTGGCCCTTAGATCATACACTTCGGATTACAGGAATCAAATCGACCCCAGAACAGGTTTCACTAATGAAGGGAAGTGTATCTACGGCACTAAAATTTGATCAAAGTCTCAGTCTAATCCATATCCAATTACCTGACGCGCAACCTGACCACTATGTTTCAGAAGTTAAATTGACTTTTAACAGTCCGCTGGAATTGGACAAAAATACAATCCCGGAATCAACCTTTGGTGGCTTTTCGTTGAAATCAACCAATAGCCTCAACCAAGGGCTCAAAATTGTACGCTATAACGGCAAAAATCCAACGCATGCGATCCTGACGGGTGATACGAAGATCGATTGGGAGGTAACCATCCCTGAAGCAGGCGTCTACTCACTCGATTTCTCAGCACATAATCCCAATAAACAAAACAGTGTTTTTGAAGTCAGTACTGCCAATCAGCTGCTGAAAGGAAGTTTTGCTCCTACAAACAAAATGGTGGTCGAGCCCAATGAAAACAATTACACAGAAGAATTTGTCGAAAACCGCATCGGCAAATTTAAATTCGATAAGCCCGGAAAATATATCGTAACCTTAAAAAGTAAAGAATTACAGCCACTTTGGTTTAACTGGATGTGGCTCGAAAAAATTAAGAATTAAACATAAGTCCTTAGGTACAGAAGATGTAAAATACCAGCAAGCAGATTACTATGCACACATAACAATCTGCTTGCTAGTAATTTATACAAAAAGTTACATATTTTAATATTTATTTATTATTTTGGGGTAAAAGTTACCAATTTTGCAAATAGGGGCTGATAGGCCACTTATGCTTATAAATGAGAAAATTAACCCTAAACATTGTTGGATAATGCATCTGCAACGGGACTCTTTATCTATGCTTTCTGACCAAACTGTAAATACAAGGTTGGAAGGATTAATCACGACCACCGATGATGGCACTATTCTACTGTTTAACAAACGCGCACAAGAGCTTTTAGACCTCGAAAGTACGGCAGATACCAACAAACTACATGAATTAATTACGTTTTATACAGCTGATGATCTTTCAGAACTATCGCCTACAGAAACGCCATTTTTTAGTGCTCTTTCCAAAAACCAAAACCAAAATGAAATTATCCTAGGACGAAAAAAGGATCAAGAGTTTAGATGGTATCAATTCAATGTTCATCTTATTATAGAAGACAATAAAAAAGGTCTTTTAATCTCATTTATTGATGTATCGAAATTGGTCAACAAAAATCGTGTCCTAGAAGATAAACAACACCAACTTCAATTGCTTGTTGCCTCATTGAATGATCTTGTATTCGAAGTAACCGATACTGGGGTTTTTAAAAACTACTGGACCAACAATCCGGATCTATTGTTCTATACGCCAGAAGAATTTCTAAATAAGAGCCTCACGGAACTCTTCCCACCTGATCTTGCAGTGCCCGCTCTTCAATTAATACAAAGTTCATTAAAATTGGACCGCGAACTTAAGATGGATTTTCAATCCAATTTAAAAGAGCACAAAGACAAATGGTACCGGTTACAGATTAAACCTATACATAGGGCGCTGAACCGGGTAGCCCTGGTTATTTCCGACATTACAAAACAAGTCGAGTCCAATGAAAAGAGTAAATTCAATGAACACAAGTTTAATCAAGCATTTTATTTATCTGGTCTGGGAATCTCGTTGACAAGTCTCGAAGGTTACTGCATAGAATCCAATAACATGTTAACCAAAATTCTTGGTTATTCTCATGAAGAAATGTCGACAACCAAGTTTACTGATCGAACACACCCAGACGATATAGATAAAGATGTTGAACTTAGAGAAAAACTTGTCAGGGGCGAAATCGAAGCATTTACGCTTCAAAAACGCTATCTACATAAATTAGGGCATTTTGTATGGTGTTCTGTAACGGTTGCGGCAGTTTTTGATAATGCCAATACCGCACAATTTCTGATCGTCCAGGTGCAAGATATTTCAGAATCAAAAAAGAATATCGAAATCCTAAAAAGGCAAAAGATTGAATCGGATCTAGTCAAAATAGATCTTGAAACCAAAATACGACAACTAGAAGAATTTGCTAACATCCTCGCTCATGATCTAAAGGGCCCGCTCAGCAATATAC
This sequence comes from Sphingobacterium sp. BIGb0116, assembly GCF_024808035.1. Lineage (NCBI taxonomy): Bacteria > Pseudomonadati > Bacteroidota > Sphingobacteriia > Sphingobacteriales > Sphingobacteriaceae > Sphingobacterium > Sphingobacterium sp. BIGb0116. The sequence continues at coordinate 85,515 of NZ_JANUDT010000008.1, read as the reverse complement.
AGATGCTTATTGACGAAATCAAGGTAACGGATGATGAAAAAATAAAGGCTGATTTTATGAACCTTCTGCATATTAGCAGTGACAACCTGAACGAAACATTACATGATTTGGGGGGTATACTTGATATCAAATCAAACAATTCACTGATTTACGAGCAATGTAGTTTTCTAGACGTATTCAAAAAAGTGCAACAGCAATTTATGGAAGAAATACAGCAAAAAAATGCGACTATTTCCATCGAATTCAATGTAAAAGACATTTATTATCCTAAGATTTACCTGGAAAGTATCTTAAGCAATCTCCTGAGTAATGCACTCCGATTTACGACAAAAGATAGAGCCCCTAGGATCGAAATACATACACATCTGGAACAAGAAGGAACGTTATTAACGGTTAAAGACAACGGGCTGGGTATTAACCTGCCAAAATACAAATCTGAGCTGTTTATGTTTAAAAAGGTTTTTCACCGTGGATTTGAGACTAAAGGTGTCGGGTTGTTTCTCATTAGATATCAAATCGAATCATTGGGCGGAAAGATCGATGTACAAAGTAAAATCGATTCGGGTAGTACCTTTTATGTCAAATTTTTAGAAAAAGCATATAAAGATCCGCTGATACAACTATAATAAAAAAATAGTGTTCAATCCTGTTCGTAGAAAATGACTGCTACGATCCTGGACAGCGTGATATCACAAGTAAAAGAGTAAAAGAAAAACTGCAATGTCAATCAACAACAAAGATGAGGTTTATTGACACGATGAAAACAATTATTAATCAAAAAGACCATGACTCCTGAAACTAAAAGAACGATCATTCTCATTGATGATAATGCCATTTTACGTACTATTTTCGGTCATATGCTACAGGGATTTACCGAATATGAGATTGACTTTCATTCCTTCAAAAATGCACTGGATGCATTGGATTTTTTGGATAACAATGACATCAGCCAGTCGTTGATGCCACCCATACTCTTTGTGGATATCAATATGCCATTTATGACTGGTTGGGAGCTAATGGATGTACTTGAAAACAGGACCGACTTCATCAAACGAACCAAGATTTTTATTGTCAGTTCCTCTACGAGCAAAAACGATCAGGAGCAACTGGCTAATTATCCTTTTATAAGCGGTTTCATTCTGAAACCTTTTGGAAAAGAATCTATTTATGAAATTTTGAAAAAAATCGATTAAAAAAAGCCCCCCAAACTTTATTACTTAATTATTGGGGGGCCTTTTATTTTGACAACTTATTGTTGTGGACAGCGGACAGCCACTGTCGTTATTCTTTTTGAGCGATTAAATTGCCTGACACTTATCTGCCAACCAATTTTTTTCCTCAACAGTAAGATGAGTCGATAATTGATCAAATACCCACTGATTATAGTTATTTAGCCAGGCAATATGTTTCTTATCCAATAAGGATTTTTCGACTAAATCGGTTGCGATATAACATATTGTTAGTGTCTCAAAGTCCAGAAATTCTCCAAATTCGGAAGATCCTGCTTTACGGGTCAACACGAGGTTCTCAATGCGAATACCATGTTTGCCGACGCGATACAATCCAGGCTCTATCGAAGTAATCATACCTGGTTCAACAGCAACATCTATTGCAGCTGCATTGAACACTTGTGGACCTTCATGTACGTTCAAGAAGAAACCGACACCATGTCCCGTACCATGCCCATAATTGCGTAATGTTTCCCACAATGGACGACGCGTAATTGCATCGATCTGATAGCCCCGTGTTCCAGTAGGGAAAATGGCCTGAGAACCTTCTATTGTTCCCTTGAGTACAAGCGTATAATCCTCTTTTTCCTCCTGCGTAAGGCCTCCAAGCGTTACCACTCTTGTAATATCCGTTGTACCTGTAGTATATTGCCCCCCAGAATCTACCAATAGTAAACCTTTAGGCTCTAGTGCATAATTCGATTTTTCATTAGCCGAATAATGCGGCAGGGCACCATGATCCAAATATCCCGCAATTGTCGTGAATGAGACGTCAACAAAGCCATCTTGACTTTCGCGAAATCCACGTAATTTGTCAGCAATAGATAATTCAGAAAGCTCACCAGAGGAGACATTCTCTTCCAACCATTTGAAGAAACGAGTCAACGCTATACCGTCTTTTACAAATGTATGGCGGTTATTTTCAACTTCAACCTTATTCTTAATTGCTTTTAAACTCGTCGAAGGGTTTATTTTCTCAACAATTTTAACCTGTTTAGGTACGCTGTCGAAAACAGCAAAACAAGTCCGTTTGGGATCAATTAAAATTGAAGTAATATCTAATGTAGGAATCGTTTTAAAAACATCCTCATAAGCTGCAATATCCACTCCATAGCCTTTCAGTTCTTCCGTTGCCTGAGTTGTCAACTTCGAAGGTTCAATATAAAGCGTTGCTTTTTCTGCTGTAATCAATACAAATCCCAAAACAACAGGATTACAAGGTACATCCTGACCACGGATGTTTAATAACCAGGCCAGGTCATCCAAAGATGAGATCAGATGAGCCTCCGTTCTGTTCTTTTTCATCTCCGCGCGGACAGCTTCAATTTTAGAAACTGTTGACTGCCCCGTAATATTTTCGTCCAGCAGGTAGGCCTGTGCCTTAGGCAGCTCTGGTCGTCCTTCCCATAATGATGACAACAGGTCAACATGACCATCTACTTTAATCTCCAAAGGCTCCAAAGTATTCTGAACAGATTGAGCCACCAATAAAGAAGCGAGATTGCCATCAAAAGCAACCTTAGCACCAGCACCCAACTGCTCGCCCAACCAATCTGCATACTCCGCTGCGCCCTGCACTTTCAATTTCACCAATTCAAAACCTGTTCCTGCCAATTGCTCCACTGCTTGGACAAAATAGCGAGAATCGGTCCAAAGGCCGGCAAAATCTTGTGTGATTGCCAACGTACCTGCTGACCCGGTAAAACCCGAGGCCCAGGCAATGCATTTATAACGTTCCGGTAGATATTCACTGATATGAGGATCTGAAGATGGAATGATATATCCATCGATTCCCTGAACCTTCATCGCCTCACGAATGGCAGCTAATTTTTCGATATGCTTCATGTCGTCTATACAATTTTATGCAAGTTAGGATTTTTTAGGGTCGAATGCCTAACTTTAAGCCAAATAAAACAAACGAAGTACAGCGAACGCTTTTCCCTTAAAATAGGCTGCGTTCAAGTCATCATGATAAATCCAATGGAATATCCATGATTGCCAGCACGAATAGAGATAACCGTGTTTACAAACTCATTGAAGATAAACTGGGATATACCATAGGACGATAAAAAATAATATATATGAACCAATTTCTGCTAAGTACCATTGCTTTTTCTACTTACGCGTTAACGACCGTTACCACTCCATTATTTGCGCAGGATCTTCGCAGTAAAATTCAGGATGCTTTTACGCAGTTTCAAAATCAGGAAAGCCTCAGGAATGGTTTGAGCTCACTGATAGTTTTCGACGGAAAAACAGGCCAGACTGTATTCGCGGCAAATGAAAATATCGGACTAGCAACCGCATCCACCATGAAGGTAATCACTTCGGCGACGGCCTTGGACTTCCTGGGCAAGAATTTTCAGTTCAAAACAACCCTGTATTATACAGGTGAAATCGACGAGAATGGTGTGTTAAACGGAAGTATTATTGTGACAGGCACGGGAGACCCCACCCTTGGCAGCGCTCGCTATCCGGAGACTCAGGCAACAACGATACTGAACAAGTGGCTTACAGCGATCCAAAATGCCGGTATCAAAAGTATTAATGGCGCTATTATCGCCGATGATCGGCTTTATAATGGGAACCAGCTTCCGGGTGGCTGGATCTGGACTGACATGGGTAACTACTACGGCGCGGGGATTTCTTCGCTCAATTGGTGTGAGAACGCTTTTGGCATCAATTTTACCCCAAGTAATAAAATTGGCGCCAAAGCGGAGATCCTTAGTTATACAGCCCAAGTTCCCTATCTGGAAATTATCAATGAAACAACCACTGGTAAATCAGGAAGCGGCGACAATGTATACGCCTATGCTGCCCCCTATTCAACCAAGATATTTGTGCGTGGTTCGTATGGCCAGGATCTCAAGAAAACAATTGAGCTCTCCTCTCCCGATCCGGCTTACGATCTCGCTTATCAATTAAACGAAGTCTTAAACAACAACGGTATTGTTGCCAGCGAACGACCTGCTACTGGGGCAAAAATGGATTCAGTCGATGTTTCAAAAAAACAAACCCTGGATATTCACCTATCCCCAACCTTAGATAAAATTGTCTACTGGTTTAACCAAAAGAGCATCAATCTCTATGGAGAAGCTCTATTGAAAGCGATCGCTTATACAACAGCGGGTAAAACGGGCACCGACGATGGCGCCTATTATATCCAAAAATATTGGAATGCCAAATTAGGCATAAAATCCAGTGAGCTCAATAGTATGGATGGTTCGGGACTATCGCCTCAAAATCGAGTGACCACATCAGCGATGAATAAGATTATGCAGTATGCACAAAAACAAAGTTGGTACCCTGCTTTCTACGAAAGTCTTCCCACCTATAACAATATGAAGATGAAAAGTGGAACAATCGGCGGCGTACTTGGTTATACAGGTGTACATACCAATAAAACAGGACAGTCATTTACCTACACTTTACTGGTTAACAACTATTCTGGGTCGGCCTCCAGCATGCGTCAGCAAATGTTTAAACTGTTGGATGTCCTGAAGTAACATATTATTGTCTAATTATAATAAGATATTGGCAAATATTTCCAATTATCAAAAAGAATGATAGATTTGTAGCCTTAAATTAATAAAATCGTAATGAGTAACACTAATCGTAAACAGGCAGCGTTAAACTACCACGCAATGGGTAGACCTGGTAAAATAGCTGTTGTTCCGACCAAACCAACAAATTCGCAAAGAGACTTATCATTAGCATATTCTCCAGGTGTAGCGGAGCCATGTTTGGCTATTGCTGAGAACAAAGAAGATGCTTATAAATATACCGCAAAAGGAAACCTCGTTGCTGTTATCAGTAATGGTACCGCAGTATTGGGCTTAGGCGATATCGGCGCCCAAGCTGGTAAACCAGTCATGGAAGGTAAGGGTTTATTATTCAAAATTTTTGCCGACATTGATGTATTTGACATCGAAGTGGACACCAAAAATGTGGATGAGTTTGTCAACATCGTCAAAGCATTGGAGCCTACTTTTGGAGGGATCAACCTGGAAGATATCAAAGCACCGGAATGTTTTGAAATCGAACGCCGTCTAAAAGAAGAAATGAACATCCCAGTGATGCACGATGACCAACATGGTACGGCAATCATCTCAGGTGCAGCATTGATCAACGCCTGTGAAATTATCGGTAAAGATATTTCAAAAGTAAAAATCGTCGTCAATGGTGCTGGAGCAGCTGCAATGTCGTGTACAGCAATGTATATTTCAGTAGGTGCTCGCAAAGAAAATATTGTGATGCTGGATAGCAAAGGTGTAATCCGTACTGATAGAGAAAATCTAGACAGTATGAAAGCACAATATGCAACAGATCGCGATATTCGCACCCTGGCAGATGCTGTAAAAGATTCGGATGTATTTATCGGTCTATCGGCAGCAGACGTCATGTCGGCAGAGATGTTGTTATCGATGGCTCCAAACCCAATTGTATTGGCAATGGCAAATCCAAATCCTGAGATTGCTTATGATTTGGCGATGGCAACACGTAACGATATTATCATGGGTACAGGTCGTTCAGATTATCCCAACCAAGTAAACAATGTATTGGGTTTCCCATATATCTTCCGTGGTGCTTTGGATGTACGTGCAACAGCAATTAACGAGGAAATGAAAATTGCCGCAGTGCGTGCAATTGCAGATTTGGCGAAACAACCTGTTCCAGAAGAAGTAAATCAAGCCTATAACACGAGTAATTTAAAATTCTCGGAAGAATATATCATTCCAAAACCTACTGATCCGCGTTTGATCACTGAAGTTTCCATGGCTGTTGCAAAAGCTGCCATCGCATCAGGTGTAGCAAAGACCGTAATCGAAGATTGGGATCAATACAGCGATGCCCTACGTAAACGTCTTGGTAAAGATGATGCGATTATGCGCAATTTGACTATGGCTGCTAAAAGAGATCCTAAACGTGTTGTCTTTGCAGAAGCAGACAATTACAAAACGTTGCGTGCGGCACAGATTGTTAAAGAAGAAGGCATTGCGATTCCAATTCTTTTAGGTAGAAGAGATAAAATCGAACGTTTAATCAAAGAATATGCTTTTGAATTGGATGGTCTTGAAATTATCGACCCAGTTGCTGAAGTTGACAACGAAACGGAGCGTTCGAAGAAATTTATTGAACATCTTTACATCAAAAGACAACGCCGTGGTATATCGAAATACGATGCCCGTAAGTTGATGTACGACCGTAACTATTTTGGTGCCTCTTTAGTGGAATTTGGCGAAGCTGATACCCTAATTTCCGGTATGACCAAAAATTATGCAAATACAATCCGTCCTGCATTACATGTAATCGGTGCTAAACCAGGCAGCCGTGTCGCAGGTATGTATATGATGTTAACTAAAAAAGGACCAATCTTCATGGGTGATACAACCGTAAATGAAGACCCTACAGCACAAGAATTAGCAGACATTACCCTGTTACTAGATAAAGCTGTGAGACGCATGAACATTCAGCCACGTATTGCATTACTATCTTACTCTAATTTTGGTTCAAGTGAAGGAAAAACGCCAACAAAAGTGAGAGCGGCAGCGCAGATCCTGCACGATCAACATCCAGAGATTATTGCTGATGGTGATTTACAAGCAAACTTCGCCTTAAACAGCGAAATGTTGACAGCAAACTTCCCTTTCAGCTGCTTAAATGGAAAATCTGCGAATACACTCGTATTTCCTAATTTGGAGTCCGGAAATATCGCTTATAAATTATTGCAAGAAGTTGGTGAAGCTGAGGCTGTAGGTCCAATCCTTTTGGGTATGAACAAACCAATTCACGTATTGCAATTGGACAGCTCTGTGCGCGAAATCGTCAATATGGTTACCATTGCCGTAGTAGATGTACAAGCACATCTTAAAAATTTATAGAATAGCTTAAAATCTTCCTATATTCGTATACTATGTACGAATATTTCAATGGAAAATTAGCATATAAAGCCCCCACTCATGTTGTTATCGATGTGAGTGGGATTGGTTATTATGTCCACATCTCTCTCTATACCTTCTCCCAAATCAAGGATCAGGAAAATTGTAAACTATTTATTTCATTTCAAGTTCGGGAAGATTCACACACGCTTTATGGCTTTGCGACAGAAGGCGAGAAAAAATTATTCGAAAATTTGATCTCTGTTTCCGGTATTGGCCCAAATACAGGCCGTATGATCCTATCGTCAAACACACCGGATGAGATCCAGTCTGCCATCGTCAATGGCCAGGTTGCCCTAATTCAAAAGATTAAAGGAATCGGCCCTAAAACAGCACAACGTCTTATATTGGAACTTCAGGATAAATTAAAAAAACAGGGCTTCGAAGCCTTGGCATCACCTATCCAATCCCAATCTGTGCCAGAAGAAGCTTTATCAGCGCTGGTTATGCTCGGATTCAACAAAGCCGCGGCAGAGAAGGTGTTAAATACCATTTTAAAGACCGAAAGCAATCTTTCCGTAGAAGATATGATCAAATTAGCACTGAAACGACTTTAATGCATAAACATTTGCTGAACATATCCGATATCAATCATTGGATGATGAATACATGTTGTTAATGCTGTAGCGTAAAAGATATAAAGGAACCTTCGGGTTCCTTTGTCATTTCCCGAACCTCAGTTTTGCTACAAATCGGTCGCTATTCACAGTGCTTCAAATATAAAGCATCAAAACAATATATCCATAAATTATAAGGAGCTAATAGGGACTTTATAGGGACCTCATTCGGACCTTATTCGGATAAGCCCCTATAAGATCCGTTTAACATACCTATAAATTAAGTCGTAATAACAGATTAAAAATGGCTGTCGTCAGAAGATGGTCCAAGGTTATTATCTCCTCTATCGCTTCAATCGTCTAAATCAGCCGCCTGCACAGCAAATGATATTTATGGGTAGATCATCCGGCCATAAAAAGAAAAAACAGTTAAAAAGCACATTTTTTTTACGCGAATTTAGATCGCATTCCTCGAAGTAAAATGTCAGCTTTAACAGGCTAAACAAACGATTGATCTACTTCAAACAGGCTATTACCCAAAACACTTCTAAGTGCCCAAGAACACTTTTAACAGTGTTTTTATACCCTATTTGTTACATTTTCTCTTTGCTAAAACGTATTTATTCACCTATTTTTAGGACTTCTTATTTCAGTTATAATCTCACGCATGAAGAAACTATTTTCACTTGCGCTGGCTCTAAGTGTAGGAGCAGCAGTATTTGCGCAAGAAAAGAAAGATGCTACCTTGAACATTGTGCCATTACCGCAACAGGTTCAAATTAAAAATGGCACGTTTAAAATCAACGCTAACACCAAAATCGCCTTTGATAGCGAAGAGGACAAAAAAGTTGCAACGCTGTTTCAGGATTTCCTAAAAAGCAACTACAATCTCAATTTATCAGTAGTGAAATCAGCGAGCAGCAATACGATCTATTTCTCCTCCAAAAACGCAAAATCCACTAATGCTGAAGCGTATGAACTTAACATAAGTTCGGACCGCGCAACTATTAGCGGAAAAGCTGCCGGTCTATTTTATGGTATGCAATCGTTGATCCAACTGCTACCTGTAGATAAAAAGGCCAGCATAGAAATTCAACAAGCTTCAATCCAGGATGAACCGCGTTTTGCCTATCGTGGATTACATCTCGATGTTGGCCGTCACTTCTTTCCTGTAGAATTTGTAAAAAAATACATTGATATTCTGGCATCTTACAAATTGAATACGTTTCATTGGCATTTGACAGACGACCAAGGCTGGCGTATAGAAATCAAATCACATCCAAAATTGACTCAAATTGGCGGTTACCGCAAGCAAACACTGCTGGGTAACTACAAGACAGATGGCGATTATGACAACACACCTTATGGTGGTTTCTATACCCAGGACCAAATCAAAGAAGTGGTTGCTTATGCAAAAGCTAAATATGTAACGGTTATACCCGAAATCGAGATGCCAGGGCATGCACTAGCAGCACTTTCGGCTTATCCAGAATTGGGCTGTGGTGATAAGCCAGGACCTTATACAGCTGCTCAGACTTGGGGAGTGTTTGACGATGTTTTCTGTGCCGGAAAAGAAGAAACATTCAAATTGTTAGAAGATGTAATTGATGAAGTCATTCCCTTATTCCCTAGCGAATATATCCACATCGGTGGTGATGAGTGTCCAAAAACAAAATGGAAAACATGTCCATTTTGTCAAAAAAGAATCAAAGATAACAACCTCAAAGATGAACATGAGTTACAGAGCTATTTTATCCAACGTATGGAAAAATACATCAATAGTAAAGGTAAACGTATCATTGGATGGGATGAGATCTTAGAGGGCGGTTTAGCGCCTAATGCGACTGTCATGAGCTGGAGAGGCGATCAAGGTGCAATTGATGCAGCCAATCAAGGTCACGATGTGATCATTACGGCAAACAGCTATGGTCTATATTTTGATCACAAACAAGGTCCTGATCAAAACAGAGAACCTTTAAGTATCGGCGGACTTTCCACATTGAGCAAAGTATATTCGTCTGACCCAATGCCTAGCAAAATTGCTGAGAACAACAAAAAACACGTTTTAGGTGTACAAGCAAATATTTGGACAGAGTATATTGGATCATCCAATAAAGTCGAATTTACAGTGCTACCGCGCGTTTTAGCGCTTTCTGAAATTGCCTGGACTCAGCCAGAGAAAAAGAACTGGAAAAATTTCTCAGAACAGCGTGCAGCAAATCAGCTGGCTAAACTTGACCAAACCAATACATTCTATCGTGTACCGGAAGTATATGGCATAACAGATACCACCGTATATGCTTCGGAATATACGATCAGAGGTTTGAAACCATCTGTTGAAGGGGCCAAAATTTATTACACATTGGACAACTATGATCCTTCAGAATTGGATTTAGAATATACAGGTCCAGTGAAAATTACGGTTCCTAATAGCAAGGAACGTGTTTTCAAAGCCGTTGTTGTAACGCCTTCCGGCAAAAGAAGCAACTACATTCGGGTGAACATTATCAACACCAAGAAATAATAACATTTGCCTGATGCGAAAGCGCTAATATTCTGTTAACTTTGAACAGCGTATTAGCGCTTTTTCATTTCATGCAGGTTGGAACGCAATATGCCGTGAAGCCTTCCGGACAGGCAAAACATGCTTGGCAATTGTAATCCTGATAGCAAATGCATGATTATTTTTTTTACATAGATTTTTATGGCAGAGGATTTACAAATAGCTAAAGGTAGCAAAGAAGAACAATATCAAAATTTACTTCCTCAGATCGGAGGACTATTGCAAGGCGAACCTAATCAAATTGCCAATTTGGCTAACATCGCTGCTGCACTGAAAGAACAATTCAATTTTTTCTGGGTTGGTTTCTATCTTGTGGATGGAGACGAGCTCGTATTAGGCCCTTTTCAGGGACCCGTTGCATGCACACGTATAAAAAAAGGTCGTGGCGTATGTGGGGGTGCTTGGGCACAGGAAAAAACATTGATTGTTCCTGATGTGGAGCAATTTCCGGGACACATTGCCTGTAGTTCGCTCTCGCGGTCCGAAATAGTGCTACCCGTTTTTAAACAGGGACAGATTATCGGTGTGCTAGACGTTGACAGCAGTGAATTAAATAGTTTTGATGAAGTCGATGAGAAATACCTTACGCAGATATTACAGCTTTTAGACAACGAATAAGTAAGCTCTACAACTGAAGAGTGAAATAGCGTAAGTATCGGTCTAGATTTGAAAAACGAACCGTATACTTACGCTATTTTTTTATAATTCAAGCTATCGACACCTGTTAATCCAAAAAAACATCCGATCGATACCTAAAAACCAAATCCTACCTGTAAAGTAAAACGGTGCAGATCATATTTTTTATCCATTTGTGTTGTTCCATACCCTATGCTAGTGTCTGGTAAGTTTGCTGAGGGACGCGTATAAGTATCCTTTCGGCTATAGTGCTGATACCGGTATCCCGTTGCCAAAGACCAATATTTCGCTGAATTCTTAAATTTAAAGCGCCAACCCAGCTGTGGATTTACCAACAAGCCGCCCTGATATTCATATTTTAAATTGCTCTCGACTAGATTTTTATTTAAGAAAGCAAAACTATAGCCTAAATCCAATCCTGCAAAAAAACTACGTTTTCTGTCAGGGAATTCCACATAATTCACTCTGGCTGAGAGTGGTAAAAACCATTTTGATCCTTCATTGTTTACAGGATACCTATCCACCCCTGTATTTAAACCCAGAGCGATATTTTCATGGAGCTGCACCCCATGGAATGTATGCAGACCAAATCCAGATTCGAGAAAGGCAGGGCCATAAGTAATAACCGAAAATTCATTATGATTTGTATATTTTTTTGTTTGGGCATCAACAGTTAAATACCCGAGAAGAGCCAAAATGGCAATCGAAAGTCTTTTCATATCAGAATAATGAAGCTCTTGAAATAGTTTCTTAATTGGATCTAATAACAGGAATAATGCTCAATTCCTTCAATTTGGCCTTATTGCTATAATCATATTGATGTACACCTTTTTCTCCAACAACGATCAGCGATTTTGGTCCAGCGATAACATCTATGCTCATCAGATCTTTGTGAGTTTCTAAAAGCTTATTACCTGTTTGGCTAACATCACTGGCATCGAATGACTTCAATCCGAATTTTCCATCACAGACATATAAGGTTTTGTCTGCTAGCGCCAGGCCATAGGGATTCTCCAAAGTGAAGGTATTTTTCAACATCGGTTTTGTCAAATCTTGGATATCGATAACTTCCAACAAATTTTGTTGTCCACCACATACCACGCCTGCACGTAAAGTTACAAAGGCATATTTCTCATTGACAACGACAGGATCACAGGCACGAATATGTGCATAACGTGACAGTTCTACGGGAGCAGATGCCGTCGTGATATCATAAATCACCATGCCTGTATTGGAACCGATAAACAGGCTATTTTTAAAGGGAAAAATTGTTTCGATACCAGGGCCTATTTTGATATCCTTTACATAGGCCGGTTTACTTGCATTCTGTACGTTAAAAAGGTGTAATGTCGTTTGATCTACAGCATAGAGGTGTTTATTCGCAATGGTAAATCGCGCCATGGATCCGCCCTGTCCTGATCCCGAATTGGTCTCGTTATAGAGAGGTTCTTTTCGGTCATAAGGTGAATATTTATCTTTTTGGCTATAGCTTACCAGACTATCTCGGAATCCTGTAATGATGCGATCGGCACTGTTATTGAAGTAATCCATTTGAAGCAACATCTTAAACACATCCTTATTCCGTGTCAATAATTTGGGAGATGCAGGGTTTTCGAGATCGAAGGTCAATAGATCTGTAAAACTATCAGCATACAGCTTTCCATCTAGAACCGCAAGATCCACATTGCCAGGTATACTCAGGAACGATATCGCCAGAGGTTTTGACGGATCGACATTATTAAAAATATGAATACCTTTACCCGGCTCATTAATAAACAGGTAATCTTGATAAATATAGATCTTTCCAGTTTGAACAATTGTCGTGGGGCTGCTCACGGGATTAGCTTTAGCCCGTATACTTTCCATTGTTTCGAATATGGGCACTCGAGTCAGATACATTCCTTTACTTTCGATTTTATCACAGCTCGAAAGCGCTATACAGCCTAATAAGATAAGCCAAATTCTTTTCATAAAATATAACTATAAGGTCAATTAAATTTATAATTACCATAGTTAACTATATAATTATGAATTCGCTACAGAGGAAATCTATTTTTTTATCTGCTCAGTTAGTCCGTACCTTCTGCCCAATCTTTTATAAATGAAATTCCCAGACTTTTACTAATTTGTCGTCACCGACACTAAAGAAATATTGTCCATTTTCGGACCATGCTCCTGCATTTACAGATAAATGATGGCCATCTTGCATCTTCTCGCGGCTCATATTTTTCAATAGTGCAAAATCGGCTGTGGACCAAAATTTCAACGATTTATCGCGACTGACAGTTGCAAAAACTGGCGCTTCAGGATGGGGATATATTCCGTATACGGTAAAAAGATGAGGTACAAAGGAAAAATTAGTTGTCAATTGATTTGGATCTGAAATCACCAATTGCGCATCCCTTCCACCGCTTAGCAATTTATTATGGATAAATGCCAGCGACGTAGCGGGCATACTATGCAATTTTGAATCATTAATAACATGAAAGTCAGCACTGTCCAACATATAAACCTTTCCATCTTTATCGCCCAATGCTATTCGTCCAAGTCCTTCATCAATTGCAATTGCTCGAATTGTTGTTGGGGATATACGCTTCTCGTAAATACTTTTATAAGTTTCCAAATCAATAACATACAATGTCCCCTCTTCACCTACTGCCAAAAGCTCATTTTTCCAGGACATATAAGCCAATGCAAAAATAGCTTTGGTGCTCAGTTGTATGCTTGCTACAAGCTTTTGCTCTTCAACATGTACAAAAAGCAGCTTGCCCTCGCGCAATGCTATGGCCAGAATCGGCGTACCCGTTATCAACCGTAAAGCGTAAACCGATGAACTTACCGCGCAGAGAATACGCTTAAATGCATTCTGCTCAATATCCCATTCGACAACGCCCTTATCGTTACCAGCCGTAAAAAATGTATGCGTATAATAGCCCTTTTCTACACAAAAAATAGGGTTTTGATGTCCTGGTAATGTCGATTTTAATGTAATATCCATAGTAATTTCGCTAAAACTCTTTCTCTATCCGGATCGCATATTTTACGCCCATTTTTTATGCTGTAGGGCTAAATTCTCCGCTGATCAAGCTATGCATCCAGTAAAGATCAATACAGCAATACGTATTGTTAGCCCGTAGAAACAAGAAGTGCAGTATATCCACAAATATACTGCACTTCTTAGATTATTTTGTCATCTTAGCTTAAAGCCTTCTCCCGGCTTCGGATTTTGTTCAACGGTAATGCCATTTTCCAGGTAATGCCATTGTCCAAATACCTATTGATGTCTGCTCTCGAGGTTTTTCGCAATTGTTTCCAAAGAAAATCCTTTCTCACGCAACAATACGATCAAATGAAACAGTAAGTCTGAAGTTTCATTGATAAAATCAGTATCTGTTTCTGTCAATGCTGCAATTACTGTTTCTACGGCTTCCTCGCCAACTTTTTGGGCAATCTTATTGATACCGCGAGAACGCAGACGATTGACATAAGATTCGTCAGAAGGATGTTCATAGCGATGGTTGACAATACGCTCTAGCTCCAACAGAAAGTTTTGGTTGAAGTCTGTACTGAAACAGCTTCTGCTCCCTGTATGACAGGTTGGCCCCATTGGTTCTGCTTTGATCAAAACAGTGTCCTTATCACAATCAACATGGATGCTTTTTACATTCAAAAAGTTTCCACTCTCCTCTCCTTTTGTCCAAAGGCGATTTTTGCTTCGGGAGAAAAACGTAACACGTTTTTCTGCTTGTGTCTTCTCCCAAGCTTTCTCGTTCATATAGCCTAACATCAACACTTCCAACGTTTGGAAGTCCTGCACAATCACTGGAACGAGGCCGTCACTTTTTGCAAAATCTAACATGATTTTAGTATTTCAATTTTTAATTATTTTCGAAGAGCCATGAGCTCTGTTTTAACTTCTCAGGATTTCAATCAGCAAGTTTATGGCTTACTTCTCCTTGATCAATCTTGTTTCCTATCTTACGACAATTCCATTTTGACGCAAGGTAGCTTTAAGATCGGGAATCAATATTTCACCATAATGGAAGACCGATGCCGCCAGGGCAGCATCCACGTTAGCTTGCTGAAAAACATCCACAAAATGCTGTTGATTACCAGCTCCGCCAGAGGCAATCAGTGGAATATGAATCTGGTCGTTTATTGTTTTTAAAAAACCATTGTCAAAGCCATTTTTTGTTCCGTCATGATCCATTGACGTCAGCAGGATCTCTCCTGCTCCACGTTCCTGCGCTTCAAGTATCCAATCTGCTGTGTTCAATTCCGTCTTGATACGCCCGCCACTCAGATGGACAAAATTCTGCCCTTCGATGGATCTAGTATCCACAGCAACCACAACAAACTGCGCACCAAAAGCTGCCGCCATCTGATTGATAAGAGCGGGGTTACGTACCGCAGCGGAATTGATGGAAATTTTATCTGCACCTGCATTCAACAGGATGTCAGCATCTTTGATTTCATTGATACCACCGCCGATTGTAAAAGGGATATTCACCTGACGTGCGACCGCTTTGACTAAATCAATTGTCGTTTTACGCTCCTCATGTGTCGCTGTAATATCCAGAAAAACGAGTTCATCAGCCCCTTGTTGAGAATATTCATAGGCCAATTCAACGGGATCACCCGCATCGCGCAGATCCACAAAATTGACTCCTTTTACAGTCCGCCCATCCTTGACATCCAAACAGGGAATTATACGTTTTGCCAGCATTTTAAAATCTGATTAACGATTTTAAATTCCAATCTTTGATTTCATCGATCGAGATTCTATTTTCATAGATTGCTTTACCAACGACAACAGATTCTACACTGCCCAATTCCTGAAGTTTCTGAATATCATCCATTGAACTGATCCCGCCAGAAGCAATTAACTTGATAATTGGAGAATGGTTTAACAACTTTTGGTACAATTCAACGCCTGCACCGCCCAATTTACCATCTTTACTAATATCGGTACATAAGAACCTAAAGAATCCTAAAACCAAGCATTTATCAATATATTCGATCAATTTGATTGGAGAACTTTCCAGCCACCCGGAGTATTTGATGACTTCATCCAAAACGTCAATTGCTATAACGATGTGGTCGGCATATTTTACTTTACCTTCGTTCAATGTAGCCAGTTCCTCCAAAAATGAAGGATTTGTGATTGCCTGTGTTCCGACAATAACGCGATAAACACCCGCATCTACCAATTCTTTAACCTTCTCTATGCTTCTAACACCACCGCCATATTGAATCTTCATATCCGTCTTCTGGATGATATCAAATAAATAGGCCTGATTGCTGAAGTCTCCTTTTGCACCATTTAAATCAATGATATGGACGAGTTCCGTACCATTTGCACGGTAGGTTTCGATTTGCTCTTCTAAACTAATCGCATACGTTGTAACGTCATTGTAGTTACCCTCTCTCAAACGGACAACTTTTTTGTCCAAGACGTCTATTGCTGGAATGATATACATAGTCGAATATTTTTAATCAATTTGAATAGTTGAAAAATTGAGCAACAGCTGCTCTCCTGCTTTTCCAGATTTCTCTGGATGGAATTGTACGCCAAAGAAGTTGTCTTTAGAAATTGCAGCCGAAAAAGGCTGTCCATAGACACATTTTGCCGCGGTATATGTCGCATCGAATTCGATAAAGTACGAGTGGACAAAATAAAAATAAGTCTGATCTTCAATATGTGCAAATAAAGGACTATTTGCTGGCACGGAAACACTATTCCAGCCCATATGTGGTACTTTACCCGACTTTTCGACA
Organism: Sphingobacterium sp. BIGb0116; assembly: GCF_024808035.1. Classification (NCBI taxonomy): domain Bacteria; kingdom Pseudomonadati; phylum Bacteroidota; class Sphingobacteriia; order Sphingobacteriales; family Sphingobacteriaceae; genus Sphingobacterium; species Sphingobacterium sp. BIGb0116. The sequence continues at coordinate 68,813 of NZ_JANUDT010000008.1, read as the reverse complement.
TCAAAATGTAACGTCTTCAAAGGAAATAGCTTTAACATTTCGGCATTTCCTTCTTCTGAAAAAGCCGTCAGTAATTGCATACCAACACAAATCCCCAATACAGGCTTTTTTAGCTTTTTGATATAAGGCACCAATCCTGATTCCTGTAGTTTGTCCATTGCTGCGCCAGCATGCCCCACTCCAGGAATGATGATACGATCGTATTGATCGATATCATCTGCGGTATTGACCATACCATAGGTAAGCCCAACACGATCCAGTGCCGCTGTCAAAGAGAAAATATTCCCCGCACCGTAATTAATAATTCCTATCATCTTACAATACTCCTTTTGTACTTGGCAATTGCATATGGTCGGCATCGCGTCTTACCGCCTTCTTGATAGATTTAGCAAAAGCTTTGAAGATCGCTTCGATCTTATGGTGCTCATTGTCACCTTCCGCTTTAATGTTTAAATTCGATCGTGAAGCATCTGAAAACGACTTAAAGAAATGGAAAAACATTTCCGTAGGCATATCGCCAATCTTCTCCCGTTTAAATTCCGCATCCCACACAATCCAGTTGCGACCACCAAAATCCAATGCAACCTGAGCCAAACAATCATCCATTGGCAAAGTATAGGAATAACGCTCAATTCCACGTTTGTCTCCTAAAGCCTTCAAAAAGACCTCGCCCAGTGCGATACCCGTATCTTCGATGGTATGATGTTCGTCGATATGAAGATCCCCTTTCGCCTTAATGGTCAAATCAAGTGCTCCATGTCTAGCCAATTGATCCAACATATGGTCGAAAAACGGCAATCCCGTTTCGATATCAGACTTACCCGAACCGTCCAAATTCAACTGAATAAAAATATCCGTTTCATTGGTTTTACGATGATGTTCGGCAGTGCGCGTACCCAATTTAAGGAATTCATACACCGTCTTCCAATCTGTTGTCTCTAAAGCTATAACAGTTGGATCTATCGCAAGGTTTTCCAAAACACCTAATTGATCGTTAGCACGCAGCCAAATTGCCTTTGCGCCGAGGTTTTGTGCTAATTTAACATCATTCACACGATCGCCGATGACGAAGGATTGGCTCAAATCGTATTTCGACGTATCAAAATAAGCTCCAAGCATACCAACTCCCGGTTTTCGGGTTTCCGCATTCTCGTGTGGAAAGGTTTTATCAATATGTTCCTCGGCAAACACTACTCCTTCTCCTGCAAACGTATCAATCACAAAATGATGGACTGGCCAGAAATTCTCCTCCGGATGGGAAGACGTTCCTAAACCATCTTGGTTGGAAACCAAGATCAATTCGAAATCCAGCTCCTTTGCGATACGTGGAAGATACTGCAAAGCACCAGGATAGAATTTTAATTTGGTAAAAGAATCGATTTGTTCGTCTTCAGGTTCCAAAATTAATGTTCCATCGCGGTCTATAAACAGTACACGTTTTAAGTTTTCAGGCATAGTATTATTTATTGATTTGATTAAGTTTTTCTAACAATATTTGATTTTCGGCAGGCGTTCCAACAGTGATCCGCAGACAGCCTTCACATAATTCGACCTTGGATCTATCTCTAACGATAATTCCATACTGAACTAGATAATCGTAAACTTCACGTGGCTGCTCCATCTTGACCAAAATAAAGTTGGCATCAGAAGGTGTAATATGCTGCACATAGTCCAGTTCAAGCAATTCACGCACGAGTTTCTCACGCTCTGCCACTGTCTCCTTGATCCAGTCATTGACTTGATCAACCTGATCTAAGGCTTCCAACACAATATCTTGTGTAGCCTGATTAATGTTATATGGCGGTTTTATTTTATTGTAAACAGCTATAATCTCTTTACTGGCAAAAGCCATGCCCAGGCGTAGGGCCGCAAGCCCCCAAGCTTTAGACAAAGTCTGCAATACCACTAGATTGGGGTATTCAGCAAGTTCTTGCGTAAATGACTTGACAGCAGAAAAATTAATATAAGCCTCATCCACAACAACAAGCCCCTGAAAATTATTCAAGATCGTTTCAATATCCTGACGACGGATTGAGTTTCCTGTTGGATTATTTGGAGAACAGATAAAAATCAGTTTAGTATGTGCGTCTATTGCATTGGCAATACCATCCAAATCCAGCTGGTAATCAGCAGTAAGGTTTACCTTTTTGAAAGCAACATCATTGATGTTCGCAGAAACTTCATACATCCCGTAAGTTGGCGGAACTAATATGACATTGTCAACACCAGGGGTACAAAATGCACGGTATAAAATATCAATAGCTTCATCACTTCCATTTCCCAAAAAGATATTCTCTGATGGTACACCTTTTATTTTAGAAAGTTTGGCTTTAACTTGATGTTGGAGAGGGTCTGGATATCGGTTGTAATCATGGTTTAAGGGGGATCCAAAAGGATTTTCATTGGCATCAATCAATATGGATGCCTCCCCTTTAAATTCATCTCTTGCGGATGAATAAGGTACGAGCTTCTTAATATTTTCCCGTAGTAGGTTGTTTAAGTTGAATGGATTATCCATTATAAAAAAATTAGAGCCGTAAACTTAGATAAATTGTTCATCATATGCAATATAATAAGCAATTATTCATAGGTCTTAACCCATTCATCGTTGGGATGTAAGAGAAAATTCAAAAAAAACTAAACGGAAAACCATCTACCTTCCACAGAGAGTTCCGTGTTTGGGAATACAGTTCTCGCTTCTTCCAACAGGGGATTTAAATCTCTGTACCGAGCTGAATAATGACCTAATAGCAACTTCTTTGCGTGAGTTTCCTGGGCGATTTCTCCAGCTTCCAGCGCTGTTGTGTGAAACGTCTCTTTTGCGCGATCAACCATATCGTGCAAGAATGTAGACTCATGATACATCAGATTAGCCTTTTGCACATAAGGCAGATATTCTGGCGTCCGTACGGTATCCGAACAATACACATAACTGCGCGATAAGGGGGCAGGAAGGCTCAGGTCGTCTGCACGATATACTGTACCGCTTTCATCGACGTAATCAAATCCTTTTTTGATCATCGGAAAATAGGCGGTAGGTATATTTAATTCCTGTACAACATCGCCAAGCAATGTTCGCGCGCGGGGTCCCTCATCAAAACGAAAGCCAGTACAGGAAATACGATGCTTTAATGGAAAAGCACTTACTTTTAATGTTCTGTTTTCAAAAATAACGCCAGGCTGTTCCGGTGAAATCGGATGAAAAACAAGATTATAGCGTAAGATAGTCTCGGAATGCAAAAACTGCACGTCTAAAATTTCCTTTAACGCAGGTGGGCCATACAAATGGAGATCACTTTTTCGGCCGACAAGGTGCATTGATGAAAGCAGCCCCACCAAGCCCAAATAATGATCCCCATGCAGATGGCTAATAAATATATGTCCTATGCGATTGCTTTTGATACCGTATCTGCTGAGTTGCATCTGTGTGCCTTCTCCACAGTCGATCAAAAACAATTGCTCATTAAAGTTCAACACTTGGCTAGTCGGATGACGATCAAACATTGGCGTTGCCGAGCTATTTCCTAATATCAGAACTTCAAACTTCATATTAATCCTCAATTGTCCCCCGATACTCAGATTCCAATTCGTGTGCAAAGATTAAATCCTCCGCAACCTTTAAAGATGGTGCTATTTTCAGCGATTTATCCAAATGCGATACACGAACCATATCCATTAACGTTGGACAAAGATTAACCAAAATAAATATGCCACCAACAGACTGACATAAACGATGGGCAAGCACGCCTAAACGGATACCTACCTCGTCCGTTTGCTTAACGTGGATCATATCCAAAACGATATTCCGTTGTCCAATCGTATTCCGCAACAAAAACTCCCCTTTGAGTTTAGCGGCATTATCCGCGTCAATCACATCGACATGAGGTTCTATGACAATATAGCGATCGTGCTTATCAATGGTATACTTCATTAGTCTATCTCCTTTGTTTGAGGATACAATGTACTAATAATTTAGCGTTTTCAAGGCGTTTGCCACATTTCTTTCCACACGTTCCAGTACGTTTTCCTGATCTGGGTACACAAACTTCTCTCCGACGATATGCTCGTATAGCTCAATATAACGTTCAGAAATGGAAGCCACGATCTCATCGGTCATCTCCGGAACGACCTGACCGTCTTTCCCTTGGAAGCCGTTTTCGATTAACCATTTGCGAACAAACTCCTTCGACAATTGCTTTTGTGACTCACCTTTATCCTGGCGTTCCTGATAGCCTTCTGCATAAAAATAACGGGAAGAATCTGGTGTATGAATCTCATCGATCAGCACAATTTTGCCGTCTTTTTTTCCAAACTCATATTTTGTATCCACCAATATTAGCCCTCTTTGCGCCGCAATTTCAGTTCCTCTTTGGAACAACGCTTTGGTATATTGCTCCAATTGAACATAATCTTCCTCGCTTACGATACCTTTTTTCAAGATATCGGCACGTGAAATATCTTCATCATGTCCAACAGCAGCCTTTGTTGTCGGTGTAATAATTGGCTCAGGCAATTTGTCATTTTCTTTCAGTCCTTCTGGCAATGCCTCACCACATACTTCACGTTTGCCTGCAGCGTATTCACGCCAAGCGTGTCCCGACAAGTAGCCCCTAATAACCATTTCTACTTTAAACGGCTCACACATTTGACCGATAGTTACACTTGGATCCGGAACAGATACAACCCAATTTGGAATAATATCAGCCGTAGCCTTTAAAAATTTGGCCGCAATTTGATTCAACACCTGCCCTTTATAGGGTATAGGGCGTGGAAGTACCACATCAAATGCCGAAATACGATCTGAGGCAACCATCGCCAAATAAGTATTGGCAATCGTATATACGTCACGTACTTTTCCCCTGTAAAAAGCAGTCTGATTGTCGAAATTGAAATTTGTTTCTTTTATAGCATTCATGTTCAAAGTAAAATTCAAATGTAAGTAATTGTTCATTTATGACTGCGTTTAATGGCATTCATAGATGCAGCGCATTGATTTAAGAGCTCGCTCTGCTCGATTTGCCTTTTAATATTAAATATCACCATACGCTTCGAGGATGCGGCGAACCAATTTATGGCGAACCACATCTCCACCACTGAGGTGGATAATGTCTATTCCTTCGATATTCTCCAATAAACGAATCGAAGTAGATAATCCAGATTGATTTTTTTTCGGTAAATCTACCTGTGTCATATCACCTGTAACGATAAATTTTGCCGTTGGCCCCATACGGGTCAAAAACATCTTCAGCTGCATATCCGTTGCATTCTGAGCTTCGTCCAGAATCACAAAACAGTTATCAAGTGTTCGTCCACGCATAAACGCTAAAGGGGCGACCTCAATGGTCCGATTTTCCAGATAACCTTTTAGCTTCTCCGCTGGAATCATATCGTCCAACGCATCGTAGAGCGGTCTCAAATAGGGATCTACCTTCTCCTTTAAGTCGCCAGGTAAAAAACCGAGATTTTCGCCGGCCTCTACGGCTGGTCTTGTTAGAATGATTCTTTTGATTTCTTTATTTCGAAGTGCTCGAACAGCTAATGCAACCGCTGTATAGGTCTTTCCTGTACCCGCCGGTCCGATAGCAAATAAGATGTCATTTTTCGAAATACTATCCACCATCTTCCGCTGGTTGGCCGTACGTGCACGTACAATAATACCATTAGGCCCATAAACGATCGGTTCGGATCCAAAGGCTGCATGTTTGGCCGCAAGTTCTTTTTCTTGTTGAACAGCAGAACCTGCACTTGCTCCAAGGAGATTTTCAAAATCCAATAAAGTAACGTTGTTAAATTTCTCCAGATGAGCCATGACTTCCTTAAACGATTGCTCAAACAGATCTAATTCCTTCGCGTCTCCCAACACTTTCATTTCACTTCCGCGAGCTACAATCCGCAGTTTTGGGAATTGCTTCTTCAAATAATCGAAGTGCTCATTGTCTGCTCCCCATAATATGGGCAAATTCAGACCATCTAATGCAATTAGTAATTCGTTCAAATTTTATCCTATTTAGAATTAATTAGATTGTAGCCATTACACAATATCGTTCCTGTATAATACTATTCAAAATTAACGTATTCTAACGAAACAACCAAGAAGATACAGCGTACAAACGACGATGATTTAGAAGCTTATGGAGACAGACCACAAAGGGACACAAAGATTTCATTATACATAAAATCTTCGCTATGTTTGTGTATATCAATCGAAAAAAGACCGATTCAAAATAAGTTATCCAATTAGCTTTATAAATCATCTGATAAATAGTAATTTTGTCCACTATTTAGATAAATATAAGGGTATATTTAAGGGAATTCGACAGCAATTCGATCTAGGATTTAGATTATAATGGCAGTAATTACATTAACAACAGACTTAGGACACAAAGATTTTTATCAAGCCGCGTTAAAAGGTAGTCTTTTATCGCAGCTGTCCGGTGCCAATATTGTTGATATTACCCATGAAATTCCCGCGTTCAACATCCCTCGTGCGGCCTTTGTATTAGGTAACGCTTATCATTATTTCCCTAAAGGAACTGTACACATTATCGGAATTAACACTTTGTTTCATGAAGAATCGAAATATATCGGCATGAAATACAACGATCATTATTTCGTCGGGGCCGACAATGGTATTTTCAGTCTATTGCTGAATGGCAATGAACCACAGGAACTCTATGAGCTCAACTTAATGCAAGACCTTCGGTATCTTCACTTTCCGCTTGCAGATATCCTTTCTAAATCCGCTTGTCATATTGCCAAGGGGGGCAAACTGAAAGAAATCGGGACTTCAATGCAACAGCTCATCGAAAAAGTAACTTTGCAGCCTATCTTTGATAAAGACATGATCCGAGGCAACGTCATTTATGTTGATGCTTTCGGCAACGCCATTACCAATATCTCAAAAGATCTATTCAATAAAGTTCAAAAAGAACGTCATTTTGTCCTTTATTTCAAACGCAATGAAACCATTACCAACCTTTCCTGGCATTACAACGAAGTTGGAGAAGGCGAGAAACTTTGTTTATTTGGTATTTCCAACTACCTTGAAATCGCCATCAATAAAGGTAATGCAAGCCAGCTACTCGGACTTCATGATGACGATTCCAATGTAATTCGTATAGAATTTAAAGATTAATTTCATAAATTCATTTGTAGTGCTTTCGCTCCATTTTTTTATCCTTGGTCAAACTGATCATAGGGCTAAAATTGTAGATGTAGCTTTATGGCAAAATAAAATTTTACCATGAACGTTAGTTTAAACTAAACATTTGATAAATAGATCGTCCAAATACATGATGAAATTCTTAAGATTCCTACTTCCAATCGCCGTTCTATTTTGCTTCTTTGGACAGGCCAAGTCGCAAAACAACGCAGACTCCAGCTCTTTTGAGGTACAACGAAGCCGTGTAAATGACCTACTCGATGCTAGACAACAGAAATTCGGGGCTTATGACACAAGCCTCACTCAAAAAACAGGACTTTTTGGCCTTTTCAAATCAAAAGGTGATATGCAAAAGAGCATTGATATCCTAAAAGATATCGTCATCACAGATAACAACATTTTCCTGGAAACCCAAAAACTATTGAAAATCAAAGATTTTGAGAAGGATAAATACCAACAATTGGCAACAGATTACGACAAGCAGGTCTCAGCCTATATTGGAACCATAAGTAAGCTTCAAAAAGAAAACGAAAAGCTGCGGGCACAGGGAGACAAAACATCCGGGAATCTGCCGCTAAGCAACATCCTCCTTTATATCGCTTTACTTATTATCGCCGTATTGGGATATTTACTCTATAAATTTAAAGCGCAACAAACAGCTTCGAAACAACAAAATTTAGGATAAAGCACCACAGCGATAAGCATTTGCACAACGACAAGCTACTTAAAACAGCTGTTTAAATCAGAAAAAGTACGATTCTGTTCAAAAATTGACTAAAGTATGATAGCAAAATATTTTTAATCTCTTTACATTTGTCCTCGCAACAAAATTTGAAGTAGCGGATATGGCAAGAGGATTCAACAGCGGTAATAAACAAGAAGAAGATCTACCAAAACCAAAATTGAATAAGGAGCTCCTATTGAGAGCATCTAAATTGATGACCTATTTAAAACCTTATCGGTTTAAATTTGGGGTCGGCATGTTTTTCTTGGTATTATCCAGTTTGGCCATGCTCGCCTTTCCGGCTTTGCTTGGTGCTATGATTGATGCTGCGCAAGGCAAGCAAACTTATCCCTGGCTTGCACCACACGTTTATTATATTGGTGGAATTGCCTTTATTATTCTGTCTTTTCTATCAGTCGTCTCTTTTTTTCGTATACGAATTTTTGTTGAGATTGCTGAGCGTACGCTATCCGCATTACGCAAGGACACCTACCTCAAACTCATTTCATTACCAATCGAATTTTTCGCCAATCGTCGTGTTGGAGAATTAAACAGCCGCTTGTCTGCAGACCTTTCACAGATTCAGGACACGTTAACAACAACATTGGCTGAAATCTTGAGACAGTTGATTAGTCTTTGTTTCGGTGTATTCCTTTTGGTTTGGGTATCGCCCAAACTTGCGCTCATGAACCTTTGTATATTACCGATCATTGTTGTGGCTGCTATTATTTTCGGAAAATTCATTCGCGAATTGTCGCGGCAGGCACAGGATAAAATGGCCGAGTCAAATAGTATTGTTCAGGAAACATTGTTGGGAATAAGCAACGTAAAAGCCTTTGTGAATGAATATTTCGAATTCAACCGCTACAGTAATCAGATGGATTCGGTCGTGAAATTAGCGGTCAAAGGAGCTACTTTCCGAGGTGCTTTTGCGTCTTTTATTATCTTCTGTATTTTCGGAGCTGTGATCGCTGTCATCTGGTATGGAGCGGCATTAGTTTCTATCCATGAAATGACAGTAGGCGACCTCACGACCTACATTCTATATTCGATGTTTGTAGCAGGTTCTATGGGTAGTTTTCCTGAGCTATATGCCAATATCCAACGTTCCCTAGGAGCGAGTGAACGGATTTTGGAAATTTTAGATGAGCCGCAAGAAAACCTCAATGTGAAGCCGACTTGTAAGGAAATTCACAAGACCATGACTGGTAAACTAAGCTTCAATCATGTTTCCTTTGCCTACCCAAGCCGTCCCGATATTGAAATCCTGAAAGACATCAACTTTACAGCCAATGCGGGCGATAAAGTCGCCATAGTCGGCCCAAGTGGAACCGGAAAATCAACAATAGCTTCATTGATTCTGCAATTCTACACAGCAAAAAAAGGGGAAGTAAGTTACGACGACAGACCCGCATCCGATTTTGAACTTTGTGATATCCGCAACCAAGTCGCTATCGTACCACAGGATGTTTTGCTATTTGGCGGGACAATACGTGAAAATATAGCTTATGGTAAGCTCGAGGCTACAGAAGATGAAATTATAGCAGCTGCGAAACGAGCCAACGCACATCAATTTATTTTAAATTTTCCTGAAGGCTATGACACCCTCGTTGGTGAACGTGGCGTTAAACTCTCCGGTGGTCAGCGCCAGCGCATTGCCATTGCCCGTGCACTTTTAAAAGACCCTGCAATTCTTATCCTGGACGAAGCCACCTCTTCCTTAGACTCAGAGTCAGAAAGACAGGTACAGGAGGCATTGGAGGAATTAATGCGTGGACGCACCTCGATCATTATTGCACACCGACTATCGACCATTGTTGATGCCGATAAAATTATCGTTGTCGAAAATGGAATCGTGTCCGAAAGCGGCACTCACTTTGAACTGCTCCAAAAAGAAAGTGGTCTCTATCAGCATCTGTATAATCTACAGTCAAAGCAGCAGAAAATTGATATGTAAAATTTTGTTAATTATTGATTCTTTTTAAACAAATTCACCCTGTGATTGTTCATTTGGTATCATACTTGATTATCATTTGAATATATAACAAAATTGAATATATAACAAAATAGAAGAATTATGAAAAATAGCAAAAATGGATTAGTGGCATTTGCTTTGGTAGGATTAGCTGCGGGAGCTGCTGCATGGTATCTTTTAGGAACTGATGATGGAAAAAAACAATTAGATCGTGCAAATGATGGCATTAAAAGCTTAACTAAGTCATTGAAAGATCTTTCAAAAAAAGAAGCTAAAAAGGCACAAAAACTAGCTAACAGAGCTTCGGCTGAACTAGACCATTTGAAATCAAAGGCACAAGCAGCGTTCAGCAGAGCTTCAGATGATGCAGATGCATTGAAAAACAAAGCAACAGAAGCCGGCAGAGAAGCTTTGGACCACGCCAATAATGCCGCTCAAAATTTGGCAAGCAAAATCGACAATACAACTGATGCTGCAAAGTCCAAAATTTCTAACGCATAAGTAAAAAAACAGCTTTTTTAAGAATTGATGGTTTTGGTCACTCTCGTGGTCAAAATACATTTGTATCTTTGCTGCATATGACTTTGCTGCAACAGGTAAAAACTTTAATTCTTAAAGACATCATTCTGGAATGGCGTTCAAAATATGCTATTAACGGAATTCTACTATATGTCGTATCAACTGTTTTCGTCTGCTATCAAGCGTTCAAATCAGTTGATACGGCTACTTGGAATGCATTATTCTGGATCATTATGCTCTTCGCTTCGATCAATGCAATCAACAAAAGCTTCGTCCAAGAAAACCCAAACCGGCAACTTTATTATTATTCACTGGTCGATCCCAGAGCAATCATTTTAGCGAAAGTCATTTACAATATGATGATGATGAGCCTGCTGGCCATCATTGCCTATTTTGTCTATTCGACAATATTCAGAAACCCTGTCGGTGATCCAACGCTTTACTTCATTTCGGTCATCTTGGGCAGCATTAGTTTTGCTACTGTTTTTACCATGATCTCCGGGATCAGCTCCAAAGCGGGCAACAATAGCACTCTAATGGCCATCTTGAGTTTCCCCGCCATTATTCCGCTGCTGATCGTATTAATCAAGCTGTCTCGCAATGCAATAGAAGGCCTAGAAAGGGCTTCCAGCAGCAAAGAAATAATCGTATTACTTGCAATTAATGTAATCACCATCACTATTTCTTTGTTGTTATTTCCGTACCTTTGGCGAGATTAAATGTCAGAATTGAGAACAAACTAAATTCAATTTATCCATGAGAAAAAAATGGTGGAAAATATTAGCGGTAATGATTATCTGTGCGGTCATTATCAATGGTCTTTTAGGACCTGTTCCCCGTCTATTCATCCTTCACGAAAGCATACGAAATGTTTATTTTCATGTCCCAATGTGGTCTGCCATGTTCGTTATGTACTTGGTTTCCGTTATTTACAGTATTAAATACCTCAATACGGGCAAACAGGAGTATGATTTAATGGCCATTGAAGCTGTCAATACAGGAATAACATTTTGTTTTCTTGGACTTGCGACAGGCATGCTTTGGGCAAACATCACCTGGGGAGAACCTTGGCCAAACGATCCGAAGCTTAATGGCTCAGCAATAGCAACACTCATGTATCTGGCCTATTTGGTGCTCCGTAATGCGCTGGAAGAAGAGCAAAAAAGAGCCAAAATATCGGCGGTGTACAATATCTTTGCATTTCCAATTATCGTCGTGCTACTTTATATTCTACCGAAGATGACAGACTCGCTTCACCCCGGAAGTGGTGGGAACGCCGCCTTTGGCGATTTAAAAATGAGCAGCGAGCTGCGTCCTACATTTTATGCAGCGATGATTGGCTGGCCAATGATTGCAGCTTGGATCTGTTCACTCCGCTATAGAGTACGTTTGCTCGAAAAGAAAGATTTGAACGCATAGAATTGAACGGCTAATACGATCCTTTATTTCTAAAATAGAGAAATCCGGTAAAGCCCAATCAATAAAAAAACAGGATATTACATAATCAAATAGCGTGTATCGAATCATGTATAACAATGAAAACGACACGAATAATATTTTAAACAAATGAAAAAAATAACATTGTCAATCGCCTTACTACTCTTATCGACTTTGAGCACATTTGCACAGGATGATGTCGAGATGGCGACTGGATTGCGTAGCGAAGGTAAGATCTACGTTGTTGTATTGGTCATGTTGGTCATTTTTTTAGGTTTGGCTTTCTTCCTTTTCTTGCTCGATCGCCGTATCAGTAAATTGGAAAAAAAGAATAAATAGCATTTTATTGATCGCATACAATGATTATAAGTCAGTTTAGAAATTATTCACCCATCAATATTTTATTTCTATCCCTCGTGGGTTTTGTTTTATGTTTAGGCATATTTCTTCACCTTCCGGACAAACTTGATTCTGTAATCTTTGAACCTGCCTTGGGGAATCTTTTGGGAGAGAATAACTTAATCAACCTCTCTCCTTCGACCAATGTTTTTATCACACTGATCTTGACGATTTCTCAGGCAACGATACTCAATCGCATCACAAGCCATTTTAACCTACTGGGCAAACCCAGTTTCTTGGTTGCTTTGATGTACATGACATTGGCCAGCTTGTTTTTACCATTTTTGGTACTATCTCCGACCCTGATCTGTAATTTTATTTCGATATGGATGTTAAGCAAGTTGCTCTCCCTCTATCGGCAGACAGATGTTAAAGCCGAAATGTTTGATCTCGGTATGATTGTAGGTATAGGAAGTCTGATCTACTTCCCGTTTCTGAGTATGTTCTTCTTATTGTGGATAGGCCTACTCATTTTTAGACCCTTCAATTGGCGTGAGTGGATCACCCCTTTACTTGGCCTAGCAACAGTCTATTTCATCTTAGCGGTTATCTACCTATGGATGGGTAAAATGGAGCAATTTTATACCATTTGGCTGCCATTTACCTACAAATTCCCTACTGCGATTCGCATTCAATTAGTCGATTATCTGGTACTCGTCCCGGTAATCTTTACGTTAATACTCTTCCTTTTGGTATTGAAAGACAATTTTTTCAAAAGTGTCGTGCATATTCGCAAGTCATTTCAACTGTTGTTTTTTATGTTATGCCTAGCGATCGTCTCTTTTTATTGGAATAAAAAACTAACGGAGGCCCATTTTTTACTTTGTGCCCCTTCTATCGCTATTTATATGGCTTATTATTTCACTTATGCCAAAAAGAAATGGTTTTTTGAAGTCGTATACGCCATCATAACACTTACCATAATCTACTTTCAGTTTTTCTAAGCCGTTGTACAATAGGTGTTTAACCTTTTTTAACAAAATCGGCTTAACAAGCTCGCAAAAATTGAATAGTTTTGTATGCGATTAAAAGCAAAGAACATTTAATATAAGAGTCAGATAACTCGAAAATTTCACTAAAACTAAATAAACATTAGTTTCTCAATTTTATAGATTGACCATGCAGAAACGCTTTACAAGCTCTCTAAGAAATAAATCACTCCAACTGTTGTTAGCAGGTGGAATTTTAGCTAGTTCTACTACCGCATTTGCACAAAAAACGACATCCGCATCACCTTATTCTCAATTTGGACTTGGTCAGATGCGTGAAGATTTATTGCCACAATATAGAGGGATGGGAGGTGTCAATACCGCTGTCCGGAGAATCAATGGCGTATACAATACCAACCCAAGCAATCCTGCATCTTATTCTGCAACACAGTTTACAACCTTTGATGCTGGTTTATACGGGAATTACACGCAGTTGAATTCGACGACCAGATCCGATAATACCGCGGATTTTGCCTTTAGCCACATTACCATGACTTTCCCAATGAAACGATTTGGTGGTATCAGCTTGGGTATCCTTCCCTACTCAGATATAGGCTATCGGACATCTTCAGCTGGAACAGTAAATTCTGATCCCTATACGAAAGTTTTCACGGGCGAAGGTGGTTTAACTAAAGCCTATGCCGGTTGGGGGGTACGCATTGTAAAAGGTCTGAGTATTGGTGCCAATATGTCTTATCTATTTGGAACCTTAAATGATTATAGCCGTGTTGAGTTTTTACCTACATCCGGAGCATTAAATACGCAACAACAAAATAAACGTGAAATCCAGGGGATTATCTTTGATTATGGCCTGCAATACGAACAACCTTTAAATAGAGAATATTCGTTGATCGTTGGTTATTCAGGATCGCTAAATAATGACGTCAAAGAAAGAGCAACAATTTTTAATACAAGAGTTACACCTTCAACGGATCCAGACAACCAAAATATTCCTTTGGATAGTACCTATATTTCAGACCGTAGCAGCAGGCATTTGACGCTTCCGTTGAGACATAACGTAGGTATTACCCTTGCACGTAATAACCGATGGTTAATAGGAGCCGACTTTAAATATGCCGATTGGTCAAGATTTCAGACAAGAGCGGGTGAAAACGAACTAAGGAAGAATTACGGCGTAGCGATTGGTGGTCAGATAACACCAGATGTTACTTCGCTCAAATATTTGAACCAAGTAGACTATAGAGTTGGTTTCAGGTATAATAAAACACAATATTTCTTAAGCGACCAGAATATCAACGATATGGCGGTTACTGTAGGCGTAGGCTTGCCATTGGCAAGAAATCAATTTTCAGGGGCCTTCTCTAAAATAAACTTCTCTGCAGAATTTGGCCAAATGGGCAAAATCAGCAATAGTCTCCTACGTGAGCGTTATATTAACTTTAATATCGGCTTTACCCTAAATGACCGCTGGTTTAGAAAACCTCCTTTAGATTAATTAATACGATGGTACGCAAGACATTTGCTTCATCCATATTCCAAAATATATCACCCCTAGTAATATTATCTTTACTAGGGGCGCTCTCATTGACCTCTTGCGAACCGGATCTAAAAGAGGTGGACCGCCTTGCTAACATGAAAAAGGAAGAGGCGGTCGACATTTCACGTCATGTCGATATTATCTATAGCGATTCCACACGGGTGAAAGCGAATCTCACAGCGCCCGAAATGCGTATCAAACACGATAGCACCGAAGTATACGAATTTCCAAAAAGCATAAAAATCATCTTTTATGACGACAATTTAAAGGAAACTCAGCGAATCACTTCCGACCACGCCATTCGAAGGGAAAAAGAAAAGACGACCACCTTTACAAAAAATGTGGTGGTAACGATGGCCGACGGTTCTATCATCAAAACAGAAGAGATCATCTATGACGAAAGTAAAGCCGATAGCAACAGCAACATGACCTTTTATAATCATGTTCCCATTACGGCATTCTTTCGAGATAATCGCGGCAACTTACAAGGTTCATCATTTACTTCGGACAAGGATTTTAAACATGTCAATATTGCTAACGCAACCGGCTATACCATCGTTACCAACAATAACCTATTCCCCTCGCTAGGTAAATAGCTATGTACAGGCCATAAATCGGATTCAGGTTTAGTTTAACAGCCGGTATGGATCTGACAGGATGGCTTCAGCCAGTTTATTTATACGATTAAGTTACTCAAAACGAATCGTTTGAACTAAAAGAGAACAAAAAACTCCGCTTTATACAAATAGTTTTCAAATTTGTTTTGCTACATTCAGGAAAATATTCCGTTTTTTTTTATAAAAATTGTATCTTGCACCGCATTTTGCTATGCTATGCATAAATTAACGAAATACAAGTATTTACACAATATAAACACAATAAGCAGACTATGGGATTAATGGGCTTTTTGCGTAACAAAGCTGGCGTCATCTTGACCGCGGCTATGGCTATCGCAATTTTAGCATTTTTACTAGGCGATGTCGTTCGAGGAGGAGCTCCTTTTTGGGCGAGACATCAAAATCGTGTAGGGGAAGTCAACGGAACTGAAATTGAATATCCTGCGTTCAGTAAGCAAGTTGAACAAACAGAGGAAATGTTCAAACAACAAATGGGCGGTGCAGTTACCCCTCAAATGCGGACCTACGCTGTTCAACAAGTATGGAATCAATTTTTGTCAAGAGAGATCTTGAAAAAGGAAATTGAAAAAATAGGTTTGACTGTCGGTAAAGACGAATTAAATGATTTAGTACAAGGCAACAACCCTTCGCCTCAAATCGTTCAAGCCTTCACCAACCCACAAACAGGACAATTTGACCCGAGTCAACTTCGTGCTTTTATTAGCCAAATGAACACATCAGGCAACCAACAAGTGGCTGATCAATGGGAAGCACTACTGGAAGGCGTTAGAGATGAGCGTTTAAGCAGCAAATATGGCGAATTGCTTTCCAATAGCGTATATGTTACTTCTTTGGAAGCAAACGAAGAATACCAAGAGCGTAATAAACTAGCAGACTTCAAATACATTCTTTTAGATTACGCTTCTATTAAAGATGCTGATGCTAAATTGACTGATGCAGATTACCAAGAATATTATAATGAACATAAAAATATGTTCAAAACACAAGAGGAAACACGTGCGATTCAATACGTAATGGTAGATGCAAAACCTCTTGCAAAAGATTCATTGGCCGTAAAAGAGACCATCAATAAATTGAAACAAGATTTAATCGTTGCCAAAGATGACTCTTTATTTGCTTCGATCAATTCAGACAACAAATTTCCGTTTACTTATGTAAAAAAAGGACAGTTGAGTCCTTCTTTGGATTCAGTTGTATTCAATGTGGCAGCCGGAACAACAGTTGGACCTTTCTTAAACAACAATGCGTTTGAAATCGCGAAAGTTGTTTCGACGATCGTAAGCCCTGACTCTGTGAAAGCATCACACATCCTGTTGGATCCTACTGCCGAAGGTGGAATGGATAAAGCATTGGCGAAAGCAGATTCTATCAAAGGTTTGATTCAAAAAGGAGACAATTTCGCAGCATTGGCAGTTCAATTCAGCAAAGATCCAGAGAGCAAAACCAACGGTGGAGAGCTGGGTACTTTAACAAGAGGCCGTATGGCTCCAGATCTTGAGACAGCCATCTTCGAAAGTAAAACAGGCGATATCAAAGTTGTAAAATCACAATATGGTGTCCATGTCATTAAAATAGAGAAACAATCAGGTAGTTCAAAATATGCTAAAGTTGCCATCATTGACAAAGTGATCAACAGTGGAAAAGAAACGTTGAACAATGCGCATAGCAAAGCAACAGCATTCTTATCTGCAGCTACAGCACAGAACTTTGCTCAAGAAGCGAAAAAACTTGGTCTAGAAGCAAAAACAGCCTCACGCGTAACAGCGATGGACAATGTACTAGATGGTGCCGAAGCTCCACGTGATTTAATCAAATGGGCTTTCGAAGCTAAAAAAGGTGAAATTTCAGATAAAGTATTTGAGACTGAAACCTCATATATCTTAGCAAGCCTGGTCGACATACAGCCTAAAGGAACCCTTTCCTTGGATGCTGTTAAGAAAGATATTGAACCTGCAGTAAGAAATATGGTTAAAGCTAAAATCTTGAAAGATAAATTTGACAAGGCTTTAGCAGGTACATCTTCTATTGATCAAGTTGCACAAAAAGTCGGTAAAGCAGCTATTCACGTTGAAAATGTTGTCTTCGCAAATCCAGTTATCCCTGGTGTTGCATTAGAAAACAAGGTAGTTGGTACTGTTTTTGGACTACAGCCAAACAAACCTTCCAAAGCTATTGAAGGTAATACAGGTGTATATGTTGTACAAGTGAATGGTTTTACCAATCCTGCCGCTATTTCGGATATCAACGGACAAAAGAAACAAATGCTTGCAGCTAAAGCACAACGTGCTTGGGGATCTATTTTCCGCGCATTACAAGACAAAGCTGAAATCATTGACAATAGAGTGAAATTCTTTTAAAAGATTTTTAAGTAAATTTGTAGCCGGACGAATTATCGTCCGGCTTTTTTTTGATGTAAATATGGATATTCAAACAAATATTGTCAACAAAGTTGCGCAAAGTGGGTTAGTCACAGTTGACTTGGCCAACTACCATCCTAAAGCAGACAATGTAGTATATGATATTAAGGATAATCTCTTCCATGGCTTGATTCTTAAAGAAAAGGACTTCCGCGAATTCATTAAGACACACGACTGGTCGCAATACGCGGGTAAACATGTCGCCATTACGTGCACTGCCGATGCTATTGTCCCGACTTGGGCTTATATGTTATTGGCCAACAAATTGGAGCCCTATGCAACGACAGTTATTTTTGGGGATTCAGAAGAGTTATTGCGCATTCAGTATGCTGCGGCAATTGAACAGATTGACATGGAACAATTTCGGGATCAACGTGTCGTTGTGAAAGGTTGTGGCGATACTTTTATTCCAGAGTCTACATTTGTACAGTTTACGGTAAAACTAAGTAAGGTGGCAAAAAGTATTATGTACGGTGAACCCTGTTCTACAGTCCCGGTATTTAAGCGGACACAGCCTAAATAAATCAGCTCAGAAATAAGTATAAATCATCGTCCATGAACGTCTCATTAACTCCAAAAGTTAAATTTATTTGAATGAAATTAACATTTCTTTTTCAAACAAATTTCGTAAACTTACGTACATGAAACTTATATCGACTTTGCTCCTTTACTTATCCGTTATCGTAAGTACTGCTTTCGCTCAAGATTTACCGCATTTAAAAGAATCGGCATTTAAAGGTGGTGAGAAATTAAAATATAAACTCCGTTATGGCTTTATTTCAGCCGCCACGGGGACATTAACCGTTGAAGATACCAAGGACGGAGCTGGAAACCCTTCCTTTCATCTATACGCTGCCGGCAAAACAGCTGGCGCCTTTGCGATATATACCGTAAAAAATGAATACAACTCGTATATCAACAGCAAAACATTTTTACCGTATTATTATACAGAGAACATTCGTGAAGGTGGATATAGACGGAATGATAAGGTGCGCTTCAACCAGGAGACAAATAGCGTTGTAGGCAATAAAGGGACTTTCAATTCGAAGGTAGATCAGACTTTCGACTTGCTTTCTTCCTATTATTTCGCCCGTAATTTAGATCTGTCGACTGTTAAACCAGGAGAATCTTTTAAGCTGACTTATTTTTTGAATGATGAGATTGCCACCTTAGGCATACAATATATTGGAATAGAAAAAATAAAAACGGAATTAGGCACATTAGAATGTCTCAAATTCAGTCCTGAGATTAAACCGGGACGTATCTTTAAAAAAAATAGCAAGCTTTATCTGTGGGTAACCAACGATGGCAACCGTATTCCGGTCAAAGCCAATGTAGATATTCTCATCGGCTCGGTAACATTAGAATTACTCGAAGCCAGTGGATTAAAATACAAATTGGGACAAAAAGCAAGCTACTCAAAATAATTAGAATGATTGAAGTAGGAAATGTATTGGTACACGAAGATCTAATCAACAATGACTTTGTGTGTAATTTATCAAAATGTAAAGGAATCTGTTGTATTGAAGGCGATTCAGGCGCCCCTTTATTGGAGAGTGAAAAGGCTATATTGGAGGAAATTTATCCCAAAGTAAAGCCCTATATGACCGAGAAAGGCATTGAAGCGATTGAAGAGCAAGGGAAGTATGTTGTCGATGTTGATGGCGATCTAACCACCACCTGTGTCGATGGAAATAAAGAATGTGCTTATGTGACCTGGGAAAATGGCATTACAAAATGTGCTATCGAAAAGGCGTACGAACTTGGTGAGGTCCATTGGCGCAAACCCGTTTCGTGTCACCTCTATCCTATCAGGACAACACATTATCCCGAATTCGACGTACTTCACTATGACCGTTGGCATATCTGTAAAGATGCATGCTCATTTGGCAAAGAATTACAGGTGCCTGTATTTAAATTTTTAAAGGATCCTCTCATCCGCACCTATGGTGAAGAATGGTACAAAAATCTTGAGAAAGCAGTCGAAGAGTTGTAACAAAATCACTATCTTTAAGCTTTAACTATTTTGGTATTTCACCCCAATTCATGTCAAAATTAAGAGAGATCCAACGCCCTATTGCCCACGAACTTGAGGCTTTTGAAAAAAAATTCAAAGCTTCAATGAAAAGCTCCGTCCCCTTGTTGGATCGTATTACACAATACCTGATCAAACGTAAAGGCAAACAAATGCGGCCTATGTTTGTGTTCTTTTCTGCTGGTATATGCAACGGCATTAATGAGTCCACCTACCGAGGAGCTGCTCTTGTAGAATTGTTGCATACCGCCTCACTCGTACATGATGATGTAGTGGACAATTCCTACGAACGCAGAGGTTTTTTCTCCATCAATGCATTATGGAAAAATAAAATCGCTGTTTTGGTGGGTGATTTTCTGCTGTCTAGAGGCCTGCTCCTTTCTGTAAAACATCAGGATTATCACTTGTTAAAAATTGTATCGGAAGCTGTGGATCAGATGAGCGAAGGTGAATTGCTTCAAATCGAGAAGGCCCGTAAACTGGATATTGAAGAATCTATTTATTTTGAGGTCATACGGAAGAAAACAGCTTCCCTGATTGCCTCTTGCTGTGCCTGTGGATCGGCTTCTTCCAATGCAGATCAGGAAACAATAGATAAGCTCCATCAATTTGGTGAAAAAATCGGAATTGCATTTCAAATCAAGGACGATTTATTCGACTTTGGGTTAGATGATGTCGGCAAACCGCTCGGCAATGATATCAAAGAGAAGAAAATGACCTTACCGCTAATCTATGCCTTGAATCAAGTGACTTCAAGTGAAAAGCGTAGAATCATTAATTTGATTAAAAACCATAATGAAGATACGCACAAAGTGGCCCAAGTCATTGCCTTTGTCCGCCAGAGCGGAGGGCTCGAATACGCTACAAATAAGATGCTGGAATACCAACAAGACGCTTTCCGGATTTTGGAAGACTTTCCCGACAGTGAATACAAAGCGGGGTTGGAGCAGCTGGTAAAATATACAACAGAAAGAAAAAAATAAAATGAGTCACGAATTAATGTTTTTTGGCGGATTCCTCATCTTTATTGCACTTATGCTCGCAATAGATCTAGGCTTATTCTCCAAAGGCGACAAGCCTGTTAGCCTAAAGATGGCTAGCATCATGAGCGCCATCTGGGTCTTATTCTCATTGGGTTTCTATTGGCTTCTTCGTCACTATGGATTTGAACTACACAACATCCATGACTTGGACCACCTTCAGGAAATCATTACCAAACACCACCATGATATTAAAATCATTCCGGGTGATTTAGCGGCGAGTCTCGAGCTCTACAACAAAAATCTTGGTCTGGAATATCTCACCGGTTACGTTGTGGAATATGCCCTATCCGTAGATAATATCTTTGTGATGGTATTATTATTTACATCTTTTGGGATTCCGGAGCGCTATTACCATAAAGTTTTGGTATGGGGAATTTTGGGCGCAATCATTATGCGTTTCTTATTTATTTTCCTTGGCGCTACCCTGATTGCTAAATTCGGCTGGATTCTATATGTTTTTGGTGCTTTTTTGGTCTTTACAGGGGTAAAAATGTTTATCAACCGTAACCAGGAAGAAGAAGTAGATCCACAAAACCACCCAGTTGTTAAATTCGCTTCCAGATACTTTAAGGTAACACCAAAATTAGATGGCGGGCACTTCTTCCATGTAGAGAACGGAGTGAAATATATGACGCCACTATTTCTTGTATTACTGGTCATAGAATTTACGGATTTGATTTTTGCTGTGGATTCTATCCCTGCAATTTTCTCGGTTACCAAAGATGCCTATGTTGTATTTTTCTCCAATATTTTTGCCATACTTGGATTGCGGTCTATGTTTTTCCTTTTGGTCAATATTATCCACAAATTCCAATACCTCAAAGTCGGTTTAGCATTTTTGCTGGTCTTCATTGGTTTAAAGATGCTGCTGCATCACTGGTTGGCCGAATTAGGTTTTACAACAACACATTCGTTGATCGTTATTGTTGGCATACTTGCGTTGAGTATCATTGCTTCGCTGCTTTTTCCAAAAAAGCCTTCACCGGCTGATTAAGCGATTATTGACAACCTACCGGTGGTCATTGTTCGACAAGAAACACCAGTAATCAGCGCTAAATTATAAACGATACAAAACACCATGGTCAGAAAAAATTTCTGACCATTTCTATTTGATGTTATCGCTTCTTACATATCCTATTCTCCAACAAAAGATTAGCAAAAAAATAGTAGATTTTTAAGAACAATTATTTTACAGAGGAATTTACCTTACTAAATTTAATTTATTTAATTTAGCACCACACTAAATTAACAAAATACTAACAATGAATTGGAATAAAACGATTGTACTAGCTGCTTCACTTTTCGCAGCTTCATTCCAAGTACAAGCACAGGACAATTTGATCAATGCACTAAAAGCAAATCAAAATGACAATAGCAAATCTGGATTTACATTTACTGAAGTTATCAATTTAGGTAACACATCCATCAAAAACCAAGGTTCATCAGGTACTTGTTGGTCTTATTCAGGTAATTCTTTCCTGGAGTCAGAGATGATCCGTATGGGTAAAAAACCAGTTGAGATCTCCCAAATATATACTGCGCGCAATACGTACTTAGATAAAGCACGTACTTATGTTCGCCTTCATGGTGGATTGTCATTGGGTGAAGGTGGTCAATTCCATGATGTTTTGAACTCATTCCGTAAATACGGTACAATGCCGCAATCTGCTTACACAGGTCTTCACTACGGTACTACACGTAACAACTTTGGTGAAATGACAAATATGTTGGATGCGATGTTAGGAGCAGTAGTAAAAGGCAAAACATTAACTACAAACTGGGAGAAAGCATATACCGCAGCGATGGATTCTTATCTTGGGGAAGTACCTGAGAAATTTGATTACAACGGTAAATCCTATACACCACGCACTTTTGCAGATCAGGTAATCGGTATCAATCCGGATGATTACGTAGGTATTGCTTCGGTAAGTGACCATCCATACTACAGCCAATTCGTATTGTTGATTCCTGACAACTGGTCATTCGACCGTTTCTATAATGTTAAGATGAACGATTTAACGGACATCATCGACAATGCTTTACAAAAGGGTTATACTGTAGCTTGGGCAACTGACGTATCAGAAAAAGGGTTCTCTTGGAAAAATGGTGTAGCTTATGTACCAGAAAAACCTTTCGAGGAAATGACAGATCAGGAAAAGTCAACGATGTTTGTTGGTCCTAAACCAGAGTTAAAAGTAACAGCGGAAGAAAGACAAAAAGCTTTCGACAACTGGCAAACTACAGATGACCACGGTATGCATATTGTAGGTCTTGTAAAAGATCAAAACGGAAAAGAGTATTACATCGTTAAAAACTCTTGGGGCACAACAAATGACTATCATGGTTATTTATATGCATCAAAAGAATTTGTACGTTATAAAACAACTTCTTTGATGTTACATAAAGACGGTCTAACAAAAGATTTAAAATCGAAGATAAATATCAAATAAGCGATTTATCCGTCCACGAAAACACCTCTGAAATTAATACTTCAGAGGTGTTTTTGTTTTCAGATTAATTTAATAACTTAAACATAATTATGAATCTTTTGTTGAGTGAGTATGAGAAGTATAATCGCGTTATGTCTTACAATTTTATTCGGGAATTTGGCTCAGGCCCAGACTAAGGGGGTGAAATTTGTAGAAGGGTTGAGTTGGAAGCAAATAAAGGAGCGGGCACAAGCTGAGAACAAGTTTATCTTTGTAGAGCTATTTGCAACCTGGTGTGGCCCTTGCCAATATATGAGCAATGAGATCTTTCCCTTAGAGCAGGTGGGGCAGCCAATTAATCAGAACTTCATTAGTGTCAGGGTACAAATGGATTCCACAGAGTCCGACAATGCCAATGTCAAAAAATGGTATGCCGATGCGCGTGCTATTTCCAATGAATACAACATTCAATCCTTTCCCACATTTCTTATCTTTAATCCCAATGGGCAAGTGGTACACCGAATTGTCGGTGCAAGTGATGCTCCCGAATTTGTCGGTCATGTGATGGATGGACTATATCCCGAAACACAGTATTACACGCTGTTAAAAAAATTCGAGAAAAGACCTCAAGATATTTACACTGCCAAGCAGATGCTGAAAGCAGCGAATATCGCTTACGATGAAAATACAGCACGAAGGGCAGAAAATACTTTAGCAAATTCGTTGGGCACAGATGAGTTATTCAAAAAAGAAAATGTCCATATTTTATTGGCAGCTGCTAAATTCACCAATTCAAAAGCTTTCAATCTTATTCGCAACAATAAAGAGAAAATTGATATTCTATTAGAGTCACCAGGTATTGCCAACCGCACACTGGCAAATGTTGTCGTCAACGAATTATTTCAGATTAAAATAGATGCCAAACATGAACCCAACTGGGATAGTTATCAAAATGAACTTGCTGCAAAATATCCAGACATCGATTTCGTCCCGATGTTCAAGAAGATAAAAGCACACTATTACCTTCAGGTGAAGAATTATATAGCCATGAAGAATACCATCAATGATTACCTTTCGTCAGAAGATTTTACTCCACACCAATTAAATACCTTTGCCTGGACTATTTTTAACAATAGCAGTGATGCTGCATGTATTGAATCCGCGTTAAGCTGGAGCAAGAAATCCATCATTGAAGATCCAAGCAGTGCATTCTTGGATACCTATGCAAACCTACTCTATAAGAAAGGAGAAAAAGAAAAAGCCATAAAGTGGCAAAACAAAGCTATTGAAATGGCCAGTGAGGACGATCGTCCTATCTATCAAGAAACACTGGACAAAATGATGAAAGGAATAAAAACTTGGGAGAACTAACCTTATCCCGACCAATGTGAACGATTAAATTAAAAATCTAAAATACCGACATTATGAAAAAATTGATTTTAATGCTATTTCTAATTCCTACCCTACTATTTGCGCAAAGCGAGGGGGTCAAATTTGAGCATGGGCTCAACTGGAGTCAGATTAAGGAAAAAGCGGCTAAAGAAAACAAATTCATTTTTGTAGACTGTTTTACAACCTGGTGTGGCCCTTGTAAATATATGTCGAGTACCATCTTCCCACAAGCTAAAGTAGGTGATTTCTTCAATGCGAAGTTTATCAATGCAAAAATTCAGATGGATAAAACCAAGAATGACAATGAAGATATAAAATCATGGTACGAAGAGGCCGACCGTTTTGCCAAAGATTATAAAGTTAGGGCATACCCAACTTTTCTGATCTTTGATTCAAAAGGTACCCTTGTGCATCGTATCGTTGGTGGCGGTGAAGCGGACGATTTTATAGCGAAAGCACAAAAATCACTTGATCCAAATACACAATATGAAACGCTATTAGCAAAATTTAATGCCGACCCAACTAATGTAAACATTGCCAAAAGTATGGCTATGGCAGCCAAAGAAGCTTATGATCAAGAGACACAGGCAAAAGCGGAAGGAGTCGTATTAGCGTCCTTGACTACAGATCAAATCTTTACAAAGGAGAATATCAGTTTATTACTTTCGGCGGCGAATGTTGTCGATTCTAAGGCTTTTAATTTAATCAAAGATAACCCTGCTAAATTTGACGCCGTTAGTGAAAAAGTAAAAGCAAATGACTTCTTGTCCCAGCTGTTGGTTAGCAACGCCGTAAATACCAAAATCCAGGCAAAGGAAACGGTTGATTTCGCAAGCATAGAAAAAGAATTGGCCCAAAAATATCCAACTGTCAATACAGAAAAAGCAAGTCTCGAAATGCAACCACGTTATTACAGTTATACCAAAAATTACCCGGGCTTAAGAGATAGCTTCAATAAATATATTGCAAAATATGGGTCGACCATCACAGCCGCAGAACTGAACAACATGGCTTGGTCTATTTTTGAAAACTGCAATGATCCTGCCTGTTTAAAAGCAGCAGCGGAATGGAGTAAATTGTCCAATGAGAAAGAAAAAGATGCGCCGATGTATCTAGACACTTTTGCAAACATATTGTATCGCCTTGGAGAAAAAGAAAAAGCTATTAAAACGCAAGAAAAAGCAATTTCACTGATCACAGATGCTACCCAAAAAGAAGAATATGTAGCGACCTTACAAAAAATGAAAAAAGGTGAAAAGACTTGGCAATAAGAAGATATTCTAATCGTCGATGAATAAAAAATCCGCGGTCAATAACTTGATCGCGGATTTTTTATTCATTGCTCTACAGACAGTGCTTTGAACCAACAGATAATGCTTTGAGCATTGGAAAACTGTCTACTTATTTTAATTCTTTGACCCCCATATTCCAGAGCGCGAAAGCATATTTATCAACTGTACTATTGATTAGAACTTCTGTTGACCGTCCAGCACCGTGGCCAGCTTTTGTCTCAATACGAATCAATACTGGGTTATCACAAGCTTGCTTTGCCTGCAGTTCGGAAGCAAACTTGTAGGAGTGCGCCGGTACCACCCGATCATCATGATCTCCGGTAAAGACCATCGTTGCGGGGTAACAAACTCCAGATTTCACATTATGCACCGGAGAATATGCTTTCAGATAATCAAACATTTCTTTGCTATCACTGACCGTACCATAATCATAGGACCAACCTGCACCAGCTGTGAAGGTATGATAACGCAACATGTCCAAAACACCAACCTCAGGCAGTGCGACCTTGGCGACTTTGGGATCTATTGTCATTGTTGCCCCAACGAGCAAGCCACCATTGGATCCCCCCGATAAAGCAGTATACTCGGGTGATGTATAACCATTCTCCTGAAGATAATGTGCCGCGGCAATAAAATCGTTAAACACATTCAATTTGTTGAACTGTCTACCGCCATCATGCCATTTCTGACCATATTCACCGCCTCCGCGCAAATTCGGAACAGCATAAACACCACCATTTGCCAACCAAACCGCAACGGAAGTACTAAAGGCAGGTGTCAAGCTGATATTAAAGCCGCCATAACCATACACAATCGTCGGGTTTTTCCCATTCAAGACAATCCCCTTTTTGTACGTAATAATCATCGGAACCTTAGTACCATCTTTGGATGTGTAGAAAACCTGTTTCGATTCATACTGATCGGAATCAAATTTCACCTTAGGTTTGATATAAAGTGTAGACTGACCAGAATTTACGTCAAACGTATAACTTGAAGAAGGTGTAATGTAATTTGAAAAACCAAAATAGATTTCTTTTTCCTTTTTCTTACCCGAAAAGCCACTCGCCGTACCCACACCAGGCAATTCTATTTGCCGAATCTTTTTACCTGTATAATCGTATTGAATCACAACCGAAACGGCATCTTTCAAATAGTTTGCAAAAAGATAGCCCCCACCTGTACTGATCGAAAGTACATTTTCAGTTTCTGGAATAACATCTTTCCAGTTTTCCTTGGCAGGATTCTTCAAATCAACTTTTACCAAACGGTTGTTGGCAGCCTTGTAGTTCGTCTCCAATAAGAAACTATCCCCAATATTGTCAACGACACCTGTATTTGCATCAAAATGATCTTGTAGGCAGACAATCTTGCCATTCGGCTGATTGAGATCTTGGTAATAAAGTTCATTTCCTGTTGTCGTATTTGCAGCGGAAATAATCAGGTAACGTTGATCGTCTGTTAATGAAGCTCCTACATAACGTCTCGGTGTTGCAGGGCCACCAAAAATCAATTTATCTGTAGATTGGGCTGTTTTAAGTTTATGGTAGTATAATTTATGTTGGTCTGTTTTTTCAGAAAGTTCAGATCCCTTTGGCTTATCGTAACTCGAGTAATAAAAACCATCATTTCCTTTCCATGCAATACCGGAGAATTTGACATCCATTAGCGTTTCACCTACAGGCGACTTATCCTTGGCATTCAGTACAATGACTTTCCGCCAGTCTGATCCTCCTTCAGAAATAGAATAGGCGACTAAGCTGCCATCCTTTGAAAACGAAACATCGGCCAATGAAGTTGATCCATCTTTCGAGAATGTATTTGGATCCAAGAAAACTTCTTCTCCTCCCGTCTCCCCTAGTTTACGATAAAGCACAGCATGTTGCTGCAAACCGTTATTCTTAAAAAAATAAGTATATGCACCTTCCTTAAACGGAGTCCCTATTTTTTCATAATTCCATATTTCGGTTAATTGATCTTTTAATTTTGTACGGAATGGAATTGCATTCAAATAGTCAAAAGTCACTTTATTCTCTGCCTGTACCCAGTTTTTTGTCTCAGCTGAACGATCATCCTCCAACCAGCGGTAAGGATCTGCAACCTTTTCACCCCAAAATTCATCCACGACGGTTCCTTTATTTGTCTTCGGATATGTCAACTGTTGTCCATAACCGGTCGTCGCCGTACCTGCCATACCTATCATCATTAGAATAAGGCCAAAATTTTTGTTTATCATAAAAAATCGTCTACTTGTTTCAACCAACCTAAGTTTTATTCACTTAGCATCTGAAAATTCAATTTGAGTTGAATATAAATAAATTTATCGATCTCTTATCTTAAAATATACGATACACCTGCATTTTTTTACTCACAACAACCTATCCAACAACATTATACACATATTTCTTCGCGGTATATTTTTATAGCAACCGAAATTTCTTTAGATTTATTTAAATCTTGAAAATATTACAACAATGTTAAAAAAAGTCATATATCTTTCTTTGTCAATTTCCATTCTTCAAATTGGAATAAGCGAAGCACAACAACTTTCCATAGATCAACAATATCGAGCCACTCCTACTAAGATCAACGATCTTGTCCACACCAAGCTCGATGTACATTTTGACTATACCAATCAATTCCTCAATGGAAAAGAGTGGGTTACATTAAAACCTCATTTCTACCCAACGGACTCCCTTCGCCTCGATGCAAAAGGCATGGATATCAAACAGGTTTCTTTGGTCAATGGCTCACAATTGATTCCTTTAAAATATACCTATGATGATCATTCGATACTGATTAAGCTCGACCGTAATTACCTTGCAAAGGAGCAATATACGGTATACCTCGATTACACAGCAAAACCCAACTTATTAAAAGTTCAGGGCAGCGCAGCGATTAACGATGCTAAGGGACTATATTTTATCAATCCTGATGAACGCGTGCCGAACAAACCTCGTCAAATATGGACACAGGGTGAGACTGAAGCATCATCAGCCTGGTTCCCGACGATTGATCGCCCCAACCAAAAGACTACAGCAGAAATCTCCATGACCGTTCTTGACAATTATGTAAGTTTATCGAACGGTGCATTGAGCAATCAACAGAAAAATAGTGATGGCACACGTACAGATACCTGGAAAATGGATTTACCACATGCCCCATACCTATTTATGATGGCCGTTGGTGATTTTAAAATCTATCAGGACAAATACAACAATATCCCCGTTGACTACTATCTTGAACCGAAATATGCGCCCTATGCCAAAGATATCTTCGGTAAGACACCAGCGATGATGGACTTCTACAGCAAGACATTGGGTGTTCCTTACCCTTGGAATAAATATGCGCAGATAGTCTGTCGCGATTATGTCTCAGGCGCCATGGAAAATACAAGTGCAACACTACATGGCGAACATGTACAAAAGACAAAACGCGAATTGTTGGACGATAATCAGGAAGGAACGATTGCGCATGAACTATTTCACCAGTGGTTTGGTGATTTGGTCACAGCAGAATCCTGGTCCAATTTGACCATGAATGAATCTTTCGCCACTTTCGGCGAGGTTATCTGGCGTGAGCACGACGGCGGTAAAGATCGTGGAGATAAATCTAGATTTGAAAAACTCCAGTCCTATCTCAAATCGACAAAAAATGGGAAAAGCCCGACTTTAGCCCGTTATCATTATCATGATAAAGAAGATATGTTTGATAATATCAGCTATGCGAAAGGCTCATTGATTCTCTATGCCCTAAAAGAGCAAATGGGTGATGAAGCGTTCTATCAATCGTTGAAAAAATACTTGACAGACAATTCTTTTAAAACCGGTGAACCGCAACAGCTCCGTCTAGCGATGGAAGAAGTGACCGGCAAAGACTGGGCTCCGTACTTCAATCAATGGTATTACCAAGGCGGGCATCCAATTTTGAAGGTCACAACAAGAAACGGAGAGAACAGTGTCATACTGAATGTAGCCCAAATTCAAGATTCTACAGTACAGACATTCCAGCTTCCCTTGGCCGTCGATATCTATACCAAAAATGGGAAGATCAGACAGACCTTTCAACTCAACAGGCGGAATGCTCAATTTATGATTCCATTACCTGCTGCTGTTGAATTTATTGATATTGATCCCGAAAAAACACTCGTGGGTCAAATTCAAATCGATAAATCAGATGGCGACTACCTATATCAATATGAGCACGCCCCTTCATTTGCCAACCGCGTCGGTGCGATTGCCTATGCCTCAAAAAATCCGACAAATACCATCAGCCAGCAAATCTTAACAAAAGCATTGGCGGATACCGATGCGGATCTTGCTGCAACAGCGATTCAAGGTCTCGATCTAAGCAATCCCGCGGTTCGCAAGTCAACAGAAAAAACCATCCTAACACTTGCAGAGAAATCCGAAGCATCTGTTATCCGTGCCTCTGCGATTCAAAAGCTTTCACAGACAAAAGATAAAAAATACAAAAGTCTAATTCTGAATGCTGTAACCGACAAATCCTATATGGTTATTGCAAGTTCAATCATGGCAATAAAAAGTACTTATCCAGATCAACTTCAGCAGTCTTTGAAGCGCATTGATCCCGATGCTACGGAATATCTAAAAGCGCTCATCACCGAATTATCAAAATCATAGCAAAATATATTGTGGAGGCGAATTTTGTATTCGCCTCCATTTTTTTTAGTTTTGGCCACATGTCAACAAGAACAAAAATTTATTTTGCCTCCGACTTTCATC
Organism: Sphingobacterium sp. BIGb0116; assembly: GCF_024808035.1. Lineage (NCBI taxonomy): Bacteria > Pseudomonadati > Bacteroidota > Sphingobacteriia > Sphingobacteriales > Sphingobacteriaceae > Sphingobacterium > Sphingobacterium sp. BIGb0116. Next base: position 38,122 of record NZ_JANUDT010000008.1, on the reverse strand, counting down.
TTGGATCTTACCCCTTGGAACGTTCACGGGAAAGGGAGCTGCAAATTATACAGTGGCTGGACCAGATCAAAACAGATGCTGCACAGCTCTATCTTGTTGGTGATATTTTTGATTTCTGGTTTGAATATGCTACTGTTGTTCCAAAAGGCTATATCCGCTTTTTGGGTAAATTAGCCGAAATTGCAGATCTCGGCATTCCCATTACTTTATTTAAAGGCAACCACGATATGTGGATGTTTGATTACCTCAAAAAGGAATTAAATGTACGGATCATCGACAATGAGCTGGAGTTACAACTCAACGGCAAACATTTTTACATTCACCACGGCGATGGTTTAGGTTCGGGAGATTACAAATACAAGATACTCAAGAAAGTATTTCGGAGCCGTCTCTGTCAATGGTTATTTGCACGGTTGCACCCAAATCTCGGAATCGGAATCGCGACACGTTGGTCCAAACATAGCAGGCTTTCGAATAATGAGGACGAAAAGTTTCTGGGCGAAGATAAAGAATGGTTGATCGGTTATGCAAAGGAACTGGAGTCAACCCAACATCACGACTATTATATCTTTGGCCATAGGCATCTTCCCTATGATGTTGAGCTGAACTCCAATAGCCGTATTCTAAATTTAGGGGAATGGATCAATTACCATACCTATGCCGTATGGGATGGTGAAACTTTACGTTTGGAAAAATGGGCGAGCAAATCCTAATTTCTTTATCCGATTGCCTGAATGGTTATCACTTTCTAACGCCTGAAAGTGCTGCAAAATTGGAGCAGGTCAGTAAGAAAATCACGGCGAAAAGAAATAGCCTGTTGATCGAACAGGACAAAATTCAAAAAGACATCTATTTTCTGGCTTCAGGATTAGCCCGCGTTTACTACGAGACGGCCAACCGTCAGATTACCCTGGATTTTGTTTCACCCGGCGGAACACTCATATCGATGAATAGTTATGTCCATGATACCCCGGGTTATGAAAACATAGACCTTTTGGAAGATAGTGTTGTTTATCAGATAGACCAAAAGCAACTTTTTGACCTCTACGAAAGTGATATTGCCATTGCAAACTGGGGAAGAAAGATGGCTGAACTTGAGTTTATCAAGGCCGAACAACGAACCATGTCCAAGCTCTTTAATACTGCCCAAGAGCGCTATGCTGAATTACTTCAAAAGTACCCCCAATATATCCAACGGATCAAACTTGGTTACATCGCCTCCTATCTCGGCGTCAGTCAGGTTACCTTAAGCCGGATTCGCGCAAATATTCACTCAAATTTTTAACATTTGTAAAAATTATTATCGGCCAAAAGCTGGACCTTTGTACCAAAACAAAAAATAGAAAACAATATGAACTGGATATTTTTAATATTGGGCGGATTGTGTGAAATTGGTTTCACCACGTGTTTGGGTAAAGCCAAAGATGCAACCGGGAATGGGCAATGGTTCTGGTATGGTGCCTTTGTCGTATTCCTATTTGCAAGTATGGGCTTATTGATCAAAGCCACACAAACACTTCCCTTGGGCACAGCTTATGCCGTTTGGACCGGAATAGGTGCGGTAGGTACTGTTTTAATGGGGATCATCTTTTTTAAGGAGCCAGCAGATTTCTGGCGCATATTCTTTATTTTCACGCTGATTGCTTCCATCGTAGGACTAAAAGCAGTTTCCTCTCATTAATAGCAGGCTAGGTTGTTTAAAAGCAACAAAATTTCCTTACTTTTGTACACTCAATAGTAATCTAGGTCATACATTCCTAGAAGAAGCATTTTTGATATATGTTAGACAAATTACAAGCGATAAAAGAAAGATGGGAAGAAGTGGAAGCTGAATTGAGCAACCCTGATACCATGCAAGATATGAAACGTTTTGCCAAATTGAATAAAGAGTACAAAGATTTGGGCAAAATTGTGGACCAATACCATATTTACAGAAATATGGTGAGTAATATTGATACCAATAAGGACATCATCATGAACGAGAAGGATCAAGAACTTCGTGAGATGGCAAAAGAGGAATTGGATCTTTTATACGTAGCAAAAGAAGAAAAAGAAGAAGAAATTCGCCTAATGCTTATTCCGAAGGATCCTGAAGATGCGAAAAATGCAATTATCGAAATTCGTGGTGGATCAGGTGGTGATGAAGCAGCCTTATTTGCGGGCGACCTTTACCGCATGTACACACGTTATTTCGAAACCAAAGGCTGGCGCAACGAAGTAATGGACGTTACTGAAGGAACTTCTGGCGGTTACAAGGAGGTGATCTTAAAAGTTATTGGCGATGATGCTTATGGTCAATTGAAATACGAATCAGGCGTTCATCGTGTGCAACGTGTTCCTGACACGGAGACACAGGGCCGTGTACATACTTCTGCGGCATCTGTTGCAGTTCTTCCTGAAGCTGAAGATGTCGATGTTGAGATCAATCCGGGTGATATTGAATTACAGACATCCCGTTCAGGTGGTGCTGGTGGACAGAACGTCAACAAGGTAGAAACAAAAGTACAGTTGACGCATAAACCAAGTGGCATTGTTGTTGTTTGTCAGGTAGAACGTTCCCAATTAGCCAACCGTGAGTTAGCGATGGAGATGTTGCGGAACAAACTTTACGAGCTCGAGTTGAACAAAAAGAACGGCGACATCGCTGCAAAAAGAAAAACTTTGGTTTCTACAGGAGACCGTTCGGCAAAAATTCGTACATATAACTACCCACAAGGCCGCGTAACGGAGCACCGTATTGGAATGACGATGTACAACTTACCGGCAATTATGGACGGTGATATTCAAGGAATTATCGATGCATTGCAGTTTGCTGAGAATGCAGAGAAGATGAAAGATGGCCAAGTAGATTAGTTTTTTTTCAAAAAATCTTTGCAGATACGTAAACAAACGCTATATTTGCACACCTTCTGAGGAGAAGGGTTGAGGTCTGGTAGTTCAGCTGGTTAGAATACATGCCTGTCACGCATGGGGTCGCGGGTTCGAGTCCCGTCCAGACCGCTTCAAGAGAGAGAAATCTCAAACGTTCTTTAACAAAATAAGTTTTTAAGATTTTTAGGTCTGGTAGTTCAGCTGGTTAGAATACATGCCTGTCACGCATGGGGTCGCGGGTTCGAGTCCCGTCCAGACCGCCAAAAATTATTAAAAACAATCCTTAAGATTTTAGGTCTGGTAGTTCAGCTGGTTAGAATACATGCCTGTCACGCATGGGGTCGCGGGTTCGAGTCCCGTCCAGACCGCTAAAATTTTAAAAACACAATTGTTGGTCTGGTAGTTCAGCTGGTTAGAATACATGCCTGTCACGCATGGGGTCGCGGGTTCGAGTCCCGTCCAGACCGCCAACAAAAAAAAGCATCATTTAATTATAAATGATGCTTTTTTTTTGCCTTAACAATACACCAGTTATTATTTTTTTAATTCGTACTGAAGAGCTCCCGAAGGACAGTGCTTGATCTGTTCAATCAATTCAGCCGTACTGGCATTTTGGGCCGTGACCCAGGGCTTATCTTTCGGATGATACACATTCGGCAGACTCTTTACACAAACTGCAGCATGTACACAGCGTTCAGGTATCCAAAGGACGGTTATCTCTCCATTTGGATGTGGATATCTAACTATTTTTTCCATAATTCCATCTCTCTTTAGCAATTCATATTTTAAGAACTAATAACGATAAGGACAATTTTGTTTTAAGAAACAGCGCGTCGTTTTCTGATCATATTACTCACCCGATAGATCATAAAAATACCCACGATGGAAAGTAGAATAACAATCATCCCCAATGTCGGGTAATGCTCCAAGGGGCTTTCTTTTGTTTCTTGGACAATGATTACACCAGCCATTGAAGCTGCCACTCCACCAGCCAACTGTTGTAATGATGAACTGATGCTCATAAATGCGCCCCTATCTTTCATCTCCGGAACAGCAGTGATCAAAGCCGAAGAAGGTGTCATCCGACTCAAAATGCCCGCCATCATCAAAATGTTCAAGATAACAACGATATAAAATGGCGTAACACCTAGGTTCGTATAGATAAATACGACGACCATAAGCCAAAGGGAAGCGAAAGCGAAAATCTTAAACTTATCGTAACGGTCACTCAATTTCCCTACAATGGGCATAATAATCAAGGATGCGATACCCGATATCATAAACAACATCGGTAGCTGTTCGTGGCTTACTTTTAGATTATTTACTGCAAAAGCACTTCCAAACGGCATCATCATATATCCCCCGATCGAAAGCAAAGCTGTTGCCATAAAGCCGATCCGATACTCTCGCTGTGAAAAAGTCAACCAAAGATGTTTTAACGCAGATTGATGTTTCTGAAGGCCTATATGCGCTGTAATAGGAACGAGCTTGGCCGCTATGATAACGACAATAATCAAAGCCATCACTGCAATCCACAAGAAGGCGCTGTGCCAGCCCCAATTGTTTGCAATATATAATCCTATGGGAATACCCAAAACCTGACTTGCACCAAAGCCCATCTGGACAAAACCCATAACACGTCCGCGCTGTTGGAGTGTAAAGATATCGGTAATAATAGCCATAGAAATTGAACCAATAACACCGCCAAACAATCCCGTGACGATTCGGGCAACGACCAAAGTCCCGTAATCGTTGGCAAAACTACAGCAGAATGTTCCGATGATAAATCCAGTATAGAAAAACAGCAACAGTTTCTTCCGGTCAAAACGATCGGCAAACCCGGCAGTCAGCAAGCCCGAAGCCCCCGCGCTAAAGGCGTAGGCCGAAACCGCAATACCAAATTGAGCCGGTTTGAGATCTATGGCTTTCATCAGGATATCCCCCATCGGTGACATCACCATAAAATCGAGTACAACCGTAAACTGTGTCATTGCCAATAAAAACACCACAAGTTTTTGATATGCCGTAAAGGGCGCGTTATCAAGTTTATTTATTTCCATACTGTTCAGATTGCCTCGGTTTAAACTGGTCTAAAAATACAGAAGTGCGCGAACATTCTTTGTAATATGTTTGCAAAATTATCGCTCAAGATTCTATCTTACCTGTTTAGGCTAGACAATCAATCGTTTCTGTCAATCGCTATTTGAACATAGCATAGGGTCGCTAACAAAAAAGCCAGCACCTGTGACAGGTGCTGGCTCAATATGCGATATAAAGCAAATTATTCAGCTATAACAGCAAATTCAGCTCCGGAAGCATAGTCGTCACCACGCTGTGAGTTAAGTCCTGTAAAACGGATATAACGTCCTTTAACAGGCGTTTCGAATCGAACAGTTTTTAGTTTTTTATTCCGTTCAAAAGATCCTGACATCACATCTTCCCAGTTCTTCCCATCTTTACTCACCTGAATCTTATAATCCTTGATATCACCATTGGGTCCATCCTGTCTTGGCAGAAAAGTGAAGCCCTTGATTGTTTTGCTACTTCCAGCATCAAAATCAACCCAATGTGGATACTGTGCTACGGTAACCGAATACATCGTATGCCAAATCGAGGAAGGATCTCCATCCAAAAGGTTCTTAGCATCACCTTCGCCAGTCTCTTGACTTGAAGCAAAAACAACTTCCATTGGAATAGTTTCGATTTTAGTGTATTGCTGTGTTACCTTTAATTTTTCATTATGCTGATACCAAGCCGTTACTGTACCGCCGGCGCGTAAATCAAAAGGCGCTTTGTAGACGCTTGCTTTCGCATTGTTCAAACTGTATACAACAGGTTCATTCTCATTACCTGACAAAATAGAAACTTCACCGTTTGAACTTCTTGCCAAAGAAATTGGCGCATCGCCTGCAGTCGCTACCTGAGCCTTCTCCATCATATCATTATTCTGAATCGGTCGGATAATAAAGCCCATAGACGTTGGCACTGCTTTCACACGGTCTTTTTCCAACGGTGGCCCTTGTCCACAGCTATTACCGCCCAATCCTGTTACCGCCGCATCTAGATGCAGATGTACACCTGAACTTTTTGGCAATTGATAAGGGTGCGGTGCAAACGTCAGTTCGAGCTCACTATATTCCAAAGCGGAAGTTGCTAAATGATTTTTTGCAACAAAGATAGCTCCTTGACCATTATTGTTTGTTAATGCTGTCCAGCGCACATCCTCGTTATTGCTCATATTTTGCGGATTAGGCCATGGCACAAACTGATCTTTTACGGTGCTTTTGTGCAATTCAATAAATTGAGCAGTCTTGCGATCAGCATAATTGTTGATCGGTCCGCGGCCATAATAACTATAGTTGCTATATTCAGCCGGTAATTGCAAAGAATAGCCCAATCGAGCTAACACGACACTCGCATTATTGGATGTAATACTTGACGACAATTCAATAGAGCCATCCTTATAGATTGTCCAGATCTGATTGCTTGTAAATTTAAAATCATCCTTACCAAAAGGCTTATCTGTATGCTCTTTAAGGGTATACGTTCCCGAAGTTCCCCCCAACAAAGACGCACCATATGGAGCTTGTGATTCAATCGTAAACGCCAATACAACTGTTCCATCCTTCTTGGTATAACTGTTTGAAGACAAAACCTTATGTTTCAGGTTATGCAATACTTTTTCAAACCATTGTTGGTAAGCCCAGTTGTCATTGTCAACCGGAGCACGTAGTGCATCTAATTTGGGTCCTTCACCATCGCGAATGATCTGTTTACCAGCATAGATTAAGTTATATAGCGACCCTGTCTTATTATCAAATTTGGCAGTAAACTGTTGTCCTTTCACCACCTGCAAATCACCTTCTTTGGAAAGCAACGCAGCCTCTCCGTGTGCCACAGATGAAATCAACGGTTTATTTTCAGCCGCTTTTACAAACAGTTGTTCCTCCATTTGTACAAAACCTTTGGCTGCCCAAGGTCGATCCGTATTGAGAATAAACTGTACTTTTACAAAATACTCCGATCCCGCATCTAACTGCGCATAATTTATCGGCAATACAAGCTGCTTGCGTTGGCGCGCCTTAGGCAAATCTGTTGCACTGATTGTACCCGTGCTATTTTCCACCTCTACCCCATTTTTATATAGCGACCATTGAACCTGATAATCGGATAGATCCTTAAAATAATTTTTATTGAAAAGCTCAATTTTCCCTTGTTGAATATCAACAGCTTTTACACCGGCATTTTGGTACACTTTCTTTACCTCATAATACTGTGGCTTAGGTTTCATATCGGCAAAGATCAACCCGTTATTGACAAAGGTTCCATCATTGGGTTTGTCTCCAAAGTCGCCACCATAGGCTAAGAAGCGTTCGCCGGTCTTTTTATCATAATAATACATGGCCTGATCAATCCAATCCCAGATGGCACCGCCCATAAAAAAGTTGGTCGATTCGATGGCTTCCCAATAATCTATAAGGTTACCAACGGCATTCCCCATGGAATGTGAATATTCCGAAATATGAAATGGATATTTCAATTTGTAGGTACCTTTTACCGCTCCTCTTACCCAGTCTATCGAAGGATATTGGTTGGACCCCATATCAACGATTGTATTGTTACGCTCGTATTGAACAGGTCGTGACGTATCAATTTTCTTGATAGCCTGATAGGCGGCCACGAAATTATCACCCGGACCGGCTTCGTTTCCTAAAGACCAGATCACAACAGCCGGATGGTTGATGGTCGAATGCACCATCTCGATATTACGGGCTACATGGGCATTTTTCCATTCAGGAACATGAGAAAGAGACTCTTTGCCATAATAATACTCATGACTTTCGATATTGGCTTCATCTTCAAGATAAATTCCATATTTATCGCATAAATAATACCAATAAGCAGGTTCTGGATAGTGCGAATTCCGGACATGGTTGATATTCGCCCGTTTCATCAATTTCACCTCAGCTTCCATCTGCTCTCTGGTCACTACCTTACCATGTTCAGGATTGGTCTCATGACGGTTGACACCTTTCAGTTTCACCGTCTTGCCATTGACATAATAATAACGTCCGGCCAAGCCAAATTCATCATCAGCAGCCTTGGTGTCTTTAATCTCAACCTTTCTAAATCCAACGTAGGTAGAAATAGTCTCTATGGTTTTGTTCTTTTTATCCTTCAATTCAGCTACCAAAGTATACCGATATGGTAATTCGGCAGACCATTTATCTGGATTTTTAACGTTCAACGTTGCTGCGATGCTATTGGAAACTTGATCATCCAGGGTTGGCACAGCAGAAGAGGCTTCTGTCTGGTCAACAAGGGTATTCTCGTCACTGTATAGCTTATTTTTATAAAGTGAATAAACAACTTTATACCCTTCAGCCTTCTTATTCCCTAGATTGCGTACAGTACTCGTAATTTTTAACGAACCATTTTCGTAATTGCTATCCAAGTCTGGAATAGCCGCTAAATCGCGAATCTGAACTTTTGGCGTTGAAGTCAGAGAAACATCCCGAAATATCCCGGGCAATCTAAACATATCCTGGTCTTCCAAAAAGGAAGCGTCCGAACTGCGGTAAACTTCAACAGCCAACACATTTTCAGCACCCTTTTTTAAGTAAGGTGAGATATTGAAAGAAGCGACGTTTCTTGAATTTTTTGAAAATCCGACATATTTGCCATTTATCCACAGGTAGAAAAAGGAGTCTACACCATCAAAATTGATAAATACCTCACGACCGTCCCAATCAGTAGGTACTGTAAAATTGCGTCGGTACGATCCCACTTCATTACGGTAGACATAAGTTGTCCAATCTTGGGCTGGTGTTCGCATGACTCCACCGCGCCAATCATCGACCTTTACTTGATGATGAAAGATCACACGTTGGTTGGTATAAATAGGTACACCATATTTTAGGCTTCCATCCTTCTGTATACCATAAATATTCCAGCTCATCGGGACTGGAACAGATTCCCAGGCACCAACATTATAACTAGGATCATAAAAGTCCTTTGGTCGCTCTTCCGGAGTCTTTACCCAGTTAAACTTCCAAGATCCATTGAGCGAAAGCCAATAGTTACTATGCTCGGGAAGTACTTTTCTTGCACTTTCTACGTTCTGAAAGGAGAAGAACGAAGCATGTGGCAACTCCTTATTAAGTGATAATAATTGAGGCGATTCCCATTCATTCCCTTTTGGAGCCACTGCAGCTCCATACTGGAAACCGTCGATAGATGGCGTAATCGTTTGCCCTATCGCAACGGTAGTGTCCAGCGACAGCAATGAGGCTAGAATCGTTGAAAAAATAACAGAGTTTCTTAACATAATGTAATTAAGCAATTTAGTCCAGGAAATCAAATGTAACTTCATTTTGCAGTAATAACAAGCAGATTATTAAAGCACTCGATTGCGAAACTTTTTCGATACAAAAAAAGATCATATAGAACGTTAAAATCGTCCCATAAGATCTTCTTTCGAGAATTGTACATAAAACAAAGCAAAAACATAAAAAATAGAGGCGGCGAAAAATCACTATTTCCTCCCAAAAGCAGCTGATTTCAATAAAAAACAAATGCTTTCGGTTTCAAGGAATAAGCCTTATTTTTGGGGATAGATTTCGCTTTAAACAAATAAAAGTTTACGTTTGAAAATATTTCGAAGAATTTTATTTTTCAAAGGGTTACAATTTAAGCATTAAGGTATTAATAGGTGAGTAAATTCAGTAAATCAGTCCTGCTAGAAAATGATGAGCAAATCATTGAAGGCATCAAAGACGGCAACAGCTTGGCGATAGATGCTATCTATAAGCGGTACTATCCGTCTATAAGCCATATGATCTTGCAAAACAATGGAAGTGAGGACGAAGCGAAAGATATTTTTCAAGAAGCTGTCATTGTGCTCTACGATAAAGTTTCCAAAGGGAACTTTGAGCTCAGCAGCAAACTAAAAACATATCTTTACTCGATTTGCAGAAGGCTTTGGCTTAAGCAACTCAATCGTGCTGGTTTTGGCAATAGTGACATTCGCGGTTATGAAGATTCCTTATTTGAGGAAGAAGATCTTCAACAGCATCAAGAACTTGAAAAAAAGTTCGATCAAATGGAGCTTGCCTTAGAGAAAATGGGAGAACCTTGTAAGACAATCTTACATGATTTCTACATCTTAAACCATTCGATGCAGGACATCTGTGAAAAATTTGGTTATACCAATACAGATAATGCCAAGACTCAGAAGTATAAATGCCTACAACGGCTGAAAAAAATATTTTTTTCAACAGATTAAAACTAGTGTAACACCATGGGAACAATGAATCAAAAAGAATTTTTCGAATTAGCAGACCAGTATCTTCGCGGCGAATTATCGGCCGAAGAAAATGCTGCATTTGAATCTTTTTGTGCTGATCAGCCCTCCTATGCTGCCCAATTACAACAACACCGGGAATTTGTTGCCAATATGAAAGAAACTAGTCAACGGCTGGATTTCAAAAATGCATTAGCGCAATCAGCAAAAGAATACCATAAAACCCAAAACAAACCCGCAAAGGTCGTTCCTATAAAACAATCAACGGTAATTTCACTTTGGGAACGCATCAAAGCAAGTTCTTTGGTGGCTGCAGTGGTAGCGGTATTTGCAGTATTTGGCACATTATGGCTGAGCGGTTATTACAGCAACCTCGAGAAAGCATCTTCCGATTACAGTGCGCTACGTAGAGACATGAACAATGTCAAAAAGAACGTCAACGCACACAACGCTGCAATCAGGGATATCAATGACAAAAAATCAGTAAAAGGTACCGAAAGCCAGTTTGGCGCAACAGGATTTATGTTGACAACAGATGGCTATGTCGTCACCAACTACCATGTCATCAGTGGGGCTGATTCGATCTATTTACAAAATAGTAAGGGCGAATCGTATAAAGCACAAATCGTACATACCGATCCAAGCAAAGACTTGGCTATTTTATACATTGCAGATAAGACCTTTAAGAAAGCTAAAAGCTTACCTTATACATTCAAAACATCGACTTCAGATCTTGGCGAAGATATTTATACGATCGGCTTTCCTCGTGACGAAGCAGTATATGGTCAGGGATACCTAAGCTCATCAACAGGTTATGCCGGCGATACCATCGCTTATCAGATCTCCGTGCCTGTCAATCCAGGTAACAGTGGCGGTCCGGTATTGGATAGCAGAGGTAATGTGATTGGTATTATTTCCGGAAAACAACGTGGCATCGATGGTGCTGCCTTTGCAATCAAAACGAAATCAATCTTGAATGCTTTAGCGGACATCCCAAGTGATTCACTGGTTACTGGTCTTAAGATCAACAAAAAGAATAGCTTGGCAGGTTTACCAAGAACAGAACAAATCAAGAAAATGCAAGACTATATCTACATGGTTAAAGTCTATTAGGACGCATTTATAACTTAAAAAAAAAGGCAACGTTTTCCCAACGTTGCCTTTTTTTGTCCCTTAATACAAGCCTAATCCTTACAGATTAGGTTGTGGCGTCGTTCTCAAATACGGTTTGATCTCCTTAAACCCTTTTGGAAATTTAGCAGGAATATCTTCTGTCTTTATCGCTGGAACAACAATAACATCTTCACCATGCTTCCAGTCAGCAGGTGTAGCCACTTGATAATCGGCTGTTAACTGTAAAGAATCAATGACTCGTAAGATTTCATCAAAATTACGACCTGTTGATGCTGGATAAGTCAACGTCAATTTGATCTTTTTGTCAGGGCCAATAATAAATACGGAACGTACGGTCACTGTTGCGGAAGCATTTGGATGGATCATATCGTACAATTCGGATACATGATGATCTTCATCAGCGATAACCGGGAAATTCACTTCGGTATTTTGCGTTTCATTGATATCCTTAATCCAATTCAAGTGATCGTTTACATTATCGACGCTTAGCGCAATGGCCTTCACACCTCTCTTGTCAAATTCAGATTTCAATTTTGCAGTACGGCCCAACTCTGTTGTACATACCGGCGTATAATCTGATGGGTGCGAAAAGAAAACGACCCAGCTATCTTTGATATAATCGTGAAAGTCTATTTCACCAATGGTTGTTTGCGCTTTAAAATTTGGCGCTTCATCCCCTAATCTTAAACTCATAATCTTATTTTTTAAATGTGTTTAAATCATATAGTCTACAAATATAGTAGATTAAATTTAGCAAACAAGTAATTCTTCAATTTTTTAAATTAAGATGAAAAAACTAAACTTAATCCAATTGAAAGTAAGGATTTTACACCTATAAACAAAATGGAAAATCAACATGATCCTTTATGTTTATCCCATGGAGAGGTTGACTTCCCTCTGCAAATACGTCTCCAGATTAAACGAGACTAGATGCCCTATCCAGCCCATTATTCACCAAAAAGTTTATTATGATTAACTAAAGTAGTATAAAAAGTAATTTGCCTAATTACTATGCTTGCATAATATATATTTTGTATATTTGAGTATGGTGATACACCAATCTCATAAAATGATTGTGAGTTGGGAGAAAACTTTTTGACAGCAAACCTTATTAGATATATAAGTTATCGGCTTGGTAACTGATGAACCAAAAAAACTGAAATGCCATGAATTTTGAATTAAGCGAAGAACATAAAATGATCCGCGACGCAGCGCGGGAATTCGCCCAGGAGCTAAAGGCTGGGGCAATCGAGCGCGATGAAGCCGCAAAATTTCCAACAGATTTTGTCAAGCAGATGGCCGAATTAGGATTTATGGGTATCATGACCCCCGAAGCTTATGGTGGAGCTGGCATGGATACCTTGGCCTATGTTCTTGTTCTCGAAGAAATTGCCAAAATTGATGCCTCTGCGGCCGTTATTGTATCCGCCCACAATTCCCTGGTATTATATGGACTCAATGCTTTTGGTACAGAGGAGCAAAAACAAAAGTACCTAGTTCCTTTAGCGAAGGGCGAGAAACTTGGCGCTTTTGCGTTATCAGAACCTGAAGCCGGTTCGGACGCCTCCTCGCAACACACAACCGCCGAAGATAAAGGAGATCACTATCTACTAAATGGCACAAAAAATTGGATCACCAACGGTGGCCATGCCGATATCTACCTTGTCGTTGCACAGACACATCCTGAAAAAGGCCACAAAGGAATCAATGTATTGATCGTTGAAAAAGGGCTGACGGGATTTACTATTGGTCCTAAAGAAAACAAATTGGGTATCCGCAGTTCTGATACCCATTCACTCCTATTTTCCGATGTTCAGGTTCCTAAGGAAAACCGCATCGGAGAAGATGGCTTCGGGTTTAAATTTGCCATGAAAACACTCGATGGCGGTCGTATCGGCATTGCAGCACAGGCCTTAGGAATTGCTGCCGGTGCTTATGATCTCGCTTTGGCTTACTCAAAAGAGCGAAAGACCTTTGGAAAACCAATTTCGGACCATCAGGCCATACAGTTTAAATTGGCCGATATGGAAGTCGATATCGAGGCAGCTCGACTTTTGACGTATAAAGCTGCCTGGACGAAAGACCAGGGACTTCCTTACGGTAAAGAAGCTGCCATGGCCAAACTACATGCATCGGAAGTCGCCATGAAACACACCGTAGAAGCTGTACAGATCCACGGTGGCTATGGTTACGTAAAAGAATATCACGTCGAAAGGTTAATGCGCGACGCAAAAATCACACAAATCTACGAGGGGACCTCTGAAATCCAACGTCTGGTGATCGCCCGCGAGATTCTGCGCTAAGCTGTCAGTCATGCTATGAACCCAAAAAGTGTCTAACTTTTTTGTGGCATTGCATGACTGACAGCTTTTTAAATTTAAAGGCTCTTCAACTTGTTGTCGATCATGGCAAGATATTGATAATCCTGAAAGGCAAAGCTTGCCGTTTCGGCCATCGCCAGATTCAAAATAAACTTTGCTTTGCGAAGTAGGTTCTCCTGATTGCCATCTGTAGCATTCAAACCATCAAACAACAAGGTTAAAGCCAATGGATGTAGTTGCTGTATTTGAAGATCTGTTTTGAGGTATGCCGAAAGCTCGCTTTCGGAAAGATTTAAAAAATAGGCTCTACTCTTTTCGAAGAATTTCTCATAAGAATCTTCAAACACTGTTGGATCAGTAGGCTCCGTAAAGGCATCATGGCCATCTGTCCAAATGCGAAGAAATTTACCAATTTCTTCGATCCAATTCATCAATACATCTTTTTTAAAACTTAATCCCATGATCTATGCTTATCTGATCTGTCCATTTCCACGGACAATCCATTTCTCTGTTACCAATTTTTCCAATGCAAATGGTCCGCGGGCATGTAACTTTTGGGTAGAGATACCGATTTCTGCCCCCAAGCCAAACTCACCACCATCCGTAAATCGTGTTGACGCATTGGCATACACCGCAGCTGCATCCACTGTATTTAAAAATTGTTCAATATGAAGTTCGTTAGAGGAAACAATACATTCCGAATGTTTAGAGGAATATTTTGCAATATGCTCCAACGCTTCATCTAAACTCCCAACCGTCTTTATTGAACACTTCAAATCTAAAAATTCTCTTCCAAAATCCTCTTCTTCTGCGTGCTTTAAATTTGAAAAACTTTCACCCTGCAGTACCTCATAAGCCGTAGAATCCGCGAAAACTTCCACCTGAGCATCTTCAAAATAAGTTTTCAATTTCCGTAGAAACTCGGGAGCAATAGCGCGATCGACCAAAACAGTATCTAAAGAATTACACACCGATGGCCTGGAAATTTTAGCATTAGCAACAATTTTAGCTGCCATATCCAAATCTGCTGTACGGTCCACATAAGTATGGCATACTCCCGCTCCTGTTTCAATGACAGGCACCTTAGCGTGCTCCCTGACATAATCAATCAACGACTGTGAGCCACGTGGTATGATAATATCAACATATTCGGTAGCCTCCAATAATTCCGAAACATGCTTCCTCTCAACAGGCAACAGTTGCACAATAGTTGTTGCAATACCATGCAGTTCCAAAATATTATGGATCACTTTCAACAGCGCTTCGTTGGTGTATAATGCATCAGAACCACCACGCAATAAACAAACGTTACCCGATTGAATACATAGTGCAGCAACATCTATCGTCACATTGGGTCGCGATTCATAGATTACCCCAACGACACCAAGCGGCACCGTAATTTTCTCGATCTCCAATCCATTCGGCAATATCTTTTTTAGTAATAGCTGATCTGTTGGATCCGCTAACTGAGCGATCTGCTTAACACTGTCTGCCAAACCTTTTAGACGATCGCTATTGAGCAAAAGACGATCCTTTTTGGGGTCGTCATCAGACATACGATCCAAATCAATCTTATTGGCTTGTAATATATCCGCAGTATGTGTGACAAGACCATCTGCGATGGCATTTAAAATAGCTATTTTGGTATCAGGAGCCAGTTGTTGCAAAATTTGTTTTGCTTTGGCCGCCGCCTGAAGTTGTTTTACGATGGATTCACTCATAACAATACGATATCATTTGCATGTGCAATTTCTACATTTTTTTTACTGGTTTGGGACAAAGCAGATGAATCCATCTTCGCCCGGGCAACGGCAACGGTTAAGCCTTCTAGATTGACGATATTTAACACTTCTCCTTTTTCAAAATGTTCAACGATACGGGTTACCCCCACGGCTAGTAAACTTTTGTGCTTCAATAATGCTTCCTCCGCTCCACGGTCAACCATCAATTCCCCTTTTATCAAACTTCCACTCGCAAGCCATTTCTTGCGGGAAGAGATCTTCTTACTTTGAGCCAGACACAATGTGCCAGTCTCGTGCTTAACCGCTTTTTGGATCGCCTCTTCGGTTTGCATACTAAAAATGACAACAGCGATCCCCATCTGATTGGCCAATCGGGCAAAGTTCAATTTCGAAGTCATTCCCCCCAATCCCACTGAAGATTTGTCCTTCCTTGCCAAACCTAAGATATCCCGATCGATGGTTTCAATTTGCGGTATAATCTTGTTGTTTGCATCCAACACACCGGGGACGGAAGTGCTAAACAATAACTTTTCGGCCCCAAAACCAACAGCAATCAAGGTTGCCAGCTCATCATTATCTGAAAACTTCAGTTCTTTATTACTCACCACATCATTTTCATTTGCGATTGGAATAACATTGTTCCGCCACAATTCCTCGTAGGTATTTTTTAATTGTAGAAATTGATCCCGATTGGAAAAATGATGTCGCTCGCATAAACTTTGCGCCAATGAAATTTTAAACGGTCGGAAATAAGTTGAATAAGTATTAATCAATATGGGGTTCCCAATTGCAGCAGCGGCCTTTCGTTCGGATAACGTCCCCGTATAACTGGGCAGAAAACGTTTACCGGCAGCAACAGCACCTGAAGAGACCAAGACAATATTGTATTTCTTTTGTAAGGAAGCAATCTGCCTAGCGATCTCCAAAACAATACGTTCATCAACTTCTCCCTCTTTCGTGGTAATAGAAGCCGATCCAAATTTGACAACGAGAATTGGCTTTTTCATTTTTTAGTATGTTTTAGTTTAGATTTGAGCACTAATTTACTGAGAAGAATTTGATTTACGCAAAATATGTTAACAATTGAACAATATAATTCAATTGAAAAACTCATGAAATAAGGTCGATTCCAATGGATCAGGAGACATCCGATGTGAAAGAAAGGAAAAGAATTAGAATAGATCCCAGAGGTCAATACAGATCTCAGAGATCAGTACAAATGACCTGAAGATGAAAACATAAAACTTGAGCTTACAAAAAAGCAGCAAATCCGATGATAACGATTTAAAAAAAACAGGTTCTTTCTGAGGCGATATAATTGATGGAGTGCTGCTTCCCGTTAAAGTTATATTAGTTGCTATTTTTTCAGTATCTAATGGAGGTCAAATCGTAAGCCAACATTGAACGTACGGTTATAGAGTTTTACATTTTCATTGACGCTCATATCCTTCATCCCATAATTAGAGCCAATGAAGAAACCATAGCCCCCATTCCATTTGTAACCTAAGTTAAAACCCAAACCATAGTCTGAAGGATTGGTCGTTGCATCGTAAAATTTTCCATCATTATTATTCACAGACATCTGTATACCATAATAGGGACTAGCAGCAAGATAAATCCGACCTTCTCCAACCGTAATATTATAAGCTATGTTTAAAGGAAGATCGATCGCATTTCTTCGGTATGTTGTCCAGTTATTTTCAAGAGCATGCTTTGCCTCCATACCATTTTGGGTAAAGTTTACTTCAGGCTGAATAGAGAGTCCACCAACGAGCGATATTTCAAGAAAAAGCCCTGCTGTAACACCCGAAATGCTTCGGAAGCTATAACTGTGCGTTCGTTTATTGGATACCAATGATCCGGCATTTGTGTACCCTGCGTTTATACCGTAGGAAATTTTACTTTGGCAGCATGCTGTGGAAAACACAGAAAACAGTATTATACTGCAGATTAAATGTTTCATATGTGGTCAATTTATTTACAATTGCCACAAATATGCACGGCGGAATCTTAATTTAAACGCTATTTAGCGTTGTTTAACAAATCTTAATATTGATTAACAATAATTAATACATATTAACAAACCGCCTTCCTTTACCATGGGAATCGCTCTTCATAGAGCTTCTCCAAGGAGAACATTTCATCACGGTATTTCGCTGCTTCCAAGAAGTCCATTTCTTTTGCTGCTTTATCCATTTTCTTCCGTACGTTATCGATCGCTTTCTTCAGATCCTTCTCACTGAGATACTGCATCACTGGATCAGCTGCAATGGCCTGCGACGGATCAGGTTCAACATAAATTTTAGGTTCAATACCCGAGAAATCAGCAACAGAAGTCTGCTCTAAGATCTCCTCTCTTGTTTTGCCGACTGTACGCGGTGTAATGCCATGTTCCAAGTTATATTTCATCTGCTTGTCTCGACGACGATTGGTCTCGTCTATCGTAACACGCATGCTATCGGTCATTTTATCCGCATACATGATTACTTTTCCCTTATCATTTCTGGCGGCACGACCAATCGTCTGGATAAGCGATCGTTCGGAACGCAGAAAGCCTTCCTTATCTGCATCGAGAATAGCAACAAGCGTGACCTCAGGTAAATCAAGCCCCTCACGGAGTAAGTTCACCCCGACCAGGATATCAAATTCACCCAAGCGAAGACCCCGTAAGATTTCCACCCGCTCCAAGGTTTTAATTTCGGAGTGTATATAACGGACTTTTAAGTTCAGCTTGGTCATATATTTGGAAAGTTCTTCGGCCATGCGTTTGGTCAATGTAGTAGCCAAAATACGTCCTCCTTCTTTGATGGTCTTATCCACTTCCTCCAATAAGTCATCCACCTGATTGATCGCTGGCCGCACTTCAATAATCGGATCCAGAAGTCCTGTTGGACGAATGACCTGCTCAACGACAACACCTTCGGTCTGCTGCAGTTCGTAATCGCCCGGAGTCGCCGATACATAGATTGTCTGATTCGTCAGGGATTCAAACTCCGGAAAGTTCAGTGGCCTATTATCCATTGCAGCGGGTAACCTAAATCCATGTTCCACCAAGGAAACTTTTCGCGATCGATCTCCGCCATACATCGCACGCAATTGCGGTAAGGTCACGTGGCTTTCATCGATGACCAACAGGTAATCCTCCGGAAAATAATCCAGCAAACAGAACGGACGCATCCCCGGTTGTCTACCATCGAAAAAGCGGGAATAATTTTCAATTCCCGAGCAATAGCCCAGTTCACGCATCATTTCCAAATCATAATTGACCCGCTCTTCCAAACGCTTCGCTTCAAGCATTAAGCCTTCCTCTTCCAGTTGCGTTTTCCGTTGCATCAATTCATCTTGAATAGCCCAGATCGATTCTTTGAATTTTTCCTTCGGTGTGACGAAGAGATTCGCCGGAAAAAGAGCAAGATCTTCCATCTTGTTGAGCGTTTTTCCTGAAACAGGGTCGATTTCACTCAGTTCATCAATTTCATCACCAAAAAAGGAAACGCGAATTGCAAAATCCAAATAGGCGGGATAGATATCCACCGTATCACCTTTAACACGAAAAGTACCCCGTTTAAACTCTGTGGTGGTACGTGAATATAAGATCTCCACCAATTTATGCAGGAAAGCATTTCTTGTGACAGTCATACCGACACCAAAACGAAAAATAGACCGGGAGAAATCCTCCGGATTTCCCATACCGTAGATACAGGATACCGAAGAAACGACTACGATATCACGCCGCCCCGACATCAATGACGACGTGGTTGCCAAACGCAACTTCTCGATTTCTTCGTTAATCGCTAAATCCTTCTCGATGTAGGTATTCGTCGAAGCAATAAAAGCTTCGGGTTGATAATAATCATAATAAGATACAAAATAGTTGACCGAATTATTGGGAAAGAACTGCTTGAATTCACCGTACAACTGAGCCGCCAATGTTTTATTGTGGCTTAAAATCAATGTTGGCTTTTGTGTTTCCTGAATCACATTGGCAACAGTAAAGGTCTTACCCGATCCCGTTACCCCCAAAAGCGTCTGGTATTGCTCTGCCTGCTCTACACCTGCAACCAACTGCTTAATTGCTTCTGGCTGATCGCCTGTGGGTTTGTACTCCGATGTCAATTCAAATTTCATATACTTCCTATTTCTTAAAGAAAACTATTCAGGCCTTTTCCAGCAAACATTGCACCACGAATTGCTTGAGCCGTAGGCTCAAAAACAGCTTTTGTGATCCGATGGTTTCAATCTGCAAAAAAGAGGATTTTTCGACCTGTGGTCCAGGCCATATCCTCCTACGGTCTTACACAAATTTACTAAAAATTTTACCATTTTAGCGCAAACTATAATAATACCATAGATGTTATTACTTTCAATTGATTATTTATTATCTTTAGTTTAATTGAACTAGCACACACGCCATGGTCACTATTCTATCTACCCAAAATAGCATTGCAAATCATTTTATTGCCGAGCTGAGAGATATCAGCATTCAACAGGATCGCATGCGCTTTCGTCGGAATCTGGAACGATTAGGTGAAATTTTCGCTTATGAAATCAGCAAGACGATGGCCTACAAACCTGTTGAAGTTGAAACTCCGTTAGGTGTGGCCAAAACCCATCTCTTGATGGAACAACCCGTGCTCGCAACAATTCTGAGAGCGGGCCTTCCCTTTCATCAGGGACTTTTAAACGTATTTGATCAGGCCGACAACACCTTCATTGCGGCCTATCGGCATACAAAAAAGAGCGGTGAGTTTGAAATTCATAAGGAATATGTCAATACACCAAACTTAGACAACCGTACAGTAATCATTGTAGACCCCATGCTGGCCACAGGAAAGAGCCTTGTTTTATGCTGTAAGGATCTACTGGCCGAATATGATATCAAAGAATTACACATTGTTGCGGCCATTGCATCCGAAGAAGGACTAAACCACGTTCAGGCTTTTGTACCCACGGCGCATATCTGGGTTGGTGACGTCGACCACGAACTGACCTCAAAAGCCTATATTGTACCTGGGCTCGGTGATGCCGGAGACCTGGCCTATGGTGTAAAACACCATTAATGTGGATAAATTATTTAAAACTAAATTAACACTTAGCTCATTGAAATTCAGTAAATTTATGTCAATGATGAAGTTTAATTTTTTTATATCTAATTTATATCGCTATGAGATGGCAAAAATACAATGGCGAATCCATTCGCTCCACGATTTTCGATGCTGTTGAAGAAGTCATTAAACGAGAAGATGCCCTAGGGAATAAGCTCAAGGTTTATATCGGCACCGATTCCCAAGTCAAGAGAGGCATCATCGACTTCGCAACAGTCATCGTCTTTCTCCGGGAACATAAAGGTGGATTTATGTTTATCCAACGGGACAAAAGGCACCACCGAATGAGCATTAAAGAAAGGATGCTACTCGAAGTCCAAAAATCCATCGATATAGCCTATCAACTCTGCCCCCTCCTCGAAAAACACAAAGTAGACCTCGAAGTCCACGCCGACATCAACACCAATCCAAATTTCCAGTCAAATGTTGCCCTGAAAGAAGCCATGGGCTATATTATGGGTATGGGATTTGTTTTTAAGGCCAAGCCCGAGTCTTTTGCCAGTACCAATTGCGCTAATAAACAGGTTCAATAATTGACTATAAGGCAGACTTTGTATATTTAGGGTGTAATTTTTAATACACCACATGCATGAATTTTTTCAGCAGATTGCACGTCAATTTGCCCAGACCTCTTGGCTCGAATGGTTAGGTACCCTGACAGGCTTTCTTTGCGTCTATTTGGCCGCTAAGCAAAATATATGGAACTGGCCGATTAGTATCATCAGCGTGGCGTCCTATGCTATTCTGTTTTATGATGCCAAACTATACGGAGATACTGTACTGCAATTCTACTTTCTGTCTACTGCTGTTTATGGCTGGTATTATTGGATAAAACGAAAAGAGGAAAAAAAGAAACCCATCGTCAAAGCCAGCAAGGGGCAGTTGCTCCTTTGCCTCCTGGCAATCCTCGTCCTGACACTGTCAATCGGTTATCTCCTCGATAGCAAGACAAATTCCGATGTTCCTTATATTGACGCTTTCTGCACGTCCGTAAGTTTTGTTGCTCAATTTCTGATGACACGCAAAGTGCTTCAAAACTGGCTCTTATGGGTATTTGTGGATATTTGTTATATCCCGCTCTATATACACAAAGACCTTATGCTGACCGCAGTACTCTACCTTGTTTTCACACTCATTGCTTGGAATGGCTATCGCGATTGGCAGAAAACCTATAAAAATTTTGCGTAATATTGCCTATCAAAACGATCGATGTGGGAAAAGATTTCATAAAAATTGCCGTTGTTGGCCCCGAGTCCACCGGAAAATCAACGATGGCACAATTTCTTGCGAAGGAATTTCAGACGGTATGCGTGCCCGAATATTCACGTTATTATTGCCAAAGCCTCAACAATAAATATACCTTACAGGACGAAATCAATATGTTTTATGGACAGGTCGCTTTGGAGGAAGCGCTGGTCCCTTTAGCACAAGGACAGCTCCTCATCTGTGACACCACCTTCCTTACGGTCAAAATTTGGTCAGATCATCTTTTCGGTCATACTCCACAGGAAGTCACCGATAAAATTCAACAACATGTTTATGACCTTTATCTGCTGATGGATATCGATCTACCCTGGCAGGATGACCCACTACGGGATTTTCCCGAACAGCGTGAACATTTCATGGAGATCTGGAAAAGCGAATTGAACGCCATTAGTGCGAATTATCATCTTATTTCGGGGCTCGGCGACCAACGTCTTGAAAATGGACTTCATACTGTAAAAGATTTTCTGACATTGATTTGAGACAAGTGTCTTGACGAAGCAGCCTTTTACAGCTATATTTGTAGGAATAAAATATAGCTTATTGTTTATGCGGAGTAAGTATACTTGCCCGGCGACAGAAAGCTTTATAGACACAATTAAAATAGAATATTAACATTTTACTTAAGAAATAATGTATCCAGAATATTTAGTAACTCCAATGCGTCAAGAGTTAGTTGATGCGGGATTCGAAGAATTAAAAACACCTGAAGCAGTTGATCAGGCTATCGCATCAGAAGGAACTGTTTTTGTGGTTGTAAACTCTGTTTGTGGTTGCGCTGCTGCAAATGCACGTCCAGCTGCAAAAGCTGCTGTAAAAAACGAAAAACACCCAGCCAAATTGGTGACTGTTTTCGCAGGTATGGAAACTGATGCAGTAAACACTGCACGTAACTACATGTTGCCTTACCCTCCATCTTCACCAGCAATGGCTTTATTTAAAGACGGGAAATTGGTACACATGATTGAAAGACATATGATTGAAGGTCGCCCGGCACAAATGATTGCTGACAATTTAGTTGCAGCATTTGACGAGTACTGTTAATCACGTATTTTGATTTTTGAATTAAAAAGGCTGTCCAAGTTATTTTGATAGCCTTTTTTGTCTATTGGATAATTCGTATTTTCCTTACTTTTCCTGCACGTCCCCTTTCATAACTTTACTGATGGTCCCCTGTCCGAACAATATGCGGCAACCCAGCATAGGCGCTTCACGTAAAGCAATTCGATCAGCCAAAACCTCAAGTCCGCATATCCAGCAGACCTAGCCCCAAGTCTAGTTTTAGTTTATTAAAAGCTTTTTCCTATTTTTAGGTTATGAAAACCTTCCCAATAATCATTTTTTTATTCTGCTTGACGATCATATCATGTTCACCGCAAACGAAAGTGGACCTTATTGTTTATCATGCGCAAGTATATACTGTAGATTCGGCTTTTAGTACAGCACATGCTTTTGCAGTCAAAGATGGTAAGTTTATTGCCATCGGTTCCGATGAAGAAATACAGCGAAAGTACAAAGCAGTAGAAAAAATTGACGCACAGGGGAAGGCCATTTATCCGGGATTCTACGATGCCCATGCGCATTTATTTGACGAAGCCGAACTAATGGATCAAGTCGATCTAAACGGCGCCGATTCTTTCGAGGAGGTTATTCAACGTGTCAAAAACTACCAACAAAAAAATCCGCACAAAACTTGGCTGATCGGTGGTGGCTGGGACCAAAATCGCTGGAAAGATAAAACTTTCCCAACCAAGGATCTACTCGACACAGCTTTCCCGGATATCCCCGTCTACCTCATGCGTGTAGATTATCATGCGGCGGTTGCGAACTCCAAAGCGCTCGAATGGGCAAAATTAATGAGTATCCCCATCATTCGCGGCGGTGTGGTCGGCGGGACTAATGATACTCCCAATGGTCTCTTGATCGACAATGCAATGGATCTTGTCAATAAGAAAATTCCGGTTCCGAGTGAAAAAGAATATTTAAGAATGCTCAAGCGGACGCAAGACTCTCTCCTTTCCGTTGGCCTTACCTCCATTGTAGACGCAGGTTTATCAAAAGAAAGACTCGATCTGCTAAAGAAATACTATCGGGAAGGGCAGTTGAAAATTAGAGATTATGCCATGATCCTAGGCAATCCCCAAAATATAAAGTCATTTATCGATCAGGGTTTCTATGAAACAGACCGTTTCGAGATCAAAGGATTTAAACTGCTCGCCGATGGCGCATTGGGATCCCGTGGTGCATGCCTCCTTGCGCATTACCATGATGCACCCACCCACGGCTTTCTCCTCCATAGCCCTCAAGAATACGAAGCAATGATCAAACAGATTGCCGAAAGTAAGTTTCAGGCAAATACCCATGCGATAGGCGATTCGGCCAATCGTATTATATTGGATATTTATGGCAAATACCTCCATAATAATGGCGATCGTAGATGGCGAATCGAGCACGCCCAAATTATATCGCCTGCAGATTTTGATAAGTTTCGAAAGTATCAAATCATACCATCTGTACAACCCACACATGCAACCTCCGATATGTACTGGGCCAAAGATCGACTCGGTGAAGAACGTATGAAAGGCGCTTACGCTTATAAGCATCTGTTGAAAGAATATGGAAAACTCGCATTGGGGAGTGATTTTCCGGTCGAACATTTCAATCCCTTATATGGTTTCCACGCGGCAGTAGCCCGTGTCGACAAAAAAGGGTATCCTAGCCACGGATTTCAGATGCAAGACGCGATAAGCCGTGAAGACGCTTTGAAAGGAATGACAATCTGGGCGGCATACTCCTGTTTTCAGGAGAAAAAAAGAGGAAGTATCGAAGTAGGAAAAGATGCCGATTTTGTTATCCTCGAAAAGGATATCTTGAAAATCCCGAATGAGCAACTGCGAAATGTAAAAACAGAACGGACAGTAATTGCAGGTGAGACTGTGTTTAAAAGATAACAATAGCTCATATGCCTAAACATGTCTACTAAACTTATATCGCTAACAATACAACATAGTTAACAAAAAAATCGCTAACAAATCAAACATTTCTTCACCTGCAGCAACCTCCTCTAGGGAGGATTACAAGGAAAAGTTTGAATAAATTTTCATGATTACGAATATTTCGTATATTTACGATATAAACATACATTTATGAAATATTCATTACCACTCCTATTATCCTTAGCGACACAGCTGTTATTTGCACAAGAGCGTACTCCAGCAATCGCTAAAGTACATTACGAATTCAAGCATGTAAATGACAGTACCCAACGGGATCAATTTATACGCGATGAAACAGTCGTTTACCTGAATCAACAGGCGAGCTACTACACATCATATTCATCCAAGCGCATGCAAGATGAGGTCAAAAAACAAATGGAGGGCCCCAGTTTCGACGGTACACTAAACATTACTACTCGTTCGACACCATCGAGCTCCTCCTATTTATTAGACGCCAATCAAAACAAAATGACCGAAGTGGTCAGCGTTGCCAGTGACAATTTTGCCATTCCACAGGTTTACCCTATTCAAGATTGGGAAATACTGGGTGACCGCAAAGAAATTGGTGGCTACAATTGCCAGAACGCAAAAACAACATTCAAAGGCCGAACCTATATCGCCTGGTTTACAACCGAACTGCCGTTTTCCTATGGTCCGTGGAAACTTCATGGCCTTCCTGGCCTAATTCTGGATGCCCGTGACACAAAAAATGAAGTGATTTTTGCTTACGCCGGATTCGACAAAATTGAGGATGGCAAAACATCGGTGGCCCTGCCGCAAAACGCCATCGTAAGTACTGCAGAAGAGGTGAAAAAAGTTCAGGAAGCCTTTAAGGCCAATCCACAAGCTTATATGCAAGCCCAATCGGGAAAAAACAGAACCATCAGTGTAGGTTCATCGGGAAATATGGTTGCAGTGAGATCCAGTTCCGGCTCCGGAGGAGGCTCCCCTGCTGGTGCTTTGGATCCGTCAAAAATAAAGAGTTTCAATATTTCAAGAGACGATAAATACAAACCTTCAAAAGTTACCAACAATCCGATAGAGCTGACGCCTTAATGAAAGTATTTTTATGTTTATTTATAGTCGTTTTGCTTGGGCAAATGACCTTTGCCCAGCAAACGATTAGTGGAACGGTCCAAGTGGATAAGATGCAGCATCCCGTACCCTTTGCCAGTGTCAACATCCTTTCAGACAACAAAATCATCGCTTTCAAACCGACAGATAAAGAAGGGCGTTTTACAATTACATTAACAAAGGACTATGCAAGCCTCTACCTGCAGATCAATCACCTTACTTACGAAAAATTTGAGCTCAAACTTGGCACGCAGACATCCAATCTTCGGATCGCCCTCGTACCAAAAACCAATCTACTACAAGATGTCATTGTAAAGAGCAAACCTAAAGTAAGCCGTTCAAATGATACAATCTCTTACGACGTCGGATCTTTTGCCAAAGAAGAGGATCGAAATATAGGCGACGTAATCAAACGTCTTCCGGGTATGGAAGTTACTGAATCGGGTCTTATTAAATACCAGGACAAAACCGTTTCTAAACTTTACATTGACGGTGACGATCTATTGGAAAATCGCTATGGTGTAGGTACACGGACAATCCCGCATAAAATGGTAAAGGACATTCAGGTACTCGACAATCACGAACATTATAAAGTCCTTAAAAATAAAAGGTTTACAGACGACGTCGCCATAAATCTCGTTATCAAAGAGGAAGCAAAGCTAAAACTCACTGGGCAGGCCAAAATTGGCGTCGGCACGCCCAATCTCTATGATCCTGAATTGAACTCAATCCTATTCAACAAAAAAGTTAAGATGTTGAATGTCCTCAGCGGTAATAATACCGGCAATGATCTTTCCGGAGATATCATCGGCGCCAATCAGTCCTCTTTACTGGCCAAGTTTGGCAGCTCGCCCATCAACAATCTCCTGGCGACGAGCACAACAGGCAGTCCAAATATTCCTAAAAGCAACTATTATTTCAACAATACAGGTTCGCTAAACACCAATAACCTATATAACCTTAAGAATCACTGGCAGCTAAAATCAAATATTCAGGTTTTATACGACAACGATAGGCAAAATAATACCTCAAGCACACAATACCTGCTCGATGATGGCGACGTCTATTTTAATGAGCAAAATCACCTGAAAACAGCGCGATGGCTCGGCGCAGCCAGACTTTCGGCATCCACCAATACGGAAAAGAAATATGCGAGTAATGCCTTGTCATTTGAGTATGAAAAAAAAGATATAACAGCATTGTTGGCAAACTCTTCAGGCCAGATCGAGCAGTTCCAAAAACACCACATCAAGGGATTCAGCAACTTGTTCAGCTATATACCCCAACTTAAAAACAATGACATTATTGCAATCAACTGGTCTTTAAATTATGGTAATAAACCACAGACTTTACAGATCTATCCTGGGGTTTTTCCAGAAATACTCAACGATAGCATTCCCTATAAAAGTAGTCGCCAGCAAATTGAAGTTCCTTCCTTTTTTACGGAGATCAGTACAGGTTATCGCTTCAATAAAGGCAGAATCAAGCAATACTATCAAATTGGCTTCAATACAGATCGCCAACACTTCAACTCGCTCCTTGCAATAGCGGATAATGATCAACATATTCGAACATTGGGCGATAATACCCGTAATGATCTGCATTGGAGCAGGTCCCAAGCATTTATTACTCCTCAATATTCATGGAAAACAAATCGGTTTGAAACCCAGCTCGACATCCCGGTCACCTATTTATTTACGCATTATGAAGACGTCAGTCATCAGCTGTCCACTTCCAAAAATTCTGTGCTGATCAATCCTAATTTAAAAGCGAGATGGCAGGTTTCTCAAGAAGACTATCTTCAATTTAACTATCAATTTGCGCAGGACATTGGCAACATAGAAGATATATACCGTGGTGCAGTATTACGGAACTATAGAATGCTCAGCCAAAATAATGCAACGCTAAATGAATCAAAAAAACATACATTTAATCTCAATTATAACTTAGCCCGTACCCTAAAAGTATTATTTGCAAATGCTGGTATTAGCTATTCAAGATCGCTTTCCAACACGATATTATCTTCCGTTATAAAAAATAACATCACCGAAAATATCTTGGTCAATATGGATAACCTTCAGGAGCGCTGGTCTTCTCAGATCGGGTTTGATAAATATATTTTCCCCCTGGCAAGTACCCTCAAACTAAAAGCAAGCATTTCTCACTTCAAATACAATCAATTGTTAAACAATGCCCTAGTCCCTATTCGAAGTATGAGCTATCTATTTCAACCCAGTATAGAAGCTAAAGTCTTTAAATCTTATAACATTTCCTATTCAGGACTATTCAATTGGAGCAGGAGTAAACAACAGGGTCTGGACAATACGATCCAAAATAAAACCACCACAATGATGCATAATATAGGTTTTCCGACCAGCCCCTTCAAAAACGGCTTTATGCGGCTAAACCTGCGCAATCTTGCCACCTTTCAAACAAACATGAAGAATGCAAGTTATACCTTCATAGACTTTTTTACGCGCTACAAGGTCAACAAGTGGAAAATGGATTTCGAATTGGAAATGAATAATTTGGCCAATATCAAAAACTATCGTACTTATCTGATGACGGCCAATATGATTTCCCAGAATGAATTTGAACTTCGCGGAAGAACAATTTTACTCCGCACAGTTTTTAACCTTTAAAGCATCAGACCACATCGGAAAGAAACAATTGCGTTGGGCTATAAAAAAAAGAAGCCTGAGCAAAAAAATCACTCAGGCTTCTTTTTATATCTTGCGAAAAGTATTCTTTGTTAAAAAACTTTAGAACTGTTTTCTATTGCATATCGAATAAATGTTTCTCAGCATGATAAGAAGAACGAACCAACGGTCCAGACTCCACATACTTGAATCCCATTTCTAAACCAATTTTCTGATATTTCTCAAATTGTGCAGGTGTAATCCATTCGATTACAGGATGGTGAGCTTTCGTAGGCTGTAAATATTGACCTAATGTCAAAATATGCACCCCGACGTTATATAAATCTTGCATTGCCTCGATAACATCTTCCTCAGTTTCACCTAAGCCAAGCATAATACCAGATTTTGTACGGAGTCCAGCTTCAGAAATGCGACGTAGGCACTCGAGTGAACGATCGTATTTAGCCTGAACGCGAACTTCTCTTGTCAAACGACGGACAGTTTCGAGGTTGTGCGAAACAACTTCGGGACGTACTGCGATCACGCGGTCCAAATTATCCCATTGTCCTTTAAAATCTGGCAAAAGTGTTTCCAGGGTTGTTTCTGGGCTTTCTCTACGGATTGCATTGATTGTCTCCGCCCATATTATCGAGCCACCATCTTTTAGGTCATCACGATCTACCGAAGTGATCACACAGTGTTTCACCTGCATTAACTTGACAGAATTGGCGACACGATTGGGTTCATCCAAATCAACCGCCAAAGGACGACCGGTTGCTACCGCACAAAATGAACAAGAACGCGTACAGATATTTCCCAAAATCATGAAGGTTGCCGTTCCAGCCCCCCAACATTCGCCCATATTCGGGCAATTTCCACTCTCACAAATTGTATGTAATTTATGCTCGTCTACAAGACTTCTGACATGTCTATACTCTTTACCAACAGGCAATTTGACACGCAACCAATCAGGCTTGCGTTGTGCAGGAGTTGCCGGAATAACTGGAAGTTCAATCATACAACAAAGTTAAGGATTAAAAATGTAATTTCTAACCGTCAATTTGTTGGTTTTATATCATAAAAAATGACCGATTGCCACCAATAATAGAATTATGAAACAAAAATTAGGATATTTGTGTTGATTATCATTAATCTAATAACAAAACTATGCGACTGAGCCGATCTTTATCCATGTTGTTACTTGGGGGTGCAACCATCTTTACTGCACATGCCCAAACCAACTTTGACATTATACCCAAACCTTCGAAAATCACATTGGCTACGGGAACATACGCTATCTCTACACATCTTCAGGTTATTGTTTCAGATGAATTTCAGGAGGCGACACAACTGCTTACTGAACACCCAGCTATCAAAAGCCTAGCTGTCGAAGTACTCAAGAAAAATAAAAAAGGTCCAAAAGAAGGCTTTCGCATTATTAAAGCAGTTGATGCAGATAACCTTAGCAAGAACGCCTATTCCATCCAAATCGATGAAAAAGGCCTGCTGCTCAGGGCCTGGAATGTACCCCAGGTTATCAATGGGATTTACACACTGGTTCAATTGGGCTATCTACAAGCTGATCCAAGTAAAATAGCCTATGCGACTATAGTCGATGAGCCACGATTTGCCTACCGTGGCTTACACCTGGATGTATCGCGCCATTTTATGCCGCTATCTTTTGTAAAAAAGTATATCGACATCATGGCCATCTATAAATTCAACAACTTTCATTGGCATTTAACTGATGGAGCGGGATGGCGGCTGGAGATTAAGAAATACCCCGAGTTAACACAAAAGGCGGCCTGGCGTACACATACGGGCTGGAAAGATTGGTGGAACAATGGTCGTCAGTATGTAGAAAAAGGGAAGCCAAATGCCAGCGGTGGATTCTATACGCAGGAAGAAGCCCGCGAATTGGTCGACTATGCAGCCCGCAAAGGAATCAATGTTATTCCTGAGATAGAAATGCCCGGGCATTCGGAAGAAGTATTGGCCGTATATCCAGAACTCTCCTGTTCCGGAAAGCCCTATGGTCAGGGAGAATTCTGTATCGGCAATGAAAAAACCTTTGAATTTTTAAAAAATGTTTTGGATGAAGTCCTCACGATATTCCCTTCCCAGTACATTCATATCGGCGGTGATGAAGCTGAGAAAAAGCATTGGGAAACCTGCCCAAAAGATCAGGCGCTCATGCAAAAAGAAGGATTAAAATCTGTCGACGAATTGCAGAGCTATGCTATCAAACAAATGGATCTATACCTGCAATCCAAGGGTAGAAAGCTGATCGGTTGGGACGAAATCCTCCAAGGGGGGCTCACCGAAGGAGCTACCGTCATGAGCTGGCGCGGTGAAGATGGCGGCATAAAGGCCGCAAATGCAGGCCATGATGTCATCATGACTCCCGGTTCACACCTTTATTTTGATTCTTATCAGACAGACCCTCGGACACAGCCTGAGGCCATCGGAGGTTACCTTACACTTGATAAGGTTTATTCGTATGATCCTATTCCAGCTGCCATACAAGGAGATAAGGCGAAGCATATCCTCGGAGCACAGGCGAATATATGGACAGAATATGTACCTACCACCGAGCACCTCGAATATATGGTTTTCCCACGGGCATTGGCTTTGGCGGAGGTCAATTGGACGAATAAAGATGGAAAAAGCTGGACTGACTTTCAGCGAAGACTGCAATCACATTATAAGCTTTTACAAGATCTAAACGTCAATTATTATCGTCCTTCCTTTAATGTCGCTTATACAGCAACATACAATGCCGCTAAAAACAACAATAAAATTACGCTGACAACGGAGCAACTAAAAACGGATCAGATCCGATATACTATTGATAGCAGTGAGCCTACGATCTTGTCTACGCCATATACTGGACCATTTGAACTCAGCTCAACAGGTCATATCAATGCCGCTTATTTTCAAGATTCTATCAAAATAGGTCCAACCCTATCCTTTGATATTGACATTCATCGTGCTATCGGAAAAAAAGTAACGTACAACACAGCATGGTCTGGATATCCAGCACAAAAAGATTCTACCTTAACTAACGGAATCATGGGCGGTCTTTCCTATCACGATGGTCAATGGCAAGGATTCACCAGTCCGATTGATGTTGTTGTCGATATGGAACGAAGAGAAGAAATACACCTGGTAGCCATGAATTTTATGCAGATGATTGGCCCGGGCGTTTATATGCCAGGAGAAATGGAAGTCCTACTTTCGGATAATGGCCGTACCTTCAGATCCGTAGGAACAATCAAAAATGACATATCCGATAAAGAATCCAAGTTGACTTTCAAAAGGTTTGAACTCAAACTTGACAAAGCCCAACAGGCTCGTTATATAAAAATCAAAGCCAGCAATCCAAAAAAAGGCTACTTGTTTACGGACGAAATCATCATTTATTAAACAAATCAACCCCATTATTGCCTACGAGTTGGAAAACATATCGCTTATGTTTTCCAACTCGTTTTTGTTTTTTCAGGACCACTTTTCTAAAAAACTACATTTTTTCTGAAATATTCTTAAAATAAATAGTTAATTTTCAAAATTTAAAATGTAACTTTGCACTCCGACAAAGCAGTCGGAATGACCCTTCCCCATGAGCTACTTTTGATTGTCTTTGCTCAGATTTACAATAGGAAATTTAATTTTTTGAACTAGATATAATGCCAAGAAACACTTCCATTAAGTCGGTTTTAATCATCGGATCAGGTCCCATCGTTATCGGTCAAGCTTGTGAATTTGATTATTCTGGATCTCAAGCATCCCTTTCATTGAAAGAAGAAGGTATTGAAGTATCCATCATCAACTCAAACCCTGCAACAATCATGACGGACAAAGTTGTTGCAGACAATGTCTACTTACTTCCATTAACATGCGAAAGTATTGAAGAAATTTTGCAAAAACACAACATTGACGCTGTACTTCCTACCATGGGTGGCCAGACTGCTTTGAACTTATGTATCGAAGCTTCTAACCTAGGTCTTTGGGAAAAATACAATGTAAAAGTTATCGGTGTTGATGTTGCTGCCATTGAAAAAACTGAAAACCGTGAAGAATTCCGTCAATTAATGGTTGATATCGGTGTGGGCGTTGCAACATCCAAAATTGCAAACTCATTCCTTGAAGGTAAAGAAGCGGCACAAGAAATTGGCTATCCGCTTGTTATACGTCCATCTTATACTCTTGCAGGTACAGGAGGTGGATTTGTTCACAGAAAAGAAGATTTTGATGCGGCCTTAAATAGAGGTTTACACGCTTCACCAACACACGAAGTTTTGGTAGAACAAGCGGTATTAGGCTGGAAAGAATTTGAGTTGGAATTACTTCGTGATACCAACGACAATGTTATCATCATCTGTACCATTGAAAACTTCGATCCAATGGGTATCCACACTGGAGACTCAATCACTGTTGCACCAGGCATGACATTGTCAGACAAATGTTATCAAGATATGCGTAATCAGGCTATTCTGATGATGCGTTCTATTGGTACATTTGCAGGTGGATGTAACGTTCAGTTCTCTGTAAACCCAGAAAACGAAGAGATCATTGCCATCGAAATCAATCCACGTGTATCACGCTCTTCGGCTTTAGCATCGAAAGCAACGGGTTATCCGATTGCGAAGATTGCAGCTAAATTGGCGATTGGTTACAACTTGGATGAATTGCAAAATCAGATCACAAAGACAACATCCGCATATTTTGAACCAACATTAGACTATGTGATCGTTAAGATCCCTCGTTTCAACTTCGATAAATTCAAAGGAGCAAACAAGGAATTAGGTCTACAGATGAAAGCGGTAGGTGAAGTAATGGCAATCGGCCGTACATTTATCGAAGCTTTACAGAAAGCTTGTCAATCATTGGAGACTGGCCGCGCTGGTTTAGGTGCTGACGGTCGTCAATGGAGAAACCTTGACGAAATCATGGACAGTTTGGAACATCCAAGTGGTGACCGTTTATTCCATATCAAAGATGCTTTCGAATTAGGCGTTCCTTTGGAATCTATCCGTAAGGCAACACGTATCGACAAATGGTTCTTAGTACAGATCCAAGAGTTGGTACACCTTGAGCAAGAATTACGTCGTTATCAATTGAATAATATTCCACGCGATTTCTTCATGACCTTAAAACAAAAAGGTTATTCAGATGTACAAATCGCATGGTTATTAGGAAATGTAACAGAGGATCAAGTTTACGATCGTCGTAAGGAGTTAGGTATCAACCGTGTTTACAAAATGGTAGATACTTGTGCTGCAGAATTCCCTGCACAAACACCATACTACTATTCGACATTCGAAGAAGAAAACGAATCGATCTCTTCAGATAAAAAGAAAATCATCGTTTTAGGCTCAGGTCCTAACCGTATCGGTCAAGGTATCGAGTTCGATTACTCCTGTGTACACGGTTTATTGGCGGCTAAAGAATGTGGTTACGAAGCGATTATGGTTAACTGTAACCCAGAGACTGTATCGACAGACTTCAATATGGCTGACAAATTATACTTCGAGCCCGTATTCTGGGAGCATGTACGTGAGATCATCGAATTAGAAAAACCAGAAGGTGTTATCGTTCAGTTGGGTGGACAAACGGCTCTTAAAATGGCTGAGCGTCTAGAGCAACTTGGCGTAAAAATCATCGGTACTTCATTTGAGAATATGGACTTGGCAGAAGATCGTGGCCGTTTCTCCGATCTATTGAAAGAATTGGAAATTCCATATCCAAGATACGGTGTAGCAACTTCAGCAGAAGAAGCATTACAAGTTGCAAACGAAGTTGGATATCCAGTATTGGTTCGTCCTTCTTACGTATTGGGTGGACAAGGCATGAGCATTGTTATCAACGATGAAGATTTAGAAAAAGCTGTTGTCAACTTGTTGAAAAACCTTCCTGGAAACCATATCCTGATCGACCACTTCTTGGATCGTGCAGAAGAAGCTGAATCAGATTCAATCTGTGATGGTGAAGATGTACACATCATTGGTATGATGGAACATATTGAACCTGCTGGTATCCACTCGGGAGACTCTTCAGCTGTATTGCCTCCATTTGGCCTATCACAAGCTGTTCAGGATAAAATGGAAGAATATTCCATTAAACTAGCAAAAGCATTGAACGTAAGAGGTCTATTAAACATTCAGTTTGCTGTAAAAGGTGAAAATGTATATGTTATCGAGGCTAATCCACGTGCATCACGTACGGTTCCTTTCATCGCTAAAGCTTATGATGTTCCTTACATCAATATTGCAACTAAAGTTATGTTGGGTGTTAATAAATTGAAAGACTTTACAATAGAACGTAAACTGAAAGGATACGCGATTAAAGAACCTGTATTCTCTTTCAATAAATTCCCTGAAGTAGACAAGCAATTAGGCCCTGAGATGAAATCAACTGGTGAAGCAATTCGCTTTATCAAAGATCTTCAAGATCCTTATTTCAGAGAATTGTACAATCAAAAATCAATGTTTTTGAATGCACAATAAGACATATCAATAATATAAAATAGAAAAGGCTTGCAAATGCAAGCCTTTTCTATTTTATATCTTTTACACAGCGAAACCCAACATTATTTGTAGGACTGTTGACCTCCCCTTTTCCTCTGCTTCCGGCTTTATACCTTTCGCAATATTGATCATTGCAAAGAAATGACCCTCCCCGCTGAACGCGTTTTTCAAGATTTGGTTCCTGCGGATCATAAGAATCTTGTGGTCCTTTGGGGTTAGCAGTTGTACTATGCTGATAATAATCGGGTCTATAAAAATCAGCACACCATTCCCACACATTCCCTTCCATATCGTACAGTCCCAACGCATTTGCCCGAAATGATTTTACAGGCGCAGTCCCCTCAAAGCCATCTTCTTTCGAATCTTGTACAGGAAATTTTCCCTGGTAAATATTGGCGCTCCATTTACCATTAGGCTTCAAGTCCTTGCCCCAATAATACAAGTCATCGTTTGCATCTTTACGTCCTCTAGCCGCATATTCCCATTCCGCTTCTGTAGGTAATCGTTGGCCTGCCCATTTCGCGTAAGCTGCAGCATCTTCATAGGCAACCTGAACAACCGGATAATTCATTTTATCCTTTATCGAGCTATTCGGTCCCTCGGGATGTTGCCAGTTTGCACCAGGGACATACTCCCACCACATCAGATAATTGTTTAATGAATTGAGTTCTTTAGGTTTGGAAAATACAGCCGATCCCGGAACTAACATCTTGGGATCCACCCCTGGAAAATCTTTCGGATCCAGCTCCCGCTCAGCAACAGTTATATAACCTGTCTCCTTTACAAACTGCGCAAACTGTGCATTTGTGACCTCATGTTCGTCCATATAAAATGAATTCAGTTGCACCTGATGTAAAGGCTTACTATCTTCAAAGTTCGAACTTCCCATCAAAAATTTGCCCCCTTCGACTAATATCATCTTGTCCGTAGTCTTACTTTTTAACTGAGCAATTTGGGATTTTATCATACCTGCGCGCGTAGGTATATTTTCCCCAACACAACAGGAAAGTGTATCCTTGGTGGAAAATAACGATAAACAGGTAATTAGAGTCAGATTGAATAACATAATTAAAGATAAACATAAAAGGGGAACAATAAAAAGTTCCCCTTCAATAAGTCATTTTATATAAGAGGGCTATACGCCCAATTGTATATTTTCTTTTTTCGCTGATCTAGAACGAATAGGCGTATTTCCACCGCCTTTTAACGTGATTTCTACCGGCGTATTATTTTTCCATGCACCCTTTGTAAAATCCGGTACATCAACTGTTTTACAGTTCTTTTCTACAGATTCGAAACTCAATGGCACGATACAGCTCCATGAAGCAGCATCATAGACATCCTGGTCCAAAGGTAATCCGTTGCGCAAACAGTCAATCAGACGCCAGTCCATCATAAAATCCATCCCACCGTGTCCACCAACCTGTTTTGCCTGCTCACCAATATATTTCACCAATTCTGGTGTGTATTTATCGTACAGTTCTTTTAATTTCTGTTCTGTAATGAATTCATGGCCAAAAGCAATATTCTCCGTAGGATACTTTTGTGCAAACCCTTTGGTTCCACTTAGTGTATGTAATCTAGAGTAAGGTCTAGGAGAAGTGACATCATGCTGCAGCATAATCGTTTTTCCTTTTGCGGTGCGGATAAGCGTTGTATTCATATTACCGCGGTATTTCTTTCCGACAAATTCCTGAAAAAAAGAATCCTTGGCCGCTAGCTCTTTTGCTTTTTCTCCCATCATAAAATCATTGGAAGACATTGCCACAAGATGATCCATCTTATCCCCTCTATTGATATTTAAGCATTGTGCCACAGGCCCAAGTCCATGAGTAGGATATAGATTTCCATTTAATTTTATATTTTCTCTCAGGCGCCACATGTTATCATAGCCATTCTTTGCAAAATTAAGATCAAGCAAATCGTGAATATAAGCACCCTCGGCATGGACGAGTTCGCCAAACAAGCCTTGGCGCACCATATTCAATGTCAGCATTTCGAAGAAATCATAACAGCAATTTTCCAGCATCATACAATGCTTTTTAGTCGCTTCAGATGTCTTCACGACCTCCCAACAATCTTTGATCGTCAAAGCAATCGGCACTTCACAAGCCACGTGATTACCCGCTTTCATCGCGGCAATACTCATCGGAGTATGATAATCCCAAGGCGTACAAATATAGACGAGATCGAGTTTCTCTTCTTTCAACAAGGATTTCCAGCCATCTTCACCTGAATACGCTTTCGGAGCTGTTAGACCTTTCGATGTAACGATTTTTGTTGCGCGCTCAACCCGATCCGGATGTTTGTCGCAAAGTGCGACAATTTCGCATCCCTCAATAAAGGATAACCGTTCAACAGCACCAGGACCGCGCATGCCCAGTCCAATCACCGCTACTCTGACTTTATCAATTTTTGGAGCTGCATGGCCACACATATTAAACGACTCTGCTGCCGTATTGGCATTGACCAAAGTAGGGAGTGAAACAGCCAGTGATGACAATATTCCGGCCTTTTTTAGAAAATCTCTTCTAGAATCCATAATTTAAAGTTCATATAAATTTAAAGGGACCAATTGGTCCCTCTAAAAAATCACCTATTTTAAAACAAACTAAACAGTCAATAGAAAAATCCTTTTGGATTGGATTTATATTTGGTTCTTATGTAAGAACTTAATCTCTATAACAATAATATAACACTTTTTTCTAAATAAAAAATGAAACTTGAAAGCAATCGTTTGCTTAATCTACACAAACGATTGCTTAATTTTTTATCTTCGTTGTTTTTCAATCGATATTCATCAGCCACAAAGTTTTCAATAATGAAATCCCTGATAGGATAAGCCCATCATAACCGGTTACCCTAGCAGGGAATATCGAGCTGCATTTGCTATCGTTATACAATTGTAACTACACAGAGGTATAGCTGCAGGTATAATGTTATATTACGTTCCTGATCAGGATGTGTAAATAAGAAGATCAACTTATGTGGCTAATGACATTTGCCAATAAAGCTTAATAATAGAGTAGAATAGCTGTATAGCATGTAATTATGAGAGCTATATCTGTAACCACTACCTGTATACTTCCCAACAGTCGGATAGCATATACAACTGCTTATTACAAGTAGCTACTGCAAGGCCATTGA
>NZ_JANUDT010000007.1:0-420174 GCF_024808035.1 Sphingobacterium sp. BIGb0116 | reverse complement strand
CCTCGTCGGTTTTTTCTTCTGGTACAGATGTGCTTGCGGCTGCATCAGGAGCTTTGGTTACTCCAGCTTTGAACCTTGGTTTGAAGCCTGTCGGTTTTGGAGCGGAGTTTGTTGCCTCGTCGGTTTTTTCTTCTGGTACAGATGTGCTTGCGGCTGCATCAGGAGCTTTGGTTACTCCAGCTTTGAACCTTGGTTTGAAGCCTGTCGGTATTGAATCAGGAGTGGATTCCGCTGAATCAGTTATTTCCTTTTTGGATGTTGCCTTGACTTCATCTTCTACGGCTGTAGGCGGTGCCTTGAATCGTGGTTTAAAGCCTGCTGGTTTTGTTGCCGCAACACCGGAGGTGTCGGGTGCAATATCAGCGATAACCTGTTTTAGAATAGGTTTTGCAATGACAGTTTCCTCCTCTGCTAGATGGAAACTTTTTCGGAGCTTGTTGAACCAAAACTTTTTGCTGTGGTCAAAACTCTTTTCTCCCATAGCAGAATAATGTGCTTTGAACTCTTCAAATAAAGGTCCATCTGCAGCTTGTAAAGCTTTTAAATCAATTTTCTTTTTTATGAAAAATTCTTCAAAAGTCATCCTGTTATGAGTTTAATATAGTCTATTACAAATGTAGTAATTTTTCTGACGCAGCTGGGAGGCCTAAAATAAAAAAGAGCGACTAGCGCTCTTTTTTATTGTTTTATAGGTTCAATAGCTTAAGCCATGTTATGGTAAACTGCTTGAACATCGTCATCTTCTTCGATTTTATCGATCATCTTCAACACATCAGCAGCTTGTTCTTCCGTAATATCTGAATGCGATAAAGCGATACGTTCCAATTTTGCAGATGTTACTTCAATTCCCTTTTCTTCGAGTAATTTTTGCATATTACCAAAGTCTTCGAAGGAAGTTTGAACGACAGCAATATCATTGCCTTCTTCATCAGCTTCTACGTACAATTCTTCTAAGCCTCCATCGATCAACTCTAATTCAAGCTCTTCTAAGTCCAGTTCCTCTGTTGCAGCAAAGCGGAAAATGGATTTACGATTGAAAATAAAATCCAATGATCCTGTCTTCCCTAATGAACCACCTGCTTTTGTAAAATAGCTACGGATGTTTCCTACGGTGCGGTTGGTGTTATCTGTTGCAGTTTCAATTAAAACAGGTACACCATGAGGGCCATAGCCTTCGTATACATATTCTTCGTAACCTTTTGAATCTTTTTCTGAAGCACGTTTGATTGCGGCTTCGATACGATCCTTGGGCATATTTACTGCCTTGGCATTGTGTATTGCTGTACGAAGTCTCGAGTTGGTTTCAGGGTGAGGGCCGCTTTCTTTAACCGCCATGGCGATTTCTTTACCTAAACGTGTAAATTGAACGGCCATTTTGGCCCAGCGTTTGAATTTCCGCTCTTTTCTGAATTCGAAAGCTCTTCCCATTGTTATATTTTGTTTTTAAGATTTTCAATCATGTCGACTGTCATCTTCTGGATGTCAAATTCCGGCGTCCAGTTCCAGTCTTTT
Organism: Sphingobacterium sp. BIGb0116; assembly: GCF_024808035.1. Lineage (NCBI taxonomy): Bacteria > Pseudomonadati > Bacteroidota > Sphingobacteriia > Sphingobacteriales > Sphingobacteriaceae > Sphingobacterium > Sphingobacterium sp. BIGb0116. The sequence goes on along the minus strand of NZ_JANUDT010000007.1, from coordinate 418,662 downwards.
CTCGCATAAGAATCATCTAGACTAGCAGGCCATGAATCGGCAATCTGTTGTCTTGGATCGTTCTCGATGTAAGAGATTGCAAAATTAGGAAGAATTTTTTTAATTTCTTGTGCAAGTTCTTTTGGAGTAAATGTAATACCACCAAGGTTATAACTGTGGCGAATGCTTAGGCTTTCCTTCGGTGCATCCATTAATTCGAGTGTACCACGGATGGCATCTTCCATATATAACATGGGTAATGCTGTGTTTTCAGATAAGAAGCAGGCGTATGTCCCGGTTTTTAATGCTTCATAAAAAATATCGACTGCATAATCCGTTGTGCCACCTCCTGGTTCCGTTTTCCAAGAAATGATGCCCGGATAGCGGACACTGCGAATATCCAGACCGCGGTGTTCCTGATACCATTCAATGAGACGCTCACCTGCAAGTTTGCTGATACCATAAATCGTGTTCGGATCCATTACGCAATATTGTTCGGTATTTGTTTTCGGAGAATGCGGTCCAAAAACAGCGATTGAGCTTGGCCAAAATATCTTTGAAACTTTATAGCTTACGGCTAGATCAAGAACATTCAATAGACCATTCATATTCAATTCCCAAGCCTTCTCAGGGTATTTTTCACCTGTAGCCGAAAGCATGGCAGCTAATAGATATACTTGAGTAGGTTTATATTGTTGAAATAATGTCTCGAGTCCATTTTTGTCAAGGACATTAGCGATTTCGAAATTTTCGTCAGGGCTTTTAATCTGTGGTTCTCTAATGTCAGTGGTTACAACATTCTCTGCACCAAATTTTTTGCGCAAGGCGATAGCTAATTCTGTGCCGATCTGGCCATTTGCACCAATGATAATAATGCTTTCTTTCATTTGTAAGTTTTATTTTATGAAGCTCCTGCTTTCACTATAATGAGTGTCCATGCTCAAGAATATAAATGAATCGCTTCGCTCGTTTCTTCCTATCGATATGATAAGATCTAGCCTGACATAATTTACGTTTCATCATGTAATGAAAAATGAAATTTCAACCATGGCGGTTTATGATGCAAATATAAAGGCTTTTCAGTATCTATCAACTTTGTGGCCTTTTAGGAAGTAGGGAAAAAATGCTAATTTTTAGACTCTTGGGACTGTTTTTATGAGATTTTAAACTGTTTCAATCGTTTGTTCTTTTTTTTTGAATAAGCAGCGAAAATTTTTATTTTTTTTGAATTGCTTTAATCTTGATTTTTAGCAATAGTTATGGGATGCACGGATTTCTTTTTTAGCAATTATGGAGGAAAAATTCTTAATGTTGTGATATTTTTAGCAGAGGGAGTAATATTTTGTTATTTTAATAGTGGAATTAGGGAATATTTTTTAAATTTGAAGAATTCATTCTTCAAGAATCAACTAAAAACAAAATCAAATAACAATTTTATATACACAATTTAAACACAGACAAAAATGAAAGTGGCAGTAGTCGGCGCAACAGGCCTTGTAGGTACTGAGATGCTAACCGTGTTGGCGGCGCGAAATTTCCCAGTAACAGAATTAATTCCAGTAGCTTCAGAGCGTAGTAAGGGTAAGGAAATTGAATTCAAGGGAAAGAAGTATAAGGTGGTTACACCATCTGAGGCTATTGCTTTGAAACCTGATGTTGCGTTATTTTCTGCTGGTGGTGATACCTCGAAAGAATTCGCGCCTAAATTTGCTGAAGCTGGAATTACAGTGATCGACAATTCTTCGGCATGGCGTATGGACCCAACGAAAAAGTTGGTGGTTCCAGAAGTAAATGGCGATGTGTTATCTGCTGAAGACAAGATTATTGCAAACCCGAATTGCTCAACTATACAAATGGTGGTGGCTTTAAAGCCATTACATGATAAATATAAAATCAAACGTGTTGTAGTTTCTACTTACCAATCTGTAACAGGTACTGGTGTTAAGGCCGTTAACCAGTTAATGGATGAACGTGCCGGAAAAGATGGTGAAAAAGCTTATCCTTATCAGATTGATTTGAACGTTATTCCTCATATTGATGTTTTTCAAGAAAATGGATACACGAAAGAGGAAATGAAGATGATTTTGGAAACAAATAAAATCATGCGTGATGATTCTATTAAAGTAACTGCAACGACAGTGCGTATTCCAGTTATGGGAGGACACTCGGAATCATTGAATATCGAATTTGAAAATGACTTTGATTTGAATGATGTACGTGCAGCTTTAGCGGCGCAAAGTGGCTGTATTGTTGTTGACGATCCTGCGTCATTACAATATCCAATGCCAAAGGATGCACACGGCAGAGATGAGGTTTTTGTAGGACGTATCCGTCGTGATGAATCTCAGCCAAATACCCTTAACATGTGGGTAGTAGCGGATAACTTACGTAAAGGTGCTGCAACAAATGCAGTTCAGGTAGCGGAGTTATTGGCCGAAAAAGGATTGATCTAACTCAAGTAGATTCCATAATAAATATGGAGCCCCCACGAATTCGTTCATGGGGGCTCTTTTTGTACTATCATCAAATCACAATTTATATACTTATGATTTGGCCCTTGATACTGGGGCTAGAAATTATGGCGTCAATGTTGTGGGTTGGATAGAAAACTCAATCTTGTCATTCAACGGCGCATAGGCTTCTTTGCTTTGCTCTTCCAGTCGATCTGGAAATAGAATGCCGAAAAGATGATCCGTTTCGTGCTGAAAAATAACAGCAGTAAAACCCTCGATATTTTCTTCGATAACTTTACCTTCTTTATTGATGTATTGTAGGCGGATAGCATAACTCCGTAATACATCCTCTTTACGATTAGGGATAGAAAGACAGCCTTCGGCGCCTTTGCGTTTCAGTTTGGAGCGCCATAAAATTTTAGGATTTACATAAAATTCAAATGGTTGATCTGGTTTGTCAAATCGCTGTACCCAGATTAGATTTTTATTTATACCGATTTGTGGCGCTGCAATGCCTACACCGGGGTGATTGGGATCACGTACAGTCGCGAACATTCTTTTGGAAAGAGACTCAATCAATGGGTCGTTGTATTTGACATCACTGCTTGTAGCTTTTAAAACTTTCAGATCTTTATCGTCTGTTGTTTGCAATACGCGAAGAATTGCATTTTCATCTCCTGATAAAATGATTTTCTTGTCGGCAGCACTGAACTCCTGTCCTGCGTTAAGGTTGACTGGTCTTTCATTCTTTGACTTATGAAATGCTTTTTCTCCGGCCATAATTTTTGTTTCTAAATTGTTCTCAACTGGGGGGACTGGGCAACGGTAGCCATTGCTATAAGCGCAATACGGATTATAGGCTTTGTTAAAGTCTATCTCAACATTGTTTCCTTTAATGTCGTCTGTTGATAAATCAATATACCGGCCCCCACTATAGCTTTCCTGACCATTTGTTAAATCTAAAAATGGTAAAAATAAATGGTTTTTGTATGCTGGATTTTGAAATAATGCGACACTTTGGTAGATATTCAACGTATGTTGTTTTCCATGAAGAGTAAAGGTAATGATGGCGTAGCGTTTGTACTCGTTGCTTGTGCCATCGTAGGTTGGCATCCGAAATACCGGTTCGTCAAACAAAACTTCAATTTTGGCGTTGACTTTATAGCCCGCATCTACGGGAAAGTAATCCAAAAATGCTACTTGATCTGATTTCAATGGGCCATATTGTTCTTTCGCCAATTCAGTGGCTTTTTTTTCACGAAGAGCGGTAATTTGTTGCTCATATTTACTTTGAGCATGTGTACTCAAGCATAAGGCCAAAAGGAAACTGACAATAAGTGTTTTTTTCATTTGTTTAAATATTTATTCTTCCGATTTCGCACAGCCAAATGCCGCATTGCTTTTGATGTTGTTTTGATCAGTGTGCCTATAGGTAAGTCTATAGGCCCGCTATGATCAGATTGAATTCGGTGATCTATTGCCTCAAAAAGCAAGTTAGCTTGTCGTTGTTAAATAGTCTATCAAAGTTATAGTTTTTTTTGATTAAAAGATCAAAATTAAAAGATCAAAAACGAGAAGAGAATGTATTAGAAAGCGGAGTCCAATTGAAATATTAAATCTTCCTGTGTAATACTCAGGACTACTTTGTATTTTTGTAAAAAATATATATCCATGAGATTGATGGCCTTTGATTACGGTACAAAACGAATAGGGGTTGCGGTGACCGATCCAATGCAAATTATCGCTACAGCATTGACGACAGTACATCCGCAGGATATCTGGACATACTTAGCTGATTATTTACAGACAGAACAGGTGGAAACGTTTGTTGTAGGCAAGCCACGGCAGCTGGATGGGACAGATTCGGAATCCGCACAGCATGTTGTCGGTTTTATTCGGAAACTGAAGAAGACTTATCCCGCAATTGCTGTCGCCGAAATAGATGAGCGTTTTACTTCTAAAATGGCTTCTGCAGCGATTGCACAAAGTGGGAAAAAAAAGAAGGACCGTCAACAAAAAGGACTAATTGATACCGTGTCTGCAACGATCATTTTGCAAAGCTACATGGATAGCCGTAATTTTTAGATACACAACGACTGATAAGTCAAACAAAAATGAATAAAAAATAGAAGGATGAAGAGCATATTATTTTTTACCGAGGATACGGATTTCAAATTAAAAGAAAAGGGAAAGATTCGTCAATGGATTGCTGATGCCATCAAATCCGAAGGATTTAAACGTGTAGGCGAATTGAGTTTTATCCTTTGCTCGGATGCTTACTTACTTGAAATCAATAAGCAGTATTTAAATCACGATACCTATACTGATATCGTTACTTTTGATTCTTCCGAATATGATGACACCATCGCTGGTGATATTTTTATCAGCGTGGAACGTATTCAGGAGAATGCCGAAAAATTTAAGGTTGATGTGCGTGACGAGCTTCATCGGATTATCATTCATGGTGTAATGCACCTGTGTGGCTATCCGGATAAAAAGCCGGCAGATAAAGCAAAGATGACCGCCAAGGAGGATGAATATCTAGGTCAAAGAAACTTTTAACATACTCCTTCGTGCTGTCGTTAGGGCCGACGGTTCGGTGAACCGGTTGAAGGTTCTATTTTACTCGAGAGTGAGAAGGAAACAACATAAAAAAAGCGCTTTACAATTTGTAAAGCGCTTTTTTTATGTTGTTTCTAACGACTAGAATCTTTCAAATTGAGAGAAGAAGAAGTTTCCTTCGATAGCAGCATTCTCATCTGAATCCGATCCATGGATAGCGTTTGCGTCAATAGATTTAGCATATTTGTTACGGATTGTACCTTCCGTTGCATCAGCAGGATTAGTCGCGCCGATCAATGTACGGAAATCTTCAACAGCATTATCTTTTTCCAAGATTGCAGCAACAATAGGACCTGAAGTCATAAATTTTACCAACTCACCATAGAAAGGACGCTCTTTGTGTACTGCATAGAATGCACCAGCTGTCTCTTGAGAAAGTTGGATGTATTTCATTGCAATGATTTTAAAACCACCAGCAATGATATCGTTTAAGATTGCACCGATGTGACCGTTCGCTACTGCGTCAGGTTTGATCATCGTAAAAGTTCTGTTAGTTGCCATTATTTTAATTTTTTTGCAAAATTAGATAAATTGCTTTTCATATGCAATATCATTACGCTTCATATAGACACAATTATTGATAAGCCAACTGGCTGATGTGATCCTTATCGCTAAATCTTATACGCCTCGAAAATATGGTTATATTGAAATAGACGTTTCGCATGCTCCTAATCAGCTGTTTTTTCTCGGTATGTAACAAGGCTTTGTATGTGACCGTTACTAGAAAAGTAATAAAACAATTTATCTAAGTTCAATACGAATATGTAACTTTGTGATATTATGGCATTAAATCTAACAGTAGACATCGATAAAGATTCAGGCTTTTGCTTTGGAGTGGTATACGCTATTGATATGGCGGAGGAGATCTTGGCGGAAGAGGGGTATCTTTATTGTTTGGGAGATATTGTTCATAATGATGAGGAAGTTGCTCGATTGAAAGCAAAAGGCTTACGGATTATCGACCATGCTGCTCTGCCAACGTTGAGCAATGAAAAGGTATTGATCCGTGCCCACGGTGAAGCGCCCGAAACCTATCGCATTGCTTTGGAAAATAACATTACCTTGATAGATGCCTCTTGTCCAGTGGTGCTTAAATTGCAGAACCGTATAAAAACCTCGTTCGATCAAAAGGACAAAATTTTAATCTTCGGGAAGCATGGGCATGCTGAAGTGATCGGTTTGCAGGGGCAGACAAATAATGAAGCCTTGGTTTTTCAGGATATTTCCGAATTGGATCAGGTCGAATTGCCGGCCTCATTTACCCTATATAGCCAAACAACAAAAAGTGTAGATAAATTTTATGCTATCAAAGACGAACTAATCAAGCGCGGGTATGAAGTGAAGGCCAATGATACCATCTGTCGACAGGTTTCCAATCGATACGAAGATCTTGGTGCTTTCGCCAGACAATACGATAAAATCGTCTTTGTATCGGGTAAGAAATCCTCCAATGGAAAGGTATTGTTTGAAGTTTGTCAAAACGCCAATCCCGCTAGTTATTTTATTTCTGATCCAGCTGAGTTAGATGCATCGGTCTTTGCCGAAAATGACCGCATTGGTATCTGTGGTGCTACTTCAACGCCAATGTGGTTGATGAAAGACGTAAAAGCAAGTTTAGAAGCATTATAAGCACAATTACCCGTCACAGATATTTCATAATTCCGCGGTTTAGATCCCGAGTGCATTCTTTTTTGCGTAGCTTTGTAAGCTATGAGCAATAAAGGCAAAAAAGGTATTCTTTTAGTACAATTGGGTACACCTGATAGTCCCACTACTCCAGATGTAAAAAAGTATTTAACGGAGTTCTTAATGGATCCACGTGTCATTGATATTCCTTATTTTCAACGAACCTTATTGGTAAAGGGAATCATTGCACGTACACGTGCTCCCAAATCTGCAAAAGTTTACGAAACGATCTGGGATAAAGAAACGGGATCACCTTTGATGCATTACAGTATTTTGCAACGTGATCTGCTTCAAGAGGCATTGGGTGAAGAATATCATGTCGAATTAGCGATGCGTTACCAAAACCCATCGATTGAGGCTGCATTGAAAAATATGGAAGGTCTATTTTTGGAGTCCATTCGCGTAATCCCTTTATTTCCACAGTACGCTTCAGCAACATCGGGCTCGGTCATTGATCGTGTCATGGAGCTAATCCGCAAATGGAATTATCTACCAGAAATCAGTTTCGTAAGCAATTTCTGTACAGACGATTTGATGGCAGAAACTTATGCAGATCATGCCCGCAGGCACGATTTGGGAAGTTTTGACCATTTTGTCTTTAGCTATCATGGCCTTCCTGTGCGACAGCTTGGCAAAGTGGATCCGACAGGTCAGCTCAAATGCCCTGAATCAGGCTGTGATTCCTGTAAAACGACAGCCAATTCATACTGCTATCTCTCGCAATGTTATGCAACAACACGGACGATAGCTGCAAAACTTGGGTTAAAAAAAGAACAATATTCGCTTTGCTTTCAATCCCGGTTAGGTAAAGAGCCCTGGATACAGCCATATACCTCGGATTTGTTGCACGACCTTGCCGCGAAAGGTTATAAGAAGTTATTAATTTTCAGTCCTGCTTTTGTGGCGGATTGTATCGAGACCATTGATGAAATTGGCGTGGAATATGCTAATGAATTTAAGCACTTAGGTGGAGAAGAGGTTTGTTTGGTAGAAAGTCTTAACGATGATCCCAAATGGATCGAGTCTTTAAAACAATTGGCACTCAATGCCAAAAACTAAAATAGGTAAAAGATGTTGTTCGTAAACGCGTGTGTATTACTCATATTGGATTTTTATATTTTCTTTGCGCTCCGTGCAACGAAGATCAAATTTCCCAAAACAAAATTATTTTCCATCCTCTGGTGGTCTTATTCTGTTTTACTACTATTAGGGGTTTTTATCTCAGCACAATATAGTATTCCTTTAATCGTACGGTCGGTTATTTTAGTCGCCTTTTTTCTGACTGCCGCATCAAAGATATTTTTCTTTTTGATTTTGTTAATTGATGATATCCGACGCGGTGGTGTATGGTTAAAACGTCTATTTACAAAAAAGAGATCTATTGAAGACCTAGTTGAAGATGCCGGAGACCCTTTACCGGAAAATCCGGTGAAAGGGATTAGCCGATCCGAGTTTTTGACCAAAGCTGGTATTCTGGTCGGTGCCTCACCCTTGATACCATTGAGCTGGGGTATTATTTCAGGAGCCTACGACTATCGTGTAAGGAGAGTACCGTTGTATTTGCCAAATTTGCCCAAAGCATTTCATGGAATGACCATCGCGCAGATTTCAGATGTGCACTCGGGATCTTTCTACAATAAAAAGGCTGTCAACGGTGGTATTGATATGCTTTTAAAGGAAAAGGCTGATGTGACATTTTTTACCGGTGATATTGTGAATGCCCAAGCTTCTGAAATGCGCGGTTATCAAGATATTTTTGCTCGTGTGAAATCTGATTTAGGTGTGTTTTCTACATTAGGTAACCATGACTATGGTGACTATTATTATGGTAAAGAAGATTCTCCTGCTAAACGCAAGAACCTCAAGGATGTGATCGATGTTCATAAAATCATGGGCTGGGATCTGTTAATGGATGAAAATCGCAAGATTAAGGTCGACGGTGAAGAGCTTTGTATTGTCGGGGTTCAGAATTGGGGCACAGGCCGTTTTCCGAAACATGGTGATATCAAGAAAGCTTTAATGGGTACCGAAGAGCAGCCTGTCAAGTTGCTGTTATCTCACGACCCGTCGCATTGGCGGGCTCAGGTATTGGATACCGACGTGGATGTGATGTTTGCCGGACATACACACGGTATGCAATTTGGCGTAAGATCCGAGATGTTGCAATGGAGTCCAGTACAATATATCTATAAGGAATGGGCAGGGCTATATCGTGAACAACAGAACAAACGATTATATGTTAATGTCGGCTATGGTTTTTTGGGTTATCCGGGACGCGTTGGAATTCTGCCTGAAATTACCATATTCGAATTGCTAAAAGCGCAAGACCCAAAGTTTAAAGCCTAAAAAATCCCCTTTGACTTTTGAGTTAATATAGCTATAATTGTGTATTCTGTACACCAGTTATACATAACATGCAATCAACTTTAAACTTTGGGGACTCTCCCCACACACGTGTTAATATTCTTACCGGGGAAAAAGTACTTGTGTCTCCGCATCGTAGTAAAAGACCATGGCAAGGGCAAGTGGAGGATCTTCCCGGGGATAATAGACCGGAATATGATCCACAATGCTATTTGTGTCCGACAAATAAACGAGCAGACGGTGATATCAATCCAGATTATAAAGAAAGTTTTGTCTTCGTGAACGATTTCTCGGCTTTATTAAAAGATACAAGCCAGCAAGAATTTAATGAGGATGAATTATTTGTCGCAGAGACCGAAAGAGGGATCTGTAAGGTAATTGCATTCACTCCACGCCACGATCTTACACTACCCGAAATGGATCAGGCCGCAATCAAATCAGTGATTGATCTTTGGCAGAAGGAATTTGTTGAACTGTCCAAGGTTGACTGGATCAAATACATTCAAATTTTCGAAAATAAAGGTGCGATCATGGGCTGTAGTAATCCACATCCCCACGGACAGATCTGGTCACAAAATCATTTGCCTGTAGAAATCCAAAAAGAATGCGTTCAACAACAGCAATATTTCAATAAATATCAACGTACAATCCTATCAGATTATGTTAAAGCAGAGTTGAGAAAAGAGGAGCGCATTATTGACGAAAATGATTCTTTTGTTTCTCTAGTCCCTTTTTGGGCTGCCTGGCCTTACGAAACGATGATTGTCAGCAAACGATCTATCCAAAACATTGCTGGGTTTGACGAAAAGGAAAAGACGGATTTTGCCGCTATCCTCAAGTTGCTGACAACGCGTTATGACAATCTCTTCAAAACATCCTTCCCCTATTCTGCAGGAATGCATCAAGCGCCGGTAAATGATGGAGACCACCCGGAGTGGCACTGGCATATGCACTTTTATCCGCCACTGTTACGTTCTGCTACTGTTAAAAAGTTTATGGTAGGTTATGAGATGCTAGCAAATCCACAACGTGATATCACACCGGAAGTTGCCGCAGAACAGTTGCGAAATTGTTCGACAGTACATTATAAAGCTAAATAAGATGATAACAAAAGATACAATTGTAAATAAATTTAAAGAACTCTACCAGGAGGAACCTCTTGTCGTTACTTCCCCCGGACGGATTAATATTATTGGAGAACATACGGATTATAACGATGGATTTGTATTGCCTGCCGCAATTGACAAAGCAATATACGTTGCTGTAAGTAAGCGATCGGATGATAACATTGTGCTTTATGCGGAAGATTATAAAGAGCGTCATGAGGTAAAACTAGCAGATATTGCAATCTCAGAAAAACATTGGCCAAACTATATTCTCGGGGTAGTTGATCAGTATCAGAAACGTGGGGCAACGCTAGGTGGATTCAACCTGTATATCGATGGCGATGTGCCATTGGGAGCCGGATTATCGTCTTCAGCAGCCGTTGAATGTGCCGTTACCTTAGCACTCAGCGAATTGTTCGATTTGCAGGTCGAACGACTTGAGATTCCACAGATTGCACAAAAGGCCGAACATACCTATGCTGGTGTGATGTGTGGTATCATGGATCAGTTTGCTTCAGCCTTTGGTAAAGAGAAAAATGTCATCAAACTGGATTGCCGTACTTTGGGTTTCGAGTATGTTCCACTTGATCTTAAGGGTTATGAAGTTGTGTTATTGAATACAAACGTAAAACACTCATTAGCTTCTACAGCTTACAATACACGTCGTGAACAATGCGAACAGGCGTCTGCATGGGTACAGGAAAAATACCCGGAAGTCAAGAACCTGCGTGATGTAACCATAGCGATGCTTGATGAATTGGTGAAAGATAAAGATGCCGATATTTATGCGAAAGCTAGCTTTGTGGTCCGTGAGAATGAACGCGTAGAGAAATCGTGTGATGCACTACGTTCAGGAGATGTTGTTCAGCTTGGACAGTATATTTTTCAGAGCCATGAGGGATTAAGTAAAGTGTATGAAGTCAGTTGTCCGGAACTGGATTATTTAGTGGATTACGTCAAGCAATTTCCTGAGGTGATCGGTGCCCGAATGATGGGTGGCGGTTTCGGTGGCTGTACAATCAATATCGTCAAAGAAGGTGTATTACCTTCAATTTTGCCAACACTCGAAAAAGAATACAAACAGAAATTTGATAAAGAACTTTCGGTTATTCAGGTCAGGATTGCCGATGGTACCCGCGTACTTTCATAAGACATAGGTACAGTAAGGGGAATAACATGAACATGTTATTCCCCTTATTTTTTGTCTTTTTTGATAACGACTTACCACACAAGTCCTAGTTAAGCTGGTCTAATGCCTGTTTTAAGTCGGCGATTAGATCATCGGCATGCTCAATTCCAACAGAGATGCGCAACATGCCTAGCGTGATTCCGGAAGCTTCTTTCTGTTCCTTCGTATGATGACCGCCCCACATACTCGCGGGGTGTACAATAAGCGATTCGACCCCTCCCAAACTGGCTGCATTGATAAATATATGCAGCCCATTGATGAGTTTCTGCGCATTTAAAAATGCCTCTTCTTCATCTTTACCATTGACATCGATGCAAAGCATACCCGAGAAACCGTTCATTTGTTGGGCTGCGAGCTCATGTTGTGGATGATTGGGTAATCCAGGATAACTGACTTTTTTGATTTTTGGATGTTGATCCAGAAATTCGGCCAGCTTCAGCGCATTTATATTGATCTGTTTGACGCGTAGACTTAATGTTTTCAATCCCCGTAATAGTAACCAAGAATCAAGCGGTGCGAGTGATGCTCCCAAAGCGACGGATCGTTTCCATACGCTGGCGATATAGTTCTGCGTACCGCAGACGATACCTGCAGTGAGGTCGCTGTGTCCGCCCAAATATTTCGTGGCGCTGTGAACAACGACGTCTATTCCAAAATCTGTGGGGGTTTGGTTGATAGGGGACGCAAATGTATTATCAACCATGCTCTGGATTCCATGCTGTTTGGCAAGCTCTCCGAGTGCTTTTAAATCGCTAATGTTGAGATTTGGATTCGATGGAGTCTCTATATAAATCAGCTTGGTATTTGCCTGAATAGCTTTTTCAAACGCTGAAACATCTGTTTGATCCACAGCCGTAACCGTGATGCCATAATCCGTTAGGAACTCTTTAAAGAAAATAGCTGTTCCGGAATAATGTGCATGTTGGGCGACAATATGATCGCCCGATTTAACGATGGCCAATATGGCTGTACTGATCGCTGCCATACCTGTTGCAAATACAAGTGCATCCTCCGTTTTTTCCAATTTTGCTAGGATGGACGCTACTTGGCTATTCGTCGGGTTGCCATGACGATGATAAAAATAAGGGTGTTTCGGTTCGGTAGCAGCCTTGATGTATTCCGTTGGGTCAGGATCTGCAATGTATGTGGATGTCTGATAGATTGGAGTAGTTACTGCAGATGTCTGGTTGAATTGCTGTCCTTCATGGACGAGTATCGTTTCGGTATTGGTAGCCATACTAATAATATTGATTGATGCTTGTATTGCCTTAAGTATCCATAACTCGATCTTGTCGAATCTTTGATCGTAAGGAACCCTTAGCTCGTTTGAAAGCACTGTTGGTGCTAACAGCTCGAAGAAGGTTTGTCTTGTATATCAAATATAAATAAAATCTACTCAATATGTAGATTTTATTTATATCGGATGCATCAATATGTCTTACAGCATTTCTTTCAGAAGGCTCAACGCATAACCAATGGTATTCACATTGTTTAACGCTAAACGAAGCTGGCCTTTGACTTCTTTGAGGTTGCTGATCTCCGGATGGCTTTGTACAAAGGACAGTACTCGGCCGAATTGATCAGATTCAAAGTAGCTCGACTTGGGGTTATTGACAAAATAACCTTTCAGTGTATGCTTTTTATACGCTATTTTTTCGAATCCGATCGTTTTGCCAAACCACTGTAAACGGAGTGTATTGAATAATTCAAATACTTCTCGTGGGATAGGGCCAAAGCGATCTTCAAGTTCTTTTTCAAACGCTGCCAATTGCTGCTCGTTTTCCAATTTGGATAGTTCAGTATACAAATTATACCGTTCCGTAATATTGGTTACATATTCATCAGGGATCAATACCTCAAGGTCGGTGTCAATCTGCGTAAAGGACACATATTTTCGTTCTTTCTCGTCAGCGAATACTGCTGAGAACTCATCCTCTTTCAGTTCCTGAATAGCTTCGTCCAAGATTTTATGATACATCTCGAAACCGATCTCTGCAATAAATCCCGACTGTTCGCCACCTAATAGGTTTCCCGAGCCACGTATATCCAAATCGCGCATGGCAACATTAAATCCAGAGCCCAGTTCAGAAAATTCTTCTATAGCAGAAAGTCGTTTATAGGCCTCCGGTGTTAAAGTCGATAATGGCGGACTCAGTAAATAACAGAAAGCCTTTTTATTGGAGCGACCGACCCGGCCCCGCATTTGGTGCAGGTCACTTAGTCCGAACATATGTGCATGATTAATAATAATCGTATTCGCGTTTGGAATATCAAGACCTGCTTCAATAATCGTTGTTGCGATTAAGACATCGAAATCGTGATTGATAAACTTAAGCATCACATCCTCGAGCTCATCACCTTCAAGTTGGCCATGTGCAACACCGACGCGGGCTCCTGGAACCAGCTTACGGATCAAATTGCCCAGCTGCGGAAGATCTGCAACACGATTATGGATAAAGAATACCTGTCCACCACGATCAAGTTCGTAACTGACGGCCTCCCCGATCAGTGTTTCATTGAAAACGTGGAGTTCGGTCTGTACAGGCTGACGGTTGGGTGGGGGAGTCGAAATGATACTCAGATCGCGGGCCCCCATTAATGAAAAGTGCAATGTTCTTGGAATTGGCGTTGCTGTCAATGTCAGCGAGTCTACATTCGCACGCATGACTTTCAATTTTTCCTTTACGGTAACGCCAAACTTTTGTTCCTCATCAATGATCATTAGGCCAAGATCTTTGAATTTGACATCTTTGCTAACAAGGCGGTGGGTGCCAATGATAATGTCTATTTTCCCTTCGGCAAGCCTTGCTAACGTATCTTTAATCTGCTTAGGTGTCTTGAAACGGTTGATATAGTCGATCGTGCATGGGAGCCCCTTTAGTCGTTCCGAAAAAGTCCGATAATGCTGTAGCGCAAGAATTGTCGTCGGTACAAGCACGGCAACCTGTTTACTGTCTGCTACGGCTTTGAAAGCCGCACGGATAGCGATCTCCGTTTTTCCGAAACCAACATCCCCACAGACCAATCGATCCATTGGATGTGGAGACTCCATATCTTTTTTTACATCGGCAGTAGCTTTTTCCTGATCGGGGGTATCTTCGTAGATAAAGGAAGCCTCCAGTTCATTCTGTAGGTAACTATCCGGTGAGAAAGCATTTCCATGCTGGGCCTTTCGTTTGGCATAAAGCATGATCAGGTCGCGCGCAATATCCTTGACTTTTTTCTTGGTCGTCTTCTTGAGTTTGTCCCAGGCGTCGGTACCCAATTTATTCATTTTGGGAACAGTACCCTCTTTGCCGGAATATTTGGAAATGCGGTTTAAGGAGTTGATGTTCACATACAAAAGGTCATTGTCCGCATAGATCAAGCGGATCATTTCCTGGGACTTACCGTTGACGTCCACTTTTTCCAAACCACCGTAGCGGCCGACACCATGGTCAATGTGGGTAATGAAATCGCCCGGTTTAAGATCCCGTAGATCTTTGAGTGTAATTGCCTGTGAGCGCTCGTAAGCCTTCTTACGTTTATATTTATAATAGCGGTCAAATATTTGGTGATCCGTGTAACAGGCCAACTTTAAACTGTCGTCTCTAAAACCTTCCCGTAAAGCTTTATGAATCGGAATGAAGGTCGCCGATTTATCAAGATCTTCTAGAATCGTATAGATACGTTCTACCTGTTTGGTTGAATCTGAAAAGATCAGATTCTGGATCCGCTGGCTCTCATTCTCTTTGAAATTATGGATTAAGAGATTAAAATCCTTATTGAACGAAGGTTGCGGGTGGATATCGAACTTGAGTGTTACCTCAGCTTTATAAAAGAACTGTTTACCGAATTCGATGATTGGGAACTCAAAGAATAAGGCATTGAGATTCTTCTCATCTGTAAACTCATAGGCTGGGTTATGCCATTCGGGATTGTCTTTTTTCTGCTTATCTGTTAGTCCCGCCCATAATTTTTCCGCCTTCTTTAACCCATCTTTTACAATATCTAATGTAAATTGAGCGTCTTTGATCCAGATCGTAGCGTCCTGATCTACATATTCCAATAAGGAAATGTGTTGAGATGTTAGGAATTTCGCTTGGACATTTGGTACAATGGTTACTTTATGGATTTTTTTGACAGACAGCTGGGACTCAATGTCAAATGTACGTATGCTTTCGATGTCATCGCCAAAGAATTCAATACGGTATGGGAGGTCATTCGAAAAAGAAAAGATATCTACAATGCCACCGCGTATCGCAAATTGCCCAGGTTCATACACAAAGTCGACACGTTCGAAATCATATTCGATCAAAAATTCGTTGATGAAATCAATACTTAGAGCGGTGTTTTCTGTTATTTCCAACGTATTTTTATCCAGGTCGTTGCGGTTGATCACTTTCTCAGCAATAGCCTCCGGATAAGTCACAACCATTTTCGGTAATTCCGAAGTATGGTTGAGTGAACTTAAAGTCTCCGCGCGTTGCAATACATTGGCAGAGTCAGTTTGTGTAAAATCAAAAGCTTTGCGATAAGACGAAGGGAAAAAAAGAACCTGCTTATCCAACAGGCTTTCCAGATCACTTAAGAAATAAGAAGCGTCCTCATGAGTCGGTAAGATAAAGACCATTGGACGTTCCTGTAAGTTGTAAGAAGATACGGCTATGAACGCATCCGAAGATCCAATAAGCCCTTTCAGCTGAATCTTTGGGTTTTTGGATTGTATAGCCTTGGTGAGCGACTGGACAGATTCGCTTTGGCTGTATTTTTCTAATATTTCTTGAATTCCCACGAGCAAAAATTTCGAATAATTGCGAATTTAACGAAATAGTATCAAGTATTGGGTATGAAGTACTAAATTTTTTGGTAAAAAAATGGCTGAATCCCTCGTTAAGAAGGGCATGACTTTGGGGAGCTCAAAAAGCTATAACAGATTGATCTGTGCAGGATTTTATTTCGCGAGGTAAAAGGTGTAGGCAAAAGCGAGCAACACCAACAATGTGGCCAAGTAAATTAATTTATATTGCTCGTAAGCTGTAACATGAAAGGATCCAATTTTAACGCGGTTTTTGCTATTTCTCATGACTAATTTAGGTCGAGGTCAATCTTCTGTTCACTAATATAGCTTTTAAGTGTTGTATTACCAAAAGCATCCAGTGTATTTTGAAAATCTTCCCTGTAGTCAAACTGAAAGTCCTCATGAAGTTTACTGTATTTACCCACCGCATGTTTTATACGCCCTGTTATATATTTATGCAATTTGTGGGCGGCAGACTGATAAGAGGAGTCGAAAAGCCTGTCGTAATCAGCAATGGTTCTCTTCAGGATATAGCATCTAAATTCTACTTCACTGATTTTGTCCTTGGTGACTTTTTCGTGTTCATTCACTAAGCCGCTTGCCTGTTTTACCAGTTTGCTAAGTCCAATAAAATGAATGTGTTGTGGCGTATTGCCAATTTGACTTAAACCAATATCGAACAATTGTGCCAGTTGCTTTCTTAGTTTTTCAATACGTTCCTCTAAATCATCCGCATTCTCCAGTAATTGGAAATGCAATTGCTTGATCAGCATTTTGTCCTTGCTTATCAGGCGTACAAGGAGTTTGTCTTTTTCCTTCTGCGGTAGGTCAAGGACAGCTTTCTTTAATTCGGCATCTTGATGTAAGGACATAATCTGTGTTTTTAGTGTAAAAAGAGTTGTTGAGCGAAAAGTCAGGCACACTGAAAGTGTGCCTGAATAAATTTCTCGTTTCATAAGCCGGAATTTAAGCAGCAATAGCTGCCGCCCATATTTACCGGCGCTTGCTATTAATACAATATTCTGAACTTAATTGTATTGTCGATCTGTTTGAGTTGTTTCAATAGATCTTTATCATATTCACCTTGTATATCGGTTACCGCATAGCCAATGTCACTTTTGGTCATTAGAAATTGGGCAACAATATTGATGTTATTTTGGGCATAGACCTTATTGATCTGCGCCATAATTCCGGGAACGTTTTGGTGGATATGCAGTAATCTCGTTACCTGTTTTACTTTTGGTAAAATCAGATTTGGGAAGTTGCGACTTAAATAAGTATCACCATTGTTGATAAAATCGGCCATCCGCCGAGGTATAAACTCGGAATTTTTCTTTTTATTTTTCTTATCATCGAAAACGACAATACCTTTAGCATTGCAGATATCCTTATTGATATGCCCTCTGATATCACCCAAATATCCGATCGTTTTTAATTTGTCAGCATGTTGGAGTTGCTCATCACTGATATCGATATTGTCCCCCAATAGAAGCATCCCTACATCTTTCACATACTTTTCTTCGAAGGTATCTTTTGTACGGATAGAAAAACCGTCTCTTTTTAAGATATGAGCCGCTATTTCTGGTACGTCGCCCACAATCAAACAAAGGATACGGTTTTTAGGATAGGATATTGCACGGGGCAGATCATTTACATATAAGAACTCATCAAAACTAGGTGTGATGAAGTCTGCTTTCTCAGTGACACTTTTACGTTGGATATTCTCTGTAAATGCAAAGAATTTTTCAATTAATCCCGATTCTTTCAGTTGAAAATCTGAATAACCGTCACCAATGCCAAATAGTCTTCCTTCAATATTTAATTGTTTTAATAATTGCACTTTTCCACCTTCATTTGATAATGGATTCTCTTCATCAAAACCGATGATATTACCTTCTTCATCAAATCTGAATGTATTGGCATAGATATTTTCAGTCTTGATATGATAGGGTGTAACAACAGGAGTAATAAACTCCTTAAAACCTCCTGAAACAATCCATGCTGTGTCGGCGTGTTTCTTGAAGAATTCACGATTTCGGGAAAAAGAGGTTGAAACCTTTTTCTTAAGATGTGAAACAAGTTTATCCAGATGAGATTTATTGGCATTTAAGAGTTTTACGCGACCAGCCAAAGCTTCACGGAAAGATAGTTTACCCTCCATGGCAAGATTGGTGTACCGCTCAATTTCGTGATAAATAGATTCGCGATCCGGATGGTCCTCAAGGGAGATTCGTGCAAGTTCATCAAGTGCCTCTACTTGTGTAAATGTACTATCAAAATCAATGATGTAATAGTTTTTCATCTTGTTATTTTTTTATGAAACGATCGTGAGCAATAGCGCTGATTGCTGATCTCCGATATCGGTAGGTTTCCGATGGTTTCAAGGTTCGGTTGTTTGTTATGTTATAGTTTTACTGTTTGTTATATAAATCTGCAATTTCCTTTAGCGTTTGTTCCAAAGGCCGATAACTGTGGTTTAGGAGTTCTTGAATTTTAGCGTTGGAATACTGCAATTTGGCACTTGAAGCCGCAGCTGTTTCTTTTGTCAATGTCGTATCCGATTTTTTAAATACGGAAAGCATACTGGAAACAGTAGAGGCAATTTGGAGTAAGGTCTCGGAAACTTCGATTGTCGGTTCAGGCCTGTTCATTAATACACTTGCCACGCTCAACAAATCCTTGTTGCTTATATTGAGATGATTGATGATATAGCGCTCAGCACTAATATCATCTCTTTCCATCAATTGAATCATGATCGCAGCAACATCCTCTACGTCAACAACGCCGACACTTCCTTTCGGGTAAAATCGTAGACCTTTATTGATCATCGAAAAAATAGCTCCAGAGCCTTTTCCGTTTGCCGAAGCACCTAAAATTACTGAGGGGTTAACAATAACTGCACTTAAACCTTCGGTAATGCCACGCCACACCTCCATCTCCGCCTGATATTTTGATAACGAATAGTTGGATGTCAGTGAATTGTGTTCCCAATGGTCTTTTTCGGATACCGGCAGGTTGTCTCTATTTGTCCCTAAAGCTGCGATCGAGCTGACATGGAGCAGGCGAATGCCCTTTTCAAGGCAAAGATTGACCACATTTGTCGTTCCTTCCACATTCACTTTAAAGAGCGCTTTAGTGTCTTTCTTTTGGTAGGAAACCAATGCTGCACAATGGAACACTTTAGTAACCCCTTCAAGAGCATCTTCTAATTCAAAATAATTGTTGATATCAGCATCGATCCATTGAACCAACGAAGAAGATAACAACGAGGTCGGAATAGTCGATTGAGCTCTTTTGATGGCAATGACGTCAATTCCTTGGTCTATCAACTGTCTGATTAGTGTAGACCCTAAAAAACCTGTTCCTCCAGTTATTAATATCACTTGATAAAGATACTGTTAAAAATAATGTTTTCAAAAGTTAGTTAATAAATGGATATTTGTGTGAATTGCATCCTGAAAAAACCTTCATGCTTTCGCAGGTCTCAAACGCCATGAAAGCCGAGGTAGCTTCTTTCAGTCCAATTAAAACAGTCGTTTTCAGAACAAATAGGAGATTTTACAAATTATAGCTTATGTCATCACTGTCCGTATTCTTTAGCCCGATTTCAATTACAGGTTTTGCTCCTGAGCATGGGTTCTTGAGTTCTCAACTAGGAAACGTTATTCAAGCCTATGAAACAGATTTTCCGAGCTGGGAAGCGGATAAACAGCCTCAATTGGCTATTGTCGGTGTGGAGGAAGATCGTGCATCCATGAATAATAATGGAACGGATAAAGCGCCGGATGCTGTACGAAAACATCTCTATGCGCTATATCAGGGCGATTATAAGATGAATATCGTTGATTTGGGAAATATCAAAGCAGGTAATACAATTCAAGATACCTATATCGCTTTAAAATCTGTCGTAGAGGAACTGGTCAAAGAAAATATTCTTCCGATTATCATTGGCGGTGGGCAGGATCTCACTTATGCACAATATTTAGGATATCAAAATTTAGAACGAAAGATAGAGCTGGCGATTATAGATTCCCGTTTTGACCTTGATGAGGAAAATGCCGAAAATGTAAGCCTGAATTCCCGATCTTATGTGAACCATATTATCTTGCATCAGCCAGACTATTTATTCAATTTAAATGCCATAGCCTATCAAACCTATCTCGTAAGTAAAGAGTCTATCAATATGTATGATAAACTATTTTTTAATGCAACTCGAGTCGGTATGATTGCCGGTAAAATGGACCAATCAGAGCCTTTGATCCGAGCAGCAGATTTAATTAGTTTTGATATTGGAGCCATTCGCGCCTCTGAAGCACCTGGAAATGCCAATGCAATGCCCAATGGCTTATTTGGCGATGAAGCTTGTCAACTCGCCCGCTATGCCGGGATGTCGGATAAATGTTCTTCCATCGGTTTTTATGAATTCAATCCAACATTTGATCCAATGGAGCAGACGGCTATGTTGGTCTCCCAAATGATCTGGTGCTTTATTGATGGTTACTATAACCGCAAACAAGATACGCCACTGTACCCCAAATCATCTTATATCATTTATCGCACGACACTGGAAAATGAAGAACATGAATTGGTCTTTGTGAAAAGTAAAAAATCAGACCGCTGGTGGATTCAAGTGCCTTATTTTGGATCTAAATCAGTCAATGAACGCTATTACCTCGTGCCTTGCCGTTATGAAGACTACCAATTGGCTGTTTCAGGTGAAATGCCTGATCTATGGTGGAAAACACACCAAAAGTTACAATAATGTACCTCTAAGAGGGACATTGGTATTACGCCTTACCATAGAGAAGTGTGTAATACATCGTGCAAACTGATTACAGATTGGAGTTATCTGTTTTTAGTCCTGTCGATCCATTAAGTTTGAGACGTTATAGGTTTAATTAAATGCAGTGATGGCAAAATAGACCTGCTCAGGTAAGCATACACCATCTTCAGAAAATACAAATCATGGAAATATTTTTCTTTGCGGGAATCGTATTGTTATTGGTCATTTTGATCATATTGGTACTAAAAAAGAATACCGATACCAGTGCCGGTCCTGTGTACAATAAAGAGGTTGAAACACTAAAAATTGAGCTCGCTAGATCGCAACAGCGGGAACAAAGTTTGCTGGAAGAACGTCTTATGCTAAAAAATGAATTGGATAAGGAACGGGAGAATCTTCTGGTCGCAGAGCGGTCTTTAGAGAGTACACGTTCTTTTTATGAGGCGCAGCTCGATAAATTTCAGGAACAGAAGAATGAAATCGCCGAGATTAAACGACAATTCAACAATGAGTTTCAGGTCATTGCCAGTAAAATATTGGAGGAGAAGACACAAAAGTTTACAGAGACCAATCACCGTTCCCTGGGCTTGATCTTGGATCCATTGAAGGAAAAAATCAAATTGTTTGAAGAGAAAGTCGATAAAAATTACAATCAAGAGGCGGCGGAAAGAAATTCTTTAAAGGGAGTTGTCCTTCAGCTGGTCGAACAGAGCCTTAAAATTAAAGACGAAGCCAATAGCTTAACCAAGGCATTAAAAGGGGATACCAAAAAGCAGGGCAATTGGGGCGAGGTAATTTTAGAGCGGGTTTTGGAGCGTTCGGGACTTATGCGCGATCGCGAATTTAGATTGCAGGTCTCTCTTATGGATGCCGAAGGAAGAAGAATGCAGCCCGATGCTATTATCGACCTCCCTGAAGATAAACATCTAATTGTGGATTCAAAAGTTTCGCTGATTGCCTACGAACGTTGGGTCAATGCTGAGACGGACGAGGACCGCGCAATATTCGCAAAACAACACGTACAGTCTGTGGAAAATCACGTGAAAGAACTCTCCGCAAAAAACTATCACGAGTTATATGGTATCGAATCCCCGGAGTTTGTCCTGCTGTTTATGCCGATTGAATCTGCATTGAGTATGTCCGTCGCTGAAAAACCAGATCTATTCAGCGATGCCTGGGATCGTAAGGTTGTAATCGTTAGCCCTTCGACATTGTTGGCGACATTGCGTACCATCGCCAGTATATGGAAACAAGAGCGCCAGACACGCAATGTGATTGAAATCGCCAAGGAAGCAGGGAGTTTGTACGATAAATTTGTGAGCTTTCTGAACGATATGGAACAGGTGCAAAATCAGTTGGAGCGCGCATTAAAAAGCCATGAAGATGCAACTAAAAAACTCTCTACAGGCGCTGGGAACGTTATTGGAAAAGTGGAGAAATTAAAACGTTTAGGAGCCAAAGCAAATAAACAGATCGATTCCAAATTTTTAGATGAGGAAGATTAACAAAAACGGGCTTGCCGAAAGGTAAGCCCGTTTATAATTTTTAACCGTGCAAAGCAAAGCCTGCTCTGCTAACTTATGCTAGAGGTTCTACTAAAGCTCTTTCATCCGTTTATTGATCGAAACATCCACATACGTATCCTTTAAACGATCTACAGCTTCTTTTTGAACAGTGACATTGGTGTCTGATTCGTAATCATGAATAGTCCTTTGGTTTTGGACTTCGTTGTCATAAGGATCCTTTCCTGCCAAGAGCTTGACGATTACCGGAAGACATTCGAGGAAGACAAAAAGCAGCGCAATAAAAAACACAGCATTTGCATTGGATTCGTTGACCTTTCCATTGGCATCGTACCTTAGATTGCCCAGCGCAGAATTACGGTCTGCAAAACCAGCGACATTGACGGCGCTGTCCAAAGAAGCGTTGGATAAGACTTTTTGGTCCAATATCCCTTCAAATTTCTGTTTCTGACGTATTGCGTTTTGTTGGGTCGTTATCTTGTTCCGTAAAGTGTCCAAATAACCCTCTTTTTTCTTCAGCTCTTCTTCTTTCATTTTGGCATAAGGGCCATATCCCATGACACCAGATGTTTCAGTTGTTTTGTTCCCGAATATCTCGTAATTCAATTTTGTACGATCATTTTTAATACTGGCTTCCAATGAATCACGTTCGACCGTAATCGCTTTTAAAAGCGAAACCTCATTGGCATATTTCTTATTGAAAGTACTGTTGAGCGTGTCGATTTTAGCGCGTTGATCTGCGAGAAAACGTACACGGAGATTTTCTCGAATCTCTTTATCGAAGATTTTTAACTCCAATGGCCTAGAGATAACCAAACCAATCAAAATTGCCAATAAAATTCGTGGAAGAGCCTGCAGAAGCTGCATAAGGCCACTTTTTGATTTATTTATACTAAGTACAATATAGCGATCCATATTGAATATCGCTAAACCCCAAATGATGCCAAATACAATGGCCAAAAGCCAGTCAAATGCTCCACCACTAAATACGAAATACATGGCATAGCCCCCCGAAAGGCTGGCAAACAATCCCGTAAAAAAAATAGTAGCACCTATGGCTGTGTACTTACTATGTTCTTCCGGATATTTTTCAAGAGTTTCTTGATGTACCCCCGCACATCTCCAAAAGAAACGGTTAATATCGCTCATTAAAATATTTTTACCCAAATTGACAGATTATTTTTAACAAGGTTTATGAATAAGTTTTTGTTTTACAATACGATGACTGTTTTCAGGTTCCTTTGCACACCTCCTTAACGAGGCCTACCATTTGCCTAATTTTATTATCTTTGAAAAAAAAAATCAGGAATAATCAGATAATATGAAGAAAAGACAACTTTTGCCATTCTTTGCGATAGTGGCAACTGCATTTGTTGGTTGTGAGGAAAAAAAAGTGATGACAGATAATCCTCTTTTATTGGCTTACGAAACCCCATTTAATGTACCTCCTTTTGACAAGATCAAAACAGAGCATTTTAGGCCAGCTTTTGATGAAGCGATAAAAGTACACAATTTGGAAATTGACACGATAGTCAACAATTCGGATAAAGCAACATTTCAAAATACGATAGTCGCCCTAGAAAATGCAGGTGGATTATTGAGTAATGTATCTACTGTATTTTATAATCTAAATAGTGCCAATACAAATGACAGTATTCAGGCGATAGCAAAAGATTTGGCCCCCATCTTATCGAGTCATTCTGATGAAATTTCGATGAATACCAAACTATTTGACCGTATCAAAACAGTTTGGAGCAGCCGAAATACACTTGGATTAGACGAACAGGACAATAAACTATTGGAAGAAACCTATAAAAGTTTTGTACGTTCCGGAGCGAATTTAAAGGATGCTGATAAGGAAAAAATGAAAAAAATTAATGCTGAGCTTTCAACATTAACAACGCAATTCGGACAAAATTTGCTTGCTGAAACCAATGCTTATACACTGGTAGTTGATTCTGCTAGCCAATTGGAAGGCTTGCCAGAATCGTTGAAAACAGCAGCAGCTGAAGAAGCCGTAGCAAAAGGAAAGAAGGATAAGTGGGTGTTTACCTTACAGAATCCTTCCATTATGCCCTTTCTTCAATATGCAAAAAATCGTGAATTGAGAAAGCAACTTTGGGAGGCATATCAGCTACGCGGTAATCAAGATAACACCAACGATAATAAGGCGATCATTCAAAAAATTGTTAATCTCCGTCTTCAAAAAGCAAAATTATTGGGTTATTCTTCACATGCGGCCTATGTACTAGAGGAATCAATGGCGAAGAATCCGACCAATGTCTATGCACTATTAAATAAACTTTGGACTCCAGCACTCGCTAAAGCAAAAGGTGAAGAAGCAGATATAGCAAAGGAAATTAAGGCTGAAGGAGGTAATTTTGCTGTGGCCCCTTACGATTGGAGATATTATACAGAAATTATTCGCAAAAAACGCTTCGCGTTGAACGAGGACGAAATTAAACCTTATTTGAGCCTTCCTGCAGTTCGTGAAGGAGCGTTTGCTGTAGCCAATAAATTATATGGTTTGACATTTGTTGCCTTAAACAATGTCCCAACTTACCATAAAGATGTGGAAGTGTATGAAGTTAAAGACAAAGACGGTTCACATTTAGGTCTGCTATATGCCGATTTCTTCCCGCGTGAGTCAAAACGAGGGGGTGCCTGGATGACTTCTTACCGTAACCAGTCAACAAAAGATGGCAAACGTGTTGCTCCAGTAATTTCCATCGTATGCAATTTCACAAAACCAGTGGGGAAAAATCCTGCCTTGTTGACATTTGATGAAGCGACTACCTTGTTCCATGAGTTTGGACATGCTTTGCATGGTCTTCTTTCCAATGTAAGATACCGTTCAATGGCGGGAACTTCTGTACCACGTGACTTTGTTGAACTACCTTCACAAGTGATGGAAAATTGGGCAGCGGATCCAGAGGTGTTAAGAACATATGCTAAGCATTATAAGACCAAAGAAGCAATGCCAGATTCATTGATTCAGAAAATGGAAAAGGCCGGTACCTTTGATCAAGGATTTGCAACCGTTGAATACCTTTCTGCCGCGTTGTTAGACATGGATTATCATGCTACCACAAAAGAAATTTCAAAAGACATTAATGGCTTTGAAAAAACAGCAATGAAAAAAATAGGTATTATTGACGCTATTATTCCGCGCTATAGAAGTACATATTTTCAACATATCTTCGCTGGAGGGTATTCTGCAGGTTATTATGCCTATATCTGGTCTGAAGTATTGGATTCAGATGCCTTCGCAGCTTTCAAGGAAAAATCATTGTACGATCAAGTGACAGCGGATTCTTTCCGTAAAAATATCCTTGAAAAAGGAGGTACTGATGATCCCGCTAAAATGTACCGTACATTTAGAGGTGCAGATCCAGATCCAAAATATCTATTGAAAAAGAGAGGTTTGAACTAATGCTCTCCAATCAAAAAAAGGCGATATAGAAATATATCGCCTTTTTTTTGTTCAGGTACTTGTTATTCTAAAAACTATTCTTACATTTGAATATTATTTATAATGAGTCTAAATAAATGCAGGTAGTATGTGTGACACAAAAATTCTAAGCCAACGAGGAGATACCCATATTAGTGTTTGCCATAAGTGTCAAACATATTATATCTGGCAACAAAGTTTTGTACTGACATTTACGAGGAATAAATTCTTCGATTTCTTGAATATTACGAAAAGTAATGGTGATGAGCTCTTTTTTAGCACATTTCCAGATGGTGAATTTCGGTTGATTATGAAAACACCTTATCCAGATATCGTATTTTCATTTGATGAAGAACAATGGCAGAATTTCAGGGATGCACTCCAAGAATCTTATTACATGAATGAGTTTTATGGAATGCTGAATAATTAAGATAAAAAGTCCTGTTGCATCGCTTGTGTTTCATCTCTCTTTCCTTACGCGTTGACAACAGGCACAAACAAAACCCTCAGTTATAAGTTGCATACACTTATGCGACTATATGGTGAGGGTTCTTTTTATCTATATATTGATTACTCGCCTATCGCGTAATATTTAAAATCAAGGTCTTCAAGTTCCTTACGGTTCAATAGTTTACGGCCATCGAACACAAATGCAGGCTTTTTCATGTGCTCCTTAATTTTGGCCCAGTCATAACGTTTAAATTCATCCCATTCAGTCAATACTGCAATTGCATGTGCATCATTGCAAGCCTCATAGGCGGTATTGACAACCTTTACCAAAGCTCGGTTTTCTTCCGAAGAGCGCGTATTCAGATAATCGAGGTCGGCATAGATACGTTCAGCAGATACTTTGGGGTCATAGACCGTGATTTCAGCTTGTTCACTCAATAGATAATCTGCAACATAGATCGCTGCAGATTCACGTGTATCATTGGTGTCTTTTTTGAATGCCCAGCCTAAGAACGCAATCTTTTTGCCCGATACAGTATTATACAATGTTTGGATAATGTTGTCCGCAAATCGCTGTTTTTGATAATCATTCATCAAAATCACTTGATCCCAATACTCGGCAACCTCTGTGAGACCGTAACTTCGTGCGATATAAACCAGATTGAGGATATCTTTTTGAAAACAAGAGCCACCAAAACCTACAGAAGCTTTCAGAAATTTGGATCCAATCCTGGAATCCATACCAATCGCCTTGGAAACTTCATCTACGTTTGCCCCTGTTTTCTCGCATAGTGCCGAGATGGAGTTAATGGAGGAGACACGTTGTGCTAAAAAGGCATTTGCGGTTAGTTTTGAAAGTTCAGATGACCAAAGGTTCGTTGTGAGAATCTTGTCGCGACTTACCCAATGTGCATAGATGTCGACCAATGCGGCGATAGCTTCATCATTCTCTCCGCCTATAAGCACACGGTCTGGATTGATTAAATCCTGTATTGCTGTGCCTTCAGCCAAAAATTCAGGGTTGGAAAGAATATGGAAATTAACACCATTACCCGTGTTATCAAGGATACTTTTTAAAGCTGCCGCAGTGCGGACGGGTAAAGTCGATTTTTCAACAACAATTTTATCGTTTTTGGCAACCGCTGCGATCTGCCGTGCACAAAGTTCAATATACTTTAAGTCTGCAGCCATTCCCTTGCCTTTTCCGTAATTCTTAGTCGGTGTATTGACCGAAATAAAAATCATGTCGGCCTCGTCGATAGCTTTTTCGATATCGGTTGAGAAAAACAAATTACGATTACGCGCTTCTGCAACAATCTCTTGTAAGCCAGGTTCGTATACAGGAAGGTTGTCTAGATTCTCATCATTCCAAGCCGCGATACGGGCGGCATTGACGTCGACGATCGTAATCTCAATGTGTGGACATTGCTTTGCAACAACTGACATGGTAGGTCCACCGACATAACCAGCACCGATACAGCATATTTTCTTGATTGTTTTGCTCATTTTGATTATCTTAATCAGCTATAAATTGAAGAACAAACTTAGATAAATTGCTTTTGATATGCAATACAAAGCACAGTATATCAAAACAATTTATTTAGACGAACTGGCTCATCCATTGTTTTTCCTTCTATTTGTTTCATTGCCCTTCTGCAATGCCATTAAAGAAGCCATTTCGTAGTGGAGATGCAAAAGATTTATTCTAATTTTACATTAAAAAAGAAACGGTTTGATAAAGCAGGAAGTTATTGATAAGGTACTGGAAACAGCACGGATAGAAGAGGTGGTGGGAGACTTCGTTGATTTAAAGAAACGGGGAACTTCTCTGATTGGAAATTGTCCTTTTCACCATGAAAAGACGCCTTCCTTCCACGTTTCTGTGTCAAAGGGTATCTATAAGTGTTTTGGTTGTGGTGTTGGTGGAGATTCCCTTAAATTCGTCATGGAACTGGAAAAGTTCTCTTATCCGGAAGCCATCCGTTATTTAGCCGATAAATATTCGATTCAAATTGAAGAAATCGAGCGTTCTCCAGCCCAGCTTGCTGCGCAGGATAAACGGGAAAGTCTATATGTCCTAAGTGCTTGGGCCAGTAAATTCTTTGCTGAACAACTCTGGAAAACTGAAATGGGCCAGGTCATCGGACTCAACTATTTCAAGGAGCGTGGCTACCGGGAGGATATCATCAAAAAATTTGAATTGGGTTATTCGCCGGAGGAATGGACTGCATTGGTCGATAAAGCACAGGTAGCGGGTTTTCACCCAGATTATTTGGCCGCGAGTGGTTTGGCTATTGAACGTGATGATAAATCTTTATATGATCGTTTCCGTGGCCGGGTCATGTTTCCGATTCATAACCTGACAGGGCGTGTTATTGGCTTTGGTGGTCGGACACTAAAGACGGATAAAAAGGTCGCCAAATATGTAAACTCTCCCGAGAGCGAAATCTACCATAAATCCGATGTGCTGTATGGATTGAATTTTGCCAAAAAGGCAATTATGGAAGAGGATAATTGCTACTTGGTAGAGGGCTATGCCGATGTTCTTTCGGTACATCAAGCTGGAGTCGAAAATGTTGTTTCCTCCTCGGGAACGTCTTTGACAACAGGTCAGATCAAGCTTATTTCCCGATTCACAAAGAATGTGACCATACTTTATGATGGGGATGAAGCAGGGATCAAAGCCTCCCTACGCGGTACAGATATGCTGCTCGAAGAAGGCTTAAACGTTAAAGTGCTGCTTTTTCCCGACGGTAATGACCCCGACTCTTACGTGCAAAAGTTTGGTGCCACAGCTTTTAAAGATTATGTCAAATCCAATCAGCAGGACTTTATTTTCTACAAAACGAATATCCTGCTTCGCGATGCCAATAACGATCCAATAAAAAGGGCTTCGGTAATCCGTGATGTCGTCGAAAGTATTGCATTGATTCCCGATGAAATTAAGGTTTCTGTTTTTATCCGGGAATGTAGCAGCCTTTTGGATATCGAAGAGCGCATTTTATTGGCTGAACTCAACAAGATTAGGCTCAATAGAGCAAAGAAGGCAGATAAGGATGCTGCTCGTAAACCACAGAGCCCTCCTCCAAATGCAGGGATGCCACCTTTTGGGATGGACGGTCCACCTCCGGATTTCTTCATGACAGACGATGAAAGAGGGGGAGTAGCTCCTATGGAGAATGTCGAACAACCGGTACAACTGACTTCGGAAATTCTTCAGGAACGGGAGATTGTCCGTATTTTAATCAACTATGGGGATTATCTGGCAACCTGGGAAGGTGACGGGGATATTCCCGTTGCAGGACTGCTACTAGGGAATATCGGCGACATCGAATTTAAGGATAAAGCTGCGGCTTATATTTTAAAAGTCTATAGAGATGCTGCAGAAAATTACGAAATTCCAGATGCTAAGCAGTTTTATTCGAATTCGGATACAACAATATCCGATTTGGCGATTAATAGTGTTGCCAGTAAATATTCGCTCAGCGAAAATTGGAATGACGATAAGCGTAAAATTTATGTAACGCAGGAATACGAGCATTTAAAACAACTTGTTGTTACAGCAATTTATCGGATTAAGAAACGTAAGATTGAGGCAGAAATGCATCATATTCGTGAAGAAATGAAACATGAACAAGATGTGGCAAACCTAGAAGTCCTTATTTTTAAATATCAGAAACTTAAAGAAGCTGAACGGCTCTTGGGAGGCTTTCTGGGAAATACGATTGTTAAGTAATACTTGATATGGCCAAGCATCTTGAAACGGGCGAATGGGGTGAGCAAATGGCCATGGAATACCTCGTGGAGCAAGGCTATAAAATAGTGTTAAGAAATTGGCGATTTAAGAATTTAGAAGTAGATTTGATTGTCGTGGACAGGGATACCTTGGTATTCGTTGAAGTAAAAACACGGTCGGGAACGGATTTCGGTGAACCCTACGAATTTGTAGATCGCAAAAAACAGCGATTACTGATTCGTGCAGCACAGGCTTATATTCTTAAAACAGGTTATGTCGGTGAAGTCAGATTTGATGTTGTCGCAATAACAAGATCTCCCAAAACAGTACTCAACCATATCAAAGATGCGTTTTGGGATAGTTAAGGATACGTACTTATAAATAATTATACATAGATGAGAAAAATCACTTATTTTATGGCAATTGCAGCGCTAGCTTTTGCTTCTTGTAAGTCAAAAAAATCAAGTTTGGAATTTGCATCTCCTGGAGCAAATCAAGCTGTTTTAAAAGGAGCTCAAGTCCAGTTGAAATTGAAATTTGAATCAGTATCAATGGACTCTGTGGCTTATTTTGTTGATGATAAACATGTGGGGTCCTCAACTGACACTACGGCAATTACAATCGATACCAAAGATATGGCCTACGGTACACGTAATATTTCCGCCTTGGTATACAATGCTGGAAAACCCGATTCTGTTTCAAGTACATTTTATGTTGTACCTGAAAATGCGAAGAACTATGGTTTTGAGGTTGTCAACAAATACCCGCACGATACGACTGCTTTTACACAAGGGCTACAGTTTGCTGATGGCATTCTCTACGAATCTAATGGCCGTTATGGTGAGTCAAACTTGAGAAAGGTCGACCTAAAAACAGGTAAAGTACTCAAGGAAATCAAATTTGATGAAAAGACTTTTGCCGAAGGAATGACATTGGTAGGTAATAAGTTATTTATGTTAACGTGGCAACAGGGAGAAGGATATGTCTTTGATAAAAACTCGTTTGTAAAGGAAAGTTCCTTTAAATATGAAAATAGCAAAGAGGGGTGGGGCTTGACCTACGACGGGCAGCATTTGATAAAGTCTGATGGATCCAATAAATTGTTCTTTTTAGATGCAACGACCGGTAAGGAGCTAAACGCTATCGGAGTTTACGATGAAGCTGGGCCAGTGGATGAACTTAATGAACTGGAATATATAGGCGGCAAAGTCTACGCAAATGTCTATCAAAAAGATGTTATTGTTATAATCAACCCTCAAACAGGAGCGGTAGAAGGACGGATTAATCTTGTAGGTATCTATGAGCATACTTCCGCATATGACAATGAACTGAATGGAATTGCTTACGACCAAGCCGGAAAGCGTCTCTTTATAACAGGGAAGTTATGGAATACATTATTTGAAATCAAGACAGTTGAAAAATAAATGAACTTCAGATCTTAACCTTTCTTCGTGAGGTCGAAAGTATTGCAAGTTCGCATAAAATGGAAACCTTGTCAGAATTATCTGACAAGGTTTTTTTATTGCCCCCATTCTTCTTTGAAGTATGGATGTTATCGTGTGAGGCTTTCAATTCCATCTTTTTTATAATGACGCACCGGGCTGAGAGAGATCGCTTTTAAAACTGTATCGGAAGCTTTTAAAACTGCATGGAGAGAATGAAATATTATGACGAGCAGATCTCTCGTCAGGTGCACCTCAATTAATGAAGAACAAGAGAGTTGCCCTATATTAGTAAATAGCAGCTGGATGTATGCTATATTGATGACTGATTTCGCTATAGCGGACAGCCATAAAAGAGACCTAGAAATCCTTTTTAACCAATAGAAACAAAATATTTGAAGCAAAAAAAAGGGATGAAGTTTGAAACTTCATCCCTTTTTTTATATTGATTTTATTTCGATTAATAAATCGGAGTAAACATCCAAGTATCGTCAAAACGAGATGAACCATTAAGTCCAGTAGTGATGTAACCGTTGTTTCCTACAGCGAAACCAACAGCATCTTGGCGTGCTGAACCAGCGAAAGCGCCGTTATCATTCGTCCAGTAATCACCAGAAATATTATATTTCCAAGTGCTGTTGATAACAGCATTTTTGTAACCACCAACAACGAATGGAGTACCATTGATTGCGAATGCAGAAGCATTTGAACGAGTCAAATCGTAAGTATATGAATCATCTGCTCTGTTTAGATCGTTCAATTTAGTCCATTTGCTACCATCAAATTTATAGAAATCTTTTGGGTAAGAACCGTTAGAGATACCACCACCTACATAGGCTACATTATTGACAACAAAAGAGAAAGCTGCTTTTCTTTTCGCTGAAAAAGGAGCATCACTAATTGCTTGCCAAGTATTAGCAGCTGGATCATATTTGTAGAACTCATTTGTATTTGTTGTTCCACCGCTAACGACAGTTTCACCTGTTCCAACATAAGCAGCGCCATTTAAAGTAAAAGCTACCGCATTTGATAAAGCAATAGGAAGTGGAGCAATGCTTGACCAAGCACCTTTTCCGCTGTTAGCCGTAGGGTCAAATTTGTAGAAATCTGTTAGGTTGTTTGTTCCGTCATTTCCACCACCAACATAACCGATATTACCAATGGAAAAACCGATGGCACCGTTTCTCTCAACACCTGTGAAAGGCGCTTTTTCAGCCCAAGTATCTGATGCTGCATCATACGCATACGTATCTTTCACACGGAAAGGCTTACCACCAGCATTACTTGCTAGACCAGTAGTGACATATGCAACATTATTTATCAAAAAGCTAGCAGCAGATGAAGTTTGTGGGCCTTTAAAAGCAGCTTTTGCAAACCATTCGTCT
Organism: Sphingobacterium sp. BIGb0116; assembly: GCF_024808035.1. NCBI lineage: Bacteria > Pseudomonadati > Bacteroidota > Sphingobacteriia > Sphingobacteriales > Sphingobacteriaceae > Sphingobacterium > Sphingobacterium sp. BIGb0116. The sequence goes on along the minus strand of NZ_JANUDT010000007.1, from coordinate 385,713 downwards.
GATTTGGTTGAGCTGTCGTCACTTTTTTTACAAGAAGAGAAAGTTGTAACTGTAAATACAAAAGCTAATAAAACGAGTAGCCAATTTTTCTTGTTCATAAATTATTGAAATTTAGTATAAAGGATGTTTAATTTAATTTTCGGATCATTCTCATTATCTTTTGCCAATATTAATCTATTTCCAGTTGAAAACAAACCCGATGTCGGTAAAGATAGATATAATGAAGTATTATTGTATGCTGTTGTTTTAATTTTTGTTAAATATTCAATAAGATTGAATGTATATGTTCCATTCGAACCAAAATCATTTCCACGCACTAATGTTGCTTGTTGTGTTGTTGTCGAATAAGGTGAAGTTACCAAACTAATCGGATTTCCATTATTACTTGCCACCATTAAGACTAAACTTTGCGGCTGATCAAAAATACTGGAAGCTCCGTTAGGGACTTCAATGACAAGTTCCGCCTTATTAATTGCAATTGATGGATTATTCACCAATTCTAATAACGTTGGAAACTCAATTTTTGCTACAACACCCGTTGAACCCTCTAAAAACACATTTCCATCAGTTTGTTGACTCGAAATTTGAGGATTTTTTAAGCTCATCGGCGCAAACTTTGTTGCAGAGCGATCTGCTTCAATTTGATTGTACTGGTAAGCCTTGTTGTCAATGGAAAAATATTGTTTGCCAACAGATTTCGTCCCTTCATTATTCAGGAATGAATAGTGCACTTGTAAAAATACAGTGTCCTTGAATCCGATAACTGCAGTATTGCTATTGTCAGGAACAAGTGCCAATCCTTTGAAATACTCTTGGAAGCTTGTGCTGTTCTGAATCCGGTTGTCATTATTTTTGATCATCGTAAATAGCTCATTGCTAATGGTACTGTTGAACCTAAAGAATAATGAATCTGCTGATTGTATACGTGGTTTAAAGGAAAGTTCTGCCAATGGCGTATTTTCATAGGCAAACTTTTGTTTACTGAAGATTGCTGCAGAAGTGACAAAAACAGGACGTTCATCAACCGGTTTGGTTAAATCAATCTGCGTTTGCGTGATTTCTTCCGTAACACGGTGTACCGATATCTTTTGTACTTTCGTTGTATCACCGTAAGAGTATTTATTTGGCGTTAATACCAAGGTCACAGAATCCAGTACCGCATCATCAGGTATAGAAGCATTGCTTATCGTTCCTACTCCGAGGCGCATATAAGCCGTAGACTTCATACTACCCGTAACAGCATTGCTATTCTTTCCGACAAGCATTGTTCCAGTAGAGGAAGTCGGAATATCGTCCAATTGATAAGTCGAAACTTTGGCGGAAACCGTATCAATTGGTACTAAACCGATTGTTTCATCTCTTGAACTATCCAATGAGAGCGAAATGTCTTTATTACAACCAACGAAAGCGGCCAATGTAAAAAGCGGAAGTAAAAGTTGAATACTACGTCTCTTAAAGTCTTTAATCATATTAATTTTTGAATAGTGCAAAAGTAATCAATGCCAACTGTTAATCAGTGTTATATTTTGTTAAATATGGTTAATTACCACAGCGATTGCAAATCTAGTAATTTAAATTTGTTTTAGTTATGGGTAGAAGATTTAAATTACTGATCAGTTTGATCGTTTTAATAGGGGCAGGAATTACTGTAGTACTGGGAATTTGGCTTTATGGAAGTTATACAAATCGTCGCGACCTGTTTCTTTCTACCGCTGAGCGTTCGCTCTTTAATGCTGTTCAAGAGGCATACCAAACGCGCAATGGTGATCGGCAGTTAGATGGCCCGGAGGCTGATCGGAATCGACTCCTCCAAGATGTAAAACGAGAGCTTTCGGTCTTAGTGCCCGCTGCTGAATTGGATAAGGCTTTACAACGTGTAAATGCCGAACGGCCTAAAAATGAGCGTTTTGATCGTAATAGCCACGATAGACGAGAGAAAATGTTTCCCAAAGACCGAGAAGGGCAAGGCGCAATTATCCCGCCCTTTCTGTTCCGGGACTTTGAGATGAACAAAGCTAATCTGGATTTAATCGAAAGAAAGTTTAAAGAATCCCTGAACAATAAGAGCATATCAGTGCCATTTGAAATGGCTATTGTCACCATTCCGCACGATCAAATCAAAGATGTGCGACGCAAGTACCGCGAAGCAAATCTTGCTTGGACGAGACCCATGATGGTCAACCCATTAAAAAATGAATTTCTTGTGATCAAGTTTCAGGAGGATTGGAAGTATCTGCTGTATAGCTTAAGCTGGCAGCTGTTAATCTCACTGCTCTTGATTGGACTGCTGCTCGGGACATTCTTCTATTTGATGAAAACCATTCTCAACCAAAATAAGATGGCCGAGCTGCGTAAGAACTTCGTCGATAACATGACACATGAACTCAAAACGCCGGTATCTACTGTCATGGCAGCCATAGAAGCTATACAGTTGTATGGTGTACAGGATGACAGGGAAAAGATGAATCGCTATCTGAATATCTCCAAAAAGGAACTGGAGCATCTGTCCAATATGATTGAAAAAGTGCTTCAAATGGATATCGATGCATCAAGGGGCATTGTTTTGCAACGTACTGACTTTGATCTTGTCGCCATGGTGAAGGGAGCCATTGAAGTTGCTCAGCTGAATAAAACTAAGCAAGTGGACTTTAAGCTTATTGCTGTTCCAAGTGAGATAAGGATCAATGGCGACGAAGCCCATTTAAAAAATGTGATCAATAATTTGCTGGAAAATGCAATAAAATACGCTGGACAGCAGGTTTATATTGAGGTGGAAGTGAAGGAAACCAAGGAAAATGTCCATATTCGTATTACAGATAATGGCAAAGGGATTTCCGCGGAATACCATACTCAGATTTTTGATATGTTCTTTCGGGTTCCCTCCGGTAATCTGCACGATGTCAAGGGTTTTGGTTTGGGGCTTGCTTATGTCAAGCAGGTGGTAAAAAGGCACGATGGCAAGATTACCGTCGATAGTGAGCTGGAAAAAGGAAGTACCTTCAGTATCCGATTACCGTATAAATAGACAGCATTATTTATTTTTCTGAGCAGAAATAGGGCTGTTTATCGGGCAGTAATTGGGCTAATTTATCCTAAAGATGTCTTTGAAACAAGGCCGAAATATATTTTGATTGAATGACAACGCTATGATTGAAATTTTATATGTAGAAGACGAGCCAAGTCTCGGAATGATCGTTGCCGATAGCTTGGAAGCTAATGGATTTCATGTTACCCATTGCAGTAATGGTCACGAAGCCTTGGGAGCATTTACAGCGGCTCGGCCGGATATTTTGGTCGTCGATGTCATGATGCCCGTCATGGATGGCTTTACATTGGTAACAAAAATACGCGAATCAGATACGCAGGTGCCCATTATCTTCTTGACAGCCAAAGTGCAGACAGAGGATGTTGTGAGGGGATTTCGTTTGGGCGGGGACGATTATGTTAAAAAACCGTTTAAGATTGAAGAATTGGTTGTGCGGATAGAGTCCCTATTGAAAAATAGTCCCAAGATGTTGTTCGGCCAAAAGCTGATGATAGGCGACTATAGCCTCGATAGCTTAAAACATCAATTAACTTATCAAGGTGAGGTGCTTAAGCTGTCTTTCCGGGAAAGTGAACTGCTGCGGAAGTTATACGAACAAAAAGATAAGGTCATCCCACGCGAGGATATCATGCGTGCCTATTGGAGCCATGATAAATATTTTACAGGAAGAAGTTTGGATGTGTTTATCAGCCGTATACGGAAATACCTCAGTCAGGATGATCGGATCAAGATTATCAATGTCAGAGGGGTAGGGTATATGCTTACCGTCGATTGAGACGTGTTCCACGTGGATTGACGTCAAGGGCACTGTGGCTAACGACGATTTTTCATGCCCGATTTTCCGCCAAGCCCACGAATATGATAGGTGAAACTTAATATCGCGTAGCGTGTTATTGCATTTGATTGGGATACACGTACCCAAAGATCGTTTACCTGCTGATTGATATTTTTATTGTCGTTAAAAATATCAAATACCGTGAGATTGATTTCGGCATTCCTACGTTTGAACAATTTCTTGCCGATAGAGACATTCCATAACAAACTTGTTGTACTTGCTGAATTCAGAATGCTGCCATTGTATAGGTAGTTGAACGTTGAATTGAGTGTCCATGTTTTTAACAAGGTCAATGCAATGGAATTGCCAATGGTATGTTTATAGACCGAATAATTCGATTTCTCGCTTGCTGAGTTCTTGGAGAAGGCAATGTTTCCATTATAATCCAATCCAATGATAACGTCTTTACTGAATGCTGTATTGACGCCGACGCGTTGACTCAGGCCGTAGGTTTGCGCATTGACCTTTTCGAGATTCAATAAGGTGTAATTCTGGTTGAAATAGAGGTTATTGTTTAGGTTGAAATTAAGTTTCAATGGTTCAAAGCGGTATCCAAGGCTATTTTGCCATTTGAGGTTATAGACTCCATTGAAATTTTCGGGTCTGATATATTGCCCCCCTGGCCCGAGTACAACATCCTCGGTGATCGTAAAGGCTGAATCTGTGGTGAAAATGGTATTGGAGATTTTATGTTCAATAAAATCTGCAGTAAAGTCGGAGGTGAAGCTTCTGCCCGAGCCTTTATTGATTGATCTAAATTGTACCACAAGGTTGTGGTCATATTCTTGCTTAAGATCCGGATTCCCCGAGCTAATGCGTAGTGGATTTTGATTGTCTGTAAAATCTTGCAATTGCTCGATAGAAGGGGTATTTGTCTTTGCATTATACCGAAACTCAATCCGCGTGTCTTTATTGAAATTATACTGGAAGTTTAGATTGGGCAGCAGACTATTGAAGTGGCTTTTTGTTGTCAGCGTATTGGGAAATAATTTATCATTGACCTGTGAAGCCGTCTGATAATCTAAGCCAATCTGAAATCTTATACTGTCTTTTTTGTTAAATAAGTAGGAGATCCCACCGCTATGGTAAACAAAATCATTACGGAATTCATTGGAAAGACGGTTTTTTAATTCACCCAGCTGGCCTGTTTCGGCCAGAAATTCATAGGTCTTGCGGTCCGAATAGCGTGCCGTATTCCGAAAAGTATAATTCCCTTGCAACCGGGAATACTTACCGAGCATCTCGGTATAGGCTACCTTTGAGCGAAAGCCATTATTATCGCCAATGGAGTAATTCCTATTGTTGACGGTATCGACGCGGTTAAATACACCATCTTTATAATAAGAGTTTAGTGCAAAATTTGTTGCATGGCTCTTGTTACTGCTAAATGAACCATTGAAATTAAAACTGATCGTGCGCCCCGGTTTGTTGAGTCTCCGCATGTAAGTGAGATCTCCTCCCCAGTTGAAATTTTCTCCAAAACTGTTATTTCTACGATCTGAACTATTAAGCATCTCTGTAAGATTTAATAACGTATTGCCTTTAGAGCTGCTGTTCCTGTCGTTACTCTGATAGGAAAAATTAGGCTGAAAGTCCAGTTTTTGAATAGAATCTATCTTCCAGTTTGCGCGGATAGAGAATGCATGATTGTTGCTGTAGGTGCTATTTAATTGATCCTGATTGTTGATTTGGTTGGCCCGGTTGCCTGCCGTATATTCTGTTTTACTTTGGCTGAGGATATTATTGTCCGTATAATTGTACGTGTAATTCGCATTGAAATCCATCCGGTCATCGAAAAAACGATCCAAGTAGTTGAACCCGGCGTTGAAGCGGGTCGTCACCCCTTGTCCGGTACGTCCTCTTGTGTTTCCGCGTGGAGCAAAACCATTGGGTTGGTTGACGTTGTTGGTATTTATATCGATAGCATACTGGCGCTTGGGGTTCATTTTGGTCACCTGGGTATTTATGGCATATTTCTGATCGGGACCTACTCCCCCAGAGAGCTTGCCAAAATATGATTTTCTTTTATCAGGCTTGGTGACGATATTGATCACTTTCATACGTTTTCCGTCGTCAAAACCACTAAATTTGGCCTGCTCGGTTTTGTCATCGATAATCTGGATTTTAGCAATAACATCGGCCGGAAGGTTTTTTAAGGCAACCTTTGGATCGGTGCTAAAAAACTCCCTACCATCAATAATAATCTTATTGACAGGTTCTCCCTGAGCTTTTAGGTTGCCATCTTCATCAATTTCAACACCAGGTATCTGTTTCACCAATTCGTCAGCATCTGCAAAATCTTGTGTGACATATTTCTTGGTGTCAAATTCAAGTGTATCCCCTTTAACCTGTATACTGCTCGAAGAAATGTTAATTTCGTCCAGCACAATCTCGGCATTAGTGAGTTTAAACGTTAGATCGATTGTTTGGCCGATTAGCTTTACACGCCGAAGATCCATGCTGTAGCCCATCGGCTGTGTACTGACTAGATAATCTCCATTGGGAAGTGTACTGCTGCTGAACCTACCCAAAATATCTGTAGGGACCTGTACTTTAATGGAATCTTTTACCGCGATAATGGTGATGCTTGCACCTCTGATAGGCTGCGAAGTCGTATTATCGAGCAACTTGCCCGTAATATACTGCTGGGCTTGCGCGTTCGTCCCCAATAATAAGCAGATAGAAAAGAACAAAATGGTCCAAAGTTTGGTCTTCATCGGTCGAGGTACAAATGTGTTTTAATGTGTTGTTGACGGTTATATAATTTTATATCCCAAAAATATGGCACTATTTGTTACGAATTATTATCATTTTAGTTACAATAACCCCAAGTGAATGGAAAGATTAGATATATTTGCAGTAGAATTAAAAATCAACTGAACAAAACCGTGTAGAGATGTAGTGATATACGGGTATAGATAAAAAAAAATAAAAGATGAAAGAAAGTGTTTTGAGTAGAAAAGAGCGTATTATGAAAGAAGCATTGTTGCTTTTCTCAGATCAAGGCTATACAAATACCTCTACCAAAACGATTGCCCAAAATGCAGGGGTCTCCGAAGCATTAATCTTTAAACATTTTGGGAATAAAGATGCACTACTGGTCTATTTAATTAAATCAGGCTACCGAAAAGTTCTTACACATCACCGTGGAATGATGACCTATCGTGAACCAAAGGAATTCCTGCGTACCATGATCAATCTCCCAGGCAAGCTGGTCAGTGCAGAACCCATATTCTGGAGGTTGCAGGAGCGTTTGTCGCATCACCCTTTTTCCAAACAGCAGCACGAACAATTTATGAAGCCGGTTCAACCCATTATTCACCGTGCTTTTAAAGAGCTGGGTTATGAGAGTCCTGAATTTGAAACCGAATTCTTATTGCTGATCATAGATACTCTGTGGAAAAAAGAAGCCATTGGAGAACTCGAGAATACCATAGAGTTGGCACTCTTTCTAGAGAAAAAGTATAACCTGATTTAGATTATATTATAAGGCTAAGTTATAGACTTTTTCTAAAAACCGTTTCCTTACTAAAGTTCTTTCTGTCTGGTCAAACCGGCTATCGTGGGCTACAATTATTGGCACAGAGCTGTTTTTCAAGAGGTATCACTTCTTTTGCATATTTACTGTTTTATCGCTTCCTCAAATTTGTATGCGTCATTTTTCTGCTTTGTAACCTAACGGAATGCTGTTTTGTGCGTTTTTATATGAAATTGTTGCAAAAACAATTTCATATTGTCCGAAATAATAACGTTCTTAGTATTTCTATTTTAAATACATTATACAAACTAATTTATGTTCAAAAAACTCGGTCTGGGAATATTGGCATTAGTCGGCACAATTTCTTTTTTGAAAGCTCAGGACAAAAAAGATTTTGTGAAATACATCAACTCTCAGCATGAATGGGTAGATGCGGTATTCAATACCTTGACGCCAAAAGAAAAAGTCGCTCAGTTATTTTTGGTTAGAGCACATACAAATCTAGGTCAGAAGTATATTGACTCGGTCGCTCAGGTGATACAAGACGAACATTTGGGTGGTCTAGTTGTTTTTCAGGGCGGTCCCGTACGTCATGTCGACATGTTCAATCGCTATCAATCCCTGTCAAAGGTACCATTGATGATGACTTTTGACGGCGAGTGGGGATTAGGTATGCGTATGCCGGATTCAACCTTGTCGTTCCCATATCAGATGACATTAGGAGCCGTTCAAGATAATCAGTTGATTTATCGCATGGGTCGTGAAGTGGCCTTAGATTTCCAACGTATAGGTATGCATTTCAATTTTGCACCCGATGTGGATATCAACAATAACCCTAAAAATCCGGTGATCGGTATCCGCTCCTTTGGTGATAATAAATATAATGTAACCCAGAAAGCAAAAGCGTATATGGACGGTATGGTGGATGGCGGTATATTGGCTTCCATCAAACACTTCCCGGGACATGGAGATACAGATGTGGATTCACATTATGATCTGCCGCAACTTCCTTTTGATAAAAAACGCTTGGATACCCTGGAAATGTATCCGTTCAAAGAACTTATCAAAGCCGGAGCTCCTGCTGTCATGGTGGCACACATGAACATCCCGAGTTTAGATGATACCCCTAATATGCCATCTTCGATTTCCAAAAAGGTCGTTACCGATCTTTTACGCAACGAACTTGGCTTTAAAGGGCTAACAGTCACTGACGCCATGGACATGAAAGGTGTAAAGAAGTTTTTCCCAAATGGAGAGGCCGATGTACAGGCTATCATTGCAGGGCATGATTTACTTGAAGTGTCGGAAAACAGCAAACGTGCGATCGATTTGATATTAAAAGCGATCGAAGAGGGACGTATCGCGCAGTCCGATATTGATGCACGTGTTAAAAGAGTGCTGGCTGCTAAATTATGGCTTGGTTTGGACAAATATCAAGCAACTGCACAGCAAAATCTATACAATGATTTACATCGTGCATCTGCGGTTCAGCTCATTGACGAACTGTCAAATGCAGCGATCACTGCATTGAACTCTACCGAAAAATTAAAATCATTCAAAAAGGATTTACCTACTGCTATTATCAATATCGGAATTACGGCTAATCAGACTTTTCAGAATGAATTAGCGGGTGCGCTGACCAATAAAACACAGTATTTCGTCACAGACAGCATGAGTAAGGATGATATCAAGCGTATTACCAAAGAAATCAAGAAAAATAAACAATTTATTATCGCTGTGCATGACACGAGACTTCGTCCGCGTCCGACCATGGTATTGAATAAAGATGTTCAGGGCTTGATGAAGAAATTTGCAAAAAAATCGATCTTGACCTTATTTACCAATGCTTATGCTTTGGATGGTTTCGAAGCAACGAAAAAAGCAAAGACAATTTTGCTGGCTTATCAAAATGATGCCTTCATGCAGAAAGCAGCAGTAAAAACGATTTTGGGGCAAAATACGCCGAAAGGAAAACTTCCAGTTACGATCAACAAAAAATTTAAATACGGACAGGGGAAATAACGTATTATAAAATCACACAAACAGGATGCCTCTTCCGAAAATGGTCCCATTGCATTAGCAAAGCCATTTAGGAAGAGGCATTTTTTAAACCTTTAAATTTCTTCGTTAGCACTCCTGCTATCTGACGGCTTACTTTCATTTTTCATGCGATCAATAGCTGTAACGACATATTTATACTGTTGATGCTGCTTGATATCGTCATCGGTATATTGAAGCTTATCGCCATCAAAGGTGATAAAGATGATTTTTCCAGGATCCTTAATGTTCACTTTTTCATCGAGGTTGAACCGATAGATCACATAGCCATAAGCAGACTCCCCATCAGTGGCCACATCTGGTTTTTGCCAAAATAAGGTGTTCATTTTAGCATTGGCCGAATTTTTAACCAGAAGACCGAAAGGGGCATTGGGTGGGATACTATCTAGCCACGGCATTGTGGGGGGGAGAGCTGGTGTGCGATACAGATCATTTCGCATGGAATCCTGCAGTCCAACAAGATTGTCCGTGAGTGATTTGGAACTGAAATAAATACTTCCCTCCACATCGTGCTCCTCTCTTAAGTGGCGTACCTGTCTGGGAATTTGACTGCGGTCTGTCCAGCCGATTTTATTTTCTGTAACACGATAAGCCCCATGCCCCACATAAAAGTGACGGCCATAGGTGTGTTTCTGCCACCAGTCAACTAAGATCTCATATGCTGCAGCGCGATTTTTGAAAGGAAAGTAGATCTGGGGATTGATGTAGTCTATCCAACCTTCCTGCATCCATTTTACACCATCAGCATATAGTTCCCGGTAAGCACTCAGACCACGGGTATCTGAGCCAGCGGTATTATTTTCTTTGTTGTCCCATACGCCACAGGGGCTAATGCCATATTTTACATAAGGTTTTATCTTTTTGATGGCAACACCAAGATCGTGTACCAGTACGTTGACATTGTTGCGTCGCCAGTCGTCAATTTTCTCGATCCCGTTGTTATATTGACCAAAGGTAATCTGATCCGGTACCGGTGTATTTCTGCTATCAGGATAGGGGTAAAAATAATCATCGAAATGAATACCATCTACATCGTAGTTTTTGACCACATCCATTATCACATCAATAATATATTTACGAACTTCCGGAATACCTGGGTTGAAAAGCTTCTTGCCAGCATAGGTGAAGAACCATTCTGGGTGGCGCTTGGTAATATGGTCATCCGAAAAATGGGCCGGATTTAATGTTGTCGAAGCACGATACGGATTGAACCAGGCATGTAGTTCCATGCCTCTTTTGTGTGCCTCGGTGATCGCAAATTCCAGGGGGTCATAAAATGGTGACGGAGGCAGGCCTTGTTTTCCGGTCAGGTATCTACTCCAGGGTTCTCTGCCCTTTGCATAGAAAGCATCGGCAGCAGGACGCACCTGCAAAATAATTGCATTCAGCCCCGCGCTGCGGTGCTGGTCCAGTAAATCAATAAACTCCTGTTTTTGCAGTGCGACATTATTGCCCGCTTTGACAGAGGGCCAGTCTATATTACCTATGGTTGCAACCCACACTCCACGAAACTCCCGCTTAGGTAGTTGTTGGGAATACGTTCTAATCGAAAATAAACAGATAACAATGGTAAAAAAAGAATATAAATATGTTTTTTCCGTCATTCTATAAATTATAGCCAACAAAGATAGGGAAGCATTTCTTACTTTTTCCCTAAAAAATGTAAGATGTTTGTTGGATACTTGTTAAAAGAACCTGAGCTTGGTTTTCAAATTGATAATAATGCAAATACAGGTAACATTGTACTTTATTTGTGCTAATTTAGATGCGGTTTTCACAAAAGCAATGGCTTGATCAGCTAACCGCAATAAAAAAGATTATGAGCAAAGAACAAATATCCGTTTTTGACATGTTTAAGATTGGTATCGGCCCCTCGAGTTCGCATACCTTAGGACCTTGGCGCGCTGCCCAGCAATTTACCGCTGTGCTCAAGTCAAAAGGCCTATTACATGAAGTCGAACAAGTCAAAATTCTGCTATATGGTTCTTTGGCCAAAACCGGTGCCGGGCACGGTACTGATATTGCCGTTCTACTGGGGCTAAGTGGAGATGATCCGGTCACCTTTGATGTCAATAGAGTGACACCCAAAGTCGAGCATATCAAGGCTGTCGGCGAACTCGAAGTCGCTGGCGAACGAATGATCCCATTTTCCTACCAGGAAGATTTATTGTTTTTATATGCCGAAAGCTTGCCTTTCCATCCCAATGCCGTTACCTTTCAGGCCTTCCTATCAAATGGAAAGGCAATTACCGAAACTTATTATTCTATAGGTGGCGGTTTTGTGGTGCAGGAAAATGATACGGAAAGTGTCCTGTCTGAAGTAGATCTTCCATTCCCTGTCGATACTGCACACGAACTCTTGCATTGGACGATGAAAACGGGGCTGAAAATCTCCGAGCTGGTCCTTGAAAATGAATGTGCATGGCGTGAAGAAAGTGAAACCGTAGCAGGTGTATTGAATATTTATAATACAATCCATGAATGTATTTACCGGGGCTGTCACACCGGAGGGACATTGCCTGGGGGGCTAAACGTTGAACGTAGAGCAGCCAAGCTAAATAAGAAATTAATGCAGGGACGCAGTTATCAAGATTATGAGTCCTGGGTAGCGGCCATTCGTGAGGGCGGCCAAAACTTTCAATATATTCTTGATTGGGTAAGTTGTTTTGCACTTGCCGTAAATGAGGAGAACGCCTCTTTCGGACGTGTGGTTACAGCGCCTACCAATGGAGCTTCGGGCGTTATCCCGGCTGTATTGCAATATTATATTACTTTCCACGACGGTATGCGTGAGAATAGAATTATCCAATTTATTCTTACGGCATCTGAAATCGGTTCAATATTTAAGAAAAATGCAACGATCTCTGCTGCAATGGGTGGCTGTCAGGCAGAAATTGGCGTTTCATCAGCGATGGCTGCCGGTGCGCTGACAGAAGTGTTGGGTGGATCGCAGCGCCAGGTTCTGATGGCTGCCGAGATAGCGATGGAACATCATCTTGGATTAACATGTGATCCAATTGGTGGGTTGGTTCAGATTCCTTGTATTGAGCGTAATACAATGGGAGCCATTAAGGCAATTACTGCTGCGCAATTAGCACTGCAATCGAACCCAGATAAGGCAAAAGTGAGCCTGGATACTGTGGTTAAAACTATGTGGGAGACCGCTTTGGATATGAATGCTAAATATAAAGAAACAGCAGACGGTGGACTTGCCGTCAATATTCCATTGAGTTTGCCGGAATGTTAATGACTGTCTGAGTTTTCTTGTTTTTCGTATCTTTGCCGCGGTAAAATAGATATATTCTTATAAATAGCGTAAACGAATGAAATATTGTGCAATCGCCTCCGGAAGTAATGGAAACTGTTATTATGTCGCTAAAGATGATTCGGCTATTTTGATAGATGCTGGAATCAACAGCAAACATATACACCTTCGGATGTACAATCTGGGGCTTTTACCGACTCAGATCAAAGCAATTTTCATTACCCATGAACATTCTGATCATATCAGAGGCCTATCAGTATTTGCCAAAAAATATAATCTACCGGTTTATATCACCAAGGGGAGTTACGATGGTACCCGATTGCATTTGCCAGCTCATTTGGTTCATATCATAAGTCACGATGAAGTCGTTGAAATCGGAGGGCTCAAAGTTTACGGTATTCCCAAATATCACGATGCCAAAGAACCCTGTAGTTTCCTTGTTTCAGATGGAACATACAATATTGGTGTACTTACAGATATTGGGCGACCTTGCGAAAATGTGCAGCATGTTATTCAACATTCGGATGTATTGCTCCTGGAATCAAATTATGATGAGGAGATGTTGCGTACAGGACGCTATTCGTATTTTCTGAAAAATCGGATCAGCAGTGGTTGGGGACACCTTTCAAATCGTGTTGCCGTCGAACTGTTTAACGCCTATAAAACAGATCGCCTTAAACATCTTATTCTAACTCACCTCTCCGGCGAAAATAATACGGTCGATCTGGTTCAGCAGACTTTCGAACCACACTGCGAACGTATCCAGCTTCATGTAGCGACACGTTACCAGGAAACGGAATTATTCGACCTGAAACTTGTGCTAGAGAATCCTGTAACATCCTTTTCAATCCCTTCCGCACTCTCTTCCTAGCGTAAAACGCACTTTTTGTTCGCTGTATTTCTTCAGTTAAAGCGTAAGAATACTGTAAAATAAAAAAATTAGTTGATTTAAAAAGATTTCCTGTTATATTTGCTTTGTTTTTAATCAGTCTAAATAACACCTTGTGTGCTTATTTGGACAAAAAGAAACAAAAACACCATGTAATAGACGGCAATCTATCACATGGCGTAAATCTACACACAGCGGCAACTGGATGTAGATGACTGAAACAGCACGCTGTGTCAGTTACTCCCGATATACGATATGGAAGAACTTGCAAGATAACGAATTTTATTGTTTATTCGTTGTAGAGCTCGCTTAAACCAGCAAATTCTCCCATAATAAGTTGAAGAAAACTAAACATCAATCAACATATTATGAAAATTTTAATTTCATTTTTTACATTTCTTGCGGTATTACTGTGTAGTCATACCGGTCATGCACATGCCCTTTGGATTGAATCATCTTCTTATGGGACGTTAAACCAATCCCATGAAGTCAAGGTATATTACGGTGAGTTTGCAACGAATGAAAGAGATCAGGTCGACAAATGGTATTCCGACGTGAAGGACTTCTCATTAATGTTGCATGCCCCGGGAAAGGAACCCGTCAAGCTTCAGTTGACGAATAAAGGCGATCACTTTAGCGGTTCATTTCAACCTACAGCAGCAGGAACCTATTTCCTATCTATTGTTAAAGCACCTAAAGATCTCGGCGGCAAAACGAAGTATGAATTTTCTTCCTTAGTACCTGTTGTCGTAGGAAAGTCTGCAACACTTGATTATAAAGGCGTAAAAAATCCATTGCAGATTGAGTTGCTTGGTGCCACCAACGCAAAAAAAGGCCAAAGTTTACAGGCAAAGATTACCAGTTTGGGTAAAACTGTTCCCCATGCCAAAGTTTCTGTTTTTTCGGCTACTGGTTGGGGGAAAGAGTTTGTTGCGGACGAGAATGGCATACTGAAATTTGATGCAATCTGGTCAGGTCCATACGTTTTGGAAGCAAGTACGTTTGCTGAGACAGCAGGTGAACATGAAGGAAAACCCTATGCTTCGGCATGGCAGGGAAGTACAACTTTCATTACCATCAAATAACTGCAGATACAGCGCAGACAAAATAATAAAGGGTCCATCTGAAACGATGGAAACACCAATGGATCCTTGCAAAAAAAGAATATCTAAGAAATATCTACTATAAAAAACATCTACCATACTACATTCATGAATAAAACTTTATCCTTTCTGGCTATTCCTATGATTAGTTCGGTTTTTTCTGTTGCACAGGCACAGACGAACAAAATAATTGAAGGAATTCTTATCAATGAAAAATCTGAACCGATCACAGGGGCGACAGTAAAATTAACCAATACGGGTGTGACCACCAGCACAGATAGTGAGGGGCATTTCGCTTTTCATAAGCTTTCATCCAAAACCTATCATATCGAGATTAAAGCGATCGGTTACGGCAAGCACACGATGGAAGTGAACGTAAAAGATGAGACGACAAACCTTGGCCCCATCATCTTAAAAGACCAATCGCAAGCTATCGACGAAGTTGCGGTTTATGGTAAATACTATGAGCATTATAAGTTTGACAGTATCTCCGGATCGTTACGTCTTAAAACACCAATCTTAGAGTTGCCTCAAAATATACAGGTTATTTCTTCTGATTTAATGGCCGATCAACAGGTGTTCGATATTGTTGACGGTATTACGCGTAATGTTAGTGGTGCTACACGTCAGGGCCATTGGGACAACCAGTATGCGAATATCCGTATGCGTGGCTCAAAAATCCCGGCATTCCGTAACGGGATGAATATTGAAGCTTCTTGGGGGCCTACAGCCGAAGATGCGAGTATGATCGAGCGGATCGAGTTTGTAAAGGGGCCTGCTGGATTTATGTTAGCCAATGGCGAACCAGGAGGGTTCTATAATGTTGTGACTAAAAAACCGACAGGAAATACCAAGGGATCTGTGACGCTGAATACAGGTAGTTTTAGTACGTATCGTGCTGCTCTTGATTTAGATGGTAAATTGCGGAAAGATGGAAAGCTACTTTACCGTCTGAATGTAGCTGGTCAACAAAAAGACTTTTTTACAAAATATAATTACAGTAATCGGCTTGTCATAGCACCAGTTGTGACCTACAAAGTGGATTCTTTGACGAGTTTAACATTTGAATATACCTACCAAGGATCTTCTTATCTATCCAATGGTAATTATACCTTTTCTCCAAAGGGATTTGCAGATCCAGGTATCTCGAATGATTTCTTCTACGGTGACCCTTCCATGGAACCTGGTAAGCTAAGAGACCATAGTGCTTATATCTACTTGGACCACAAGTTGAATGAAAACTGGAAACTGCATGCTCAGATGGCCTATTTTAATTTTGATATGCAAGCGACGAGTACCTGGTTGAATTATATGAAAGCCAATGGCGATATGCCACGTTATTATAGTATCGGCGACGAGCATGGTGAAAACAGCTTCGGTCAGGTTTCTTTAAATGGGGAGGAATATACTGGAAGCGTTCGTCATCGGATTTTAGTGGGCGCAGATTATGGTAACAAGAAATTTTGGGGTGATTTTAGAACAATCTTAGATTCCATTCCTTCGGCTCCGCTTAATGTCTATGATCCTAAATATGGTATCCCAGGAAGTGTATTCCCAACGTTGGATCGTTCACAGAGTGTAAAGGTGCGCGCAGGAGGAAGCAACTATGTGACTTCGACAAACTACATGTCATTCTATGCACATGATGAGTTGGCATTCTTGGAAGAGAAATTACGTTTATCTCTTGGCTTACGATATACAATTAATGAGACGATAGGTAAAACGGCTGCCGCAGACAGAACTGATAAAGCATTTACCCCGCGGGTAGGTTTAAGCTATTCAATCGACAAGTCCATGAGTGTGTATGGATTATTTGATCAATCGTTTGTTCCTGTTGCTGGTACGGATTGGGAAGGAAATACTTTCAAACCGATCCGTGGAAATGATTTAGAAGCGGGTGTTAAGAAAGAGTGGATGGGTGGAAAATGGATCTCCACATTAAGTGCCTATACCATTGCGCGTAAAAATGCGCTGGTAGCTGACCCCGATCCTAGCCATGTTGTTAATGGTGTATCTTTCCAGACCCAATTGGGAGAGACTAGAAGTAAAGGTATCGAATTCGATGTCACCGGTGAAATTATTAGGGGGTTAAATGTTAATGCAAATTATGCATTGACAGATTCTAAGATCTCAAAAGATACTAAAGAAGAAAATATAGGTAATATCACGCCTAATACTGCAAAACATACTGCTAACGCATTTGTTTCCTATCGTATTCAGGATGGAAAGGCTCGTGGGCTTGGCTTTATGGGGAGTGTTCAGGGAATGTTTGACCGTGCCGTAGGAACAACAAAAGAGAGTAATTTTAAAAATTATCTCCGTACGGACGCGGGTATTAGTTATCAAAAAGGAAAATATAGCATTTCTGTTGTGATCAATAATCTTTTGGACAATCGGAAATTGTTGACTGCCGGATCTATCTCCAAAGCGAGTGCGGCTGTTCAGAAGTTAGGAGGTGTGGATTATTATTCTTATATCGTAGAAGCTAGACGTAATTTCCGTATGGGGGTTACCTATAAGTTTTAAATAAACGATCTCGATAAATTATAGAATCGATGTATAGTACATTACTAGTCGTTATACTCTTTGGAGCATACCTTTTTTACAACACGAGCAAAAAGGTGAAATTTGGCCCTAGGCCACAATGGCTGGAAAAGCTGTGCGCACAAACTAAGTTTGTGCGCACTTTGAGCATGTTGCTGCTGCTCTTTCCATTTGGCACTGTTCTCTATATGCAAGGATTTGGCGCGGGCTTTTTTGCTTTTTTTGCCTATTTCATGTGCATGATGTGTCTTGTGGTCCTATTGAATCCTTATCGCTATTTCAAATTATACCCAATTGTGGGATTGTATGTATTTAGCCTTTGTGTTGAATTATTGATTTCCTAACCGATAAAATATGCCTGCTAATAAAAAATACCTCAGTACGCCCTTTCAGCGATTCCTGAAAATTACAGCCGGATTTATCGGTGGTTATGTTGTCATGATCTCTTTCCACGTCTTGGTCACACATATTTTTGAGAAAAAGGATGTTGTTGTCACGGCTTGCTTCACGGGCTATCTCCTATGGGCAGTACTCTTACTGTTTGCTTTCCTTGCAAAAAACGGATGGAAAATATGGGGGCTATATTTACTCTTGGCTGCAGTTTTTTCGCTGCCTTATTTTTTCAAAATGTAATTGACCATGAATAACCGAAATTATAATATCTATTTCAATACGCATACCATTAGTGGCATTATTATTTGCGCTATCCTTTATGTGATATTTTTTGCGGGATCATTTGCATTTTTTAGGAATGAAATCGCTGCCTGGCAGAATAATACGTCCTATAAGACCTATCGCGAAGATCACCAAAACTTTGATCGTTTGCTCGATTCGCTCAAAGGACAAACAAATTTGCATGGACGCGATATCACGTTTTATATGCACCGGGAAGGAACCTCAGCCTATGTGGGCTTGAGCGCATCTAACGATAGCATCCTCAACAAAGAAAATCTAGCAAAGGTAACTCCAGAACAGAAAGCAGCAAAACAGAAGGGCCGCAGAAGAGGTGGAGATGATGATTCAAAGAACTTTACCTATAATTTTGCAAATAAGAAGTCAGGTGACTATACTCAGAATTACGATATGGGCGAATTTCTGTTCCGCTTACACTTCATGGCTCAGCTCAATCAGGTACCCATTAGGGTAGGTATAGCTCCCTTTGGTTATCTTATTGCTGGAATTACCGCTTTTATTTTCCTATTTGCTCTTATTACAGGACTATTGCTGCATTGGGACAAGATCGTCTCAAATTTCTTCGTGTTCCGACCGTTCAGTAAATGGAAAACGGTATGGACCGACATGCATACGGCATTAGGTGTTATTGGTTTTCCGTTTCAATTTATCTTTGCGGTAACAGGCACGTTTTTGATCATTAATTCTGTCCTGGCTTTGCCGCTGAGCAAGTTGTTGTATGACGGTGATCAACAAAAAATGTATCAGGAGATGGGGGTTAGTGCCGAGACCGATTTTCCTTATACCTACAAACCTTTAAAGGCAGACATTAAGATTGCTCCATTTTTGGATCTGGCAAAATATAAATGGCCTGAATCCGAGTTTCAGCGCATTACGATCAAAAACTATGCAGATTCCAATATGCATGTTGTCATGGAGCTGGAGCCGCAGTTTAACAAGAGCTTTGCTGGATCGGGTATATTGTCTGTGAGAGCTATCGACAATAAAATTGTGGCCGAAAAATCCCCGATCAGTGATGCTACCTATGCCGATGGTGTCCGCAGTCTTTTATACCGTCTGCATTATGGTGATTATGGTGGCTATCCGCTTAAGATGGTATACTTTATTTTAGGTGTCATGGGCTGTTTGGTCATTATCTCAGGTATATTGATCTGGTTGGTAGCACGTGACAAAAACAATGTAATTCCACGAAAACGGAAATTCAATTTCTGGGCGGCAAATATATTCACAGCAATATGTCTGACCATGCTACCTGTTACAGCGCTGACTTTCATTGCCATTAAATTGAGTCCAGAGGTTAATCAGGACTTGATATACCGCGTGTATTTTTACAGCTGGCTTGTACTTTCACTGTATTATATTATACGGAGAAGCATTCGACGCACCAATCGCGAAACATTGCTGGTTGGAAGCATCTTGGCATTTTTTATTCCACTTGTCAATGGTTTTATAACCGGCAACTGGATCTGGGATACATTTCGCAATGGACAGCGTGATATTTTTGTCGTAGACTTTTTATGGCTTATGATCGGTATCATCGGTATAATCGCCTATAACAAGACTAAAAAATTCTTTGAGACTATTCGTTAACAAAGATTCTTTTCTCTCTGCGAAGTAAGTACACTTCGTTTTTTAATTCCAAGGGCGCTCACAAGGTGCCCTTGGAACGTTTATAGGGTAAGGCTTAGGAAAAATCTTTGATGCCATGTTGATCCTTGATGGAAAAGTGGTAATTTTTCCAAAGAAGGTCCCAATGATATTTCTCCTCCCATTCAGGCCGATGATGTTGATGAAATAGACTGGGATTGATTTATTTGGAGTACGGCTTTCTTAGCGTACGGCTTTGAAAAATCGCCCAAGGCGCATCAGATCCTGTGCCGTCTTTTCGTTCCAGTCCACGGCATAGTTGAGCCGAATACAATTCTTAAACTGATCGTGCTGTGTAAACATCCTTCCTGGAGCAAAACTCAACTTTTGCCTTAGGGCATAATCGTAGAGCATCGTTGAATCAATTTTAGCATCCAATTCTAGCCAAAGTACAAACCCACCCTCAGGCTGTGACATTTTTGTGTTTTCCGGAAAATGGGCCTCAATACTGTTTCTGAAATTGACATAATTGCTGTACAGTTTTTTTCTGAAGCTATTGAGGTGATGGTCGTACCTGCCGATCTGTAAGAATTTGGAAACCGCCTCTTGATAAATTGCAGGCTGCGAAATCGTCTGTATGAGTTTTTGTTTTAGGATCTTATCCTTGTATTGTCCGGGCTCAACCCATCCGAGCCGAAAACTTGGCGCCAATACTTTGGTAAATGATCCACACCACATCACCAGTCCCTCTTCATCAAAATATTTGCATGGCTTGGGCCGTGACGAACCAAAATAGATGTTTCCATACAGATCGTCTTCAATCAATGGAATATGGTGATGGGCGAGCAGTTTGACAAGCTCTTTCTTGTGTTCTTCAGGCATTAGCGCGCCCAATGGATTGCTAAAGTTGGTAACGAAGCAACAGACATCAATTTTATGAATAACTTTTTTCAGGGCATCTAATTCAATTCCCGTAATAGGGTGGGTCGGAATCTCGATGGTTTTGAGCCCCAGTAGTTGAAAGGCCTGAATAAAACCAAAATAAAGAGGGCTTTCCACCGCGATGGTATCGCCAGGCTTAGTTACTGCGCGAAGGCAGCTGTAGATCGCATTCATGGCGCCCGACGTGATAATAAGATCCTCGTCACTTATTTTTCCTTCAAGTACCAATGACCATTTGGCAATTTCTTTCCGCAAGCTTGGACTTCCCTGTACCTGTCCGTATTGATCACCGTAATCATGCAGTTCATGAACCGACTCTATAATGCATCTATTGAGTTTCTGAATCGGAAGTAATGATGCGCTGGGTAAACCCAGTGAAAAGCGTGTAATTTCCTTGTCTTCCAGAGAGTGGAAAACTTTATCGATCAATGCTGCAGGATCTTGTTTCTTTTCGTCGATTTTAAACGTGGAAATAGACGGAATAGCCATCCGACGAAGTCCCGACCGGCTAACGAAATAGCCTGATTTTGGTCGCGATTCAATTAGAGATCTGCTCTCTAATTCCATATAGGCACTTTTTGCTGTATTTAAACTTACATTGTATAGCTTCTGAGCGCTCCGGACAGAGGGCAAACGATCTCCATAGACCAAAGAGCCATTTTTGATCTGATTCTCTACAATATTCGCTATTTTCTTATATAACAGTTGCTGCTCCATCCTTATGCTAATTTACTGTTTCTGTTTTGATTTAACCAGTTGTTATATCGATGGATTCCTTTTCTGAGCAATTCTTCCGAACCAAATAGGTCAATCAACTGGTGCTCGAAGAAGGATTGTACTTTTTCCGTGAATACTTTGGAGAGCGTGTCCGAAATAGGCGCTTCGTAGGTAATTTCGATCGATAACAGATTTTTTTTGCAGATTGTTACGGACGAAAAAGCTGTTAATTGATTACATTGATCGAGTGCCATAAAAGGCATGCCTATCGAGTCTGTATCCAGTTGTTTTTTGTTGAGTATTTCTTTGATAAGCGCTAAATCAGAAAGATCCACTTGTCTGATCAGATACGGTTGATTTGCAGTTGTCGCCATAAGAATAAATCTTTTTGCTAATTTAAGAAGGGTACAGGATGCTGTTTAGGTACAGACTGCTGTTAAAATAAGGGTACAGAAAAAAATAAGATGACCATGAGTTTTTTTAATTTCCATTTGAGATCTTTACACTAGGAAAAGGATATCTCTGGATCCATAAATTATGAACTCGTATGCATAGCTTGTTTCCGTTATTTATCGCGATGATCGCGATCATCGTATTGATCGAAATGTGGGCCACCAAACTACGGATAGCCTATCCCATTCTCTTGGTTCTGGCGGGGCTATTGATCAGTTTTATTCCCACTTTGCCCGTAGTGACAATTGATCCGGATGTCATCTTCCTCATTTTTCTACCACCACTACTCTGCGAGGCCTCTTGGTCTATTTCGTTTAAGGAGATGAAGAAATGGTGGCGTATTATAGGGAGTTTTGCCTTCTTGGTTGTATTCTTTACCGCACTTTCCGTTGCGGTGGTTGCCAATTATTATATACCGGGGTTTACACTAGCGCTGGGTTTTCTATTGGGGGGCATTGTGTCACCGCCGGATGCTGTCAGTACAGGGGCGATTATGAAATTTGTGAAAGTTCCCAAAGCCACTTCTGCTATCTTGGAAGGCGAAAGCCTATTAAATGATGCTTCTTCCTTGATCATTGTACGTTTTGCCCTTATTGCCGTTGGGACAGGGCAATTTGTATGGGGACAAGCTGCGGTATCCTTTATCTGGATGCTTGTCGGTGGTGTGGGTATTGGCCTGTTATTGGGTTGGTTCTTTATACAGGCGCACAAACGCCTGCCGACAGATGCACCGTCGGATATTGCACTTACCTTGATTGAACCCTACTTTATGTATTGGATTGCGGAGCAATTCCATAGTTCAGGTGTGTTGGCTGTTGTTGCTGGAGGTCTTTTGATGTCCGGTCAGCGGTTGACATTTCTCAATAGTACGAGCCGGGTGCGGGGTCTGAGTGTTTGGGAGAGTTTTGTATTTATCTTAAATGGTATTGTATTTTTTATTATTGGATTGGATCTTCCGGAGATTGTTGACGGTCTGCGATCCAATGGAACTTCACTGCGGGAAGCTATAGGGTACGGTCTTTTGGTAACGGCAGTATTGATCCTTGCCCGTATCATCAGCTCGTATGTGGCTATGATTGCTACCCTAATTTTCCGCCCTGCTGTCGCTCCAAGGTCAAGGTCCCCTAAACAGCGTTTTCTAATGCCCCTTTTGTTGGGCTGGACCGGCATGCGCGGGGTTGTATCACTGGCAGCAGCATTGTCCATTCCTGTTGTTATGAACGGTGTGGCTGTTCCGCAGCGAAACCTGATCTTATTTATCACCTTTGTAGTGATCTTATCCACGCTCTTGATACAAGGGCTTACCTTACCCTACTTGATCAAAAGGACCAAACTATTTGAAACTTTTGAAGAAGAGCCCGAAGAGCAGGTTCGTACTCGCATGAAGCAAGGGTTAAAACATCATGTTTACCAATTTCTAAAAGATAAACATGAGAAAGAGCTGCACAATCGCGATGTTATGGACCGTATTTTGAAACATTGGGAGGAAAAGGTGAATGCGGCAGATGATTCCTGGATGAACGAAAAAACGAAAGTGATATTTATGGAGCTTTTGGATGTGCAACGGGAATATCTTCAGAAGCTAAACTGTGAGTCGACCATTGATGAGGGTATTGTTCGTTCGCAGTTATATCAACTAGACTTGGAAGAAGAGCGATTGCGACGGATTTAGCCATTTGGTTGTGTAAAACGACCGACGAGAATAATACTTGTATAACTAAATGCTCCGAAGGAGCGACGATAAAATATGAAAGTAATCATAACAGGAGCCACCGGAATGGTTGGCGAAGGTGTTTTGCTAGAATGCCTCCAAAACGAAAAGGTAACAGCTGTGCTGAGCATTTCGCGTCGTACCGCGGCTATTCAACATCCTAAATTGAAGGAACTTTTGGTGGACGACTTTACTAAACTTTCGCTATTTAGAGATGCGATTGCAGGGTATGATGCCTGCTTTTACTGTGCAGGTGTAAGTTCTGTGGGAATGAAAGAAGACAAGTACCGTTATATTACTTATGATACGACACTAGCTTTTGCAAAGTCCCTGCTGGAAATTAATCCGGAGATCAGTTTTATTTATGTGTCCGGCGGAAGCACCGATAGCACGGAGCAAGGCAAGGTGATGTGGGCTAGGGTTAAGGGTAAGACAGAGAATGATCTGGCCAAATTACCGTTCAAAAAGGAGTATAACTTTAGACCGGGGGCAATGACGACTGTTGCAGGGCAAAAGCATGCCAATCCCTTTGCTTTTGTGGCCAAAATCATCAAGTTTTTTGCCCCTTCGGCAGTACTATCCTTGCATGAGGTCGGAAGGGCAATGATACATGCTGTGGAAAGAGATGGTGTTAATAATATATTGGAGATTAAAGATATTCGCGCTTTGGCTTAAAGCGCTCGGGATTTTATGGCTATGCCCATTGCCAGTTTAGTTCCTCCCGATAGTCTATTTGAAGACGCTGACAAAGCTGCTGCAGGAAAACTTTGAATTCAGCGATATCTGATAGTTGATTTTTTGGAAAAAATAATTGGTCAGCCATTTTTAATTTTATAAAAAAAGCCGAGGACGTTTCCGTTATATATTCAAATTGGTTGAATTGATATTTAGCTTCCATTTGATCACTTTTGATTTCCAGATGATCATCTTCAAAAGTGATGGTATGGACAAGGCCGATGCGGTTTTTGAACTCTTGGCTCCTGACATATCTGGTGCCGTATTTTTTATAGTATATTCCCAGGTATTTTTGAAAAAACAGGAACGCGAGTAGGCCGACAAGGATAATTAGAATTGCCAGAAATTTTTCATAATAAAAGAAGGGAACTGCGAGGATCAGCATCAACAACAAGAAAAGTAAGCGTGCATTCTTACGGGCTTTAATGATCTGTGGAGATTTGGACATGCTAAAAAGTATGGCTTCCAATTGATCCTGTTCGGAAAGTGTTAGTTTCAGTTCTTTCATAAGATAAAAATATTAATTTTTTGGATTAGGCCCTGTCGAACTTGAGGTATTGAATTAATTTTGAAAAATACTCCTGATTCCAAATGTCGAGAGCAGTATGATCGGGAATAAACCTTACGATATCTTCTTTCACACTATTCATATTCACTGTATTTATTTTGATCTTGAGGAGATCTAGTATATCTTCTTTTGATATTGTAGATTTTTTCCAATCATTTGTGTCTTGGGCACGTAATAGGAAGTGATTAATATCCAAAGAAACACCTTTTTTTATGTACCATTCCAAATCATACCAATCTCTTCCCTTCACTCTATTTTTCCATTTTCTAAACAATAATGCGTGCATTTTACCCGCAAATAAGCTTGGCAGAGTAAAGCATTTAATATAAAAAGAGAATGGACGAAGTAGTAATTTATCTTCTGTTTCAAAACCTAATGGAGGTTTTTTGTCGACTTCTATTTTTATCTTAATGACAGGCATATTTCCCAGGCCCACCTGAGGAATGACTTCTTCTAATACTAATTCTTTCCAGACGGTGTCAGATTTCAGAAAGGCAGATTCTACGGAGGAGGTAACAGTTTTCTTTTTTTCATTTATGCTGATTGTCATTCCCAACGCTTTAAACTCATTTGTAATTGCCTCAAAATAGGGTTCAAAAGAAAAATTGGGGTCTATTGATAAAAGTGAAAAATCAAGGTCCTCGGAGTACCTATCCAATTGGTAAAAAATGCGAAGTGCTGTTCCGCCATAAAATGCAGCCTTTTCGAAAAAACCAGATCTTTGAAGTCCTGCTAATGCAACCTCTTGCATAATCTCCCGGATTGCGTCAAAGGTTTGTTGTTGATTCTGCGGATTATATTCTTTGAGCCATTCTTTTATCATAAGTTGTAGAGAGTTTTGATTAACATTTCTAAACTGTTTTTTTTCGGCGCATCAGGAATCCATGACGCTATTTCTGAAAGATTGAGTTCTTTGAGTTTTTCTTCGTCTATCCTCATATCTTCTATTAAAAAATCTATTACTTGATTTGTGCTTCGGAGAAGTATTCCAGAAGTGGTAATGATTTTGTCACATAATGCCTTTTCGGGTGAACCGATTATTATAGATTGTTTTGGGGTGAGTTGTGCCGTCTTTTGGCCAAAGGAATAATAAGGGAGGCCAACGTGAGCGAAACTAAACCTACCAATTTTTGGATTAAAAACCTTTGTCGCTTTTAGGGTAATTGAACTAATTTCATACACTTTTTCAGGAATATAGCCCCAATAAGAAAGAGCAGATTCCATAGATATATAACTGGGGCCCCATAGATGGTTTGCTATTAAAAATAACTCTGGACCTAAGATTTTACTTTTGGGGCCAGGTATATAAAATCCTCGCTTCACTGCTGTCAATATTCCCGATTTCACAAGCTCATTTATTTTGTCGTTGGGGCGCTTGTAATCCTTAAGAATGGACAAGGCTATTTGTCGCGTAATAGGTGTTTCTGCGTAATTTTCTAAAGCCTGTTTAATATCCATTTTGTTAAATATTTATATAATAATCGGAATTATTCCGATTATTTGCAAATTATTTGACATAATTGTAATTGGCTTTGTTACTTTGTAATATGCTTTCTATTCAACTTGTTCGAGCAGCTGTTGGCTGGAAATTTTCTCAAAATAGATTTCCATCTCATTGTTACATTTTTCGATAAACGTTTTGGTGAGTTCCTGTAATCTTGGGAAGGTTAGCGGATTCGCTTTGTAATTTACATTATACCTAAATTCCTGCTGTGCTTCCGTAATGTTTTTAAAGGCGTAAAGATGATCCTCATGATCTAGGCAAAATGTTGCGTAGGCATCAGGGACTATCAATTTGCAGAGTGTCATCAGAAAAGTCAGGTTGACACGTTGTGGTTTGTATTGGATGACGGAATTGATTACCCCGAGACAAGCCTGCTCCAACGCTTGCGATAGCATATAATATGTGGCCTCGATGCTTATTGACGACCTATCTTCCTCGTAGGGTAAATATAATGTGTGCGCATTATTATAGCGCGTCTTCCACTGTTGATGTACATAATCCAAATTAAGCTGTGGGGCAACGATACTTTCCAGATCGATATTTGCTATTGATGGATTTTGAAACCAGATGTCACCGGCTTTTAGGAGCGAAAGAAAAAAAGGATGACCCTTTAAAAGCTGTTTGCTGAAAGCGGCTGAGTTTTCAAGGGCCAGCGTAAGCGATACATTGTTGGGGAGCAAATCCGTAATGAGCTGGGGTAGATTATTTAGCTCGGCGTTTAAAGTATCATAAGCGACAAAAATATAGTAAGTATGCGTGATACAATCATTTTTGGCTTTTTGGAGCGCATTCTGATATTTGTGATGATCAGAATCATAACCGAAACATACTATCAGCGCAGGAGTGCAATAGCGCTCTATAACGTTTAAAATGAGGTCTCGATAATTGGCGTTACAATAGCTTTGTTTGTATATTTCATTGTTATTTTTGCAATTTTCAACTTCGTTGTTAGCAGCTGGGACTGGGTTAAGTTTTGACTTAATTTCTTCGAACAAAAGATTGGAATAATCGTAGATCCAGTTTAATGTATTGATAGCAATTTGATAGGCTGTTTCTAATACATCTTCATCGATAAAATAGTCAAAGTGATATCGATAGTCAATGTAAGCCTTGTTGATTTTCTCCAAAGCTTGTTTGTTTTCCATGTTATCTGTTAGTGTGCCGAGGCGATCGTCGAAAGCTTTGAGATAGTTTATATGGTTTTTTAGGGAATGGGACTTTTTATCCTCAACGACAAGGATATTTTCTGCTGTTCGAAATGCAAGTTCTAAAGCTTGGTGTAGCATGAATGCTGCATGTGCATAATTTTTATGCTCGAAATAGAAATTGTAGCCATCTATAAAAGATCGAATCTTGCCCTTTTCCTTATTGATATATGTCCGTGTTTTTTCGATGACTTCATCACTTTTATTATTTTGTAAGACAAGGGGGATATCTTGCATAGGATTCTGATAAATACGGTTTTCAGGTTGGCAAATAAGATAGGCCCGGCCTAAACCTTGATTCAATTTTTGTTGTATTTCATGCGTGAAGTTCACATTGATATACACATTGGGATAGGAACCAACGGTTTTGTTTATCAGACTGTTTGCATCGGAAAATCGAATTCCGGCATTTGACGTAAGATTGACCTGTAACATCTGATACTTTTTACCATCGTGGTCAAAAGTCCATTGGTAAATTTCATCGACGGCAACAGCACGAAGTATTGCTTCGATAATAGGGTTAATATCGGTGTTCATAATATGGATTGAATAAATGGGCTTTATATTTCTGTTTCTAGAAGAGCTGTTTGTTTTTGATTGAGAGATTCTATCTCTTCAGAAAAAGCTGGTAAATAGGCGAGTTCTATTATTTTGATCATAGTCTGGTAAATTCGTGTACCGTAATCTGAATAGGCGCCGGTATATCGGTTTTTGGCGAGGCCATAGTTGATCCATTCATACAAGATTTCATTCCATTCTTGTTGATCGTATGTTTTAACTGTTGCCAATAGTGCTGACAAAGGATTGTCTAGTTCTTCATTCGATACATAATAAAGTATAATCTCCTCTTTTGCATGCCTAATCAAAACTGATTGGCATTCGGGCAATATCGAAAATGAATTGTCCATACCGATTGGTAGATTAGAGGATTCCTCAGATTTATTGGATAACATCTCCAATAAGGCGTAAAGGCAAGCATAGTTAAAGAGTAGATTTGCCCCCGAAAATTTACTGTTTTCATGATCAGCAGACCAGAATTCTTTTTCGTCGATGACCGTTTGGTACCAATATCGGATATCTTCTCGCCAGCCATTTAGATCGTCTCTATCAAAAAAATCTTTTAATGCTGAGATGGAATAAGATTGGGAAGCAAGCCATTCGGGCGATATGATACGTTTTTTTGGGTGAAGTATTTCGTCTTCTGTTTCGTCCAAAGATTGCTGGGTTTGGCGCTGCTCATCTGCAATGTCTTCTTGATTTTCTTTAACATAGTCTGGAAGTATTTTATTTTCATAGATCTTTCCGAGAGAAGCCGCTAGACGCAGTAAGAATTCTTTTACAGCAACAATTTCATGACCGTTATTGCCTAAAAAGCCGTTATCTCTGTCTCCTAAACTTATCCATAAATCATCAAGAATGTCGTACCATTTTTGCAAAGACTGATAGGAAAAGAATCGACTAATGCTATCTGCTGCTGTGTCAATATTACGTGCCGATGAGTCTGTTGCTAATAGCTGACTCCAGTGGTCTGAAACAAGTTTGCTGAACTTCAACGGCTGTTCTATTGTTTTTAGTTTACATTTCCTAAAAATGACATATGCCAATTCTACCTGTTCAATTAATTTTTTGGTAAGATATCCGATAGAGGAACGCGGTGGGTTCATCTTTGCGTTTGAAGCTGCATTGATTAGCATATTTAGGTCTGCTAACCAGTCAGGTATGGATGTTTCGCTTTCAAAGAACTCTATAAGATATTTCATCGGATCATCGATGTATTCTTGGGTTAAATAGCGAAAATGTTTCGCTTTTAGTTTCTTTTGCGTATTTTTCATCAGATTATATTTTTTTAGTTGATGAAACTGCTACTTGGGCATATACCGATCTGTGCACTGATCTAAAGCCTTGTTGGTTTCATAAATTTTTTGGTTTGTAAAGTGGTTTATAATTGTCTTCGTTGACACTAAATTAAGAACTATTTTTCGGTAAAACAAATATTTTATATTAAAATTTTCGGTAATGAGTTCTGTTTTGAAGAGAATTAAGATTGTTGCGGATAGGGAGGGGATGAGTGTTTCAGCTTTTGAAGCTACAATAGGGGCCAGTAAAGGGGTTTTTACTCGTGCGCTTGCCAATGGAACTGATATACAATCTAAATGGCTAATAAATCTTGTTGAAAAATATCCGCAATATTCTTCCGAGTGGTTACTAAAAGGTGAAGGCGATATGCTAAAGCCTAATCTCGTATTAAAAGAAGAAGAGGAAACTTATTTAACTCCCGAATTGGAGGGAATTACGAACTCTGTAATCAATAGTTTGAGACAGGTTATAGCCTCACAAAATATCACGATAAAATCTCAAGAGAAGACAATTATGTCTTTGGAGAGATTATTGTCTTCATTGGAGCGGGAGATCGAATCCTTAAAGAATTAGTAAATAATCGACGATTTTTAAAAGGGACCTATAGGTGAATGTAAAGGAACGTGTGCTGCTTATTGCTGAAACCAAAGGAATCAGCAAAACTGAGTTTTTCAAAGATGTGCAACTTTCCTATGCAAACTTTAAGGGAGGGCAGAAAAATACTGCACTCAGTTCGGATGCCATGGTTGCTATACTGTCCAGGCATCCCGATATTAGTCCAGCCTGGTTATTGATGGGCGAAGGAACTATGATGCGGAAGGATGAGAGGAATGTGGTAAGTGCTCCACCTGCCGAAACAGCTCCTGCCACTGCCGAAGGCCTCGGAATTTATAGGCAGCTGGTCAATGCCTTAGAGCAAACCGTCAAGGCACAGGAAAAAACAATCCAGTCATTGGAAGGACAGGTGAGTTTATTGCAGCGCAAATAGCCACATCGTGTAGTTTAGAAACCAAATAATTTCCTCCCCAAAAAAATACCTGATTCCGGTGATTTCATTGGCCTCCTTTTTGTTTTAATTTCGTTATTGCAACGGTGCGTGTTTGACCGGCAGCCAGAAAAAGTTTCTGTTGCATTTATAGATGTCTCGTTCCCTGCGGTTGATCGCAATGGAACGACCACTAGTCATGTATTCAAAGAATTAATTTTATGTCGAAAAAAGTATTTGTTATATGCTGTCTGCTTTTAGCTTGTTTTGTGCATCAGGCACTAGCACAGCCTGCGGGTCAGCGCCCAATGTATACCTCAACATGGGGACACCTTTACCGTGAAGCAGGAAACAGTAAAGACCTCTTGGGGGTTTTCCCAACGGAGGCACCTGTCTACCTGCTAGATTCCACCAATACACAGTATAAGGTGCAGGTGAGTAATGGGGATATCGGCTATATTGACCGTCAGCCTTTGAAAAGTGCAATGTTCGGAAAAAGATCTGCCGGCGAGCCAAAGCAATATTTCTATCGTGGAACAACAGATGCCCAATGCCCACATTTCTATGTGCAGGTGTCGCAATTGCGCGTGCGTAAGGCTCCTAATACAACAAGTACCGCTGTGCGTAGGGCCGGGCTCAATGAAATGGTATGTATCGATTATGTGCCGCTCTACACAGATGGATGGGTCTACATTGGAGACCACTTTCATGAAAGTCCGGAGTATATTCAGATGAAATTTTTGGGGTCTGAACTAACGTATGACAAGGTGCTAAGAGAATATCTGGCCGTAAAAGGAAAGGACCAGGAGAAAGAGCTGGCAGCAGTTGGACGCCTGCGTGAGATCGGGTGGACCAAGTATCCCAAATTAAAACAGGCCCTTACCTATTGGAAGGAATCCTATGCTCAAGCGGGAATAGTAGATCCCAAAGTTGATATAGACTTTGAATTACTCTTGGCCAATAAATTCCAAAATGAGCTCCAGTCCGAAGTTTATGCCAAGAAACTGAAAGCGCTGAATTTCCATTTCGAATGGAAAGGAGTGTCGTTAGCTGACGGCAAGATTACGGATGCACAGATGAAGCAACTGGCTTTACAACGGGTTTCCGAAATTCCCGATATGCCCGAATGTGGCTGGGAGCCGCGGTATTACTATAAAACACCGAATATGATCGTTGCCTTCGAAGAAAACTATAAGGGGAAAGTGGTCGGTACGATGTATAAGCTGTTTTTTAGTGATGGCGAAACCATTGTCATGGGCAACGAGCGGATGGATGCCAATTACGCAGAAAAAGACTTTGTAAACCACTTTGGTGAATTGCTTTCGGCAGATTGGATTTCAACACCACATACGTACTATATTCAAAATAGCGATGCAGGATTATTTATATTCAGATTTGTTGATGGGAAACTGGCCAGCTATGAGTGCATGTATTATTGTTAATACTCCGAAATTGTGTAGGGGTCAAGTATAGACTTCCAAGCGTTTGAAAATGTCCTTCCTTTGTGATGTTAGCAAGGATTTTATTAACGAGCAGGAACAGGGATGCTCAAAAAATAAGGCCCTTTGAAGGGGAATTAAAACTCCGCTTTCAAAGGGCCTTTGGATGTTATTGAAATCTTAAATTAGACTACTTGCATTTCAAAGAGTTGTGCAATATGGCCTTTCAATTTTTCTTTCACGTCTTCCATATCGACTTCTTTGCCAAGTTCCCGCTTTAAAGACGTTACATCCTTATCGTCGATACCGCAAGGAATGATGTTGCCAAAATAGTCGAGGTCTGTGTTGACATTGAATGCAAAACCATGCATGGTCACCCAGCGTGAAGCGCGAACCCCCATCGCACAGATTTTGCGTGCCGTCGGTTTATCGGGCTCTATCCATACACCGGTAAATCCAGTATATCTCCCGGCTTCGATACCGAAATCAGCACAGGTCAGTATGATCGCTTCTTCGAGTGTACGCAGATAAAGATGTATATCGGTAAAGAAGTTGTCGAGATCCAGGATCGGGTAACCGACAATCTGTCCCGGACCGTGATAGGTAATGTCGCCACCCCGGTTGATCTTATAGAATTTGGCTTCTTTCTCTTCGAGTCCTTTTTCATCTAACAGCAAGTATTCCTCGTGCCCGCTTTTCCCTAAGGTGTAAACATGGGGATGTGCTGTAAAGATCAAGTAATTCGGGGTACTGGTTGCTGTCGCGTTGACCCTATTGTCGTGCTTAATGTCCAATACGCCCTTAAAGATGGATTCTTGTCTGTCCCAGGCTTCCTGATAATCGACAAGACCCCAATCTTGAAACTGCACCTCTTTGTTCATTTTGTATTTTTTTAAGCTGTGAATGGACATAAGGCCCATTCACAGCATTGTTTGTCAAAATTAATACAATAAATTATTGTATGGGTAACGCTCATTGTGCATCTTCACAATGATATCGTAAAGTTTTTGTTTGAACTCTTCGATATTCGTTTTATTTGTTGCTGACAGAAAGATTGCGGGATCTGAATTTTTTGCCATCCAGGAATTACGGAAATCATCCAACGTTACCTCGATCTCCTCGCCATCGTGTCCTTCTTCGACCGCCGGTTTATAAAGGTCAATTTTGTTGAACACCGTAATCACCGGTTTGTCCAGCGCTTTAAGGTCCTTCAATGTTTCGTTTACCGCCTGGATATGATCTTCAAAATTCGGATGCGAGATGTCGACTACGTGGATCAGGACATCGGCTTCCCGAACTTCATCCAATGTGGATTTGAAACATTCCACCAAGTGATGCGGTAGTTTGCGGATAAAACCAACGGTATCTGAAAGCAAAAAAGGAAGGTTGTCGATAACAACTTTACGTACTGTCGTATCTAATGTTGCGAAAAGTTTATTCTCGATCAATACATCAGACTTGGAGATCATATTCATGATCGTCGACTTTCCGACATTGGTATAACCTACCAAAGCTACACGGATCATCTCACCACGGTTTTTTCGTTGTGTCTCGTTTTGCTTGTCGATTGCTTTTAGGCGTTCTTTGAACAAGGAAATTTTGTCCAGAATGATCCGTCTATCGGTCTCGATCTGTGACTCCCCCGGACCGCGCATACCAATACCCCCGCGCTGACGTTCCAAGTGGGTCCACATACGGGTCAAACGAGGTAAAAGGTATTGCAGCTGTGCCAATTCCACCTGTGTCTTCGCCTGTGCAGTTTTGGCATGACGGGCAAAGATGTCCAGGATGAGATTGGAGCGGTCCAATATCTTGCGTTTCAGTTCTTTTTCAATATTACGCAACTGCGAAGGTGAAAGCTCATCGTCGAAAACAACGATGTCGACTTCCTCGGCTTCGACGTATGCTTTTATTTCTTCCAGCTTTCCACTACCGACAAATGTAGCGCGATCCGGGAAGCCCAGTTTCTGTGTAAACATGCCTTTGGTCTCGCCACCGGCAGTCTGTACAAGAAATTCAAGTTCCTCCAAGTATTCTTTTGCTTTTGTCTCCGTCACACTTGGAGTGATGACACTCACCAAGACGGCTGTTTCGGGTTTTATAGCTGTATCGTGTATTTTAAATCTGGCCATTTTGTACTATTAAGTCTTTCAAGTGAAGTCGGCAGGTCATTAAGCTTTGCAATGTGCGCTAGTGCCTACCTCTTGTTATACGTTCACTTTTTAATTATTTTCAATGAGCTCGCAAGCCCGGTTTTTGTTTGAAAAGGTAAATTTAAGAATTTATGCGTTTGTACACCACACAAGACTGATGCCGATTATGACATAATTCTCCATTAACCAATAAATTTCCTGTGATTTGCTTACCAGGGCAACTCAAAATATGTAAGCGTTCGGTCGCCATCTTTTGCCTAGTAAAAGAAGGGATATTTTTCTATATCATGTTCATAATGATGCAAAAGTAAATAAATTTGGTTTTATATACAAAAAAGATAAATTGTCTTCAAAAGCTAATTAACAACAATTCGTATCCTATTTATGTTGAAGAGCCGCCTTTAGATTCCAATGCGCTCTGTTTATTCACTTAAACACGTTATCGATTTATTTGCTGGCCCCGTTTTTTGTCGCGAAAATGACATGCGGTTAAGAAATCTTGTCCCAAGCAATGCCATCGGATTTTCTGGCGAGGAAGCTTCGCAGTAAATGATTCTTTTCGCTTTGTAGTGTTGGGTCTTCTTTGAAAATAGCAATGACGGTGTTACGGCATTCGGTAAGCAATGCCTGATCTGTCGCTAGGTTCGCCATCTTGAGGTCAAGTACACCCGACTGTTGGGTGCCCGATATATCGCCTGGACCACGTAGCTGTAGGTCGACTTCTGCAATCTCAAACCCGTCATTGGTACGCACCATTGTATCCAGCCTTAATCGTCCTTCTTTGCTCAGCTTATTGCCCGACATCAGGATACAGAAAGACTGTTCGGCACCGCGGCCTACGCGGCCACGCAATTGGTGCAGCTGGGATAATCCAAAACGTTCGGAATTTTCAATGACCATGACCGATGCATTAGGAACATTAACTCCGACCTCTATAACGGTGGTGGCAACCATGATCTGCGTTTCATGTTTGACAAATCGTTGCATCTCAAAGTCTTTATCTTTTACGGGCATCTTGCCGTGAACAATACTGATCTTGTATTGTGGTAGCGGAAATTCGCGTTGCAAATTCTCAAGGCCTGCTTCCAGGTAAATCAGATCCAGTTTTTCGCTTTCCTTGATGAGGGGATATACCAGGTAGACCTGCCTGCCTTTGGCGATCTCCTCGCGCATGAAGCCGAACATCCTTAAACGAGAGCTTTCAAAAAAGTGAACAGTCTTAATCGGTTTACGTCCAGCAGGTAATTCGTCAATTACAGAGATGTCCAAGTCGCCGTACATAGTCATCGCTAGTGTGCGTGGAATAGGTGTGGCTGTCATGACCAACATATGCGGTGGAATGACATTCTTCCGCCAGAGTTTGGCCCGTTGTTCTACGCCAAAGCGATGCTGTTCGTCAATAACAACGAAGCCCAGGTTTTTGAACTGCACCTTATCCTCGATCAGGGCATGGGTACCAATTAAAATATCCAGGCTGCCATCTTCCAGTGCCTGGTGGATCAGACGGCGTTCCTTCGTGCTTGTGGAGCCTGTAAGTAGTTTAATATTGACGATGTCATCGCCTACGAGCTGCTTGAGTCCATGATAATGCTGTGTCGCCAGGATTTCTGTGGGGGCCATCATACAGGCCTGAAATCCATTGTCGACAGCGAGTAGCATGCTCATCAGGGCAACAACTGTTTTCCCGGAGCCAACATCACCCTGCACCAGACGGTTCATCTGCGCGCCTGTATTGGTATCGATACGGATTTCCTTCACAACGCGCTTCTGTGCGCCTGTCAACGGGAACGGAAGGCGCTCATTAAAAAATGTGTTGAATTTTTCACCGACTTTATTGAACCGCTGGCCTCTAAACTTCTGGGTATTGAGCTGTTTGTTGTTGAGCAACTTGAGCTGAATAAAGAATAGTTCTTCAAACTTGATGCGTTTGATC
Source organism: Sphingobacterium sp. BIGb0116 (assembly GCF_024808035.1). NCBI lineage: Bacteria > Pseudomonadati > Bacteroidota > Sphingobacteriia > Sphingobacteriales > Sphingobacteriaceae > Sphingobacterium > Sphingobacterium sp. BIGb0116. The sequence goes on along the minus strand of NZ_JANUDT010000007.1, from coordinate 350,013 downwards.
GCTTGGTTCAGCTCCTTTTGATCGCTTGGAAAGTGTATGGATGCGAAAGCCTGCTGCCGCGATATGAGGCGATGTTTAGTGAGAACTTCCTGGGGAAGCGATTCGCCTATAGTGCGAAATACGGTTTCCAGTGCAGTCTGCTGTAGCCGCTGTATGCCTTTGGCATCAAGGTTGAATTTTTTGAGTTTCTCCGTTGAAGAGTATACAGGCTGTAAGCTCATATTGCCTACCTGTTTTACCTGCGGGTTGTACAGGTCCATTTCGGGATGAGTAATGGATAGTTGTCCATTGAATTCACTCGGCTTGCCATAAATAATATAGGCCGAACCTACTTTCAGTGATTTTTGGAGCCATGGGATAGACTGAAACCAGACAAGTTCCATGGAGCCGGTTTCGTCCTTGAATGAACCGACAAGGCGTTTTGTCTTTTTCTCACCCACGAGCTGTAAAGAAACCAGACGGCCCAGGACCTGTGCTGCCATCATGTCTGGGTGGAGTTTCCTAATTTTATGGAATTCCGTACGATCGATATAACGGAAAGGATATTGCGTCAGTAGATCACCAATGGTAAATACCTGCAACTCTTTCTTGAGCACATCTGCCTTTTGTGGACCTACACCTTTGAGGTATTCTATGGGGGTAATTAAACTTAATTCAGCCATTCTTCTAGAATGGCTAAATTACGAAAAATTTAATTTTTACGATTTATATACTTCTACAAATGGTTTTCCATCCCTGCATTGAACTGGTCTAGCCATATTTGGACAGTCGCCTTGACAGGTTGTTTTCTCCAAACGCAGCTTGTTTTCCATGAGGCGGTTATAGAGCGCTATTTTTTCTATCATCTCGTTTGATCGGATGGTTTTGTGTACGGCAATTCCTTCCATACAACAGCCTGTGCGTAAAAAATGGCTGGTCCAATCGTTTGGATTCGAGCAGGTCACGTCTTTATAGAACTCTTTTAGCTCCTTGAGTCTTTTGGGTAGTTCTGCGTTGATTTCTTCAAGCGATAGATCGTAGGCAAAACGCAGTGCGGCTTTACCGTTATAACAGACTTTCCCCACAGGTGGATTGGGCGCTGGCATTGATAGGCGTTGTGCATCATAGTACGTTTTTCCTTCACGTTCGGCTGCTTTATTTAGCTCATCTTGGAGATGATCTAATTCGAGATTCAATTTTTCGAATTGGGTTTTCAGTGAAGAATGCACTAGGTAATATGTATAATATGGACGCTGTACAATTTCAAACTCTTCAATATTTGTGCAGGGAACAGATTCAAGCAGCTTGTTGAGTTCCTGCGCCTTTGCATTGACTTGCTCATTCCAATATTCGTACGATTTAGAACTATCTTTCGAACAGGCAAAGAAGAGTATAAGTCCAATAATCGGGACTATAAAGATTATTTTTTTCATGTTTGGTTAATTAGGGTTTTTGCTATTTTTATGTGTAGAATCTGTCTATTCGTATTTAATTGTTGCCTGCCCTTCTTTGCAGATAATACCTGTTGGTTTTTGATAAGGTGTGCAATTTATTCTGGGCGCCATCATCGGCTGGTATATTTCCATCAGTTTGTTGTTGTCATTGATCATATTCTGCAATTTTGTTTTGTCTACAGATTTGTGGTAGGGGAGGTAACTTATTCCGCACACTGTCCGTATTTCCATCATTTCCCATTCCGTAGCGTCAGTACATGATTTTGGGCTAGCAAAAGCAACGATTTTGCGGTACTTCTCATTGGAAAGCGACTCAAGTTCCTTTTCTGTTTTGTCTTTGTAGGGATTTTCTAAATGTGATTCTGATTTACAGACAACAAATAGCAGGCTGCATGCTAAGAGGGTGGTTATACCCAAAATGGAAAGATTTTTCATAATATTCTTCTTGGTTTTTTAACTAAACGGGTAATTTTTGATCTCTGCTACAGGAGGTCTCTATTAAGTTTTTGTTAAGGGAACTTGGAGTATGTCGCAGTAGCCGTGAGAAGAGAAGAGAAGAGAAGAGAAGAGAAGAGAAGAGAAGAGAAGAGAAGAGAAGAGAAGAGAAGAGAAGAGAAGAGACTTGGTTAAAGTTGGAGGATAGGTATTAATTGTATAAAAACAGGGCTGTCCAATTGTTTTGGACAGCCCTGTTTAAGATTTATTTCGGATGATTTCTCGATTAGAAATTACCCTTATTTACATCCCACCAAAGTCTGGTACCGCCGTTGTCAGGTCCGCCCAACAAGGAGATTGCAGATTGTACTTCGGCTGCATTTGTATTGTATTCATTTTGTGGGAACGGTAAACGACGGATCTGTATTTTAGTATCGATCAGTCCACCACTATTATTGACAACAACTGGGAATAGACGTGGATATCCTGTACGACGGAATTCACTCCAAGCCTCTTGTCCTTCAGGGAAGATCGCCAACCATTTCTGTGTGATAATACGTTCCAATTTTTCTTCGTTGGTAGCACCCTCATTCCATTTGATGGTCAGTGTGCTTGGTGAAGCTGCATTATTCTTCGCATTGAAAGGATCCTCGTAAGCTGCTGCCTTACTTGTATTATCATTTAGGTAAGTGCTTAAACCTGATGTTACACCCCATTGCGTAAAGGAAGTTTCCACTCCTTTTTCATAAAGTGATTGTGCTGTTCCGCCAGCATTGTTCCAACCTCTCAATGCTGCTTCGGCACGTAGGAAGTAAACCTCAGCAGCAGTCATTAATAATGGTGCTGTTGTCGCTACGAAAGTAGGCGTTGTACCTTCGGTATTCAAAGCCGATAGCTTTTGGTATTTATCCTTTTCGATACCCTCTGCTCCTGCGCGGATTCCAATGTATTTACCAGCGAAAGCCGTTGTGGTTGCATCTTTAATGACGGGCGCCATGTACTTAGAGATACGAGGGTCGTTCAATCCTGTCATATAAGACGAAAGCGTCGCATTGATACGTGTGTCAGCCCAGTTTTTGGAAATAAACCAAAGCGGGTTGCTGTAGGTTCCATCTGCCGGTACAGTGATCTTGAAGTTTTCGCTATTGCTTTCCAAGACACCACCATTTGCTGGATCCAATGCTTTTTCAGCTTGTGTTTTCGCTAATGTCGCATCGATTTTAACCAAACGCATCGCTAAACGAAGGCGCAATGAATTGGCAATTTTCAACCAATTTTTAAATCTGACCTGATTATCTGTATTCGGAAATACAAGGTCGATCTGGTCAATTTTAGCAGCCATTGGACTATCTGCTTTGTATGATTTCAATGCTGTTACAGCCTCATCAAGCTCTTTGAAGAAAGCAGCATATACATCCGATTGTTTGTCGTATGGAACGGTATTCGAAGTACCTACTTTACTATATGGAATAGGACCATAGATATCTGTCACCCGACTGGCCGCTTCTACTTTTATCACTAATGCGGAGCCCCATAGTGCTGGATATGTTTCTGCAAGTCCATTGCTTTTTAGCTTCTCAATGGATTTGATAACGTTGAGATATAAGACCTGGAACGGTTCGCCATTCCATCCATTAACCATCGCATAATTCAGGTTGTTTTGTCCGCTATTGAAAGGCGTAGGTGACATGAAAAAGCCTGAAAAAACGTCTGCATTCAAGTTTTGTTGTACCTGATAGGAGTTAGGGTCTCCAGCACCGGAAAAGTTATAGATAGACATTTGTGCATTTCTGAGAAAAAGCACAAGATCCTGTCCATCACCTTTTAAATCTTCGTCGGTAAGCCCAATATTGTTTTTATTGTATTCTTCGAAATTCTTTGTACAGCTGGTCAATGTTCCTCCGAGAAGTAACAGGGCAAGCGAGAATTTAGATATATGTTTGATATTAAATTTCATTGTTGATCGTTTAGAAAGTTGCATTTAATGTAAGACCGTAATTACGCGTAGCAGGCATCATAAAGATATCCACACCGCTCAACGAATTGCCTGTTGACATCGTTACTTCCGGGTCAAAAGGCGCTTTTTTCGAAATGTAGAATAGGTTTCTTCCTACAGCATTTACACGCAGTTTTTTGAAAAAGCTATCTTTGATATTGAAGTCATAGCCAAAGGTCAACTCACGAAGTCTCACGACTGTTCCGTCATAGATATATTGGCTGCTGACAGGACCTATACCTCCAGTTGATGTATACCATTTCTCAGCATCGACGACAGAAACAGGAGTTCCATTTGGTGTAACGCCGTTTACAGCAACACCACCATTTGCTCGGGCTGCTCCAGTTGCCTCAGATACGCCATAACCATCCATTACCGACTGTGTAATTGACATGACATCATAATTAAACTTGCCGTCAATCAAGAAACTTAAGTTGAAATTTTTATAATTGAAACTATTGTTCCAGCCCATTTGCCAAATTGGGTTCGAATTTCCTAATTTGGTATAGGCGTTGGTTTTTTGTGGAATACCATCTTCAGAAATAATAATCCTTCCTTCACCATCACGAACAAAATCCTGCCCGTAAATATCACCAAAAGAACCGCCTACTTCAAGTTTGGAAGCAAAGTTGTTTTGATTTTCACCAGTTAGATTAAATTCAGGAACAGCATCAGCTAGTTTCTTTATTTTATTTTTATTGTAGGTGAAGTTGACGCTTGTTGTCCATTTGAAATTGTCATTTCTAATAGCATCCAATGATACCAATGCTTCAACACCTTGGTTTTGGATATCGCCTGCATTAATCGCATATTGCTTGTTTAATGAAGCTTGGCTAGCAGCGACCTTGAAGAACTGATTCGTCGTGTTTGTTTTGTAGTACGTAACATCCACATTCAAACGGTTGTTCCACATACGCCATTCTGTACCGATCTCAAAAGATTTGGTTTTTTCAGGCTTTAATGTTTTTAAGAAAGCAATGTCATTGACTGTCAATACTGCATATGGATTCACCGTGTTTGTTAATAAACTGGTATATGGAGGCAAGTCGTTGCCCACTACCGCATATGAACCACGAACTTTGGCCATATTGACAAATTCAGGCAAGTTTAACTTGTCGTTCAATACGACGCCCAATCCCGCAGAAGGGTAAAAGAAAGATTTTGTTCCTGTGAAAGCTAAGGTACTAGACCAGTCGTTTCTCGCCGTCAGATCTAAATAGATCCAGTTGTCATAAGCTAAGTTTGCTGATGCAAATACCGATTGTAATTGTCTCCGATTAGCCGACAATGTCGAAGTCACAGGAGTTGTTGTGTTCTGAATAAAGAACTGATTGGGGATTTTTAATCCATCAATACCTGTGTTAAAATCTACACCTTCGGTTTTCCAGTCTGTGATACTTGTTCCGACCAATCCAGTAATCTGAAATTTATCACTGACATTAAAGTTCATGTTGGCAACCACATCACCATATTGTTGTGTAATGGTCGTATTTGTGTAATTATAGTTACCATTTGTTTTTCCTAAAGGATTCGGTGTGCTCGCATAGACTTTGCGGTCCCAAACCTCTGAAGTACGATCGACACTTCCTCTGGCTTGAATGCTGATCCATGGGGCAACCTTATATTTTGCGCTACCATTTAAAAGCAAACGGTTTCGGGTTGATTGAGTAGGGTTTCTATTGACGATCCACCATGGATTTTGTTGTGTTGTAGGGCTATCGCTCAGGCTGAACCAGTTTTGTTCATTCAGATTGCGACTTGTATTAAAGGTTTCGAAATTTTTGTAGTCTGCGATATTTAAGCTTCGAGGTAATAGGTAGGTTCCAACCAATGGGTTGTAATAAAACCCTGAAGTAGGTGCATTATCTAATTTTTGGGTAATGTAATTGGCACTACCTTCAACAGTCAACTTATTATCAAAAAATGAAGCACTCTCCTTAAGGTTGAAATTGTGACGCATCAGGTCATTTTCTGGAAGAATACCTTTTGCAAGCGTATTTGCATAAGAGAAGTACGTTTGATTTTTTTCGTTACCTCCAGACAATGTCAATGAATTGGTGAAGTTGCTACCTGTGCGGAAAAATTCACCTACATTATCATAGTTGGCTCCATTGGTTTTGTCGCCCCAGCTAAATACACTGGTGTTACTGTTTTTACCACCCGAACCTTGACCATATTGGTTTTGGAATTTAGGTGTTGATACAGCTTGTTCGATCTGTGCACTTGACGAGAAGTTAATCGTTGTGCGACCTTGTTTACCTGATTTTGTTGTTACCAAGATAACGCCGTTGGCTGCTTGGCTACCATATAATGCAGCCGCAGATGCTCCTTTTAATACAGAAATGTTTTCGATATCTTCTGGGTTGATCAATGAAATAGGGTCGCCACCATCACGTTGTCCACCGAAAACGTTGTCTGGCTGACTTGCCAATGTCTGGTTATTGATTGGAACCCCATCGACAACATAAAGTACCTGGTTGTTGCCGGAAGCCGATTTGTTACCACGCAAAATAACTTTTGCTGAACCACCTGGTCCAGAAGAGCTGGAAGCAATGTTAACACCGGCAACTTTACCGTTTAAATTATTCGCCAAGTTGGTGCTTTTAACTTTGTTTAATTCGTCACCACTGACCTGTTGTGTAGAGTATGTTAATGATTTTTGTGCACGGCTAATACCCAAAGCAGTAACGACTACACTTTCCAGTTGTTGGGTTTGTTCTTCCAAACTCACCGTTACTGTCGTTTCTCCAGGGCCCAATGTAACCGTTTTATTTTCGTAACCGACTGTACTGATGTTCAGTATGCGATTCTTATCGTCGACATTGATCTGAAATGCACCTTTAACATCCGTAGAACTTGCGTTGGAAGTGCCCAATACTTTGATTGTGGCACCTGGAATAGGAGCTTTGGTTTTAGCGTCTACAACCGTTCCCTTTACCTGGTTGGTTTGCGCGTGCAATAAAGATGCTGAAAAAAGCATTGTTGGAACAATACCTAACACCCTTAATGTAGAGTATAATTTGTTATTCATATAGTATATGTGTTATATTCAGTTTTTTATATACATATTTTCATAACGGTGAAATTTTTAATGAAATGGGCTAATTCCATTTAGCATTTTGGTTAGAAGAGAAGATATTGAATAATCGGGGGGCAAAATAAGTGATTATTTGTAATAGTGTGTATGCTATTCAATACCTAGTTATAGGAAGAAAGAGCGCTGTGATTTCCCTTAATAAAGATCTAATTTACTATAGTTGAGCAAAAATCAAAAATTTTATGAAACAAAAATGATACATATAAGGTGTTTTTTACTTTTAAAGCCTTGATAATTATTTTGTTATATGTTTTGTCATTTTTTTAAGTCGAGATTGTGGTACTGTCTTTCATCATCAGAAAGATGTAATCTGGTTAATTTCAGACAGTGTACTTGATTTAAGGGCTATTTGAAAATAACGAATGATCTATTGTTTTGCAGGCGTCTTCGATGTGGAAACAGTCTCCTTGATGTTTTTGATATTAAAAAGGATAATTGCAACAAATATAATTCCGTAAGCGATATATTTTATTGGAGAAACGGGTTCTCGGAAATAGGTTGCAGCCAAAGTAAATGCGATCAGCGGATTGATATAAAGCAGAACGCCAGTCGTTGTTGATGAAATGCCTATGAGTGCATACATGCTCAGGAAAAGGGGGATAATCGTGAATAGCGATGCGATAAGAACTATGGTGCCCCAAAATAGGGGCTCTGCCGGAATTGCATGATGATTGTAGATCAGTTTGGGGATCACAAACAATGCACATATACTGAGCTGGATCACCAATTGATTGAGTTTATCGAAACTCGTGGATATCCGTTGTACGATCAGATAAAAAGCGTAGCAGGTGGCAATAGTAATAGCCCAGAGAACATCATGTAACGAACCTTTTACAAGGAGACAAACGCTGCCAAAAGCAATAAAAAGTGCTGTTTTTTGCCAGCTCGTTAGCTTCTCCTTGAGTATGAGATAGGCTCCCGCTGCAGTGATCAAGGGGCAGGTCAGGTAGGCCAATGCGGCAGACTGAATGCTGATGTGGTTGACCGCATAGATATAGGTAAACCAGTTTCCAAAGATGAACGCCGACGCGAGTAGGGTAAGGCAGGTCTGGCGGAGCTTGCCCACACGAGGTAGAAGTTGGAACTTCCGAATATCAGCTTGCATGGTTTTTCTTCGAAACAGCAACAGGTATATCCAGAGGATCAAGAGCGCAGTTATTATTCTAAAATACAGAATATCCTCGGCCGGATAGCCGCGTATCCAGCGTACAGGGATAGACATAAATCCCCAGATAAAAGGGGCCAAAAAAGCCGCGAAAAGATATTTTCCGCGGCTTGCTGTTTCGTTGCTATTTTCCACGGATTAATCTTTCCAGGCAATGACTGAAATCTCGACATTGACGTTCTTGGGAAGAGTTTTGACCGCAACACACTCGCGTGCAGGTTGGGCGTCTTTAAAATATTCCGCATATACTTCATTGACTAATGCAAAATTGCCCATATCACTTAAGAAAATCGAAGCTTTGACAACATCTTCAAAAGTATATCCGGCATTTGTCAGGATAGCTTCTACATTTTTCAACACCTGGTGCGCTTCGTCTTTCACGCCCGATGAAATTAACTCCATTGTTTCGGGAACCAGTGGGATTTGTCCAGAGACATATAATGTATTGCCGGCTTTAATTGCCTGGTTATATGGTCCTATTGCAGCAGGAGCTTTGTCTGTATTTAAGATTTCTTTTTTTGACATGGATGACAGTGTTTAGGAGGTGAAAAATATTTTGTAAATCAGGCCCAATAAAAAGATGATAATGGCCGTTGCATTAATAATATGCATAGCTTTTATATTTCCACTAGTCGGGCGATCTGCGTTACGCTTTCTAAAAAAGTACATGGAACTAAGTTACAACAGTAAATTAGAAAGTGAAAATGAAAAGATCAAAAACTTTGAAAGGATTTCTTGTAGACTATGAAACAAAATCTTGTACAAGTGACAGGTTTTTTTTGAATTTTGGTAACTTGGTAATGAAATAGAATTTATATGAATAAGATAGCATTAATTGGTGGTAGAATATACACTGGTGAGTCGATTTTGGAACAAAAAGCATTGCTGATCAGCGAAGGTAAAATTGTAGCGATTGTCAATGATCAGGAGGTGCCTGCAGATTATACCAGTTATCCAGTCAACGGGTCTACTGTTTGTGCTGGGCTGATTGACCTTCAATTGTATGGTGACGGATCGGACTTGTATTCCGCCGAGCGTAGTGTAGCCTCTTTGGAACGTATCGCCGAGGGCTTGGTCCGTAAAGGCACGACTTCTTTTATGATGACCCTGGCGACCAATACCATCCCTGTATTTAAGGATGCCATTCGGGTGGCAGAAGGCTTCCGGCATGATGCATTTTTAGGGCTACATCTGGAAGGTCCTTTCTTGAATCCTAAAAAACGGGGTGCTCATCCTGCGGAATTAATTATCGAGCCTACGAAGGAAAAGATTGACGATCTGTTGGTCGGAAATCAGGTTGTCAAGATGATGACCATAGCGCCTGAATGTATAACGGACGATGTCTTAAAGTATTTGCAGGGCTATAATTTGCTGCTCAGTGCTGGACATAGTGATGCTACTTTTGAGGAAGGTACGCATGGCTATGATCTGGGGATTCCAACAAGCACCCACCTGTTTAATGCAATGTCGCCTTTACATCATCGCGAAGTTGGGTTGGTCGGTGCAATTTTTAATCATCCGACTGCACAAGCAAGTATTATTGTCGACGGACATCATGTAAGCTTTGAAGCGGTAAAAATTGCGAAACGTCAGATGGGAGCCCGCCTGTTTATGATTACTGATGCTGTAGCCAGTTGCGATAAAGATATTTATCGGCATGTGTTGGACGATGGATATTATGCTTTGCCTGATGGTACCATTTCAGGGGCTGCAATCTCCTTGCTCGAAGGGGTGAAAAATGCCGTGCAAAAGGTGGGCATACCACGCGATGAAGCGATCCGAATGGCAACGCTGTATCCCGCAAATCTTTTAAATAGAGGAGATATCGGAAATCTCAATCATGGAAGTATGGCGAATGTTATTGTCTTTAATGATGACTTTAAGCTGGAGCAGGTGATCTTCAAAGGAGAGTTAAAGCGCTGATCCATTTCGGAGAAGATTGGCCGACTGGCCGAGATTGACTAATATTATACGTATCTTCGTTAGTTATTTTTGAAAAAACACTATTCTATAGATTGATGAAACGTTCCCTATTATTTTTAGCGGCAGCACTTTTTGTTTTATCTTCTTGTTCATCCAAGAAAAATAAGAAACAGGAGCCTGCCAATACCACAACTACAAATGTCGAAATTGTAAAAAAAGACCCGCCTTTGGTACCCAAGCGCGAACGGGTAAAAAATACAATTGAAACAAAAGAACAGCCAGTTGCAGAAAAGAAGAAGGAAATCGTTGTCGATCTTCCTGTGTTACCGCGCGAGTTTCGCGCAGCTTGGGTGGCCTCTGTTGCAAATATCAATTGGCCGAGCAAAAATAACCTGAGTACAGCTGAACAGCAACAGGAAGCGATCGGCATATTGGATTTTCTGAAAAATAATAATTTTAATGCTGTTGTTTTTCAAGTACGCCCATCAGCCGATGCATTTTATAAAAGTGATCTTGAGCCTTGGTCGTACTTTTTGACCGGTACAGAGGGGCAAGCACCTTCTCCTTATTACGATCCGCTTGATTTTTGGGTTGAGCAGGCGCATAAAAGAGGGATTGAACTTCATGTTTGGTTGAACCCCTATCGTGCCCACCATACCGCTGGCGGTGCCGTTACTTCAGCTTCCATGGCGCGCAAAATGCCCGAGTCGGTTGTCAAATTGAAACAGGGCTATTATTGGTTTGATCCATCCAAAAAATCTACACAGGATCACGCAGCGCGCGTGGTTATGGATATTGTCAAGCGTTATGATATCGATGGTGTGCATTTCGACGATTATTTCTATCCTTACGCGGAATATAATGGTGGTCAGGATTTTCCGGATTCGGATAATTACAATGAATACAAACGTAATGGTGGGGATCTATCGCGCGGAGACTTCCGTAGAAATAGTGTAAATACCTTTATCGAACGTATTTATAAGGATATTAAGAAAGAGAAGAATTTTGTGAAATTCGGTATCAGTCCCTTTGGTATCTGGAAACCCGGTTATCCGTCAGGAATTCAGGGGTCTAGCCAGTATGATATGCTTTATGCAGATGCTAAATTATGGTTGAACAAAGGCTGGATAGACTATTTTGCTCCGCAGTTGTATTGGCCTATACAGCCAGCCAAACAGAGTTATACGGCTTTGTTAAAATGGTGGGAAAGTGAAAATACATTGGGACGCCACCTTTGGCCGGGCATCAATACGGTTGGCAGACGTGGTCCGGAATATGTACAGGAAATTGTGAATCAAGTGGAAGCAGCACGGACACTATTGCCTGATAACCGGGAAGGTGTAATCCACTGGAGTTTGGCGGGACTGACCAAAAACCCGGCCATGACACAAGCTTTGGTGAATGGCCCTTATCAGGTGAAAGCATTGGTGCCAACAAGTCCTTGGTTGAATGCAAATCCTTTGTTGAAACCGACTTTGCTACTGACTCCTCAAGGTGGCAATATCTTTGCGAAATGGCAGCACCAGCAAATTGATCAGGTTTCAAAATGGGTACTATATCTCAACTACGGTGGGGTATGGCAATATGAGATTTTGGATCCGGGGGTTACAAGTAAGGACATTCCAACGACATTGAACAACAAAAAACTGCAGTATGTTGCGGTAAAAGCTGTTGACCGCCTGAGCAACGAAGGGCCTTATGCTGCTGAGAAGATAAAATAACGAGCTGTTGTATCGTCAACATGTAAAAAAGGGATATCTGAATTTTAGATATCCCTTTTTTGTTTTGAATTGTAATCTATCCAAGGTAAATTTATAGGTATGGAAGAAATCTATAAAACGGTAAGCGACTCTGTGATCCGGATGTCACAGCTGATGTTGCCCTCGAATGCTAATTTTGGTGGTAAAATACACGGCGGTTATATTTTATCATTGATGGATCAGATCGCATTTGCTGTGGCGTCCAAATTTTCTGCACATTATTGTGTGACAGCGTCAGTTGGCAAAGTTGATTTTTTGAAGCCTATTGAGGTAGGGGAATTGGTGACATTGATCGCTTCTGTGAATTATGTAGGTAACTCTTCTATGGAAGTCGGTATTCGGGTCGAAGCCATGAATATTCAGACCGGTGAAACCAAGCATTGTAATTCCTCTTATTTTACGATGGTGGCAAAAGATGAAACAGGCAAGCCTGCCCGGGTGCCAAGGTTAATATTGGAGAGCGAAAAAGATGTATTTCGTTTCTACCGCTGTGTGGTGAAGATGGAGGTCGACAAAGAAAGAGATCGTGCTATTCACGATCTGGAAACGGATTCTGCCGAACAACAGGTTTATATTAAGCAGCATTTTGATGTGAAGATCAGTCTGAATTCCTAGATCTTCCTCCCTTTCTTACCATTCAAATGTCCCTAGATATTTGCTGTCTGTGCATTCATCGCTTCCGTCTGTTTTGTAGAAAAATACATAGACGTGATAGTTGCCGACGGTTTGCTGTCGGGTTAGGGTGGCTGTCTGTGTTTTATGCGTCAGGGGATTCATGCTTTCATTTGTGAATGCGCACTCATCGGGATTGTATAGCAGCAAACGGCAATTACTTGAGCTAATGTCGTATTGCAATGCAGTATTTGCGTCATATTCCCAGGTGATTGTAAATGTTCCTGTCTCTTCATCTACCTGAAATGTATAGGTGGAAACGGGATTGGGAACCCCTTTACTCACGCGAAAGTTTTCATAATTGATGGCATAGCCAGTTGCGGTTTTTTCTGTCGCATGATTGAGATTATAGGACATGGCGTTACTATAGGCCTTTTTATCGGGGTTATAATTTTTAAATCCTACCCGTAATAAACTTAGCATTGGGGAGATAAATTTCTGGATAAGGGAAAAACGCGACCTTGATTGGATTTGATCTGCAGAAGGTTTTTTTTTGGTTTTCTTTGGTAGCCCCCTTGCATAGGTTGTATTTCCATTGGTAACAAACACCACTGATCCTGCTTTGCCCGAAAGCGTGCCATTGGCACCGTTTTTAATGACTGCCATAATATTAAGTTGATTGCTATTGATTTTTCTTTAAGTTACAAAATAAATAGGTATTGGTCAATATTAAGTTCGGCCTTTTTTCGAAATTATAACGAAGCTTAAACGGAATTTAGTCGGACTTTATTCGGTTCCAACCGAAGAAGCACCGAAGGAGTACCGAAGAAGCACCGAAGAAGTACCGAGCAATCTCCGAATACAATAGCTATTAATTAGTTTAAAATGGCGGTGTAAATCGAATAATTCCTTGCATAAGCACGCTGTTATCTGTTGGATGATGCATGCTATTGGTGATTTTGTTGTGCTAATGTTTGTTTTTTGCTATCAAATGCGGTGAAAAGGCCTTGCTAAATGCTTTTATAAGATGCTTTTGTTTTTATTTTGCTGCGATGTGCGTTTTTGTATCTGTTTTCATGTAGATTTTTGGCTTTTCTGCTGTCATATTGTGCGTTAATGTGTTTATTGTTATTTCTTTTTCAAATAATTACGCATAAGCTTGCAAAAATAGGAAGCTTTTCATACTATTGTGTGGTAATTGATATAAACCTAGGGTTGGAACCGCCCGTTATGGAAAATTATTAACAACTAACTAAAAACCATGAATAAAAAATTTCTCTTATTCTGTTCAGGGGTGATGCTGTCAACCAGTTTATGGGCACAGACCAAAACTGTAACGGGTAAAGTGACGAATGCCTCTGATGGTGGTACAATGCCTAATGTAACCGTGAGCATCAAAGGTAAATCTGTCAGTACACAAACCAAGCCTGATGGAAGTTTTACCATCAATGCGGAGCCAGGCGATATTTTGATTTTTAGAGCCGTGGGGTCTCAGGAAAGACAACAACTGGTTGGGACAAATGCAACGATAAATGTTGCGCTTTCTGGCAGTGAGGAGGCGCTTGAAGAGGTTGTTGTGACCGCAATGGGAATTAAGAAGGAAAAGAGAGCGCTCGGTTATGCTGTTCAGGATATTAAATCGGATGAGTTGATGAAGAATAAGACCGCCAACGTGGTCAATTCATTGGCAGGTAAGATTGCGGGGGTAAACGTAACACAATCTTCGGGAGCAGCAGGTGCAGGTGCGCAGATTATCCTTCGGGGCGGTACCTCACTTGAGCGGGATAACCAGCCCTTGTTTGTTGTCGACGGTATTATCTATGATAATTCAACGCCCATTGGAGGAAATAGCGGATTTGATGGAATGCAAGCAACGTCAACTTCCAATAGCAACCGTGTCATGGATATTAATCCGGAAGATATTGAAAATGTTTCCGTATTAAAAGGTCCGGCGGCAGCAGCCTTATATGGTTCACGTGCAGCGGCTGGAGCGGTTGTTATTACGACGAAACGTGGTAGTGAAGGGCGCGTTGAAATAGGCTTTTCGAGTCGTTTTTCTGCAAATTGGGCTAATCGTTTGCCTGAACAACAAGGTAAGTACAAGCGTGGGTACTATAACAGTGCTGGGACTTTAGATAACTATACAACACAATCTTGGGGAGAGGCTTTCAATTCAGGGGAAAAAGTTTATGATAATGTTGGGGACTTTTTTCGGACGGCTACCGTTTTTGATAATACAGTTAACATGACCGGTGGTAATAAGAATGGGTCTTTTTATTTGTCTGGATCACGTTTTGATCAACAGGGTATTATCCCGGAAACTGGTTATGGAAAAACGGCTTTTCGCTTTAATGGTGATCAAAAATTTGGAAAATTAAGTGTAGGAGCCAATGTGGCCTATACTTTAGCCAATACAGATAAGACTTTAACTTCGGCGGGGCTGTATGGTTCTGGCGGAGCTGGAGCAATTTCTTCAGTTTACGGCTGGTCGAGAAGTGATGATATGAAGAAATATCTGAATGATGATGGAACTAAATATCGGATGTTCGAAGGTTTGCAGGAGCTTCAGGATGATATTGAAAACCCGTATTGGACGATCAATAAAAATAAATTAACCGATAATACAGAAAGGATCACAGGAAGTATTAATGCCAATATGAATATTTTTGATTGGTGGAATGTATCTTATCGTGTTGGGATGGATAGTTATTTAACTAAAAACTCTACATTAATTGCCGAAAACGGGGCTGTTAAACAACTTTGGCAAAATGGTATGATGTCTGAGAATGATTTGAAATTCAACTATTGGTCTTCCAATTTAATGTCCAACTTTAATAAGAAAATAGGTGATTTTGATTTAGGGGCCATGGTCGGTTATTTCGCTGAAGAGACCAAGGTGAATACAAATAGAAGGATGGGGTATGATTTTGTCGTTAATAACTTCTATAGTTTTGGAAATATTGATAAAGCAAATAAGCTTTTTGATGAAGTTACCTCCAAGAAGAGGTTATATGGCCTATATGGTGAATTACGGGCTTCCTATAAAAATTTCCTTTTCTTAAATGTAACCGGTCGAAATGACTGGACATCCACACTCCCGGTTGCAAATCAGTCCTATTTTTATCCTTCTGTGGGAGGAAGTTTTGTTTTTACGGAGTTGTTGAAAGATAAAGGGCTAGATTGGCTGAGCTTTGGTAAGTTACGTGCCTCTTGGGCCCGTGTTGGTAAGGATGCTACGCCATATGCTACAAATACCTATCTGTGGACACCAAGAGAATCTTTAGGTGGAATTATTGGAACAGGAAATAGCTGGACAAAAGGGAATCCAAATCTTAAACCAGAAACTACGGGATCTTTTGAAGTTGGGGCTGAACTACGTTTCTTAAATGGTCGATTGGGTGTAGATTACGCTTATTATACCAATAATTCGTATAATCAGATCCTTTCGCCACGCTTAGGGCAGTCTGTGGGCTATATTTTTGTCTCGGTCAATGCGGGCGATATTTACAATAAAGGCATGGAGCTCTCATTAACGGGTAAACCTATCAAAAGAGAAAATTTTGAATGGGATGTTACCTTAAATATGTCTCGGAATAAGGGGACAGTAGATAACCTGATTTCTGGCGTGGACATTCTTTATGTAACGGATGTGCAAGTTGGTAATGCTAAGGCTGCGTCATTCAATGGTGGAAGTTTTATGGGTATTTCTGGATCAAAATATGCGCGCACTCCGGATGGTAAGTTGATCCTTGATGCCAATACGGGTATGCCAACTAGTGATAATGCGACGACGTATAATATCGGTAATCGGGAACCGAAATTAATTGGCGGCTTAAATAATAGTTTAACCTACAAAAATTTCAACCTCTCATTTTTGTTGGACTATCGTATTGGCGGTGATATTTATAACGGAACAGATTATGCGATGACACTTAATGGATTGAGCATGCGTACATTGGAGCGTGATGAATTGACATTGTCTGGTGTTGTGAACACTGGGACAGCTGCAGCTCCAGTTTATGAGGATAAAACATTTACATTCAATGCAAATGAATCTTATCTGGTGAGTGGAGCGCAAACAAGTGGTAAAAAGATCATTCAAGACTATTGGGGGATACACTATATAAAAGAAAGTGCCAATTTTATGACAAAAACCAATTGGTTGAGATTGCGCACTGTTTCCGTTTCTTATGATTTCGGAAATTCTTTGCTTAAAAAATCTAATGTTTCCAAAGTTATTAAAGGGTTGACAGCGACGCTGACAGGTACGAATTTATGGCTTTTGACTAATTACAAAGGATTGGATCCAGAAGCTAGTGCAGCAGGATCAGGAGTGACAGGTTCGAGTTCTGTTGGTATTGATTATAATGGAGTGCCAAGCACTGCAGGTGTAACTTTTGGTGTTAATTTAAAATTCTAAGCACATTATGAAAAAATCAAAATATTTATTGGCCTTGTTGATAGGGGTGGCTAGTCTTTCTTCCTGTAGTAAGGGTTGGTTGGATATCAATGTGGATCCCAATACACCTTCTAGTACGGTAGCATCGGTTGATAGTCGATTGGCATGGATTCAGCATTATTATTTATATGCGCAAGGTACTGCTGGTGCTAGGGCGGGTTTTGTGACACAACAGTTGAGTTTTACGAATGGTACCGCTTCCAATAGTATGATTGCTGGTTGGAACCCCATTGCTGGGATGTCGACGACACCTTATCAGTTCTTTTTTGTAGGAGCAGGGGCCAATTTCTCTGATTTAGAGATAAAAGCCAAAGCAGAAAATGCCTATCATTATATTGGTGCGATGAAGGCAATTCGTGCCATGGGTTTTATGCTGATGACAGATTGGTATGGGGAAATGCCTTATACAGAGGCATTGGGAGATGTTATCACCCCCAAATTTGATGATGGAAAAACTATTTTTGAAGGTTGCCTAAAGGAAATTGATGAAGCTATTGCTTATCTCAAGATGGAGCAACCTGCCACAGCTACAGCTTTGTCTGCGGGAGATAGCTGGAACGGTGGGGATGTTTCGAAATGGATAAAGATGTGTTATGGGGTAAAAGCGCGCTGGCTAAATAACTTATCGAAAAAATCAAGTTTGTACAAACCCGATGATATTTTGGCTGCATTAAATAATGCGCCACTATCCATCAATGAAAGTACAATTGTAAATCATGTTGATGTACAGGGGGATAATCTTGGTGATATTTTGTTTGCAGATCCAGTTAAGACTTCCATTGTTTATGATAATGTGGGGATGAATTCCAATATTTTGGTGACCAAATGGTATGAGAATTTATTGACCAATTTTGATAACAAAAATGTTGAGGATCCGAGAGCGGATAAGTTGATTCCATGGGCGGAATATGGTATTCCGAAAAAAATGGCTCGTTCTAAAGGGGTTGATATGCAGTCTGATATCCGCATGAAATCTGGTCCTATTGTCGCCTCGTATAATGCCAAAGATGTTGCTATTGAAAGTAATAATCGTTCGGTAGCTCCGCATAGTTGGTATATCAATTCAGCGAATACTGCTCGATGGGGTGATACCGTATATGTTTCGTTTAGGAGCACCTCGAATGCAAAGGCGGAGAAAACACCCGATATTTATAAATGGGACGACGGTGTTGTTGCTGCAAGTGGAACTTTTTATTCGCGCCCCGATGCACCGACTCATCTCTTAACATCTGTTGAAATGAATTTTATTAAGGCAGAGGTTTTATTTAAAAAAGGTGATAAGGCAGGTGCTTTTGCCGCTTATAAAACTGCTATACAAGGGCACATCGACCTTATGAATCTTAAGTTGGCTACTTATGGCAACGTCAATCAGAGCAAATCTCCAATGGCTCAAAGTAAAATTGATGAATTTATCAATAAAGGTATTGGAACTGCTGCAGATATTACACTGCCGAAAATTATGACACAAAAGTTCATCGCGATGTCTTTTACGCAACAGAACTGGAATGATATGCGACGTTATGATTTTAGTGCCAATGTTTATCCTGGCTGGAGCGTTCCTTATGAGTACACGGTTACTGCAGCTGCGAAAACTAAAATACCCGATGGTAAGCAATTTAGACGTGTTAGGCAAGTGTCGCATGAGATCAACTATAATGCGCAAAGCCTAATGGCATCACATCCTAATGCTTTAAGTGATGATATTTGGTCTTATCCAGTATGGTGGGATATTGCCGAATAATATAATATGTATTGTACAAAGCCGTTTTTTAACGGCTTTGTTTTTGTAATTTTAATGTATGAAATTCACTAATTATTTAACGACAGCTTTTGCGTTGCTGTGGACATCTATAGGATTCGCACAATCGCCCAAGATTATTCAAAAACCGATTACCTGGGACAAGGAGCGTGTTCAGCTCTCGTTGGATTACCTGAAAAATCGGCATGGTCTGACGCAGTCGACACCTGTTATCCATCCTAAAATGGTGGTGGTGCATTGGACGGCCAACAACAGCGTAAAAGCAACTTTTAATACCTTTAATCCTGTCAGGCTTCCGGGACGACCGGAACTGACCAAGGCCAGTCTATTGAACGTCTCTTCGCAATTTGTCATTGATCGGGATGGAACTATTTACCAGTTTCTGCCGGATTCTATTTTTGCGCGGCATACGATAGGTCTCAATTATTGCGCTATCGGTATTGAGAATATAGGTAGCCGTCAGAACCCATTGACCGATGCGCAACTAAAAGCCAATGAAGAACTGATCCGCTATCTCAGTAAAAAATACCCCATTGAATTTGTATTGGGTCATCATGAATATCAGCGTTTTAAGAAAACAAGTTGGTGGAAAGAAACTGATCCCAATTATATCACGGGTAAAGATGATCCGGGAGATAAATTTATGAATGAATTGAGATCCGAATTAAGCGATTTAAAATTGAAGAGACTACCCTAGTCTCTTTTTTTTTGTTCTCCTACTCTTCCCATAGTTCTTCCTGAAACAACGATGAAGACTCTGTACAGCGTATGGAGGTCTCTTCTGTCCAATGATTTCTAGAAATTACCTTAAGCGAAATTATGTGTATTCGAAATAGTGCGTATTGTTCACTTATTTGCTTTTTATTGCGTTTTATCTTACTTGTGTTATAAACCACTATGGTTGCGCTTCTATTCGATATATTGAATGAAAGGTCTGCTATTCTATTTTTATACTATTCTGAATATCTTGTTTTTTTGCCTTATTATTCGTTTTTATGATGGATGTGATTGGATTTGTGCTCTAAAAATAAAAATTATGTCTTGTTTTTTGCATTTTTATGCTATATTAGATCTGAAAAGAAGTACAAACCAATATTTATACCTAAAAGTAACGCATGCTTATGAACGAATAATATGCATTTTTTGCGTTTTGTTACCGTACTAGGTACGTAGCATCCTATTTTAAAACTAAACTAATCTTATTAATTAAAATTTAAAATTATGAAAAGGAGTTTGCTCATTTTTTGGGGTTTACTGTGTTTTTGTTGTGTTGCTCTGGCACAAAAAAATATTACCGGTAAAGTGACTAATGCGAGTGGATCCGGTTTGGCGGGAGTGACCGTGCGGGAGAGTGGAAAAGGAGTGCAAGCAGCAACAAATAGTCAAGGTAACTACAAGATAACAATTCCTGAAGGTGCTTCTTTGATATTCCGATATGTGGGGTATCAGTCGGAGGAAGTTGCCGTAAATGGTCGGTCGATCGTCAATGTGGTTCTTAAAGAAAATACTGCGTCATTAGATGAAGTGATAGTAACGGCAATGGGAATCGAGCGTTCCAAAAAATCTCTGGGTTATTCTACGCCGAAAGTAAACGGAGATGACGTGTCAGATACGCAACGGGAAGGTTTTTTTCAAGGCTTGCAAGGGCGTGTACCAGGTTTATCCATTAACAGTACTTCGGGTATGCCAGGTGCTTCAGCACAAATCGTGCTTCGGGGTTTTGCCTCTATCTCCGGGGATAATAATGCATTGATTGTTGTCGATGGAGTACCGATTAACAATTCGACAGTCAATGAAAATGATTTGGCAATGAATGGAGCCAACCGGGATTTGGACTATTCCAATCGGGCATTGGACATTAATCCTTCGGATATTGAAACGTATACAGTGATGAAGGGACCGGAAGCGACTGCATTGTATGGTAGCTCAGGTGCTGGTGGAGCGATAATTATCACGACCAAGAAAGCCAAGAGTGGTAAATTCGGGGTTGATTATAGCTATTCAGGAAGAATGGAGTTTGTCAATAAATTCCCGGAGCGGCAGTATACCTACATGCAGGGGCTGAATGGTAGCTATGATGGTACGTCTTCCTATGCTTTGGGTCCTAAATATAAGGATGACATGCTGTTGCATAAGGATAATGTTAAAAATTTCTTTCGTCACGGATATAATCAAAAGCATAATTTAACCTTTAATGGCGGCAATGAAAATCTAAGTTATCGCTGGTCAAACGAATACAATGATAATACAGGTATTGTTCCAAATACACGTTATACACGCTTCTCTTCAAGATTAAACTCTACCGCCAAATTTTCAAATAAATTTGAGCTCAATACGTCCTTTAATTTTATCTTTTCGGATAATGATAAGGCGAGAAAGGGTACTACGGGTTATTTGATGACTTTGATGCGCTTTAATCCCCTTTATGATGTCAGGAATTGGATAGATGAAAAAGGTAATCGCGTATTAAATACCAAGGATATTTACAATGAGTTTGATAATCCATTTTGGGATGTGTATCGGAATATTGCCAATGATAAAACTAACCGTACGATGGCTTCCTCAAATTTTACTTATAAGCCATTGTCCTGGCTGAGATTTGAAGGTGTTGTCGGGATTGATTATTCCACTACAAAAGGTGAGAGTGTTTATCATCCGCAATCTTATTCCGGTTCGGGTTCTACCACTTCACCTACAGGAGGTAAGTATAGTTCTTATCAGAATAATATGCGGATTTTGTATGGTAATGCACGTTTTTCGGCCAATAAAACTTTTGGAGATTATTCAATTAATGCATTTCTGGGGGGCGAGATTCGTGATCAAAACTCGATTACCGATTCGCAGTACGGAACAAATTTCTTTGATCCAAATTTCTACAGCATCAATAATACCTATGCTTCGACACGTCTGGCAAAAAATGTCATCAACAACTACCGCTCTATTGGATTCTTCGGACAGGCTGTGTTAGGGTATAAAACCTTGCTGTATCTGACTTTGTCGGGCCGTTTGGACGGGACGTCGCGTTTGATGCCAAATGATCCTTATTTTTCTTATCCTTCAGGGTCCCTGGCCTTTAATTTTACAGATTTAAATCCAATTAAGGCAGTCTCGGATGTGATCTCAGATGGAAAAATTAGATTTTCGGCAGGTAAAACGGGTAAAGGACCACTCAGATCCTATTTTATTAAATCAAATTATGAGCCTCAATATTCAACCGGTGGTGGATATGCTTATGGTTTTAATGGGGGAAATGATAAGTTGGTTGCTGAAATGACAAAAGAATTTGAGGCAGGTTTGGAATTTTCCTTGTTTAAAAAGTTTGTCTCTTTTGATTTTAGTTATTTTTCTAGGCTGAGTGATGGACAGATTATTTTGCCCCGATTGAGTTATGGTTCTGGCTTTGTTTTAAAAATGATGAACGGGGGTAAAGTGAAAAATGTGGGTACTGAGGTTCAGGCAATATTCAATCCGATTGTCAAGAAGAATTTCAACTGGAACCTGGTCTTCAATTTTACCCAATATAAAGGCCGTGTGTTGTCGCTGGCTGAAGATTTGCCGGAATTGTATGACTCGGATACTTGGTTGCTGAGTGGTGTGCGTTCTGCGGTATTGCCAGGTTACAGTATGGGCGCCCTCTCTGGAACGCAGTTTATGCGAAATACAAATGGTGACGTACTGATCGATCCGGCAACGGGTTTGCCGGTCGCTGGTACAGATCGCTATTACCCGATTGCTGACCGTCTGCCTAAGTTTACATTGGGCATCGTTAATAAATTCAATTACAAAGATTGGTATCTGACATTTTTGTGGGACTGGCGTAAAGGTGGAGATGTGTTAAACGGATTGGATTATAATATGTATACCCTCGGTATGTCGACGAAAACGCTAAATAGAGAAGATCCACGGGTGATAAGGGGTGTTTTGAAGGATGGATTGGAGAATTCGGAAAATCCAACGATCAACCATATTGCGGTAACACCATATACTTCCTCCGCGTATTATTTTACCAATATCGAGCCGGGTATGTTCGTGGAACGGAATATCTACACAATGAGACTGCGTGATATTACCTTAAGTTATCGGTTGCCGAAAAGACTGACGCGGTTCTTGGGTGAAAGGTCTTCACTAAAAGCGTTTTTTACAGCTACTGATCTCATTATGTTTACAAATTATACAGGATTGGATCCAGAAAGTAATTCGAATACAACTGGTATTGGAGGTATTGGGGGGTATGGGATAGACTTTGGCAATATGGCTAGACCGAAAGGGTTCAACGTTGGCGTTAACTTACAATTATAAGATTATGAAAGCAAAAATAGTCACAGCTTTGTTGTTATTGACTTTGATAATGACAGGTTGTAAAAAATTTATGGATATCAATGATAATCCGTCGTATCCACAGGATGTTAGGGCTGAGATTTTGTTGGCTCCGATTATATTTCATATGGCAAATGGTTATGCGCAGGATCAGACCATTATGAATAAGTTTAATCAATCTATTATGGGGGCTTCTGCAGATGATGCTTCAAAAGTTTGGGAAAGGCATGGATTTAGGCTTCAGAGTGATGTTGGTGGCGTGATGTGGCGGATGGTCTATTTTAACCATGGTCGAAACCTGGCAAACATGATCCGGGATGCGGTAGAAAATGAGAAATATGAGTATGCCGCAATAGGTTATGCTGTTAAGGCCTGGGGATACCAAATGCTTACGGATTATCATGGTCCAGTTATTATGAAAGAGGCCCTGCGCGATCAGCTTAGCTTTACGTATGACGATCAAAAAGACGTTTATGCGCAAGTTAGAGTTTGGTGCGATTCTGCCTTATATTATATGGATCAAAAAAGTCCGCTTGATTATAGCGCTAATTTGAGCTCGGAAAAAGGAGATAACCTTTTTCGTGGTGATATGGGCAAGTGGCGCAAATTTGTTTATGGTATTCGGGCGCTTCAGTATATACATTTGGTTAATAAACCTGATTTTAAATCGAAATACGCGGATTCAGTCATCTATTACGTTGATCAATCGTTGGCATCGAATGATGACGATGCAGGCGTTAAGTTTTCGGGAGATAAGGCCGAAACCTCGAGTGTGGTGGGGCCGCTGTATGGGGTTTATACGAGTACGTACTATAGCCGTGCCGGTCAGCCTATTGTGAGTTACTTATCTGGAGGACTTAGGGGGGCGGTAACGGCGCCTTCACGTGTTGCAAGTGATCCGCGTCTCTTAAAAATGCTCAATAGGAACTTGGATAATGTGGCTGATACGGTGTTTTCCGGTGCTCTGCCGAACGTAACCAATTCGGCCACAATTATCCCTTCGATTCTCGGGAAAATTGTGGGTGGAGTGTATGAAGGGAAATTCATCTTTAGGGATAAAGCTGATTTTCCGCTGATGACTTACGCGCAATTGCAGTTGATTAAGGCGGAGGCGCTTTTCATCAAGGGGGCGTCGTCTGAGGCTTATCAGGCTTATCTTAATGCGATTCGTTCGCATATGACTTTTGTGAATAAGTATATCAATACAAATGGTGAAACAGCAATTACAGACGCTCAGGTGAAAGCTTACCTGACGAGCAGTGAAATTCCACAGACTTCAGCTGACTTAATGCTTTCTGATATTATGGGACAAAAGTATATTGTCCAATGGGGCTGGGGAGGATTGGAGCAGTGGTGTGATCTACGTAAGTATAACTATGATACTAGTATTTTTAAGCAGTATCAGCCACTCAGCGGTTCGGGGTTGCAATATCAGGCTTACTGTTACCGGGTTCGTCCCCGTTATAATTCGGAGTACGCCTGGAATGCAAAAGAATTGGATAAGTGGGGGGCCTTGGACCCGTATTATGTCACCAAGCCGACCTGGTTTGTAACAAAAGATAATTAATCCTTTAAAGATTAAAGTATGAAAAGTTTTAAAATTATATTTGGCGCCTGCTTGTTTCTTTTTGGTCTTTATTCTTGTGATAAGGCTATACAGAATTTTGGCGATGTGGAATTTATGGGTGCTGACGATGCAATTGTTAAAATTAACATGGCGTCCATTTACCCGGATGACCGCTATATGTATGTAAAGTTTGATGGTCAACGTGTTACTCCACTTATTCGTGGTAGAGAGCCTTTCCCTGGTGGAGGCTATAATACGCGCGGTGATTCTCGTCCGGACTTTCTGAAATGGAAATCGGGTTCCGTCAATGTTCAGGTAGGTTTGCCTTATAAAACCGATAGTGGTTTGGATTCTATTATTTTATACGAATCTACAGTGAAGTTTGAAGCCGGCAAACGTTATACGTTGCATGTGACAGATACAGCAAAAAACACAAAAATGATCTTAAATGAAGAAGATTTAACCCGTCCGGATAGCACACAGGCGCGCTACCGTTTTACAAATTTAATGCCTAATGTAGAGGCTATTGATCTGTATTACGGAGCTGCAGCGGCAACTACGGAGCCGACGCAGGATTCTTTAGTAGCTAAAAATGTGAAATATTTGGAAACAAGTCCATATTTTGAACTAAATCGTATCACAGCACGGACATGGAAGATACGTAAAGCGGGTGCACCTATAACGAATGCTTCGGTGCTGGCTTCTTATTCAAATGCCGGGGCAATTTTAGACCGAAGGTCATATACCGTGTATGCGCTGGGCTACGATGGTTTTACTTCTACTATCATGAAGCCTTATGTTTCATTTTTCTTAATTCGATGATCATGAAGGATAAAAAATATAGAAATAGATTGTGTGCAAGTGTTTCGTTTTGCTTGCTGCTTTCACTGGTATCTTGTAAACAGAGAGATGATTATCCTGTTTTTGAGCAGAGGGAGCCTGTGGTGACTGTTCCGGAAGTTATCCCACCCGACAACGAGATAGGTGCGCTTGTAAAGAAGATCATGGATAAAACGGATATCATTGCGATTTTTAAATTAGATTCTACGACAACCCTGGCTGATGGAATAAAGCGTACACACCTTCGTTATGTGAATAAATTAAATCAGGCCATGAGTATGCAGATCTTGGAAGTGGATCTCTCTAAAACTAATATAAGTGTTACTGCCCTAAGTCCTTTTGATGATTATTTATTTACAGTGCAGACGTTGGGAGATATGGCTAAATATAATGAGGGGCGCGCTGGGGGAAAAATTATAGCAGCGATCAATGGGGATGTGGTGACTTCCTCTGCGCCGACAGGTTCGTTTATATTTAAAAGCCGACAGTTGAAAACAACAACGACGACAGCTACATCGGATACAAGACCTTTTTTAGGTGTGAAAAAGGACGGTTCTGTTTTTGTTGGAAACAAGCCATCTGCATCATCTCCAATGGACTCATATAATTTAAATGATCTAGCTTCCTTGGTTTCTGGGGGTACCTGGCTTTTATATAAAGGTGCTGCTGTGACTTCGACGGTAACAACGGTTCAGGCTAATACTGCGGTGGGGCTAAATGCAGCTAGGAACTATCTGTATGCGGTGGTTGTGGATGGCGGCACAAATGCTTTTTCTGTTGGTATCACATATAACGATTTAGGAAAGATCATGGAGTCGATCGGATCTTCGGATGCCTTTGTTACAAATGGTGGGGCTGCGTCCGTCATGGTACAGCGTGCAGAAAGTGAAGGACAGTCCGGGTTTTTAAGCTGGAAAGTGGTAAATAGTCCGGTTGCTGTGGCAGGCGGTCCAAGTGCAAATGGGATTGGTTTTGTGTTAAAATAGATTTTATTTTTTTGTGAATAAAGGCTTTCGGATCGTTTATCCGAAAGCCTTTATACGTTATATCAATTTCATACTATGTTGGGAATTGTGTTTGCTGCGAAGTATGCTGCGTTAAATTGCGAAAAAGTAAAGGTAGTTTTTGAAATGAATGTTGCGGTTTTCTGCTGATAGTGCCCTGAAGTATGGTAATCAGCTATTTAAATGCTTAGTAGTACTGGTTTATGCGTGGTTGTATGAGGTGATTTTAAAGTAATGTATTTGTTACGTTTAGGTGTTCTATTTACACTAACAGGTTGCTTTTTTTGTGTTTTATATTTTGTAATTGATTGTTTGTCTTTTGTTTGTGTTTTGTTAGTTATGAATTTTCTAGGTAAAAAAGGAAAAATGGTTTACTCGTTTCATATCCTAATAGAAAGTGAATACTTACTTTCTTTTGCGTTTTTATGACAATTTTAGTTTAAAAATCGAAAAGTTCTACTTACTTTTATCCTGATTTTCAATTATTCATGCATAAAACTGCATTTATGCACGAGCTAAAAGTCTATTTATGATGAAAACTACCTTACTAAATTTGACCTTTTTGGTTGCGATTGTCACCTGTATTTCTTGTGGAAGTTCATTGAAGTCTGTTCAGACTAATGAAAAAGCAGGAAACAACATTTCTGGTGATATAACGAACAGGGTTGTTGTGCCTGGGGCAGATCAGTTAGCCTTATATCTGCCACAATTAAAAGGTAAAAAAGTAGGGGTTATGGGGAATCAGACATCAATTGTCGGATCCGATAAAAAACATCTTGTAGACGTCTTACTCGACAACAAAGTCGACTTAAAATTTGCCTTTGCTCCTGAGCATGGCTTCCGTGGTAATGTAGAGCGTGGCGAGAAGTTTGGAAATGATATTGATCAGAAAACAGGCTTACCACTATTTACATTATATGGTGGAAATAAGAAACAGGATTCGATTGTCAATTCCATCGATGTTATGATTTTCGATCTACAGGATGTTGGAGCGCGTTTTTACACTTATATCACTTCCTTACATCGTGTGATGGAGCTTTGTGCAAAGCATAACAAAAAATTAATTGTATTAGATCGCCCAAATCCAAATGGAGATCAGGTCGACGGTCCAGTAAGGCATGACGATAAGTTTAAATCCGATGTTTCTTGGCATAAAATAGCAATGATCCACGGGCTGACAATTGGTGAGTTGGCACAGATGATCAATGGGGAACACTGGTTAGAAAATGGTCGCCAGGCAGATGTGCAGGTTGTAAAGGTGCAAAACTGGGATCACAAAACGATGTACGATTTACCGGTAATTCCTTCACCAAGTCTACCCAATCAGCTTTCTGTACGATTGTATCTTTCATTATGCCTTTTCGAAGGAACTGATATTTCGGTAGGGCGTGGGACGGATTGGCCATTCCAGGTTTTGGGGTATACAAATCCGGTGTACGGCTCTTTTACATTTACTCCGGGTGAACGTCATGGTATGTCCAAACATGTGGAAGGAAAAGGTGCAACGAATTATGGTATAGATCTACGTGCTTTGGATCCTGAAAAGCAAAAATTCACACTAAAATATATCTTGGATTTTTATCAAAAGACACCTGATAAATCGACTTTCTTTGCGAGGCCTGAATTTTTTGACAAGCTCGCAGGTACTGATCAGTTGCGTAAGCAGATTCTTGCAGGTGAATCCGAGGCACAGATTCGCGCTTCCTGGTCGGATGACTTGAAAAACTATAAACAAATGCGTAAGAAGTATTTGTTATATACTGATTTTGAATAGCAATAACTAACAATATTAACTAGAATCATTTATTTTAAAACTCTATAATCAATGAGAAAATTTGTACTATTTT
This sequence comes from Sphingobacterium sp. BIGb0116, assembly GCF_024808035.1. NCBI lineage: Bacteria > Pseudomonadati > Bacteroidota > Sphingobacteriia > Sphingobacteriales > Sphingobacteriaceae > Sphingobacterium > Sphingobacterium sp. BIGb0116. Next base: position 321,799 of record NZ_JANUDT010000007.1, on the reverse strand, counting down.
CTGTTGCTCTTGGATTGAGTTTTCCTTCTGAATCCTATTCTTTTACAAAAAAGGAAGGCTCTTTGAAGAACGTTAATTCAACAAGCGTTCTTTTAAGTTCTTCTGCAAAAAGTGCGGTTCAAAATACAGTGCAAGGTACTGTAACGGATGGAAAAGGTCCAGTCTCTGAAGTGAGCGTGTCTGTAATTGGCGGTAATGCGTCAACGAAGACCGATGCGCAGGGGCATTTTAAAATTACAGCTGCCGTGGGGAGCAAGTTGCGTTTTTCATCCGTAGGTTATATTACGCGAGAGGTTCCTGTGACTTCGAATTCGCTAAATGTAACTTTGGTCGATGATAATCAAACGTTAAATGAAGTCGTTGTTGTTGGATACGGTACACAGAAAAAGAGTAACTTAACAGGTGCTGTTGCGTCAGTTAATATCAAAGAGACAATGCAAGGGCGTCCTATTGCTGATGCAGGACGTGCCATGCAGGGTACGACTCCTGGATTGAGTATCGTTATTCCGAGTGGAGAGGTGGGATCTGATCCAACGATCAAAATTCGCGGTCAAATAGGTTCAATAACTGGATCCAATAATCCATTGATATTACTGGATAATGTGGAGATTCCGAGTATCAATATTGTGAATCCCGATGATATTGAATCTATTTCAGTTTTAAAGGATGCAGCAGCATCATCTATTTACGGAGCTAAAGCCGCGTATGGTGTCATTTTAATTACAACAAAACAGGGGGCTAAAACTGATCAGGTGTCAGTAAATTATTCTAATAATTTCTCCTTTCAAAACCCATTCAAGAAATACGAAATGGGGACGGTTGATGCGTTGAGATATTCGTTGGATGCAGCTTTGCGCGTTGGTAGCAATTTTACTGGAGCTTTCTATAAAATAAATGAAGAAAGTTATCAAAAATCGGTTGAATGGCAGGATAAATATGGTAGCTCGGTCGGTAAAGATGATCCAACGTTGTATGGACGTGACTGGTATTATGATCCTGCAACAGGTTATAAATATGGCGTACGTACGTATGATCCATATGACTATATGGTTCGTGAGTGGGCTCCTACGCAACAACATAATTTATCGCTATCGGGTAAATCAGGTAAAACTTCTTATAATGTAGGATTGGGGTTGCTTGATCAGTCAGGTATGTTGAAGACTAATACGGATAAGTTCTCGAGATATAATGCTTCAGTACGGGTTTCTCATGAGATTAACAAATACATTACAGCGAGGGCAGGAGCTATTTATTCCCGTACGAATAAACAATATCCGTATGCAACGAATTCGACAACAGCAGATCCATGGTTATATATGTACCGTTGGAGTTCGCTGTATCCGTTTGGAAATGATGGTGACGGGGATCCAATTCGTAGTCCAGCTTATGAGACAGGTGCAGCAAACGTGGCAAGCCAGTTAAAAAACTATATGAATTTCAATGGTGGTGCTACTGTAAATTTCACGAAGAACTGGAAATTGGATTTTGATTACACATTGACCAATCAGGAGATGATCTGGAATAAGCCGGGTACACGTTTTACAGCAGGCAATTCCTGGGGAAATCCAGTGGTGAAAAAGGATGCAAATGGAAACCAGATGTATGTCGATGCAAATGGAAATTATGTGGATGCATCTGCTGCGGGCGCGATGGCTGCATATGATCTAGATTATTTCCAATATACAGCTGCAGGCTCTAATCCTGACCATTACCGTAAGGAAGATGAGAATTTCTTGCGCCATACGATCAATGCCTTCTCTACTTACAATTTAAGTTTGGATGGTGGGCATGAGTTTAAATTTATGGCAGGTTTAAACCGTGTTGCGGAACAAACTGAAAATTCTTGGACACAAATTACAAACCTACTGGATATCAAGAATCCACAATTAACGTTTGGATCGGGAACAGTGACTGGTTCCGGTTATAAAAAATGGGAATCTCAGATTGGTTTTTTTGGCCGGGTAAACTATGCTTATAAGGATAAATACTTGTTTGAAGCAAATTTACGTCGTGATGGATCGTCTAAATTCCCGACTAGCTTGCGCTGGAAATGGTATCCGTCGTTCTCTGCAGGTTGGGTGGTATCGCAAGAATCTTTTATGGACTGGTCACGTGAGTTCGTAAATCAATTTAAAATCCGCGGTTCATGGGGCTCAATTGGAGACCAGGCTGTTCCGAACAATTTGTATACAAGTTATATGACGAATGCCCAATCTAACTGGATTAACAGCTCAGGAAATAAGGATTGGTATGTAGGATCTCCTGCCGCTGTTCTATCTCAGGTAGGCTGGCAAGATATCCAGACCTTGGATTTTGGACTTGACGCAAGATTCCTCAAGAATAAATTGGGGCTTGTGTTTGATTGGTACCAACGCGATACCAAAAATATGCTAGTGCCGATGGAAGGTGTTGCTGCGACTTTTGGTGCTGAGGCTCCTAAAGGTAATTTTGGCGCTTTACGTACGAGAGGTTGGGAGCTTGCCGTTGATTTTAACCACCGTTTCGAAAATGGTTTGGGAATTAATCTGCGTGCAAACGTATCGGATGCAAAATCTGTTATCACAGAATACGGTACAACAACTTTAGTGGATGGATACTATAACGGTAAGACATTCGGTGAAATTTGGGGTTATGAAACGGATCGTCTATATCAAAAAAGTGATTTCGTTTATGAAAACGGGAAACTAGTTACGACAACCGTCAATGGTAAGACAATGAACAAGTTGTCTGATCCAAATGGAGCTTACCAATCTTGGGTTCAAAATTCTTCTACCTTCCTTTATGGTCCCGGTGATGTTAAGTTTAAGGATTTAAACGGGGATGGTGCTATAGATAACGGTAAGGGGACAATTTCAGATCATGGTGACCTTTCTGTGATTGGTAATTCGACGCCGAGGTATGAATATGGCTTTCGTTTAGGGGCTGATTTCAAAGGTTTTGACCTCTCTGCGTTCTTCCAAGGCGTAGGTAGCCGCCAGGTTTGGGGAAAAGGGTTCTTGGCGCAGGCCGGCTTTAATGCATCTGATGGAGCAATGCCTGCAGTTATGTCTTCAGATTATTGGACTGAAAATAATACGGGTGCATTTTATCCTGCAGCATACAGCAACGGTGGAACCGACAATATTAATAATATGCAGGTACAAAGTCGCTATTTGTTGGATATGTCCTATTTGCGTATTAAGAACTTAACCTTGGGTTATACCCTTCCGAAAGGAACGTTGAGTCGAATCGGAGTAAGCAATTTACGTATATACACTGCTTTGGAAAACTTCTTTACATGGGATAAACTTAATGGCTTACCTATCGACCCTGAAGCTGTTGTTGGGGTGAATATGTTTGTTGATCAGAGCTTGAATAATTACAATAGTGGCCGTATTGGTGTTGGAACGCCAACGTTCAAATCTGCTTCTTTTGGCGTTCAATTGACATTTTAATTGAAATTATCATGAAAATTAAAACAAAATTCTTATATATATTATTAGGTTCCTCAATGGTGTTATCAAGCTGTAATAGCTTGTTAGATCGCCCGTCTTTGGATCAGATTACAGATGGTTCGGGGCTTTATTGGAGGGATGAAAATGACCTAAGGTTATTTGCGAACGGTTTTTATACGCAATATTTCAACGGCTACAATAGTTCCTTTACGACGGATTATACGCCAGTAAGGGGGTATACTTTTTCAGACGATTTGACTTTTAGTGGTCAACAAGCTAATTTTGAAAATGCTATACCTGATACGCGTTCATCCACATCTGAAGTTGCGGCATGGCTTGATACGTATGCAGGTCCCACATGGAATTATTCGTGGGTTCGCAAATCCAATATTTTCTTGAATAGAATAGAGACTATTGCTAAGCCGAACTTAACCACAGCTCAATATAATCACTGGACTGCTGTTGCGAAATTCTTTAAAGCTTTTGAGTATTCTAGGTTGGTCTCTGTTTTCGGGGATGTTCCATATTTTGAATCTGAAGTATCTGCTTCTGATTTTGATACGCAATATAAAGATCGTGATAATCGTGGTGTCGTGATGGATCATGTGTACGATGACTTTGTATATGTATTGCAGAATATGAAAGCCGATGATGGTGCAAATGTGTTGAATAAGTATATTGCAGCGTCTTTTATATCACGTTTGATGTTGTTTGAAGGTTCTTGGCAGAAATACCACGGTCTTGATCAGGTAAGAGCAAAGAAATATTTGGAGCTTGCTCAAAGTGCAGCGGAGGTTGTTATGAGTTCAGGGAAGTATTCATTTACTGCTGATTTCAAAAGTTTGTTTTCTTCCCAGGATTTAGCTACCAACAAAGAAGTGATTATGTATCGTAAATACGATGCATCCGTTAGTGTGCTGCATGCAATCGGATCTTATCAAAATGGCATTGAGGCACAGGCTACAGCTCCAAATTTAAAATTGATCAAGGAATTTATCTGTATTGATGGTAAGCCTTATTCTTCATCATCACTTGCCAGTGCGGCTGATTTTTCGTTGAGTAAGTTGGCGACCTCTCGTGACCCGCGTTTTGAGGCTTCCTTTGATACGGATTTGAACTCCAAGGCTTCAACATTTGTCTATGGAACAAAGTATGTCGCTCGTAATGGCTATAAGATAACAAGTGCAAATCCTGATTATTCTAAGTGGAATTCAAATACCAATACATCAGACGCTCCTGTTATTCGTTATGGAGAAGTTGTGTTAAACTGGATTGAAGCAAAGCAAATTTTAGCCGAGAACTTTGGTGGTGGAGCTGTTACACAAACAGATCTTGATAAGTCAATCAATGCAGTAAGAAATAGGCCGCTTGACGAAGCTGCTATAGCTAAAGGAGTGACAAAGACTGCGCCGTTACAGATTGGTTCAATTGCCAATGATCCAGCTAGAGACGCAGATGTAACGCCACTAATGTGGGAAATACGTCGTGAGCGCCGGATGGAATTCGTGTTTGAATACTCGCGATTGCTGGATTTAAAGAGATGGAAAAAGCTGGGTTATATGGACTTTTCTAAAAGTACGGATTATTTCACAGGAATTTGGGTTGACGTAGCAAAACAGGCTCCAGATTTCTTAAAATCTAACTATGTTGGCGTCACCAAAGTGAGGAAAGCGGATGGAACCGTAGTGACTTATAATGGTTCTAATGCTGCTGATATGGTTGGTTTTATAGTGGTTCAAAATGCAGCAAATAGAAATGCCGTGGATGATAAATTTTATTTAGCTCCAGTGGGTAAAGCGCAAATTGTTGACTATGAGCAAAGAGGGTATAAATTAACACAAACTAAAGGGTGGTAATTTAATCCACATATTATGAGGCCTTGTCTATGTTTTTAGACAAGGCTTTTTTATGCCCATGATAGCCGAGGCTGTCGAAAACAAACCTAAATCTACATCTAAAATACTTTGCATAAAAACGCATTTTTATTTTATTATTATGCATAAAAACGCTATTTTTAAGAAAACATTACGCATGAGGTTTCCAATTATCACCTTTTTTATTGCATTATCCTGCGTTTTTAACGTTGTGATAGCGCAGCAGTCCTTCAAATTTGCCCACGTAACAGACACGCATGTCGGTGGTGCAACAGGAGAGGAGGATTTGCGACGTACTGTAAAGGACCTGAATACATTGAAAGATATTGATTTTGTTATACTCTCCGGAGATATCACTGAGTTTGGTGCTGATCATGAGTTAAAGCTTGCAAAGCGCATCTTAGATAGTTTGCAGCTGCCTTGGTATGTGATTCCGGGAAATCACGATGGAAATTGGTCTGAAAATGGAGCCAATACATTTCGTACCGTTTTTGGTGGTGAGACCTTTTTCTTTAAGCATAAAGGTTACGCATTCATTGGAACCAATTCAGGGCCAAATATGCGTATGAGTCCTGGCCAGATTCCTCGTGAAAACCTGGTTTGGATGGATTCCATTTTTGCAGCGAATCCTGATAATCAGCTGCCATTGATCTATATTAATCATTATCCACAGGATTCATCGTTAAACAACTGGTTTGACGCCTTAAAAAGGGTCAAAACGCGGAATGTTCAATTGGCGCTTTGCGGACATGGCCATGCCAATAAATTATACGATTGGGAAGGAATTCCAGGAGTAATGGGGCGTTCCAACCTGCGTGCGAATAAAGCGGTTGGCGGTTATAATATTGTGACTATCGCCGATGGTAAAGCGAGTTATCAGGAGCGTAATCCCGGTGTAGGGATGCAGGAGAAATCTTGGGTTGTTGTCCCTCTATTTAATCATCATTATGAAAATGAAACGGTAAGCTATCCGAGACCAAGTTATGCTGTGAATACCAAATATGCAGATCAGGTTAAAGTCAATTGGACTTTCGAAGATGCTAGTGATATTGGGGCGGGACTAGCTGTTTACAAAAATAGCGTGATTACATCAAATACCGCGGGCGATATCTTTGCGCTTGATTTAAAAACTGGCAAAAAGCTATGGGCATTTCGTACAGGTGGTAAAGTTTATTCTACTCCGGCTGTGTGGAAAGGGATTGTCGTGGCGGGATCATCGGATCATGCAATTTATGCGGTAGATGCCCGTAATGGCAAGTTGTTGTGGAAGGTGCAGACTGAAAAGGCGGTTTTGGGTTCGCCTCTGCTACATAATGGCGTGGCTTTTATCGGTGGTTCGGATGGTAAGTTTAGGGCACTGGACATCAAGACGGGGGCTGTAAAATGGAGCTTTGATCAGGTCAAAGGATTTGTATCGACCCTGCCAACGTATTATTTGGGGAATGTAATTTTTGGCTCCTGGAGTAATGGATTCTATGCTTTGAATGTCAATACAGGTAAGTTGTCGTGGGAATGGAATAATGGACAGGCTAATCGGATGTTTTCAGCGGCGGCATGTAATCCAGTGGGGGTAAATAATCGTGTTTTTGTAGTTGCACCGGATCGTTTTATGACAGCACTGGATGCGAAAACGGGGGCGGTCATTTGGCGGGAAAAGAAAGATACCATTCGGGTGCGCGAGTCTATGGGGTTGGCAGCAGATCATAAACTGGTTTATGTGAAGACGATGGATGGGGATCTTTTGGGTATTTCAGTTGCTGGTGATCGTATGGCTGTTGCCTGGAAGTCCAAGCTTAAATTGCCCTACGAATTGACACCTTCTGCAATTACCTCCAATGGCAAATTGGTATTTGTGCCGAGTCATTCGGGTTTGCTATCCGGGGTTGACGCAAAAACAGGCGCGGTAATATGGCAATATAAAATATCCAATGGAATGGTTAATCCTGTAGCGCTAAATGGCAGGAATACAGTGATAGCGAGTGCGATGGATGGCAAAATAGTTTCATTACAGTTTTAAGCAATCGATTGAATTGATCTTTTTGAAAATAAATGCCTTGATATGATAAAAAAATGTCTAAACTTCTTAAATTTACGTCAAGCTTTTTTGCTTGTTTTTGCATGTTTTGTTTGTAACTTTGCGAAAGCACAGCAAAATGCTTGGATTAGAATAAACCAATTGGGCTATACTCCGGCGGGCAAGAAGGTCGCGGTATGGGGCGGGAAATCAATCAGGCAGCTTCGTTCTTTTGAAATTAAAAACGCAGAAACGGGTAAAACAGTCTATGTGCATCCCGTCGGAAAAGATTATGGGGCTTATGGTCCTTTTGTTCAAAGCTTTCGTTTTGATTTCTCTTCTATACAGGATACAGGACGCTTTTTTGTTCAGGCTGGTGATGTGAAGTCTCCAACATTTCGAATTGCTCGGGACGTTTACAAAGGAGCGGCAGATTTTGTACTGCGTTATATGCGGCAACAACGGACATTGTTTAACCCTTTTCTGAAAGATAGCTGCCATACACATGATGGATTTGCGCTTTATGCAGGAAAGGTTGGAATTCCCGATAGCTCCCATATCGATGCGGGTGGAGGTTGGCATGATGCTTCTGATTATTTGCAATATGCGACAACGTCGGCAAATGCGACATTTCATCTGTTAGCGGCTTACCGCGATTTTCCAAAGGTATTTGGTGATCTAAAGCAAGCAAATGGTCTTGATGGAAAAAACGGTCGTGCCGATGTACTGGATGAAGCAAAATGGGGCTTGGATTGGTTGTTGAAAATGCATCCTAAAGCCAATCAAATGTACAATCAGATTGGTGATGACCGGGATCATGCAAGCATGCGGATGCCAAAGGAAGATCCCTATTATGGTCGTGGATTTGAAAGACCGGTGTATTTTATCGATGGCGAACCACAACAGCGTGGTAAGTTTATGAATAATACGACGGGGACAAGTTCTACTGCTGGTAAATTTAGTAGTGCTTTTCGCCTGGGGGCAATGTTGTTTGACAAAGAGGATGGGAAATATGCAAAGCTGCTTTCAAAGAAATCGGAAACGGCCTATGCTTATGCCAATATAAAACCAGGCGTGACACAGACAGTTTCTGTGAAATCGCCTTATATTTATGCCGAAGATAATTGGGTGGACGATATGCAGTTGGCCGCTGCAATGGGGTTTTCGGTGACAAAAAAAGAAAAGTTTGCACGAGAAGCCTTAGGCTACGCCCGGCAAGAAAAGATTACACCTTGGATGGTAAGCGATACTGCTGCACATTATCAGTGGTACCCTTTTATCAATCTTGGGCATTATGAGTTGGCAAAAGGATTAAAAGGACAAGATCGCGAGGAGATTGTTTCTTATTATAAACAGGGGATTGAGGAAGTCAATCGGAGAGCCGAAAAAAATGCTTTTTTTCGCGGAGTCCCCTTTATCTGGTGTAGCAACAACTTAACGGTATCCTTTGCGATCCAATGTCTCTGGTATAAAGAATTGACGGGAGATGCGCATTTTGATGAGCTAGCCCAAGCAAATTTTGACTGGTTATTTGGGACGAACCCTTGGGGCACGAGTATGGTATATGGTCTTCCATCTGGGGGCGATACACCTGTTGATCCGCATTCGGCGTTTACCTTTCTTGGAAAGCATCCGATCGATGGCGGTTTGGTTGATGGGCCCATTATGGCATCCACGTATCGCAATCTGATCGGTATCAAGTTGAATAATCCGGATAGCTATGCGGAGTTTCAAAGTGATTTGGCGGTCTATCATGACGACTACGGAGATTATAGTACGAATGAGCCGACAATGGATGGTACCGCTTCGTTGATTTATCTGCTGGCTTCAAAGGAGGGTAAGGCAATGGAGGAGCCGACCGGAAAAAAGTAACACGGGATGTTTTCGGTGCTATTGTCCGGGGCGACTCGACAAAGCGGCAGGTGGCTCTGGTGTTTACAGGTCATGATTTATCTGAGGGTACAGCTGAGGTATTAGCAAGTCTAAAACGTAATGGCGTTAAAGGCTCTTTTTTCCTGACAGGTGATTATCTCAGAACACCAGATTTTGAGGCGTATGTCCGTCAGATGTTAAGCGATGGCCATTGGATTTCGGGGCACTCGGATAAACATCTTCTGGTGAGTGACTGGGGGAGTAGGGATGTGCTTTTGGTGAAGCGTGACTCTTTTGTCGCTGATCTAAGGGCAAATCTGAAAGCACTGGAACGTGTGGGCGTTCAAAGAGAGCAGCTGTCCTATTATATTCCTTCTTATGAATGGTATAATAGTGAAACAGTCGATTGGGCAAAAGCAGTTGGTCTAAATTCGGTTAATTATACACCAGGAATACGGACTGCAGCTGACTATACCTATCCTGAAATGGGGGCTCGTTATTTATCGTCGACAGCGATTCTCGACAATCTCTGGTCTTATGAAACTCGATATGGGCTCAATGGATTTCTGATATTGATTCACATGGGAACCGATGATCGGCGGAAAGATAAACTGTATCATCATTTGGATGATATCATTAGCATATTAAAGGGGAAAGGGTATCAACTTGTGGATGTGCCCGATTTATTGAAATAAAGAAATACAATATATACTAATAATGGTAAATACAACGGAGAAAGATTCGAATTATCAGGATTTGGACAAGATGTCTGTGCATGAGTTATTGACAAATATCAATAATGAGGATAAATCTGTGCCACTTGCTGTAGAGCAGGCTATCCCTCAGATTGAAGCATTGGTTAAAGTCACTGTGGAGAAAATGAAGGCTGGTGGTCGAACTTTTTATATCGGCGCTGGTACAAGTGGTCGTTTGGGCGTGTTGGATGCGTCAGAATTACCTCCGACTTACGGCGTTCCATTTGAATGGATCATTGGGTTAATTGCTGGTGGTGATACTGCAATTAGAAAAGCAGTTGAATTTGCAGAAGACGATTTGGAGCAGGCCTGGAAAGATATGGAAGCCTATGATATTGATGAAAACGATGTTGTTATCGGTATTGCGGCCTCTGGAACCACACCTTATGTTATTGGCGGATTAAAAACGGCAAACGAGAAGGGGCTTGTGACGGGATGTATTGTCTGTAATGGGGGGTCTCCGATTGCTGAAGTAGCGCAGTATCCGGTTGAAGTTATTGTTGGGCCAGAATTCGTTACCGGATCTACTCGGATGAAATCGGGTACAGCACAGAAACTTGTGTTAAATATGTTCAGTACCGCAGTGATGATCCAATTGGGCAGGGTAAAAGGGAATAAGATGGTCGATATGCAATTGTCAAACCATAAGCTGGTCGGTCGTGGTGTACGTATCATTATGGATCAAACCGGGGTGCTTGAAGAAGAGGCAGCGGCTTTACTTGAACAATTTGGTAATGTAAGACAGGCAATTGAAGCTTATCAGGCTACCCATTGAGTATAACCTACTAAAAATCACCTATTTTAAAAACAAACTATGTCACCAGTAATATTATTATCTTTTATAATAATCTATTTTGCAGTTCTGCTTGCAGTAGCTCACTTCACCTCGAAGGGGGCTTCCGATAACTCTACTTTTTTTGTCGCAAACCGGAACTCTAAATGGTATATGGTCGCCTTTGGGATGATCGGTACCGCGCTCTCCGGCGTAACTTTTATTTCGGTTCCCGGCGCAGTCGGTGCGTCTGAATTTAGCTATTTTCAATTTGTTCTTGGGAATGCCGTTGGTTTTGTCATTATTGCCTATGTATTGCTTCCGCTCTATTATAGAATGAACTTGACTTCCATTTACACGTATTTGGAAGAACGTTTTGGGCACACCACGTATAAAACAGGTGCTGCTATTTTTTTGGTTTCCCGTACGATAGGTTCAGCATTTCGTCTTTATTTGGTGGCAATCGTATTGCAGCATTTTATTTTTGATGCCTGGAATGTGCCTTTCGCGATTACGGTCGTTATATGTTTGGTGTTAATCTGGATGTATACAAATAAGGGCGGTTTAAAGACAATCATTGTAACGGATACCCTACAGACTACCTTTTTAGTGACTGCAGTAATTCTCTCCATCTATTTTATGGCAAAAGGATTAGATTTTGGTATTGTGGATACTTTCGAGGCTGTGAAAGAAAGTAGTTATTCCAAGATCTTTTTCTGGGATGATTTTGTAGGCAGTAAAGCAAATTTTTGGAAACAATTCTTGGGAGGGATTTTTGTGACCATTGCAATGACGGGGCTTGATCAGGATCTGATGCAAAAGAACTTATCGATGGGGACCATTAAAGAGGCCCAAAAGAACATGATCACTTTTACAAGTGTTTTTGTGGTCATTAATATTTTCTTTTTAGCTGTCGGTGCTTTGCTGTATATCTATGCGGCTAAAAACGGGATTGATGTGACTCAACTGGCAACACGCGATTATTTGTACCCAGAAATTGCATTAAACCACTTGGCAATTGTTCCTGCAATCATTTTTATGATGGGGCTGACGGCCGCTACTTTTGCAACGACAGATAGTGCGCTAACTGCCCTAACGACATCTTTCTGCATAGACTTTTTAAACTTCAATAAAAAAGAAAATCCCAATGATCCAACGCTGATCAAACAGCGTAACTATGTCCATTTTGGTTTTTCCATTGTGATGTTGTTGGTTATTTTGGTCTTTAAGCTGATCAATGATGATTCGGTCGTAAATGCAATCTTTACTGCGGCGAGTTATACCTATGGGCCTTTGTTGGGTTTATTCGTTTTTGGAATATTCACAAAATATGCGGTGCGGGATAAGGCTGTACCCTATATCTGTGTGCTTTCGCCTACCGTATTATTTTTGCTTAAAACCTATGTAATTGAGGTGTATACACCGTATGTTATCGGATTGGATTTGATCATTATAAATGGTTTTATCACGTTTGTAATGCTTTTGATCAGTTCTCCAGGTAAAGCAAGTGAAAAAGCATTGTCCCACAATTAATGCATTTCAGCTATAAAAAGTTTCTCCATTGGTGAGAAGATGTAAATACAAGTAGTGATTTTGATTTGTACGTACAGAAAAATTAAGTTAAGTTTGATATACTTAGTTTTTCTGTACGTATGTATCATAGCATAAATGAGACTACGGAATTTATCCGTAGAAAAATTGGAGATTTTGCTCCAGAATTCGGTATCATCCTAGGTACTGGTTTAGGTAAGTTGGTTGATGAAATTGAAGTCGAGTATCAGCTGATGTATTCCAATATACCTAATTTCCCTATTTCAACTGTTGAATTTCATTCTGGTAAGCTTATTTTTGGTAAGCTGAGTGGACGCAATGTGGTCGCTATGCAGGGAAGGTTGCATTATTATGAAGGTTATGATATGCAGCAGATTACATTTCCGATCCGGATCATGAAGGTTTTGGGGGTACAGAAATTGTTTGTTTCCAACGCTGCGGGATCCCTTAATCCTGATGTGAAAAAAGGTGACCTTGGAATTATTGAAGATCATATCAATTTATTGCCGGATAATCCGCTTCGCGGACAAAATTTGGCGGAGTTTGGACCACGATTTCCGGATATGAGCGAGCCTTATAACCGAAAGATGATCGAGCAGGCTCTTGAAATTGCAGCCAAACATGCTATTGCTGCGCGAAAAGTTGTTTATGTTTCTTCCGCAGGTCCAAATTTGGAAACAAAAGCTGAATATCGTTATATGCGCCTGATCGGTGGCGATGTGGTCGGTATGAGTACCGTTCCGGAGGTTATTGTCGCCAATCATATGGCTCTTCCGGTATTTGCCATTTCTGTTGTTACGGATGAGGGCTTTCATGAACAACTTAAACCTGTGTCGTTGCAGGAAATTGTCACTGTTGCGGAGAAAGCGGAACCTAAAATGACATTAATTTTGAAAGAATTAATAGCTTTGCAATAAATTACATCTTTATGTGTCACCGTTGAAGGAGAAGGTTGCTGGATTTGTGTGGTGTGAAGGGTAATTGGTTCATTCAGGTGAATTTAGCTTTTTTGGTTTTTATATAATTTTAGATGAAGTTGATCGTACGCATACTTGCCGCATGGTGTGTTTTATTTATTTATTCCGTGGATGTCATTGCGCAGAGCAAAGAAGATTGGAGCAGTGCATTGGATTCGGCTAGAGCCAAGGAGGATGGAAAGAAGGATTCCGTTATCCTGTCTGCAAAGTATATCCGATATGCGACATTGGATATGTTAAAAAAAGCTACTTATACACGGCAGATTGATACATCACATCATAACTATCAGTATTATAATCCGCAGAATTTACCATGGAATCCCAGTGTGAACCTTGGGGCCTATGGCCTTGCCACACGGGATCTATTGTTCCAGCCTAAAAAGACTATTGGCTTTCAGTCTGGTTTTACAGCGTTGGAACGTTATTTATTGAACCCCGATTCGGTCCAATATTTTAGGGCCCGGGCGAGGTACTCCGAATTGTCTGCGGTAGGATTCTTTTTTAATGACCAGGTTTTTAGGGCTCGGGTGGCCCAGAATATCAATTCCCAATGGAATATGAATGTCGATTTTCATTCTACCAAAACGGATGGATTTTACCTTGGACAGAGTTATTCAGATTTAAAGGCTTCAGTTGCTTCTTGGTATGAATCGAAAAATAATCGGTATAATTTGTTGATCAATGGGGTATTTAATCGTTTGGATGCCATGGAGAATGGTTCTATTACGGAAGATCTTCCATTTGCGCCTGGAAATAGACAATCGCCGGACCGATTTATACCAAAATTCTATGATGCGAGTAATACAAATATACCTCGGTCTAAGTGGTGGGATAATTCATTTTTCCTGAGACAGTCACTTTATTTGGGGCGATTGGATACAATTGATAAAGGTAAGCCTACGATGGAGATCCGTCCAACGAATAGCATGGCACATAATACCCGCCTCCGAAGACAGACTTACAGCTTCTTCAAGAACATGGATGACCAAAATGCAGCTTTACCATACAATAATAGGGCGTTGGCGCTAAACAATGATAAGACGCTGATCACGAATGTTTCAAATGAATTTGAATATAACTTTTTTCTCAGAGGGAAGTCGGTCTTTAAGAATGAGGTAAAGTTGAATTTGGCTTTTCAGCACGACATGAACTGGGTGGAGCAGAATCAGTTGGACTCCATGCGGTATTATAACAATACTTCAGCCTATCCTCAGCCACTGAAGAAATTGCCGGATAGCACAACATTTAATCGTTTTTATCAAAATGGAATCGCGAAAGGTGAATTGGGATATAAGTTTTCAGATCGTCTTGATTTTAGTTTAAAAGCGAATCAAATCGTATTTGGCCACAACTTTGGGGACTTCTTGTATGAAGCTAAAGCGGATATCGCTATGGGGGATAAAATCGGAAAGGTGACGTTGTCAGCTTATTCACAGAACAAATCCCCGGAGATGGTTTTCGAAAATTTGAATTATACCTACGGAAAATGGAATGATTTAGATCTTAAAAAGACTAAAATTCAGAATCTGGGGTTTCAATATGCCAATCCGATGCTTGGTTTCCATGGCAAGGTTGAGTATTTTCTGATGAACAATTATACCTATTTCGAAGAGTTGTCCAATCCACAGAACGATCCGAAGAAAGATAAATGGATTGTTCCGGCACAATTGGATAAAGCTAATTTGTTAAAGGTAACCGTTGGACAAAAATTTAAATTAAACCATTTTACCTTCGATAATCTTGTGGTCTATCAGAAGACAGATCAAAAGGATGTATTGGCTGTCCCGGAGTTGTATACCTGGCATAGTTTGTATTACAGTAACCTGTTTTATAAAGTTATTGATTATAGTATCGGTCTGGACGCAAAGTTCAATACACCCTATGCCAATCCGAATTATTCGATTGGGACAGGACAGTTTTACAATGCTTACAAACAGATTGAGTTTTCGACGTATCCAATCATGGATCTATGGGTTACAGCGAATATACAACGGGTAAATATGTTTTTGAGTTATAATTTTTTAAATCAGAACTTCTATCCGCATGGTTACTATACCGTCAGACGTTATCCGATGAATAGTGCTAATTTTAGATTTGGTATTTCTTGGAAGTTCTATGATTAAAAATTATTTCGGTGTTTCTTAGCTTGTTGTGATGTTTAAGGCATAAAATCTTGTAAAATAATTTTGAGAATAGAATTTTTAAGCTATATTTGCACACGCAATTAGGGAACGGCGTTCTTTAAAAAAGTATGGAGGCTTAGCTCAGCTGGTTCAGAGCATCTGCCTTACAAGCAGAGGGTCACAGGTTCGAATCCTGTAGCCTCCACCATACAAAGTCGGAGAATTAGCTCAGCTGGTTCAGAGCATCTGCCTTACAAGCAGAGGGTCACTGGTTCGAATCCAGTATTCTCCACCAATCCAAAACGGAGGCTTAGCTCAGCTGGTTCAGAGCATCTGCCTTACAAGCAGAGGGTCACAGGTTCGAATCCTGTAGCCTCCACAAAAGCATCATCAAATGGTGCTTTTTTTTCGTTAGGGGGTTTAGCTCAGCTGGTTTAGAGCACTACCTCGACAAGGTAGGGGTCACTGGTTCGAACCCAGTAATCCCCACGATAAAAAAAGCGTTCTTCATGAACGCTTTTTTTATGTATTGAACTCGCTGGGAAATTTGAAAGCCCCCGATCCGGTATTCAATCTGTCTCGGGAATCTCTCATGTTTATTTTCTTACTATTTCCGTTTCTTACCTAGTTTAATTCCGTAACCTGTTGTCCATTCAATAAAATCAGCTTTACCGCCATGGGCTTTAATGGAAACACCGGCAAAGAAATCTTTGTAAACTTTATAACGTACACCTACTCTTAAATACACAGGCATGCTCTCGCCATTGAATTCGTTGCGATGAAGATAGGCTCCAACATTTCCGTTGATGTATAGACGTGAATTTAACACATGATCAATGTAGAATGCTGGGCCGTAAGAAAATAAGGCGGAGAATTTCCCGGCTTTGTCGCCGGCAACCTTTTCGTCGTTTCCGCTGGCTGAATAAAATGCATCAAACCCAGCGCCAAGTCGCCATTTGTAGCCGAAATGCTTGCTGTAGTATGCACCTAACGTAGATTTAAAATATTGGCCGTCGTGTTCGCGATCAATCTGTTTGAAGCCAAAGGCATAGTTAAAATGGAGTTCCTCTGTTTTCTCCATCTGTGGAATACTTGTTTTTCTATAATCAAAAGGTTTGTTTGTTGGTGTATACGAAACAGATAGGCTCAAGGGGACGAGGTTTATCCCTGTGTTCGGTAATGCCAGGGCTCCATTGCTGAAGTGATGAAAGGCTGCGCCGGCCCCTACCTGGAAGTTTTTATTTAGGCGGTAGTTGACCTGAAGTCCAAGGTCAATAAATACATTATTTTTGCTGCCGATAAGTAGGTTGAAAGGATTGTCTTCCTCATTATAAGGATTGAATCTGCCAGAGAGACCGAGTGCAATCCGATAGTTGAAATTCCATCTCGAATTTACTTTTGGTCTAATGGGAATGGCGACAAAGCCATAGGCTGCGAAAGGTCGTCCGAGGTGTTCCTGGCCAAATGTACTGCTGTAGATCCCGATGCCGTATATTGGATAGTTGTATATTTCGTTGTAAATACTCTTTAGGGAGTCTTGAAACTGTGTTTGAAAACCGACTCTGAAATTTAGTCCGCTATAGTAAGAGTCTGCAAGGGTTTCTTTGGAGGGCTCATTGAATTTGAGTTCGCCCCCGCTTTCATGTTCAAGTTGAAATATAAGTCTCGTCTTGGCTGGGGTACGGCTTTGTAAAGTATCCTTCGGATTTTCTATTCGGGGTGTGACCTGTGCTGTGGTACGAAAGGAGAGTAGTGCCAAGGCCACAAAAGCAAGTATTCTTGATCTCATGAAATAAAACGTTAGCGTTTTTTAAAATATTTGCAAAAATAAGAATGATATATCATTGTAACAATAGTATTTAAACAGTAGCGAAATCTAGTTGTAAAAAATGCCATTTTTCAGCCACATCTTGTCGGTTAGTGGCGGGAGAAATTGGGTGACTTAACTATCAGGATGTCAAATGGGTAAATAATTATTGTTTATGTCTTTAATTGTATTGCATATAAAAAGCAATTTATCTAAGTTTGAGGTGAAAAGAAAAAGGAAATATGATTAAAAACCTATTTAGAATTACTGCTGTTACGTTTGCACTAACAACAGCAGGGTATGCTTTGTTTGCCCAAAACGCCAAATTTGATTGGAAAGAAGCATCTGAGGGGGGGTACACCTACAAGTACGTAACGAATGACCCTACCCATTCGCGGTTTTACAAGCTAAAAAATGGCTTAACTGTGATTTTGAGTCCGACTAAAAAAGAACCACGTATTCAAACTTACATTGCAACAAAGGCGGGGAGCAAAACAGATCCGAAGGATCACACCGGTTTGGCCCATTACCTGGAGCATATGTTATTCAAAGGAACCGATAAATTTGGCTCTAAAGACTGGGCAAAGGAGAAACCTTTGTTAGATCAGATTGATGCGCTCTATGAGAAATATAATGGTACAACTGACGAAACCGAACGGAAAGCAATCTATAAGGAAATCGATAAAGTATCTGGAGAAGCCGCGAAATATGCGATTGCGAATGAGTATGATAAATTGATGGCATCAATGGGGGCGGAAGGTACTAATGCTTTTACTTCATTTGAGCAGACAGTCTATCAGGAGCAAATTCCTAGTAATGTAATGGATAAGTATCTTGCTGTACAGGCAGAGCGGTTTAGATATCCGGTATTGCGTCTGTTCCATACCGAACTGGAAGCTGTGTATGAAGAGAAAAATATCAGCTTGGATAAAGATAATCGTAAGGCTGTAGAATCGATGTTTTCAGCAGCATTTCCCAATAATAATTACGGAAAGCAGACGACAATTGGTACTGTAGAGCACCTTAAAAATCCATCTTTGAAAGCGATTCGTGAATATTTTCATACCTATTATGTCCCTAATAATATGGGGGTTATTATGTCGGGGGATTTTGATCCTACCGAGGTGGTGAAAAAGGTGGATAAGACCTTTGCATTTATGCAGGCGAAAGAGGTTCCAGCCTATACTTTTGATGCGGAGAAACCAATTTTAACTCCTGTTGTCCGCGAGGTGAAAGGTCCGGATGCTGAATTTATGTTAATGGGATTCCGTTTTCCTGGCGCCGCGACAAAGGATGCCCGTATGCTCAATTTGATGAGTCAGATCTTGACGAATGGTTCTGCTGGTCTGATTGATCTGGATTTGGTGAAGAATCAAAAATTATTAGGTGCAGGTGCTTTTCCTTATGTGTTAAAAGACTACTCTTTGCTCCTGTTGCAGGGTAATCCTGGTCAGGGACAGAGCTTGGAAGAGGTGCAACAGCTGCTGTTGCAAGAATTGGCAAAATTGAGAAAAGGTGAATTCTCGGATGATTTGATTACAGCCATTGTCAACAATGCGAAGAAAGACGAAATCAAACAGAATGAAAGCTATGGTGACCGAGCTGAATCATTGATGGATGCCTTTACTTCGGGCCAGGATTGGGCGTCTGTTGTGGGATATTCGGATGAATTGAATAAAATCACCAAGCAAGATGTGGTGGATTTTGCTAACAAATACTTGAATGATAATAATTACGTCGTTATTTATAAACGTAAGGGTGTTGATAGTAATGTTGTTAAAGTTGTTAAACCTGAGATTACTCCTGTAACGGTCAATCGCGACGACCAGTCTGAGTTCTTGAAGCGGGTTGAAGCAATGCCAGAGGATAAAATCCAGCCGGTATGGGTAGATTATAACAAAGATATTCAGAAAGCTACTGCAAACGGTTTGCCAGTACTTGCTGTAAAGAACTCAGATAATGAACTGTTTTCGCTGTCTTATCGTTTTGATGGTGGAAAATGGAGCAATAAGTTACTTTCATTGGCTGCGGGTTACCTTGAATTTTTGGGTACAAAAGATAAGTCTAGTGAGCAATTCAGCAAGGATTTTTATCAATTGGCTTCTGATTTTTCGGTGTCTGCAGGAAATGAGGAAACCATGGTGTCGATTTCAGGTTTGAATTCCAACTTTACGGCTACATTGAACTTGATTCAGGATTTATTGCGTAATTGTGTTGCTGATCCGGAGGCTTTCAAAATGTATATTGCCCGTCTTAAAAAAGCGAGAGCAAATGCGAAAGAAAACAAGGGCGCTATCATGGAGGGTCTAAAATCTTATGCTAAATATGGCGCTAAAAATCCGTTTAATAATGTGTTTACAGATGCGGAATTGGATGCTTTAAAAGCGGAGGATTTGGTGAAGGCATTGCACGATTTGGCTAATATGAAACATACGATGCTTTATTTTGGCCCATTAACTGCCTCGGAATTTGTAGCGAAAGCGAAGCCTTTGAAACAAGGTGCTGGAGAGTATGTTCAGGCGAAAAAGGCGGTCGTGTTTGCAGAATTGCCAACAAGCAAGAACCAGGTCCTTTTTGCTAATTTCGATATGAAGCAGGCTGAAGTGTTTTGGTATAGAAGTTCAGGAATATACAACAGTGCTTTGACACCGACTGTTTCATTGTTTAATAATTACTTTGGTGGCGGAATGGGAAGTATTGTCTTCCAGACTATCCGTGAATCAAAAGCATTGGCTTATTCAACTTATGCTTATTATGGACAACCTTATAAAAAGGAAAACCATTATACAGTAGGCGCTTACATTGGGACGCAGGCAGATAAGTTTAACGATGCGATTAAAGGCATGAACGAACTATTGGATGTATTGCCTGAAAGTGCTAAGGGGCTGGATATTGCGAAAGTAAGTCTGGAAAAATCAATTGCCAGTGAGCGTGTGTTGAATGCTTCTATTTTAGGTAGTTATCTGGCGGCACAACGTTTGGGGAATGCAACTGATATTCGCAAAGTTGTCTATGAGCAAGCGCCAAAATTAACTTATGGCGATCTAAATACTTTCCACAAGAAAGAAATGAGTCAAAAGCCGTACGTTTACTGTATTGTAGCGAAGGAAGAAAGTCTTAAGCCAGAAGATCTTGCAAAATTGGGCGAGGTTAAAAAGCTGGATCTTAAAGAGATCTTCGGCTATTAGATCCAGAATTGCTTGTCTTAAGAATTAGATTAGCTTATGAAATTAAAGAAGCCTCCGGTGTTTGCCGGAGGCTTCTTTCGTGTCAGGTTTTGTGATGCCCTTTGTTTTTTTCTTATTTCACGCTACGCAATCCTTGTTTCACTGTTCACGGGGAGGATTAATTTTAGGGTGAATTCGTTATCGTGGCTACTCAAGCCAGTGTATTAAAACCGGATAATCTCCTCAATCTGTTCGTTGATGAATTGCAGCGTATCTTCTTTGAATAACTGCCCGTCGTCATTCAGTTCGTTCTGAACATTGGGTAGAAAGATCTTGAGGGGAAGCACGTGCATTCTTAAGTAGTGGCATATGCCAGTCAGATGATCGATGCCGCGGAGGTTGCCATAGCGTCCTGAAGACAGTCCGACCAATGCAACTTTCTTGTGATAAAAGCTGATCGGAAAAGTGCAGCAATCGATAAAAAGCTTGAGCGCTCCTGGTATACTTCCGTTGTATTCTGGTGCGATGAAAATAAACAGTTCCGCTTTACTGACCTTTTCTTGGATAGGTTCAAATGCTGTACTTCTTTTTCCATAAAGATCTGTTTCTAAAATGTTTGCTGGCAGATCTTCCAGCGAAAAGATGTCACTTTCAATTGACTTACGATCAAGTAATTGCTGGTAGCACTTTGCTATTTTTAACGTCTTACTATTGGGACGGTTTGTTCCGGATATTATTAAAATCATTGTGTTGTTGATACTTATAAAAAGCGCAGTTTCAAAGTGGATACATATCTTGATTTTTTGTATCTTAGCATCCTGAGGATATGTGCTTTCGATCAATCAAAAGTACGAAATATGCTGAATTTGTTTTGTTAATTTGAATTACGGATAAAAAATTTGGCAAATTGATCTTCAAAGAAGTGAAATGTGGAATAAAATGACATTTTAATTAAGAAAGGTTTTCATTCAAGATGGGAAAAGTAATTGCAATCGCAAATCAAAAGGGTGGGGTCGGAAAAACCACAACGTCAATTAATTTGGCGGCTAGTTTGGCGGTTTTAGAATATAAAACATTGTTGGTCGATGCAGATCCCCAAGCAAACTCTACTTCTGGGATTGGCTTTGACCCTCGTACAATCAGCGCAAGTGTATACGAATGTTTAGTGAATGATTTGGATCCTCGTGAGGCTATTCAGTCAACAGAAACACCAAATTTGGATCTTTTACCGGCTCATATTGATTTGGTTGGGGCAGAAATTGAGATGATCAATATGCACGAAAGGGAGTACAAGATGAAAAAAATCTTGGATCAGGTGAAACAGGATTATGATTTTATTATCATCGATTGTTCGCCTTCCTTAGGCTTAATTACAATCAATGCACTATCTGCTTCTGACTCAGTCATCATTCCGGTACAGTGCGAATACTTTGCCCTAGAAGGACTTGGTAAGTTGTTGAACACAATTAAAATAGTTCAAAACCGTTTAAATACAAGTTTGGAGATTGAAGGAATTTTGTTGACCATGTATGATGTTCGCTTAAGATTGTCAAATCAGGTGGTCGAGGAAGTGAAAACACATTTCACAGATTTAGTTTTTGATACGATTATTCAGCGAAATACCCGTTTGAGCGAAGCTCCAAGCTTTGGAATTTCTGTTATCATGCATGATGCGTCCTGTAAAGGGGCAATCAACTATTTGAACTTGGCGCGAGAGATTTTACAAAAAAACGGGCATCTTAATGAAATGAATAAAACAGTAACCGCATAATATGGCAGCACATCAGCGTAAAACAGGACTGGGAAGAGGCTTAGGTGCGCTATTAAACGATAGTGTAGAAGTTCCTGCTAAAAGTAATCAGCAAGTGGAAGAAGCTCCTCTAGTTACATCAACTGCTGTAAAAACAACAAAAGAGAATGGCAGTATCAGCCATGTTCGTGTAGAAGAAATATCTGTCAACCCTTTTCAGCCGCGTACAGAATTTGATCCGGTTGCCTTACAGGAGTTATCGGAATCGATTATTTTACAAGGATTAATTCAGCCGATTACCGTACGTAAAATTTCGGACGGTAATTATCAGTTGATCTCCGGAGAGCGACGTCTCCGTGCTTCACGCCTGGCCGGTATTACCGAAATTCCAGCGTATATCCGTACCGCCAACGACCAGCAGATGCTGGAAATGGCCCTGATTGAGAATATTCAGCGGGAGAACCTAAATGCGATTGAAGTAGCCTTGAGCTTTCAGCGCATGATTGAGGAATGTAATCTAAAACAGGAAGAATTGGGTGAGCGTGTCAGCAAAAACCGTTCTACTGTTACAAATTATCTCCGTTTATTAAAACTCCCACCTGTCATTCAAGCGGCAATACGCGATGGCGCATTGACCATGGGACATGCTCGTGCTTTGATTAATATTCCGGAGGTTGATAAGCAGCTTTATATCTTTAAGTTGATTATTGATCAAGGTTTATCCGTTCGTAAGGCGGAGGAGTTGGTTCGTGAGTTACAAAAAGGAGGTAAGAAAAAAGCTGGAAAAGATAATGCTCCGATGTCTTTTCAATTGCAGAAAATTGAAGATGATCTGGCGTCAAAATTTTCTTCTCGCGTCAAATTGAATCTGAAGAGCACAAAAGGAAAAGGAGCAATTGAGATCCCTTTTGAATCGGAAGATGATTTAAGTCGCATTCTTGAATTGTTAGATTGGTAATATGGCCAAGTTAATAAGCTTGATATTTGCGGTGTTTGCACTGTCGGTGGTACATGGACAGACTGTGGATACAATTCCTAAGAAACAAATAGCACCAGTCAAAATAGATAGCATAAAACAAAAATCGGTACAGGATACCGTAAAGAAAGAGTCTCGGAAGGAACGTAAAAAACGGGAGAAGGAGGAGGCTAAGGCGAAAGAGAAGGTTGTGTTTAAGGATTCGACACGCTTGGCTATTGAAGCAAAAAATAAACAGGCTTGGAAACGCTCTTTGGTTCTTCCAGGCTGGGGACAATACACCAACGGTGGCGTTTGGTGGATAAAAGTGCCTGCAATCTATGGTGGCTTAATAACAACCGTACTAGTTTTTGATTTTAATAACCGTTATTATAAGGAACTACTGGGGGTATTACAAGACAAAGCTCTTGGTAAGCCAATTGATCCTTATTACATCGGAATCTCAGACCAATCTATCATCCGAGCAAAAGATAATGCGCGGCGAAATCGAGATCTCATGGTGCTGCTTACCTTAGGTGTTTATGGCCTGAATGTCGCAGAGGCTTATATTGACTCGATGCTTAAATATCGCTGGAGTATTGGTGACGATAAGCCCAAAAAGACTGCTTTCTTAATTGGACCTACTTTAATGGATGCGAGTCTCGCGTCGGGAACTTATTCATTTAAACCTACTGTAGGACTTAAATTGACCATGAAATTCAATTAAATCCCGTATTCCTAAAATGATATTTCGATTGGAAATGATTGTTGATCCGGGTTTATCTAATTTGTCTTTTAGTGAATATTGCATATACACTGCTAGTTTAGATTGATGTTTGTGGTTTTTAAACATGGGTATTTCATTGGAATTTTTTAATTTTAAAAATAAACTATACTTTTTTTTCTAAATATATGAACATCATTCTCTTGGGATATGGCAAAATGGGGCAGATTATCGAAAGATACGCGCTGAAAAGAGGCCATCAAATTTTTTTAGTTGTCGATGAACATAATCGTCCCAACCTGACTGCTGATGATATCAAAGGAGCTGATGTCGCAATAGACTTTAGTGTACCTTTCGCGGCACTGGATAATATGAATCTTTGCCTTGAGGCAGGTGTGCCTATTGTCGTCGGAACAACCGGTTGGTATGATCAACTGGAGGAAGTTAAGGCGAAGTGTTTGGAGGCTGATGGTTCCATTTTGTATGGATCTAACTTTTCCATCGGAGTGAACGTGTTCTTCCATATCAATAGAATGTTGGCGAAGGCCCTACAGCCATACAAACAATATGATGTTCAGGTAGAGGAGATACATCACATTCATAAACTTGATGCACCAAGTGGTACAGCAATTACGATTGCTGAGGGGATATTGGATAATAGCGATGTGAAAACCACCTGGGTGAATACTGTTATTGGTGATCAGGATGAAATTATTCCAAAACCACAGGAGCTTTTAATTGAAAGCCATCGTATCGAAGAGGTTCCGGGAACACATACGGTACTTTATAGTTCTGAGGTTGACCAAATAGAGTTTAAGCATACCGCACATAGCCGTGATGGATTTGCTTTAGGAGCTGTAGTTGCTGCTGAATGGTTGAATGGCAAAAGAGGTTTCTATCAGGTTACTGAAATTTTTGATTTTAATAAATAGTACTAATTAGTAGATTATGGGCTTAATTATATTTGCGGTTTTAACAGCAATATCGGGATATGGATTGTGGCAATTGTTTGTTAAAGCTGGCAGAAATGGCTGGGAAGCGATCGTGCCTTTTTATAGCCAGTATATTCAGGCAAAATTGACGGGAAGACCTACATGGTGGGTGATTCTATTACTAGTTCCAATTGTCAATGTCTTTGTTTTCTATAATCTTTATCTTGATTTTATCCATTGTTTTGGAAAACGCCGGTTTTGGGAGAATGCTGCTGCAGTTTTAGTGCCTTTTATTGTTCTGCCAATGTGGGCAAAGGACAATAATGTGCGTTTTTTGAATGGCTTATATGCTAAGAATTTAAAGGCTGCGAGCCAAGATGGTGTTGAATTGACAGCGGAGAAGCGTGCCGAAATTGCACTTGAATCTTATAAAGATTATAAAATTAAATATCCGTACAAGAAATCCATGGTACGCGAATGGGCAGATGCCATCGTATTTGCAACTGTGGCAGCGTCGCTTATTCGTGGCTTTCTGATCGAGGCTTATATGATTCCTACAGGATCTATGGAGCGCACCTTGTTGATCGGGGATTTCTTATTTGTAAGCAAGTTAAATTATGGACCGCGTGTTCCCAACACGCCGATTGCGTTTCCTTTTGCACATCATACGATGCCTATCACTGGAGGGAAAGCGTATTCTGAATTAATTGAACTACCCTATAAACGTTTGCCAGGATTTCAAAAGATTGAACGTAATGATGTCGTTGTTTTCAATTTTCCTGCAGGGGACACTGTCGCGCTTGAAAACCAAAATTCAAGTTATTATGATCTTGTTCGCGCATATGGTTGGCAGACCGTCAATTCTCAGTTTACAATCCAGGCAAGACCTATTGATAAAAGGGAGAACTATATTAAACGCTGTGTTGGATTGCCTGGCGATAAAATTTTCATGAAAGATGCTAAACTCTTTGTGAACGATCAACCGGGATTTGATCCTCCAGAGAGCCAATTGGACTATCTCGTATTAACGGATGGTACCCCATTAAATATGGATAGGTTACGAGAGTTGAGAATAGAAGCGGTCGGCGGGGATCAGCAGCCTGGTGTTTATCAGTTGTTCATGACAAAAGATGAACTAGCCATTGTAAAATCTTGGTCGAATGTCAAAGAAATCAGAAGAAATCCTGGTGGAGAAGGAGCTTATCCGTATGATCCACAATACAAATGGAATTTTGACAATTTTGGACCGATTTTAATCCCGAAGAAAGGATGGACAGTGGCATTAAATGCACAGACTCTGCCCATTTATGAAAGAGCTATCCGTGTTTACGAAAATAACAAGTTGGAAAAACGTTCGGATGGAGTCTATATCAATGATGTGAAAGCAGACCATTATACTTTTAAAATGGATTACTTTTGGATGATGGGTGATAATCGCCATAATTCTTTGGATTCAAGGGGCTGGGGATTTGTTCCAGAGGATCATGTTGTCGGAAAGGCCTTATTTACTTGGATGAGCTGGGACGACATTGGTACCGGACTTTCGAAAATTCGCTGGAACCGTATCTTTAAAGGAATTCATTAATAATTGCAAGTTCAGCAATAGTACCGCTATCTGTGGGGTAATAAAAAGGGCTTTCGTTTAAGAAAGCCCTTTTTCTATTTATGTCTTTTTGTGCAATTCGCTAGGTCACAATAAGCTTATTTATATAGTTCGCGCTCTTCGCCGAACATGCTATTACTTCAAACAAGCTAGATAACGTTTGATCGTTTCTTCTAGTCCTAAGTATAGAGCATCAGCGATGAGAGCATGGCCTATGCTTACTTCCAGGAGTTCGGGGATATGTTGGTTGAAATATTGCAGATTGTTGAGATCTAAGTCGTGGCCTGCATTTAGACCTAAACCGACTTCACGTGCTTTTAAGGCTGCTTTGAAATAAGGTTTTATAGCGAGTTCGCTGTCAAAGCCATATTCCGTGGCAAATCCTTCGGTGTAAAGCTCAATGCGATCTGTTCCGGTTTCTGCCGCTGCCTCTACCATTTCTTCGACCGGATCAACAAAGATAGAAACGCGTATACCTGCATCTTTGAACAATTTGCACATATCTTGCAGGTAGGCTTTGTTCTTAATGGTATCCCAGCCATGATTCGAGGTCAATTGTCCTTCGGTATCTGGCACTAAGGTTACTTGAGCTGGTTTATTAGCCAATACGAGGTCAATAAATTTCTGTTCCTGGCAATTTCCTTCAATATTGAGTTCGGTCTGAATTTCTGCTTTTAAGTCAAAGACATCCTGATATCGAATATGTCTTTCATCAGGTCTCGGGTGGACAGTGATACCCTGTGCTCCAAAACGTTCACAGGCTAATGCCGCAGATACTAGATTAGGGTTATTACCACCTCTAGAATTTCTGAGCGTTGCGATTTTATTGATATTTACTGAAAGTCTAGTCATTTTCCTGTATGTTATGTTGTAAAAATACAAATAATATCTATTTTTTTTTAACTTGCATATATGGATGGAATCGACTATAGCCTGTTTAGCGGCTTTCGCCTATTGGACGTTATTGATATCATATTGGTAGCGATTATTATCTACTATATCTATAGTTTGATTAGAGGGACCATTGCCGTTAATATCCTGATTGGCGTAGCACTGTTTTATGGTGTTTACATAGTCGTTAAGCAGATGCATATGCGCTTGCTGACCGAAATATTCGGCGGTTTTATATCTGTAGGGTCCATCGCATTGATTGTCGTGTTCCAACAGGAAATCAGGCGGTTCTTACTGCACGTTGGGAAGAATATATCCATGAAGCGGAAAAAGGTTTTTTGGTCGTTTATCGGGAATAAGAAGGCTATACAAAAGGATTTGACGGAGGATATAAAACCCGTTATTGAAGCCTGTAGAAGCATGTCGCGTACACGGACAGGCGCTTTATTGGTTTTTTCAAAATATTTTGATGAGGAGTATTACCAGAGTAGTGGTGAGTATATCGATGCTCATATTTCGAAGCGTTTGATTGAAAGTATCTTTCATAAAAATAGCCCTTTGCATGATGGTGCAGTCGTTATTGTTGATTTTAAGATTATGACAGCATCTTGTGTGCTACCATTGTCGGATAGTGAGGATTTGCCGCTGCAATTCGGACTACGGCATCGTGCCGCTATTGGGGTGACGGAAATCTCGGATGCGATTGCTGTTATTGTCTCTGAAGAGACCGGTGAGATCTCTTTTGCGAAAGACGGAAATGTCAATATGAACGTTTCCCCAGAAGAACTTGAACAATTGCTAAAAGACGAGCTATAAAACTAAAAGACGAGTTATAAAAAAGGCCTTAAATGCAATGCCCCCAAAAAGTGAGATACTTTCTGGGGGCATTTTTTAGCTATAAATACCTATTTCTTTGCAGCGTTGATAACTTGTGTGTTCAATTTGATGTATTCACTATTTTTATCTGCTGTGGCAACTTCAAGACCTTTCGTTGCAGTTTCTATTGCACCTTTTTTATCGCCAGCTTTTAATTGAGCTTTTGCTTTCCAATAAAGGACGTGGGCAGCTTTAGGTTGAGCTTTGGCAGCTTCGTCAAACCAGTTTAGCGCTTTATTTAGATCTAAGTTATTACTGAAGTAATATTGGGCTGCGGCAAAATAAGGTTTTTTCTCGCCCTTCATAGCCTCGTCGATCGAAGCTAATATTTTAGCCTGTTGATTGACTTTGAGATCAACCTTTACTGACGTTTTTTCCCAAACCAAACTCAATACAGCACCTGTAGGTGTAACATTGTCAAAAGAGATGGTAAATGTCTCCACTGGAGTTGCTAAGGTCTGAGGTTTAACATTGAAGCGCAAGGCATCTTCGGTTTGTTTATAGGTATAAGCGCCCCATTGTTTTGTGTTTTTACTGATGATGATGGTCCATTCCGATTTGTTCGGTATCGTGAAAAGAGCATAGGTTCCGGCGGAAAGCTTATGTCCATTCAACTCAACATCACCTTCAAAGGTTAATGTGGTATTTGTATTTGCACCTGTGCGCCATATTTCGTTGTAAGGAACAAGATCACCAAAAATCTTACGACCGTTCATGCTAGGTCTGCTGTAATTAAGGGTTACGTTTTCAATACCTAGTCCTTGTGTAACTGTCTGTGAGCTACTTGCTGCAGGTAGCTTTAGCTGAGCAAAAGATTCGTTGGCCGTAAACATCATTGTTGCGGCAATGGCAATTGCAAAAAGATTCTTTTTCATCTGTATCATTGTTTGTTTTGTTGTGTGCTTGATCCGGTGGTTCAACGTGCTATTGACAGGCATTTCATTTGACCATACTTTCTATTTTTTCTATGAAAAAAGAAACCCTTGTTATAGAGGATCTGTCATATGTATGGCTTTTAAAGCATCTATCTCCTAAAAATAGGAAGAATTTTAAGAAAAAATGGCATCTATTTTTAGATGCCATTTTTTCTTAAATATAAGATGGATTTACGTTAATTCGTTTTGCCAACCTTATGGCCTACTATAGAGAAAAACATAATGTATAGATAGCCCGGAATCATTGCATATAAGAATGCGTGTTGAAAATCAATATGTAAATGATCTTTTAACAATCCGTAGATCAAAGGCCATATAGCACCACCTGCAATACCCATAATCATGATGGCTGACCCTGTTTTCGTGAACTTTCCAAGGCCTTTAATTCCTAGCGGGAAGATAGCTGGCCACATGAGGGAGTTAGCGATTCCTAACAAGGCAACGAATATAAATGAAGTTGTACCGGTCGTAAAAACAGAAATAATGGTAAATGTGATGCCAATGATTGTGCAAATGCGTAAGGCCATTTGTTGTGATACAAATCTTGGAATAGAAATGATACCAATAATATAACCGATCAACATACAAGCGAGTGTAAATGCTGTTGCATAGGTTGTAAAGAAAGGATCAACTTTCAGTTCGCGTGCATAGACGCCAATGATATCGCCTGCCATAACTTCGACGGCCACACAGAAGAAAATTGCCAAAGCCCCCAAGAACAAATGTGGATATTGAAATATCGATGTTTTCTTTGCTGCCACAGTTCCGCTTTCTGCGCTGGTTTCTTCTTCTGCATCCATATCGACCTCAGGCAAGTGTGTGAACTTTAAGAAAATTGCGAAGGCAACGAAAATAATTGCAAGAGAGATATACGGTGTGTGTACGCGTTGAAGAAGATCATCTAAGATCGCATTCTTTTGGACAAGATCCGCTGTTGCTTCTAATTTTGCTGTTACTTTTTGAGCATCTTTTAAAAAGAGTGTTCCGAAAAGGATAGGTACAATAATACCAGCCGATTTATTGAAAAAACCAGCAATTGAGATGCGTTGTGCAGCACTATCAATGGGGCCAATAATACTTAAGTAAGGGTTAACGGCTGTTTGTAACAATGCCATTCCTGAACCTTGGATGAAGATTCCTGTTAAAAATAGGCCATAGCTTCTATTATCTGCTGCAGGAATAAAGATCAGAGACCCTAAACCTAATATAATAAGACTGACAACTAAACCATTTTGGAAACCAATTTTTTTAATGATGACTGAGCTTGGAAGTGCTAGGAAAAAATAAGCAATGTAGGAAGCAAAGGTTACGAAGAAAGCTTGTAAATCTGTTTCGAGGTTACAAGCAATTTTTAAGAATGGAATTAAGGTTCCGTTTGCCCAGGTAATAAAACCGAGGATAAAAAATAAACCACAGCAGATGGCCATAGGGCGAAAGGCTGTTTTACCAACGTTAGGATTAGTGGTCATGTTTTGTTTTATTATATTTAGTTAAGTTATCGTTCGAGGATTGGTAAATCAGTAGGAATAAGGAATGAACAAACGATTGCGCTTCATAATTACTGATTTTTAAAGTATCCATCCTACAAGACTACTTAAATTTCTTGAATATTGGAAATAAATAAAGGCATATTTTTGGGGGATTTTGATAATTAATTGACAAAAAAAAGAAGGATAAATTGTGAAATTTATCCTTCTTTGCTTATAAATATTGTCGAATTGTAATTGGATCGAGGTGATAAATCGAGTTAGCAGGAGTCGTATAGTTATCGTTATTTTGGAACGATAGCTACTGTGAGTCTTGAGATACAATTTAATTTGTTGAAGCGATCGTACATCTTTATTTCCCAAATATGTGTGGACCGACCAATGTGTATTGGACTACATTTTGCTGTAATTACTCCACTACTTACCGGGCGTATATGATTAGCATTTACCTCAAGTCCAACTCCGCGGTATTTTTCTGGATCAACCACGAGGTTAGATGCGATACTTCCCAAAGACTCCGCCAGAACGACAGAAGCACCACCATGTAAAATACCATGTGGTTGTTTGACTTTATCTGTCACCGGCATGGTCGCTGTGATGGAGTTGTCATCAATTTCTGTCGCTTGAATCTCGAGCAGACCCGATAGGTATTTGTTGAAAAATACGTTTATTTCCTCAATGCTGTAATGCTGAAACCAAATTTTTGACATCGTCTGAGTTTAAATAGCGTTCTTGGATAATGATGCGATGATGATTGAGGTGGCCCGCAATGACATACAAGAGCGCTTTTACACTTGTTAGCCGTTCAGATGCCATCCCTTTACGTTCTAATTCAGCCTCATTAAAACTATTGAAAAGCATCATGTTCGCTTTGCGGAGAAAAGTAAATTCTTTGCTCAGGCTTTCTAAGGTGCGATCGTTGTAACGGGAATACTGAATGAGGTAGTCTTGGTCGTATCCGGCTAGCTCTTTAAGGTCGTTACGTGAAAAACGCAATGCTCGGTAAGCCATGATACGCTCATTATCGATGACGTGGCCAACAACTTCTTTGATTGTCCACTTATCTTCGGCGTATTTAAAATTACCTCTTTCCTCTGGTATCGTGTCCAGAAATGCTGGAAAGGAGAGCGTTTGTTCTTCTAGTGCATCAAACACGTTATCGACGACAGTCTCAATATAAGGCGCGTAGACTGCTGGATATTCGTCAGATTTGAGTGGCTTCATATTTTAAATTGCTTTTTAAGATTATTCGAAATGTTGTTCCTTTACCTACTTCAGATTCTTTTACAAAAATTTGCCCTTGGTGGTACCGCACCATTCTTTTTGTCAGACTAAGGCCAAGCCCCCAACCTCTTTTCCGAGTTGTGAACCCTGGCTGGAAAACAGATTCAAAATTTGATCTCGGAATTCCTTTGCCCGTATCACTAATGTCTATAAAAATTTCTTCTTTCGCAATATTTTCTGAAATATTAACAGTTATATTTCCTTCTGTGCCAATGGCGTTTACTCCGTTTTTCAATAAATTTTCGATAATCCAATCAAAGAGTGGAATATTAAGCTGTGCTTCAAGATGTGTGTCGCCTTTTAATTCGAAAGCAATTTTATTACTGGTTCGTACGCGAAAATAATCCATGTAATTTTTGATGACATCATACAGGTTATGGTTAGTCAGCACGGGAGTAGATCCTATTTTCGAAAAGCGATCAGCGACGATTTCAAGTCGCTTAATGTCATTTTCCATTTCATTTAGGGTATCATCTTCTTCGGCATCGAATTTTATGCGAATCAATTCTAACCAACCCATCAACGACGAAATAGGGGTGCCTAACTGATGTGCGGCTTCTTTCGTGAGCCCTACCCAAACGAGATTTTGTTCGGATTTCCGGATAGAATTGAAAACGGTATAAGCAATAATGAGAAAGAGTGCAATCAGCGATAGTTGCACATAAGGAAACACCCTTAACTGTTGTAAAAACCATGAATCTTTATAATAAACACGCCATTTTTGTCCATTTTCCAATTCCAACGTAATGGGCGGATGGCTTTTCTTCATAAATGCAAGCTGTTTTTGGAAATAGGCCGGGTCATAATCGAGATGCTTTGTAACACTGTCGTTGTGTCCGGGTTTAATATTTGTCTTTGTGGAATCGAGGTTGCGCCAGAAAATAATGTCTTCCTTGTCGTCAGTAATAATTGCGGGTAAATTTAGACTATCTCTTACGGCGTAAATAAATGTAATGAATTCATCATCAACGTCGGGCATGGTCATGATATTTTTGGTACTCATGGCCCATACCTCAGCCTTCGAACGTTCGGCATGTGCAAGATTTCGAACGAGGTAATTGGTATAAACCAGCGAGGCGACAGCAATGACTGCGGCAAAGATAAGCAAGATAAATTTCCAGCGTTGCTGGGTAATCTGAGAGGGTTTCATGATTCCGTATTCGTGTCCTTAATTTGCAAATTACTGAATAAATGTCTGTTTTCTGCACTTTTATTTCATTGAAGAAGTTATGGTGCCGCCCAAATCAAAAATTTTGTGGTAATTTTGCGACATGAGTTCAGAAAGAAAAGTAAGAGTGCGTTTTGCACCAAGCCCGACAGGTGGTCTTCACCTTGGTGGGGTACGTACAGCTTTGTTTAATTTTCTCTATGCGCGTCAGCATCAGGGAGATTTTATTTTACGTGTCGAGGATACGGACCAAACTCGTTTTGTCCCAGGTGCTGAGGAATATATCAACGAATGCTTAGCATGGTGTGGTTTGACTCCAGATGAAAGCCCATTAAAAGGAGGCGAGTACGGACCTTACCGTCAAAGTGAGCGAAAACCATCTTACCGGAAATATGCTGAACAGCTGATCGAGAATGGTTATGCTTATTATGCTTTTGACACAGCAGAGGAGCTGGATGAGCAGCGTAAGTTGCAGCCTAATTTTCGCTATAGCCACGAGAACAGACTTCAATTACGTAATTCATTGAGTTTGTCTGAGGCTGAAACTCAACAATTATTGGATGCGGGCACTCCGCACACCATCCGTATAAAGATTCCAACAGATGAAACGGTATCATTCACTGATATGATCCGTGGAAAGGTTGCTTTTGATACAAATCTTGTCGATGATAAGGTATTGCTTAAGGCAGATGGCATGCCGACTTATCACCTCGCTGTTGTTGTAGATGATAAGGCCATGGAAATATCACATGTATTCCGTGGTGAAGAGTGGTTGCCTTCGGCACCTATCCACATCTTATTGTGGGAATACCTCGGTTGGGGAGATAGCATGCCAGGCTGGGCGCACCTTCCGTTGATTCTTAAACCAGATGGAAACGGTAAACTAAGCAAGCGTGACGGCGATCGTTTGGGTTTCCCTGTTTATGCTATGAACTGGACCGATGCTAAATCTGGCGATACAACAAAAGGATTCCGTGAGATGGGCTTCTTACCCGAGGCTTTTGTCAATATGCTCGGCGTGTTAGGTTGGAATGATGGCACTGAACAGGAGCTTTTCTCCTTAGATGAATTGATTCAAAAATTTGGTGTTGACCGTATCAGTAAAGCCGGTGCGAAATTTGATTTTGAAAAAGCAAAATGGTTCAACCATGAATGGATTAAACGCACGTCGACAGAATCCTTGTTGCCAAAGATCAAAACAGTATTGGAACATCATCAAGTAGATGCCGATGAAGCTTACGTGAGCAGGGTATTGGATGCTGTGAAAGAGCGTTTAACTTTTGTTGAGGACTTTTGGAGTCAGGCGTCTTTCTTCTTTTTGCAACCTGCGGAATATGATTTGAATGCTGTAAAGCCTAAGTGGTCGGCTGAAAAAACAGCATTTTTTGAGGGTATAAACCAATCATTCGAAGGATTTGATACGTGGAAAGCTGCTGAATTGGAACCTTTCTTCAAAGATGCGATTCAGGCATCGGGAATGAAAATGGGCGAACTGATGATGCCATTCCGGATTATGTTGGTAGGCGGTAAATTTGGACCAGATGTCTTTCAGATTGTTGAATTGCTCGGCAAAAACGAGGTAATATCACGTGTGAAAAAAGCACTTAAAGAATTTGATGCTTAAATAGATTAAGTACGAAATACCGAAAAGGGGTTGTCTGCATTGATTTGCAAACAGCCCCTTTTTTTGAAAGAACCTGTTTAGTTGATTCGTATTGTTTTTATTAAGGCATCAATGAGCTCGTGATACTCGGTTTATTAGGCAAAAGGAATCTCCGGTTCGCGTTCATTGCTGTTTGCGAAAGCATGAAAGTTGTATATAGGAGATTTAGCTGCCTCGTTTACAAGTATGGCATCCTTAGGCGCATGAAAAGTGTTTTGGCTGGGCCGAATAAAAATATTAGCCCTGTTATCAGCATTCCCAGGATTCCCAGATAAGTAAATATCTCCATGTTACTGATTAGTGACGCTTGCTGACTTAGGGTTCCCGAAATACTTTTGCTTGCAATACGGTTTGCTATCTGATCGCCATATATTCCGGTATATTTCTCGATTAATGTATTCCAATAGTTTATTGTCAGTGGGTTGCTTGTATTCAGTGTCTGTTCGAGTTGAATATAATGCTTTTGATTTAGTGTATAGCTGGCATTTTGAATAAGTGCAAATCCGACATTGGTACTCCAAAATCGAACGGTTGTGCCCATGAGGCCTGCATTGCCAATATGATGGGATTCTACACCTGTCAAAATATAAATAACCAGTGGTGTAAAAAGCCAGCCCTGTCCGATTCCTTGAATAAACAAAGGAAGACCGATTGCCCAGATTGTTGTATCAGGGTAAAATGTGGGTACAAATAGAAAACATGAAGTCGCCAATATCAAAAAGCCAAAACCAAAGATATATTTAGGCGATACATCGCGCAGGAGTAAGAAACCTGAACTGCCAACACCCAGTATTGTACCAAGCACATTGATGTACTGTACATCAACAATATAATGCCATGGCCACTTCCATACGGTAGCCATCACTGTGTATACATTATTGAGACAGCTGCGAATAATATAAAAGAGAAAAAAAAGTATAACACCAAAGATCACATTTTTGTATCTGAGGATCTCAAAATGAAAAAGCGGTCTTTTGACCATCCTCTGTTTAATGATGAAAAGTGCTCCGAAAATAAGGAAAAGTGCGAAGTTAATGGTGATCGTGGAGCATTCAAACCAATAGTATTTGCGACCATAAATTAAAACGTAGGCCCCGCAGCTCAATGATATCAATAAAAATAGACAGCTGGCCAGATCCAGTTGATAGAGTGGGAACTTTTTACCCAAACGATTATTGTTGAGTAACAGCAAGGCTATTGCAATCACTATCAAATGCCAATAGAGCACGACATGGATCATATCTTGCCATCCGTAGTCCATTATGCTTTCTTTGAGTAAGGATGTCGTCAAAGTTGATCCTGTAAGCATAAAGGTATATAGGAAAAAATAGGCGATCGTTCGGCTTTTGTTATGCTTAATCTGCATCATAAGCAGCGGAAGAAAGCATGCCCCTTCCAGTACACAGAAAATACCTTCGATCACGCGGAGAATACCAATAAGGAAAGGGTCTCTTGTAAGTGAAATACCGAGTAGAATCAGGATGGAGAGGCTACAGGTCAAGAGTATGTATGTCCTTACCCTAAAAAACGAAAATAGCCTTTGAAATATAAGTAAGGTAACGACAATGGCACCATACATCAAGGATAGATAATACTGAATATCTTCGGCTTCAATGTCCAGCACCGAAGCGGTAAATGCTGTATTGGAATGGAAAAGCGACATTAACATGAGGTGTGGAAACATCGCTACGATCATAAGCGGGAGTTTTATCCATTCGGGCACCCAGCTGTAGTATAAAGATTTGTTCGTACTCATGGGCGATTAGGATTGATGGGCAGCATGGATAACGACATTCATACCGGCACGTAATTTCTTCAGATCCTGTTTTGGATCAAATACAATTTTAATGGGAATTCGTTGCTCAATCTTTACGAAATTTCCGGTTGCATTGTCTTGTGGTATCAGGGCAAATTTGGAACCTGATGCCGGAGAAAATGAGTGAATTTTTCCTTTAAAACTGAGTTTGGGAAAAGCGTCTACCTGTATAGTAACTATAGTGCCTTCTGCAAGATTTTCGAGTTGAGTTTCCCTAAAGTTAGCGTTGATCCATTTCTCTTCACTAATGACATTGGCAAGTGTCTGACCTTCCTTTACATATTGTCCTGCTTGGATGGTTCGTTTTCCAACGAAGCCATCATAAGGTGCTGTAACTACGGTGTACGAAAGAAAAAGCTGTGCATTTGTTTTTGCAGCCTTTTTGATATTGATATTGGCTCTTGCCGGTAACTCGCTTGCTTTTTCTTTGTAGGTGTTTAGTTGAGCTGAATTATATTCTTCGGTTGTGGTGTGCAATTGTGCCAATGCTATATCATATGCTGCTTTGGCATTATCGTACTGTTGTTTGGTCGCAGCCTCTGCTTCAAATAAATTCTTGAATCGATTGTAATCCTGTTCGGTCTGCCATACACTTACTTTTGCAGCTTCTAATCTTGCCTTTTGAACGGAAATGCTATTGGCTGTGGCATTGGCTGTTTTGCTGATTACCTCAATATTGCTCTGGCTACTTTGGAGTTCGGCATTCGCCATATCAACCTTGGTTTGATACTCACTGGCATCTATAATTAATAAAGTGTCGCCCCGATGTACATATTGGTTTTCCTCAAATCGTACCTCCTTGATAAAACCAGAGACTCTACTGGCAATAGGTGTCAAGTATTGATCGATTTGTGCGTCATTTGTTGTTACATATTGATTGGTAAAAATGAGGTGTCTGACTAAGACGCCAATACCGGTCAATAATAATAGGCTGGCAAATATGACGAGCATTTTATTAAATCCTTTTGTTTTGTCTTTTTTATCTTCTTTATTCATTATTGTTTTGATTGCGCGATTTTAATAGCCTGCTTTATGTGCTTATAGTGTGTCAACACAGGCTAACTGTATAATTTTAGCATCAATTAAATTTGCAGTTGATTTTTTTTATTTAATCCTATGTTGTAGGGGACTTTTAAAAATTTAATTAAAGCCCGTTGTGCCAGTATTCAGTT
Organism: Sphingobacterium sp. BIGb0116; assembly: GCF_024808035.1. Classification (NCBI taxonomy): domain Bacteria; kingdom Pseudomonadati; phylum Bacteroidota; class Sphingobacteriia; order Sphingobacteriales; family Sphingobacteriaceae; genus Sphingobacterium; species Sphingobacterium sp. BIGb0116. The sequence continues at coordinate 284,197 of NZ_JANUDT010000007.1, read as the reverse complement.
TCGCTTATGATGTACTCGGAGTAGCAATTTTTCTGTTTTTGCATTTTACTTAAATTTGAATCCTTGGAATATCGATCAGCTCATCCGAATGCTTGAGAATATGGCCGTACAAAGATACTGTGGGATGGAAATGTTTTGTTTTGTATAGTCGGACGGATATTTGTTCGTTTGCGCCATATTGTAGAAAAAGTGTAATTTTAGATTATGGAAGAGGAAAAACTTGCAGCTATAGATGCTGACCGATATGACTTTTATGTAGACCACATGTATGTCGATCGTATCGATTCTCGCGAGTACAAACATAAAAAGGCGCGGCTGATCTATGCTGACGGTGGTATTATTCATGTGTTTACGACAACAAAGCACTGGTATTTGCCAGCAAGGTTTTATATGTGGATTCCGGCAAATACAACTTATCATCTGGAGAGCACAAGCTCTCGTATCCCGCTATATAGTTTTTATTTCAAGCAGCAGCAGCATATGCCGTCTGTACTTTCAACGCCGAATATATTTCTTAGTAATGATCTGGTACGTGAAATGTTTTTATTTGCTCAGGATTGGAGCGGAGGGGTTAGCAAAACGGCTGATTATTCAAAATACTGTCTCTTGCGTGCGATGATGGCGATTATTCCGGATACGAGTTCACCAATAGATGCTTTTCCGATGCAACATCCCTATCCTAAAAGTGAAAAGCTCAGGAGTGTGGCTAGATATCTGAACAGTAACATTGATCAGGCCTATACCATTGAACAGATTGCGGCGCAATTCGGTATGAGCAGCCGCTCATTGTCACGTTTGTTTAAAGAAGATATGGGGATTAGTTATATCCGGTTTTTAAGAGCCATACGAATTGCGAAAGCTCTGGAACTGATGTCCGAGAATAGCTACTCCATTCTAGAAATAGCTATGCGAGTGGGATACAACGAGCTGTCTTCTTTTAGCAATATTTTTACGCGTGTAACGGGTATCCGTCCATCGATATATATGGCGAAGATTAATGGATATAAAGAGTAATGTTTTTATTTAGGCCAAAAGTTCATGCAGATCTTCCTGAGATAGTGACTTGATAAAGCTTTCTTCTGTCGTGATCAGGCTTTGTGCAATCGATTTCTTTTTATTCTGTAAAGCTAATATCTTTTCTTCGACGGTATCTTTACTGATAAATTTATAGATAAACACGTTGCGCGTTTGACCGATGCGGTGTGAACGGTCTACAGCCTGTTGTTCCACAGCTGGGTTCCACCACGGATCCAGAATAAAAACATAGTCAGCTTCAATCAGATTGAGTCCCACCCCACCTGCTTTTATCGATATAAGGAATAACTTGGTATCGTTGTTTTTACGAAATTGGCTTACGGCTTCATCCCGATTCTTTGTGCCGCCATCCAGGTAGGCATAATTTGTACCTTTATTATCGAAATACTGACGGAAGATATTGAGCTGCTTTACGAACTGGGAGAAAATCAGTACTTTGTTGCCTCTTTGCATGACCATCTCAAGTGTTTCAATTACAGCTTCGAACTTGCCGGAATCACCCGAGAATTTCTCATCCACCATTCTGGGATGATTGGCTAATTGTCGGAGCTTTGTCAAGCCTTGCAACAGCGCAATTTGCGTAGATTTAGGCTTGCTGTCCAATTGTCCGTCAAGAATTGCATTGCGATATTCAGATTTGACTTTTTCGTACAACTCGGATTGTTTTTCCGTCATTTCACAATAAAGGACCTGTTCAGTTTTTGGCGGTAATTCTGTTGCCACCTGATCTTTTGTACGTCTTAATATAAATGGTTTGACAATCGCTTGAAGACGCTGTGCTTTTTCTTCATCTTTTTTCTTTTCTATGGGCTGTACAAATTCCTTTTGAAAATAGGTATAACTGCCTAGAAGTCCTGGATTGGTGAAGTGCATCTGTGCCCAAAGATCCGAAACGGAATTTTCTACAGGAGTTCCACTCAAAGCCAATTTGTTTTTGCTTTTTAGGCTTTTGATGGCTTTAAAAGATTTGGAAGTTGGGTTTTTGATATTCTGGCTCTCATCGAGGATAATGTAATTAAAATAAAAGCCACTCAAGGTTTCTTCATCAATACGGGCAATCCCGTAGGTGGTAATTACCAGATCATATTTGGCGAAAAGTGAGGCATTTTTAATGCGGTTGTTTCCGGTATGAAGGTGAATATTAAGCTGTGGAGCAAATTGCTGTGCTTCTTTTTGCCAGTTGTATACCAATGATGTTGGCAAAACCAAAAGTGAGGTACGGATATCCTGTTCGTCTTGGAGTTGTTCTTTTTGCTGTTGCAATAGGGCTAAAGTCTGTATGGTTTTACCCAAACCCATATCATCCGCAAGACAGCCACCAAATTTATACTGCTTCAAAAAATTAAACCAATTGTATCCTGCTTTTTGGTATGAGCGAAGATTTCCCTTGAAATGTTTTGGTTCGGGAATATCAGCAATTTCTTCAAAGTTGGCTAGCTTCTGTAGTTTTCGCGTAAATACCAGCTGTGTATGCTCACTAATTTCAAAGAGTAGACCAATATGTACCTTATTTAGTTTGAGCTCATGCCGATCTGCAGAAAATTGGAAGAGATGATTGTATTTTGCAAACCATTCTTCCGGAATCATGGCAATTTCTCCATTCGGTAAGGTAAATTCCTTAATGTTATTAAGAATATGGTTGCGCAGCTGGATAAATGGAATCTCATAGGGTCCAAATTTTGCGATAGCACTTATATCAAACCAATCATTGTCTTCATCAATGGAGATATCTAAGGAGGTATGACCTATGAAGAAGCGTTTTTCTTCACTATTTTGTATAATGTGGAATCCAAGTTTCTCAAGTTGTTCTTGATGGTTGTTCATCCAGTCAAATACTGAAAGCCGTTTTCCAGTATGGGTAGTTGGCGTTAATAAACCGAGTTGGAGGTCAACATCCTGTAGGCCCAATTTTTTTAAGCTTTCATTTTGTTGTTCTTCCCATTGCAAAGAGCGTTTGACACGGTGGAATATATAATGGTCATCTTCCACATTATATTCCATACGAACAGTAACTTTATTCTCGGCTCCCGCGGTAAAGGTATGCGGTCCGTACTTGAATTGCAGTTGTAATTGCGACACTCCATCTTCGATATAAATCAAATGGAGGAGCGGAATTGCTTGGTGTTGGTGGGTTTGAATTTCAAATCCTTCGGCATAGACATGATAGCGTTCAATCAGTCCACATACAAAGGTCTCGAAATATTTTTTTTCAGTGCTTCTACCGACAGAAATGTAACGTTTATTTAGGAAAGGGCTAAGCTTCTTGCCCTCAAGAGCCTGATCGAAATAATATAGGGTATTGTTTAAAAGTAACCATGCTTGTACATTGGTCAAGACAATGGCATTTTTGAACATAAACTCCAGACGCTGATTTTCGTATTTGATTGTCGGGAAATAACGTGTTTCTTCTTCGTTTCGTCGAAAATGAAATAGAACCGATGCCGCAGAGGTTGCCAATTTAATTTCTTGATCTGCTGGATAACCATCTTTGCTCATCATGAAAAGCGGTTTGTCTCCAACAGCTTCAAAAAATTGAATCATTTTTTCATCAATTTTAGGACGAAGAAGCTCATATAGCTTTTTATCGAAAACTTTGGAAAAGAAATCGACAGGTCTAATTGCTTTTTTGTAGTATTTTTTGATGAGGTGAGTTTGTTCGATTTCATCGAGCAATCGAATTAGTTTGTAATCTAATTCATCCAATTCAGCGGCGTAAGCATCGACAGTATTGCTAAATATACGTTGATAGCGTAGTGAGTAAGTCCCATTGGGATTGAGTTTGACCATGTGTGGCTCAATAAGATAGCCAAGATAGGGGTGCTCACATATAGAATAAACGATTTTATATACTGGAAATGACTTTGACTGTTGCATTAAAAATAGCGGACCTTATAAATAAAGGTATCTAATATACAATAAAATATACCATTAATCGCAATTTGCGCGTTGAAATTTTAAAAATCGGTTACTGGTGATTGCTTAGCGTTTGGTTAAAATCTAATACCTAACTACATGAAGAGCGTTGTACTCAAATATACGTGAACACCAAGGGTAGCAGGCGATATTCCAATCTTGATTTTCTTGGATGGAAAATTTGGATTGCAATTAACCTTGATCGCTATAGGAGTAAAAATCTAATAGTTCCCTTCAAAGACAAACTGTGCCGGGCCTTTTAAGAACACCTCTGTGAAATGCTTGCCCTGCTTATGGAAGGAGATATAAAGCTGTCCTCCCAATACTCGGATAGGAATATTGATATCACCTTCTAAATTTTGCTGCAAGGCGACAGCCATGGCCGCAGCAGTTGCTCCAGTGCCGCAGGCATAGGTTTCATCTTCAACACCGCGCTCAAATGTACGGAGGAAATAACCATCTCCTTCAGCTTCAATGAAATTTACATTGATGCCTTCTTTTCCATAAGTAGCGTTATTGCGAATTGCGTAGCCATCTTGGAAGACATTCTTATGCTGCAGATTTTTTACAAACTCAACATAATGTGGAGAACCTGTTTGTAACAGATAGGCTTCTCCATCCAGGGCAAAATCTGTTACATCGATCATCTGGAGATTGACAAGGTCTGCTGATAAAGAGGCATGGTGTATGCCGTCTACTGCCAAAAAGACAGTTTTGTCAGTGATAATGCCTAAGTCGTGTGCAAAAGCGACGATACAACGGCCCCCATTACCACACATGCTGCCTTCTCTGCCGTCGGCATTATAATAAATCATCTCAAAATCGTAATTTTCTCTGGTTTGTAAGAGCATTAGACCATCGGCACCAATGCCAAACCTGCGGTTACAGAGCTTTTCTACCAATGCTTCATCTGCGCGGTCAAATGCATTGTCGCGATTGTCTACTAAAATGAAGTCATTGCCTGCTCCCTGATATTTTGAAAATCTTACTTTTGATGCCATTACGTTGATTTTTAGTAACAAAAGTACGTTTTTTTGTTACAAAAAAACGGAGAAAAGTTAAGATTTGTTAAAATGATTGCATTTGTCTAGTAATTAACATTTTTTAACGTGTCGGATTTTCCGAAGGCTTCGAAATGGTATTACATTTGAACATATCCGAATAAAATCGGTAATTTTAAGAGCAAAAATTATCAGCTTATATTAAGACATTTTAAAATAAAAATAAGTTTATGAATAAGGTCGGTTTAACGCTATTAACAGCTGTTTTCGGTGGAGCGGTAGCATTAGGAGGTTACAAGCTTATTGAGAATAAGAAGTTTGATGGTATGTCTTTCGAAGACAAACAAAAGGTTTATTTTGCAAACAATCCAACAGGGGTAATGTCCTCTACAGGTAATCCTGATTTTACCCAAGCTGCGGCGGCGGTATCACCGGGTGTCGTACATATTAAGACTACTTATAGCCGTAAGGGGTCGCAGCAATCGCAGGGTTCTCCGTTCGATATGTTTGAAGAGTTTTTTGGCATGCCACAAGGTGGTGGACGTCGTCAAATGCAGTCGCAACCCGTACAGGCATCTGGATCAGGTGTAATTATTTCCGATGATGGCTATATTGTAACGAACAATCACGTCGTGGAAGATGCAGATAAAATTGAAGTGGTACTAACAGACAAGCGTTCGTTTGAAGCTAAATTGATCGGACGTGATCCGAATACCGATTTGGCTTTGTTGAAAGTGTCAGGTAAGGGCCTTCCTGTTGTCAAATTGGGTAACTCAGACAATGTCAATGTCGGTGAATGGGTACTGGCTTTCGGATATCCGCTTGGACTTCAATCTACAGTGACCGCAGGTATCATTAGTGCTAAAGGTCGTCAGATTGGTATTTTGAATGAAGGTCAACAACAACGTGGTAATCCATTTGGTGGTGGACAGGATCAAATCCCAGTAAGTTCAGCGATCGAATCCTTTATTCAAACAGATGCGGTTATCAACAAAGGGAATAGTGGCGGAGCCTTGACTAACGCTTCTGGAGAATTGATTGGTATTAACTCCGCCATAGCCTCTCCAACAGGAACATATGCTGGTTATGGTTTTGCGATTCCGGTCAATTTGGTGAAAAAGATTGTTGATGACTTTGTCGAATACGGTAATGTAAAACGTGGTTATATTGGTGTGACTTATACTGAAATAACACCTGAATTGGCCAAGGAAAAAGGTTTTACAGATGTGGATGGCTTATATGTTCAAGATGTAGTTGGTGGCGGTGCTGCAGAGGCTGCAGGTGTCAAAAAAGGAGATATCTTGACCAAGATTAATGGAAAAGTGATTACAGGTTCACCTGTCTTAAGTGAAACTATAGGTCGTGCGCGTCCTGGAGATAAGGTCAATGTTACTTACAAACGTGATGGTAAGGAAAAACAAGTAACTATGACATTGAAAGGTGAAGAATCCTTGAAGACTGCAAGTACAGGAGGAAAAGCTTCTAAAAGTGCAACGGAGATTTACAATAAATTAGGGGCAAGCTTTATTCCTGCTTCAGCTCAGAAGAAAAAGGAACTGGGTGTAAACTCTGGAGTTGTTGTGACCCAAGTGAATCGTGGTGGCATCTTTGATTATTTCGGTGTAGAGCGTGGACTGGTCATTACAGAGGTGAATGGAAAAGCGGTCAATACAGTAGATGATGTTGAAACAGCGCTTGGTGCAACGCAACGTAATATTGTACGATTGAAAGGAGTATCTCCGCAAGGTGGTGCTGTTCAATTGAGCTTCCCTGTAGAATATTAAACATTGAATTAAGAATTGGTTGATTAATATAGTTTAGGTGGTTCTAACCGTAAGGTTAGGCCACCTTTTTTATGCTTTGTGTTATTGATCGTATTTTTTATGACGATATCATTCAGCTCGCTACGCTTGGTTTAATGAAAAGAGTTTAGTCTCATTGGCTTCATTGAACTTGGTTATTGGACAGCAAAGTTCTCCGGTCTGTTTTCATTGCTGTTGGTGGATACGGAGTCAGAAGGACTTTATGGGAAAGCTAGGACACTTGGTAAGAAGTAAGTCAATTTTAAGCCGGTTGTTTCCTTAATCATTTTAGTTTAGCTATTTTGCGGAATGAAGTGCCGAAACAGCTCCAGCACTTTTTATGCTGGGCCCTTCTGGCCTTGTGATTTATTACATATTTTGCTATTGACAAGCGCGAAAGCCTGATTATGTCGGCTAATGGCGTTCTTTGCACCGTTTAGTTGGATCATAGCGTGGTATGGCTACTCTTTGATAGCTTTTAAAAATTATAGAGATGAAGATTTTAATGGTTTGTTTGGGAAATATCTGTCGTTCTCCCCTTGCACATGGTATATTGAAACAAAAAGCAGCAGATAAGCAATTAAACTGGGTTGTTGAATCGGCGGGTACAGGCGACTGGCATATTGGTGAAGCCCCCGATCGTAGAGCTATAGCAATTGCAAAGAAATATGGTGTCGATATTTCCGGTCAGCGAGCTCGGCATTTCAAACCGCAATTTTTTTCCGAATACGATCTTATATTTGTAATGGATAGACAAAACTATGCGGATGTATGCGCTCAGGTGATTGATAAGGAAGATCTGCACAAAGTTAAATTGTTTTTGGGAGATGATGTTGTTCCTGATCCGTATTTTGATGATAATTTGTTCGATCCAGTGTTTCAGATGATTGATCAACGTTGTGCAGAGGTTATTGCCAAAGGGGGGAATCCAATAGTATAACTGTATTTATCTGTGCGTTAATTTGCTTGCAAATCATCGTAAATTTATCTTAGTTTGTTTAAAACAAAAAAATGAAGGCAGCAGAAGTAAACAAGAAGTGGAGCATCCTACAGGGTGAAATTGCTTCGCTATTCGATATGGAAAAGCCTGACATCAAGGTCTGTTTATTCCTTATTGGTGTTCAGGAATTGGGGAAAGGTGCCCAAAAATTCTCAAAACGAGAAAAAGAAGAATTGATGCACATTGCGACGTGTCGTCTTTTCAGTGCTATGGGATTTTATAATCTGAAAGGTCTGGATGAAGAAGGGTGGCCACATTGGGAATTGGTAAAACCTATTCCTAACTATACTCTTTTGGAACAGGAACTGATTATGAAGTCGTTGATCATAAATTATTTTGAGGAATTAAACGTTATCTAGAAGATAACACAATTGAAAAGATAGGAAGTTCTAAATGGGAACATATAATTATTAACAGATGAGATTTTTAAAGGCTAGTTTAATAGCAGTATTCTGCTTTTTACAGGTTTTGGCATTTGCGGCTAAACCCGAGTTTAAATATGTACAGATCGTTACTGACAAGGGGACCTGTGTGCTGCGGTTGTACAATGAGACACCAAAACATCGGGATAACTTCGTGAAATTAGCAAAAAGTAAATACTACGACGGAACCTTGTTCCATCGCGTCATCCAGAATTTTATGATTCAGGGGGGCGATCCTGACTCAAGAAATGCCGTTGGAGGAGCGCAGCTGGGTAATGGAGGACCAGGGTATACCATTCCTGCGGAGATCGAAGATGGTCTATACCATAAAAAAGGTACTATTGGAGCGGCTAGAGATAACAATCCCGCAAAAGCTTCTTCGGGTTCTCAGTTTTATCTTGTTCAGGGAAAAGTATTCACCCCTGAAGATCTCAATCGTTTGGAGCAAACACGGATGAATGGTAAGAAATTTTCGGAAGCCCAACGCCAAGCGTACACGACTATTGGCGGTGCGCCACATTTAGACTGGAATTATACTGTATTTGGTGAGTTGGTCAAGGGAGTGGATGTTATTGATCAGATTGCAGCTGTGAAAACAGATAAGCACGATAGACCAGAAGTCGACCAAAAGATGAACATGCATGTGCTAACGAGGCGAGAAGCGTTAAACTTAGAGCGGGAATTAAAGGGTCTAAAACCTCAGACTGGTATCTTTTCTAAAATCGGTGATCTGTTCTCTTCTAAGGATTATTAATGTTTTTATGAAGTCGCAAATCAGGGATTGAAGCGCTTTTTTCCCTATTATTTAGAATCTCAATACTCAAAAAATGAAAATAGTAACCTATAATGTGAATGGTTTACGTGCAGCCTTGAAGAAAGATTGGTTAGGCTGGTTGAAAACTGTAAATGCGGATGTCATATGTCTTCAGGAAATTAAAGCTACACCGGATCAAATTCCCGAAATTGCTTTGTTGGAGCAGATGGGCTATGAGCATTACTGGTATCCAGCTCAAAAAAAGGGCTATAGCGGAGTCGCCTTGTTTACGCGAATCACACCTAAGCATATTGAGTATGGTTGCGGTCATGAAGATTATGATTTTGAAGGGCGTGTTATCCGTGCTGATTTTGATCAGGTTTCAGTGATGAGTACCTACTTTCCATCAGGTACAACAGGAGATGTGAGACAGGATTTTAAATACCGTTTTCTGGAGGATTTTCAGTTATATAGCGATAAGCTTTTGATCGAAAAACCGAATTTGGTCGTTTGTGGTGATTATAATATTTGTCACCGTGCCATCGATATTCACAATCCAAAATCAAATGCAAATTCTTCGGGATTTCTTCCGGAAGAGCGCGAATGGATGGAGAATTTTATTAATTCGGGGTATATTGACTCTTTTCGCCATTTAAACCTGATCCACACCACTATAGTTGGTGGAGCTATCGCGCAGGGGCTCGTGCAAAGAATTTGGGCTGGCGTATTGATTATAATATGGTTTCAAAACCTTTGGCGGGACAAATCAAATCTTCCAGCATAATGCCGGATGCAGTCCATTCCGACCATTGCCCGGTATTGCTGGAGCTTGCTATCTAATAATTAGATAACATTTCATAAAAAAAGGCTTTCATACGTATGAAAGCCTTTTTTTATGGTGAAGCGCAAGAGCACATTATTAACGAACTATCTCCCCTGGCTATGGATAATGGAAAGTTGCTGGGCAACTTTCTCTGCGATCGTTAAAAATGATTTCGTTACAGGATCTTCGGTATCTATGGCAACAGGGAAACCATTATCTCCTGCATCAGAAATGCCTTTTAACAAAGGGATTTCACCTAGGAAAGGAACTTTATATTCTTCTGCAAGACGTTTTCCGCCATCTTTACCAAAAATATAATATTTATTCTCTGGCAGTTCAGCTGGTGTAAAATAGGCCATATTTTCCACGACACCCAATAATGGAATATTGATGCTATCCATTAAGAACATTCCAATTCCTTTTACAGCATCAGCCAGGGCAACATGCTGCGGGGTTGTGACAATGACCGCTCCCGCGATAGGGAATGTCTGAGATACGGTGATATGGATGTCACCAGTACCTGGAGGCATATCAACAACCAAGTAATCCAGTTCACCCCAATGTGCATCGTTAAAAAGCTGCTTGATGGCCGAGGTTGTCATCGGGCCACGCCATGGAATAGGCTGGTTTGGATCAGTGAAAAATCCTATTGAAAGTAATTTCAGTCCAAATTTTTCAAGCGGTTCAATTTTAACCTGACCGTCTGGCATTTCAACTGAACCTGGTTTAGCGCCTTCAAGCCCAAACATAATCGGAAGAGATGGACCATAGATATCGGCGTCTAAAAGTCCTGTTTTAGCACCTTTAGCATGGAGAGCAAGCGCAAGATTTGCGGCAACAGTAGATTTACCAACTCCACCTTTGCCTGAAGATACCAGGATGATGTTTTTAATACCTGAGACTTGCGCACCTTGTTTTCCGATCACATTGGAAGTCATATTGATATGAACTTCGAGGTTTTTGTCTATGAAATGGGCTATGGCGTTTCGACAGGCATGTTCAATATGGTCCTTAAGCGGGCAAGCTGGAGTAGTTAAAATGACATCGAAAGAAATTTTTTCACCTTCGATCTCGATATTTTGAATCATATTCAATGTTACAAGATCCTTTTTCAAATCAGGCTCTTCAACATAGGATAATGCATTTAATATTTGTTCTTTGGTAACCATCTATTATTCATTTGTAATCATGGATTACAAAACTACTCATTGCGGATCAATTTCATGTCATTTCTTTGTTTTTAATGGGATTAAGATTACTGTATCGTACTCCTAATCTTTAGGAAAGATCCGTTATCCAGTACGTTTTCGTTTTCGGGTAATCAAGGTGTTTTCTAAATAATTTTGTCGGACTGTAGAAAGGGATAAAGGCCATCCTGGTTTCAGTGAATTATAATTGTATATGCAGCCAAATTTATCTAAGTTTGACTGTTGATATGCACGAATTTGCATTAAGTAATAATTATGTCCAATCGATTTATAACATCTTTTAAGTCCCGCAAATGGCGATGGCTTTATATCGCTTTAGCTGCTATTTTGGTTTTGGCGATCGCAGTAGGCACGTATGCTTATCAGAAAAGAGATGCCATGCTCATGGGAGCAATCAACAAAGCGAAAGCGAAGTTGCTTGAAAAGTATGATATGGAATTGAAGATTCAATATTATGCTTTCCAGGGGATTAATGCCGTACAGTTTAAGAATATACAGCTATTGCCCAAAAATAGAGATCAATTAGCCCAAATCAATGATTTGACAGTATCTGTTAAATTATGGCCTTTGTTATTTGGGGATGTGAAGTTAGGACAAGTTCTTTTAGATAATGGGAAGGTTTCTCTTGTTAAAAAGGATTCGATCAGTAACTACGATTTCCTGTTCAAAAAGCAGAAAAAGGATACTGTTGAAAATGATAACCCAAAGCAGAATCTGGCGGCCTTGGCAGATCGATTGTTGAAAAATGTATTTTTTAAGATTCCAAATGATCTCGATCTCAAAAACCTTGAACTTTCCTATCGTGACGACAGTACTTCACAACGCGTTGTTATTCCTTCTGCTGTGATAGACGGCGGAGATATGGAAACGAAGTTCTTGCTAAATGACCATGAGGCAGCTTGGAATCTGACCGGAACGATTGATTCAGATAATCAAGAGTGTGATCTTCGTCTTTTTTCCGATAAGAAGGAGGTAAATCTTCCACTATTACAGCGCAAATTTGGTCTTGCGGTAAGTTTTGATGAAATATCCTTCCGATTGGACAAGGCTCATAGAAGAAATAAGGAGTTACTGGAGTTGCATGGGCAATGGGGATTTAAAAATCTGAAAGTAAATCACTGGCGTATTTCTAGTAAAGATGTTATCTTTCCTGAGGCCAGAATGCAAGGTGCATTGAATATCGGAGCATGGTCGATTGAAGTAAGCAAAGAAAGTACCGTACAGGTCAAAGATTTTGTGTTTTCTCCTTATATCAAATATGTGCACAAGCCGGAAAAAGAACTCTTCCTTGCCATTCATACCGATAGGATAGAGGCTCAGCACTTTTTTGATGCCATGCCAGTTGGATTATTTCCTGGCTTAGACGGTATTCAGGTGGAGGGGCATATTCAATACGATCTGAACTTTGCTCTCGAAATCAAAAAGCCCGAAAAGCTTCTTTTCTCTTCTAAGATGGATGATAAGGATTTAAAAGTCGTCAAATGGGGGGAGGCCGATATTGCGATGTTAAATACACCATTCACGTATACCGCCTATGAAGATGGTAAGCCGATGCGGGAGATTGTTGTCGGACCTCAAAACCCTAATTTTACACCTATAGATCAAATATCTCGTTATATGCAGATTAGTTTGATCAATACAGAAGATCCATTTTTCTTTAAACACAAGGGCTTTGAGGAGAAGGCTTTTAAGCTCTCCATTGCTACAAATATCAAGGAAAAAGGATTTAAACGAGGGGCAAGTACGATATCAATGCAACTGGTGAAAAATGTTTTTCTAAATCGGAATAAGACCGTGGTGCGGAAGCTGGAAGAAATTTTGCTGGTATGGCTGATGGAACGCTCTCAGCAAGTGAGTAAAAAACGCATGTACGAGGTTTACCTGAATGTCATCGAATGGGGCAATAATGTATATGGTATTACCGAAGCTGCACGCTATTATTTTGGGAAAACACCGGCGCAATTAGGCCTTGGAGAAAGTATATTTTTGTCGAGCATTGTTCCGCGTCCTAAAAAGGGATTGAACTTTTTTGACTGGACAGGGCACCTGAAAGGGAATATGTTGCGCTATTTTAATACCTATGGTCATATTATGACCAAAACAGGGCAGATTAGTGTGGATTCAACAACTTCAAATTATGGTTTTTATGAAGTTGTTCTGCAGCCGCATCTGCGAGCAGCAAGACCAGCTGTGGTCGATTCTGTTGATGTATTTGATATGGGAGATGATCCATTGTTGTTCGATCGTCTCGAAAGTAATTCTCCTGCAGATAATCTTGAGCGTGTATCTGTTCCAAAGAAGCTAAAACAAATGGATCTGACGGAAAAGAAAGATGAGGAGGCTAGTGAGCAGGAGAAACCAAAACGATCGCTATTTGATAAGATATTGGGGCGTAAAAAAGAGGAAAAAGAAAACGACGCACATAAATAGTGCCTGTGACGAAAGAAGAATATTAGCATGAAAAAGATAGAAATTGACGGACTGCTTTTCGAACCTTTATTTGAAGAGGAGCAAATTCAGAAACGAGTGCGCTTGATGGGGATTGATATAAGCCTGCGTTATGAACATAAACAGCCTGTTTTTATAGGTGTCTTGAACGGATGTTTTATGTTTATGGCAGATCTGCTTAAGCAAATTGATGTTCCTTGTGAGATGTCGTTTATTAAGTTGGCGTCTTATATTGGAACGGGGCAATCTGAATTAAACGAGCTTTTAGGACTTGGTATTGATCTTGAAGGCCGTGATGTGATTATTGTAGAAGATATTGTTGACTCTGGGCATTCCCTGAAGTATACATTGGATGCCGTGAAAAAATTGAATCCAGCGAGTGTGATTGCCTGTGCACTTCTGGTGAAACCCGAGGCGCTGCAGTATCATTTCGAGGAATTGACCTATGTTGGCTTTGAAATAAGTAAGGAATTTGTCGTTGGGTATGGTATGGACTTTAATGGTCTTTGTCGGAATCTCCCTGATATTTATAAAAACGTAGCAGTCTAATGTACTAATAAGTGATTATTAGATTGCAACTATAGAATTTTGATCTATTCAATTGTTTGATCGTTGTATAATTCCTTTAGATTTATGCGTAAAATTTCTAAATCAGGCAAGGGTAATTTAGAGACAGTTTCAAATATTTCCTTTTCATCAAATTTAATGACTAAGACACCTTTGTTATCTTCCTCATAGCCTGATTTTTGTATTGTAAAGTCTATCTTTTCAAAATCAAATTCTTTTTGACCTCCTTTAAACCATTGGTAGTCGGCGGTGTAGTTGATTTTGTTTTTTTGAAATTCAATAATTTCAGCGCCATAGGTATTCCATAATGAAACACGGAGCATATAGTATGCTATTAATCCAAATAAGCCAAGCATGATAACACTCACAATTGTCAGCCCGCTATTGGATACATTGACAGTGACGCCACCAAGGGGTAGAATTATAGAAAATATGGTAAGTAAATAGATGAATAGTCTGGCAATTAGCGGACCTCTTTTTTCTTTTAATACCAATTGGTTTTGTTTTAGGTCGATTTGATTCATATACTGCATTTCTGTTCTTAACGGTCTGTTTTTATGGTGTAGAGAATCTGTTTTGATTTCTATAAATTAGTATTTGCGAAACCTATGCGTATTTTAATGGTTAGCTATTTAAACGAACAGGTTTCGATGTGGTCGTTCACCATTCCAACGGCCTGCATATAAGCATAACAGATGGTAGAACCGAAAAATTTGAATCCCCTTTTCTTCATGTCTTTTGCTATTTTATCAGAAATAGCTGTAGTTGCAGGTACCTGTTGCAAACTGGTCCAGTGGTTGACAATCGGTTGTTTTTCGGGCAAAAAGGTGTATAAATAGTCGTAGAAGCTACCATATTCTGCCTGGATTTTCTTGAAGTGCTGCGCATTGGTAATGGTGGATTCAATTTTATTCCTGTGTTTGATGATTCCCGAATCGACCAAAAGTCTAGCAACATGTTCGTTGGTATAAGCAGCGACTTGGTCAACATCAAAATTGGCAAAAGCTTCTTGGTATGCCGTTCTTCGACGAAGAATCGTGATCCAGCTTAGACCAGCTTGTGCAGACTCCAAGATCAAGAATTCAAATAAAGTTTTGTCATCGCGGACTTGTCGTCCCCATTCTTTATCGTGATAGTCTACATATTGTGGGTCAGATCCGCACCATTGACAACGTGTGATTTCTTTGTACATGTTCTCTGAAGATTTTTTGAATGCAATATAACTTTTTATCCTAACTTTACGACCACAATTTAAGAGTTTCGAATATAGACGGTTGTTGAACATTTCATTGCCGTTAAGAGACAATTCATTTTAATGAGCGTAACTATCTTCAAATATCATTTTCTATTTGTAGTATTCCTGCTATTTTCAATAACAGGATCAAATGCACAGCGACGGACTTTACGGGCAGTTGTTCAGGACAGCAGCATCGTTAGGACGGATAGTCTAAATGTTGTCAGGGATTCTGTCGAAACGCCTAACCAAAAAGTTTTGGCGTCCTTGAACCCAGCGTTACAAGATCAATATCGGATCGTAACAGTGAACGGGGAAGGTTTAAGGGTTCATAACATTTATAATTTTGATGTACAGCAGTATTTTCAGGGTGAACTGAGAAAAAGCAATTTGGATCGGCAATATGGGACACTCAAGGCTCATCGTGAAAACTGGATTCTATTTACGGTTCTTGCATTGATCTTTGGTGTTGGGTTGATTCGGGTATTTTTTCCCTCTGATATCAAATTGGTTTTTCAGGGTTACTGGGATGATCGGGTTTTACTCTCTGTAAGCAAAGAGGATACGATTTTGACATCCTGGCCATTTATTTTTCTATTCGTATTATTCTCCGGGGCGATAGGCTTATTTGTAAGTCTATTCTATGCGTATGAATTAAATAGATTCGATTTTATTACTTTCCCCAATTATATGAAGACGGCGGGAATGGTGGGCAGTTTATTTGCGCTAAAAATCGGTTTCATCCGATTTTTATCCTTTGTTTTTGAAATTAGAAAGCTAGTAAAGGAGTATGTGACAGTGCTGTATCTGATTTATTTCAATACACTTTTTTTAATGCTTCCTGTACTATTAATTTTGAGCCTTGTACCCTTGACATCAGTAGGTATTGTGCTGCATTTGGCCATCGTTGGAGCGGCTTTACTCTTTTTCTATCGATTTCTTAAGACCGCGGCTCATATTATGTCTATGTATAAATTTTCAATTTCCTATTTAATTTTGTACCTTTGTTGCCTAGAAATAGCACCAATATTAATACTGTTAAGATTATTGAGCTAAAACTGGTTAATATGCAAACTTCAGACGTAGAAAGAGCAAAGAAGGTAAAAAGTGTACTGGTGACTTTACCAAAACCTGAAAACGATAAGTCCCCTTATTATGATTTAGCAAAGAAATACGGGTTAAAATTAGACTTTCGAGGTTTTATACACGTAGAAGGAGTTCCTGCCAAAGATGTGCGTAGGGATAAGGTTAATTTAGCAGATTATTCTGCCGTAATATTTACGAGTAGAAATGCTGTAGATCATTATTTTAGAATTTGTGAAGAGATGCGATTTGAAGTGTCTGCAGAAATGAAATATTTCTGTATTTCAGAGACGATTGCCCTCTATCTTCAAAAGTATATTCAATATAGAAAAAGGAAGATTTTCTTTGGTAAACAGACCGCGAAAGACCTTGAAGAGGTATTGAAAAAACACAAAGGGGAGAATTTCTTGTTCCCTTGTTCGGATGTAGCTAATGAGGAAACAAGTAATTGGTTACAACAAAACGGCTATAAATTTACACCAGCTGTGCTTTTTAGAACTGTTGTAAGCGATTTGACTGATTTGAAAGATGTTTTCTACGATGTTATCGTGTTCTTTAGCCCTTCAAGTGTACAGTCCTTATATGATAACTTCCCTGACTTTAAGCAGAATAATACCAGGATTGCAGCATTTGGTGCTTCTACTCAACAGGCACTTTTAGATCACGGATTGATTTTAGATATCCCTGCTCCAACACCAAAAGCTCCTAGTATGACGATGGCTGTAGAAGAATATATCAAAAAGGTAAATAAGTAGTACCTAACATAAGGTAAATAACAAAAAAAGGGTTCTTAAGAACCTTTTTTTGTTATTTATGCAGTTTAAGGTCCGCAAAGATCTGTAAAGACTTTTACGGGCGTTGTTGTTGAGTTTTATCATTCCGAATCGGGAATGGTACGATGACAATTTTACGAATTGGCCGGATGATCAATTTGTGAGGTATGTTCATATTGTATGAAAGATAAATGAATTGTATTTTTATCTGTAGGGGGTATAGAAATGGTGGCGAGTCGAATCGATGATGTTAAAATGTAATAAAAGTGACGATGGTCATTGAGATTTTAAGTATATTTCTATTAAATTGCTTGGAATAATTTATTCCAATTAAAAATAAAGCATAGGCAGTATTTTTAAAATTTGATAGAAATATTTTTTTATGTTTGTAATTAAGCAAAATTAGTCAGTCGTGAAGTTAAAGCAAGTTGATAAAATTTCGGGCATTCAATCAGAGGACTTTTTAAAGAATTATCTGAAACCAGGTTTTCCTGTAATTATATCAGATTTTATAAGTGCAGAAAGTCCAGCGTGGAAGAAATGGAGTTATGATTACTTTAAGGAAATCGCAGGAGATATAAAGATAGATGTCTATGGAAAAGAGGAAGAATCAATGGACCGTGCTGCCAGTGCTCCTGTTGGCCATATGACATTTGCAGAATATTTGGATCTGATCACAAAAGAACCTACAGAGTTACGGTTGTTTTTGTTCAATCTACTCAAAATACGTCCTGAACTGAAACACGATGTTATTTATAACGATGTCACAGGAGGTAAGGTATTGCAATGGTTGCCATTTATGTTCTTTGGTGGAGAGGGGTCAAGTACCCGTAACCATTTCGATATTGATATGTCACACGTATTTATTTCTCAATTTCAAGGATTAAAACGTATTTGGCTTTTTCCGAATGATCAATCTGATTTGATGTATAAATTGCCATACAATTTTCATAGTATTGCCAATCCAAAATATAGTAGTGAAGAGGAATATCCCGGGATTAAGTACTTAGATGGTTATGAAGCGGTTATTCATCCTGGAGAGACCTTATATATGCCGGCAGGTTGGTGGCATTATATTCAATATGAGACAGAAGGCTATTCGATTTCTGTTAGGGCTTTAGCAAATTCGATCAGCGAGAAATTGCAGGGGGCGCGTAATCTGTTTATCACAAGGCATTTTGACAATACGATGCGAAAGATCTTCAAAGACCATTGGTTCCATTATAAAATTAATACAGCAAAACGTCGAGCCAATAATGCAATTAAAAGAAATAAACGTTAATATAGAAAGGGGACAGTAAAATGTCCCCTTTTGTTTTTAGAATGTATTTTTTGTACAGCATTTCGTTTGACCTCTCCTTAAAGTCTTTGCTATATTCATTCTTCTGCATCGCCCCATTTGCTAGCTTCCCGATAGAATAATGTATAAGGGTCGCTTGGGTAAATCATTGAGTCCGGGTTATGCCGAAATGGGAGATCAGGGTTAAAGATTTCCTGAAGAATATCTCGCATAAATCTGACAAAATTTTCTTTCTGGAAAGCAAGGAATTCATCAGTCAATATTCCCTCTTTACCACTGAATAATGTCCCTTCTTCCCGCATTTTACGGGCGACATAGAGATGGGGCTCGAGTTGTTTTCTTCCTGTCTTTTGTTCAAATACATAGGCATAGAATAGCGTCTGCACCATTGCTTTATTTTCGGTATTTGGCGCAAATACCTGGTCGATTTCTTTGAATATGATCGAGTCTCCACCTGTTTTGTAATCGACAATTCTACTGATAATACGATCGTCGTGTGTTACGACCTCATCTACACGGTCAATGATGCCGTAAAGTGTGACCTGTTGTTCTTCTCCATTGATCTCAATAGGAAAGGGCAGTACATAATCGTGGTCATTCTCGAGTTCAATAATCCGAAATGCTTTGTAGTTGTTGATGTCATATTCAAGATACATCTTGACATACTCGCAGGCAATCTTCAGCATGATCCGCTGCAGGCTGTTTAAATCATGTGTTGTCTTTAATTCGATCTGATATTGCAGGCCTATTTCACGAATCACCTGTGCTTCTATTTTGTCTATCTCGTGCCGAAAGACAGTTGTCGGTGTAAAGTCCTGTTGGCCCTTGAAAGGTAGGAATATCTTCTCCATGACATTATGGATGACAGTTCCCAGTTTATTCATCTCAAATTCCTGAGAGATTGAAGGCGGTTCTTTGATGCCGGCAATATGTTTTAAAAAAAACTGTAGCGGGGATTGCAGGTAAGTTGTTAGAGCCGTTGCAGATATCCTTTTCTGGTTGACGATAAAATCCTGATACATCTTTTCCCAGACTTCACCACGTTTCTCTATGACAATCTCTTGCGCTTTATCGGAAAATTGGATGGTCTGTTGTTGAATTTTTCGGTCAAACTGAAATTTACTTTCAAACTCCAGCTGTTTGATAAAGCGACTTTCTTCGCCGGTAGAGCTTTCGTCCACTAAGCCATTGTAGAAAATATGTATTCCTTCACTGTATTGAAAATGGCGATAGAATAAATAAGCTGACAGGGCATCCTGATTCTCCAATATGGGAAGGCCATAAGCGCTTCTTAGACTATTGGGTATAAAGGTAGGTGAATTGGACGTCTTTGGTAGAATGCCTTCATTTGCTCCTAAAATATATACGTTGTCAAAATTTAAACAACGACTCTCCAAGAGTCCCATAATCTGAATTCCTTCTAGGGGATCTCCTTCTATCGCCGAATTTATTGGGGCGATTGCTTTTTTAATCAAGCCAATCTGGAAGCTGATGCTTAAGGGCGCAACTGTTTCAAAGCCCAGTAGCAGCTGATTTAACGTTTTCTTTGTTTCGATCAAGAGGTTGTTGTCAATTTGGCGGATGCGCTCCTGAGAAGAGATGCTATGCAATAGGTCATCGACGATCAGAATGAGCGCAGGGATCAAATGTGCAGAATTTTCGATTGGCACAAAAAACTGAGGCAGGGAGCTTTTGAGATGAAGTTCCTCAAATGCGATCTCAAAGAGCTGTTTGTCGGCAATCTCTTTTTGGATCTGAAGTTTATCTGCCAAAGAAACCATGCTGAGCGGATGGTTGATAAAGGTCTCTATGACCTGATAAGGAATCTTCCGTCTCTTGAACTGTGATATCTCCAAATGAACATCCATCCATAGGTCCAGGATGCCGAAAATGGGAGACTGCGTCAGTGGATATCCCGTTGTGATGTTGGGGTTGACATCGGGTAGACTCTGTAGCAAAGGAACCAGTAGGTTTTCATCTGCTAGAAGAATGGCAGAGGTCTGTTCCATGTTATGGTGCTGTTCGAGGATATCATAGAGCAATTTTGTTTGGCTGATTTTTCCGGTGCTGGCATATAGATTTACGGTTGAGGTTCTATTGCCTATAATGTTCGGGCTATCGCCAAGGGCATTGATCAAACCTGTTTGAAAAATATTTCGACGGATAAAAAGTCCCGCCTCCTGCATAGTGTCCTCCAGGTAATAGGCATCGGCATCAAAGTAGAATAGTGCGCTGCCTTTGTCCTGCCATTGTTTAAATAATTTTGCCTCGGCTTTATTTAAAGCATTGAAACCGACAAAAAGGATATGCTGAAAGGAAGATGCAAACTGCTGATTCGTAGCCTTGCCATCAACCAGATCACGGTAGATTGTTGGATAGTTGGTTTGTCCTTCTGTTTTGAGCTTTTCTTTGAACCGATCATATAATACGGGCAGTCTTTTCCAAAGTTGAAGAAAGCGCTCTTGTACTCCACTATGCCCCGCAATAGAAAAGGACTGCCAAAATTGACGGATAAACCCTTGCTGTTCTTGCGTGAGATGTTGAAAAGCAATGTCGATTTTGGTATTGTCATAAAGTTCTAGATAGATCTGCTCGATGGGAACGAGATCATAATCCAGTTGACCAAAGTCACTCAATATAATTTCGGCAATGGGATAGAACTCTTCCAGCGTTTCTGGTTGCTTGCCCTCAGCTACCAATAACTCATTATGAATATTAAACAGATGAAAAAATTGGGTTAAAGGACTGGCTTCGGTATCATCGGTCGAAAGTCTGAAAAATTCCTGAATCGTAAAAAACTGCGGCGACCAGATCGCCTGACCATACACTTCGGCAAGATGTTTTTTGAGGTAGGTAATCGGCCGTTTATTATTAAACACGATGGCAATTTCACTCAGATCGTTTCCAAAACGTTTTTGAATGTCTGCTGCTACTAATTTTAGAAAGGCTGTCTGCATCGTGCTATTATTTTACTTCAGTTAATTGATTTGATTTCGCATAATAGAGATAGGCTTTAACGTTGTTATAGCCAAGGTTCTCCAAATTCTTTTTATAGTTGTCGACTTGATACTTGTGCCCAATATAGTCTGTCTGTGTGAATTTAAAATCCAGAACGATTGTTTCTTCCACGGAGGTGAAGACTTTATCGGGACGAATGGTCTCACCCTTGGCGGTAATAATGCTTGCTTCATTCCAGATTTTATAGTTTCCGGTGAGCCATTTATTGATCATGGGGTGCTTCCAGATCTGATTGATCTCCTGCATGAGAAAAGGCTCTTCCTCTTTGGAAAGGATTCCTTCCTGGATCAGTTGGCGTACCAGTTTATGGATGTCTTCTTCCTTTGAAATTTGAGCCATAATATCGTGGGCCAATATACCGTACTGCGCGGCTTTCTCCAGCATCATAATATCATTGATGTTACGTGTACTCGATTTTTCTAAGGCCATTTCCAATTCTTTGGAAATGGGGTAATGGCGAAGGGAAATAATATTGTCTTTTTGAGTCTGATGTTTTTTTTGTTCGATCGTTTGATCGATGTGTACACCTTTTTCCTCCAGTGCAAACGGAGCTATCGGGCTATCCAAGACTTGATAGAGCACATCGCTGATATATTCGTCTTTAATATCATATCCTGTAATTTCACCTGTTTTTTTGTCAACAGATTCTTTAAAGGAAGGTGCCGTAATATAGAGGTGTTCAACAGCACGTGTTGTTGCTACATAGAATGTGTTGAGTGCATCCATGTAGTTGAACAGCATCTCTTCAAAATATTGCTTGAAAAATACAGATTTGCCGACTGTAGATGTATATTTTATTGGAATTTTTCCCAATTGGGCAAAAGGAGTATCCGAGGTCTCTATCCAAAAATCGCCATTGATCATGCCATCGAGATCCCAGGAACAGAATGGAATCATCACAACGTCATAGGCTAGACCTTTTGATTTGTGGATTGTTGTTACCTCGATCGCATTAATTTCTCCGTTGGAAGGGAGCACCGCCCGGTTGCCATCTTCTTCCCAAAACTCCAGGAACTGTATAATGCCACGTTCGCCATTGGTGGAGAAAGCTGAGATCATATCTTTGAATGCGAGGAGGTAAGGGAGGTGGATATTGTCTGTGGTTGTGAAACCGTAGATTTCAATGAGTTTTTCAATTAAATGAACTAAAGGCTGTTTCTGTGCCATTTCCCACGAGTCAATCAGCGCCTCAGGGAGATAATCTTTAAGTGCGCGGATGTCATTGCTCGCAAATTTTAACCATGCATTCTGATCGATTGTCTTATTTTGAATATGCTGGTAGAGATAGACCATCTTTGCTTTATGGATGGTATGTTTATCTGAATTATAGACTAAAGCCTTCAACGTCTCGATCAATAATAGTACAGCATCATTGCTCGCTAAGGATAAAGCATCACCAGATATCACTTCAAATGTAAGTTGCTGCTCTTTTTTGAAGTCCATGAGCTTTTGGATGACCAATTTAGCCTGCACATTACTCCGTACCAGGATGCCGATCTGCTGCGCCTGATATCGTCCGCTACCGAGCCAGTCGCCTATTTTTTGACATAGTTGTAGTAACGATTCTTCAATAACCTGATTTCTTCTGTAGCGTCCATCAGTGACAGGAATGTAGGAGATTTCAATAGATCCTAATTGGTCAAGTTTCCCTTTTTTATGTTCAGGTACTTCCTGTTGGCTGTTTTCATAAGCTTTGACCAGCATATTGTCATTGCCAGCAGAAATCCACCATTGTTTACCTTCTTCATCGAGGCTTTCGAATACTTTTTCATTCAGTACCTGTTGCAGATGTTGGGGAATACTGCTAAAGAGGTAATTGTTTAAATGGATGATATTTGGAAGACTTCTAAAATTGGTGTCGAGGCTTCCGTTTTCGATAAAGGTGGTTTTGCTATCCTCGTCTAAGTGAAAGGTATGACCAACCTGTTGTTCTACCTGTTGCAGGAGTATACGCCAATCCCCATTCCGCCAGCGATAGATACTCTGTTTGACATCCCCAACGATCAGGTGTTCGCTGATTGTGCCTTTGGCATCTGCCAATGCATTGATCAATAGCGGACTATAGTTTTTCCACTGAATACGCGAAGTATCCTGAAATTCGTCAAACAAAAAGTAGTTAAATCGATTGCCGATCTTCTCCCAGATAAATGTTGGATCGCTATTTTCATCAAGTCCGAGTTTGTTTAATAAAATCTGCGAGTCGGAGATTAATTGAGCACCATTGTCCCGCCGCCATTGCGTCAGTAAATCGCTCATTTCCTTGAGCAGGCGTAGGTAATAGAGATTACTTTGTACCGCTTGATAAGCAATGTAAGCCGATAGATTATCGTGTAGCTTTTGGAACGATGCCAGAATGGGCCCGAGTGCGGCGATAAGATCATGACGTATATTTTTGTCACTATCTGTAAAAGCATCTTCATTGTCGATCAACTGGATATACTTTTCCAGTACCTTGGCAATTTCGGAAGCGCTTAGCTTTTCCGTTTTTTTATTGGTTTTGCTAGCGGAGATTATTTTATTGCGCGATTTACCTTTCAGGTCACTTTCGGAGATATTAAAATTCTTAAATGTTTCACTAAAGGCTTCAATTGTCATGGAGAGCGCTTCCGTGAAGGAGTTTATCTTCTGTTCAACTTCCTGATTGAGAAGATTAAAAACTTCCTTTGGATTGGCAGAATTGATGTAGCCATCAAATTCCTGAAAATTTTCAGAGAAAATAAGACTTGCCAAACCCATTAATTGTTGGCGGTAGTTCCAATTTTCATTTTTTGCTATTTTCTTTTCCGCATAAGCGATAATCCAATCCAGTAGGTCGGGTCGTTCATCCAGCAATTGATTAAGCATGACTGTAAGGTCATTTTTCACTTTATTGACATTCATTTCAATCTTATAAGCAGCATCAAGATTGAGTTCATAGGTAAATGCGCGAATGACTTTTTGGGAAAAACCATCAATTGTACTTATGGTAAAATGACTGTAGTCGTGTAGGATACGTCGATAAACCCGAAAAGCTTTCTCTTGTACCAGATGCGGATTCCAATCTGGCTGCTGCTGGAGTAAAAGCTTTCTGAAATCTTCAATTTTAGGGGTACGATTGCCTGTTGCCAAGCCATGGAGCACCGAGAGGATGCGTTCCTTCATCTCGGCGGTTGCCTTATTGGTGAATGTCACCGCCAAAATCTCCTTATAGCTATTCTCGTTGGAGAGTAGGAGTGTGAGATAGTGTAAAGTCAAGCTAAAGGTTTTTCCCGAACCGGCTGAAGCTTTTAGTATTTTTAATGGCGCAACAGATTTCATAGAATGAAGGTAGAAAGTAAAAAGTGAATTGGCAAAAATGTCGATGACTATTTCGAAGGTACTGTACCCAAACCGTTCATCCTGTTTACATTTGGTAAAGATGTCCTTTTGAATAAAGGAGCTGTTTAGTGCCTTGATTTTTGAAAAGTTCGTTGTAGATGCTGTATGGAAGCAAGAAAAGACGAAGGTCTAAGGGGTAGGTGTTACGCTTGAAAGAGCTTGTTGAAAACAGCTAACCCTGTCGTTTTCAGTGAAGTTTTATTAAATTATAATGATGATTAAAAAAAAATAACTATCTTTGCATCCCCTCTAGTATGAAGCTCGGGGGATATGTTGAATACATAAAATAAAATTAAAGAATGGCAACTAAAATCAGATTGCAAAGACACGGTAAAAAAGGACGTCCTTTTTACCACGTAGTCGTAGCGGATTCTCGCGCTCCACGTGACGGTAAATTCATCGAACGTATTGGTTCTTACAACCCAAACACAAATCCAGCAACTATCGTTTTGGATTTTGAAAAAGCTTTGGATTGGATGAATAAAGGTGCTCAACCAACTGACACTGCTCGCGCTATCCTTTCTTACAAAGGTGTTCTTTACAAAAAACACTTGCAAGGTGGTGTGAAAAAAGGTGCTTTTGATGAAGCTGCTGCTGAAGCTAAATTTACAGCTTGGACTGAAGCTAATGATGCAAGAATCACTGGTAAAAAAGATGGTTTAGCACAAACTAAAGCTGAAACTAGAAAAGCTGCTTTAGCTGCTGAAGCTAAGAAAAAAGAAGAAAAAGCTGCTGCTGTAGCTGCTAAAAATGCTCCTGTAGCGGAAGAAACTGCTGCTGAGGAGACTGAAGCTCCTGCATCAGAAGAAACTGAAGGTTAATTCTTTCATAAAGTATTCGAGAAAGCCGACTCAATCTTGAGCCGGCTTTTTTTGAAACAGCCAATAGGCTAATGGTTTGCCAAATCATGTCTCACAGCTAATCGCTAAATACGAAATATATGACTATTGATCAAAGCTTTTACATCGGTTACATCAGTAAAACAAGAGGTCTTAAAGGAGAAGTACAACTGTTTTTTGAATTCGAGGAATACGAGAGTTTGAATATCGATGTTGTCTTTGTGGAAGTGAACAAAAAGCTTGTTCCTTATTTTGTTGATACCATTAAATTTCAAAAAAATAGTACAGCGTATGTGACATTTGAGGATGTGGATCATATCGATAAGGCTCAAGTACTTGTCCGTAAAAAGCTATATCTTTCCAATGATAAGATGCCCGAGCGCGATCCAGATGATTTTAGATATACTGATTTAATCGGTTTTTTAGTGATTGATGAAAACCATGGTGAACTGGGGCAAATAACAGATGTCCAGGAATTTCCACAACAATTTGTCGCCTCGGTAAATATGGACGGTAAAGAACTGATGTTCCCGTTGTCTGATGATTTGATCTTAGGAATCGATGGCGAAGAGGAGATCATTGAAGTTGAATTGCCAGAAGGCTTGGTGGATCTTTATAAAGAATAAGCATATCCCCGAGCTTATTCAAATAAATAGCAGTATACGAACTATTGCAGTAATTTCTTATCTTGGTCTGTATATTATTACTGGCCATAATTATTGATTGATTTTGAAACCGTTATTACTGCTGCTATTCGTATTCTCGTTGTCTTCTTGTGCTTTCTTTGGGAAGAAAAAGGACTTTCCTGAAGGCAATTACCAAATGATATTGGGCTATTCAAATGAAGAGTATCATAAAGTAAAAAGAGAATCACCCCAAAATGTCGAGGCAGATACCTATGGTAATGATCCTACGATATATCGGTCCTTTCTCTCTCTCCATGATAAAGACAAGTTTGTCATGGCGATCGATGATATCTTACTCTTCGGTAAGTATAGATTCAACGGCGATCGATTAGAATTGACCGATGAGAAAAAAGGTAGCCTCGCATTAGATATTATTAAGGTAAAAAGCGATTTTGTTCAGCTGAGAGGTGATTTTTCACAGTTTAGCTCAGCACGTATACCCACTAGCGAAAGACTTTATATCAACTTTGCGTTAGATAAAACCCCTATCCGGGAGACCCCCAGCAAATTTGATAGCCAAGTGAATCTATGGCGAAATGCCCCTGTAAAATCAGAAAGTGAAAAGGAGATAAAAGCTAGGGCATTGAATTTTGTAGATTATTCTATCGCTTATTTCCAACACATATCAAGTTCTGGTACACATCACGATTATCGAATGGATGGTGTTGAATCACCCATTATTTATGCTGAGAATGGCATTGTGCTCAAGGCATGGGCAGATGTTCCCGATTCTTGGAAGGAATTATTTTACAACGAAAAAAATGCATTAGTCGCCTATCAATATTTATTTGATGGTTTTAAATTTGGATCGAAAGAGGAGTACCATGTTACAGGACTCTTATTGATCACATTTTATCTCAAAAATCTACGGAATTCCCTGGCAGCGAATCTTTAGCCAATCCTGTTGTGGCATAGTCAATATCTTCGCTGTCGATGATCCTCGATCGTTAATTTTATCTGTTTTTTTAAGTCTTTTACTTTTGGTGGAGCGTAAATTCCTGTTGTTGACTGGGAATAAACCTGAAGCCGCATTTATTGCAGTCTTTTTGCCGCTATTTTTGCCTTTTCGAAAAAATATTTTTGTCTTTTGATTTTTTAAAACGATATTAGCAACGCTTATAGAGAAAGGCCGAGGGACTAGACCCGTTGAAGCCTTAGCAACCTGTATTGTTCAAGGTGCTAAATTCTACCCTACTCCATGTGGGAAAGATAAGTTACATGTAGATAAACGATTCCTCGACTTGTGCGTTTCGATGTAAGCCAACCAAACTAAAAACAGTTTTTTAATGAAGATTATCGATCATATCCAGAATGCCAAAGGAAAAACATTGTTTTCTTTTGAGCTATTGCCACCGGCAAAAGGGCAGGGCATCCAAAGTATTTTTAAAACCATGGATGAACTGATGGAGTTTAAACCTCCTTTTATCGACGTAACCTACCATCGGGAAGATTATATCTATAAAGAGCATGCGAGTGGATTACTGGAACGCGTTTCCTATCGTAAACGTCCTGGGACAGTGGCGATATGTGCTGCAATCATGAATAAATATAAAGTAGATGCGGTGCCCCATTTGATATGTGGTGGTTTTACAAAAGAGGAAACTGAAAATGCCCTGATCGATTTGAACTTCCTGGGGATAGATAACGTCTTGGTATTGCGGGGAGATGCACGTAAAGGCGATGCCGATTTCATACCGAGCGATGGTGGACATGCTTTTGCAACAGACCTATTGGAACAGGTAACTGATATGAATAAAGGAAAGTATTTGCATGAAGACATTATCACATCGGAAAAGACTGATTTTTGCATCGGAGTAGCGGGATATCCCGAAAAGCATTTTGAATCGCCAAATTTCAATACTGATTTTAAATATCTGAAACAAAAAGTCGATATGGGAGCAGAGTTTATTGTGACTCAGATGTTCTTTAATGTTGAAAAATACAAAGAGTTTGTAACAAAATGTAGAGACAATGGAATCCATGTGCCTATTATTCCAGGATTAAAACCATTGACAACGAAAAAGCAGTTGGTGACCTTACCAAGGATATTTCATTTAGATATTCCGGAGGAACTGAGCGATGCTGTTTCAGCATGTAAAACGAATGCCGACGTCAGACAAGTCGGTGAGGAGTGGTTGGTGCAACAATGTCAGGAGCTGATTAAATTTGGCGCTCCGGTATTACATTTCTATACGATGAGTAATCCTGGTCCAACAAAGAAAATTGTTGAAAAACTAGCCTAACTCATAAAAATAATACGAAAAGGGAGCCAATAAGCTTCCTTTTTTTATTGTAATATTAGTTGTGAAAGCCCGAAATAAGTCCATAATTTCGATAGTGTGGTTTAGGTCGGTCTCTATATTCAGGGTTGAGTAGCCTGTTTATAGTCAGATACTTGTGTTAAATAGTGTTAATTAACTTATTGGAGTCAGGATAACTTTTTAACTTAAAGTGCTAAAAAGGATTTTAACAATAGACCAAATTGACCTTATGAAGTACACTAGATTAAATTCTCTACTCGGCTTTGCTTGCGGACTAATTGCTACATGTGTATATATCGCCACCGTTGAAAAGACGGTAAGCTGGTGGGATTGTGGTGAATTTATTGCCTGTGCCTACAAGCTAGAAGTGGCACACCAACCGGGAGCACCATTATTTCTTCTTATTCAGAATATATTTTCCAACCTGGCTTTTGGTAATGCAGGTAAAATTGCCTATTGGATGAATATTGGATCCGCAATCTGCAGTGGGCTTACTGTTACATTTTTATTCTGGACGATAACAGCAATTGCCAAAAGGATACTCAACAGGCAAGAGAAAGTTCAATTATCGAATTATTTCCAAATTTTTGCTGCGGGTTTAGTTGGTGCAATGGCTTTCTGCTTCAGTGATTCATTCTGGTATTCGGCTGTTGAATCTGAGGTATATGCGATGTCTTCATTGTGTACAGCGATTGTTTTTTGGGCAATTTTAAAGTGGGAAGTGCGTGCAGATGAAGAAGGTAGCGATCGTTGGCTGGTTTTTATTGCTTTTGTTATGGGCCTTTCAATCGGAGTGCACCTATTAAATCTGTTGGCAATCCCGGCTATAGCGATGGTTGTCTATTTCAGAAGAGCAGGACAGGTTAATGCGAAAGGTACAGTAAAAGCTTTCCTGGTAGGAGTGCTGATCTTGGGGGCCGTTTTGTGGGGAATTATTCAATGGTTGGTCGGTCTAGCTGCTAAAGTGGATCTCTTATTTGTAAACTCGCTAGGTTTGGGCTTTGGCTCAGGCATCTTCTTCATGTGTCTGCTGTTGGGGGGCTTCCTCATTTATGGCCTATATTATTCTTATAAAAAGCAGCAATATACACTCCATACCGGACTACTGGTCTTTTGTTTTATTCTATTTGGGTATAGCTCCTATACCATGGTTTTGATCCGTGGAAAAGCGAATCCCTCGTTAAACAATAATGCGCCAGACAATGTGTTTTCTTTTTTGGGTTATCTGAGCCGGGAGCAATATATCCGGGAACCTTTACTCAAAGGACCCAATTATGATTCACAGGTCGTTGGTGTCGAGAGTAAAACCGGTTATCGCAAAGATGAATCAGGTTATATTCCTTTTAGTCAGGTCGATAAGTATACGTTTGATAAGGAAACTTTCTTTCCCCGCATATATAGTCAAGATGGAGCCCATCAAGCTTATTATAGGAGTTACCTCAATTTGAAGGAGGGGCAGCAGCCACAATTCTCTGATAATTTTAAGTTCTTTTTTAATTTTCAACTGGGCGATATGTATACCCGATATTTCTTGTGGAATTTTGTCGGTAGACAGAATGACAGGCAGGGGTATGGGACCTATAGTGACGGCAACTGGTTGTCGGGGATTAAACCATTGGATAATTGGCGTTTGGGGGGGCAAGATAAAATATCCCAATCACAGAAGCATGACCCGAGCCGGAATACCTATTTTTTCCTTCCACTGCTACTGGGAATAGCCGGAGCGATCTGGTTGTACCGGAACAATAAACCTTATACCTTGGTCTTGACCTTACTGTTTGTGTTTACGGGAATAGCGATCGTTGTTTATCTCAACCAAACTCCTATGCAACCTCGGGAACGAGATTATGCTTACGTAGGATCTTTTTATGCGTTTGCGATCTGGATCGGACTGGGAGCAATAGCATTTGTTCGGTTTCTCAACCGTTTTGTACAAACAAGGTATGCGTTAGCGACAGGTATTTCTTTCGCTTTATTGGGCGGTCCCATTATTTTGGCCCATCAAAATTGGGATGATCATAATCGTTCTGAAAAATCGCTGGCAAGGGACATGGCACGTAATTATTTAGAATCCTGTGCTCCAAATGCTATTCTATTTACCTATGGAGATCATGATACATTTCCTGTATGGTATTTGCAAGAAGTGGAAGGAGTACGTCCGGATGTTCGGGTTGTGGTATTAAGTTATCTGACTGGCGATTGGTATATGCAACAGGCCAAGCAGCCGACGTATCAAGCGGCAGGTCTTCCCGTGACGATCCCAGCTGAAAAGACGAAAAAAGGCGTTCGTGATTATATCCCTTTTGTGGATAGACAACTTGACAATGCGGTAGATATACAGCAACTATTACAGTTTGTCACATCGGATGATCCCGAGTATAAAGTTCAGTTGAATTCCGGTGATATGGAAAACTATTTCCCTTCCAAGAAGGTCCAATTGCGCATTGATAAAGAGGAGGTGGTTAAGAAAAAAGCGGTTCCAGCTTATTTTCAGGGCGCTATTGTTTCTGCAATGGAATGGGAAATTCCGAATGATCATCTGACCAGGGCGGATTTAACCTTGTTATCGGTGCTTGAAAATAACCATTGGGACAGACCAATATATTTTTCGAACATGCTGCCAAGTGACATTAAATTGGGCCTGGATAAATACCTGGTCAATGAAGGCTTTACTTCCCGATTGATGCCCGTCGCTGCTACAGATCAGTCGACAGGAAAACGAAATGAGCAGGCCGGGCTAGTTAACATGGAAGCATTATATAACAATATTATGCATACGTATCATTGGGGCAATGTTAAAAATGCACAGTATTTAGATACAGATTCGTTTCGCTTTACAAGTATGTACGCCCGTGATATATTTGGAAAAGCCGCCCGGATGCTCTTGGCCAATGGTCAGGTCAAACAAGCTGGGGAAGTAGCAAAAAAAGCATACGATCAATTACCAGATCGCGTATATGCGATGTCGGATGCCATCAATTATGCCGATATTATCGATAGTCTATATCGTTCGGGACAACCTCAGCTAGCCAACAGGATGATGGACCGAAACCTTGATTATGTGGCTGAAAATATGGAGTATCTACATCAGTTGGTGTCGGATAAGAAAAACCTGAGCTTCGAGTGGAATGATATTCAGACCGGTTTGGACTCTGTAGACCGGTATAAGGCTATTTTATTGGAAGCAAAAGATACCAAGCGATTGGCACGTGTTGAGCGCTTGAGACAGCAATATCAAAATTGGTACGGAGTAGAATAATTTTGATGACACACTGAACCAAATTTACGCGGTCTGCCTAAACGGTAAATTGACTGCTATACTTGAGGTAAAAAAACCAGATGAGGCCTCTTCTAAAATATTGGAAGAGGCCTCGATACATATAGGATAGGGAATGAGCCAAATGATTAGAATTTCATGCCGACACCAAAGCCGAGCAGGAAGGGATTGATGTCAACTTTTGCCGGTATGGATAAGTTAGGTGCAAGATTTGATGCATCAACATTGACATCGGTTTTTAAAAGAATGTACTTCGCATCCAAATTCACGAAATATTTTTCAGATAGCTTAAAATCAATTCCCAGTTGAGTCGCAAAACCGAAAGCATTATCGTATTTTACATTTTTTACCGTTTGTCCCGCGTTGACGCTATAGAATATTGTATAATTTATTCCTGCACCTACATAAGGTTTAATGGCACCATCGGGGAAGAAATGATACTGAGCTGTCAGTGTGGGTGGAAGGAGCCATACACTGCCAAGATCGACATTGCTGGATGAACTACCACCAATGGCAGTTAAATTTGAACCGGTTGTATTAACTTTATGTTTTGTAGTCCCAAGGATCAATTCCGCAGCAATGTTTTTTGTGAAGAAATAGGTGAAGTCCAGTTCAGGGATAAATTTCGTATTGATGTCGACGTCTCCGCCTATGGTATTAATATTGGCCGATTCGTTTGGCATGACTGTCACACCTCTGAGTCTCATTTGCCAGCGTTGATTAGGGATTGTTTGTGCCTGTAAACTTAGTGCGCCTAGAGTGAGTGTTAGTGCAATTAAAAGTAGCTTTTTCATATCATTAAGGGTATTTTGTTTGCTGTAAAACTATTGCTAAAATCACGGCAAAAGAGTGACGATAATCAGGTTGAAAAATGAATGATACGATGTTTTTCTTATTGCAGATGATGTACCTTTATAAATTACTGCTGTAAAAAAAGAGAAGTACGGGAGGGCATAAATCGTCTCTTGTAGTTTTTCAGTTCGAAGAAAGTAAAAGAGCAGGCAGTTTTCAAGCAGTTATCTGGATTGAGAACGGGCTAACCTGATAAAAGGTGGTCATTTTCGAGCAGGAGTGGATTCTTTGCGAAGCTTTATGCTATGAGCGCTGATGTTTCAAGAGGTTGACAGAGCTGTAGTTTAGCAAGATTAATGGGGATATAAATCCGGCATGTTGGAGAATATTGGGGATAAGAATACACCATAAAAAGAAGAGGTTGGAATCACTTCCAACCTCTTCTTTTTATAGGTTACGGTTTTACGCGTTTTTCTTTACTTCCTTACCCCAAGAGTCTTTTAATGTAACCGTACGGTTAAAGACTAAATGAGCTGGAGTTGAATGTGTATCTAAGGTAAAATACCCCAATCGTATAAACTGATATCCTTTCCCCGGGGTTGCATTTGCAAGATCCGGTTCAATGTAAGCACGTTCAATAATATGTAGGCTTTCAGGATTTATCGATGCTTTAAAATCTTCTGCAGCAGCAGGATTTTCATCATTGAACAATCTGTCGTACAATCTCACTTCGGCTTCTTTTGCATGTGGAACCGAGATCCAGTGGATTGTTCCTTTTACTTTTAATCCCGAAGTGTCTTCTCCTGATTTTGAGTTTGGAACATACGTACAATGAACTTCCGTTACATTGCCGTTTTCATCTTTCACAAAATCATGACAGGTGACGATGTAAGCATGTTTCAAACGTACGGAAAGCCCAGGGCCTAAACGGAAGAATTTTTTTGGTGCATCTTCCATAAAATCATCGCGCTCTATCCAGAGCTCTTTTGAAAATGGAATAGAGCGTGAACCTTCACCACCTTCGACTTCTGGATTGTTCTCGCCAACAAGATCCTCGACCTGACCATCAGGATAGTTTGTGATCACCAATTTGATCGGATCAAGAACAGCCATTCTGCGCCATGCCGTTTTGTTGAGATCCTCACGGATACAAAATTCCAAAAGGCTGACATCGATCATGTTTTCCCGTTTTTGAACACCGATTTTTTCACAGAAGTTGCGGATACTTGCAGGTGTATACCCTCTTCTGCGCAATCCTGAGATCGTAGGCATACGCGGGTCGTCCCAGCTTTCAACAAACTTCTCATTGACCAACTGCAGCAATTTACGTTTACTCATGACGGTATAAGTCATATTCAAACGTGCAAATTCGTATTGTTTGGAAGGGAAAATCTCTAATTTATCAATACACCAATCATAAAGTGGACGGTGTGGAATAAATTCCAACGTACAGATCGAATGTGTAATTTTCTCAATGGAATCTGATTGTCCATGCGCAAAATCATACATTGGGTAGATACACCATTGATTCCCTGTTCTGTGGTGATGTGCATGTTTGATGCGGTATAACAAAGGATCACGCAAATGCATATTCGGGCTAGCTAAATCAATCTTTGCGCGTAGCACTTTTTCACCATCTTGGTATTTACCGGCACGCATAGCCGCGAATAAGGTTAGATTTTCCTCAATAGACCTATCGCGATAGGGAGTTGGAACACCCGGTTCTGTTGGGGTACCTTTTGCTGCTGCAATTTCTTCAGCAGTACTGTCGTCGACATAAGCTAGACCTTTTTTAATTAGATCAACGGCATAACTATATAGTGTCTCGAAATAATCTGAAGTATATAATTCCTCTGCCCACTGGAATCCAAGCCATTGAATATCTTTCTTGATACTTTCAACATACTCAGTGTCCTCAGTGACAGGGTTAGTGTCATCAAAACGTAGATTAGTCTTGCCATTATACTGCTGTGCTAATCCAAAATTCAAGCAGATGGATTTGGCGTGACCAATGTGGAGGTAACCATTTGGCTCAGGAGGAAAACGTGTCAATACACGTCCGCCATGCTTCCCTGTACGAAGATCCTCTTCGACAATTTCCTCGATAAAATTTAATGATTTTTCTTCACTCATAATACAAAGTTAATTATTCGCCGTGAAATATTAGCTAGCAGATCGTAGATATTCGGCTTAGCATGAGTGGTTGAATATGCCAGCTGTATCTGTTGGAATGGAGAGACTTAATAACGTTGGGATATGAAATAAAAAAGGGACGAAATTTCGTCCCTTTTTACCGATTTTTATTACTACTCTATTTATAAGCGAAGACTTCACCTAGCTCATCATTATTGGTAAAGGTACAATGTTGATCGATCAATTCTCCCGTGCCGATATTGATAATCATTCCATGTACCGCAAGATCATTACGCTCTTTCCATGCGTTTTGGATAATCGACGTCGCACAAAGATTGAAAACCTGTTCTTGTACGTTGAGCTCGATTAAGCGATTTACTTTTTTATCATGTTCCTGGATCGCATCGATCTCTGCGCTATGTAAGCGATAGACATCCTTGATATGGCCCAACCAGTTGTCAATAATACCATACTGCTTACGGCTTAAAGAAGCCGCAACACCACCGCAGCCATAGTGACCAGCGATAATCACATGTTTTACTTTCAGCACATTCACGGCATAGTCTAATACGGAAAGCATACTCATATCCGAGTGAATAACCATGTTGGCAATATTACGGTGAACGAAAACCTCCCCTGGCTTTGTACCTGTCAATTCATTTGCGGGTACACGGCTATCTGCACAACCGATCCAAAGAATTTCCGGATTTTGACCTTTAGCAAGTTGTTGGAAGCGTCCCGTAGCGTCATTCTTTACAAATTCCATCCACTCTTTATTTCCCTTTATGATATTGTCAAATCCTATTTTTAAATCTTTATTTTCCATATTCTTCTTATTTCACTCTTGCCCAAAGGCATCGTTTCGATTTTATTATAATAATACAAATGTCTAAATTCATTGTTTACTTCAAACAACTTATTTTTTATTGAAAATCTGTTCTTGATGTTCAATAATCCTTCCTCTTATTTCAACCAAGGATTGATGGTAGAACGATGGAAGGTAATGGCTTACGCGATACGTGGAAAACCTTTCCCTTATGAGGAGGGTTTTTTATAGACAACCTGCAAAAGCTCGATGTCTTTTCCCTTACTTCTCGCGTTCTGCTCAAAATCTTTTATGACTTCGATGACATCCTTGTCTATAAATTTACTGAATGTTCCATCGATGCGGATCTTACTGATAGATTTTGGTAAGCTGTATAATTTCTGTTGGATCGGAACCTTGTTCAAAAAGGATACTTCCTCCGCTAATGTAATGACGGCCTTATCTTCTTCATTGTCTTTTTCAACATTATATTTGAAAGCATTTTTCATATTTGCTCTCAAAATATAGAATGTCGCCACGACAATACCTATTCCTACACCCATAAGAAGGTCGGTAAACACGATCGCTACAATGGTGACAAAAAATGGAATAAATTGATCTAAGCCTTTTTTGTACATTGAGGTGAATAGACTTGGTTTAGCCAATTTATACCCTGTATGGAGAAGGATAGCCGCTAAACAGGCTAAAGGAATCATATTCAGCATTGTTGGGATAGCGAGCATAGCGACCAATAGCCACATACCATGCATGATAGCAGACTGTCTCGTTTTTCCACCTGCATTGACGTTTGCTGATGAGCGTACGATAACGGATGTTAAGGGTAGACCACCTAGAAGTCCGCTGGTCATGTTACCGATTCCTTGTGCAACGAGTTCACGGTTGGTTGGCGTATTTCTTTTGTAAGGGTCTATTTTATCAACCGCCTCGATACTCAATAAGGTTTCTAGACTTGCAATAATTGCAATCGTAAATGCAGCTATCCACACATCTTTGTTGACAATCTGTGTGAAGTCCGGTAGGGTAAATAATCCTGTGAATTCAGCAAAAGAACCTACAATAGGGACCAAAACAAATTGTTTATCATGCAATTGAAGCGCTGAACCGTTGAAAAAATAAGCTAAGCTTACGCCCAGAATCACGACAACCAATGGGGCCGGAACCTTATTAAGCTTTGGAATAGATGGCCAGAAGATTAGGATTGCCAATGATAGTGCACAGATGATTAATGCCCCAAAGTTGATCGCAGAGGCGATCGTATCAAAATAGGCGCCAATACCATGTCCATTGTCCATTTCGAAGGCATGTGTTTCCACTAAGCCCAATGCCAAAGGAATCTGCTTCATGATAATTGTGATACCGATCGCAGCAAGCATACCTACAATGACCGCTGAAGGGAAATAATTGCCGATCATCCCGGCTTTTAATATGCCAAGAATGATCTGTACTACACCAGCGATCACGACGGCAAGTAGAAAGGTTTCATATGCACCTAGGCTCTGAATAGCACCTAAGACAATAACGGTAAGGCCAGCAGCTGGCCCACTTACACTGAGTGGTGATTTACTGATTGAAGCGACAACGATTCCACCAATTACACCAGTCAATAATCCTGCAAACAATGGCGCACCAGAGGCCATTGCAATTCCCAAACATAATGGAAGTGCCACCAAAAACACCACAACACTAGCAGGGAAGTCATATTTTAAGTCTCTTTTCGATAGTTTCAGAAAAGCCGACGTACGAGTTCCAAACATAAAATTTGTGTTTATCTATAAATAAAGTTTTCATCAGGCAAACTTTAGCTAGCTGTAGCTTTGTATCGTTATATCATATGACCTTCAATAGCATTGACAAAGCGTCTTGCTGAGAAAGCTCAACGATAAGACTCAACCAAGCTAAAGCAGATAAGGTTACTTCAGAAAAATCAAGGATACCGCACATGCTTTATCTTTTGCATGCGGGTCGATGGAAATACATCCCTAACTCAGGGATGCCTGTATTAACAGTTAGGAGGCGGTGTTGGAACCGTAGGATGGAAAGCTAAAATGCTTTTCTCATTTTTAAGATAATTCTTCTGTTTTCCTTGGTTCTCAACGGTAATGGTTTCAAATACAATAGGTTCTTCTGTTTTTGTATTGAAAAATTTTGAGGCGGTTTCAAGTGTATCGTTACTTGCACCGTTATTGTTTTCGATTTCCAGTTGTAAAACGACTTGTAAGATGGTGCTTTGATCTAAGCTGTTGGAAAAAATAGGCGAAATAGAAATGGCCATCTTTGTGAAAAAGATGATAGCACAAAGGAATGCTGCCACAAATCTAAATCTCTTATTTAACATTTTTTATTACCTTTAATCTTACTGTTTTACATCGTAAAAATAGTAATTCTATGTTAAATTCAAATTAATAGTGCACTAAAAATAAAATTTGGCACGAAATTGTGACGAAGAGATTATTTTTTGAAAAGTTTTCAATTTTTTTTGATTTATAAATATTAAGCCTTTCATATGGCAAATAAAGAACAATTTATTGAGAAGGTCCAGGCCTCCTATAATCCCAAAGGAGCATTTATCTATCTGGGAGCGGGAATGCTCAATGGTGAAATTTTGGCTGAAGCGAAAGTGAATTTAGCCTTGAAAATGATGAACCGTCACGGACTTATTGCCGGGGCCACCGGAACCGGTAAAACGCGTACGTTGCAATTGATCGCCGAACAGTTGTCGGATGCCTCTGTACCTGTATTTATGCTGGATGTCAAAGGCGATCTATCAGGCTTAGCAGAACCAGGTGTCACCAATCAGGCCCTTATTGATCGGGGAAACGCTGTGGGGGTGCCGTTTGAGCCGTCGTCGTTTCCCGTTGAACTGTATTCACTTTCTGGCAATAAGGGGATTCCTATGCGGATTACCGTAGAAGATTTCGGACCGGTCTTGCTGGGCCGGATCCTGGAGCTCAATGAAACACAAACAGGGGTATTGGCCGCGATGTTTAAATATGCGCAAGATCATCAAATGCCATTGATCGATTTTTCAGATACTAAAAAACTGCTAAGCTACCTTTCAGAAGGACCCGGTAGCGAAGAAATCAAAAGCGATTATGGTAAGATTAGTTCCGCCAGCTCAGGAACTATCCTGCGTAAGATCGTCGCCCTGGAGCAGCAAGGTTTGGCTCATATCTTTGGCGAGAAAGAGTTTGATATCAACGATTTGTTTCAAAAAGTAGATGGTAGGGGCGTGATTAGCCTGTTGAATATTTCCGATGTGCAGGATCAGCCCATACTGTATTCTACATTCTTATTGAGTTTGTTGGCACAATTGTTTAAAAATATGCCCGAAGTTGGCGACCTGGATAAACCGAAGCTGGTCTTTTTCTTTGATGAAGCCCATCTGCTGTTCAACGGAGCTCCTAAAGCCTTTTTGACACAGGTGGATCAGATTATTCGTCTTATCCGTTCGAAGGGGATTGGTGTTTTCTTCTGTACACAGTCTCCAACCGATGTGCCGGAGTCTGTATTGGCGCAATTGGGAAATCGGGTACAGCATGCATTGCGTGCCTTTACACCCAATGATGCTGAAAACTTAAAGAAGACAGTTAAAACGTATCCAAAATCTGATTTTTATGAAATTGATCAGGTGTTGACCGCTTTGGGGACGGGACAGGCATTGATTACCGTATTGAATGACAAAGGTATTCCTACAGAGGTTGTTGCTACGCATTTGGTACCGGCACGTGCCGTGATGGGGCCTGCAGCTGATGCAACAATCAACCAGATTATCAATCAGTCTGATTTGAAAGCTAAATACCAGGAGCGACAAGAAAATCGTTCTGCAGCTGAAATCATAGATGAAAGAATGCAGGCAGCGGAGCAGGAACAACAACGTGCGGCACAGGAAAAAGAAGCAGAGAAGGCAAGTCGGCCTTCTTCCAGAAGACAGACGCCTTTGGAGGCTGCACAACGAACTGCGACAACGACTTTAGCACGGGAAGGCGTTAAGTTTTTGGGTAAATTAGCGACGGGTTTATTAAACGCATTCTTAAAAAAGAAATAACAATAATTTTTTGATTCTTTTCGTTTCAATACTATACCTTTGAAGGTGGAGCTGAACTTAGCTAGATTTGCTTTTAAGGGCAAATTTAGCTAAGTTTGCGGACGAAAAGAAAATTCTATTAACGCAATTTAAATATGAGTAAACCAACCCTTTTGATTTTGGCAGCAGGAATGGCTAGCCGGTATGGTTCTTTAAAACAAGTAGACGGTTTTGGCCCACACGGCGAGACAATTATTGACTATTCAATTTACGATGCCATTCGCGCAGGATTTGGAAAAGTTGTATTCATTATCCGGGAAGAATTTCTGGAAAAGATGAAATCGGTATTTGATGAAAAATTGAAAGGTAAAATAGAAGTAGATTACGCTTTTCAAGATTTTGACCTAACGAAATTCGGTGTTAGCCACGTTATCGAAAGAACTAAACCTTGGGGTACTGCCCATGCGGTGATGAGCGCTAAGGATAAAGTGCATGAACCTTTTTGTGTAATCAATGCAGACGATTTCTATGGCTCGGATTCTTTTCAAAAAATGGCCCAATTCTTAACAACCGAAGTCTCTGATGAGCAAATGTCATTGATGGGCTTCCAGGTAGGAAATACCATGTCTGATTATGGTTATGTTTCACGCGGAGTATGTGAGGTTACCCCTTCTGGACACATGGAAAGTGTAACTGAACGTACAAATATATACTACAAAGGTGAAGGTGACGATCGTAAAATCGTTTATGAAGAAAATGGTGTTGAAACAGATCTAGATCCAAAAACCCGTGTTTCGATGAATTTTTGGGGTTTTACACCAAAGATTTTCGAAGTGGCGCAGGCGATGTTCCCTGCATTTGTTGAGGAAAATAAGGAGAATTTAAAAGCAGAATTTTTCATTCCTTCCGTACCGGATTATATGGTGAAACATAAGTTGGCTGATTTTAAAGTGATCCCAACGTCTTCGAAATGGTTTGGCGTAACTTATAAAGAAGATAAACCTATCGTACAAGAATCGATTTCGAAATTAGTAGCTGATGGAATATATCCTGAAAAGTTATTTTAAGAGCTAAAAGAAATAGCTTATATTGAACCTGTATTGTCAAGCAATACAGGTTTTTTTTGACCTGTGGGCTAGATTAATTGAGCGGAAATAGATCTTAGATGAAAAAAATTCTTAAGGTGTTTGGTTATATTATTTTAGGATTGTTGTCTTTTTGTGTGCTCTATATTGTTGCTGAATACAGTCTGTCAAGGATTTCGGCTCCAAAGAAGAATATAGACGAAGAGAAGACGATTCAGGTTTTTGTTCAGTCCAATGGTATTCATACCGATATTGTATTGCCTGTCGTTAACGAAGATATGGATTGGTCGCAACTATTTCCTTATGGGAATACAGTTGGGAAACATAGCGGATATCGGTATGTGGGTATCGGTTGGGGTGATAAAGGATTCTATTTGGATACACCAGAATGGAAGGATCTAAAAGCATCGACGGCTTTTGTTGCTGCCTTTGGATTGGGGGAGTCTGCCATTCATGTGACCTATTACAATTCGGTTCAACAGGATGAGTTATGTTTTGCTTATCAAATCAGTAGATCCCAATACCGGGATCTGATAAAGTATATAGAAGATTCGTTGGATCGAAATCAAGCGGAAACTATTTTGGTGAAAACAGACGCACAGTATGGTGACTCAGACGCTTTTTATGAAGCAAAAGGAGCCTATAGCATGTTTTATTCCTGCAATACCTGGACAAATAATGCCTTAAAGAAGGCGGCTATGCCAGCAGGTATATGGGCGACATTGGACAAAGGAATATTAAGTCACTATAAGCATAAGAAGTAGCTAGAAATCCATAAGCAGGATCTCGTTGAATGTGAAGTGAGATAGTGAAAATGATAGACATAAAAAAAGCTCCAGGATTAATCCCGGAGCTTTTTTTATGAGGAGGAGTGATTACTTCACTTCTTCGTAATCTACGTCAGTTACATCATCACCACCTTGGTTTCCACCTTGAGCTTGACCTGCATCACCTTGAGGTTGTTGTGCACCACCTTGAGAAGCAGCATACATTTCTTCAGAGGCAGCATTCCAAGCATTTTGCAATTCTTCGGAAGCAGCGTCGATATCAGCAAAGTTTTTCGCTTCGTAAGCAGCTTTTAATTTTGTTAAGCCAGCTTCAATTGGCGCTTTTTTATCTGCTGAAATTTTATCGCCATATTCTTTCAATTGTTTTTCAGTTGAGAAGATTAAAGCGTCAGCTGCATTTACTTTGTCAGCTTCTTCTTTCATTTTTTTGTCAGCATCAGCATTTGCTTCAGCTTCTTCTTTCATGCGTTTGATTTCGTCGTCAGACAAACCTGAAGATGCTTCGATACGGATATTTTGTTCTTTTCCAGTAGCTTTATCTTTCGCCGATACTTTGATGATACCATTCGCATCAATATCAAAAGTAACTTCGATTTGAGGAACGCCACGAGGAGCTGGTGGAATGTCATTCAAATGGAAACGGCCGATTGTACGGTTTTGGGTTGCCATAGGACGCTCACCTTGTAAGATGTGAATTTCTACAGATGGCTGATTGTCTGAAGCAGTAGAGAACGTTTCCGATTTTTTAGTTGGAATTGTTGT
This sequence comes from Sphingobacterium sp. BIGb0116, assembly GCF_024808035.1. NCBI lineage: Bacteria > Pseudomonadati > Bacteroidota > Sphingobacteriia > Sphingobacteriales > Sphingobacteriaceae > Sphingobacterium > Sphingobacterium sp. BIGb0116. The sequence continues at coordinate 241,986 of NZ_JANUDT010000007.1, read as the reverse complement.
ATTTGCTTCGATCAATTTAGTCATCACACCACCCATTGTTTCAATACCTAATGAAAGTGGAGTAACATCCAATAATAAAACGTCTTTTACTTCACCTGTCAATACACCACCTTGGATAGCAGCACCTAAAGCTACAACTTCATCAGGGTTTACACCTTTAGAAGGTTCTTTTCCGAAGAATGCTTTTACAGCTTCAACGATTGCAGGGATACGAGTAGAACCACCTACTAAGATAATTTCGTCAATATCAGATTTGCTGAAACCAGCATTTTTCAATGCAGACTCACAAGGAGCAATTGTTCTCTTGATCAAGTCAGCTGCCAAAGCCTCAAATTTAGCGCGTGATAATGAACGAACTAAGTGTTTTGGACCAGTTGCATCAGCAGTGATATATGGCAAGTTGATTTCAGTAGAAGTTGCGCTTGATAATTCAATTTTCGCTTTCTCAGCAGCTTCTTTCAAACGTTGCAATGCCATTGGATCTTTTTTCAAGTCAAAGCCATTGTTTTCACTTTTGAATTCTTCGTTCAACCAGTTGATGATTACGTTATCAAAGTCATCACCACCTAAGTGTGTGTCACCGTCAGTAGATTTAACTTCAAATACACCGTCACCTAATTCCAATACGGAAACGTCATGTGTACCACCACCACAGTCAAACACAGCAATTTTCATGTCTTTGTGTGCTTTGTCCAAACCGTAAGCTAAAGCTGCTGCTGTAGGCTCGTTGATGATACGTTTTACAGATAAACCAGCGATTTCACCAGCTTCTTTTGTTGCTTGACGTTGTGCGTCGTTGAAATATGCAGGAACTGTAATAACAGCTTCGGTTACTTCTTGACCTAAGAAATCCTCAGCTGTTTTCTTCATTTTTTGAAGAATCATTGCAGAGATCTCTTGTGGTGTATATTTGCGGTCATCAATTTCTACACGAGGTGTATTGTTGTCACCTTTAACGATATTATAAGGTACGTGTTCAGCTTCTTTCACAGCTTCATCGTATGAAAGTCCCATAAAACGCTTGATGGAATAAATAGTTTTATGCGGGTTAGTAATTGCTTGACGCTTTGCTGGATCCCCAACTTTGCGCTCGCCACCTTCTACGAAAGCTACGATCGAAGGAGTTGTACGTTTACCTTCGTTGTTCGTAATTACTACAGGCTCGTTACCTTCCATTACGGCAACACATGAGTTTGTAGTACCTAAGTCAATTCCTATAATTTTAGACATATCTTGTGTTTTAATTTTTTACTTAAATAAATTCTATCAGTCTATTATCAACCCTTATGCCAATCCAAAAGTTTTGTAAAAAAAACACTATTTGTCATCAATTTGTCTTTAGGTACTGCCAAACTGACATTTTCAATATACCAGTTGCTCTAATATCCTTTTTTTTGCTGACTCGTTTTGGCGATTACGTGGCATATATCTGCCAAAGATTTCCGAGAATTCGGCAAGTTTCATTTTTTTTGATTTCTTATCCCGCCAATCAGAAGGAACAAGTTTATTGGTATAGGCGATATTTGTAGCCCAATATTGAATGTGCATTTCTGGGATGACAAGACCCAATATCATTCCCGGGAGGCCATGACTCAAGGCTGGTCCTGCTGATACTGGGATTTCTTCCGAATAGTAAGCAATCAGATAAAGTGAGTCTTTGGTGGCGCCGTTGACTCTACGGCAGTTTACACCAGCAATATTGCGGAACTCCTCCGTGAAACGCCAAGTGATGCTGTCCAATGTTTCCGAAAGAATGTATTTTTCGTCGATGTCAAGCTGGATGTCTGCTGTACCCGCTTTCAGATCCTGGTAGAGGACTTTGCCATTCTTGTTGGCACCACCTCTAAACTGCCCCCTTTGGTTTCCTCCGATTCGGGTCGCGCCCTGAGATCTGCCCCCTCTGCCATTGGCCGAAGTTATCGTAGGGGCAGCCATTTTTACTTCAGCACGTTGTTTTTCGGTACCCTGGCTTTCCTCGGGCATCAACACGGTAGAATTCTCATCAAAGTAGAAGTTTAATTTTTCTGTATGTGAATCCGGTACCTTGTCGAGATATTCGACCATTCCCATACCTCTGTCCATCCCTTTCGAGCTCATGTCGTTGGACATCTGCCGTATGCGTGCTTTTGTGTAGGTGACTTTGTCAAAACTAATGGTACCCCTACTTCCAAAATAGGCGTATTGCGCCTGAAGCGATAAGCCACACAAACAGCAGATGATTACGGTTAAATATATTTTTTTAATCATTTCCTTTCCCTAGATATTTGTTAAAATCCCATTTTACACCGACCAAGAAATACTGTGTCAATACCTGTTGAACGGATTCGGAGTAGTTGGTATCACTCGCATTACGGCGTGTGTTGTTAAACGTATTGAAGAGGTCAAAGGCCTTTACACTGAGTGTCATGCTCTCATCTTTCAGTACTTTTTTCTCCAATTCGATATTGGTATAAAATTGATTGATTGATTTCTTATAAAGTTTCGTAGGTCCTGTATAGCTATAGAAGATGTTGGCCATGATATTAAACTTCTTCGGTAGAAAGTATTTGACATAGGCTGAGGTCCCACCTTGAAAACTTGTTGCATTGTATTGTGTGTTGATCGAGTTTTGCTGGATATTAAAGCCTGCGTTTGCAGAAAGGTCGAAATCGAATCCTTCTGAATCTTGCTCATTTAAGCTTGAACCTAGGCTAAAGTTGGTATTCTTTGCATTGTTCAGCAGAAACTCGCCGCCGGATTGTCCGCCTTCAAATTTGGTGTAGCTATAGCTGTTGTTAAATCTAACGTTTGCACTTTTGTTAAAATTGATACGACGATTGGCCAAGGGCTGCATATGGTTGATATTCAGACCGCCATTCCAGTTGGATTTACCAGATAGATTTTCATAAGTACTGATCTGGGCAGAGTTGTCAAGTATGGTTGTTTTGTTGACAATCGGATTAGTTACGAAAGATAAGTTTCCGTTGATATTGATGTTGGTTCCTTTCAATAAACTGAAAGCATTATAATTGGCCGAAATATTATTGTTCACCGCGCGTTTTAGGTCCGGATTACCAACTTGTTGAAACAAAGGATTGGTCTGAGGTTGCAGTGGTTGTAGCTGATCGAAGGAGGGGATGATATTCGAACTTTGATAAGCTAAACGTATATTTTTGCTATTTGAAAGATGATAATTCGCATCAACATTTAAATTGTTGTCCCAAAAATTCCGGGCGAGATCGATTGACCTGTAACTATCATTTAACTTTTGATTCTTGTAGAACGTACGGTTTGAAAAATTGATTTCCAGCTTTTCTTTACGATAAGAAAAGTTAATATTAACACCTTGATTGGTGTTATTGTCAATCTGATTTTGAGAATACAGTGAATCAAACTTTTGCGTGATATTGTCTGTCGAATTTTGTGTGTTCGTATTCTTCGAATGATTAAAGCTATAACCTAGCGCCAAATTAATGTAATCGCTGATTCGGTTATTGAAGTTAATTGACGAGTTGAAGTCATTTCCGCTATTCCGTCCGTGCCGGTCTTGGTCAATAATTGTGCTATCTCCTGTTTTGTAGAAATAGGTTCGCGAATAGACTTTGCTGTCTGAATTTGACTCTTTATGGTTATTCCCGACCATTAGGTTTACAGAACGACCCGCTTTTAACCGTTTTCTATAATTTAAACGGAAATTATTGTTGGAGCTTGAAGAATTGGATTGATTGTTCTCCCTAAAGTCGCTGATCGGATTACCTGATCCGTCGCCCGTTTTGCTGTCTGTGTAGGTTAGATTAGCGTTGTTGGCCCAATTGGCATTGGATTGAAGTTCCATAGTTTGCGTGGAATCCAGTCGCATGTTAAGGGTTGACCTTAAACCATTGCTTCGACTATGCCTTTCATTATCGTTTTTGCTGTTTTTTTCCTGAATGGACTCGTCTGGCAGTACATTCTTATTGTAAGTCTCCGAGTGATTCCTGTTGCTGTTGTTGTCGTAACCATAGTTGGCATTGACTTTTAGGGCTTTTTTGAAGAACTGATTTTCATAATTGGCGCCAAGGTTTGTGTTCAGTGGTGCGCCCGTAATTTGGTTGTTCATGCGTAGAGAGCCTTCACGGCCGCTTGAACTGCCCATGTTGTTGTGACTCGCGGTGATGCCAATCCGCTCAGTCTTATTAAATTTGGCCGCAAAGAGATTTCCCGCATACAATTCTTTTGATCCAGCCAATGCTTCCATGTTTCCAAAGATACCCTTTCTTGCTTTCTCTTTGAGTACAACATTAACTGTCTGGATTCTTACGCCATCATCGATACCTGACAGCTCAGCCTCCTCCGATTTTTTCTCATAGAGCTGCACCTTGTCAACGGCATCTGCCCGTACATTTCGAATGGCTATTTTAGGATCATAACCAAAAAATTCTTCCCCATCAATAAAAACCTTCTGTACTGATTTCCCTTGAGCAGTGATACTTCCGTCTCCCGTAACCGTAAAACCGGGTAGACGGCGTAGTAAATCTTCTAACTTCGCATTCTTTTCTGTTGCAAAACTCGCCGCATCATATTCGATGGTGTCGCCTTTCAGTGTAATTGGAAGACGTCGGGTGACAATCACCTCCTGCAAAACATTTCTTTGGGAATTTATTTTGATATCATGCAAATCGAGATCTTTGTCTGCAATTTGGATCGTATCACTATATAGTTCAAACTTGGGGTACGTGGCCAAAATAATATAGCTCCCGGGTTTGATATTTTTGACCTGGAATTTTCCCTCTTCATTGGCTCGGTTAAAATAACGGAGGACTGAATCGCGGTTCAGTAAAATGATGGAAGCATTGGTTAGGGGCTTGTCATCCGCCTTGTCTAGAATCCTCCCCTTGATGTTTATTTGGGAGTAAGCACTGTTGATGACGATAAATAGTAAAAGTATTAATTGAACTAATCTTTTCATGTACGGGTTGTATCTTTCAAATATAATTTACTTAATCGTTAATAAATGTAAAACATCTCTTCTGAATGTAAAATCTTTGGTATACAAGGTAGAGGAAATCACATTTCTTCTTGCTGTACATGTACTTTTTGAGCATCATTTTTTTTATTGCATTCAATACAGATTGTTGGCGGAAGGTTTTTTGAGAAAGTTAGAAGTAAAATTTACCTTTGCACAAAATTGGTATTATGACGTTTGAAAATTACTTACAACAATTCGAAGATATCTTAAATCATCCTGAGAATCACCCTACCTATCAAGATGATGAATATTATCAGTACACAAAAATGAACTGGACAAGAATGGGCCGTTGGTTAAAACGCTTTGAACCAACGTCGACTTTTGAACAATTTGTGGAGTCAATTACTGAAAAGCAACAATGGATCATTATTACTGAACCTTGGTGTGGGGATGCAGCGCATTCGGTGCCTATGTTGGCGAAGATGGCCTCAAAAAATCCCAATATTACCGTGGATATCCAACTGCGTGACAGCGCTCCGTTTCTGATCGATTCTTATTTAACCAACGGAGGTAAATCTATTCCAATTCTGGTGATACGTAATGAACAGGGACAGGATTTGGCTGTCTGGGGTCCAAGACCGCAAGCCTGCCAGGAGCTGTTTTTGAATATGAAAGCGCAAGGGGCAGATTTCTCCGAAATCAAAGAGGAGATTCAAAAGTGGTACAATGCCGATAAAGGAACCGAAATCCAAAAGGAAATCCAGGCTTTGCTAGAAAAATAAGAAAAAATACATCTTTATAATAGACTGGCAATTTTAAAGTTTAACCGGATAATCATCTCAGGAGTAGACCTGGTCTTTCCTGAGCATGGTTTGAAAAAGTGAAAGAATTCGCTGTAACAGTCCGCGTTTAACTTTGGTATAGGTAAGCCTATTTCAGTATAATATATTCTGCCTTTTAACGCTGCTTGTTCGGTGCTTCCTCGGTACTTGTTCGGTACTCATTCGGAGCTTCTTCGGTTACAAGCGAAGAAGCTCCGAATGAGTACCGCTTCATATCCGTCGATAATTCCTATAAAGGCCGAAGTTGTCCTATCCTTTTCATTGTCTAATTCCAGTTTATTCCGCATTTGTTTTTCTTTGTATCCGTATTGCTTTATTGCCAATAGATTTAATATCGCCTTTGCTAAAGATTAAAAGATTTTAAGTAAAACGACCCGCTGTTTTTGTTAGCTTTATATGAATTATTGCCCATTTTATGGTGGGCATTCAGATTAGCTTAAGCGATAACTAAAACTAAAAAAAATATGAACATTGAAGATCTGAGGGAATATTGTTTATCTATTGGACCAGTTATGGAAGAGACGCCATTCGGTCCGGATACACTGGTATTTAAGGTTGGCGGCAAGATTTTTTTATTGGTGGGACTAGATCAGATTGATCAGCTGCGGTTTAATGTGAAGTGTAATCCCGAATGGGCAATCGAACTGCGTGAAAGGCACGAACACACAGTGCTTCCCGGGTATCATATGAATAAAAAGCATTGGAATACCATTATTGCCAATCGGGAACTTGATGATAGAAAGCTTGAAGAGTTGATTTTGCATAGCTATCAACTTATTGTCGAAAGCCTGCCCGCGAAGATTAGACAAGAAATTAGCGGGCGCTAAGTGTGTTTTACGTGTAAAGAATTAGTTGCTTGGTGCATAAAAGGAGTTAAAAGAGCTGTTTTTGGAGTGAGGAATGGTAGCTTTGCCAAATCGATGTATCGCTCAATAACATCGATCATTAAATTTACACTAAATATTATTTTTATGAAACGAACACGAAATTACTCGTGGGTAATCTGTTTTATGCTTCTTTTCAGTTTGGGAAGTTGTATAAAGGAAGAAGCGCTTAATATGGAAGCGGATATTGTCGGTGTTCATGCCGATGAAGATGTCTTCTTGCTGAACCCGGTCATCTCAAATACGCAAGTTACACTTTATCTTCAGCCCAATATTCATGATCTTACCAAGTTGAATTTGACTTTTGACCTGACTCCTGGTGCCTCCATTGAGCTTTTGAAGGATTCTTTGAAAATGCCTGTCGGAACTCAGGATATGAATAAAGCAATCGTTGATGAATTGCTAAAAAACGGCGTATATTATAAAGTTACGTCCGAAGATCATCAGTTTACAAAGAACTACCTGATTAAAATTGTGAAAACAGATGGTGGATTTGTTCCAACAGAATATGGTTTTGAAGATACGGCGATCGATAAGGATGATAAATACACCATATTTTATAATAAAATTGATGGTCAGGATTTCTATAATTGGGCTTCCGGAAATCCAAGTTTCTCCTTGACACTGAGCTTAGGGGGAGGTACAAAGGAACCCGAATCATATCCTACTAAAACGAGTTCGGATGCACATTCAGGATCGAAAGCGGCTTTACTGGAAACGAAGTTGACCGGTGCTTTTGGGGCGATGTTCAAGAAACCTATTGCTGCCGGAAATCTTTTTATAGGAGCGTTTGATACGGGACCTGTATTGACAGATCCACTTTCGGCAACGCAGTTTGGTCTTCCTTTCAATCAGATACCGTTGGTTTTGGAAGGTTACTATAAATATAGTCCAGGCGCGAATGTGACGGATGAAAACATGAAACCGGTCAATACCAAAGATTCCTGTGATATCTATGCGGTTTTTTATAATCGCAAGCAGCTGATGGATTCGGAACCTGATCCGAAGAAGAAAGTTTCCTATTTGACCGGACATAATATTTTGAAAGATCCAAGTATAGTGGCTATAGCCAGGCTGGAAAATGGTGGCGCAACAGCGACCGATGGTTTTGTCAAGTTTACATTGCCATTTAAGTACACGGCGAAAGTAAATGATGCTGACGTTGCCAATTTGGATTATAGCATTGCTATTGTGATGTCTTCGAGTAAATATGGTGATAATTTTATTGGTGCTGTCGGTAGTAAGTTAACGGTGGATGATCTCAAAATTGTAACGAAGAAATAATGAAAATGATAAAATATACAATCGCACTGGCTGCGATGGTTTTGATAGGATCTGTTGCAAATGCTCAGGAAAATACATCGGGTGAAAGTAAATTAGGCTTCGATGTGATGGTTGGCGGTAAGATCGGCGGAGCAGCACCACTATCGTTGCCACGTGAAATTCGAAAAATTAAAAGCTATAATCCGAATGTTCCCTTTTTTGTCGGAGCAAGGGCAAACTATCATATTGATCCAAAATGGGGAGTATCTTTGGGACTCGTCTTCGAAGGAAAGGGAATGGATACAAAAGCGAGTGTTAAAGGATACAAGACGACATTCAATGCTGTGAATGATGCAAAAGAGGAGCTGAGAGGTTATTATACGGGTGATATTACAACCAAAGTGCATAATCTGTATCTGTCTGTGCCGATTCAAGCTACTTATCAGCTTTCAAATCGTTGGAATGTGCAGGCAGGTCCTTATATTTCTTTTGCGGTAAGAAAGCAATTCTATGGCGAGGCCTATAATGGCTATCTTAGACATGAAGAACCTACTGGAAATAAAATTGTTGTGGATAATGCCGATTATGATTTCTCGGAGAGTGTTAGGAGTATCGATGTTGGTATGAGTTTGGGGGCACATTATGCTATCGACAAAAGATTCTTTGCGTTGGCACAGTTGGATTATGGCTTCAATAATATTATGAAAACTGGATTTGAAAGTATTAGTTTCGGATTGCATAATATCTTTATGAATGTTGGTATAGGTTATAAATTGAAATAGTTTTCATATCCGTAAAAAAGAAATGGTCGATCCTAGGATCGACCATTTCTTTTTTATATGCTGTTTTGCTCATTTAAACCAATTTAAATGATGCGGAGTCTTACATTTTTAATCCGATTTCTCTTAATCGTTCATCCAGGTACTGACCAGCGGTATAATCTTCGTAGACCTTCGGGTGTTCCGCATCGATGCAGGAATCTAATGAAGCCAAACTCATGGAGGATTTTGGATGTAAAAAGAATGGAATAGAAAAACGGGAAGTACCCATTTTTTCACGTGGCGGGTTTACTACGCGATGCGTAGTAGATTTCAACTTATTGTTTGTTAACCGTTGTAACATATCACCTACATTGATGACGATATCTTCACCTTTGGCTTTGATAGGGAACCATTCTCCGTCTTTTGTCAATACTTCAAGTCCATCTGCACTAGCCCCAATCAATAAGGTGATGAGGTTGATATCTTCGTGAGCGCCTGCACGTACGGCATCTGGAGATAAGGCATCAGGATCGCTGATTGGGAAGTAGTGTATTGCACGTAGAATAGAATTACCATTGATAACATATTTTTCAAAGTAATTTTCTTCCAGATCGAGGTAGGTAGCAATCGCTTTTAATAAGTCCCGGCCTGTATCTTCTAATTTTTTATAGACCTCCGCTGTCACACCGTTAAAGCGGGGTATTTCGGCCACTTCGGGATTGTCCGGAAAATCAGCTTTGGAGTATTCTTCATCAACGATCGTTTGACCGCGTTGCCAAAATTCCTTTAAATCAGGAGTCTTCGCATCTTTCGCTTTTTCTCTTCCTTTTGCTGTATAGCCACGTTGGCCTGCAAGTTCTGGAAATTCATATTGTTCCTTCGTCTCGGTCGGCAAACCAAAAAATTCAGGAACTACCTGATATAACTCTTCAATCAGCTCTTTTGATAAGCCATGATTTGCAATCGTTACAAAGCCCGTTTCGTTAAAAGCCTTGCCAATATCTTGGATGAATTGATTTCGTTGTTCTTGGGTTCCTTGAGTATAATGTAGCAAGTCCAAGCGAGGTATGTTTACTAAAGCCATACGGTGTTGATGTTTGTTCAGGACAAAGTTAACGGAATTAATTTTGATTATTAAACAGGAGCTGTTAATAAAAGTTTTATGTTTTGTTTTATTTGGTTGTATTTCAGTGCTTAAAAGTTTTCCACATTTTCTATTATTGGCAAATTCAGCTAAGAAATATGAAGCGCAGTCATGCTGACGAATATATGACAAAATTTATATTTTGGATCTTGTTATTCTGATTACTAACTGGTATATTTGTTATGCAAGCATAATAAATAGCTTGTGAGTACGCTTATGAACCAAAATCAGACAATCGACTATTTTTTAAAAACAGGCTGGCAGACAATAGCCAATAAATATAATCAAATTGCTTCGCAGTACGGTTTTACCCAGGCTGCAGGTTATATTTTGATTAACATCCATAAAGAGGGTACACCTGTTTCTCAGATTGCAAATTTGACAGGAGTTAAAACAACTAGTTTGTCTCGGGTGTTAAATAATTTGGAGTCATTGGGATTTATATACCGTGAAACGAGTGAAACCGACAAAAGGTCAGTAAAAGTATACTTGACTGAATTGGGTCGGGAGAAAAGAAGAATTGCCAAGGATGTGGTGCGTAATTTCAATCAATACTTAGCGGATAATTTTTCAGAAAATGAACGTGATCAATTGATTGCTTCTTTAGCGAAACTCAATGAGCTTGCAACCAGTTACAAGGAAGAAGTAATCGTTTAGAAGTTAAACCAAATGTACAGAAGTGCATGATAAATATGTTATGATGAACAGAAATATTAGAAAAGTGGCGGTTCTCGGTTCGGGTGTTATGGGCTCGCGAATTGCTTGTCATTTTGCTAACATTGGTGTTGAAGTTTTATTGTTGGATATCGTTCCGCGTGAACTGCTGCCAGCGGAACAAGCCAAAGGTCTCACGCTGGAGAGTAAGGTCGTTCGGGACCGAATTGTCAACAGCTCCCTAGAAACGGCTTTAAAAACAAACCCTTCGCCAATTTATAGCAAGTCATTTGTCAGACGTATCAAAACAGGAAATTTTGATGATAATCTAAAAGATATTGCTCATGTGGACTGGATCATAGAGGTTGTCGTTGAGCGACTTGATGTTAAAAAGTCTGTTTTCGAGCGTGTTGAGCAATTTCGTAAACCTGGAACATTGATTACTTCCAATACTTCTGGTATTCCTATTCATTTAATGACAGCGGACAGAAGTGAAGATTTTAAAGATCATTTCTGCGGTACGCACTTCTTCAATCCACCACGCTATCTTCCTTTATTGGAAGTTATTCCCACACCGCACACCAAGCCTGAGGTAATTGATTTTATTCTTCACTTTGGCGATAAGATGCTGGGAAAATCGGTTGTATTGTGTAAGGATACACCAGCATTTATTGGTAATCGTATCGGTGTTTATTCGATGTTGGCGGTTACCCATTTAGTGGAACCCTTGGGGTTGACAGTGGAAGAGGTCGACAAATATACCGGTCCCGCAATGGGGCATCCCAAATCGGCAACTTTTCGTACGGCTGACGTTGTAGGACTTGATACCTTGGTGAATGTTGCCAATGGACTGGCACAGAATGCGCCCGAAGATGAAGCCAAGGGTGTCTTCCAACTTCCAACATTCATCAATAAGATGGTAGAGAATAAATGGTTGGGTGAGAAAACCAAGAAAGGGTTTTATGAAAAAGTAAAAGCTGCCGATGGTAATTCGGAGATTTTGTCTTTAAATCTAAAAACACTGGAATTTGGTTCACAGCAAAAAGTGAAATCAGCTACTTTGGAAGCCACCAAGCCTGTGGAGGATATCCGCAAGCGGATGAAAGTATATGAACAAGGAAGCGATAAAGCGGCGGAACTTTTCCGTGCCATGCATTATCCATTGTTTGAATATGTGTCCCGCCGTGTTCCCGAAATTACAGATGACTTCTTCCGCATTGATGATGCCATGCGTGCTGGATTTGGTTGGGAGTTAGGACCATTTGAAGTATGGGATGCGCTAGGTGTTCGAGAGACTTTAGCTAAAATTAAGGCCGAAGAAAAACGACTTCCAGGTCAGGATGGAGAGGTTGCTTCCTGGGTACACGAGATGTTGGAAGCGGGATGTGAATCATTCTATAAAATTGAAAATGGTGTACGTCACTATTATGATATTGCGACCAAATCTTATAAAGCTATTCCCGGAACGGAAGATCTGATCGTATTGGATCATATTCGGGAAAGTAAAACAATCTGGAAAAATACGGGTGTTTCTATTATTGATCTTGGCGATGGTATCATTAATTGTGAATTTCATACCAAGATGAATACCATTGGCGGAGATGTTATCCAGGGCCTGAATAAAGCTATTGATCTCGCTGAAAAGGAATATCGCGGTTTAGTGGTGTCCAATGATGGGAAGAACTTTTCTGCTGGCGCCAACATTGGAATGATTTTCATGATGGCCGTAGAACAGGATTTTGATGAATTGAATATGGCCGTTCGTGCCTTTCAAAATACATCCATGCGCTTACGCTATTCGTCAATACCTGTAGTCGTTGCGCCATTTCAAATGACCCTCGGTGGGGGCTGTGAATTTTCCATGCATGCTGATTTTGTTCAGGCTCACGCCGAAACCTATATGGGCTTGGTTGAACTTGGCGTTGGTGTTATTCCCGGTGGCGGTGGAACTAAAGAATTTACACTACGTGCCTCGGAGGAATTTAAGGAGGATCAGATTGTTCAGAACACCTTAAAAGATAAATTCCTGACCATTGGGCAGGCGAAAGTTTCGACTTCTGCTTATGAAGCCTATGAACTCGGCTATTTGCAGAAAGATAAATTTGCAATTACAATGAACCGTGCCCGCCTTTTGGCAGATGCCAAAGCAAAGGCATTGGAATTGGCTGATGAGGGTTATGTTCAGCCTGCTCCACGCAATGATATCAAGGTTTTAGGAAACCAAGGATTAGGGATCGTGTATGTGGGGGCTTCATCGATGCGTGAAGGTAATTATATCTCTGATTATGATCGAAAGATCTCAGAAAAACTAGGCTGGGTGATGTGCGGTGGAAATTTATCGTCACCGACCGAAGTGTCTGAACAGTATCTACTGGATCTTGAACGTAAAACTTTCCTCGAGCTTTGTGCCGAACGCAAAACGCTTGAAAGGATTCAATTTATGCTGACCAAGGGTAAGCCTTTACGGAACTAAAAATCACTACTCACGAAAAAAATAAAAATAATGGAAGCATATATAGTATCAGGATTTCGTACAGCAGTAGGCAAAGCGCCGCGGGGAGTATTTCGCTTTATGCGGGCGGATGATTTAGCCACGGATGTTATTAAACATCTTGTATCCACTGTGCCAAATTTAAATAAAGAAGATATAGATGATGTCATCGTTGGGAATGCCATGCCGGAAGCGGAGCAGGGACTCAATATGGCACGTTTCATTTCACTGATGGGATTGGACACGGATAAGGTCCCGGGAGTAACCGTTAATCGATACTGCGCTTCAGGTTTGGAGACTATTGCAACAGCGGTAGCAAAGATCAAGACTGGGATGGCCGATGTTATTATTGCCGGTGGGGTAGAGGTGATGTCCGGAATGCCCTTTGGAGGTTGGAAAATTGTGCCTAATCCTGTCGTGGCAAAAGAACATCCAGATTGGTATTGGGGTATGGGATTGACTGCCGAAGCTGTAGCCAAAGATTACAATGTCTCACGTGAAGATCAGGATGCTTTTGCACTTAAGTCAAATCAAAAGGCAGTTGCAGCTATTCAAAATGGTCATTTGAAAGATGGTATCGTACCTATCACCGTAAAAGAAAATTATTTGAAAGACGGCAAGATTGCAACGCGTGAATATGTCGTTGATACGGATGAAGGTCCTCGAGCCGATACTTCCCTGGAAGCTTTAGGGAAATTAAAACCAGTTTTTGCAGCGAATGGTTCAGTGACAGCAGGGAATTCCTCACAAACTTCTGATGGGGCTGCATTTGTCTTGGTGATGTCTGAAGCAAAAGTGAAAGAGCTTGGTGTAAAACCTATAGCAAAGCTCGTTAGTTTTGCTGTAGCAGGTGTTCCGCCCCGCATTATGGGTATCGGACCTATCTATGCCATACCCAAGGCTTTGGCAAGAGCCGGTCTTAAAAAGGAAGATATTGACCTCTTTGAGCTGAATGAAGCTTTCGCCTCTCAATCGCTAGCCGTTATTCGTGAACTTGGATTAGACGAAGAGAAAGTAAATGTCAATGGCGGTGCCATCGCTTTAGGGCATCCACTTGGATGTACAGGAGCTAAATTGACGGTCCAAGTCTTAAACGAGTTAAAACGCAGAGGCAAAAAATACGGCATGGTGACGATGTGTGTCGGAACTGGTCAGGGAGCTGCTGGTATTTTTGAGTTATTGGATTAAAATTAGCCGCTAAGAATAGCAATATAAACGAAATATGGATCTCTGATCTCATAACGCATAGAAGTATTTAAAAATTGTGGACAGCATCATCACTAAGCAGTGATTTGCTGGTCCATATAAATCTAAAAAGACAATGGGTGAAAATAAAGCAATTAAAGGCGGAGAGTTCGTGATTAGAGAGACTCCCTATACAGCCGTTTTTATTCCGGAAGAATTTGATGAAGAAGCCAAAATGATTCGTCAGACCTGCTTGGATTTCTTGGATACAGAAGTATTGAACAAGCTGGACCGTATCGATGCGCAAGAAGAAGGACTTATGCCTAGTTTGATGGATAAGGCTGGTGAACTGGGGATGTTGGGTGTTTCTATTCCCGAAGAATATGGTGGTTTCGGCAAGAATTTCAACACTTCTATGCTTGTTGCCGATGCAGTAGGTGGCGGGTTTTCTTTTGCTGTCGCATTGTCTGCTCATACGGGAATCGGTACGCTGCCTATTTTGTATTATGGTAATGATGCCCAAAAGGCAAAATATGTTCCAAAGCTTGCTACTGGTGAATGGAAGGCGTCGTATTGTTTGACAGAGCCCAATGCTGGATCGGACGCAAATTCGGGTCGTACTTCCGCAAAATTAAATGCCGAAGGGACACATTATTTGATCAACGGACAAAAAATGTGGATTACAAACGGTGGTTTTGCAGATATCTTTATCGTATTTGCAAAAATCGATGATGATAAAAACCTGACGGCATTTATTGTCGAGAAAGACTTTGGTGGCATCACGATGAATCCCGAAGAACATAAATTGGGTATTAAGGGATCTTCAACACGTCAGATCTTTTTCAATGATTGCGCCGTTCCTGTAGAGAATATGCTTTCTGATCGTGAAAATGGATTTAAGATTGCTGTAAATATCCTGAATATTGGTCGTATAAAACTGGGCGCCGCCACGATCGGTTCGGCACGTATGGTGATCAATCATGCGGTGCAGTATGCCAATGAACGTGTGCAGTTTAATCTGCCGATTTCTAAATTTGGAGCCATTCGTTATAAGCTGGCTGAGATGGCAACACGTTTGTTTGCTGTGGAGTCGGCATCGTATCGTGCCGGTCAAAATATTGATGATGCCTACGATGCATTGATTGCTGGCGGTATGGATGAAGCTAAAGCAAAATTGAAGTCTGTGGAGCAGTTTGCAATTGAGTGCGCTATCATCAAAGTATGGTGTTCGGAGATGTTGGATTATGTGGTTGACGAAGGGGTACAGATTTATGGTGGAATGGGTTACTCGGCAGATGCGCCAATGGAACGCGCTTATCGGGATTCACGGATCAACAGGATCTTTGAAGGTACGAATGAAGTGAATCGATTGCTTGTCGTTGACATGCTGTTAAAACGGGCCATGAAAGGTGAATTGGATCTGATGGGACCTGCGCAAGCCGTAGCCGGAGAGCTTCTCGCTATTCCGGATTTTGGTGAAGAGGACGATGCGCCTTTCGCTGTAGAAAAGAAAATTGTGGCAAACCTTAAAAAAGCAGGGTTATTGATTGCGGGAGCAGCTGTGCAAAAATTGATGATGTCCCTTTCCAAAGAAGAGGAAATCCTCATGAATATTGCTGATATTATCGGGTATGTTTATATCACCGAGTCAGTCTTGTTGCGCGCAGAAAAATTGCTGCATACAGGATCTGATAAAGCAGACTATGCAAAAGATATGGCTAAGATCTACCTGTATGGTGCTATTGATAAAATCAGCGCCGCCGGTAAAGAAGCATTATATTCTTTTGGTGAAGGTGATGAACTGAATATGATGTTGGTTGGTTTGCGCAGATTCACGAAAGCACAGCCATTTAATGTGAAAGATGCACGTCAGCGAATCGCAAAGAAATTGATAGATGAGAATAAATATTGTTTTTGATTGGTAATAGATTATTGGTTTTGGTTAATGGCCGGAGAGAAATCTTCGGCCATTTTTGTGTTACAATCCTAAAAAGTAACTGTAATTATGCTACATTTAACCTTTTAAACCCTAACCATTATATGACATCTTCAAGATCATTTACATTTACAGAGGACTGGGTAGTCGTCATTTTGGGGATTGCTACCATATTTCTCGCACTCTCAGGAATTGTTGCGCCAGTACCTAGTTTTTCGTGGAGTAATTCCGCCGAACTCGTCGCAACGGTTTTCGACCCGACAAATTTAATGAAGCTTTTTGAGCAGTTTATTTTTGTATTCGTTACCGCGATATTGGGCGCCTTTCTTTTGGGGAAATCTGTGAAACATTTATTCGTTGTATTTCCTGTTGTATTTATCCTTACCGTATTTGCATTGGTGCTGGCAGGAAATGCAACGGTTAAAGAATATAATCTCGAAGCTGTAATTTTTAGTTTGATTATCGGTTTAATCATCAGTAATTGCTTTAAACTGCCTAATTGGTTTAAAGAGGCGCTCAGTACAGAGCTGTATGTCAAGATAGGCCTAATTCTGCTCGGAACTACCGTGATCTTTGGGGATATCCTGAAAGCGGGATCCTTGGGGCTTATTCAAGCACTGGCTGTCGTATTGTCTGTTTGGTACTTTGCTTTCTGGATCTGTAAAAAGTTAAAGATTGACAAGGAGATGTCCCTAATGCTGTCGAGTGCAGTATCTATTTGTGGTGTTTCCGCAGCAATAGCAACTTCGGGAGCAATTAAAGGCGATAGCAAAAAACTCTCCTATGTAATTTCACTGGTCCTTATTACAGCGATTCCAATGATGATTTTCATGCCTTATATGGCGGAGTGGATGGGCTTGTCGCAAGAGGTTACCGGTGCTTGGCTCGGCGGGAGTATTGATACAACAGGAGCTGTCGTGGCGTCGGGCTCCCTCGTAGGTGAAGAAGCGTTGAAAATCAGTACCATTGTGAAATTCTCCCAAAACGTATTGTTGGGGCTTGCTGCTTTTGCTATCAGTATTTATTGGACTTATGCGAAATCTGTAGATGACGAAACCAAGCGGGATAAACCTACGCTAAAAATTATATGGGAACGTTTCCCAAAGTTTGTGTTGGGATTTGTATTTGCATCGTTGCTCTTTTCATTCGTGATATCTCCTGAGAAGATTGATGCGGTCAAAGGAAGTTTGAAAAACTTACAGGGCCTCTGGTTTACCTTGGCATTTACATCCATTGGCTTGGAAACGAACTTTAAGGATCTATTTGCTCAAGATAACAAGAAGCCACTATATGCTTTTCTGATTGCCCAGACTTTTAATGTTATTATTACCTTATTGATTGCATTGGTACTATTTCGCTAAAAAGGTAAGTGTTTCAATGTGAAACAGATCGTTATATTGACTGTGAGAAAGGCTGTCCGAAAAGGACGGCCTTTTTTATGCTTTTCCATCATGGGTTTATGAGTAGCGTTTTTTATAAAATTGCTTTGCTTCTTGATTTTCGCTGGATTGTTGGTGTGTAGGATGGTTGTCTTCGTGATTTTTTTCATGCTGAAAGAAATTCGAAGCGCTTTTTATTTGCTTTAAGTGTCTTAAAATTAAGGTTTAATGGTTTTAAAAAAAAATATCATTAAATCTATCAAATTAGTAGTCTTTTAAAAAATATTTATATATTTGTATCGTTATCTGATTTACAGGTAAATAGGAAGACGAGCAAAAAGGACTGACTTGATTATGAATCGAACTAGCCATGAAATTGATTTTATAAAAAAGACATGTGATTAAAGTTGTTTGAGATTGCCGCCTGATAAGTGCATAAATTGATTCGTTTATGCAGCAGGAAATAAAAGAAAATAACAAGATAAAAAGAATGAAACAAAATTACTCTCCAAAAACAAGTTTATTGGTTGCTTCGGTAGAAGGATCTGTTGTTACCTTAAAAAGTGACAAGAAACGAATGTGTTGTTAAAATTTCTCTCTTACACTCTCTTATATTAGAAAAGGGAAGCCGAGGCTTCCCTTTTACAAAGTTTTAACAATGAAGCAAGTATCGATTGGCGTTGGCACTTGTTTTAGATTCACCATTAAACTGAATAAATTTATGAAAAAAAATGCTATTTTTCGAATTAGCGTCATTTTTAGCTTGCTTTTAACAGGTTCTTACCATACCTACGCGCAAGTAGAAAATCCTAAACCTATTATAAATGCCTCGTTAACAGGTACCGTAATTGACGCCGTAACAAAAGAGCCTCTGCAAGGCGTAACGGTTCAGTTGGAGGCCGTTACACACCAGGTGAAAACCGACAGTAAAGGTGTTTTCCAGTTTGTAACTGGACAAAAATTGCCATTTTCATTGATTGTATCCATTGTTGGTTATCAAACCCGTCATATCGTTGTAGACCATTCTCCGGCAGTGATTGAACTTACACCACGATTGGAAGCATTGGATCAAGTAGTGGTCACTGCACGCCGTCGTAAGGAACAGTTACAGGATGTTCCGATTCCCATATCGATTATTCGTGGCGCTGCATTGGAGGATGCAGGGGCATTTAATGTCAATCGACTGAAAGAGCTTGTACCTACAGTTCAGTTATATGCATCGAATGCACGTAATACGACGCTTAATATCCGGGGACTGGGCTCAACTTATGGCCTCACCAATGATGGTATCGATCCTGGTGTAGGATTTTATCTTGATGGTGTATATATTGCCCGTCCTGCCGCGACTTGGCTAGACTTTATTGATATCGACCAGATAGAGGTACTGCGTGGACCCCAAGGTACACTCTTTGGAAAGAACACAACAGCAGGTGCATTCAATATAACCTCACGTTTACCACAATTCACACCAGAGGCCAATGTGGAAGTCAGTTACGGAAACCAAGGTTTTATTCAGGCGAAGACTTCAATCTCAGGGCCATTGGCCAAAAACCTGGCTGCGAGAGCTTCTTTCTCTGGCACACAACGGGATGGAAACCTGTTTAATGTACATACCAATAGGAAGATCAATGATATCAACAACCTGGGCTTTAGAGGGCAATTGCTGTTTACCCCGACCGAAAATATCAAACTGGTGCTTTCTGGGGACGTGTCATCACAAAAGCCTGATGGTTACGGTTGGGCGGTTGCCGGAGTTGTAAAAACACAGCGTGCGGACTACAGACAATTTGATGCAATTATTAAAGATCTTGGCTACGAGTTGCCCTATAAAAGTGCCTTCGAGCGTAAGATAGATTTGGATACACAGTCCAAAGCTGATAATAAATTGGGTGGTGTCGCATTGAATGCCGATATCAAGATTGGAGAAGGGACACTGACCTCAACTTCTGCGTGGCGGACATGGACATGGGTTCCGCTCAATGACCGCGATTACTTAGGACTTCCGGTATACACCGTTTCAGCAGGTAATTCCGTCCATAATCAGTGGTCACAGGAATTCAGATACTCCGGAAAAATCAGTGAAAAGGTCAGCGGAGTTGTCGGACTATTTGGTCTGTGGCAGGATCTAGGCACCGATCCCGTACATACTGAAGAAACCGGATCTTCATTCTGGCGGTTTCAAAAAAGCTCTACCAGTGCTTTGTGGCAAACACCGGGATTATTTGACAATTTTGGAATCAAGACCGTTTACGGAATTAAGAGTACAAGCTTGGCAGCCTATACACAGATTGATTGGGCTGTGACACCAAAATTACACATCCTCCCAGGGCTGCGCTACAACTACGATAAAAAGGTGGCTAACTACGATAGGCAGACCTATGGTGGTTTGCAGACGTCAGACCCGGCACTGCTAGCCTTAAAGAACGGTGTATATACCAATCAGACTTTTGATATCAATGCGGATGCCGATAATTTCTCAGGTCAGCTATCGGCAAGATATCGTTTCAATCCGAAGATAAATGCTTATGCAACGTATTCCATCAGCTATAAACCTGTCGGTATCAACGTTGGTGGATTGCCGACTGCCAATGGAGCAGTGTTGCTGGATCTCGCCGAAGTAAAACCTGAGGCTGTACGTCATAAGGAAATTGGTGTTAAGACAAATCCAACGCGCAATTCACTCCTCAATCTGACCGTCTACCAAACGGATATCAAAGACTATCAGACCCAAGTGCAGACTCCTGAACCTGGGGTGAACCGTGGTTATCTGGCCAATGCGGAAAAGGTGCGTGTAAAAGGTGTTGAATTGGATGGAAATATCAACATCGGACATTTTCTCCGATTGAATGGAGCGCTAGCCTATACAGATGCCAAGTATGTCAAATTTACCAATGCACCTGTCCCTTTAGAAGAGGTTGGCGGAGCTCAGGCTTTTAAAGATATCTCTGGCGGCGTCCTTCCTGGTGTTTCCAAATGGTCTTGGTCGCTGGGTGGTGAAGCGAATAAAAGCGGTAAGCTGATCGGGATTAATGGATCTTACTTTTTGGGCGCAGACCTATTTCACCGCTCTAAATTTTCATCCAGTTCTTCCCCCTCACAATACCTAAATATTGATGCCTATTCGGTATTGAACGCCAGGCTAGGATTCAGGGGATCGAATGGTATTTCGGTGTTTGTGTGGAGTAGAAATCTAACAAATAAAGATTACTACGAACAGTTGCTGGCGGCACCTGGAAGTTATGGGCAATACGCAGGTGTAGTTGCAGATCCAAGGACTTACGGCGTTACACTGCGATACAATTGGAAACAAGGAAATTAAATCCGTAATTCATATTATATTCTTATCGACCGTCTCCATTTCATCATGGGGACGGTTTTTCTTTTTTCGGTAATTTTCAATAGCTCCTTTTTTTATATATGGAAATTTGTATATTAAATCATCATTAAGGTGAATGATTTGCGCATGAACGAAAAAGAGCTTTTACAACACTATAAAACAAGCGGTGACTTGTCTACACTGGGGAAACTATATTCGCCCTATATGTCTTTGCTTTATGGTGTGTGCTTTAAATACTTACAGGATCCCGATCGTAGTCAGGATGCTGTGATGCAGATATTTGAAGAACTGATACCGAAGCTTCGTCAATATGAAGTCGATAATTTTAAGAGCTGGTTACACGTTTACAGTAAAAATTATTGCCTTATGCAATTACGTAAGGATAAGCGGACGACGCAGGTTGATATTGAAAACAATTTGTTTGAAAGCGAACAAAAGCTAAATGATACCAGTGAAGCGAAGTGGGAAGAAAAAGATTTCGAGAAACTGGAAGGCTGTATGCAAACTTTAAATCGCGAGCAAGAGGAATGTGTACGTTTGTTTTATCTCGAGCAAAAATGTTATAAAGATATTGCAGATTTGACTGGGTATGACTTGAATAAGGTCAAAAGTGCTATTCAAAATGGAAAGCGCAATCTGAAAATCTGTATGGAAAGGAAAGAAAATGGAAAATAATTATCAATTATCAAGGATCCATAATTACATCCATGGTTTGATGAGTAAGGAGGAGATGTTTCAGTTGGAACGTGAAGCGTTGGAAGATCCCTTTTTACAAGATGCCATCGATGGTTACCGATTGCAAAATGGTGTGGATGCCCGGCAATTGAGCCTCTTACAACAGCGCCTCAATCGTAGGGTGGAAGATACTGTTGCAACAAGACACGCCCAGTATTTCACATGGCAGCGTTTGGCCATAGGTGCTACCGCAGGTGTACTGTTTGTGACTTTATTGGCCCTGCTATATTTTAAACATTTTAGCGGTAAAGCTGAGCGTACAACGGATGTAGAATTAAGTGAACCTGAAAATAGGGTATCTGTTCAACCTTTGCTGGACGGGGGGGATGCAACACCCCGTGAAGGATGGAAAATTTTTGAACAGTACCTCAATCAGAAGTCGGTAGCGCCTGCAGGAGGTGGCGAAATTATTGTCAATTTTACGATCGACAAAAATGGAGTGTCCACTAATATTAGTGCCGAAGGGCAACCCGATCAGTCACTCTTTAATGAAACGGTTCGCCTTCTACAGAATGGACCAAAATGGCAGGGAACAAAAGGACGTTTAAAGATTGTTTTCCCCGTCAAAGCGGGAAATAATCCAGCACAAGCAGCTGTCATTAAACCTCCGCATTGTTTTGGAATTGAAAAAAAATAAAAGTGATCTGATAAAAAGCAGCGAGCCATTTCCTATGAAAGAAATGGCTCGCTGCTTTTTTATATGGTCTGAATTACTTAAAATGCATATCTCAGACCCAATTGTACTTGATAAGGATTACCATTTAAGTTAGATACGCCAACGCCTGAACTCATATTGTAAACATATTGTTGATTCGCTGCATCGAAGCTTTTGATGGCATATAGATTCTGTTTACCCAGATTGTGTCCTACACCCCAAGTTTTTTTCAAAAGGTTGGCTACATTGAAAATGTCTATCGAAGCTTCAATGCCATGTTTCTTGTAAACTTTTAGATTTTTGGCCAAGTGCAAGTCAAATACGCCGTAAAAACCGTTGATGCCACCGTTACGTTCAGCTATGCGGTCGAGGTTTCCATTGATGTATTTTTTGATGCTCTGCTCTGCATTTGGATCATCTAAAATAGCTTGAATGCCGGTTTTGATGTAATCGGGTGTGTTTTTGTTATTTGGATCGTATACGAAGGCAAGATCGTTGGAATTTACAAAATCACCGTTGACATTCCCATTGACCGCTAAAGAATAGCGTGTTCCTGCAATTCCGCTGAAACGTAAACCCATAGATACACCCCATAACGATGGCATGGTACCATAAAAGACGACTTTATGGCGGAATTGATTGTCCGAATATGTCATCGTACTCAAGTCGCGTGGATCATCTTTGACCATTAGGGAAAGAGTGGCAGAGTTGGCAACATTACCGTTATAGGAGGTATTGTCTTTGGTATCGTTCCAGGTGTAAGACATCGTGATCTGACCGTCTTTATAATAACGATAAGTTCCGTCCAGTACAACGGTGTAAGAATTGTTTTTCCCTTCGCTGTTCATTTCCAGTACGCGGCCTATTTGTTTGGTTTTACGGCTATTGGTCCAGTTGGCGGCACCATTTGTCGTGTTGATGCTCGATGCTGGAACATACACCCCACGGTTACCTTCGGCAGTCAACCTAAAGTAAGGGGCCTCCACCATATTGCGATCTACATACATATAATTGTTGCGTCCCCAAGTTCCGTAAGCACTTAACCCGATACGTAACGAAGGTGTGAAAAAGTGATTGATGGAAATATTGGCTTTATATACCGTCGGCACTTTCACATCCTTGCTATTGGTATTGATGGTGACAAGTTTTTCGATCTTTGGGTTGTCCAACAATTCACGTCCCGGAGCTGTATCG
The DNA here is from genome assembly GCF_024808035.1 of Sphingobacterium sp. BIGb0116. Taxonomy (NCBI): domain Bacteria; kingdom Pseudomonadati; phylum Bacteroidota; class Sphingobacteriia; order Sphingobacteriales; family Sphingobacteriaceae; genus Sphingobacterium; species Sphingobacterium sp. BIGb0116. Next base: position 218,599 of record NZ_JANUDT010000007.1, on the reverse strand, counting down.
GGATCCTTGCGATATCCTGCAAAATTTGGCTTGGGAATTAAGGTCGGGTCAGTAATATCTACACCGGCAATGCGTGAACCATCAAACAACATATTGTTTAACATAGAATAGGGGTTGAGGGCCGAACCGAATATACCAGCGCCAAAACGGATGATATTTTTCTTTTCTTCATTGATATCCCAGTTGAACTGCACACGCGGCTGTATCTGAAAAGTATTGATCCCATTATCGGTCGAGAGACCCAGTTCGTCATAGACCGTTTGGTTGAATGTTGCCTTCTTTAGGTATTTCGTGTTGTCCAGACGTAGGCCGCCGACAACATCAAGACCTCTTGCGATTTTAGCTTCCATCTGTCCATAAAGACCTACAGCCAGATTGTTGACCAAGGTGTTTTCTTTGTCGGTCATATATACATCACGGGCATAGCGATAAGGAGTCAGGTTGTCGAAATTTTGTAAACCGGTAAAATAAAAACGGCCATTCATTTCGCTGCCGTAGCGGAAGTCCATGTTGGTATACATGACATCTGCACCGAAGGTATATTTGATTTTATCTGTATTATAATATAGGTTGTTGACCAATTGTAACATATTTCCATTAAACCATTCTGGCGCATAACGCTGACCACCAAGCTGTATTGAATTGGTATATTTATTTGTACCGTCTACAGATTGAACGGATTCGACGATCGCACGCGGAATACTGTGTGATTGATCAAATCCAGCAACATTATGTTGTGCTTCTGAACGTTCATAGAAATGTTGTACTTTCAAGTCGTTGGTCAGTTTGGAGTTGATAGACGTACGCAAGGAGGCCATTAGGCTATTGTTTATGTACCTTCTGTTGGTATAGGATTCAAAAGCATTGATCCCTGTATTGTCTCCTTCCTGTTGATTGTCCATATCGTAGACAAAGTTGTTACGAATTGTCAATAGGTTTTTATCGTTCAATTGCCAGTCAATGCGGGCAAAGGCAGCATCGGTCTTTTTCTTTTTGTCGAAAGAGCCAAACAGACGATCGGCGCTAGCGCCATATTTGCCCACAGCAATGTGGGTAAATTCATCTAAAGTAGTCTGCGTTACTTTGTAACGTGCAATATCTTCCGTTGTTTGAATATCAGCGATCTGAAGTGGGCGGGTATCCATCTGTCGGTCCCAGGTTACAAAGAAATGGGCTTTGTCCTTGATGATTGGCCCGCCAAGTGAGAATCCATATTGATAGGTGGAGAATTTTTGTTTACGTGCCGTTCCATTAAGGTTGTACTTGCTCGAAAGCCAGCCCGCGCGTGCAAAAGTGAACGCACTTCCTGTTAAAGTATTTGTACCTGATTTGGTTACTGTGGTAATACTTCCGCCACCGCTGCGGCCGAACGTAACATCGTAGTCGTTGGTCACTACCTTGAATTCGCGAATCGCTTCCATGGAGATTGAATAGGCACCACCGCTGTTCCCGCCAGCTACTGTACTGCGTGAATTCATGCCGTCTACCGTAAAATTAGTCGAAGATGCTCGTTGTCCAGCTAGATTTGTTCCACTGCTAACAGGTGATAAATCAATTAGCGAGGAGAAATTACGTCCATTTACAGGCATTTTTTTGAGATCATTAGCCGTAATAGCTGTAGATGCACCCAATGTCTTGATCTTGTTTTTTAGATCAGCTGCAGTTCCTTGAACGATCACTTCATCCAATTTATTTTCAGCTGATGATAAGGTGAAATCCACATTGAGCTCGTCACCATAGCTTAATTTATAGTCGGTCTTTTTTTGTTCTGCATAGCCAACATGGTTTACCGATATGCTGTATGGCGAGCCTAAAGGTAATTGTGGAAAGGTATAGATACCGTTTTGGTTCGTCAGTGTTGTTTGTTTAAACCCGGTAGATTCATTTTTTACTGATACGGACGTTCCTTTTACAGGGCCATTATTGTCCATGATACGGCCTGTAATGGTTGCTTCAGTACCCTGAGCCCAGCTGTTAGTTGGAATTTGAAAAAATGTAATGATGGTTAATGAGATTAACCAAATGATCTGTCTTTGCATAATAATTTCACTTTTTAGTTGATTAGTGTCTGTCACAAGTATGTTGCGAAATTATCCCTGCAAGATTGTTAAATGGTTAAGGGCTCATTATTAAATATTTAATAAAAATGGATTTAGGCTGCCTATTGCGTATAATTAATTAACCTATACACAGAGCGGGCGACTCGGAAGAATCCGAGCCGCCCGCTCTGTGTATAAAGATGAGAGGATTTACTCTTCCCAACGAATTTTATCTGCAATAGGCGTACGGATAGGTTCACGCGCCTCAGATTGGTGGTGTCCTAAGTAGAATAGACCAATACATTTTTGATTTTCTTCGAGATTTAAGAAACCACCCAAGTGATTGATTAAACCTGGAGTCGCCCAGTATCCCCCGATATTTAGCGAGTGTGCAGCCAACCACATGTTTTCAACTGCAGCAGCCGTACAAGCCAGTTCTTCCCATTCAGGAACTTCGCCCGTATAATTGACAACAATCGCAATGGCAACGTTTGACTGTGTTGCTTTTTTGCCCATTGTTATTTCAGTTGCTTCAGTATATTTCTCTGTAGGTGTTACTGACTTGTAGATACGTGATAATTCGGTGCCTAAACGTTCTAATCCCTCTTTGCGGAAGATCACAAAACGCCAAGGTTGTGTTCTTTTGTGTGTTGGAGCAGCATTGGCCGCTTCCAAGATACTCAAGATATCTTCTTTACTGACTTCTTCTTCAGTAAAGGAAGCTTGAAATACGGATCTTCTGTAGTGTATTGCTTTTAATACGTCGTTTTTCATTATAATTTATTTTTCCTTTATGCTTTTTCTTCCCATAAAGATACAACATGCAAAATTGTTTTGACGGCTTTTTCCATATCTTGTACAGCTACCCACTCTTGTTTTCCGTGGAAAGCATGCCCTCCAGCAAAAATATTTGGACAAGGTAAGCCCATAAACGAAAGGCGGGAGCCATCTGTTCCACCGCGGATACTTCTTCTTTCGGCCACCATTCCTGCACGGTTGATGGCTTCCATGCCGATTTCCATAATTTCAGGATGCTGATCCAGCACTTCTTTCATATTACGGTATTGTTCTTTTACGACAAAAGTATAGGTGCAGTTTGGATATTGTTCCACAATCGATTTTGCGATGCCTTCCAGTTCATCTTCATGTTTCTTTAGATTGGCTGTAACGTGGTCGCGTACGATAAATTGAATTTCAGCTTTTTCCACAGATCCACTGATATGAACAGGGTGTACAAAGCCGTCTTTTTTGTTGGTGCTTTCAGGTGAAAGTCGATCTTTTGGTAGTGCATCAATTACCGCACTGGCGATTTTGATGGCACTTTGCATTTTACCCTTAGCAAAGCCGGGATGTACGGATACACCATGAATAGTTAATGTAGCTCCATCCGCTGAAAATGTTTCATCCTCAATGGTTCCAGCTCTTTCGCCATCCATTGTATAAGCAAAATCTGCTGCTAAACGTTTCAAATCTGCTTTATCAACACCTCTGCCAATCTCCTCATCTGGTGTGAAAAGAATTTTGATATCACCATGTTTGATTTCAGGATGTTTCATTAATAAACGGGCAGCATCCATGATTTCGGCCACACCTGCTTTGTCATCTGCACCCAACAAAGTGGTGCCACTCGCTGTAATGATATCATTGCCAATTTGATTGGCTAGATCGGGATGTTCGGCGTATTTGATGATAATAGTCTTGTCGTCAGGAAGCACAAGATCCTGGCCCTGATAATTAGGATGAACCAGTGGTTTAACATCTGTTCCAGAAGAGTCCGGAGATGTATCCATATGAGAACAGAAGCAGATAACAGGAACTTGCTTTGCAGTATTGGATGGAATAGTTGCATAGATATATCCATTTTCATCCATTGCTGCGTCCGAAATACCCAATGCTAGCAACTCCGCTACAAGTAACTTTCCAAGGTTCTTTTGCTTTTCCGTAGAAGGACATGTTGGTGAATTTGCATCAGATTGTGTGTCAATCTGTACATAGCGTTGAAATCTTTCGGATACCGAAAAATCACTTATGTTGTTGATCTCAAATGTGCTCATTTTCTAATAGCCTTAATGTGATAAGGGTGGTCAAACTTAGATAAATTGCTTTTTATTTGCAATTTAATTTGGTTGCATTTACAAACAATTTGTCCCTACTCCACAGGTTTAATTCTATTTGTTAACAAACTGACAATAACTGACACGTATAGGAGGGGACGATCCTAATTCCCGCTGAAAGGAATTTATTGTTATCTATAATTTATTGCTACATACAATGTGCTGTAGCGCTTTTGAACAGTAAAGTTTTACCCATAGCTATGTGAGCAGAAATCTTGGATGATCCCACATTAAAAAAAAGGACCTGTCAAATCGTTGACAGGTCCTTTTTCACATGTAAATCGTTTTCTATTTCTTTTCGTCTGCGTAACCAAATACCTTCTGTAAAATATTAGTATTTCTACTGCCGCCTATGTTCTGTCTAATTTTTGACTCCTGGTCGGCAACTTTGATAAATAGACCGTCTATTGCTTTCTGCGTAACGTAGGCAGTAAGATTTGTCTCCACTTTATTGCCTAATGGAAGGTTGTTATAAGCTGAGGTCAATTGTGTCCAATACTGGTCCACATTGTTTGTACCCATGGCAGATTTGATAACTGGACTAAATTTGTTCGTTAACTCTGTCGATGTATTTGTTTTAAAAAACGTTGTCGCGGCGTCTTCTTTGCTGCCTAGAAGAATATTGGTCGCATCTGTAATTGTCATCTTTGAAAGTGCATTGACAAATACGGGGGCAGCCTCTTTAACGGCTCCCTCAGCAGCTCTGTTCATGCTCTGTATAAACTGATCGCATAATTTTCCCATACCGACAGCGCGAAGCGTTTTTTCTACTTTCTGTGCTTCGGCAGGCATCAAAATCTTTACTGCCGCATCACCCAAAAAGCCATCCTTCTTGGCTAAAGATTCGATACTCAGATTTAAACCATTGCTTAAAGCCTGTTTGATCCCCAATGAAGCATCTTTGTTGGATAAAGACGTCAAGGTATTGGATTTGGATGCTGTTGCTTTAGTATTTGATGTTGTGGTCGTTTTAGTACTGTCCGTCTGGCCCTGATTTGCTTTTGTCAATGTTTCACTGATTTTCTTAAAAATCTGCGCTTCACTTGCATTGGAATAAAGTAGTCCTGAGACAAATAGTGTGCAATATAATAGTGGAAATTTCATCATGTTATTGTTTTGCTGTCAAAATTAAACATATCGACTGTTAATTTATGTGAAAGTTTAAAGCAATTGCTAGGAACCATAGCTATTGTCAAGAATCGTAGCAGATGCGCTACAGCGTGCTGAATCGCTATCCCTGATGCGGTGTAAATAAAAAGCTGTCCCAAAAAATAAAACAGCAGATTCTAAGCGAACCTGCTGTTTGTGTTATAGGGTTGTTGTAATTAACCTGATATTATTTCCAGGAGAGCGTCGTTGCTACTGGAAAGTGATCTGAGGGGAATTTATTCATATACGTGTCCGTCAGGATACCATATTTTTTAACCTGGAAAGGTTTGGTAATAAAAATATGATCAATGCGGCCTGTTGGTCTGATGCTTTTGCCCCAGCCATTGAAGGAAGAATTGGGTTCATATTTGAATGTTGCCAGTTCATGTACGTCAGTGACTACTTTGCTATTGGCTAATGTGAAATAAGCCTCATCTTTTTCATCCACATTGAAATCGCCGGTTAAAATCAAAGGTAGGTCTTTGGCAAACTCTTTTGCTTTTTCTAGAATCAACTTGGCACTCTCGGTGCGTGCAGTACGGCCGATATGGTCAAAGTGCGTGTTCATGAAGATGAAGCGTTTTTTGTTGGCCTTGTCTTCAAAAATACCCCAGGTACAGATCCGCGGTAGTGCTGCATCCCAGCCTTTATTCGGGTGTTCGGTATCTGTCGCTGAAAGCCAGAAAGTTCCGCTCTTTATTGCTTTAAAGCGATTTGTATTGTAATAAATAGCCGAGTGCTCGCCCTCTTGTGCACCATCGTCGCGACCAACACCCACGTAATCAAAGCCAGGAAGGAGCTTTTTGAGATCTTGAACCTGATCAAAAAAACCTTCTTGGATACCAAAGATATCAAAGCCATGGTATTTAATCAGATTGGTTAGCGGAACTTTACGGTCGTTCCACATGTTGTCAACATCGACGGTATTTCTTTGACGGATATTATAGCTGGCTGCAATAAATTCCTGTGCATAAGACAGAAAGGATAGACAGAGCGCTAAAGCGAGAATAATACTTTTTTTCATTTAGAATCTAGTTTTTAAAAAGGTACTGAAACGGTCACGCTCATCAAGTCGGCCTGATAAGTGGTCAACTGATTAGGAACCATGACTATTTCAACGGTATTGTTATTTCTTTAATACACGGAGCAACAATTCAGGTTCGTCAGTTGTAATAAAATCAATTTTCTGATTAATTAGATTGGTCATTTCCTCTTCTGTGTTTACTGTCCACGCATTCACTTTCATGCCAAGTTGATGTGCATCTTTCAGCCATGTCGCATTCTTTTTGAAAACCGAAAAGTGATAATCCAAACCATTTATTCCCGCAGCCTTCACCTCAGCAGGAGTTTTGTCACCTGTGAGGTATTGAATATTGGCCTTAGGCGCCAGTTCGTGAATCTTCTGACAAGCCTCAAAGCTAAAGGAAATATAATCAGTGACTTTCTCTGCTTTCAAGCTTTTAACCATTTCCACCGTTTTTGTTGTCGCTTCAAGTGTACGCTCTAGGCCGAGTTTATTGATTTTCAATTCAAGGATAAGACGTAAACCTTTCAATTTTTTTCCAGCGTTAAGATATTCTTCCAAGGTGGGAATAGATTCACCGTTAGGATGCTTCTTTTCTAAGAGCTCCTTGTACGTTGCTGTGGCAATATCGATACCATAGAAATCATTATCGTGGTTGACCACAAGAATATTATCTTTGGTCAAATGCACATCAAATTCGGATCCGAAGAGCCTAAGGTCGTGGGCTGCTGTTAAAGAAGCAATAGAATTTTGCGGAAGATGGCTGTTTTTCCATACGCCACGATGTGCAATGGCTTTAGTTTGTGCAAATAATGCCGAAGATGAGATCACCATGGCTAGTGTCAGACAGCTAAAAATATGTTTTTTCATGTGATAATTATGTATGAGTGTTTGTTTTCAACGGCATAATTTGCACGTTTCACTCGTTGATTTATTCCTATTCTATTTCTCTTTTTGGGCATTTATATTACCGATTAAGATGTTTATGATAAAAAATCGACCCCTAATGATAGGATCATTTCTTACAAATCTGTTTAAAAGCTGATTTTACATAAGACAAAAAAAGTGGTACTTTTTATCTCGATGTACAAGATCTAAAGTACCACTTTTATATTTAGGAATTGTTAAGTGTAATTTATTTTTTACCGTTCCATTCGGCCATGAACTCATCGAGGAAGCTGAGCATATAATCATGGCGATGCGCTGCGATTCTTTTCGCTGCTTCTGTATTCATCTTATTCTTTAACAATAGTAGCTTTTCGTAGAAGTGATTGATTGTAGGAGCTTCCGAATGCTTGTACGCTTCCTTATCCTTATATTCCTGAACGGGAACATTGGGATTATACATCTCACGGCCTTTGTTTCCGCCAAAGCTAAACGCGCGGGCAATACCTATTGCGCCAATAGCATCTAGACGGTCAGCATCTTGCACGATCTCCATCTCTTTTGAATGGAATGAAACTTCACCTAAACTTGCTTTGAAAGACATGTTGAAGATGATTTTCTTGACATGGTCGATGATCTCAGGCGAAATTTCTAGACTTGCCAAAAACTCTCCGGCAACACGAGGGCCTATTGTTTCGTCGCCATCATGGAATTTACTGTCAGCGATGTCATGTAATAGCGCCGCCAATTCGCACACCATAACATCTGCTTCTTCATCTTCTAAAATTAACTTCGTATTGTTCCATACGCGTTGAATATGCGACCAATCGTGGCCTGCTTCTGCAAATTTCAACCGGTCTTGCACAAATGCTACTGTGCGCTCAATAATGTTATTCATACAATACTTTTGTTTTTTCGCGAGTACCCTCGTATAATTCGTATTCTAATAATCTACAATCTAATTTACCATTATAAAATTCTATACGTCGGGATGCGCGCAACCCGATTTTCTTTGCCAGATCTGGATTTCCAGTAAATATATAGCCTCTATAACCTTTGCATTCCTGTTTCATGAAATCTCCCATACGCTTATAGGTAATTTCTAGCTTGCTGTGTGTGCCCAAACGTTCACCATATTCAGGATTGAATAAAATGACACCTCCTTCTTTAGGAACGTGTGTTTCGGCAAAATCGCATACTTCAAATGAAATTAATTGCTCTACACCAGCAGTTCTTGCGTTCATCTTGGAGACGTTGATAGCTTCTTCCGAGATATCACTTGCGATAATTTGCGGAGCCGCTTTTTTATTGATCTGATCTTTAAGTACGCGACGCTCCTGGAAGAAAACTGTTTCATCATAACCAATGAAATGCATAAATGAATAGTTCATGCGTAATAATCCAGGTTTTCTGTTTGTTGCAATCAGAGCTGCCTCAATAGCTAAAGTTCCGGATCCACACATGGGGTTCACAAAAGGAGAATTACCATCCCATTTGGACGCAATAATAGTCGAGGCTGCCAGGGCTTCCAACATTGGCGCTTTTCCCGGGATCTTCCGGTAGCCATGTTTCGCCAGTGTTTCACCTGAGGTATCGAGAAAAATTTCAGCACGGTCATCTTTCCAGTACAAGTGCACAACCGCTTTATTATTGTCCGGACCTGAATTAGGGCGCATACCCTTTTTTTCCTTGATACGGTCCACGATTGCATCCTTAACTTTGACGTTTGCAAATAATGGTGTGCTGATTGTCTCATTGTCTACATTGGAGCTGACAGAGAAGTATCCGTCAAATTGAATGAGTTCTTCCCATGCGATTTGACTCAATTCTTCATAGAGCTCCGTCGGATTATTGGCCGTAAACTCTTTTAACGAATACAAAATCTGAGATGCTGTGCGCAGGTTCAGATTGAGCTTGATCGTATCGTTTATACTGACCTTTAATTCTACTCCTGTAGGAAATGCCCTGACAATGTCAAAACCTAACTCTTTAACTTCCTGTTGCAAATAAGGTGATAAGCGCTTATTGCACGTTATAATAACTTTATTGGGGGTGTTGAAAACTTCCATCATATTTTGTACAAAGTTAATTAAACTCTTCCTCAAAAATTGCTTAATTTTACGCTTTAATATTTATTTTTTTGATTATGGAAATTAGAGGAAAAGTACACGAGATAGGAGCGACACAACAAGTGACAGAATCATTCAAAAAACGTGATATGATTGTAGCTTATGCCGAAAACCCACAATTTGTTGAGTATATCCGTTTTGAATCAACACAAGACAGAACGTCAATTTTTGATAACCTAGCAATTGGTGAAGAGGTAGAAGTATCTTTTAATCTTCGTGGTCGTCCTTGGACTAATAAAGATGGCGTAACAACTTATTTCAATTCATTGGTAGCATGGCGTGTAACAAAATTGGGTAATGCTGCTCCAGCACCATCTTCTCCAGGTTACGCAGATATGCCTGCTCCTGTAGATTTGGCTGGTTCATCAGATGATGATGATCTACCATTCTAATCTGAATAGGATTTTATGCACTATCGCCCTTGCGGTAGCCAATAGATTATTTGAACTGTAAACAATCCGGTTATTTACAATAGAAAGGCTTCTTGAAGAAGCCTTTTTTCTTTCATAGCATCAGCATGGGCACCTGATTTTTCTTGGCGCTGAAATTGCTTGCTATACGGTGTCGTACATCAAAAAACAACAGATATGAAATTATCCGTATTATTTCTTTGCTTAGCAGCCGTTTCGCTAAGTGCATGCAATCAAACTTCAAAAGAGAGCCAGCATGCTACAGCAGATTCTTCAGTACATGAGACTGCGGCAGTAGATACTGCCCATACATCACAAAACTCACTGGATTGGGCTGGTACCTATGAAGCTACTATTCCCTGTGCAGATTGTGAAGGTATCAAAACCAATATCACCTTAAAGAATGATAATACCTTTGCCATCGTCAGTGAATATATTAATAAAAATACCAAGGTTGAAGATACTGGCAAAGTCATGTGGCATGACAACGGATCCGTTGTTCATCTCACAGGGAAAGAGACAAATATGAAATTGAAGGTCGGCGAAAATAAGCTGATTGGACTGGATCAGGAAGGCCATGCGATCGATGGTCCCAATGCACATCTCTATGTGTACAATAAGGTCGAAGGAGAGAAACTGTAAAACGAAGCTCCGATAACTGAATTAGCCGCTGACGTATTTACCGTAGGGAACTTTTCGGAGAAGATACGTCAGTAAGGCACTCGCCAACAGGGTGAGAACCGTTGCTGCCGGGATTTTCCACAAAGTGGATAATGGAAGCAAAGGATGAATATAATTCAGCAATAAAATATGGCATAAGTAAATGCCAAAGCTGTGAATGTCAATAAATTCCCAGAAAGCGTTGAGCTGTTCTGGGAGTTTAAGGCCTTGCACGAAGATGAATAAAAAGCCTGCACTCAATGCGATATTTGGCGAAAGATAGTTGTAAAGTGTCGGGTCAAATTCTCCACGAGAAACACTCAAATGCGATGTCCCCGAAGCCGTAATTAAACAACAGATCAGAAAAAACGTAAAACTTGATAATTTGACCATTTGGATTGGATAATTACGTAAATAATGCCCCAAGACAAGGTAACCCGCATACCCCGAGAAAAAGGTCAGGTCAAAATTAGGTAGGTAACTATTGAACCATTTATTCGTAAAAAATAACGCTGCAAACCACAATCCCAAAAAGATCTCAAGCTCCCTTTTACTGCAGTTGCCAACAATTTTGCGTATGAAAGGAACTGCGAGGTAGAGCCCAAGTATCATGTATAGATACCAAAGGTGCGCATTCGTTCCTGATTTTAAGCGAATTAACACGATGTTAATAACTTGTGGAAAACCAATATAGTCAAAATCAATGTACCGAATAAAATAATAGAGAAGATAGACGATCGTCCAAAAAAGAAAGGGCGGGACAATTTTTAACAGACGTTTCCGATAAAACTGTCCCGTACTTTCATCTTTCTGTAGCAGCAGAGCGCCTGAAATAATGACAAACAGGGGTACCGCAAAGCGCGAGAAGCTATTGAGCCAATTGGCATAACTCCAGTCGAATGACTCAAATTCATTGCTGTTTAGGTAGCCCGAAGAGGAATGAATCAAGATAACGAGGAATATCGCAACAATACGTAGTACACTGATATAACTGGTTCGCGCCATTTGATTATGCTGTTTTTATTGACTTTTACTGTCGTAGGCTTTCAAATACAGCAGGGTTAGGAGCGCGCCAATGCTCGCCATGCCAACGCCAACAAGCGAAGGTGTGTTATAAGCTAAACCCAACGTTATTGGAATTCCACCTAAAAATGCACCTAAGGTATTGCCGAGGTTAAAGGCAGCCTGGCCACCTGCCGCAGCCAATGTTGCAGCTTCTTTTGAAGCGCGGATTAACATCAGTTGTGTCGGCGAACCAATAGTAAAAGATACCAGTCCAGTAATAAATGCCAAAGGATAAGCTGTCCAGCCCAATGGCGATATAAAGTAAACCATCACAAGGCATAGCGCCATGGCGGAAAAACTAGCGATCGCAGCTTTGGTTGGGGAGATTGTATCGGCCAATTTTCCGCCAATAAGATTCCCGAAAAACATACCGACACCGATCAGGACCATAATCAGTGGTACACGATCTGCAGCGATGCCCGACACATTGGTCACTAAAGGCGCGATGTAACTGATCCAGGCAAAAAGTCCACCGGTACCGATGGCGATAATAGCCATTAATAGCCAAGCAATTTTTTTGTTGAAGAAGTTGAGTTGGCTAAAGATGTTATTCCCTTTGGAAGCTTCAATTTTTGGCATCCAAGCATAAATTGCTGCAAAAGTGATTAACCCCAATACACTGATGATACCATACGTCAAACGCCAAGAATAATGATGGCCGAGGTAGGTTCCTAGCGGTACTCCAGCCAAATTGGCAATGGTCATTCCTGTAAACATAATGGATATAGCCTGGGCTTCTTTTCCCTTTGGTGCCAACCGAGCAGCAACAACAGATCCAACACCAAAAAATGCACCATGCGGAAGCCCTGCCATAAAACGGGAGAGACTGATCAAAAATTGACCTGGAGCAATACTAAATAGACCGTTGAAAATAAAGAAGAGCAACATTAAAAAAAGTAATACCTTCTTTGGCGGATATTTTCCCGTAAATAGGACTAATGTTGGGGCACCTACAACAACACCCAGTGCGTATAGTGCAATCAGGTGCGCGGCAGTAGGGATCTCGATATGAAGATCTTTGGCAATATCAGGCAGGATACCCATCATCGTGAATTCGGTCATTCCGATGGCAAGTCCGCCAAATGCCAAAGCGATAATTCCTTTGTTCATTGTATTTTAAGGTTGAGGTTGTACGATAATGGTACGAAGATAATAAATAGATTGTACTAAAAATTATTGATACCTTTTTTGAGGGACACAAGTAATATTTTTAGTCTTTCTTAAGATGATCTGACGTTGATCTAATCTGCTTTCCAGTACCACCGAATCCGCAGCATGATAAACGACTTTAAAGCGGGGGATATACTGTCCGGAAAGATAGCAGCCTGAAATTTTCTGCTTGCCATTCTCTTTGGTATAAATACCATCGACAATGATGGAGTCTCCACGCAAAACATAAATACCTTTTGCATGTTCTGTCCAGGTTCCATTTTTGTAACAGCTATCCGGGATTGTTTGTACTTTATTGTTGACGTGCATGGTCGCGTAAACAGAATCACAGGTAAACTTGAAATCGGTCAAGGTATACTGCATCATCTGCTGTTGTCCTGGAATACTGTCTTGGACCCATTCTCCCTGTAAAAAGGGTGCGCCTTCGTTCTGCATATCCGAATTGAATTTGCAGGCAGTAAAAAAGAAAAACATACCTATGGCAAGTGCCAATAGGTATGTCTTTGTTCGTATATTTTTTATTGAAATAAAAGTCACAGCTTATTTTAAACTTCCAACCATATCTTCTGGTTTTACCCAAGCATCGAAATCTTCAGGAGTCACATAACCTAAGCGTACCGCTTCTTCTTTAAGCGTAGTGCCGTTTTTATGTGCTGTTTGCGCGATTTCTGCTGATTTGTAGTAACCAATTTTTGTGTTTAGTGCCGTTACTAACATCAATGAGTTGTCTACCAATTCTTTGATGCGTTTGTAGTTCGGTTCAATACCAGCTGCACAGTGCTCTTCAAATGAAACACAAGCATCACCCAATAGGCGAGCAGATTGTAAGAAGTTTGCGGCCATCAATGGTTTGAACACGTTTAGTTCATAGTGACCTTGCGTTCCACCAATCGTAATAGCCACATCATTACCCATCACTTGCGCCGCAACCATTGTCAATGCTTCACATTGCGTTGGATTAACTTTACCTGGCATAATCGATGACCCTGGTTCGTTTTCAGGGATCAAGATTTCACCGATACCTGAACGTGGGCCAGAAGCCAACATACGGATATCGTTTGCAATTTTATTTAATGAAACAGCCAATTGTTTCAATGCACCATGTGTTTCAACGATTGCGTCGTGAGCAGCCAATGCCTCAAATTTATTTTCAGCGGTTACGAAAGGTAGGCCAGTAAATTCAGCGATATATTTAGCAACGACAACGTCATAGCCGTTTGGTGTATTTAATCCTGTACCTACAGCAGTACCTCCCAATGCAAGTTCTGACAAATGCGAAAGTGTATTTCTTAAAGCTTTCAGACCATGGTTCAATTGAGCGACATAACCTGAAATCTCTTGACCTAGAGTCAACGGAGTAGCATCCATTAAGTGTGTACGGCCAATTTTAACCACGCTTTTAAACTCCTCAGCTTTTTTTGCCAATGTGTCACGCAATTTTTCTACACCTGGAATGGTAACTTCAGCAACAGCTTTGTAAGCCGCAATATGCATTCCTGTAGGGAAAGTATCGTTAGATGATTGTGATTTGTTTACATCATCATTTGCTTTTAACACAGGTTCACCTTCACCGATTTTATGTCCAGCCAATACTTGTGCACGGTTTGCTACAACCTCATTCACATTCATATTGGATTGCGTACCCGAGCCCGTTTGCCAAATAACCAATGGAAATTGATCATCCAATTTGCCCGCCAAGATCTCATCACATACTGTAGCGATCGCATCACGTTTCTCTACAGGTAATACCCCCAACTCGTGGTTAGCATAAGCAGCTGCTTTTTTCAAATAAGCAAAGCCTGCGACGATTTCGTGTGGCATTGAAGCTGCCGGTCCGATTTTAAAGTTGTTGCGTGAACGCTCTGTTTGTGCACCCCAGTATTTGTCTGCAGGTACTTGAACTTCACCCATTGTGTCTTTTTCAATTCTGAATGACATAGTATGTAAGTATAAGTAAAACGTAAAAATTAAAAGCATATGTGCAAAGCACATCATACATCACTCACAAAGTTACAGGATAATACAGTAAAGAACAAGGATTAAAGCATAAAGACACAATAAGCAGGTTTTAAAAACCAAGACGTTTTGTCAAGGAATCATTCACATGGTGGAAAACCTGTTTCGGTTTTAACGTCCGCCAGGGAATCACGTTCAATGTACCACCGAAATTAATGTAATAATCTATATTTTGCTGCTGGAATTCTTCGATAACATGCTCACGGAAACCAATGCCCGCAATCCATCCGTCCTCGATATCCTGAAACCATTCCTCATAGTAAGAGTCGTCTGAAGCATGAAAATTCAGTACATTCTCTCCAATTAGAATAAAATACTTGATCCCTTGACTGATCAATACATCGATAATCTCTCGCTTGAGCAACATGATGTCATTGTAGATAGCATCATTCCATTCACCAATCAGTTCGATAATACAGTACTGTTTCTCATAGTCTACAAACAGTATTTTCAGATATAAGGTAAGCGAACCGAATTCATCCCATTGTGGGTGCAAAAGAAAATTATAGATCTGTTTGTCAAAATCGAATTCGCTGTAGACTGTACCATAAAATGGGGATTGTTCATCTTCAGCGGCAATGTAATAGTCCCGCCAATTGTAATAAGGTTCGATTTCGTGCATAAAGTGGAATCTTTTTCAATTCAAACTAAGATAAATTTACGCGAATTTGCAAGTTAAATTATAGGGATCATTGTCATGTATTGAAATTAAATGTTTGGCACTCCTACGAACTGTTTGGTTATGATTTTTGATAAAGACTTTTAATCATGGACAGCTTTGTTTCCTGACCAAAACAATGACGTGAACTTTTTGTTTTTAATGTAAAAATATGGGTTCAAAAACTCGTTTAACCGAATAAACTTGCTATTTTTGATAAAGTAATTAATTGTTGAATAGTTTGTCTCATCTTCGGTAATTCATGAAGATTTCCCATGCAGAAAAGTATTAAACGAAATATTTTTGTAGCCGCTACATATGCTGCAGTATTGCTTCTCGGCTTGCTGTTGGGACAAAATTATGCCGAGGAACAGGGAAGTAACCAGAAAACAACCTTTTCAAGTTTGCGCTCCAATGGCAATTCTGATAAATTACAATATCTCATTCAATTAATTTCCGAGAATTACGTCGACAATGTCAGTATAGACACCGTGCAGGATGAAGCCATTGAGCATGTTGTTTCCCGCCTGGATCCTTTTTCCACCTTTTTGAAACCCAATCAAGTGCTAGCAAAGCAGGAAACGCTTGAGGGAACATTTGATGGTATCGGAGTAGAGTACTTTCGCCTGAAAGATACGCTACTTGTTGTTGGGATGGTTGCAGCTGGTCCCGCTGAGAAAGCAGGTATGCGTATCGGCGACCGCATTTTAAAGATCGGTAATAAGGATCTTGTCGGAAGAAAGGTTGCCGAATCCGAAATTGAAAAACTGATCCGCGGAAAGAAAGGAACAGCTGTATTGATCTCCATTCAACGCAATGGAGTAGTATTGGGCAATCCAATAAAAGTCATTCGTGATCAGGTAAATGTTTCGAGTTTAGATGCATCGTATATGATCGCTCCGAAAACGGCTTATGTGAAAATTCGAAGATTTGGACATAAGACAGCAGACGAATTCAGGCAGTCACTCATTGACTTACGAAAAAGCGGAGCTCAAGATCTTATTTTGGACCTACGTAATAATGGTGGCGGATTTGTACATACGGCAATTGATCTGGCTGGTCAATTTTTCAAAGAAAAGAGACTGTTGATGTATACCGAGGGTGCAAATGAACTGCGCCAGGATTTCTATTCTGAGAAGGCGGGAGATTTTGGTGATGGCCGGGTCATTGTGCTGATCAATGAAAGCACAGCATCAGCGAGCGAAATACTGAGCGGTGCTCTTCAGGATTTGGATCGGGCAACTATTGTCGGCCGCAGATCCTATGGCAAAGGTTTGGTGCAAGAGCAATTTGATTTTTCAGACGGTTCTGCAATCAATCTGACTGTGGCTCGCTACTATACACCGCTTGGAAGATGTATTCAGCGAAAATATGCACGGGCGAATTTTGATGCGGCAAAATACATGACAGGCTTCGATCTATGGACAATGGATACCGAATTCAGCCAAAAGGAAATGTTTACAACCAGCAAAGGAAAGCTTGTCTTCGGTGGTGGCGGTATTCTTCCGGACGTGACTATCCCGATTGACACCAATGAAACCAGTGCCAAGTACCGCGAGATATTTCATTCCAATGCAATCGAAGAGTTTGTTTATGATCGTTTCACGAAACATCTGCCGGCATATTCTATCGAGAATTTTATTAGTGGCTATCACTTGCCAGCAACAGAATTTGATCTATTCATTTCATATCTTAATAGCCAAAAGCGGATCGCGGTCACAGCCAAAGAAGCAAAAAACTTACATGATTTAATTCAATCCGATATCGAGGCCTTGGTAGGTCGATATTATTTTGGTCGTGAAGCATATTACAAAATCAAAAACCGAAGAGATAAATTTATTGAAATAGGTCTTAAAACGTTGGGGTATCAAATGCCTAAGGTTTAAGTTTAAGATCAGACCATACAGGATAATGATCCGACAATTTCTGTTTGACAATCTGATAGTTCATCACCTGAAATTTCTGGCTGGCAAAAATATAATCGATCTGGAATATCGGAAGCAGGGCATGATGGGTTACTCCCCAGCCATTACCTTTCTCCTTAAATGCATTGTACAGCCCGTCTCCAATTAGATTGACCGAGTAACTCATTGGAGTATCATTGAAATCACCTACCGCAATATAAGGATATTGACATTCATTCATATGTTTCTTTAACGAATGCGCCTGTTCGCTACGAAGCTCGAAGGCATTCTTAAGTTTGCGGCTCAATTTACGTGTCCTCGAATTATCCGATTCATTATTATTGGACAGATTTTGGATAAATTCCTTGTCTTCATTTTGAAGCGCAAAAGAACGGAGATGTATATTATAGATGCGAATCAGTGTATCCTGTTTTTTGATATCTACATAACTAATCCGGTTGATTCCGTAATCGTTGTCTCTGATGGTACCTGAATCATAGATTGGGAAGCGGGACAGGACAGCCATTCCATAAGCCTCGTAATCGTTTTTAGAACTAGGCTCAAAGAAAAAATAATCATAGCCCAGTTTATCCTTGAATTCTTCGGAGAACACATGTTTTCCTTTGATCTTGCTAATATATTCCTGAAAGCAGATCACATCGGGAGATATGCTGTCAATAATTCGGACAACGTCGGCTTTAAAGTTTTTTTTCTCATCGTTTACTTTTTTGAACAAATGAGCATTGAAGGTCATGATGCGCAGGGTACGTGTCTCGGAGGATACAGGGGCATTCTCTTTGCGAATGTTCCAATGTTTAGTTAAAAAAGGCCATCCAATGAGGATTGTTACGAGTGAATAAAGAGCAATTTTCCGTTTGCGGAGTAGCCAATAAAAGATAAATCCAATATTGATAAGAAGAATTGGAAGGTAGCCCAGGCCCATAAATGCAATGGGCCAAAAAGATTTAGGATTAATGAAGGTCGCCGAATAGCTCATAAGCAATGCAACGATCGCAAGCATATTTGCCAGGAACATTGTTTTACTTATAAAGCCCAGTTTTCTTCTTAAAAATGTCCTTTTATCCATCAACCTTGTCACCACTATTGCTTGCCCTAAAGAGCGTTTCTTTTTCATGGTTCGTTAGACTGTCGTAGCCAGAAACAGAAATTTTATCTAAGATAGCATCGATTTCGTCCTGATTGGGTAAGTCATAACGATGTTTCCGATTTGTCGGAATATTGTTACCTACAACGACTTTCATTTTTGCAGGCTTCTTTTGTTTTTTCTGAAAAATTGTAGACCAGTCCATCCCCGATTTTAGCGCATAAGTGAATCCCATTCCAAAAAGTATAACTGCAAAATACGAAATGGCTGCTGGTCGATTAGTCATGGTAAGCGCAAGGAATTCCAATCCAAAATAAATGATAGCCACCAACTTTAGTTTCACAGTACCAATCAGCAGAAGTCGTAATTCATATTTGGGAACCAAAGTGACAATTGCCGCCAATACTGCTGCCAACGGGAGAGAGCCGCCCATGAGCTGAACGCTGTCAGAAACGGGAATAAGTGACCCAAAGCCCACATAAAGAACGCTGCCGAGCAGCCACGAAGCGATATAGACAAATAGAAATTGCCGCTTGTTTAAGAAGGTAAAAAAGATCTGACCGACCCAATAGAGCCAAAGACTATCAAAAAGTATGGTCAGAAGCTTGACGTAAACAAAATTCGATGTGATTAATGACCAAGGCTGTGCAATAAATGCTGAGAAATTACTCGGTAAACTCAACCGGCGTACAATAGGCTCCAAAAAGCTTTGTGGTACAATTTTTAATTCGAAGAGTAGATCTAAAAAATAAATGAGGACAAATAAACAGACCTGAATACTGATCACCAAAGGTACGGGCGAGCCAGTTTTATAGGTTTGTCTCCAAAAATCTTTTAAACCGATGTTATTCATTGCGCACGATATTAATAAATTCCTTTTCTAATCTTCCACAGTTTAAGCAGTAGATAGCCAAATAGTGCACCACCGACATGCGCCAGGTGAGCCACAGAATCTCCTGGTCTAGACAAGCTCATATAAATTTCGATGAGGATGAATCCACCGATCATATACTTTGCTTTGACTGGTACAGGAATAAACAAAAATTGAAGTGGTATGTTTGGAAAAAGGTAGGCAAATGCTAATAGAACACCATAAATGGCTCCTGAGGCCCCCAACATCGGAATGAGGTAAGTTAGTGCTTCATTATTTCCGGTATTGGCCATGGCAATAAGTTCGTTTCCGCTTATGCCGTGAAGTGGAGCGAAAGAACCTGTCGCATTATAGAGTTGTATACCATTTACAGCTGTATAAAGAAACCAGGCACCGATTCCCGAAACCAAGTAGAAATTTAAAAAACGTTTTGACCCAAGTACCTGCTCAATCATAGGACCGAACATAACCAGGGAAAACATATTGAAGAAAATATGGGTAATATTGTTCTTGTCATGCATAAACATATGCGTAATCACCTGCCAGATTTTAAAATAAGGGGAGTCTGGATAATAGACCGCAAGATAATCATATGCTGCAGGTACAAGTTGTGATCCAATATAAAATATGATATTGATGATCAATAAATTCTTGATAACAGGTGTCAGTTGTGGAAACATATATTTTATCTTCTAATTTTTACCAAATTTTTCCGCTAATTCTTGCAATGTAAATGTTACAATTACAGGGTTGCCATAAATGGAGATATTGGGTGAGTGACAAGCAAAAAGTCTATCCACAAGCTCCGCCATCGCTGTATTGTCCAATACGGTACCGGGCTTAATGGCCG
The DNA here is from genome assembly GCF_024808035.1 of Sphingobacterium sp. BIGb0116. NCBI lineage: Bacteria > Pseudomonadati > Bacteroidota > Sphingobacteriia > Sphingobacteriales > Sphingobacteriaceae > Sphingobacterium > Sphingobacterium sp. BIGb0116. The sequence goes on along the minus strand of NZ_JANUDT010000007.1, from coordinate 198,550 downwards.
CATTACGGGCAAGACTCTTGGCAAGATTTTCTCGCTTAGCGAGCTTATACTCAGATTGATTGTTTTTGTAATCCTCCAATATTTTCTCAATCATCTTTATTTCGTCGAATCCTGTTCCTAAGTCTGCAGGAATTCCGTCAATAATATAGGAATTTTTTCCAAATTCACGAATTTGAAAGCCTAAGCCATTGATGTCCTCCAGGAGGTCTTTCATTAATTCATTATCTGCAGCATTCAGGTCCAAAGTCTGTGGAAACAAACTTTGTTGACTCAGACCTTTATGTTGGTCCAGTTGCGCAAGAAATTGTTCAAAGAGAATACGTTCATGTGCAGCCTGTTGATCGATTAGAATAAATCCAGAGTGAATCTGAGAAACAATATATTTATTATGGAGCTGAAAAAAGAGCTTTGAGGATGACTTATCTTCGGCCTGAATGGTCTGTGAGTTATCCGTATGCAATTCTGGCTCCGCATGCAATGGCAGCTGAACAGATTCCTCCTTTTCGACAATCTGGTACAAGGAATCCCAATTGCTGGGTATGCCACCTGTTTTCTTACTGAGTCCCTCAGCGTAGCTTTCCGAGCGCGTGTAGCTCGAACCAGATTTTGATTTGTCTGTATCAAATGGATTGAAGTTTGGATTAAAAGTTACCGTTGGAACGATAATTTCATCCAATGCCTTTTTTGTGATGAGATTGGTGAAGCTCGTTTCCTGTTCAAAATCCAAAGATGGCATGATATTGTACCGTCCCAACGATCTTTTTACGGCTGAACGGATAATGGCGTAAATAGCCTTATCGTCTTCATACTTAATTTCGGTCTTGGTAGGGTGTACGTTGATATCGATGCGTGCTGGATCTATGTCGATAAATAAGACATAGAAAGGAAATGTTTCGGCCTGTAAGATATCTTCATAGGCATTCATGACTGCATGGTGCAGGTAGGGATCACGTACAAAGCGTTTGTTGACAAAGAAAAACTGTTCACCACGTGTTTTTTTTGCAAATTCAGGTTTTCCCACAAAACCTTCTACCTTAATGATGGATGTATCTTCTTCCACAGGGACAAGTCGCTGATTGTAATTGTTGCCAAAAATATGGACAATACGTTGTTTCAGCGTCTCAGCTGGCAAATGGTAGATCTCATTTCCGTCACTATGTAAGGATAGGAAAATCTGTGGATTTGATAAGGCAATACGTTGAAATTCATCAATAATATGACGCATTTCTACGGAGTTACTCTTTAGAAAGTTCCTTCGTGCAGGAATATTGTAAAAAAGATTTTTAACTAAAATATTTGTTCCGGCAGCAACAGCTTCCGGGTATTGGTTGACAACTTTTGATCCCTCTATCTCAACAACTGTACCCAGTTCATCTTCGATGCGGCGTGTTTTGAGCTCTACCTGTGCAATCGCAGCAATGGAGGCCATTGCTTCACCACGGAAACCCATTGTGCGGATAGCAAATAAGTCTTCAGCCTTACGAATTTTCGATGTTGCGTGACGCTCAAAACAAAGACGAGCATCAGTTACGCTCATGCCACAGCCATTGTCAATGACCTGGATCAATGACTTGCCTGCATCTTTAACAATAAGTTTTATTTTGTCAGCTCCAGCATCAATAGCATTCTCAATCAATTCTTTAATGGCAGACGCTGGTCGCTGCACCACTTCTCCCGCCGCAATCTGATTAGCAACATTATCTGGAAGTAATTGAATAATATCCGACATATAATACAAAGTTAAGAAATATCCATATTTACAGCGTATAAACACTGATGAAAATCAACCGGACATTCCGTATGTTCTTTAAAAGCAAAAACCTTTAATGTGTTCATTTATACAAATGAAAATGGATGGCGTTGATAAATAGTTGCGCCCTCTTCCTCGGCCGTCAAAGTCAGTGTGCGATATCTATTACCCCTGTAAGACAAAGCCCAAGGAGTTGGAAAACATTCCTGCGCAATAACCGAGCCATCCCGGGAAAACAGCAGCCACGAAACATAATACTTCGCAGATGCCGTTTTGTAGACATTACATTTCCAATTTTAAGAAACGTGCTGTTTCGCTTTTATTATTCTTAATTAAGTTTTCAGGTGTTCCTTCAAATAGAACCTGCCCACCGCCTTTGCCACCTTCGGGACCGATATCAATGACCCAATCAGCCGATTTAACGACATCAAGGTTGTGCTCGATGATCAAAATGGTGTTCCCGCGCCCGACCAGGCGATTGATAACGCCCATAAGAACATTGACATCTTCAAAGTGAAGACCTGTTGTCGGTTCATCAAGGATATAGAATGTATTTCCAGTATCTTTTTTAGAAAGTTCAGTAGCCAATTTTACCCGTTGTGCCTCACCTCCCGATAAGGTTGTCGAGGACTGTCCTAAGGTGATATAACCCAAACCTACATCCTGCAGTGTTTTGATCTTTCGGTAAATACTCGGTACATTTTCGAAGAAATCCACAGCGTCGTTGATGCTCATATCAAGTACATCGGAAATGGATTTTCCTTTATAGCGTACCTCTAAAGTTTCTCGGTTGTAGCGTTTTCCGTGACATGTTTCACAAGGAACCTGTACATCGGGAAGGAAATTCATTTCGATGACTTTCAGCCCGGCTCCCTGACAGGTTTCACAACGACCGCCTTTGACGTTAAAGGAGAATCTTCCTGGTTTATAGCCTCTGATCTTAGCTTCTGGAAGCTGAACAAACAAGGTTCTGATATCCGAAAATACACCAGTATAGGTCGAAGGGTTGGACCGTGGTGTACGGCCGATAGGACTTTGGTCGATCTCGATGACTTTGTCAATATGTTCTAACCCTTCAATTTTTTTGAAAGGAAGTGGAATTGCTTTGGCTCTGAAAAAATGTTTATTCAAAATCGGGTATAAAGTACCTGTGATTAGGCTTGATTTACCCGAACCTGAAACACCCGATACAACAATGAGTTTTCCTAATGGAAAAGAGACAGACAGATTTTTTAAGTTATGTCCGGTTGCTCCATGTAATGACAATGTTTTTCCATTGCCCTCACGGCGTTTCTCAGGAATCTTAACCTCTTTTGTCCCGTTGAGGTAAGCTGCTGTTAAAGAGTTTGATTTTAGGATTTCTGTTGGTGTACCTTCGGCAACCACAGTGCCACCATGAACGCCTGCAGCAGGTCCCATGTCGATAACATGGTCGGCATGTAGGATCATGTCTTTATCATGTTCTACAACAAGGACCGAATTGCCAATATCGCGTAGGTTTTTAAGCGCATTGATCAAACGTTCGTTATCCCGCTGATGGAGCCCAATACTCGGTTCATCCAGAATGTAAAGTACATTTACCAGTTGGGAACCAATCTGTGTGGCCAGACGGATCCGCTGTGCTTCACCACCCGAAAGTGTTTTAGCTGTACGATCCAAGGTCAAGTAATTTAGGCCGACATCCAGCAGGAAGCCTAAACGTGCGCGGATTTCCTTTAATATCTCCGTTGCAATAATGAGTTGGCGTTCATCAAGTTTGCTTTCAACCTGATCAAACCATTCTTTGATGGATGTAATGTCCATCGTTGAGAGCTCATGGATGTTTTTATCCGCAATTTTAAAATGTAAAGACTCTTTTTTCAGACGCGCTCCCGCACAGGTTGGACAGGTTACTTTCGTTCTGAAGTCATCTAAAGAAGGCGCCTCATCCGATGATTTTCCCGAAAACTCTTCCAGCATCTTAAAGATTCCTTCAAATTCAACACGATATTCACGTGTGCCATAACTTCCATAAGATACCGTGACAACGATAGGCTCTTCCTTATTGCCAAATAAAAGCTGGTCAATCTGCTCTTCAGTTAGTTTTTCAAGCGGTGTTGTAATCGTAAAATCTAATTTTTTTGCGACAGCTTTCAATACTTCCGAAGTCCAATTTTCCCGGGTAGGTCCCAAAGGGGCCAAACCACCTTTTTGAATACTTAGTTTTTTATCCGGAATAACGGCATTCTTATCAATTTCAAAAATATACCCCAAACCATCACATGTAGGACAAGCACCGTATGGGGAATTGAATGAGAAGGTATTTGGCTGTGGCTCATCATAAGAGATGCCCGATTCGGCATCCATGAGATAACGGCTATAGAATTGCTCCTGATTATCTTTCGTGGAGACCTTGATGATACCTTTCGCTGTTTTCATCGCCTGCATCACTGAAGTCTGTAAGCGCTTTTTATCTTCACGCTCTACTTTCAGACGATCTACGACGATTTCAATATCGTGTATTTTGTAGCGGTCAACCTGCATTTTTGGAACAAGGTCCAATATTTCTCCATCCACACGTACCTTCACATAACCTTGCTTACGGATTTGTTCAAACAACTCACGGTAGTGGCCTTTACGTCCCTTAACCACTGGAGCCAGGATGTTCAGGGCCTGTCCTTCAAACTCAGTCAAAATCCGTTCGATAACCTGATCGTCCGACATACGCTCCATTTTCTTCCCGGTCACATAAGAGAAAGCTTCTCCTGCTCGGGCAAATAGTAGACGCATAAAATCATACACCTCAGTAATGGTTCCAACAGTGGATCTGGGGTTTTTGCTGGTGGTTTTCTGCTCAATGGAGATCACTGGACTTAAGCCCGATATCTTGTCCACATCCGGACGTTCCATGCCTCCCAAAAACTGACGGCTGTAGGCACTGAATGTCTCCATATACCGACGTTGTCCTTCGGCATAAATGGTGTCAAAAGCCAAGGAAGACTTTCCGCTGCCACTTAAACCTGTAATAACAACCAATTCATTTCTCGGAAAAGAAACATCTATATTTTTTAGATTATGCGCGCGCGCTCCAAATACCTGAACTTCACTTTGTTCGCCCAAATCTGGGCTTCTTTTTACTGCCATGAAAACTCCTTAAGGTCCCCGTGTGAGGGATTAAATGCAAAACATGCAAAATTACAGATTTTAAAGGAATTATGCGAGCCTATCTGACTTTTGGAACAAAATGTGATATACAAGTGATTTAAAAAAATAATGTACCTTGCACAGTAAATCTAAATTTATGCGAAAATACGACGTCAGCAAACAAGAGAAACAATCGATCGACGATATTGTCCAATTTTGGAAAAAAGAGAACTTATTGGATGAAAAAAAAGCGAACGAGCTGATGGATAGTTTAGACGTGAAAAGTTTTGATTGGGGACAACTGGCTAGATACGCTTTTTGGATTGCCTTGGCATCTCTGGTCTTTGCTGTTTTTTCGTTGTTTACAGATGCATCATTCTTGGCCTTTGTGGATACTCTCTACGAAGCACCTAATATCCTATTTTGCTTCTTTTTCGCTGCCGTGGCTGTATTATTCTATACGCTGGGTTTTCGGTATAAGAAACGTTATCCTTATAAAAATCTATCCACGGAAACCATGATGCTGATTGGGGTTTTCGGAACTGCGGCCTGTATCGGGTTTATGGGTAAAGTATTGGATAAAGACACGATGCACTATTCCTTGTTATTTTTACTCTCCGTGGTGATTTATGGCTTTCTTGCCGTTAAGCTCGAGAGTAAGCTGATTTGGACGTTTATGCTTTTGGCCTTGGGCGTATGGTTTGCGACCGAGACTGCCTACCATAGTAATTGGGGATTTAAGTTTTGGGGAATGAACTACCCGCTGCGTTTTACCATTTTTGGGGCACTGATAACCGCGTTAGCTGTTTGGATTCAACCCAGGTTTGAAAGGCTACAAATCTTTCAGCCCATCAGTTATATTGTGGGATTGATCTATCTGATGATATCCTTGTGGACCCTTTCTATTTTTGGAAATTATGCTGATTTCTATGAATGGACGACTGTACGTCAATACCATATGTTCTACTGGGGTATTTTATCCACTGCCGTGTCGGTATTCCTGGTTGTCTACGGCTTAAAAGCGAAAGATAATGTCAGCAGAGAAGTAGGCTTTGTATTTTTAGTGCTCAATATCTATACCCGTTATGTCGAGTATCTCTGGGATAATATCAATAGAGCAGTGTTCTTTTTGATTTTGGCCGTGTCCTTTTGGTTTGTCGGCCGTTGGGCAGAGAAATTATGGAACAAACGGAAGGAAGAGATTGCTGGATAACCCTTAAAATTGAATCGTAAATCCGACACCTCTATTCGAACTGATGCCTAGATTGGGATCCAGGCTTAAGTATTTGCGGATCCGGGTAATAAAGACATCCATGCTCCTTCCTGTAAAGAAATCTGCATTTCCCCATACCTTTTCAAGGATTTCTTCACGTGTGACAAGCTGACCATTGTGTTGCCATAGAAAGAGGAGAAGTTGGGCTTCACGTTCAGTGAGCTTAAATTGTTTCAAAGTATGGCTTAATAATAATTGTTCGGGATGGAATAGATACTTCCCGATGGCGATCGATTTTGGACTACTATTTTTCTGATTCCGCTTTAATATATTCTGTATGCGAAGCAATAGTTCCTCGGGATCACAAGGTTTAGTGACATAGTCATCGGCACCGATTTTCAGTCCCGTGAGCTTATCTATTTTTTGCTCCTTGGCTGTTAAGAAGATAAAGGGTAAAGCAGGGTATAGTGCATTGATTTCTTTGGCCAGGCTAAAACCACTGATTTGAGGAAGCATAACATCCAGTATAACCAGATCGTAATCGGCTAGCTGCTGGAAATTTTCCGTAAGATCATTGGGCTGCGCTATCCAGTCTATGGCAAATGTGGACAACTCAAGGTATTGCTTGAGCATAAAACCAAAATCTGGATCATCTTCAACGAGTAATATTTTATTCATTTTTGTCTTCAGTAGTTAAGTTAATACAAATGCTTTAGTCTATGGCCGCCTATTTCCTTTCCACAGTTTATCCTTGTTGGTCATATTTCCGATGATGGAATAAGCACATGCGGCAGCTGGATTTTAAACGTAGTCCCTACACCGGGCTTGCTAGTTACAGTAAGCTGTCCGTGATAACGATCGACGATTTTTTTTACAAGGAAAAGACCTATTCCCAGGCCTTTGGTGTCGTGAACATTGTCTTTTTGGATGCGGTAAAACTTGTCGAAAATATAAGGTAGCTCGGACTCCTCCATGCCATAGCCGTTATCCTGTACATAAACCGAGAGCTTACCTTTCTGATCCTCAAAAAAGATATTAATCCAAGTTGCACCATATTTTACGGCATTGTTCATCAGGTTCTGAAATAGTGTTGTCGCATCATTTGGACTCAGACATAATTTGCCGTCAGGCAAGGGACTTAATTGGAATGCGATAGCGGAGTTGGTCAATTGAAAATCGTCGAAAATAGCTTGAAGTTCTGTACTGGTGACAGGAGGCTGATCAATAGTTTGAAGATTTTCGTTAAGTGGATCAAGGGTTTGTTCCAAGCGATTTACTTGTCGTTCAATGACCGTTATAATGCTTTCGTCTGTTGATTTTCGAAGTGTTTTAGCGGCAATTTTCAGGGTTGCAATAGGTGTTTTGAGTTCATGTGAAATATTGTCGACGACATCGTGCAGTACGGTGATTTGTTTCTGCTGTTTTCTGAGATTCTGAATGGTTCTATAAAAAAGCCAAAGAAAAGCGGCCAGAATAAATAAGGTGCTCAATAGGAGTGAAGTGAGTTCTTTGAACAATATCCAGTTGAGATTCGTTACCTCAAAGGAAGTTTTCCGGTGTACAAAAAAGGTGTATAGGATCTCCCGGCTTTGGATACTGTCTTTGATTTTTTGTGTTTCCGTTTTTTCAGTTATCCATTCGCTTGAAGAGAGCTCTACGGGTTGACGAAACGTTCCATTTGTTATGTAGACAGTGATAGGCCCCGCTGCGATTTGTTTTTCTAGGTTCTTGAAGTAAATACCCAAAATTTCCTTTTTCAGGATGACATCCATTCCTAAGGGTTGAAATAGACTGTCGACATATCGCGTGAGCTTCTGGGAAGTCTTATGGGCATTTGCGCGGTATAGCTCTTTTAGTTTTTCGGCTGTTATCTCATTTTTAACCAATTTGATGTAGTAGTCTCTAGCAATGTCCTTGCTCATTAAATCATCATCAAAAAGCTTGTCGTTGTCATGAAGCTTGCCCAGCTTACTTTTCACAGTGGCAAAAATATCACGCTGTTTGAGCTGATAGGTATTGTACAATTGATACCCCTGTATGCCAATAAGTACGGCAAAAAATAACGTAAAGAGGACGATATAACTTTTGGGCTTCAATTCCATACACAAATATAACTGCTGAGGGCTAAGATAATATACCTTAACCCAGTATTAACCCTTCATTAACCATTATTTGTCGCAACTATAGACACTTTTGAACCATTAAATACCGAAGTATGAAATTGATCCTATTTTTTCTGGCTTTCCCCTTGTTGCTTTCAGCACAGACCAAACAAATCGGGGGACAAGTACAGGATGCAAACAAAATTGTGCTGGCGGGAGCGACCGTTATGCTATTGGATAGCAACTATCAAGAGATCCGTGAAGTAAAGACTGACCATTTTGGAAAGTTTATACTTACGCTGGATCATCCTAGTGGATACTATCTACGGACAACCTATCTGAACTTCAAGTCTCAGGAACTTTTTTTTCGCAGCGATACCATTTCTCGCCCTTTGTTACTTGAACTTCTTCCTGAAGCAAAGGTACTCGAAGAAGCGCAGGTCGTGGGTCGAGCTCCCCGATTGATCCGTAAGTTGGACCGCTTGGAATTTAACGTTCAAAATTCCAATCTTTCAGCACTGAATAGCTGGGATATTTTGAAGCGTACGCCATTGGTAATGGTGAATGGTGCGGATTTAATGGTCCGGGGGAACAAAAATATTGTTGTCCTCATTAATGACCGAAAAGTAATGCTCACGGGGGACGAACTGAAAACCTATCTGGAGAATACAGCAGGTAGCGACGTGCAATCGATAGAGGTTATTACCAATCCACCTGCAAAATATGAAGCTGAGGGAAGCACGATTATCAATATTAAACTTTCCAAATCCAACCTATATGGCTATAGAGGCACGGTGATTGCATTGGCCGAAAAAAGCAGTACCTGGAAGCAACTGTTTGGACTGACCCAGTATTATAAAAATGAAAAATTCAATCTTCGTGGTACTTATAATTTCGGACGAGGGACCTATGCACGCTATGAAACGAATTATGTATATTATCCGAATGAGCAAACCTCATGGGAAGGTGTCATGGATCGATTTGATACCAATAACAGTCAGAACAGCTATGTATTTTCGATAGACTATACCCCCGATACAACCTGGACGGTTAATGCTGGACTAAATGGTTATTACGGACCGAAAACCTATGGTATTTATGAAGTGCCCACCATTATATACGATAAAAATCATGTACAGGAGTCCAGTTATTTTACCACCAATGATCATCAACGATCGACAAAAACAAATAACCTCTACCTTCAGGTAACAAAGAAGCTTAATTCCAGGTGGAGCATAAATTGGTCATCCTACTTCACTGACAATCATTCGACAAATGATCAGGATGTGCTGACGGCGCTGCGATTTAAGGGGGAGGAACCGACAGATACCCGATTTATCAGTAATAATGGAAATAAAAATCGGCTTTTTTCTTCACAGATAGATTTCACCGGAAAAATAAAGAACCTCGGTATGGAATTCGGTGGAAAATTTAGCGATGTGAAAACGACGAGCACCCTTGTTTTCTTTGATGATGAATCAGGGAAGCTTGAGCAAAGGCCTGATAAGAGTAGTGTGTTTGATTACAAAGAACGTAATGTGGCTTTGTATGGCTCATTGGACTATGCCTGGAAAAAATGGAGCTGGAAAGCTGGTTTAAGAGGAGAATATACCGATTTGGAAGGTATTGTATCCGAACCGGCTGATATCAATAAGCGTGATTATTTTGTGCTCTTCCCGACATTTTACATGCAATATGCCTTGACTGACGATCAGCAGTTCGGTTTTTCCTATGGAAAGCGTATCAGCCGACCATCGTATTCTTGGCTTAATCCTGCAAAATCCTATTACAATCGTTTTTCTTATTTTCAGGGAGATCCACGTTTAAGGGCGACGATCGTTCATAACTTGAATCTGACCTGGACAAAAAACAACTGGAATATCGATCTCTTCTACCGATTTGAAAAGTGGCCCAATATGGAAATTTCCCGCCAAGATAACAACAATCATCAACTGATTTTCCAATATACCAATATCAAGAAAGGACAAGGGGCGGGGATAGACTTAGGAAAGAGTTTTCAGCTGACCGGACGCTGGGGATTGAATCTGCAGCTAGAGGGGATGTATAACGAGAATTATTTTATGGGTACTGATGACGTATTGCACAAAAATGATGTGTATATCGGCAACGGAAACGTAAGCACCAACTATGTGCTGAATAAGGATGCCGGTTGGAACCTTGAACTGGGTAATACGTTTACATCGCCCACGATACAGGGGCCATTTAAAATTACAGGGTATTCAAGTACCTATGTGACGACAAATCGAAAATTCTTTAAAAAGAAATTTGAAGTAAATCTGTCTTTTATGGATATTTTCAAAACTGAAAAAATGACGATATCATCCAAGTACGGCGATCAAAATAATTTTTATAGGGACTATCGGGATACCAGAAAGGTCAATCTGACGCTGCGGTATCATTTTGGAAATCAGAAAGTCAAGAGCAGCAATCAGCCCACAAGAACAGAAGAGCAGAACCGTTTGTAAATCAGTTAATCTTGGTAAAGTTAAATCCTTCCTATTTTATTCATAATACATTGGTAAAGGGAATGAATACAACAGCATGGATTAAAAACAATAATCCTCCACATCGCATGTGGAGGATTATCAGATACTAAGAAAGTATTTTCTTAGTTTATTTTCAAAGAATACGTGATATTAATACCGCCAGCGGCAAGCATATCGTGTACCGAACAATATTTTTTAACGGCTAATTCAGCTGCTTTGGCTGCTTTTACCTCATCAATTTCACCTTTTAGGAAAAAATTAATGTGAATATCTGTAAATACTTGAGGGATTTCTTCGCGGCGTTTACCTTCCACCTCAACCTGGATATCGTCAATTTGCTGGCGTTGTTTTACCAGAATACTATGGAGGTCAAAGACGCTGCAAGAACCCAGTGCCATTAAAACCAACTCCATTGGACGAACACCTTTTCCTTCACCGCCGATAGCTTCCGAGCCATCAATGTTGACTTTGACAGGGGATAATTCACTGCTGGCTTCGAAATGCACAGCTTGGTTGACACGGTTTAATTTGATTTTCATCTTATTTTATTTTATTCTTTTTTGCTCGTTTAGGCTGTGAGGAGATGGGGTAATACTTCATCTTCTTTTTCAATCCATACGAGTTTTTTCTGTTCAATCTATACTAAACAAATATACAAAAAAGGCAGACGATTATTCGTCTGCCTTTTGTCAGTATATTGATCACTGTTTATTTTGAAACAGTATCAGGTAATTTAACCCCGCGATATTTTGCTACGTCAACTTGTGGGATCTTCGATCCATATTTTGAATTGATCGCACTGATAAAGATATTGGCCATTAGGGCATTTCCAATTGGCGTTAGGTGGATACCATCCAAAGAGAAAGCATTTCCGGTAATGTATTTGGCACTCACCGCTAATCCGTTGATACGAACACCATCTTTTACATTGTTCAAGAATTCATGCACATCAGCTAAGGCCAAGCCTTTTGAATTTGCAGCAGCTTTGATGGCGGTATTAAACTCATTGATGCGTTGTACGACAGTTGCCGTTTCGCTTACATCAAGCACGTATTTGTCTTCTACGGGGTTCAAAGGATGCAAGCCATAAGGAATTTGTGCTGCATTAGGTTTTCCCAATAATCCTGTTGAGGAGAATGGTAGAACAAAATAATCTTGATCAGTAGCTGCACGAGGACCTGACTTTGTTGCAATGTAGATATTTGTTACCGGTGTCGGCGGATTTGTTGCATTTACGGCTGCCAATAAAGCAGCACGGGTTACCGTCGTAAAATAAGGCGTTGCTGTTACATCAGGAATTGTTGCCAGTACCCCTTTTCTGTCCCCTTGAGTCAATGCCTGTACATAGCCATTGAGAATCGCAGTAAACTGAGCTGTTTCTGTCAACACAGTTGTCGGATCCGGTTGTTTTGTTGTTGGGTTAATGTTCACTACACCACCATTTGTTGCCCAGCCGAGCGCGTCGTTATTTCCAAGCGCAAAACTAAAGAAGGTATGGTTTTGCGTGGTGGAATAGGTGAAATATGTTTTCATCGCATCTGCATCAGGTAGTAATCGCTCGAAATACATGTTTCCAGCGGGAGACCCCATACCTGCTACCATAGAAAGGTCCATACGCATACCTGGTACACCAAGGTTGTTGATCGGATCTGTATATTTAGTCAATAATTTTGGTGAAGCCGAGCGGTAGGCTAATTTATCCGTTACCTGTGCCGTCACCGGCTGGCCATTGACAAGTGCTGTAAGCGTAATATAGCCTGAGCCATTGGCTTGATCTTCACTGAAAAATGGCGATTTGAACTCACCACCACCCACTTGTTTTAATTGCTCCGCAATTAAATTGGGGTAAGCCACCTTTTGGCCCTCCAAGTAGAGTCCTCCATCGGCATAACCTGCTGTCAATGAGTTTCCGATGGCAACATATTTTGAAAAATTAAGCGATCCAGCCGAAGGCTTATATTCGTCCAAGGACGGTTTGCATGAGGCGATCGCAAAAAGTGCTAACGCCGCAGCTATATAAAGTTTGTTTTTTTTCATCTTAGTCAAATTTGGCTGTTAATTACCATTTATAGCTTACACCGATACCAGGAGCAAAAATATTTGTCGCATAAGTACCCGAAAGATGACTCTCAACGTTGGTTGACTGGCGAGCCACAATGCGTTGGTATGCAAAAGAACCTGTGACGTCAATTTTCGGTGACGGTTTTACGGTAAAACCCCCAGATATCAAGTACCTGGTGTTATCTGGTGTCTCCGGATAGACATAGGCACTCTGTTGCACCGGTGTTGCGATCACACCGCCACCTATACGTAATTGTAGGCAGTCGGAAGCAATATACTCCAATCCTGCTTTGACAGATCCTGCTTTATCATATTTTTTTGGTGAATGCGTATCCTGTAATACAGGCGTATTTTCCTTGTAATCGAAGTCCAGGGACTTATAAATGTCGTAGTTGATGAGTGTGGCATCAATAGCCATCTTCAATTTCTCCGAAATAGGGAAGGCCATTCCCACTGCAAATGTGGATGGCAGCGGTAATTCAGCACTGAATTTGTTGCCCGCAGGGAAGTTGCTTGCGACGGATTCAGGTACGTCAAAATTTGCATCCCCATTTTTAAGTTTGGTGACGACTTTAGAGCGGTAACTTACCGATATTGCAAATTCGTCTTCTAAGTTATAATGAATACCCACGTTATACCCCGTTCCAGTTCCAGTTCCTTTTAGGGTTGCCAATCCGGCGTGACCATCCGGATAGAATACGGGAACAGAATTTTCGAGGTCTACGGTACCAATGTTGTATACAAAACCACCACCAACACTAAAATTTTCAGTTAGTTTGAAACTTAATGTGGGCTGAATATAGATTGCACGTAGCGAAAGGCTGACCAAACTGAATTTACCAACCCAATCTTTCCCCCAATCGACAGCTCCACCATAAGGTGTGTAGACTCCAATACCGGCTTTCCACCAGGAGTTTTTAGGACCGAATGCGGCAAATAATGAGAAAGGAGTTGAAATCTGATTTCTAGTATGATAAACAACTGTACTTCCAACCTCTTGAAATGCAGACTTGTACATCACGGCATTACCGGCAACGGAAATAGCATTATGGTCCATTTTTGCTAAGGCACCCGGGCTATAGAAAATGGAAGATTCATCTAAAAAGTAAGCAGAGCCTGCTCCTCCCATTCCCACTGCCTTGGGACTTTGTAGATTCACTTGTGATCCTTGTGCAAACAAGAGTGACGGACTTGCACAAAGTATTGAGAATAGTAGTTTCTTCATACTAGTGTTTATTGTTTGGTTAACATTCCTCTATCAAATACAATGCTAACATAATAAATGTTTGACTAAAATTAATAAATGTTGTGTAATATTTTTTTTGCTCGTACCTTTAAGTGCAAGGTTACTAAAAATTAAACGATCATATTATATGGCTACAATCACTTTTAAAGGCAATCCAGTAAACACGAAAGGCAGTTTACCACAGGTTGGCGAGCAAGCTCCTGATTTTAAATTAACTGCAGGCGATCTTTCCGATAAGTCTCTAGTAGACTTCAAGGGAAAAAAAATTGTATTAAATATTTTTCCTAGTGTAGATACCGGAACTTGTGCCGCTTCCGTACGTGCATTTAATAAAGAAGCATCGCAGTTGGATAATACTGTAGTGTTATGTATATCGAAAGACCTACCTTTTGCACAAGGTCGTTTTTGTGCAGCAGAAGGTTTAAATAATGTAGTGACATTATCAGAGTATAAAGATTCAAACTTTTCAGATGCTTATCAATTGGCTATTGCGGACGGACCTTTGGCGGGTTTGTTGAGCCGTGTTGTCATTACATTGGATGAGACTGGAAAAGTGTTGTATGAAGAGCAAGTTGCAGAAATTGCTGACGAGCCAAACTATGCCGCAGCGATCGCATCGTTGAATTAAGAAGGATGTGAGCGAATAAAAAAGCCTTTGTTTTATGCAAAGGCTTTTTTATTTAATATGTCTTCTTGTTGTTATTTTGTTTTCTCCAGAGCCTGCAAGATGTCGTTGATGATATCTTGTTGATCTTCCAAACCCACCGACAGACGGATGCTGCCTGGTCTGATACCTAAGTTCAGGCGTTCATCTTCCGATAACTTTGAGTGTGTGGTGGAGGCTGGATGCGTTGCGATTGATCTTGAATCTCCTAAGTTAGAGGTATATAAAATCATTTCCAAATGATCCACAAAGGCTTTTGCTCGCTCAAAACCACCTTTGACAACAAAGGTTACAATACCGCCACCAGCTTTCATTTGTTTCTTGGCCAGCTCATATTGTGGATGGCTTGGTAAAAATGGATATTTTACATCCTCAATTTCCGCATGATTTTCCAATGCCTCGGCCAAAGCCAATGCGTTAGAACAATGGCGGTCCATACGGATGCCCAACGTGTCTAAACTTTTTGATATGATCCAGGCATTGAATGGGGATAGCGCCGGGCCTGTATGACGGATAAAGAACATCAATTTATCGATAAGTTCTTGTTTTCCGACAACAATTCCACCCAAAACACGGCCCTGTCCATCCATATATTTGGTCGCCGAATGGATGACCAGGTCAAATCCATATTGAATCGGTTTCTGAAGATAAGGTGTGGCAAAGCAGTTGTCGATCGACAGAATGATATGAGGATATTTCTCCTTGAATTTACCCAACCATTCCAAATCAACCAATTCCAGACCTGGGTTGGATGGTGATTCTAAAAAGATGATTTTCGTATTCGGCTGGATTGCTTTTTCCCATTCTTCCGGATTAGCTGCGTCTACGTAAGTTGTTGTAACACCCCAACGTGGGAAAAGTTCCGTAAATAACTGATGTGTAGAGCCGAATATTGCACGTGAAGAAACGATATGGTCTCCACTTTCGATAATTCCTGCAAAGGAGGCAAATACTGCTGCCATACCTGATGCAAAAGACAATCCTGCTTCTGCACCTTCAAGAATACAAACTTTGTTGATGAATTCTGAAGTATTTGGATTAGCATAGCGGGAATAAATCATTGCATCCTCTTCGCCAGCAAAGACCGCCCGACCTTGTTCAGCGCTGTCGAAGATAAAACTTGATGTAAGGTATAAAGGAGTCGAATGTTCGCGAAGTGCTGAACGATCGACCTGTTCACGTATGATTTTAGATTGATCTTGTTTCATGATGTGTAAAGGTACGAGATGAAAATTTTATATTTGTATAATTAGCAATGAAATAACCCATTTTATGAAAAAAATATGGCTTTTGCCTTGTACTATAATCCTAGTGCTTTGCTTTTCCTGTTCAAAGGAAGGAGAAATGGACTTAGGGCAAAGGCCAAAGGAAATTCCGATCCTTTATTTGCAGTCATCTACCGCTGAATCATTTATGTCTAATGTGAACGAAATGAAACTGAGTTATCGCGGAAAACAATTGGATCGCATTATAGGGGGATTTTTAGAGATACCTACCGCGAACGGATTTGTCCCCTTTTTTACGGATAAGGTGTACTGGGACGTTCGTGTAAACGGAAATCGGATGATACTTGAAAAAAAGAGTTTTAATAAAGAACTTATATTTTCAGACAGGCAGGAGTTATTATTTGAGGGAGGCAAAATTGTCGAACGTAAAATTTTTGAAGAAGGTACCCATACCCGAGTATATTCTTATCAATACATAGGTGATTTGCTAAAAGGGGAGTACAGCTACGTCGACGAGCAGCTCAGGTCCCAAAAAACATTCTATTTTAATTCAGCGAAGAACCTAGATAGCCTCGTTGTAAGTTATCCTAATTCAGCTTTTAAATCTGTTCAGATATTTCGTGACTATGATACCAAGCCTAATAAGATCAAAGGATTTATGGTGTTGGAAGAGTTTCTTCCCCGCGCCTTGTCGACAAACAATTATCGAAGGAAAACTACAATATCTGTTTCTGTAATTGGCGAGCGTAGTTTTTTTGACGAGAAGAGCTGGGATGAGAAGCTTTTCAATTAGTGTTCCATCATCGTATAAAATTTTTAAACTTTCGTAAAACAAAAAAACTGTAAATACAAAGAGGATAGAAGATAATAATTTCTTAAAGAAGAGAGGCCGGTACATGTACCGGCCTCTCTTTTATCATAAGATTAACTTATTTTTTGACGAATTGCATCACGACGATATCTCCAGAAATAAATGTCAATTCATTATCTCGTACATCAAAGTTTGTCGTTGACTTTAGACCATTCATAAATTCGTTGTAAGCTGCGTTCTCACAGTGCATCATGGTTGAAATCAATTTATCTCCGATTTTGATCGAATTGCCTTTTTCGCTTTCGTAGGTTCCACCAATACCATTACAACCGTTGTTACCATCTACTTTGTGGTCTTTTGTGTTGAAAGTCAGTGTTGGAATTTTGTCCTTAAATAAATCCTTAAGTTGTTTTCCTGCAGTTTCTGGTGTGGTCAGGGATTTAAGTTCCCAGGTGCCTTCCAAAGACGAATTGTCCAATGTGCTTGGTTTTTGAACCGTAGTCGCAGTGTCGCCGCTACCTGTTGCCTCAGTTTTTTTTCCCGTTGTGTTACATGCGATTGTTGAAAACGCCAATGCAACCGCTAAAATCATTAAATTTCCTCTCATAATCATTTTTAATAATATAAAACTTTCATTATTTCTTCAGCATCAAAAACCATGAAAACAACCTGAAGGTTCTTTTTGGTCAATAAAGACAGACACTTTCAGAAAAAACATTCCTTTTTCTGCCCTATACTTATAATTATCATGCCAATCTCAAGTATAGACCAATGGAGCATCTAGTCGAATGCTGTTAACTACTTTATCCTCTATTAATAACGGATGGATGATTTTTGTTTGAACGACAAGCGAAAGAATCAGATTTTTGGGGAAATTAGGGTGAAAAAAGAACAGTTTTGTGTTGATATAGCATATCAATCGAGGTACAGCATGTTTTTCTTTGGTGTTGAAGATAAAAAATCGCTTATGCCGGTATACGAAAAGTTAAATAATTGGCTGTAAACAGTACCATTGATAAATTGGAATTCTTGTTTTAATCAATCGATTGATTTGAACAAAGAATACGATTTGACCTAGGGATAAATCCTATTGGAGCTGAGCATCGGTCGGTTTTGTACGCAAATGTTACATACAGCATTTTGCAAAACTTCTTATCTTAGAGCTTTACAACCTAATTTTCTAGAACATAAATATAGACTATGTTGACAATCTTGTTATCCTCCATTTTACTTTCCAGCGGGCCTGTAGCCAAATCAGATACTTTAAAAGCTTACGGGGCTCTGCCAACCGAGCGTCAATTAAAGTGGCAAGAGATGGAAACGTATTGTTTGATTCATTATACGCCGACAACTTTCCAAAATAAGGAGTGGGGTTATGGTGATGCACAGCCCTCGTTGTTTAATCCTTCGGCTTTTGATGCAAATCAAATTGCTAAGGCAGCTGCAGCAGGAGGTTTCAGGGGCCTAATTAGTGTAGCGAAGCACCATGACGGATTTTGTTTGTGGCCAACCAAGACAACATCCTATAGTATCGCTTCTTCACCATGGGAAAATGGAAAAGGTGATATGGTTGAAGATTTTATGCAAGCGACCCATCGAAATGGGATGAAATTTGGTGTATATCTTTCTGCTTGGGATCGTCACGATGAACGTTATGGTACTCCGGCCTATGCTGAAGCCTACAGACAGCAGCTGACTGAATTGATGAGCAATTATGGCCCTTTGTTTACATCCTGGCATGACGGAGCAAATGGAGGTGATGGCTTTTATGGTGGCCATGAAGGGAAGCGTATTATTGATCGAACAACTTACTATGAGTGGCATGAAAAAACCTGGCCTATCGTGCGTAAATTACAGCCTGAAGCCGTTATTTTCTCAGATATCGGTCCCGATATGCGTTGGGTGGGTAATGAAAAAGGATTTGCTGCCGAAACATCATGGGCAACATTTACGCCGATTGGCTTAAATGGAAAAGTCGCTGTACCTGGAGCAACAGAATCACATAATGCCGAAACAGGCGACCGTAATGGTAAATATTGGATACCTGCTGAATGTGACGTGCCGCAACGTCCGGGATGGTTTTATCATGAAGAACAAGATAGTCGTGTAAAAACACCAAATCAGCTTTTTGAGATCTATTTAAAATCCGTTGGAAGAGGAGCATGCATGAATCTTGGCTTAGCACCGATGCCTTCTGGTACATTACATGAGAATGATGTGACGTCGCTGCAGGCTTTTGGAAAAAAAGTGAAGGAAACTTTCCGTACAAATCTGGCTAAGGGAGCAACCATCACGGCATCCAATGTCCGTAATGGTGATTCAAAATCCTATGGGACTTCATTTATTACCGATAATGATCGCTATAGCTATTGGGCAACAGACGATTCCAAAACATCGGCAACATTGGAAATAAAATTAAAATCCCCAGCGAAGTTCGATCTTATTCAGTTGAGAGAGAATATTAAGTTGGGACAACGTATCGATAGTGTTTCGATTGAACGTTGGGAAAATAACAGCTGGAAGCCTTTGGCCAAAGCAACAAGTATCGGCGCAAACCGACTCATCAAACTCGAGCAACCTCAAACTGCAAGTAAATTACGTCTTCATGTTTATGCTCCTGTAGCGATTACGCTCAGTGATTTTGGATTGTTCAAGGAGTATAACGAGCCCTTTGCATTTAATACCAAAGAGGTGAAAAAGCTGACCGGATTTAAGATTTCGACAGGTAGATCTAATAATAATGCTTATATATCTGACGGAAAACCAAGTACTTTTGCGACTGTTGCCGATCAAGGTGTAATCGTTGTCGCTACAGAAAAACCTGTTTCTGGTATCGGCTTCCTTCCTCGTCAGGATGGAAAGAACATAGGGACACCAACACATTATAAAATCTCAACCAGTACCGACGGGAAAACATGGACCCTTGTTAAAGAGGGCGAGTTTTCCAATATTAAGGCAAATCCAATTTTGCAACAGGTGTTTTTTGATACAAACAACGCAACCAAGTTTATCAAATTTGAACCAAAACAATTTATCGACGGCAATGAATTAGCCATAGCGGAACTTGAATTGTATGGCAAATAAATTTTTAATGTTTATCGTGGTATGTATATGTCATACCACGTTGCTTTTTGCCCAACAAAATCCACTCGTACTTTGGTATAATAAGCCCGCTAAGGTTTGGGAAGAAACTCTGCCATTAGGAAACGGACTCATCGGCATGATGCCAGATGGAAATCCTAGTCAGGAAAAGATCGTGCTCAACGAGATCAGTATGTGGTCGGGCAGTCCAGAAGATCCCAATAATTATGAAGCCTACAAAAATGTTGAAGCTATTCAGGCACTGCTTAAAGCAGGTAAAAATGATGAAGCCGAAAAACTGGTCAATGAAACTTTTGTGACCAAAGGCAAGGGGTCCGGTTTTGGTAATGGTGCAAAGGTTCCCTATGGCTGTTATCAGCTATTCGGCGACCTTTTGCTGGATTATAAATTGCCCGCTGGAACGATCCAAGATTACAAGCGTTCCTTGGACTTAGCGACGGCCTCGGCACAAACTTCATTCAAGATCAACGGACAACAGGTCCAACGTCGTTATTATACTTCTTTTGACAATAATGTAGGTGTTATCCAATTGAGTCAACATAAAGATGAGGTACAGCAGTTAGGTATATCATTTCAGCGCCAGGAAAATATTGACCGTTATACCTTGTTGGACGATGGGATTCTGATCGAGGGGTCTTTGCCTGATGGAAAGGGAGGTAAAAATCTGAAATTCGTTGGATTAATTCAGGTTAAAGGTAAAAATCTGCAGATCAGCAAAAAGGATAAAACCTTAGAGCTGTCTGCAAAAGGTGGTCTCACGGTCTATTTCTCAGCAAGTACTTCCTATTATGGGAAGGATCCTTTACCTGTTGTCAAAGCGGCTGTTGCAGCAGCAAAAACTGCTGACGAACAGAAAATATATAAAAACCATCTTGCTGCCTATCAAAAAATCTTTAATCGGGTAATTCTTAATTTGTTTGGAAATACGGCGAATAACGCTATCCCTACTAATGAACGGATTGCCAATTTCTATAAAAATCCAGTTCAGGACCCTGATCTGGCCACGATTTATTATCAGTATGGAAGGTATTTGAATATTTCAAGTGCTGCTCCTAAAAATACAAATTCTCTGCCGCCAAATCTGCAGGGACTATGGGCTAATCAGATCAATACACCTTGGAATGGTGACTATCATCTCAATATCAATGCACAGATGAATCATTGGGGCGTGGAGGTCAATAACCTGAGCGAATATCATAAGCCTTTTATTGAAATGATAAAGCGGATTGCAAAAACTGGCGAGCAGACAGCAAAGGCTTACTATAACGCACCGGGTTGGGTGGTCTATATGATGACGAATATCTGGGGCTATTCCGCTCCGGGTGAGCAGGCTTCCTGGGGAGCCAGTACGGCATCGGGCTGGCTATGTAACCATCTCTGGGAACATTATCTGTTCACGGAGGATAAAGATTACCTCAAAGAGATTTATCCGATACTCAAAGGAGCGGCTGAGTTTTACGATCATACATTGGTTCAGGACCCTAAAACAGGATGGTGGGTCACTTCACCGTCGGTGTCGCCGGAAAATGCTTTCCGAATGGCCAATGGAAAAGTTGCTGCGGTTGTAATGGGACCTACTATTGATAACCAGATCGTACGGGAGTTATACCAGGCGGTGATCAAAGCTGATTCTATCCTTGCGACGAACGATAGTTTTGCCGGCGCCTTGAAAGCGAAGCTGAAGGATATCCCTCCGCCGGTAGTCGTTAGCCCATCGGGGCGCGTGATGGAATGGCTAGAGGACTATCAGGAAGTTGAACCTAAACATCGACATGTATCACATTTATATGGTCTGTATCCCGCGGCATTTATCTCGCCACAGACAACACCTGAATGGGCTGACGCAGCACGTAAGACTTTAGCTGTACGTGGCGATGAAGGAACCGGCTGGTCTAGAGCCTGGAAAATATTGTTTTGGGCGAGATTACAGGATGGTGATCATGCACTCGAAATTCTAAGGCAGTTGCTTAAACCCGCTTTTACCAATGAAACAACCTATCAGGGAGTCGGGGCAGGTACCTACCCTAATTTGTTCTGTGCGCATCCGCCTTTTCAGATAGACGGAAACTTCGGCGGCGCAGCCGGCATTGCCGAGATGTTGATACAGAGTCACAATGGTTATATCCATCTATTACCTGCTCTACCCAAAGCCTGGTCAAAGGGTGAAGTTAAGGGACTTAAAACCCGTGGAAACTATACCGTAGACATCAAATGGGAAAATGGAAAGGTTTCCGCCTTGCAGATTAAAGGTAAAAAAGGAAAGCTTCGTCTATTTGAAAACGGAAACTATAAAGATTATGAAGTTCGTTAAATATTTTTGCTTGATTTCTGTGCTGGCCTTGGGGACGACAGCCTGTACCCAAAAGTCCGAATCGGCGAAGACAGCCGCCTTGTTGAATAGCTTTAGCTATAAGATAACTGGAAAAACCACTGCCGCGGACGGGACTCAGGTGAGCCTCGTCGATCACGATAATAAACTGCAGCAATTTGTAAAAACGCCGGTTGCCAATGGGCAATTTGTTTTGGAAGGCGAACTAGCCATGGCCGGATTTTATGATATTCAGATAAAGGGTATGGAGGCCTATACATTATTTGTCGAAGGCGGGAGTGACTATGATTTGAGTGAAAATCAGGGCAAGTTTACCTTGACAACCTCTTCGCAGAATGCCAAGGATTTCATACAGTTCAATGCGAACTACAAACAGCGTGAGGAGGAGGAAAAAAATAGAACGGCAAATAAAAGCCAACGGGTAAGGCAGTTGGAGAGCCAGTTGCCTTCGATGGCTGCAAGAAATGATGGTTCCTATGAAAAAGCAGTGGATGAAATACAGCGCTTAAGCGGCAATGCCGCATTTAATCCACGCATACTATACGCCGATTTTATTCTCGATAGTACCCACCGTTCATCCTTAGTATTGCCTTATTTTTTTAAATACATCTCCTTGGATCAGACGAATTATAAAAAATTCGATGCGGCATTGCTGAGTTTTAATACGGATTTGCAGAAGCATCCTTATTTTAAATTTGCCCGCGAAAAGGTCGATAGGGTGAAAGACTTCTATGAAAATATGCCTGTATTTCCTGCTATTAGCCCGATGAATGTAGAGCGGGATAGTTTGAATTTAAAGGATATTTCAAAAGCTAAAATGCTGATTGCCGCGTTTTGGAGAACTTCCAATACAAATAGCAAGGCAGATATAGTGATGTTACGGAAAAAAGAATCTCAGTTGAACGCTATGGGGGTAAGGGTTATCTATTTTTCGCTGGATAAGGATTTGGATAAATGGATCAAATCAAGTAAAGAGCTCGCCCTAGGCAAGCAGAGCTATTTTTTGAATTATAACGACCAAGCAACGATGGAAAATGATTTTGGTATAGATCGTACGCCAAGTTATCTATGGATAAATCCGCAGACCTTCCAAATTTTATCCTTGAGTGGTGAGGATCCAGCAATGCCTCAGTTTTTAGGGAAGGTAAAGGAATTTCTTACTAAAAATTAACGATTATTGTCTTAAAAAATCTTACATTTGAATTAACTGTTTAATATTTGTTATTTCAATACGTAATGAAAGTCGTTCAATTTACAGTTCCGGTTGTTTACCAAGGATCTATTTGTGTGCAGGAAGACATTCTGCCGTCATTCTATAGCAACTATCACCGACACAAGGAAATTCAGTTGACCTACATCCTGAAAGGGCGGGGAACCTTTATGATTGGCAACTTTACACATAGTTTTGAAGAGGACGAAATCTATATCGTTGATGCGGATGAACCGCATATGTTCAAAACGGGGGAAGATATAGGGGATGGCATTCATGCCATCCATATTTTTTTCGACTACGAACATTTTAAACCCTTTCTGGATTTTCCTGAATTCGATGATGTCAAGTATTTCCTGGAACATATCAACGTCAGTAAAAAATTGGATGCGGAGCACTCTGTCGCGTTGAAAGAAAAATTTGTACAGATTAACGTGAGTGCGGGCATAGATCGTCTCCTCTCGTTTGTGAAGCTGATTAATTTTTTAAGTAAAAAAGTAGATCAATGGACTTCGCTGTATACAGGTATTCCACAAAAGAAGTTCTCAGATGCCGAAGGATTGCGAATCAATGAAATATTCCAATATACTTTCCAGCATTTTGGAGACAAAATTTCCTTGGAAGATATAGCTGCGGTAGCACACATGACGCCACACGCATTTTGCAAGTATTTTAAGAAACATACCCGGAAAACCTATGTTACCTTCCTCAATGAAATCCGGATTGAACGTGCCTGTAAAATGTTGATTGACGAATCTTCGGAAAGTGTTTCTAATATCGCTTTTAAAACAGGGTTTAACAATGTTGTCAATTTCAATCGGGTGTTCAAGAAAATAACCAAACTTTCGCCGAGTGAATATGTGCAGGAACATCGTATGCGCGACTAGGCTGTTTGGCGGATGTTACTATGCCGTTTAATGGAATAGTCTATGGAGATTTCCGAGCTATGGCAGGATCGTCATCCCGTTGATTTTTGGTAGGCTCCCCTCCGCGGAAATCGGAAGAATGGTTTTGTTGACAATATCGGAGAAAGACTCGTCAATAAAATTTAAAAATAGCAGGTGCTAAAATGGTATTTTTGAGTTCTAACGATAACCATTCGATGAATAAAAATCTATTTATTGCACTCATAGTTTTATGTATATCTGCGCTGCAGCTCCGGGCCCAATCTTCTCTTTTTAAGATTGATACATTGCAATACCAAGGAACGGATAAGCATATTGTCAATCTGGTCATTTTGGGGGACGGTTACACCAAAGCACAGCTGGATGATTACGCTGCCGATGCCAAGCAGTTTACCAACTATTTTTTCTCGATCGAACCCTTCAAGCAATACAGCAGTTTTTTTAATGTGTTTGCTATTCGTACGATCTCCGAGGAATCTGGTGCAGTGCACGACTGCAAAGCGGGTGACTGTGTACATGGTGAAACCGATCTGAGTAAATATCCCCCACGTTACAATAAGTTTACACGGGATCATGCTGTTCCGATTGCTCATCCGAACACGATTTTTGGAAGCAGCTTTGACAATGGTGGTTTACATCGTTTGGTTGTACCTCAGAAAAATGATCGTATTGAAGAGGTATTGAAAATGCATACCCCAAATTATACACAGGTCGTTGTGTTGGTCAATTCCCCATTTTATGGTGGTTCAGGAGGAAAATGGGCAACTTCTACTGTTAATTTTAAGAGCAATGACATCGCGGTGCACGAAATTGGACATTCCTTTGCCCAGCTTGCGGATGAGTATTGGGCTGGGAATCAATATGCTATTGAGTCTGCAAACCGCTCACAATCGGCAGATGCAAAGCAGGTCCCCTGGAAATACTGGCTTGGAAAAGACGGAGTTGGTATTTATTCTTATGGTGGTAAAGGTTCGCCCTCTAACTGGTTTAGACCACATGAATATTGTAAAATGCAATACCTGGTAGCTCCATTTTGTCCCGTTTGTCAAGAGCAATTTGTTGCTTCCATCAAGAAGAAGTCAAGTCCATTTATTCAGGTAAAACCTGCCCTCGATAAGCCGATTACCTTAGATAGTGTTCAGAAGTTTTCGCTACGTCTAGCAAAACCTTCCCCGAACACCTTTAAAATGTCCTGGTTGTTGAATGATCAAACAATTGCGACCGACATTGATTCGGTTTACCTCGATCCGGGAATGCTAGGCGTTGGAGCGAATACGTTGAAGGTGATGATTCAAGATACGACAAATCTATTACGTAATCCATCCTATGTCAACCATCGAGACTCGGTTGTATGGACATTTAATCAGGTAAAATTGCTTGATTTAGCGAAGCCATCGACCACATGGGGCGATACATTGGAAACCTGTTATGGTGGTGCTCAGGTGCTTACAGTAAAGCATCCTATTGCCGGACTTGAATATCGCTGGTATGATGCCGCCACAGGGTTTTGGGAAGAGACGGGCAATAATATTTTTTTACAAAATATTGTGGAATCAAAAGTATACCTCGTCCGTGGTATTTGGGATGACCGGGTTTCCGAGAAAACAAAAGTTTACATCAATATATTGGACAAAATTGATAAGCCAAAGAATATTCAGGTTAAAATAGACAAGAAGAAAAACACAGTGCAATTGACAGTAAAGGATAAAGGCGATGCGCGTTATAACTATATCTGGTTGAATGAAGAAGGTAATCCGATCTATGAATGGGACGAATTTAATGGCGAGTATGTACGTCCAACAGGGGTGAATAATGTGCTCAAAATGAAATTAACAACCTCTTCTGGAAAGATATACGTTCAAAAAATAGATAAAGAGACCACTTGTAAAAGCGAGAAAACGATTGTAATTTTTTAGTTACACTATTGGAGTGAAATGATTTATAAGTTAATTTTAATCTGCCGGTTAATTAACTTATAAATCATTTATATTTATGAAAAGAAAATCCAAGTCAACTTGGGGAATTCTTTCATGTGTATTCATCCTGGTTTTAGCCGCAATGCCTTCGTGCAAAAAGCATGCAAAACTTCCCGATGAAAACGATGAAACAATTCATGCGGTAAAATTCAAAGTCAAGGATTTTGAAGCGATTGTTACTCCTCTAAAAAAACAATCAACCACGGCAAAACGAGCTGCGTTAAGCAGAGCTGCTTCCGAAAACGAATTGCTGTACCACTGGACGTTTGATAATAGCAACACCGTTCCAGAAGTTGCACTCGATGCCGCTGTTTTGATCGATTACAACAATGAAAAGACAGACTATGATTTTTTGGGCGGTTGGCCTGCAACGGGAAAAGCCATAAGTTTTAAGGGCGGGAAAGAGATCCTAATTAAAATCCCAACCAAAGGTATTCAATCCTTAGGCAGCTGGACGTTTGATTGCAATAGTTCGAGTACAGGACCAAGGGCGCTCATGTTGAGCTATTCCCTGGATATGGGAAATAGTTTTTCAGTGCTCTCGGACACAATCAGGTATCCCCCGAATGTGCAACTTTCAGCTAAAATTCCAATAAGTACATCGTTGGCAAATATTTCGCTTGGCAACAGCAAAGAGCTTTGGTTGAAAATCTCATTATTTGCCGGGAGCAGAGACGGTGGAGTGGGCTACAGTCCAACGACGGGTACCTTTAAGATGGATAACGTGATGATTTATGGGCAAGTAAAGCCGCAGGCTTTACCAAGTAAGTTTTATTACCATGTGTTCGATGCAAAATCGAAGGCCATGATCAAATCGGGCGTACTTAATTCGCAGGAAACTTTCGATGTTGAATTGCCGAATGGAACCTATTACCTGAGTCTGATTGCTAAAAATTCAACATTGCCGCTGATTATGGCAGAGGCTGTGGATTTTGAACACTTTTATGCTACGAATGCTTTTTCTGAACAATCTGCGGAGTTGTTTGCAGGTCGGGATACCTTTGAGGTTAAGGGGGCGCTAGAGCGGGTACTGAAGTTAAACCGGATCTACAGTGAGGTCAAGTTGACCTTTACAGACAGCGAAGATCTGAGCGCAATTGATAGTATTCAGGTGGAGCAACTTCATCCTGTATTTCATTATTATCCTTTTATGACGCGAAGTAGTGATCAGTTCGATAAAAGTGTATTGACGGTTGTCCCACATTTTACGGTAGCTGATCAAAGTTTTTCGTTCAACCAATTTATGGGCTATTATCTCGATAACAAGGCTATTCGGTATCAGTTTCGAGTTTTCAAAGACGGCCAACTACTGCGTACATTTGAACTGGGAAGCGAAATCCGAAATAATGTTCAAATACAGTTTAAGGGCAAATTGCTGGAGACTGCCAATGGGAATTTGGGTTTTCAGATCGTGAAGAATGAACATTGGGACGATCATATTGTGATAGAATACTAGCACAGTTATTGTACTTAGCATCTAGCCGCCCTACATCTATTAAAACAAAAAGGTGTCCAGCAATGGACACCTTTTCTGTGATAGCGGATTGGCTATATCAATTTTTTTAGCAAGGTATTCCAACCAGCCAAGTCATTCAATATTTTTTCAAGATCGGCAATGGCAACACGTTCCTGTGCCATCGTATCACGGTGACGGATAGTTACGGTGTTGTCTTCCAATGAATCGTAATCGATTGTGATACAGATTGGTGTTCCGATTGCATCTTGACGACGGTAACGTTTTCCAATGGCATCTTTTTCGTCATATTGAACATTGTAATCCAATTTTAACGTATTTAGGATCTCACGTGCTTTTTCTGGTAAACCATCTTTTTTGGTCAATGGTAAAATTGCAGCTTTTACCGGTGCCAATGCTGGTGGAAATTTCAATACAACACGAGAATCTTGTTTTTCTGCTGTAGAAAGATCTTCTGTTACCAAAGAGTTACATAATACAGTTAAGAAAAGGCGATCCAATCCAATTGAAGTTTCAATTACATATGGAATGTAGTTTTGATTGATTTCAGGATCAAAATATTGCATTTTCTTTTTAGAAAATTCCTGATGTTGTTTCAAGTCAAAATCTGTACGCGAGTGGATACCTTCAACTTCTTTGAATCCGAATGGGAAGTTGAATTCAATATCAACTGCAGCATTTGCGTAATGCGCTAATTTATCGTGATCGTGGTAACGGTAGTTTGAAGGATCGAAGCCCAATGCCAAGTGCCATTTCAAGCGTGTCTCTTTCCATTTGTTATACCATTCCAATTCAGTACCCGGGCGGCAGAAAAATTGCATTTCCATTTGCTCGAATTCACGCATACGCATGATAAACTGACGTGCAATTACTTCGTTACGGAAAGCTTTACCAATTTGTGCAATACCAAAAGGAATTTTCATACGTCCTGTCTTTTGAACGTTCAGGAAGTTGACGAAAATACCTTGTGCAGTTTCAGGGCGAAGATAAACTTGATCTGCTCCATCTGCCATAGCACCCATCTGAGTTGCAAACATCAAATTAAATTGACGTACTTCAGTCCAATTTTTGGTACCTGAAACCGGACATACGATATTATGTTCTTCAATGATGGTTTTTAGTCCAGCTAAATCGTCTGCATTCAATGCGGTATTCAAAGCGTCTAATAATACAGCAGCTTCTGCTGTCTTGCCATCTGCCTCATAACGTGCAATCTTATCTTCGATCAATTGATCAGCACGGTAACGTTTTTTTGAATCCTTATTGTCGATCATCGGGTCGTTAAAGCCATCAACGTGACCAGAGGCTTTCCATGTCGTAGGGTGCATGAAAATTGCGGCATCAATACCAACAATGTTTTCGTGCAATTGCACCATGGATTTCCACCAATAAGTCTTTAGGTTGTTTTTTAATTCCGAACCTAATTGCCCGTAATCGTAGACGGCACTTAATCCGTCATATATTTCGCTCGATTGAAATACAAAACCGTATTCCTTCGCGTGTGATACTACACTTTTGAAAAAGTCGTCTGTCTGTTTGCTCATAAGTGGCAAATATAGATATTAGTTTTAGATTTTAGATATAAGATTCTTGATAAGAGGTATTCTTTAAATGCCTAAATCACGGATCTGCTGAGACGCATTTTTGTTATCTACTTTTTTGATGATATGCTCGATAATGCCATCTGCATCAATCACAAAAGTGGTACGTGCTGTGCCCATATACTTTTTGCCATACATGTTCTTTTCGACCCATACACCATAGGCCTCTACAAGGCTCTTGTCTTCATCTACAAGCAGCTGAAAAGGAAGCTCATGTTTGCTGATGAATTTTTGGTGCGATGCCTCGCCGTCCACACTTACGCCTATGATTTCAAAACCATCTTTTTTCAAAGACTGATAATTGTCTCTGAAATTGCAGGCCTCCGTGGTGCAGCCTGGTGTATTGTCTTTTGGATAAAAATATAAAATAACTTTTTTCCCTTTAAAATCTGAAAGATGGACTGTTTCACCATTTTGATTTTTTGCACTGAAATCCGGTGCTTTCTGTCCTATTTCTAGTGTTGCCATATTACATTGTATTTAGTCGATTAAGATACGATTAATCTCTTGAACCCCCTGATTTATTGCCAAAAATTAGGGGGCTACCTCATAAAAGAAGCTTCGTATGTCTTTAAATTTCCTTTATTGTCTTTCACTTCGAGTTTAAACTCATGTCGGCCACTGCTTAAGTCGGGTTCGAAGTCGTGCCAGATATGTCTCGTTTTAGGATCATATTTCATCAAGGCCCATTTTCCATCAATATAAGCGTCAAAAGTATCTATTCCAGAGAGATTGTCGCTGATTGTAAAGTCAATGGATTGCTGTCCACTCACATTCTTTCCGTCGGTCAGGTTACGTGTGACAATATTCGGTGCAATGGTGTCAACAGCAACATAAAAACCGCCAAACTCGCGAACATTGGCCACGACCCAACCGTTCTCATATTTACCTCCCTGTGCTCCGCCGTCGGAAGAAACAATCAAAGCTTTGTCATAAAGATTTTCAGACAAGCTGTAGTCTGGTTTGATCATGAGTTTGTAGTATCCGAATACCGGTGTATAAGCGTTGTGGATATAGTGCATTGCCGAGTAGCCTTTTGCAGGTTTTGCTCCCTGCGAATAGTTGAAGTAAAGGTCGTCATACAATATATTTTTGCTCATATAAACCCGAGCATTCTCCGCTTCATATTTATTCTCGTCAGCATAGTGGAACATTTTGAGGCCTGTTGCACCTGTACGGCTGATGGAAAGTGAAGGGTTGTTTTGCACCTTAAAATTCAATTCGCTCATATTCCCTTGAACATCCTTGACAACATATTTGACATCATGGACCTCATTATCTTTCAATTCGATTTTTCCCAGGTTGTCCAGATGTTTATAGATGTTGATCGGATTGTTTGGATCTTTAAAACTTTTTTGAACGCGTACACCGGACTTTTTTAAGTAAGGGTAGTCGACGTAAGACTGGATCGCACGTGTCTGGTCAAAAGGGATCGATTCAAACAGCACCGTACTGATGTTTTTGTTGTCCAAAAAAAGTTCGATCGAGTAGACACCATAGGTAAATGAGATACCACTGCGTTTATCAACCGTGTTAATGCCTAGCCCAAAGGTGCCATTCACAGAGATGGGGGCGTTTGTTGCTAAACTATAATTGCCGCTACCAACGGATTTGATCGTTTGATGTCTGCGGGGCGTATTTTCATCAAACAGTTCGGAGCCTAAATCATAGACCGTCATGCCGCGGATGATCGGTTTTACACCATCCGGAAAGAGTAGTCCGAACAATTGTGGATTGAGTGGTAGCTGCGCTTTTGTATCACGGATTTCAAAATGAAGATGCGGACCTGCAGACCCGCCTGTATTGCCCGAATTTGCAATAAACTCGCCTTTTTTCACCGGGACCTGATTTGGTTTGAGGAATACATCTACATCAAAACGTTTCTGCTTGTACTGCTCATCTTTGATGATTTTAGCAAGATCCGAATTGAAACTTTCTAGGTGCATGTATACCGAGGTGTAACCATTTGGGTGATCAATATAAACATAATTACCACCACCACCTATCTGTACCCTGACGCGGGATACAAAACCTTCCGCCGCTGCATGCACAGGAATATTGATGCGTTGTTGTGTCCGATAATCGTCCCCGCCATGGAAATGCGTTGCGCGCAATTCGCCGAACGATCCTGAAGCCTGCGGCGCAATGTCCATGGGCCGTACAAAATAATTTTGTGGATAATTGCGGCTTTTGATAATATCTTGTCCCTGGCTCAAACCTGTCATACAAGTGAGGATGGCCAGTAATGCTATTCTTTTTTTTGTCATAAGATGTCCCAACTTATTTAATTCTACAGCTAAACATCTTCTGTTCGCCGATGAAACCTTCCAATAAATCGCCGATGGCAACGGAACCGACACCAACAGGCGTACCTGTGTAAATGAGATCCCCTTTGCGGAGGGTAATAAATTTGGAGGTATACACAATCAGATCCTCGTAGGAGAAAATCATGTCCTTGGTATTTCCCTGCTGAACTGTTTGCCCATTTTGCTGCAGGGAGAAATCAATCGAGTTCACATCTGCAAGCTCTTCTTTAGGAATCAAGTTGCTGATCACTGCAGAATGGTCAAATGCTTTTGCCAATTCCCAGGGAAGGCTTTTTGCTTTTAGTTCTTGCTGTACATCCCTTGCGGTGAAGTCAATCCCCAGACCGACTGCATCGAAGTATGTTGATGCAAATTTTGGTGTCACATGTTTTCCTTCTTTACAGACCCGGAGTACAACTTCGGTTTCGAACTGAATATTTTTGGAGAATTCCGGGTAATAGAAATCTTTGTTATCCTTTAATACCGCAGTATCAGGTTTTAAAAATATAATGGGATTCTCGGGGACTGGATTATTGAGCTCTTTCGCGTGGTCGATGTAATTGCGACCGATTGCAATTATTTTCATTATATAAATTTTTAAGGCAATGAAGCTTTCAGATTTCTTGCGAACTCATGAGCTCGGTTTTCATCGCGTGTACGTTTGAGGCGGTATTAGAAAGTACTATATGCTATTTGTGAACTACCTATACTTGGCCGGAATGCGCTATGCTAACGAACGTAATGGCTATCTTCTAAAAGCTTGTCGTGCATTCATACTCGGTATACATTAGTTTTCGTTTACCACAACAAACTTAATAAATGTCCAAAGCTTATCCAAAAATGAAGGAAAACAACTGCTTTTGTACGTGCTATCAAAGTAACTATTTATATAGGTTTTAGTTAGGTTTTGTTTAGGTTTTATTTAGGTATAGTATAGGTTATAGCTAACTAAAAACTATACTATACCTAATCTAATACTAGTTTATACCTAACGTAATTCAAACATTAATATAGATCGATTGTTAAGAGGTCATTGTTAAGATGATAATTAAACAAAAAACTTAAAATATGGCTATAGTAGAAGATGGACCCAATGGTGGTTTTCGAGGTAAAGTTGGTTCGATATATGGATACAATCGTATGGGGCAATGGATTATTCGGGGAGCAAGGAGAAAAAGCAGTAAACCTCCGACTGAAGCTCAGCGATTACATCGTCAAAAAATGAAAGCTATCGGAAAATTTTGTTCGGAGAACAAAGCAGTTTTTGATTTTGGCTATGGGCTAAAAAAAGAAAATGGATCTAAATATGGTGCATTTCAGCTCGCGCAAAAACATGTTTTCAATGATGTACTGGCTTTTGATGCCGATCATAATCCTGTTGTGAATTTTGAAAATTTGAATGTGTTTGTGGGGGATCTAATACCGCCCGCGGGTACTAAGGTAAGTGTGAATGAAGGTCGTATATTTTTGGAATGGATACCAAACCCGGTGTATGATGATGAAATTTATAAGTTAAATCTAGCATGCGTTAGCTTAAAAGATTTCTGCTCGTTAAAATTAGCAGTTGCATCTGCTAGGGATGGCCAATGTTTTGTGGACGTACCGGTTGAATTAAACCAAAAAGCTGATTATCATGTCTACATCGGTTTTTGGGATACCTATCATGGTGCATTCTCAAATTCTACGTATTGTGGCGTCATTTAATAGGATTTTTCCACCTACTTGTGTATCTTTAACACTATGAATAAAATACAGGCGGTATTGTTCGATCTGGACGGTACGTTAATTGATTCGGAATATTTCTATTTCAAAAACTGGGCACCTATATTAAAACAGGAATTTAACCTTCAGATCAACTATGAAGATTGGATTCGCGATTTTGCTGGACATACTTTAGCACATAATGTCAAGCGTCTTACCGAGGACTATGGCTACGACGTGACGGAAGAACATATGTGGAAGCGTACACGTGCGGCCTATGCCGATTCTAATATGAGCGATATTGAATTGATGCCTGGAGCACGAGAAATTTTAGCTTTTTTGAAAGCAGAAGATATCCGTATTGGGCTTGTGACCTCGAGTTATAGAAGCACAGTCGATACTGTTTTGGGCAAGCATGAGCTTTTGGATTATTTTGAGTTTTTTGTCACGCGTGAGTGTGTGGAGTTGCCAAAACCCAATCCGGAACCCTATCTGTTGGCATTAACAAATCTGGGTCTACCAGCTGACCGCTGTGTGGCTATCGAGGATACATCGACCGGAAGTACATCGGCGTTGGGAGCAGGGACGCAGTTGATTGCAGTTACGAAACAGGAGGTAGAACGTGCTAGACTAACAGCTGTTGATAACATTGTGGAAAACTTATCTGAGGCAAAAGACCTGTTGGCGCAATGGATTTGAGGGTTGTAAAATAATTTAATCGTTTTAGCATTTGTATTTTTATTCGGATATATGTAATATTACCGAATTGTAAAGGGAACTCTGATTATGAACCGTAGAACCGCAATAAAGCAATTTTTCATTATAGCTGGCGGACTGACAATTTTGTCGTCCTGTCTGAATGATGGAGGTGCATCAATTGTATTAAATAAGCTGAAGATTTCGGCGGAAGATGAGCAATTTTTGGGCGATCTGGCTAACATCCTGATTCCGAAATCGGATACACCGGGAGGAAAGGATCTGAACTTACATCTTTTCGTTATTAAAATGGTGGATGACTGTGAGTCGCCAGAAAATCAGGCTAAATTTGTCGCTGGTTTCAACAAATTGAGAAAACAGTTGAATTTAAAAAATAGCAAAGAGACTGAGACCACTTTGGCGGGGTTAAAAGACCAAACCGACGAGAAGGCTTTTTTTGAGACCTTCAAATCGCGTGCAATTCAGGGGTATATGAACTCAGAATACGTGATGAAGAATAAACTGATCTATAAACTTATTCCGGGTCCGTACAATGGTGCGGTAAAAGTTAAGGCATAAATAGCAGATGGCAAATCTAAATATTGACAGTGAAAAAAACAGAACCTACGATGCGATCGTGATCGGTTCGGGAATTAGTGGCGGTTGGTCCGCAAAAGAGTTGTGCGAGAAGGGGTTGAAAACATTGGTTTTGGAACGTGGACGTGATGTACAACATATCAAGGATTACCCAACCACCAATATGATGCCTTGGGAGTTTGAACATCGGAATGAAATGCCTTTCAAAGTAAAAGAAGAAAATCCGATTGTCAGCAAATGTTATGCATTCCATGAAGATGCGGCCCATTTTTTTGTAAAAGACAAGGAACACCCTTATATTCAAGAGAAACCTTTTGACTGGATCAGAGGCTATCAAGTTGGTGGCAAGTCGTTATTATGGGCGAGACAGACGCAACGTTGGTCTGACTTTGATTTCGAAGGGCCAGCGAGAGATGGTTTTGCCGTAGATTGGCCGATACGTTATGCTGATTTAGCACCTTGGTACGCTTATGTCGAAAAATTTGCCGGTATTGCCGGTAATCACGATGGACTTCCTGAATTGCCAGACGGCGAGTTTTTGCCAGGGTACCCATTAAATATTGTCGAGAAGTATTTTAAAGAAAGCGTCCAAAAGAAATTTCCGGAGCGCAAAGTTATTTCAGCACGTTGTGCACACTTATCTAAACCAAATCAGATTCACATCGAACAAGGACGTGTACAGTGTCAGAATCGCGTACTTTGTCAGCGAGGATGTCCTTTTGGTGGATATTTCAGTTCCAATGCAACGACAATTCCTTGGGCGGCCAAAACCGGAAATATGACGCTACGTCCATTTTCGGTTGTTCATTCGATTCTCTATGATGAACAAAAGGGAAAGGCAGTCGGTGTACGTGTTATAGATACCAATACAAAAGAGGAAATTGATTTTTATGCCAAATTGATTTTTGTCAATGCGGCTGCAATCAATACCAATTTGATCTTATTGAATTCTAAATCGAACCGTTTTCCAAATGGTTTGGGTAATGATAGTGGTGTGCTCGGAAAATATGTTGCCTTTCACAACTATAGTGCACGCATTTATGCGGAGTATGAAGGATTGTTGGATTTTACGGCCGAAGGGCGGAATCCCGCAGGTGGAGGGTATATTCCACGTTTCAGAAACTTGCACAAACAGGAAACAGACTTTTTAAGGGGCTATGCCGCTGGCTTCGGAGCTTCACGTAGTAAAGAGTCAGATCGTTCAGGTTTAGGGCTAGATCTGAAAAACAATTTGTTGAATCCTAAATTAGGTGTTTGGCAGGTTGGATCTCACATGATGGGTGAAACAATACCAAAAGAATCAGGAATGGTTTCATTGGATAGCAGTAAGAAAGATGACTGGGGTATTCCTTTGTTAAAAATTGCTGTCGATTATGATGAGAATGATGAAAAAATGAAAAAAGATTACATTGCTATCATGACGGAAATGTTTACGGATGCTGGCTTCACAAACATTCGCCCGGATTCACACTGGCAGGCTCCAGGTTTAGATATCCATGAAATGGGCGGAGCACGTATGGGGCACGATCCGAAAACTTCGGTACTGAATAAATGGAATCAGATGCATGCTGTGAAAAACGTTTTTGTCACAGATGGTGCAAGTATGACCTCAACATCAACACAAAATCCTTCATTGACCTATATGGCATTTTCGGCACGATCTGTCGATTATGCGATCAGCGAGATGAAGAAAGGAAATATTTAGTTTATTGGGGAAAGGTTTTGAAAATAAATCTTTCCCCAGTAAAATTAAAGTGCTATCTTTCCAACTTAATAGCACGTTAAAACCAAGAAATAATAACCAAAAGGGAAAACAATAACGAATAAACAATTAAAGAACCAATAAGTAATAAAAAAGACAATTAAAGAACCAAAATAGGGAAACCAAAAAATTTTACAACAAAAGCAAAAGCGATTTAGCTTAATTTATTACAGATGCTATGCGGCAATAATCCCATAGACATTTTGAAACCTTATGTTTTCTGTTAAATGAAAGCAAGGGGAGTATCATATGCAATTTTAAGAAAGCAGATCGATTTTAAAACCATCAATTAAGGGAAACTAAATTAAACTAGACGTTCTAAGCATCTTTTTGCTAAAACGTTTTTATAAACCAAATCACTATTAATATGAGCAAAGTTGACGTAAAATCACTTGCGCAGCTTGGGAAAAAATCAAAGTTATTTTTCTCATTGGCTGTCATTGCTGGTACTTTCCAACAAGTCAATGCCGCAGTCGGAACTTCTGCCAATTACGATGGCAAATCCTTCGTAAAAGAAGTAAACCATGTGCAGCAACAAGTTAAAGGAAAAGTATTGGATGCTACTGGAAAACCAATTTCAGGAGTTAACATCGCCGTTAAAGGTACTTCAAAGGGCACACAATCTGATGCCTTGGGTAATTTTACATTGGATGCTAAAGCGGGGGATGTATTGGTCGTCTCTTCCATTGGTTACAAAGCCAAAGAAGTTACTGTTTCCGGTGCAACTGTTTCTGTACAATTGGACGATGATCAAAGCCAATTGGACGAGGTTGTCGTTGTTGGTTACGGTACAATGCGTAAATCTGATGTGACAGGTTCTATCGCCATGGTCAAAGGGGCAGACATGATCAAAGATCAGAGTTTTAGCCCTTTAGATGCCTTGAGGGGAAAAGCTTCGGGGGTGAATATCTTTTCTAATTCCAGTCAACCTGGAGCATATGGAAATAGAGTCGTTATCCGTGGTGTGGCTACGATCAACTCGTCTTCCAATCCTCTTTACGTTGTCGACGGAGTCGTGATGGAAGATTTCAATTTGTTGAATCCGAATGATATCGAAAATATTGAGGTCTTAAAAGATGCTTCTTCTGCAGCGATTTATGGTGCACGTGGTGCAAATGGCGTTATCTTGGTAACAACAAAACGTGGAAATAAAGACGGATCTAGAACAATTAGTTATCAAGGATCAGCTGGAGTGAGCTCTGCTCAACGCTACATGGATGTGCTGAATGCACAGGAATGGGTGGATGCCTTTATGATCGGATTGGAGAATGAAAACAAATACCAAGGAAAATCTTGGTCTTTGGATAAAAAGACCTGGTTTAATGATGCAAACTATTTTGATGGAAATGGTAATCCACTGTATGATACGGATTGGCAGAAAGAGGCAACACGTACAGCTATCTCACATAATCATCAACTAAATGTACAACAAGGTGATGAAAAATCTTCTGTTGGTGCATTTTTGAATTATACCGACCAACAAGGGATCATGAATAATACCTGGAACAAGCGGATAAATGCAAAAATGGCTTATGATGCAAAACCTACATCCTGGTTATCTACAGCAATTAATTTAACCGTTAATCACACTTGGGGACGTTATACTCCAGAAGATGGTGGTGGACAGGAAGCTCGTCGTACCATGATTGAGATGATTCCTTGGTATCCAGTTTATGATAAGGACGGTCTCTATACGAATTCGTCGTCATCGACTGTAGCAGAACAATTGGGTTTTGAAGGTATGTCCAATCCCGTCGCCATTCTAGATTTGCAAAAACGAATGCGCTACAATACACAAATTTTTGGAAATGCGGCATTAACATTTCATCTAGCTGATGGTTTGGATTTGAAAACACAACTAGGGATTGACCACCATAGAAAAGATTATAAGGGATATTCTTCAAAGCTGTTAAATAATATTTCTAGGCCGAATGGCTGGGCAGAACGTACCCATACAAATACATTGTATTGGCAGGAAGAAACTTATCTAACCTATAATAAGCAATTCGATAAACATCGGATCAATGCAATGGCAGGTCTCTCTTGGCAAAAGAAAACGTATGATTACGATAAAATGAGATCAGAGGGATTTCCGGATGATTTTTACGAGTATAATAACATGGGATTGGGCATCACTCCTTCTGGACTCGAGTCTAATGTCAATGAATGGGCGATGAATTCATATTTCTTAAGAGCTGCTTACTCGTATGATAATCGCTATTCAGCAACGGTAACCAGCCGTTATGATGGTTCATCTAAATTTGGTAAGAACAATAAATATGCATTTTTCCCTTCACTAGGTTTGGCATGGAATGTGTCCAATGAGGAATTTTTACAAGGCAACGAAACAATCAGTAATTTGAAATTACATACAAGTTACGGTTTGACAGGTAACTCCGAAATCGACCCCTATAAGTCGTTGTCAATCGTCGACGCTGGAACAATCTTGCTGAATAATGCTAGGGCTCCATATTCATTTGTGAACACGATTTCGAACCCGGATTTAAAATGGGAAAAAACGGCCCAGTTTGATTTTGGGGTGGAACTGGGATTACTAAAAAATCGATTAAACTTTGATATTTCTTATTATCGTCGGAAAACGACAGATCTTTTGTTGGAGGCGCCTCTACCAAGGGCAACCGGCTTTAATTCGGTTTATAAGAATATAGGATCTGTTCAGAATCAAGGTTTAGACATGATGATTACAGGTACAATTGTGACCAATGAGAATTTTGAGTGGAAAGCATCGTTGAACGGAAACTATAACAAAAATAAAGTCTTGAAATTAGGCGAGAACAACGCTGATATCTTACAAAATGATTGGGTCGGCGGGGCCAATAGCATTATTCGTGTCGGTGAAAACCTAAATAGTTTCTATGGCTATAGAAGATTAGGCGTATATACACAGGCCGATGTTGACGCAGGAAATGCAGAAATAAAAGATATAGGACGTGCAAAACGTTCAAAAGAAAAGGAAATCATAGGAAAAGGACTACCTGATTGGACAGGTAGTTTTATTAACAACCTCCGTTACAAGAACTTCGATTTCACCCTAGATCTGCAATTTGTCAAAGGAGTGGATGTCATGCAGCAATTTTTCCATTCTACTTATGATCGTTTTGGAATTACCAATGGTCTGAAGGAAATTTTGACAGATGCATACAATGGTTCCAATCCGAATACCATGCAGCAGGCCATCTATCTGACCAATGGTGGGCATGCGGGACAGGATACCAATGTGGATGATGCTTGGGTTGCGGACGGATCCTATCTTCGTGTAAACTTGATGCAATTGGGATATACATTCAAAGCTGATGCGTTGAAGCGAATAGGATTATCGAGATTACGTGTTTATGCGAATGCAAATAATCCATTTTTGTTCACATCAAAAGATTTTAAAGGTTATGATCCAGAAAGTACCTCACAAGGGGAGAGTAAATTTGGACAAAATATGACCTTTTTCTCTTATCCTAGAGCGAAGACTTTCTCTTTAGGTGTTAATGTTACATTTTAATTCATAGAATTTAAAAAGATGAAGACTAAATTAATCATGTTGTTATTAGCCGGAATGGCATTGACAACATCCTGTAATAAATTTTTGGAAGAAAATCCGGGCTCAAACTTATCGTTAATAAGTTATTATCAGAATGAAGGACAGGCCGAAGCAACTGTAAATTCACTTTATCGTCGCGGGGCGCCAATACGTTATTCTTCTACCGGTTCTTACCTTGGATCTACAGCCTCGATCAATACTATTTTGACTGGATATTTTACAAATAGCTACGAAGGACAAGAACGTGTTAGTTTATTCGCCCGTGAATTGACGCGACAACAAAATACAAATATCATCTCGCCAACGATGAATACGATCTGGGATGAAGGTTTTAAAGCGATTAATATTGCCAATGCAGGTATAAAGTACATTCCAGAAATAAGTATGCCAAATGAGGCAAAGAAAAATACGTTGTTGGCAGAGGCAAAATTCTTTAGAGCTTATAACTACTTTTACCTTGTCAAAACATTCGGGGCACTCCCGTTGTATACGCTCCCTAACGAAAACTTGACTGATCCACTTTACATAGAGCGTACAGATGCTGCGAAAATATATGAGTTGATCGAGCAAGATTTAAAGAGTGCGGTTGAAGTATTGCCTGCAAAAAAATTCGCAGAGAATGGGCATCGCATTACTAAATATGCAGCAGCAATGCTCTTAGCTGATGTTTATTTGCAAGAGGGAAAATACGCAGATGCGGCAACAGCAGCTAAAATTGTGGTGAATTCTCCGCATAAGATGACTGAAAATATTGATCTTGAGCAGAGTAGTGCATATAACTTACTGCGTAAGACTGATGACTTAGATGAGGTTATATATGCACAGGAGTTTGATGAAACTATTAATAATAGTGGTGCGCGAACAGCGACTGCTTTTAGTTCTTCGGCAGTTTCTGTATTTACTACTTATTCGATATTTGAGCGTGTTTTTGGCCCTACTAAGCAGTTTTTGAATGTTTATGATAAAAAAGATTTGAGGATTAAACCAAATCAGTTCTACCATTGGTCATATACAAATCCGATTAACGGTAAAACATGGACATCTACAGATGCAGGAATATGGTATTATGTGGATGAACAGGCATTGTTGACAACAGGGAGGGGTACAAAAGACTGGAATTTTTACCGCTATCCCGAGGCATTATTGACTGCCGCTGAGAGTATTGCTAAATCAACGGGTGTAAGTGCGGAAGCAGCGGGTTATTTAGCGAAGGTCAAAGCTCGTGCTAATACAGAAGGAAAATCAGTTTCTGCTTATACGGCCGAATTGCAAACATTATCAGCAGAAAATTTTGTGAAAGAATGCTGGAAAGAGCGTCTCCGCGAGTTCCCATTGGAATTTAAAATGTGGGACGATATTGTTAGAACTAAAATGTTCCCTGTTATTTCTACAACAGAAGCTGGAAAAGTAGATTTTGTTCCATTGATTGGTGCAAAGAATGGCTCTGGAGCAACATTTAAAGAATCCGACTTATTATGGCCTATTTCTCCTGATGAGATACAGCGTAATAATAAACTGACTCAGAATCCAGGATACCAATAGACATAACTAATATAAGATAAAGGGTATTCAATCTACCCTTTATCTTATCAATGTATAAAAATAGGGCTTGTGAATATTCATGAGTTCTTTTTTATGGGATATAAGTTGCTTTTTAACTGAATTTCATAAAAACAATAATTCTAAATTATTTTTGATTTAAAATTAAAAATACCTATCTTAACGATCGAATCATACACTTGAACTAAATAATAAACCAAAGAAGGAAATCCAACGTATATTTAAAAAATAGCTTCCATTTTTTTTACTTTCTTAGCAAAACCGATTTTGCTGATATAGGATGGCGATTTTGAATCACGTGCCGATACTCAATTAATATTTAATACTAAATGTTTCCGATATAATGATGTGTATTGAATAACACAATAATCACTGTTTTCGGCAACTATTATAAATAATAATAAATAAAAATGCCTTTGCCAATAAGCTAAATCGTTTTATATACTAATCACCATAATAAAAATATGAGCAAAATTGATTTAAAAACAGTTGTGCGATTAAAAGGAGAATCTAAGCTATTCTTATCTTTGATTTTTATCGCAGGAGCAATGCAGCATGCGCAGGCTACTGTCTCTTCTCAAAGGATGTTAAGCAACTCTTTTCTAACGGAATCGAAAAAGCCCCAACAACAAATTAAGGGAAAAGTCTTGAATGCTGATGGAAAGCCAATTTCAAGTGTAAACATCACTGTTAAAGGAACATCGAAGGGGACACAGTCAGATGTGTCAGGTAATTTTTCTTTGGATGCTAAACAGGGAGACGTGTTGGTTGTCTCTTCTATTGGTTACAAAGCGAAAGAAGTTACAGTTTCTGGCGATACCATTTCTGTTCAATTGGAAGAAGACCAAAGTCAGTTGGAAGAGGTTGTAGTTGTCGGTTATGGTACGCAAAAAATAAGGGAAGTTACTTCTTCAGTAGCCCATGTAAGTGCAGACCAATTTCGTCAAAGCGGCGCGAGAAACCCGTTGGATCTCATTCAAGGAAAGGTCGCGGGATTGCAGGTGTCTAGAAGTGGGTCAAATCCTAATTCAGGTGTA
This sequence comes from Sphingobacterium sp. BIGb0116, assembly GCF_024808035.1. Taxonomy (NCBI): domain Bacteria; kingdom Pseudomonadati; phylum Bacteroidota; class Sphingobacteriia; order Sphingobacteriales; family Sphingobacteriaceae; genus Sphingobacterium; species Sphingobacterium sp. BIGb0116. The sequence goes on along the minus strand of NZ_JANUDT010000007.1, from coordinate 156,038 downwards.
GCGACTCAATTGCGGGGCGCGATTTCTGTCACTGGTAGTGCCAGTCCATTGTTTGTTATTGATGGGATACCTGGAGGTAATCCGGATCTACTACAACAAGATGATATTGAGTCTATAGATGTGCTGAAAGATGGATCCGGAGCTGCGATTTATGGAACAAGCGCCAATGCCGGTGTCATTCTGATTACGACAAAAAGGGGAAAACCTGGTAAATCGGTATTCAACTATTCCAGTTATTTTCGCAAAGATTTTGTCTATAATAGACCTGATTTTTTAACTCCACAAGAGTTTAGGGATAAGATTGCATCTGGTGAGCTAAAACAAACTGATTTTGGCCATTCTACCGATTTTTTTGATGAATTGATTAATAAAGATAATTTTTCACAAAATCATAACCTTTCACTGTCTGGAGGTAATGAATCAACTACCTATCGTGGAAGTGTCAATTTCCGAAATTTGGAAGGTATTGCAAAGGAAAATTCAAGAAAGGAATATACAGTGAGAACGAGTATAAACCAGAAGGGCTTTAACGATCGTTTGAATTTTCTCCTCAATATCGCTACCAATACGAACAATGCGAACTTGTTAGGCGGTGGTGGCTGGGAAAGTGAAGCTACGAAAAATCCGACGCTCTCAAATTATAACGATGATGGATCTTTTCGTTATGACCGAACGAGTACAAATGAATTTGCTCGATTGTTTACTGAAACAAGTTATCGGAAACAACAGACATCTTCTTTAGACGGAAAAGCAGATTTAAATATAATTGAGGGATTAAAGGCCAGTGTTTTTGGGTCGGTACAACGTAATTCCTATACAGATGGTGCTTATAGAGCGCTCAATAGTGAAGCATCTTTAGAAGATCAAGACTATCCGGGTGGGGGATATGCTTCCAAATCCAATCTATTGAATGAAAAATATGCATTTGAACCGACACTTCAATATAACACTACCGTTGCCGAAAAACATGCAATCACAGCATTAGCAGGATATAGTTATCGTTATGAGAAAGACGAGGGACAAAGTGCAGACAATAGGGGATTTATAAATAATAATTTCCATGAAGATAATTTGTCGGAAGGACAAGCGCTTCGGGATGGACGTGCTAATATGGACAGCTATAAGAATGACAATACTTTGATCGCCTTTTTTGGCCGGGTAAATTATACCTACGCGGATAAGTACATGGCTCAGTTTATTCTAAGGCGTGAAGGTTCGTCTAAATTTGGAGCAAATAACAAATGGGGGAGTTTTCCGGCAGTATCAGTGGGATGGAACATCAGCAATGAAGATTTTATGAAAGATATCGGTTTTATAAATAATTTAAAATTACGTGCAGGTTATGGCGAAACGGGAAATACGGGCTTTGCTAATAATGCCTCTCGATTAACTTTGGGGGGAGGAGGAAAATATCTGTTCCCTGATGAGTCCTACCGAGAAACCTACGGACCCGACCGTAATCCGAATCCAAACTTGCGGTGGGAGACGAAGAAGGAAACAAATATCGGTGTTGATTTCACAATGTTGAGCAATAAGCTTTCAGGTTCAATTGATGTTTTTCAACGAAAAACTGTTGATCTTTTGGATACATATACTACCCCACAGCCTCCTTATATAAGAAATAATATATATTCCAATGTAGGTACACTTTCTTCAAAGGGTATTGAGCTAGCGCTTAGCTATCGTGCTATAGATCGTGAGAATTTTAAGTGGAACATGGATTTTACAGCTAGTACGCTAAAAAATGTTTTAGATAGTTATTCGAATGATATATTTAAAGTAAAATATAAAACATTTGGTGAAATCGGCGGAGCAGGAGCATTGGGCGATGCATTCACAACGTACGAAGGGCACAAGATCGGTGAATTTTTTGGTAAACGATTTGCCGGATTTGATGATGAAGGAAAATGGCTTTTTTATAACCGAAATGGCGAAGCTGTGCACAATGATGCAATTAATAATTCAAGAGATGATTTGAATTCTTCTGATTTAGCGGTAATAGGAAATGCAGTCCCCAAATATTATATTTCCTGGACGAATAATTTTTCCTATAAGAATTTTGATCTGAGAATTTTTATGCGGGGTAAATTCGATTATGATATCTTAAATACAACGGCACTTTCTTATGGCAATAAGGTCTGGTCAGAGAATCTTTTGAGAGATGCTTTCACCAAATATAAAGATATTAATGATACCTATATGTATTCTGATTACTATTTGGAAAGTGGTAGTCACTTAAAAATTGATGAAGTTACATTGGGATATCGATTTAAATTGAAAAGTAACACTTGGGTGAATAATGTGCGCATATATTTGACGGCTCAAAATCTGGCAACAATAACAGGGTATTCAGGGAATGATCCTGATTTTGTATTGGATACGGGGCTGGGTAATGAAGTAAATGGACAACGTTTAGGTATTGATAGTAGAGGACCTTATCCCAATACGAGATCGTTTTTGTTTGGTGTAAATTTTGGTTTTTAATAGATAGTATTATGAAAAATATTGTTAAGATTTTATTTTTAGCTTGCGTAATTAATGCATCAAGTTGTACAAATTTAGATGAAAACGCTTATGATATCATTGTAGCGGACGATTTTTATAAAAATAAGAATGAGGTTATATCAGCTGTATTGCGTCCATACACGCATGCAAATGCGTGGATATCACCGTCAGGGCAGGATGGATGGTGGCGGCCAGCAGAATTATCCGCAGATCAATTGGCCTGGCCGACCAAAGGGCGGCATGGAGAAGATGGAGGCAAATGGAAAAGGCTGCATTATCATACTTGGACAGTAGATGAAGGTGGGTTAAACAACGCATGGGTATTGATGTATTGGGGAGTAGGTTTGTGTAATAGCCCCATTGATATTCTCGAAAAATCTGACGTGGCTCGCATGGGGATAACAGATGCTGAAAAGAATGAGTTTATTGCTGAACTAAAGCTTTTACGGGCATTACATTATCTAAAGCTAATGGATTTATTCGGCAATATTCCAATAACTACCAAAGCCCCGAGTTCAGCAGAGGAGCCCTTGCCTCTACCTTCTTCTACAAAAGAGGTTTTTGAATTTATTGAAAAGGAAATTTTAGATAACATTGGTTCAGCCCCTAAATTAACAAAAAGTATGCTGGGAAGAGTCTCTCAGGCTTCAGGCTATGCAATGCTCGTTGAACTATATTTGAATGCTGAAAGATGGTCTGGTCAACCGCGATGGGACGATTGTATTGCGGCAGCTGATAAATTGATATCGGGCGCTGGAGGAGGTTTGAATGGTGCCATGGCATTAGATCCAAATTTAACAGATTCCTATGTGCCGACCAATGACATGTCTAAGGAAACTATTTTTTCAATTGCCTACGATTATCAGACAGCAGACTTTGAACCTGGATTTCCAGGGGAATTTTATCATTTTGTACAAAGCGAGATCTATGGTGGGGGAAGAACTGGCAATAACGGTATTGTGTTAATTCCGGGTGTTTTCGATCAATATAACGAAAAAGATTTGCGAAAAAAAGAATGGTTTTTAAGCGGACCTATGGTTAAGTTTGTGGACGGTAAAATTGTGCAAGGTTCGGAGGAATACAAAGGAGAACAGCTTGTTTTTGTTGATTATATTCGAAGGGCTAAGACTGGAGGTACGTCTTCTACAATGAGCGATGGAGAAGAGAATAGTGGTATCCGATTTAATAAATATAAGCTTGGTAACTCTGTAGAGGGTACTGTCAACGGTGTTAAAATACCTGCGAATGCAAATTACAACAATACGGATTGGAACGTCTATCGTCTAAGCTGGATTTATTTTGCGAAAGCCGAGGCATTGATGCGAAAAAATGGAGGACGCCCTTCACAAGAAGCTGTCGATTTGATTAATAGTTGTAAAAAGAGAGCCTTTTCTGATACAGACTGGAGTGAAGCAAAGTATACCACCAGCACACTGACACTTGACGAGCTCTTGGCAGAGCGAGGACGTGAATTTATTTTTGAAGGATTTAGAAGGGAGGATTTAATCCGCTTCGGCAAATTTCATACAGCAACTTGGTGGGATCATAAACCTTCTTCTGACAGCAAAACAGTGTATCCAATACCTCAGCAACAGATATCGATGAATCCCAATTTAAAACAAAACCCTGGTTATTAATGTTCAGGAATAGTAGATGCCGACAGGGGTGTCTACTATTCTTTTACCTAAAACACATGAAAAGATATTTTACGTTGTTTCTCTTGAACTTTATTGGTGCAACCTTATTTGCACAAAAAAATAATTTTCAAAACTATGCTATCCAAACTTTAGATAGCATCTATAGCAAGTTTGGAAATACCAAGAATCAGCTCTTGGCTGAAAAATATCCCTTTGATGAAAACTTCAAAGCTGATTATCTGGATAATAATCAACAGGCAGCGCAGCAAAAGAAATATGCTTACCTATGGCCTTTCTCGGGTAGTTTCTCAGCTGTAAATGCCTTGATGGAATTGCCAAAAACAAAAAAGGCATTTCAGTTCATACTCGACAAAAAAGTCCTGATGGGATTACAGGAATATAGGGATGAAAGTAGGTCGCCTATTGGCTATGCTTCTTATTTAAATACAGCTCCTCCCTCGGATCGTTTTTATGACGATAATATCTGGTTGGGTATCGATTTTACAGATAGCTATATCCATACAAAGAAAACAAACTACCTGACTTCAGCCAAAGAGATCTGGAATTTTGTAAAGAGTGGGGAGGATGATAAATTAGGCGGTGGCGTTTATTGGTGTGAACAGAAAAAGGAATCTAAAAATACGTGTTCGAATGCACCAGCAAGTGTATTTGCACTGAAGTTATTTATGGCAACCAATGATAGGTACTATCTGCAAGAAGGGGAGCGTCTTTATGAATGGACAAAAAGAAATCTTCAGGATCCCGAAGATAAGTTATATTGGGACAATATGCAGCTCAATGGAAACATTGGAAAAGCTAAGTTTTCGTACAACGCCGGACAAATGTTACAGGCAGCTGCATTGCTTTATAAGTTAACGAAAAATAAACGGTACCTCGAGGAGGCACAACAGCTGGCTGAGGCATGTTTCGGCTATTTTTTCGAAACGAAGGAGAAATTGGATTTTCCAAAATTGAAAAATAGCAATTTGTGGTTTCATGCTGTCATGATGCGTGGTTACATAGAGCTCGCTTTAGTGAACGGTGACCAAAAGTACCTCACAGTGTTTGCGAAGAATCTTGAATTTGCCTGGCAGCATATGCGCGATAAAGAAGGATTATTTAGTGCAGACTGGACCCTGAAAGATCAACATAAATCGAAATGGCTGCTCGATCAATGTGCTTTTGTCGAAATGTATGCACGGTTGGCAAAAGCTGGGTATTAAAATCGATGTAAAACGGTATAAGGTTAAGACGCTGAAAATAATTTTTCAGCGTCTTTTTTTTGTTCTGTAACATATTGGTTAGAGAGATTAAATAATGTTTACTTAACATAATAGACGCTGTAAAATTTCTATTTTTGAGGTAGGTCAACTTATTACCAGCGTGACTTGTAAAATATGATCGATAAACCTTGATCTAGCATGTGAACGATTCATTGGATAGGCGGGAACATCAGGTTATCTATTCTGGATACAAGAAAGCTTGAGGAGGTTGCGTACTGATTGAATACCAAGTTATTTTATTATGAAACCATCATGATTTATTCAATCACATTAGGGAATGAATAAATCTGATAGCTTCATCGCAATTGAAAAAAAAATTATACAGATGAAAATTAAAAATCTATTATTACCATTGATCGTACTGGGGCTATCCACAAGTGCTGTATCGGCACAGAGCAAAAAGATCAAACACATTGTTTTAGTTGGTTTTGACGGTTTTGGAGCTTATGCTTTACCAAAAGCGGAAATGCCAAATCTTAAAAAGATGATGCAGGAGGGGACATATAGTACACATGTACGTACCGTATTACCTTCCTCTAGTGCTGTAAACTGGGCTTCCATGATTATGGGCGCTGGTCCTACCGCGCATGGATATACAGAATGGGATAGCAAGACACCCGAGATCCCTTCTACAACCAAAACAGCAAACGGAATGTTTCCTTCCTTATTTAATGCTGTTGCCAGCAAAAATCCCAAGGCGCAGTTTGCTGTGGTACATAGTTGGCCGGGTATAGGCTATTTGATCGACAACAAAGTCGTGCAAAAGGTCATTAACACTAAGGATGATGATGAAGCGGCTTTGAGTACCACCGTGGATATCATAAAAAAGGAGAAACCGACGATTACTTTTGTGCATTTCGACCAACCTGATGGTGTAGGCCATAATATCGGGCACAATACACCGGAATACTATGCTGAACTAAAACAGGTCGACAGACGTATTGGTACCTTACAGCAAGCTGTAAAAGATGCAGGAATTGCAGACGAAACAATTTTTGTTATTGCTGCGGATCACGGCGGTACAGGAAAAGGACACGGTGGTAAATCGCTGGCCGAGGTGGAGATTCCCTGGGTAATGACCGGACCTGGTGTGCCAAAAGGAAAAGAAATCAAGGAAACTTTGATGATTTATGATATCGCGCCTACGTTAACATGGTTGCTTGGTGCACCGCTTGATGCCGCTTGGCGCGGACAGGCGATCAAAGCATTCCAACAATAGTCGTTGCCCGTCAAACAAAAAGCCCCAAAGAATTTTCTTTGGGGCTTTTTGTTTGACGAACCGTCAATATTATATATCTACGACCACATCCATTTTGAAGTCATCATCTTTTAGATGGACAATTTCCGTTGCTTTTTCGTAGTTAGTTGATTTCTTAGAGAAGAAGTCATGTTGTGTCGTTTCAGTATTCAAACCATTCAATACGATTGGGTTGACTTGTTTTACTTCGAAGATCGGATCAAAGCCCAAATTCATCAATGCTTTGTTGGCATTGTAACGAACATATTCTTTTACCTCTGCAGTTAAGCCAACTTCAGTATAGATCTCTTCTGTATATTTCAGCTCATTTTCATACAAATTGTAAAGCAAGGCCAAGAAACGAGCTTTTACCTGATCTTGATTTTTTAATTTTTTGAATTGATCTTGGGCTATTAATCCAACGAATACACCATGAATTGATTCGTCTGCGATAATTTTCTTAATGATATCGGCAGAAGCAACCATTTCACCTTGTCCACATAACCATAACGGCAAGAAGAATCCAGAATAGAATAAGAATGACTCCAATAATACGGATGCAGCCATCGCCATATAAATCTCTTCGTCCGAAGCATCTTCTTTATCGATCGCACGGTAGTAGCCATCAATCGTTTCTGCTTTGTATTGAAGATATTTATTTTGTTGAACCCATTCGAAAATGTCGTTTATTTCGGCGGTTGTAGAAACTGTCGTGAAAATAGTGGAATACGATTTTGCATGGATAGCTTCCATCATACACATATACGACAATACAGCTTTATTCTGTAATGTATCGATATGATCGATGATTTTAGGCATACCAGTATGGCTTTGAAGGGTATCCAATAGGGTTAATCCTCCTAAAGCTTTTTTATACGCATCTTTCATTTCTGGACTGATACGTTTCCAGCTATCGATATCTTTTGAAGGAATGTATTCCGTATCGATCCAGAATTGACGGATATTTTGTTCCCAGAACATCAATACATAATCGTTCTCAGGGGTATTCCAGTTGACAGCTTTATATGTTTTACTCATTTTTAGTTTAAAGTATTAGGCATTTATTATCACGTATTTGGATTGTTGATTTTAGATAAGCCAAAAGCCGCCAATGGCGTAGGCAACTTTTGACTTTCTCCCATTATATATCCAAATACTAAAATCTCAAAATTAAGCTGAACAAGAGACACATTCGTCGATGGTCGATTTTCTTGTCCGTGTATAATAAAGGGATTTCAATCCCAATTTATGTGCATAGATATAATATCTAGACAAATCTCTTGTCGAATCCTTTGAGTTTGTATGCAAAATTGTAGACACACCCTGATCAATATGGCGTTGGATAACCGAGATCAATTTTAAGACCTTGAATTGATCCATATCATAAGCCGATTTGAAATAGAAATAATTATCGTTTGTCAAGTATGGCATTGGATAGTAAGTTGTACTATCTCCATACTCACGTACCTCAATGATATCTACGATTGGCATGACTGATGCGGTTGCATTCATGATATACGAAGTCGATTGATTTGGAGCAATAGCCAAACGGTAAGCATGGTAAATACCATGTTCTTTGATTTTTGCTTTTAATTCCAACCAATCTTCTACTGTTGGAATATGTATTCCTTCAAATAACTCCGTTACCTTAGCTGTTTTAGGTATGTAATCGCGGTTTATGTAATTGTTGAAATACGTGCCATCGGCATAGGCTGATTTTTCAAATCCAACAAATGTTTTACCACGTTCTTTGGCAATTTCCATCGATGCTTCCAATGAATAATAGTTCATCATCATAAAGAAGGTATTGGCAAAATCCAGCGCCTCGTTAGATTCATACATGATGAAGCTTTTTGCAAGGTAACCATGGAGGTTCATTGCACCAAGCCCTACAGAATGTAACTCACGGTTTGCTTTTGCAATAGATGGAACCATATCGATATTGGTCACGTCTGTAACGACAGTCAAAGCACGCATAGCCGTTTTTACGGTCTCTTTGATACGTTTGTTGTCCATTACAGTCGCAATATTTAAGGAGCCTAAGTTACAGGAGATACCATAACGGATCGTATCCTGTTTACCATAGATCTCAATATCGGATACTTGAGATACTTGCATGATTTCAGTACACAAGTTCGAGAATTTCACTTGACCGATTTCATTCAATGCATGGGCACGGTTGGTGTTCTCTTTGAAGAAAATATAAGGATATCCTGATTCTTTTTGTGTCTGTGCAATTTTAACTAAAAGGTGACGGGCATTGATTTTTTTCTTTTTCACGTTTGGATTCGTGATCAATTCGTCGTACATCTTGTCCATATCCATCTCATCCAAGAATTGTCCATACTCTTGCATCACCGTATGTGGGTAGATCAAATAGCAAGGTTCATCTTTTTCTGCCAATTCCATGAATTTATCAGGAACGATGATACCGATCGACAATGATTTGATACGTACTTTTTCGTCAACGTTGATTTTTTTACAATCTAAAAATTCTTCGATGTCAGAGTGGAAAATATTGAGGTATACTGCACCAGCACCCGGACGTTGTCCCAACTGGTTAGCATATGAAAATGTATCTTCCATAATCTTCATGATTGGAAGTACACCGCCGGCACGGCCTTCAACACCTTTGATAGCTTCTCCGCGAGCACGGATTTTAGAGATATTGAACGATACACCACCACCGATAGAAGACAACTTCATTGCGGAATCAACAGCATAACCGATACCGTTTAAGTTGTCGCCGATTTCATCCAAGAAACAAGATACCAATTCACCCGAGCGTTTCTTTCCTGCATTTAAGAATGTAGGTGTCGCTGGCTGATATTCTTGATTGATCATGATTTCTGCGTACTCAATTGCTTTTTGAACACCCTCTTCTCTTGCCAAGAACAAGGAAACAGCAACTACACGGTCTTCATAACGCTCTAAAAACTTCTCGCCAGAGTCATCACGTAAAGCGTAGCTCTGGAAGAATTTAAATGCCGCCATAAAAGATTCGAAACGGAATTTCTTCGCATACACATAGTTGAATACCGTTTCCATTTCTTCAAATGTAAACCATTGGTAAAAGTCAATATAATAGTTGTTTTCTACCAAATAGTCTATTTTTTCTTTTAATGTATAAAAGAACACTGTGTTCTTATTTACATATTCCAAGAAATATGCACGAACCGCTTCCTTATCTTTATGTAAGCTGAATTCGTCATCATGCTTAATCATGATTTCATTATTAAGCAATATCCAGTTTTTTGCTACTTCGTTTGCTACCATCGCAAAAGTTCTTTAAGATGTCAATAAATTGATTAATATCTTCCATTGTTCCGGACAGTTCAAATTTGAACGCCAGTGGAATGTCGAAATCCTGTGAAATGCGATCAGCTGCTAGACCAAAATTCGGTCCCCAGTTGCGGTTGCCACTGGAAGTAACAGAATAGATATTTTTTGCTTCGCGTTTCATGAATTCTTTTGTGTTTTCGGGCACCTGTCCAAAATTTGTGGTGAAAGTGACCAAATGACCAGGGTCTTTTACCGTTAAATCGGCGGTGATCTTATGAATTTGCCAACCCGTTATCTGAGCTACTTTATCCATAAAACGTTGTACGTTCCCCGTTCTAGAATCATAATAAATGTGTATCATGTCACTGTTTCATTTTAATGATACGCTGAATTTATTAAAGTGCAATGGCCGCCAATTCCTCTGGTTTAAAGCCAATGATACGGTGTTGAATCTCTTCATTTTCCAACACAATTACCGTAGGAACTGTGCGGATTTTGAATCTTGCGGCCAAGTCTGGTTCATCAAAAGGATTAACCGTTTCATATTGGATACCTTTTTGATCCAAATAAGCCGATACTTGTGCACAAGGAGCACAATCGTTTTTCTCAAATTTGATAATTCTTGCCATGTTTACTTGTTTATTTTTTTATTCCAATCTTTATAGAAAAACTCGGTACGGAGTTAATGGTATCAATTTTAATCGGGGAGACCAGATTTAAGGTGCATCTGGCCATTTAAAATAGACAATTCATCAAAAAGAAAAGTCTGTGTTTCGATACTTAAAAACTTCGTTGAGTTGCCAATTCTTTCATTAGCTTAACAAATATCTTATATTTTCTTTCGATGCGGTAGTTTGACTTTTCCACATTTTGGGTAAAAGTTTGTCAGAGAATGCGTTTGCTGCAGATTAGTGTTTGTAAGTTGTTGATTATCTTGATTTTTCAAATGTGGATAACTTTAAATTAGTAAATTTTACCACTATTTTACAAATGATTTAAGTTTAATTTTAGTGTCATAAAAAAGCTACAAAGCTTGCTTTTTTATGAAAATTTTATTACTTTATTTTGCCCTAATTTGAAAAATAAATTTATGAAGAAACTATTCTATGGTCTCTTGCTTCTAGTGTCGCTACAGACGCAAGCGCAGGAAAACATTACCTTTCAAAAACCCTCTACTGAAATTTTGGCCTTAGCCGATTATGTGCGCCCCCCTCAGATAAAGATTTCAAGCGATAGAAATTGGATGTTATTTACGTTCCGGCCTACGTATAAAAGCCTGGCGGACTTAGGCCAGGAAGAAATGAAACTGGCGGGATTGCGGATTAATCCTAAAACGAACATGGAAAGTTCGACAATCTTTTTCGATAAGATTGCCTTGAAAAAAATAGGACAAAATATGGAATTTTCCGACTTCACGGGGATGCCCGAAAAAGCGGCGATGGCCAATTTTGTGTTCTCTCCAGACAATAAGCGTTTGGCATTTAGCAATACAAATGAAAGCGGAACAGCCTTATTTGTCATTGATCTTGCAACGCGAAATGTCAAACAGTTGACTGCTTACAATTTGAACGGAACATTGACAGCACCATTTCAGTGGCTGAGAAATTCTTCCGGTTTACTGATTACAAGCCTGCCAAAGGATAGGGCTACACTGTTGGATCCTTCAAAAGATTTGCCAACAGGACCTATTGTCTCAACAAGTGATGGGAAGATATCCCAATTGAGAACATACCAAGACCTGCTTAAAAATCCGCAGGACGAAGTGAATTTTGAAACATTGGTGCAATCCAACCTTGAACTTGTAGACCTAGACGGTAAGATTTCTCCCTTTAAAGATAAAGCCATTTATACGGGGATCAGTTTCTCTCCGGATGGTGAGTATGTGATGATCACGACGATCACAAAACCTTATTCCTATGTAGTTCCGGTCTCGTCTTTTCCACAGCAGGTTCATATTTATGATCGGTCGGGCAAGGAAATAGCGCTGGTGAATGAGACAGCCTTGACAGAGGTAATGCCGAAAGGTTTTTCGTCGACACGATCGGGAAAACGTGCCTGGCATTGGCGGAGTGATCAGCCAGCTACGTTGGCTTATGTAGAAGCCTTGGATGGCGGGGATGCGAACAAACCTGCGGAGTTTCGTGATGCCTTATATACTTTATCTTACCCCTACAATGGTGCGGGAAAGCTTATTTTTAAAATCAAAGACCGTTATGCTGGTGTAACATGGGGGAATGATAAATATGCATTGATCAATTCGCAATGGTATGATACGAGAAATGCAAAAACTTTTGTGGTGAATCCTTCCTCGGGAGAATCTAAACTATTGCATGACCGGAATAGTCAGGACGTCTATAATGATCCGGGAGATGTGTATATGGAAAAAAATAGTTTAGGCACTTATTCGATGTATATAGATAAGGATAAAACGCTGTTTGTAGGTAAGGGTTTTACTAAAAATGGTGAGTTTCCTTTTGTGGATGAGCTTGATCTGCATTCATTGAAGAAAAAACGCATCTACACTGCTCCAGCATCTGAACTGCAGGAACGTATCACCCAACTAGTGAACCCTAAAACTGGGGATCTGTTGATTTCGCTTCAGTCAGCATCGATTTATCCGAATTATTTCATGAAAAATATGAAATCGGGGAAACAGGTGACGCTCACCACGTTGGAAAACCCGTTTAAATCTTTGGAAAAAGTTCATAAAGAGATTTTAAAGTACAAGCGCAAGGATGGAGTCGAACTTTCCGGAACATTATATTTACCTGCCGGTTATGATTTTACGAAGAAAGAGAAGTTGCCTCTGCTAATGTGGGCTTATCCACGGGAATATAAGGACAAGAATACAGCCGGACAAAGTACGGCGAATCCGAAGGAGTTTACCTTCCCAAGTTATGGATCTTTTATCTACTGGGTATCGAAGGGGTATGCTGTATTGGATAATGCGGCCTTCCCTATTGTTGGAGAGGGAACAAAAGAACCTAATGATACCTTTATTGAACAACTTGTGGCAAATGCCGAAGCTGCAATTGATGCGGTAGATCATTTGGGTTATATCGATCGGAAAAAAGTTGCTGTGGGTGGGCATTCCTATGGTGCGTTTATGACAGCACATCTGTTGTCCAATTCAAAATTGTTTGCCGCAGGAATAGCGCGTTCTGGAGCATACAATCGGACCTTAACACCATTTGGTTTTCAGAGTGAACAACGCAACTTCTGGGATGATCCAGCCTTGTATATGACGATGTCTCCATTTGTGAGTGCTGATCGGATGAAAACCCCACTTTTGTTGATTCATGGCGGAGCCGATAATAATCCCGGAACATTCACCCTGCAGACAGAACGCTATTTCCAGGCCCTGAAAAACTTGGGGGCACCTGTGCGAATGGTTATTTTACCACGTGAAGCGCATGGTTATGTTGCCAAGGAAAATATCTTCCACTTACTTTGGGAACAGGATCAATTTTTGGAAAAATACCTTAAAAAATAAGGTGAAAATCAAAACGAATATAAAAGGTTGCCGTAAAAGGCAACCTTTTTTGTTGCTCAAGTTTCGCTTAGATGGATCGATATGCTTCACTTGATCTGCGTTAACCTGATTTGGATACCCCGAAGTTAGGGCTCAACTTTGGCAGGCCGGCAAATGTGCTGAAGTACCAATGGATTATACATATTATTTTTTTAAGTTTGGGTAATTTACTGGAGGGGAAAATCCAATTATGAGACCTGATATATTTAGAGAGAAATCGCCATTATCTTCCGATGACTGCTTTGTGGTCTTCGATCGGAGAAAATCTTCTTTTACGTTTCCTGTACATATTCACCCAGAATATGAGCTCAATTATGTTGAGGGGGCAGTGGGGGCACAACGTATCATTGGCAACTCGATAGAGTCTATTGGCGAGCGGGATCTGGTACTCATTGCAAGTCCTGAGCTTGAACACGCTTGGAAAGATGGCGATTGCCAATCGAATGATATTCATGAGATCACGATTCAGTTTCACCCTTCGTTAATTGAACAGTATCTGGATAAAAAGCAGTTTGCAAGTATACAGCAGTTATTATCCAAAGCTTCACGTGGTGTAGTTTTTGGTAAAGAAACAGTAGATCGGGTATTACCGCTGTTACGCATACTGACTTTGGAAAGGGATGGATTCTATTCGGTTATGAAACTTTTGGTGTTGCTGTACGAATTGTCCAAGGGTGAAGATATCCGTGTATTATCTACTGCGACCAATACAGTGCTGAGCAATAGCGAATTGATGATGGGACGATTGCAGGAATATATCGTTACCCATGTAAATAGAGAATTGAGCCTTCCTATGGTTGCCGCGGTGATGAACATGAGCAAATCAACATTTTCCCGTTTTCTGAAATCGACTACAGGGATGAATTTTACCGATTATCTGCTCGATTTTCGGATCAATATGGCTGTGCGACTACTGAAAGAAGAGACCTTGATTGCCGATATTGTCGAACAATGTGGCTTTAACAGCGTTTCGTATTTCTATCGTGTATTTAAAAAGAAAAAGGACCTCACTCCCGTCGAGTATAGAAATAGTCTCCGCAAGCAACAGATGATCATCTAATTTTTTCTTTTTCCATTTCTCTTTTTTAGATAAACGAAAGATCTATATACGTCTATCTAAATAAAGTCAACTATTCTGTGAATATGGGGGCGTTTCAACGCTATTTAATTATTGATTACCCCTGTTCCTCTTGCTAGATAATTCAATACAAGTGAGTCTAAAGTTCAATAAAGCGACCTTTCTTTGTTTTTAATGTACTGTTTTTTAATTATTTACGGTATTGTTCTGTTGCCTCATTTTTTTTCCTATTTTATTGTCATTTCTATTTTGCGCAATCGTTTGTGTTGACATTTTTGTGTTTTTCCCAGGAGAAATATGAATGAAAAGTACAATACAAATGAGTTGATCTTGCTATTTACGGCTTCTCCTTTTCTCTAATTTCGTCAAACAAACCGATATAAGAATACCAATTAAGTATAGACATATTATACAAACCATCTATTTATTGTAAACCTTAAATACACACAATATGAGAAAAACAGCTTTACTACTCTTACTTTCCACTTATGGGAGCTTAGCCTTTGCACAGCAATCCCAAAAGGTGAGGGGCAAAGTCCTCGATGCGGATAATAAGCCAGTGGCAGGAGCTACGGTCAATATCAAGGGCAGCGCCAGCGGAACGAAAACAGATGCCGATGGTTCTTTTACACTTGATGTTGCGAAAGGCAAAACCTTAAAAATTACCTACGTGGGGATGAAGGAGCAAGAGGTGCTTGTCAATGATGAATCAATCTATAGTGTTGTACTTCAGTCGGGTACGGAATTAGATGAAGTTGTGGTGATCGGCTATGGTACGGTGAAAAAAAGTGATTTGACTGGTGCAGTGGCATCCGTGACGGGCAAGGATCTACAATCTAATTTAGCTAAAAGTGCTTCAGGAGCATTGCAAGGTCGTATTGCTGGTGTGAGTGTGTCAAACGCAGGTGGAAGTCCAGGTTCTGGTATGAGTATTAATATTCGTGGGCTAAGTTCGCTAGGTAATAATGCGCCGCTTTATGTAATAGATGGTGTATTCGGGGATATCAATATAGTTGATCCAAATGATATTGCCTCATTGGAAGTATTGAAAGATGCGTCAGCAGCTGCGATCTATGGGTCAAGGGCAGCAAATGGTGTCGTTATCATTACGACTAAAGGTGGTAAAAGGTCCTCTCCGGCAACTCTTGGGATAAATGCTTATACAGGTATTCAGAGTCTTCCAAAAAAAATGGATTTGATGGATGGACCACAATGGAAAAAATTCCAAAAAGATAATGGCTATTTACCTACTCAAGCAGAAAGCTTCAATGCGAATACAGATTGGCAGGATGAGGTATTTGACACTGCTCCAGTGAATAAGGTGAATTTGGATATTGCTGGTGGAGGAGAGCGGTCTACCTATAATGTGTCTGCAGGTTATTTGGATCAGCGAGGGATTTTGAAGACAACCGGGTATAAAGCTTTCAATATACGGACAAAGAATACGTTTAGTTTTTTCAATGACCATGTTCGTGTGGGGAACACATTTTTGATGAAATCAGGCGACCGTAAATTTTCTGATCTAACAATTACAGATATTTTACGTCAAAATGCGCTGCTTCCCGTATATGATTCAAGTGTTAGAGGAGGATATGCTACTTATGCTCCTTGGATGAAGAATCTCGAAAACCCAGTTGGTTATTTAAATCTATACAATAAACATGTCTATCAAACGGATTTCATGTTGAATGGTTACGCCGAGGTAGACTTGTTCCTGAAAGGTTTAAAATATAAATTAAATGTGGGGGTGAATAGGACAACCGGAAGAAATTATAATAAAAATGATGCTTATACCTATGGCGCAGATTTACGTAAATCTTCTTTAAGTGAAAGTGCCTTTTTTAATAACCAATGGCTTGTTGAAAATACCTTACATTATGATAATACTTTCGACAAACATACTATTTCAGTTTTGGCAGGATATTCAGCACAAGAGAATACCAATAGAGGATTTGGAGCCAGTCGAAACAGCCTTCCTTTAGGAACGGATGCGATTGATGCAGCTTCTCCGGCAGAACAGACAACTTCAGGAAGTTTAAATGAGTCCGCGTTGATATCTCAATTTGGTCGTTTCATGTACAGCTATGATAGCCGCTATTTGTTGACGGCTTCATTGCGTCGTGATGGTTCTTCTAAATTCGCTGATGGTGCGAGATACGGTGTATTCCCTTCTGTTGCAGTAGGCTGGAATGTCATGAATGAAAAGTTCTTTGAATCGGCAAAAGGTACAATGAATGAACTTAAGCTGCGTGCTAGTTATGGTCGATTAGGTAATCAGGAGATTCCAAATTATACCACTCAGAGCATCACTTCATATGGTATAAACTATATCCAAGGAGGGGTTTGGTGGCAAGGTGCCAGCACTGGTATTAATTGGGTTTCTCCTCGAAATCTAACTTGGGAAGAAACAGCTACCAGCAATATTGGGGTTGATATGGCATTTATGCAAAATAAGTTGAATATCAGTGCTGATTATTATGTTCGTGAAACCAAAGATATTCTATTGGGGATCAATCAACCGCCGTCAGCTGGCTTAAAGGGAGCGCCTACATTGAATGCAGGAACGATTAGAAATAACGGATTTGAACTTTTAGCAACCTATAAAAATTCAATCGGAAATGTAAATTATAACATTGGTGTCAATGCTTCAAAGGTAAAAAATGAAGTGAAAGCCGTAACGGTTGGAAATGTACAGGAATTTGGTGGATATAACCCACAGGGCGAAGGGACAATCACCTGGGCTAAAGTTGGCTATCCAATTGGTGGTTTCTGGGTGATAAAAACCGATGGCCTTTTCCAATCTGATGCTGAAGCTCAGGCTTACAAATCTGCAAATGGAACGACAATCCAGCCAAATGCTAAAGGAGGAGATATAAAATTTGTGGATTATAACAACGATGGAAGAATAGACAACAATGACCGTCAATATGTAGGAAGTCCATTTCCAACATTAGCTTATGGGATCCGTGGTGGGTTAGATTATAAAGGCGTCGATTTTGCGTTTTTCTTTGATGGAATGTATGGCAACAAAATTTACAACTATACCAGAGCCCGTATGGAACAGACTAATGAAGTGAACAATCACTCGAGTAGTCTATTGGATTCGTGGACACCGAGCAATACAGATACGGATATTCCACGCTACAGCAGAGAGGATCAAAATGACAATAAACGCAGAGTGAGTGACCGCTGGATGGAAAGCGGTGCATTTTTCCGTCTTAAGACGATAGAATTGGGCTACACATTGCCATCACAATGGTTGAGCAAAGCGACATTGAAAAATGGAAGGATATTTTTGGCGGCGGACAACTTGTTTACCGTCACAAAATACAAAGGTTATACTCCGGATTTAGGGCAAAATAATGGCGATAATGGAACCCCTTCGGGCGTATTGACAGCGGGTACAGACCATGGTCGTTTTCCATTAGCAAGAACTATTATGTTTGGTATTCAGGCTAATTTTTAACGGCAAAGCCAATTTTTAGATCATAAATTTTATTTCTTAAATACGATATAGATGAAATCTTCAATAAAAAAATATACGACTGCAGCGACATTTCTTCTGTTATTGGGAAGTTGTAAGTCAGACTTTTTAGATCGAGTTAATCCTAATCTTCCTGTAGAGGAAACTTATTGGGCTCTTGAATCTGATGCTCAGGCGGCAATGCCTACAATTTATTCGCCGATACGTTCCCAAATGTCAGGATACTATGGTGCGTATGGCGGTTATCAAACAATGAATCGAGCGGATGATATGTGGTTCCTAACCGGAGAAGAACCTTTTACGTGGGAGTATGTTAATTTTTTAAACTCTCCAGGTACTGCAGAAAGTGATTTTGGTAGTTTATATACGGGGATTAATAGAGCCAATGTGTTTTTAAAGAATGTTCCTCGGGTTTCCATGGACGAAGGCAGAAAGAATGAGCTGATAGGTGAAGCGAGTTTCTTACGCGGTATGTATTATTTTCTATTAGCAGCTAATTATGGTGATGTACCATTGCGTTTGCTCCCTGCAGGAGATGATCCAGATGGTGTCAACAAAGCATCTTCTCCAGAAGCTGATGTATGGAAACAAGTTATTGCAGATTTTAAAGTCGCCAAAAATTATCTTCCTGTAACACGACCAGCTGCTGAGGCAGGGCGCGTGACTAAGGGGGCAGCGGTGGCCTATTTAGGTAAGGCTCTTGTTTATACTAAACAATATTCGGAAGCAGAGACAGAACTGAAAGCACTGTTGAGCGCCCCTTATACATACGATCTAGTTGCGGACTTTGATGATAATTTTAAAGAAACAACTAAATTAAATAAAGAGTCTGTGTGGGAATTGGTTTATGATAGTCGATTTGGTGGTGATGGAAACTGGGGCGTTGATTGTGCATCCTGTGCGATGGGATTTGTACTACCCAATTTCGCAGGGCCAGATGGTACTGGAGCTTGGTTCAAGTTAATGCCTGGGGCAGCTGTTGTTCGCGATTTTACCAGTGAAGAAAGACCGATTGGTGCAGATACAAAATTTGACAAAAGAATGTACACAAGTTTCTTTTGGAAATATTCAGACTATGAAACTGGCCTGACTGACGGAGCTTGGTTTGGTAACTTGTCATTTGACAAACTTTGGGATAATGCAAGTGCAAAAAGGCAACGTGGCGAGCCCGTTTTTCCGGCGGTTAATGGAAAACAAGGCCGTTTCTTAATCAAAAAGTATACTAATTTCTATAAAAATGTCGCTGGCGCCAATAGTATGTATGATGCATCAAATAGAAATAACAATCTTCGGGTATTTCGTTTTGCAGAAGTACTTTTGCTACATGCAGAAGCATGTGCTAAAAACGGAAATTTGGGTGGTGCAACATCTAGTTTAAAACGCATCAGAGATAGAGCAGGATTAGCCAATAAAACTTGGGCAAATGCTGATGCATTAATGAAGGAAATTATCAAGCAAAATGAACTGGAGTTTTTCTTCGAAGGACATCGTTTCTTTGACTTGAAACGTTGGTATACTCCTACAGAAATGAAGCAGGTTTTTGTGGATAATAAAAAACAAGGAGCCAATAATTTCCAACCCAAACATTATTATTTACCTATTCCTGAAGGGGAAATCAATACCAATACCAAGATTCAACAACATCCATTGTGGCGATAGGTCACTATAGTACTTCCGACAAGGTCGGAAGACACATAAAAATTTATTCTCGATTCCACAGTTGAGTGTTAGTTTTTTCCGGTAGGGGAGTAGATGCCTCTGCCGGAATACTTTTTGAAATTTCTTTTAAACAATAATATGTATGATTGCAGTACAACGGATGGGTAGATTTTTCACTACTTTGATTTTGCCACTTATATGCTTTGTTCTGTTATTTTTTTCCTGTAAGAAAGATCGGGAAACAACGAATGAATTATCTTCCAAGCTGGCATTGACATCCAAAATTGATGCTGGAGAATTGTTGCTTGATGTCAATCAGCATACACTAGAGTATGTTTTCAACTTTGAGAAGGGAGCCGTAAATGTCCCCGTAAAAGATATTCTCAAGATAACTTCTGATCTGGCACATTGGCGTACAAAACTCTCCTTTAGCGACGGGTCGGAGGTGGAGGTACCTACCAAAGGTACTTCGCTCGATTTTATTGTTGAAAATATTAAACTCGATCCTTCGGGTTATAATCCACTGTCGGCCATGGTAAATGTATGGTTACCGACCTATGGTCGAGTACGGGTGACTGTGCATGGTAAGCATGGCAAATTGGGTGCCATTACGCATTTATGTAACGATGATACACCACGTCAAAACGTACCGATATTAGGCTTATATGCCGATTATGATAATGTGGTCGATCTTGCTTTTACTGACCGGGAAGGCAACGAGCGCGGTAGCACAACGATACATATTGTCACACAAGCTATAACAGTACAAGACTTTCCCCAATGGAAGATTGTCAAGGGGCAAACCGAGAAAATGGAGCCTGGGATCAATTTGGTGAGTTATCCTGGTCAGAGTGAATTAGATACTTCTTTACCTTATATGATTGATAACGAGGGGGAATTGCGTTGGTTGTTGCTGTTGAAAAAATCGCCTGATTTACAGAAGTTTTCCGGATCGATAGGCCTTAAGCGGACCAAAAAAGGGACCTTTATTTCCGGTGATCAGTCGCAACAACGTGTTGTTGAAATTGATCTCTTTGGAAACTTGGTCAATCAATGGGATCTAGCAAAACTTGGCTATGGATTTCACCATGAGGTTAGTGAAGCTGCCAATGGTAATTTCTTGATCAATGTAACCAAAGTTGCGGCACGTTTAAATAATGGCGAACCGCGTATTAACGACTTTATCATCGAATTGAATCCACAAACAGGTGTCTTAGTTAATGAATGGGATCTTGCCAAGCAACTGGATACAACGCGTTATATCAAGCCCGATGGTATTACGCCACCGGCCTTCTCGCAGAGTCCAAATAATTGGGCACATAATAATTCAATTACAGAAATTGGCGAAGATTTATTGGCCACGGCACGTTATCAGGGGATTTTCAGTTTTAATCATTCGGGAGTGACGCAATGGATTATATCGCCCCATAAAAATTGGGGAGCCAAATATCAGACCTTGTTGCTTAAGCCAATTGCCGAAGATGGCACTGCAATTACAGACCCAGCAGTGATCAATGGAGATGCTGCGGTTGCAGGTTTTGATTGGCCTTGGGGGCCACATACACCTGTCGCGTTGAGTAAGGATCGTATTTTGGTTTTTGACAATGGGTATAACCGGCAATGGAAATCAAATTTTGCTCCCGGGGTGAAAAGCTTTAGCAGGGTAGTGGAATATAAGGTTGACCTGACCAATAGAACGGTACAGCAAGTATGGTCTTATGGAAAAGATCGTGGCACGCAAGGCTTTTCACAGGCCATATCGGGCGTACAATATTTGGGGCAAACTGGACATGTTTTATTTTGTCCGGGTATGGGGGTAGCAACTTCTATTGGTTTGGGCGGACGTGTTGTGGAGATTGATCCGAAAACAAAAGAAGTGATATTTGATCTTGAGGTCGCTACTGGTAGCGGTACGGCATTCCATCGTGTGACCCGTATGCCGCTTTATCCCGAAAACTTGTAAAGTAACTATTTTTTTGAACTGAACTAAATTTATGGCCGAATCATTTGAACGTCAGCAAGCTTATATTATCGAATCACAACGCTTATTATTGGAGAGAACTAATGTTGAACTGTCTAATCCAGGAAAAATTGTTAAGCGTTATTTATATCCTGTTGTTACCAAAGAACATATCCCGTTGACCTGGCGTTACGATTTTAATCCCTTGGCAAACCCGCTTTTTCTAGAGCGAATCACCTTCAATTCAACAATGAATGCGGGGGCACTCTATTGGCAAGGAAAGTATCTGTTGTTTGTTCGGGTTGAAGGGGCTGACCGGAAATCATTTTTTGCGATAGCAGAAAGTGAAAATGGGGTGGATAATTTTCGTTTTTGGGATCAGCCATTGGTACTTCCAGATTTGGATAAAGAGGAAACAAATGTATATGATATCCGGCTGACTGCTCATGAAGACGGTTGGGTGTATGGTATTTTTTGCAGTGAAAAACGCGATGCAGCAGCTGCTCCGGGGGATCTCTCCAGTGCCGTTGCTTCTGCAGGGATCATTCGATCAAAAGATTTGAAGCACTGGGAGCGTTTACCCAATCTGAAAGCGAGCAGTCAACAGCGAAATGTCGTATTGCACCCCGAATTTGTACAGGGGAAATATGCCCTCTATACACGGCCACAAGATGATTTTATCCTAGCAAAACGTGGTGGCGGAATTGGATGGTCATTGATTGATGATATTAAAAATGCCATTGTTGTTGAAGAACAAATTATCAACAAACGTTTTTATCATACGATTAAAGAGCTGAAAAATGGTGAGGGCCCTGCGCCTTTAAAAACGGAGAAAGGCTGGCTACACCTTGCCCATGGCGTAAGGGGGACGGCAGCAGGGTTACGTTATGTGCTCTACCTTTATCTCACCAGTCTGGATGATCCAAGCCAATTGATCGCCGAGCCTGCGGGTTATCTGATGGCTCCGGAGGGAGAAGAACGGATCGGTGATGTTTCCAATGTGTTGTTTTCTAACGGTTGGATCATGAATCCCAATGGCATGGTTTATATCTACTATGCATCGAGTGATACACGAATGCATGTTGCCGTATCCTCGGTTGACCGGCTTTTGGATTATTGTCTAAATACAGCATCCGACGGTTTGCGCTCGGCAACCTCGGTTGACAATGTCCTCCAGCTTATTGGTCGCAATGCGCTATATGTTATGGAATCTGGAATTTGTTCCCGAAACGGTGTGAAACGGGCCTGATAATAGGATGTGAAAATTGAAAGCCGGTCTCCTATTCTAGATCGGATAGCCCGGCTTGTTGTTAGTTATAAAGGCTTATTGTTAGTTATAAAATCGATATTTAGGAGTATATAAATGAAAGATCTGATCAAGTTTTATGGAGTGATTGCTTTACTCTTGCTGTGTTTGACAGTGAAATCTCAGGCCGATCAACCGCTAAAGATAATATCTTATAATATCTGGAATGGATTTGAGCATACGAAAGCAAGATCGGATAAATTTGTCCATTGGATGGAACGACAGCAACCGGATATTGTTGCTTTGGAAGAACTGGTCGATTTCAAACAGGCCGATCTTCAACAGCTGGCCGAATCCTACGGACACCACTACAGCGTCTTACTCAAGGAGAAGGGCTATCCAGTAGGGATTACATCTCGCTACCCGATTACCCTGATCAAAGCCCAGGTGGATGAGTTTTGGCATGGTATGTTGCATGTTAAAATTAAAGATATTGACATTATAGTCACACATCTCAGCCCTTTTTCCTGGAAGTATCGATTAAAAGAAGCACAGCAGATTGTGGATTATATCAAAAGTAATTCCTTGAATAACTGTATGATCATGGGGGACCTCAATGCTTATTCTCCATTGGATGCAATTTGGCTGGAACACAAAGCACAACTGAGAAAGAATTTATCGAATTGGGATCAAGCGCATCCAGAATATGGCAATATGCGTGGCCAGCGTTTTGACTATAGTGTGCTGTCGACTTTTATTGCTGCAGGTTTTGATGATTGTATCGGACGTACTGTATTTCCAGAAAATAAGCGGGTCAGTTTTCCTACAGCAACACTATATGGCTGGAATTGGGGCGACAGCCGATTAGCTGAAGTGTCGGAAAGGCTAGATTATATCTTATTGTCGGAGCGATTGTCGCCTTTGGTTCAGAAGGTCGAAGTGCACAATGGTCCTGATCTCGAAGGAATATCAGATCATTACCCAGTTTCGGTCGTGATTGGCCAATTGGAGAAGTAGAAATATAATTGTAGATTGCGGTTGACCACGAGAAGAATATTCATGGAACTTTCCGTAATAGATATAGTGATCATTGTCTGTTATTTGCTGACGATGATTGTCATTGGCCTGATTCTTAAAAAGCGAGCTTCTAAGGATCTCGACTCTTATTTCTTGGGAGGGAAGTCACTTCCTTACTATATGCTTGGTATTTCTGATGCATCGGGGATGTTCGATATTTCGGGCACAATGTGGATGGTTTATCTTGCCTTTGTCTATGGCCTCAAGAGTATGTGGATTCCTTGGTTATGGCCTGTCTTTAATCAGATTTTCCTGATGGTTTACCTTTCGATATGGCTGCGGCGTTCAAATGTTTTGACGGGAGCTGAATGGATCCGAACCCGTTTTGGGCATGGTAAGGGTGCAGATGGAGCTTACACCATTGTCATTCTATACGCTATTGTAGCAGTATTGGGTTTTCTATGTTACGGCTTTATCGGAATCGGTAAATTTATGGAGGTATTCTTCCCCTGGGAACAGCTTTCGCGGTTCATTCCCTTAACTATTGACCCGATGTATGTTCCCCAATTATACGGCATGTTTTTTACTGCTATCACGACATTTTATGTCATGCTTGGCGGCATGCATAGTATCGTTTGGGCAGATATGGTGAAGTTCGCTATCATGATTGTATCCGGCATTGCAATCGCAGTGATTGCAATGCAGCAGGTAAGTCCTGAATTGTTGGCCGCCAATACACCTGAGGGATGGGACTCTCCCTTCTTTGGCTGGCATTTGGATATGGACTGGAGTAACGTACTCCCTTCTATTATGGATAGAATAGCCGATGATCAATACAACCTGTTTACCATATTTGTGATGATGATGCTTTTCAAAGGTATTTTCATGAGTATGGCTGGGCCCGCGGCAAACTATGATATGCAAAAGATTCTTGCTTGTAGGTCACCAAAAGAGGCCGCATTAATGAGCGGTTCGGTATCTGTTATCTTGCTGATCCCGCGTTATCTGATGATCATGGGTTTTACGGTGTTAGCGCTTGTGTTCTTTCGGGATGAGTTTACAGCAATGGGAAGCCATATGGATTTCGAGATCATCTTACCCAAAGCAATTAGTCGTTTTGGGAAGGTTGGATTGACAGGTTTACTATTGGCGGGACTTCTGGCTGCTTTTATGTCTTCTTTTGCTTCAACGATAAATGCGGCGCAAGCGTATTTGGTCAATGATGTCTTGCTGAAATTTTTTTATCGTTCGGCTTCGCCTAAAAAACAGATTCGTTTGAGTTATATTGTTTCTGTTTCTGTGGTTGTCTGTAGCACGATCATCGGATTATATGTCCAAAACATCAATTCGGTGCTGCAGTGGATCGTTTCGGCACTCTATGGTGGATATATCGCCGCGAATGTGCTTAAGTGGCATTGGTGGCGATTTAATGGGACGGGATTTTTTTGGGGAATGTTGACCGGTATATTCGGCGCAATTATTCTGCCTCAGTTTTTCCCACATACTTTGCCGCTTTATTATTTCCCCTTTTTGTTTGTCCTATCGTTATTAGGTTGCTTACTTGGAACTTGGTTATCTAAGCCAACTGAGGAATCTGTGTTGGTTGATTTTTATGTTCGTGTTCGCCCATGGGGCTTTTGGGGGCCAATTCACCAAAAAGCATTGCAGAAATACCCTGATCTTAAAAGAAACGATCACTTTAAGCGTGATTTATTTAATGTTGGGGTGGGGATTGTATGGCAATGTTGTTTGACATTGATCCCGATGTATATTGTTATTCAACAGGGAAAGGGCTTATTGACCAGTGTACTGATATTGGGTATTACCACACTGATTCTTAAAAAGAACTGGTATGACAAGATGTGCCGCGATGAGGCTGAATACGATGCTTTTATGATAAAATACGGAATGAATAAAGCGGATTGATAAGTAATTAAGTTTTTAAAATGGGGCTGAAAGAAGCGAAGAATCATGTAATCGGACGGCCCGTTGTTTGATTAAAAAATCGTTCACTCGTACCGTACCGATTACATTGATAATGCGTTTTTAATTTAGTTGCTCGCTTTCACCGTAAATGGAACGACATACTGTCCCCACTCCAAAGAAATAGTTCCTTGTGGAGTCGCATTGATCTTAAATTGTTCCTGTGAATTGCTTGCTGTGGCATTGCTAACAGAAACACGTAGGGCATCTTCGTTGGCATCATATTTTGTTCCCCACTGATTCCACACTTTATTAAACATAATTGTTGTTTCGTGTTCTCCAGGGATACTGTAAAGACCATATTTTCCAGCGGTTAATTTCTTGCCTTCAACCAATACATCTTTATTAAATTCGATGGTGGTCGCTTCATTCGCTCCAGTACGCCATACAATGCCGATAGGGGCGATATCAACACCAAGCTGACGGCCTTTCAAAGAAGGGCGGCTATAATTAATGTCGATCGTGACACCATCGGTGGTGGTTACTTTGGTGTTGTCTGGAGGACTCGGGCGTTTACTTTTGTCGGTCTGGGCAAAGGTAAGTTGACCTATTAAGGTCAGGATTGTTAAAATTAGTACTCTCATTTTTCGTATATTATTGATTAAACAATTAAACTTAGATAAATTACTTTTTATATGCAATATGCCTTCGGCCAAATAAGATAATTTATCGATCTCTCCTCAGCTATTGAATATCTTTTAATAAAGGAAATATAAGATTTTTTAAGTTATGGAATTGTTAGTTTTTTTTGAAGACTTGGGGTGAGGTATTTTGGTTATATAAACGAGAAAAGCCAGGATATGAATCACTGGCTTTTTCCGTTTATACCTATTATTTAAACAAGATATTCAAATAGTGTCTGGTCTTTGTTGATTTCAATGACATCAAACTTATATTCTTTCATGCGTTCAATCAATGTTTCGTAATCCTCAGGCTTGTTGAGCTCAATGCCGACTAGCGCTGGACCTCTTTCGCGTTCTGTTTTTTTGATAAACTCAAAACGGGTAATATCATCCTTAGGCCCCAATACTTCAGAAACGAAGAGTTTTAATGCACCTGGGCGTTGTGGGAAACGAACGATAAAATAATGTTTGTATCCTTCGTAAAGCAGAGACAATTCTTTGATTTCACTCATGCGGTCTATATCGTTGTTTCCACCGGATATGATGCAGACGACTTTCTTGCCTTTAATTTCATCTTTGTGAAATTCAAGAGCAGCTACCGATAAAGCACCCGCGGGCTCAACGACAATTGCATCCTTATTATACAGCTCTAGGATACATGTACAGATCTTTCCTTCAGGAATAGAGCGTGTATCATCCAACAATTGTTTCGCAATTTCAAATGTCGTTGCACCGATTTTTTTAACGGCGGCTCCATCAACAAATTTGTTGATATGCTCGAGCTCGATCGGTGCGCCATGTGTCAAGGCCGCTTGCATAGAAGGAGCTCCTTCGGGTTCAACACCATAACATTTGATCGCTTTGTTTTTACTCTTCAGGTAATAGCTCGCTCCCGCGGCAAGTCCACCCCCACCAATTGGGATAAATATGGCATCCATATCGGGAAGATCTTGTAAAGCCTCAACGGCTACAGTACCCTGTCCTTCCACAACTTTGAGATCATCAAATGGCGGGATGAAAGTCATACCATGCTCTTCTGTGTAAGCCAGCGCCGCTTTTTGACAGTCATCAAAAGTGTCTCCTGTCAAGATAATCTCTACATTACCGTTACCCCACATTTCCGTTTGTGAGATCTTTTGGCGTGGTGTAGGACCCGGCATAAATATCACGCCTTGGATGTCGAGTTTATTGCAGGAGAAAGCAACGCCCTGGGCATGGTTGCCCGCACTCGCACATACAACGCCGCGTTGTCGCTCTTCCGCTGTTAAGGAAATAATTTTATTGTAGGCACCGCGTAATTTATAGGAACGTACGACTTGTAAATCTTCCCGTTTTAGATAGACTTCGGCACCATATTTTTCGGATAGATGCCGATTATATTGAAGCGGTGTTCTGTTGACCACAGACTTGATGCGGTCAAGTGTAGCTTCTGAATTGATGTTTAAGGTTGATAGATTCATTGTTAGATGATTGCCTAGTTAAGGTAGCAAATAAAACGCAGATATTCGCTGTTATATGAGAGATTCTACCTATACAGTGTTTAAATTTAGTTGATTTTGAATGGAAGATCGTCTGAATACATGCTAAAATAATAATCAGCTATGTGTCATTTGTATCCTTTAAAAAAATGTATTTATGATAAAAAAAGGCTGCATCTGCAGCCTTCCTTTTTTATATTTTTTCCTGGATGAGGCTTTTTAGGTCATCATCACAAATATTTTTCTTTTCGTCGGCTAAAACCAAGAAGCGTTGATAGCAATCTGCTAAATCATCTTTTTCAAGATGGAAGCCTAAACGCTCCAAATGGTGTTTAAGGGCGTGTCTTCCTGAACGTGCAGTTAAGATAATATCAGCTTCAATCAAACCAACATCTTCTGGTCTGATGATCTCATAGTTTTCGCGGTGTTTTAGGAAACCATCTTGGTGAATACCCGAACTATGCGCGAAGGCATTACGGCCAACGATCGCTTTATTCGGTTGGACAGGCATGTTCATCATTTCACTTACCTTGCGCGATAAGTACGTAAACATGCGGCTATCGATGTTTGATGTTAAGCTTCCAAACGACTGGTTGTGCACCTTAAGGATCATGGCTACTTCTTCAAGCGACGTGTTTCCGGCACGTTCGCCGATACCGTTGATCGTACATTCTACCTGGCGGGCTCCATTTTGTATGGCAGCGATAGAATTTGCTGTTGCAAGTCCTAGGTCATTGTGACAATGTGCCGAAATAATTGCCTGATCGATATTGCGTACATTTTCCTTTAGGTAGTTGATTTTTGAACCATATTGGTCCGGTAAACAATAACCGTTTGTATCAGGGATGTTGACCACCGTAGCACCAGCCGCAATCACCGACTCAACCATTTTAGCTAGAAATTCCAAGTCTGCGCGACCAGCATCTTCTGCATAAAACTCGACATCTTCTACATAGGATTTGGCATGTTTTACAGCCGCAACAGCACGTTCTAAAATTTCTTCTCTTGTGCTGTTGAATTTATATTTGATATGCATGTCCGAAGAACCAATACCGGTATGGATACGTGGGCGTTTGGCATATTTTAATGCTTCGGCAGCTACGTCAATATCGTTTTGATTGGCACGGGTCAATGCACATATAATAACATCGTTCACCGCTTTAGATAATTCTACCACCGATTGAAAATCACCAGGGCTAGACACTGGGAAACCGGCTTCGATAATATCTACCCCTAGTTTTTCCAAGTCTTTAGCAATCTCAATTTTCTCTGGAGTAGTTAATTGGCAGCCTGGTACCTGTTCGCCATCACGTAAGGTGGTGTCGAAAATGTAAAGATGATTAGGATCGTGTAACATAATTTCTTAATTCAAAAGATTTACAAATTAAAAAGGGTATACTATTTAATAAACTCCAATACTTTTTCACCCATTTCCTGAGTACCTAAGATTTTTGAAGCTTCAGTGCTGCTGTTGGCAATATCACCGGTTCTCCAACCAGCTTTTAATGTTTCAGCAACAGCATTGGTAACAGCTTTAGCTTCATCCTGTAGACCAAAGCTAATATCAAGCATCAAGGCTGCAGATAAAATTGAAGCAAGTGGATTTGCTTTATTTTGACCAGCAATATCGTGTGCTGAGCCGTGGATAGGTTCGAAGAAGCCTGTGCCATCACCTACGGAAGCAGAAGCCAACATACCCATTGAGCCTGCGATCTGTGACGCTTCGTCTGTCAAGATATCACCAAAAAGATTAGCTGTCAATACCACATCGAATTTCTTCGGATTTTTAACCAATTGCATGGCTGCATTATCGATAAACATATGCTCGGTTTCAACATCCGGATATTCTTTTGCGATTTCCTGTACAACTTCCCTCCACAGGCGGGATGTTTCTAATACATTGGCTTTATCAACAGAGCATAATCTTTTGTTACGTGTGCGTGCTGCATCATAAGCTTTACGTGCGATACGTTCAACCTCGTAACGATGGTAGTTCATCAGATCTGACGCAAAGGTGTTGTCCTCATTGCGGTTTTTTTCACCAAAATACACATCACCTGTCAATTCACGGAAGAAAAGGATATCTGTACCTTGAAGAATTTCAGGCTTTAAACTCGAAGCATCCAATAACTCGTCGAATAAAAGGATTGGACGAAGATTTGCATAAAGACCTAGTTCTTTACGGATTTTCAACAAGCCTTGTTCAGGTCTTACTTTAGCAGAAGGATCATTATCATACTTGATATGGCCAATGGCGCCGAAAAGGATCGCATCAGAAGCTTTTGCTTTCGCTAATGTTTCATCAGGAAGAGGGTTGCCCGTAGCTTCAATTGCAGTATGGCCCATGATAGCTTCATCAAAGCTGAATTCATGACCATAATTTTCACCGATTTTTTCTAAAACTTTTTTACCCCAAGTTGTTACTTCTTGGCCGATGCCATCTCCAGGTATGATTAAAATATTTTTCTTCATTGTATTTTTAGTATTGAGCTATCAGAGATATGTATATTGAAACTTTGGAAGATAGGCCTAAGACCTATTGAATTGTCTTTATTTTTGACTTTTGATTTCCGGTGTTTTGCCGATATCTTGATTCTCTTTTTATTTTTTTGTTCTTGTTTTCGAATTAATTGAAGTTTTCCACATTTTTTATGTTGATAAAGCTTCTTTTTTGTGGATAACTTCGGATACAGCCTTTACTTCTCCTTTTTCCAACACGATTTTATTGTCAATGCACGTTGGTAGTTGTGTCTGGAAGTGCCCTACATAAATGAGCGTCTGGCCACTTTTACTGAGGTCATCAATGACATCGTTGAAATACTGGGTCTGCTCTTTGTCTAAACCTTGACAAGGTTCGTCCAAAATCAGCAATTCTGGATGCTTCACGATCGTGCGAGCCAATAGGACCAAACGTTGTTGGCCTAATGGTAACGACCCCAAGGTTTTGTGTTTAACCTCTTTAAGGTCAAAAAAATGGAGAATTTGCTCGAGCTTTTGCTGTTGTTCAAATCCTAATCGTTGGTATAGGCTCATGGAATCAAAAAATCCAGAAGCAATAGTCTGCCCAACGTTGGCATTCATATCATAATACCAATGCAATTCTGGCGATATAATACCCAAATGTTCTTTGATATCCCAAATGCTTTCTCCAGATCCTCTTTTTTTGCCAAAAAGATGGATGTCGTTGGCATAGGCCTGTGGATGATCGCCGTTGATTAAACTGAGCAACGTGGATTTTCCTGAACCATTATGCCCTTGTAGCAACCATTTTTCGCCGGCTTTTACTTCCCAGTCAATATTCTTTAAGACCTGTTTTTCGCCGTATGAAATATTGATCTTGTTCATTTTTACCATGATCGGAGAAGTTACTTCAGGGGCTCGTTGCAGAAAATAGGGGAGTGCCTTTCTTGTGCGGGGCAATCCTCTGGATAGCTCATTGCTATTTTGGCGAATAACAATCTTACCATGCTGAATCTCCGCAAAACGATTGATACAGTCTGGTTGTTCGTCATCATTACTTATCAACAAAAAGGTGACACCCTTATCCGCTAGCTGATCGAAAATCTGATTGAGATCTTCCCGAGACTGTGCATCTAGTCCTGTATAAGGCTGGTCGATAATGAGCACCTGCGGTTGAAGCCACAAGGCCTTGATCAATTGCAGTCTTTTGTGTTCGCCACTCGAAAGTTCAATCAACTGCTGATCTTTGAAATTTTCGAATCCAAAAATGTTCAGGTAAGAACGCACGTTTTCAAAAGAAAGCTGTTCTTCTTGCGCAAAATGTTTCAACTCAGCAAAAACCGTTAATGTATCGTTTTTTGCAAATTTGTTGTAGCGCTGTTGGTAATAGAAATTGCGATCGCCTTCAAGATTGGTAAACTGAAACCAATTGGAAACGTAGTGAATTTTTGCCGGCAGTGGGCTCGTTGGATCAAGGTGGAATGTGATCTCGCCTTCATACTTCAATTGCCCGGAAATCGCTTTTGCAAGTGTGGTTTTTCCTGTACCGCTCGGACCGCCTAAGATCCATTGCTCGCCAGGAAAAATTTGCCAATTTAAGTCTTGCAGTACGGTATCTTTACCGTACTGAATGGTTAAATTGGCAATATGGACGACAGGATCTACCATTGTCTGTTCGCTTCAAATGCTTCGATTGAATCTTTCTTGTTAAGGATAAAATCAATGTCATCATATCCATTGATCAAACATGATTTTTTGTATGGATTGATTTCAAACTCAAATTGATCACCTGTCTCTGTCAACATGACTGTTTGTTTTTCAAGATCAACGATAATCGCTGTTGTCGGATTTTGGTGCACCAATTCGAAAATTTTTGCCAAAAATTCTTCGGATACCTGAATCGGTAATACACCATTGTTAAGGGCATTTCCTTTGAATATATCGGCAAAGAATGAGCTGATGACCACATCAAAACCATAGTCTTGAATAGCCCATGCGGCATGTTCGCGGCTTGAACCACAACCAAAGTTCTTACCGGCAACCAATATTTTCCCTGTATAGGTCGGGTTGTTCAATACAAAGTCAGTTTTGGGCTGATTGTCTGTATCAAAACGCCAGTCGCGGAATAAATTATCACCAAAACCTTCGCGCGTAGTTGCTTTTAGAAAGCGTGCGGGAATAATTTGATCGGTATCAATATTTTCGATAGGTAGAGGGACTACCTGTGACGTTAAAGTTTCAAATTTTTTCATTTTTTTCTGCTTAGATCAACTCTCTTACATCTGTTACTTTACCTGTTACTGCCGCAGCTGCTGCTGTCAAAGGAGATACCAGCATGGTGCGGGCATTCGGTCCCTGACGCCCTTCGAAATTTCTATTTGAAGTCGAAACACAATATTTACCAGCAGGGATTTTATCTTCGTTCATACCTAAACATGCCGAACATCCTGGTTCACGTAACTGGAATCCTGCCGCTTCAAATATTTTATCCAAGCCTTCTTCTTTAGCCTGTTTTTCTACTTGTTTTGAGCCCGGTACAATCCATACTTCAACGTCTTGTGCTTTTTGCTTGCCTTTAACGAACGAAGCTACTTCACGTAAATCTTCAATACGGGAATTGGTACAACTTCCGATGAAAACATAATCAACACGGTTGCCTAAGACCGTTGAATCATCTTTAAAACCCATGTAATCCAATGCTTTTTGGTACGATGGTCTTTCTGATTCCGGTTGTGCGATAGTTGCTGGGATATGCTCCGCGATACCCATACCCATGCCAGGGTTGGTGCCATAAGTAATCATTGGCGCAATGTCTGCAGCATCAAAAGTCAACACTTTATCAAAGATGGCATCTTCGTCAGAATATAATGTTTTCCAGTACGCTAAGGCTTGATCCCATTCCTCACCTTTTGGTGCGAATTCACGGCCTTCTACATAGTCGAAAGTGATCTGATCCGGAGCAATTAAGCCTCCGCGTGCACCCATTTCAATACTCATGTTACAAATGGTCATACGTGCTTCCATGCTTAATGAACGGATTGCTGAACCAGCATATTCAATAAAGTAACCTGTACCGCCCGCGGCAGAGATTTTGGAGATGATATATAGGATGATATCTTTTGCCCCAACACCTTTTTGAAGGGTACCGTTAACTTCAATTTTCATTGTTTTTGGCTTCGACTGCAATAAACATTGTGTTGCGAAGACCTGTTCAACCTGAGAGGTCCCAATACCAAAAGCAATAGCTCCAAAAGCACCATGTGTTGAGGTATGACTATCGCCACAGACCATCGTTTTACCTGGTAGGGTGATACCCAGCTCCGGACCAATAACGTGTACAATCCCTTGGTATGGATGCCCCAAGCCATATAATTCAATACCAAATTCAGCACAATTTTTGGTGAGCATATCAACTTGATAACGGGATAGCTCTTCTTTGATCGGTAAATGTTGATTGAGTGTCGGTACGTTGTGGTCGGCAGTAGCTACCGTTTGCTTTGGACGAAAAACTGGGATTCCTCTTTTACGCAAGCCATCGAAAGCTTGAGGTGAAGTAACTTCATGAATCAAGTGGGTGTCGATATAAATAATATCCGGAAACCCTTCTTCACGCTTGACGACGTGAGCATCCCAAATCTTTTCTACTAATGTTTTTGACATTTTTTAATCTCTCTTATGTTATTTTTATATGAACCAAGGTGATATTGTAAATGTCTCAATATCACCTTGATTTCAATATACTAAATTACGAAATATTCATGATTTTTGGAGCATGTATAATTTCGTATGGACTTTTAAACAGTTTTGATCGCTTTCATTGCAGTCATCGCTTTACGCAATTTGCGACCAACGATTTCTACAGGGTGATCGCGTAGAATTTCATTGATGACAACCAATTGTGCGTTATCAACTGCAGCATCTTTGTTGTCGTTAAAGTTTTTACCGACTAAATCCGTATCAACAGTTTTCATGAAGTCTGCCAACAAAGGTTTACAAGCTTGGTCGAATAGGTAACAACCGTATTCTGCTGTATCAGAGATAACACGGTTCATTTCGAACAACTTCTTACGAGCGATTGTGTTAGCGATCAATGGTGTTTCGTGCAATGATTCGTAGTATGCTGATTCTGGTTTGATACCTGCTTCAACCATTGTTTCGAATGCCAACTCAACACCTGCGCGGATGAAAGCAACCATCAGTGTATAGTTGTCGAAGTACTCTTGTTCGTTGATTTTAACATCACCAGCAGGTGTTTTTTCGAATGCAGTTTCACCTGTTTCGGCTCTCCATTTCAATAAATTTGCATCACCATTTGCCCAATCTTCCATCATGGTCTTGCTAAAGTGACCTGACATGATATCATCTTGGTGTTTTTGGAATAAAGGACGCATAATATCCTTCAATTCTTCTGAGATCTCAAATGCTTTTACTTTTGCGGGATTGCTCAAACGGTCCATCATTCCGCTCACACCACCATGTTTCAAGGCTTCCGTAATCACTTCTACACCGTATTGTACCAATTTGGATGCGTAACCAGCTTCGATACCTTTCTCGATCATTTTGTCGAAAGACAAGATCGATCCTGTTTGCAACAATCCACAAAGAATCGTTTGCTCACCCATCAAATCTGATTTTACCTCAGCTACGAATGAAGATTTCAATACACCAGCCTTGTGTCCACCTGTTCCTACACAGTACGCTTTCGCTTCAGCCCAGCCTTTTCCTTGTGGATCATTTTCCGGATGAACAGCGATCAAGGTAGGAACACCAAAACCACGAAGGTATTCTGCACGAACCTCAGAACCTGGACATTTTGGAGCAACCATGATGACAGTAATATCTTTACGGATCTGCATACCTTCTTCAACGATGTTGAAACCGTGTGAATACGATAACGTAGCGCCTTCTTTCATCAAGGGCATTACAGCGTTGATTACTGAAGTATGTTGTTTATCTGGAGTCAAGTTGATAACTAAATCCGCAGATGGGATCAATTCTTCGTAAGTGCCTACGTTAAAGTTGTTGTCCGTAGCGTTTTTCCAAGAATCTCTTTTTTGTTCAATAGCTTCTTTACGCAAAGCATAAGAAACGTCCAGTCCGCTATCTCTTAAGTTTAAACCTTGGTTCAAGCCTTGCGCACCACATCCTACGATTACGATTTTTTTACCTTTTAAAGCATTTACACCATCCGTGAATTCGGTGTTGTCCATGAATTCAGCGTGACTTAATTGTTCTAACTGCTCTCTAAGCGGTAAGGTGTTGAAATAATTTGCCATTGTTTTACTTTCTTTCTGTTATGGGTTGTTGATTATTTATTTTAATTATTGTACTAATCTGCGTTGAGCCATTGCGTAACCGAAATGAACGTTATCGTGTCCTGATGTCAGGGCTATAACTTCTTCAATGGTATCCATTGGATAGCCATAGGTTGCTGTTGAAAACGAGGTGATTTCTCCGAAAACACCGTTTTCATAGTCAGCAGCAATTTGCTCAATACTGCGGATTGCAATTTCTTTCAATTCATCAACCTCTGCTTGTTCAACAAAGCGGGTTGGCTTGGTATCTTTTTTATAATCTTCGTTATAGTTCACCCAAGTCGTATCGGCCTTGATTCCTGTACGGACATAAACCAAGGTCTGTGTACTGACGACAATGTGGGCAAAATTCCAGATAATATTGTTGTTAAATCCCGCGGGAATTTTGTTAAGCTGTTCAATGGAAAGACCGTCAAGTAATTCAATGAATTTTTGACGTGACTTTAAGATAAATTTAAATGTCTCTTGCATAATACTATTAAAGCTTACATCGTAAATACGTCATCTCTTTTGTCGAGATACTCGTTTTCTACAATTTCTATCGATGGTTCCTTGGCTTCAAACTGAACCAATTTGGAATGGAAACCTGCACTATCTTTAATGATGGCGATACGTGCGCCACGGACAAATTCGATCAAACCATATTTGGTCAATTCTTCTGTCAACTTATCGATCTCCTCGCGGTGACCTGCAGTTTCAAAGACGATATAGTCGTTGCGGATCACAACAACATTGGCGCCATATTGACGTAATAAGCGTTCTACATATACCTTTTCATTGACAACATCCGCAGGCACTTTATACAGCGCCTGTTCTTGCCAGATCACTTCATCATTAGTGTTGTAATAGGCCTTGAGGATATCAATCTGTTTTTCCAGTTGACGACAAAGCTTACGCAGAACATCTTCAGCCTCCGTGATTACGATGGTAAAACGATGTATTCCTTCTACTTCAGAAGGAGAAGTATTCAAGCTTTCAATATTGATTTTTCTTCTTGAAAAAATTGTTGAGATCCGACCGATAAGACCGATAGAATTCTCTGTATATAGGGTGATGGTATATTCTTGTTTTTCCATGTTAAATTCTACTTTAAACGTATCTCAGATACCGATGTTCCTTGTGCAACCATTGGAAATACATTGTTTTCCTTACCTACCATCACTTCCAATAGATATGCTCCGTCGTGATCAATCATGGTTTTCAGGGCATTACGCAGGTCTTTACGTTCCGAAATTTTCTGACCGTCGATGTAATAGCCTTTCGCTACTGCAACAAAGTCAGGACTCGTGATATTCACGAATGAATAACGTCTGTCGTGGAACAATTGCTGCCACTGGCGTACCATGCCCAAGAATTCATTATTGAGGATCATGATTTTGACTTTTGCGCCAAATTGCATAATCGTTCCGAGCTCCTGGATCGTCATTTGTATACCACCATCACCGATGATTGCTACGACAGTTTTCTCTGGAGCGCCGTACCAGGCACCGATTGCTGCCGGAAGACCAAAGCCCATCGTTCCTAAGCCCCCTGAGGTTACATTCGATTTGCTGTTGTTGAATTTAGCATAGCGACAAGTTACCATTTGGTGTTGACCGACGTCCGTTGTAATGATTGCATCACCACCTGTCAATTCATTCAACACATTGATGACCTCACCCATGGTCATAATATCTGTTTGTGGGTGAAGTTCATTTTGGATGACTTCTTTGATTTCTTCTTTTTCAAGTTCACGGAATTGTGCAAGCCAAGCGGAGTGATCCACGGCCGTTACCAATTCTGTAAGCATCGGAAGAGTTTCTTTACAGTCGCCCCATACAGGTACGGTTGTCTGTACGTTTTTGTCAATCTCTGCTGGGTCTATATCCAAATGGATTACTTTTGCCTGTTTGGCATATTTGTCCAAACGACCTGTTACACGGTCATCGAAACGCATACCGATAGCAATTAAAACATCACATTCGTTTGTCATCACGTTTGGCGCATAGTTACCATGCATTCCGAGCATTCCTACATGGAGTTTGTGATCCGTTGGAAGTGCACTTAACCCCATTACGGTCGCTGCCGATGGAATTCCTGTCTTCTCGATAAAAGCTTTGAACTCTTCTTCTGCTTTCCCCAAGATGATGCCTTGTCCAAAAAGGACAAACGGTTTTTTTGCATTGTTGATTAACTCGGCTGCCTGCTCAACATATTCTTTACGAACTTGTGGTGCAGGTCTATAGCTACGAACGTGGTTGCATTTTTCGTAACCGAAGTAATCGAACAATTGTAGCTGTGCATTTTTAGTGATATCGATCAATACCGGTCCTGGACGACCTGTGCTGGCAATATAAAATGCTTTTGCGAGTGCAGCTGGAATTTCAGTTGCGTCGGTGACTTGGTAGTTCCATTTTGTGACTGGTGCCGTGATATTGATGACATCTGTTTCCTGAAAAGCATCTGTTCCCAATAGTGAAGCAAAGACCTGACCTGTGACACAGACGATAGGGTTACTATCGATCATGGCATCAGCCAGTCCAGTAACTAGGTTTGTTGCTCCAGGACCACTTGTCGCAAAGACGACGCCTGTACGACCTGAAGTTCTTGCATAACCTTGCGCCGCGTGTATTCCACCTTGTTCATGGCGCACTAAAATATGCTTCAGACGATCCGTATAATCATAAAGGGCATCATAGATCGGCATAATTGCGCCTCCAGGATAACCAAATACGGTATCAACTCCTTCGCTCAATAAGGCCTCCAATACAGCTTTCGATCCCGAAATTTGTGTCGGAGTTTGCTGCGCTGTAGCGGCCTTATTTTCTGTTATTTCCAGTGTACTCATTACGTTGATTTTTTTATTGTTGATTATTCAGTCTTTTAGTATTTAGATATTAGATCTGAGACATTAAGCATCGATTGTTTAGGTCTCTATTTGCTTAATGTCTCTGTTTTTTATTTTCTACTGATCCGTTACACAGCCTTCTGAGGCATCGGCAACAGTTTTAGCGTATTTGTATAAAACTCCTTTGTTAACTTTTAACGCTGGTTGTACCCAAGCGGCACGGCGTTGCGCGATCTCTTCATCGGAAAGTAGCACATTGATGCTATTATTTACTGCATCGATCTCGATAATGTCATCATCATGTACAAGACCGATTAATCCGCCTTTGTAAGATTCCGGTGTGATATGTCCTACGACAAAACCATGTGTTCCACCTGAGAAACGGCCATCGGTGATTAAAGCGACAGATTTACCTAGACCCGCGCCGATTATCAGTGACGTAGGTTTAAGCATTTCAGGCATGCCGGGTGCTCCAACAGGACCTTCATTTTTGATCACGACAACATCTCCTTTTTTGATTCTGCCAGATGCAATACCGGCCACTAAATCGTGCTCTCCGTCGAATACACGTGCAGGGCCAGTGAATTTTTCACCTTCTTTGCCGGAGATCTTGGCAACAGAACCTTTCTCTGCTAAGTTCCCGTAAAGAATCTGTAAGTGTCCTGTAGCCTTGATTGGATCGCTCAATGGTTTGATGATCGGTTGATCATATTCCATGATTGATTTAACATCAGCCAAGTTCTCAGCGACCGTTTTTCCTGTTACCGTGATACAGTCGCCATGAAGTAAACCCTCATTTAAAAGATATTTCATAACAGCAGGAGTTCCACCAAATTGCTGAAGATCTTGCATTAAGTATTTACCGGACGGTTTAAAGTCCGCTAATACAGGGGTTTCGTCACTCATGCGTTGGAAGTCGTCTTGCGTGATGTCTACGCCTACGGCTTTGCCTATTGCAATAAAGTGAAGTACAGCATTGGTACTGCCACCCAAGATAACAATGGTACGTAGCGCGTTCTCAAATGCTTTACGTGTCATGATATCAGAGGGCTTGATATCTTTCTCAAGTAGCGTGCGGATATGTTGACCTGCCTCTAAACATTCATTTTTCTTTTCTTCCGAGATCGCTGGATTGGAAGATGAGTATGGTAAGCTCATTCCCAAGGCTTCAATTGCCGAAGCCATGGTATTTGCAGTATACATTCCGCCACAAGCACCAGCACCAGGGCAGGTATGTTTGATAATGCCTTCATAGTCTTCATCGGAAAGATTTCCGCAGATGCGTTGTCCCAATGCTTCAAATGCAGACACAATGTTTAATTCTTCAC
Source organism: Sphingobacterium sp. BIGb0116 (assembly GCF_024808035.1). NCBI lineage: Bacteria > Pseudomonadati > Bacteroidota > Sphingobacteriia > Sphingobacteriales > Sphingobacteriaceae > Sphingobacterium > Sphingobacterium sp. BIGb0116. The sequence continues at coordinate 116,104 of NZ_JANUDT010000007.1, read as the reverse complement.
CTTTATAGTGGCCTGGAGCGATAGTACCGCCATATACCATTAAAGAAGGACGGTCCAAGCGAGCCATTGCCATAATTGCACCAGGCATGTTTTTGTCACAGCCAGGAATAGAGATCAAGCCATCATAATATTGTCCACCACAGATCGTTTCGATACTATCAGCGATCACATCACGACTTACCAACGAATAACGCATCCCATCGGTACCGTTGCTCATACCGTCACTGACGCCAATGGTTCCAAAGGTCAAACCCACTAAATCATTGTTCCAAACGCCCTTCTTGACGATTTGTGCCAAATCATTTAAGTGCATATTACACGTATTACCATCATATCCCATGCTGGCAATACCGACCTGTGCTTTGTCCATGTCGGCATCCGTAAGACCGATACCATAAAGCATTGCTTTTGCAGCAGGTTGCGTTTCGTCTTGTGTAAATGTACGGCTGTATTTGTTCATTCCGTTTTCGCCGTTAGATGATGACTTCATAATTTTCGTTCTCTAATACTAAATTTTTATATCTTCTTTGGATTGATGCACCTATGCTGTGTTCCCAGGCTTCTTTGTAGATGACATCATCGACTTGTTTGATTCCGATAATTTCTGCCGCAGTCCCGCATAAGAAAGCGCTGTCAGCAGTGTAAATGTCTTCTATCGTCAACTGCTTTTCAATGACTTCGAAGTTTAATTTTTTACAAATGTTTTTTACAGTCTGGCGTGTAATGCCCGGGAAGATATTCTTCACTGGCGGCGTATAGATTTTGAAATCCTTTTCGATGAAAATATTTTCACTGGATGCTTGGGCAACGTAGCCTTCGTGGTCGAGCATTAACGCTTCGTCGTAACCCTTCCTGATAGCTTCTGTTGTCGCAAGGATGGAGTTTACATATTGCCCAGAGATCTTCGAGTCAATTTTAAACGACTTTGGATTAGGTCTTTTGATATCAGAGATACATACCTTTAATAGGTTTTGACCAAGATATGGCCCCCATTCCCATGCTGCCATCATGATGGTTGCTTCGGTTGATGAGGTTAGGTGCATATTTGAACCGGTCAATACTAATGGACGTATATAAGCTTCTCTTAGGTTGTTGTTGGCCAGGAGTTCATAACAGATGTCGATCAGCTCTCTGTTGCTCCAACGATAGGGAATATTAACTGCTTCACACGATCTCTTTAAGCGATCGAAATGCATGTCAGCTTTAAAGATACGTGGTCCATTGTGGGTATTATACGCACGTAAACCATCGAACACTGCATACCCATAATGCAGTGACTGTGCAAAGGGATCCAATGCAGCTTCGGAAGCTTTTACAAAAGCTCCATCTAAATAGATCAACGTGTTTTTATCGTAATATTTCATAACCCAAAATTTACCTAAGTATAATAGTTCCCTTTGTTGTAATATTGGTGGTAAATCATGCTATCTCAAGCTTCTATAAAAACTTTCGAATTTCATTTCCTCAAGGTAGCAGGAATTACAATAATTGGCAATAGGTAAAGTGCTAATTTTGTATTTAGAATAAAATTTTATTAAATCTGTTTTTGTAAAATTTTATTTTTCAGTAACTCGTTTTATTCGGTTTTATATTTTGTTAGTCGTATACCATATTTAAAATTGGTCTACAGGGTCAAAAAATTATTTTTTGTTACAATGGCCAATTTTCTTCCTAAAATGAAGAAAATGTCAAAAAAACTTTAAAAAAAAAGCTTCCGATATTTCTATCGGAAGCTTTTTAGATTTTATAAAATCGATTTGATTTAATCTCCGATAATTCCTTCAGCAAGCACGGTAATGACATTGTCTTTTGCTTCCACAACACCACCTTTAATGAACACTTCTTGTCCACCTTTACCTTGTTGAATAATTACTTTTCCATCTTCCAAAGTAGAAACAATGGCAGCGTGGTCTTTCAAAATTTGAAAAGAACCCGCAGTGCCCGGTACAGTAACTGAAGTTACTTCGCCTTCGAATGCTAATTTGTCTGGAGTGATAATTGTTAATTTCATTATTCTTAGATATAATCTAGATTAAACTGCTTCTGCTAATAATTTTTTACCTTTTTCGATAGCATCATCGATGTTACCTACTAAGTTGAAGGCAGCTTCAGGGTACTCATCTACTTCACCGTCAATGATCATATTGAAACCTTTGATGGTATCTTTGATGTCTACCAATACACCTTTTAAACCTGTAAATTGTTCTGCAACGTGGAAAGGTTGGGATAAGAAACGTTGTACACGACGTGCGCGGTGTACAGTTTGTTTATCTTCTTCTGATAATTCGTCCATACCTAAGATGGCGATGATATCTTGTAATTCTTTGTAACGTTGAAGAATTTCTTTTACACGTTGTGCAGTATTATAGTGTTCGTTACCTAAAACGGCAGGAGAAAGGATACGTGATGTAGAATCCAAAGGATCCACAGCAGGGTAGATACCTAGCTCAGCGATTTTACGAGACAATACTGTAGTTGCATCCAAGTGAGCGAAAGTTGTCGCTGGAGCAGGGTCAGTTAAGTCATCGGCAGGTACATATACGGCTTGAACCGAAGTGATTGATCCGTTTTTAGTTGAAGTGATACGCTCTTGCATTAAACCCATTTCAGTTGCCAATGTTGGTTGGTAACCTACAGCTGAAGGCATACGACCCAATAGGGCAGATACTTCAGAACCTGCTTGTGTAAAACGGAAGATATTATCGATGAAGAATAATACGTCACGGCCTTGACCTTCGCCATCACCGTCACGGAAGTATTCCGCAACTGTCAAACCTGATAAAGCAACACGTGCACGTGCACCAGGAGGCTCGTTCATTTGACCGAATACGAAAGTACATTTAGAATCTTTCATCAATTCGTGGTCAACAGTATCCAAAGGCCATTCGCCTTTTTCCATGCCTTCCATAAAGTGCTCACCATATTTGATGATACCAGACTCCAACATCTCGCGCAATAAGTCATTACCTTCACGTGTACGTTCACCTACGCCAGCGAATACAGAAAGACCACCGTGACCTTTTGCGATATTATTGATTAATTCTTGGATTAATACAGTTTTACCTACACCGGCACCACCGAATAAACCAATTTTACCACCTTTAGCATATGGCTCTAAAAGGTCAATAACTTTGATACCAGTAAAAAGTACTTCGGATTCAGTTGACAAATCTTCGAATTTAGGAGGTACGTTGTGGATAGGACGACCATTCTCCTTATTCAAATTTTGGATCCCGTCTATGGCATCACCAACTACATTGAATACACGACCTTTGATTTCTTCACCAACAGGCATTTTGATAGGAGCACCAGTATCGACAACTTCCATTCCGCGAACTAAACCTTCAGTTGCGTCCATGGCAATTGTACGTACACGATCCTGACCTAAGTGTTGTTGAACTTCTAATACAACACGTTGTCCATTTTCTTTTTGAATGTACAATGCATCGTAAATTTTAGGTAGATTTTCACTGTCGGCGAAGTTGACGTCAACAACTGGGCCGATAATCTGCGCTATTTTACCAATCTTGGGCATATTATAGGGACTAAATATTTATTAATCAATTTTATATAAGAGACATAAAAGGCCTCTTTTTTGGTCAGCAAAAATAAGGTTATTCGTTTTTAAAAACAAATAGAATTTGCAATTAAATTACAATTTTATTAATGTAGGTCAAAATGTTATCTATTGTAATTCTGTATGTTTCGATTTCTATACCTCCAAATATAGTTTTTCTCTTTTATCGGGCTACGTATTTTTGAAGTTTAGAGCTTTACTTCACTGAATCTTTTATTCGTTTTAGGAATGGAACCTGATTAAATAAAATCGACCTGTAACGGAGTGCCTCTAGGATTCGTTACAGGTCGATCAAAATAAATCTGCGATTTTATGAAAAGCAGGACTAGATTTTTTTGTTTAGTTCGTCCTGCAACTGGCGCTTGAGCAGTTGTTCCTTTTCCATGGACTTTTTGCGGAAAGTAGCGAATTCCTCCTGCGATTGCTCGGCCGTTTTTTGGAATTCCACCGTGTCCACTTTCGCTTTCCGATAAGAAAATAAAAAGATAAATGCTGCTACTGCCAATACGGCAATGATCGTCCAAACAACAGTATTGTAAAAAGTTTTAGATGTATTGATTCCTAAGAAAGAGAAACTTTCTGTTTTTTCCTTCTCCTGTGTCAGCTGATCCTTTAAAACCTGAATAGAATCTTGTAAAGTTTTGGTGTTGGATGTATAGTTGCTTGAAGATGATTTTAAAGAGCTGATTTCCTTGTGGAGTTTTGCTACGGTATCAATTACATTTCGTTTCACAATATCAAGATTGGTTTTTCGCACCATCTTGAAATCATAGTTGTTTTTCGAAATATAATTCAGGTGGTCAAATTGATTTGCCAAACTTCCTTTTTTTAATCCATCCGGACTGTACTTGAAGGCATTATCCTGTTGTGCTGCTGTAGTGGCGGGAGCCGCAGCAGGAGTTTGTGCCTCCAATAGCGTATGTGATGAAATAAATAAAATCGTAAAGAATATAAATGCTAATCTCAATTTGCTCATGTTGTTTATTTTATAAAATGCGTTAATCTAGCTTATCCTAATTGTAAAACTAGGATATACCTGTGATAAATATAAGGAATTATTGAAAAAACGAAAATGTTAAGTGAAATATATTCCAATTCCCATAGGTCATTTCCCGTTACTTTATCATGATTCGATAGACCAACTTGGCAAATACCGTAAAAAGGACATGATCTTTTCCTTATAGATCGCCGTATTTAATTTGAAATAGTATGCTCCTTTTTTTGAATTTTCCTTATCCTTTTCCTCCAGTTTGATTATGAGGTCTGAGGAAAGCAGTTTTCGGCTGAAATTGCGCTTATCCAACTCGATATTGTAAACTCCCTCATAGAGTGCTGCAATCTGGGGAATCGTGAATTTCTCGGGCAGCAGTTCAAATAATATCGGATACAAAGCTGCTTTCATGCGTAGACGGTGCTGTGCCGAAGCGATCATCTGATCATGATCGAAGATCAGCGTTGGGTGCTCCCGTAATGGAAACCATTGAGCTTCGTAATCGTCACTTAGGATATGTTTATATTGCTGCGTATCAATCAGCGCAAAATAACAGATACTAACAACCCGGTCGCTAGGTTCACGCTGAGGTTCACCGAATACACTACATTGCTCCATGTATACATTCTCAAGTCCTGTTAACTGTTTGAGCACTCGGCTCGCCGCCTCTTCCGGACTTTCGTCGGATTGAACGAAACCACCCATCAGACTCCATTTATTTCTTTCTGGTTCGAAATCACGTTTAATTAAAAGTACTTCAAGGGATTCGCCGTTAAATCCAAATATGATACAGTCTACTGCCAAAAGGATCCCTGAATCTTTTTTATAATATTCCATCGTCTATCGTTTTATCTTTTTATCTGACACCACCCCATTTATTCCACGAGCAAAACTATGTAAAAAAGTAAATAGCTAAAAATAAGTATAATAATTGTCTGTTACATCCCTTTAAAAGGCTTTTATACACCTATGTCAGGAATTCGGGTTAACCATAATTTGCTGCTATGAAGTTAGCTCTATTTTTTAAATATGAAAATTTTCTTTCATATTTAAAAAAATAAATGTTTATTTGACACTAATTATTTTTTCAAGACGAACTTCAAAAAGGGGGATATTGAAAAATAAGGCGTTAGAGACAATTATAAGTTATAAACCAAATTCAGCAAAAATGAATAAATCGTATGTCATTGGGGTGGACTATGGAAGTGATTCGGTCCGTTCGGTATTGGTTGATGCTAACAATGGCGAGGAAATAGCTTCTTCTGTATTTTACTACCCGCGTTGGAAAAGAGGGGAGTATTGTGATGCTGCTTTAAATCAGTTTAGGCAACACCCGTTGGATTATATCGAAGGCTTGGAAGCGACAATAAAAGATTGTTTGCTCAAATCGGAAATCGACAATATTGGCGCGGCTGTAAAAGCAATTTCCGTGGATACAACGGGATCTACTCCAGTTGCCGTAAACGCAGCCGGGGTTCCATTGGCGTTGTTGGACGAGTTTAAAGACAATCCCAATGCCATGTTTGTCTTATGGAAAGATCATACAGCTGTTGGTGAGGCCAAAGAAATTAACCTGCACAATCAAAATAGTCCGGTGGATTATTTGAAGTATGTGGGCGGAGTATACTCTTCGGAATGGTTCTGGGCCAAATTACTTCATGTTTTTAGGACTGATGAAAAGGTCCGTACCTCCACATATAGCTGGGTTGAGCATTGTGATTATATTCCTTTTCTATTGACTGGAGGAACACAGGTGTCTGCTATGAAGCGTGGGGTTTGTTCAGCAGGTCATAAATCGCTTTGGGCCAAAGAATTTGATGGCCTACCTCCAAATTCTTTCTTTTCAACACTTGATCCATTGCTGGATGGTTTGGTTGATCGTTTGTTTTCTGAAACATACACTGCTGATCAATCTGCCGGTCAGCTTTCGGAAGAATGGGCGCAACGATTAGGTCTTACAACATCAGTCGTTGTTGGTGTCGGTGCATTTGACTGTCATATGGGGGCAGTTGGAGGACAAATTGAGCCATATTATCTGAGTAAGGTGATGGGGACGTCGACCTGTGATATGCTAGTTGCCCCAAAGGAGGAGGTTCAGCATACGTTGGTCAGGGGAATCTGCGGTCAGGTAGACGGTTCGATTATACCGGGAATGATTGGTATGGAAGCTGGGCAATCGGCATTTGGAGATGCTTACGCTTGGCTGAAACAGGTGTTACTGTGGCCAACGAAAAATTTGATACAAGATATTGAAGAGATCGAAGCGCATACGCGTGAACAGTTGATGGCAACTCTGGAAGAGAAACTCTTGTTCAGTCTAAGTGAGCAGGCGGCATTACTTCCCGTAACGGCAACATCTGAATTAGCTTTGGACTGGCTCAATGGTCGTCGAACTCCGGATGCGGATCAATCCTTGAAAGGAGCGATTACAGGCTTGCACCTTGGAACAGATGCACCTCGGATCTTCAGGGCGATTGTCGAAGCGACTTGTTTTGGCGCGAAGGCTATTGTTGACCGTTTCGTGGAGCAGGGTATTCCGGTAAAAGGCTTGATCGGTTTAGGTGGAGTTGCAAAGAAATCGCCTTTTATTATGCAAATGATGGCTAATGTGATGAATATGCCTATTCGTATTCATAAAAGTGAGCAGACTTGTGCCATTGGCGCAGCAATGTTCGCCGCAACAGTTGCTGGTTTATATGACCGAGTTGAGGATGCCATGAAGGCAATGGGGCAAGGTTTTGAACGAACCTATATACCTGAGGAAAAATGGGTAACCATCTATGCCGAACGCTATGAACATTACAAGGCTCTGGGAGCTTTCATCGAAGGAAAGGAATCGCTAGCCATTACTGTTTAACCATTCAAATTTTAATCATGTATAATTCAATTAAAGAAGAAGCCTACCATTGCAATATGCAATTGCCCCAGCTGGGATTGGTGCTTTTTACATTTGGAAATGTGAGTGTTGTCGATCGTCGTCAGGAAGTTTTTGCGATTAAACCAAGTGGGGTTCCCTATGACGAGCTTTCACCGGAACATATGGTGATTGTAGACTTTGATGGTCATGTGGTTGAGGGTAATCTTCGGCCATCATCAGATACGAAAACTCATGCGCTATTGTATAAACATTGGAAGGAAATCGGTGGGATCACCCACACACACTCCACCTATGCGACAGCATGGGCACAGGCGCAACGGGATATTCCCATTTTCGGAACGACACATGCAGATCATTTGACGGTCGATATTCCCTGTGCTCCACCAATGCACGATGAGATGATCTCCGGAAACTACGAGCATGAAACGGGGTTTCAGATTATCAATCACTTTGCCGAAAATAAGCTGGATTATAAAGAGGTGGAAATGATTCTGGTTGGTAACCACGCGCCGTTTGCCTGGGGTAAAACTGGAACAAAGTCTGTTTATAACAGTGCAGTATTGGAACAGGTTGCTAAAATGGCTTGGTTGACAGAACAGATCAATCCGAGTGCGCCTCGATTAAAGCCTGCACTGATCAAAAAGCATTACGAACGGAAGCATGGAGCCAACGCCTATTATGGTCAATAATTTTCAGTAATAAAAAATCTATAGCAAAAACTACAATTTAACATGAATATCAATTTAAAAGAGCTTGAGGTCTGGTTTGTCGTGGGAAGCCAAGACCTATATGGTGAAGAAACCTTGCGACAAGTTGCCCTACATGCTGAGGAAATAGCCAATTATTTACATACCCAAGCAGCGATTCCAGTAGCGGTAAAATATAAACCGATCGTAAAAAATACGGACGAGATTTATGCAACATTGGCAGCCGCCAACAATGAAAAAAACTGTATTGGGGTTATTACCTGGATGCATACATTTTCACCTGCAAAGATGTGGATCAGAGGATTAAAAGCCTTGCAAAAGCCATTGTTGCATCTGCATACGCAGTATAATCAGGATATCCCATGGAATAGTATCGATATGGATTTTATGAATCTCAACCAAAGTGCGCATGGGGATCGCGAATTTGGACACATCGTTAGCCGCTTAAAAATAGGTCGTAAAGTCGTAACAGGGCATTGGCAAGATGCGGAAGTGCTGGAACGGATTAATGTTTGGGCGCGTGCAGCCGCGGGATGGCACGACTGGCAAGGTGCTAAATTTGCAAGATTTGGCGATAACATGCGTTATGTGGCTGTTACAGATGGCGATAAAGTGGAGGCAGAGTCACAATTTGGTTTCGCTGTAAACACCTATGCCATTGGTGATTTGGTAGAGGTTATCAATGCGAGTACGGAAGCGGAAATCGCGGCATTATTAGCGGAGTACGAAGCGACTTATGAACTTGCCGAAAATGTAAAAGTTGACGGTGAATATCATACTAACCTCATCGAAGCTGCTAAAATAGAAATTGGCCTACGGAAATTTTTGGAACAAGGAAACTTTAAAGGTTTTACGGATACCTTTGAGGATCTGCATGGGATGGTACAACTTCCGGGCTTGGCGGTACAACGTTTAATGGCTGAGGGTTATGGTTTTGCCGGCGAAGGGGATTGGAAGACTCCAGCTTTGGTGCGCGCTTGCAAAGTGATGGGAGCAGGATTAGCGGGAACGACCGCATTTATGGAGGACTACACCTACCATTTTGATCCGTATAATCCCATGGTACTTGGCTCACATATGTTAGAAGTGGACCCCGCTTTAGCAACTGGAAAACCACGTATAGAAGTACATCCGCTAGGAATTGGCGGCAAGGCGGATCCTGCCCGTTTGGTTTTCAATGGCCAGAGCGGAGATGCATTGAATGCCTCTTTGGTCGATATGGGAACGCGTTTTCGTTTGATCGTGAATAAAGTACAAGGTGTTGCTGTGGAAGAAGAGTTGCCTAAGCTTCCTGTTGCGCGGGTACTATGGAAACCGCTTCCTGATATGAAAACGGGCTGTAGTGCCTGGATTGTGGCAGGGGGGGCACATCATACCGCCTACAGCTTGAGCTTAACACCCGAATACCTGGAAGATTTTGCACGTATTGCCGGACTGGAATATGTATTGATCGACGAGGATACTACGGTAGCGAAACTCGAAGATCAATTGAAATGGAATGAACTTTATTATTTACTGAGTAAATAATAAACTAAGCCATTTATACCTGCTCTTCGGGTATAGATGGCTTATTGATAATAACCAATTTGGGAAATATGGAAAAATTTGCAACGGTAGATTACATCATCTTCGTAATTTACTTCTTTATTGTAGCCGGCTATGGCTACTGGATTTATCGTAAAAAGACGAATAGTTTAAGCAGTAGCAAGGACTACTTTCTGGCGGAAGGATCACTGACCTGGTGGGCCATAGGCTCTTCGTTGATCGCATCGAATATTTCTGCTGAGCAGTTTATTGGTATGAGCGGTAATGGATTTGAGGTCGGTATTGCTGTAGCCGCTTATGAGCTCATTGCTGCGGTAGCGCTAATTATTGTTGCGGTTTGGTTTATTCCGGTCTATCTGAAAAACAAGATTTTTACGATGCCTCAGTTTTTGAACAACCGATACAATGAAACGACGAGTCTTATTATGGCAATCTTCTGGTTGTTTTTGTACGTTTTTGTCAATCTGACTTCCATTTTGTATCTCGGGGCAATCGCCATTTCGAGTATGGCCGGAGGTGGCGACAGCTTCCACACCATTACAGTTGCTCTAGCCGTATTTGCCGTTATCATCACTTTGGGCGGAATGCGTGTTATTGGCTTTACAGATGTTATTCAGGTTGTTGTATTAATTATTGGTGGTATAGCGACGACCTATGTGGCATTGACCTTGGTCAGTGAACATTTTGGTTTGGGACAAGACGCCTTAGCTGGATTCAATAAACTGATGGAAGATTCGCCGGAGCATTTCAACCTATTTGTCGATAAACCAGGGCCGGGTGCCAGTCAGGAAGATATCAATAAATATCTGATGCTGCCTGGAATAGGGATGTACCTTGCTGGGATCTGGATTGTCAACCTAAATTACTGGGGCTGTAACCAATACATCACACAACGCGCTTTGGGAGCAGATTTAAAGACGGCACGCACAGGGATTCTTTTTGCAGGATTTCTAAAGTTGTTTATGCCGATTATCGTTATGCTTCCCGGGATAGCTGCTTATGTGCTTTATAAAAATGGTGCGTTACAACACGAAATGGCTCCTGGAGGGGTGTTTCATGCCGATAATGCGTATTCGGCGATATTGGGCTATCTGCCAAATGGAATGAAAGGACTTGCACTGGCGGCGCTTACAGCTGCTATTGTGGCCGGATTGGCCGGAAAAGCAAATAGTATCGCAACGATCTTTACACTGGATATCTTTAAAAAATACATCAATAAAGATGCGAGCGAAGCAAAAATGGTCTGGGTTGGAAAGATAACAATTGTGATCTCTATTCTACTTTCTGTTTTATTTACCTGGAATGATGCACTGGGCATCGGTGGTGCCGGAGGATTTACTTTTATCCAAAAATATACAGGCTTTATCAGTCCGGGTGTTTTTGCGATGTTTTTGCTCGGTATGTTCTGGAAAAGGACTACGGGTGCAGCCGCCATTACTGGCCTGGTTACGGGATTTGCATTGTCGGTATTTTTCAACGAGTTTGCAACAAAAGTTTTCGGACCAGAAACATGGATCTATACGGCATATCTTAACAAAGCGGGCGTTTATGAAATTCCATTTCAGATATGTATGGGACTAGCATTTGTGTTTACGATGATCGCTATGATTGCTGTCAGCTTATTTGGACCAAAAGTTAATCCAAAAGCTTTTGTGTTGGATCGATCTATGTTTAAAGTGGAACCGTCCGTATTGGCATTAATTGTTGTGACTTTATTGTTGGTGACTGCTATCTATGTGCGTTTTTGGTAGAAATGTTGCCATTTGAATAATTAAATGATTATGAACCATTCCTAATTAAAATTAGGAAGCCTCCATCGGACCGATGGGGTAAAACTTAATTGCAGATGAATAAGAAAATTATTATTGGTTTGTTGACTTGTGCTTCATTGGCTTATGGCTGCCAGTCTTCATCAACTCAAAGTAAACAAGCAGCGACCTTGGCTGACTCTACCTCCAACCAAGCTTTTGATAGCCAGATTGATGGTAAAGAAGTTAAACTATTCCAGCTCAAGAATAACAAACTCGCTATTACATTGACAAATTATGGCGCACGTCTGGTAAGTTTAAAAGTGCCAGATAAAGACGGTAAATTGACTGATGTGATTTTGGGCTATGATTCGGCCAAAGAATACAAGGATAACTATAATAATTTTTACGGCGCAATTGTAGGGCGTTATGGGAATCGGATTGGCAAAGCATCATTTAAACTGAATGGTGAGGTTTATTCTTTAGAAAAGAATGATGGCGAGAATTCACTTCATGGCGGTACCAATGGCGTTTACAATAAAGTGTGGGCTGTAGTCAGTAGCACTTCGACATCAATCACATTAGCCTATACCTCACCTGATAAAGAAGCGGGTTATCCGGGAACGGTCAAGATGGAGGTTACCTATACCCTGGAGGACAACGGTGCTTTAGCCATAGCCTATCAAGCGACAACAGATAAAGAGACGGTCTTAAATCTGACCAACCACGCTTATTTTAACCTCAATGGGGCTGGAGATTCTTCTATTTTGGATCATGAACTTCAAATTGATGCAAAGGCAATTACCGAAGTTGACAATACCTTGATTCCAACTGGAAAGAGTTTGCCTGTAGCGGGAACAGCATTCGATTTTACAAAACCGACACGTATTGGTGCTCGTATTGAAGAAGAAAATGCACAACTGAGGATCGGAAAAGGCTATGACCATAATTTTGAACTAAACAAGAAGGATGGTTTCCAGAAGGTCGCACAGGTGTATGCCGCTAAAACAGGTATTGAAATGGACATCTACACAACCGAACCCGGTTTACAGTTTTACAGTGGTAATTTTATGAAGGATTCTGACCCTAAAGGGAAAGAGGGAAAAGTGTATCCATTCCGTTCTGCTTTCTGTTTGGAGACACAACATTTTCCAGACGCACCAAATCACCCCAATTTTGCATCAACGGTATTAAAACCTGGAGAAAAATATAGTTCAAAAACAACCTACCAATTCAGTGTGAAATAATAAAATCTATATAATGAAGCTAAGATTAAAATTAGGCGTTGTTTTTACGCTAGCCACTGGATTGTTGTATGGACAGAGTAGTGTAAGATTGGAAACACCGCAGCAGGAGCAGATTATAAGTCGACATATTTATGGACATTTTGCCGAACATTTGGGACGCTGTATTTATGATGGATTTTATGTCGGGGAGAAAAATGACTCGATTCCCCATTCCGATGGCGTCCGAAAAGATGTCATCGAAGCCCTTAAGAATTTAAACATTCCCAATTTACGTTGGCCAGGAGGATGTTTTGCCGATACGTATCATTGGAAGGATGGAGTTGGGCCCAAAGCGCAGCGTCCTGCTATCGTAAACAACTGGTGGGGTGGCGTGACAGAGGATAATTCTTTTGGCACACATGATTTTCTCAATATGTGTGAATTGCTTGGTGCGGAACCTTATCTGGCGGGTAATGTGGGGAGCGGTGAGGTACAGGAGCTTGCTGACTGGGTCCAATATGTGAATTTTAAAGGAGAAAGCCCCATGTCGGATTGGCGACGAAAAAATGGTCGGCAGGAACCTTGGAAGGTAAAATTTTGGGGCGTAGGAAATGAAGCCTGGGGCTGTGGTGGAAATATGACCGCCGATTACTATACCGACATTTATCGCAAATACGCCACTTTTATGTCGGATTGGACCAATGGAAGTGGTTTGTATCGGATAGCATCAGGAGCTAATAGTGCAGATTACAATTGGACGGAGACACTCATGAAGAAAATTCCGAGTGGTTTGATGAAAGGCATGGGACTTCATCACTATGCAGTGATCAACTGGGATAACAAGGGCTCTGCGACCCAATATTCGGAGGAGGAGTATTTTAAAACCATGAAATCAGCTTGGTTTATGAATGAGCTGGTGGAGAAGAATATCGCCATTATGGACAAATACGATCCGAAAGGACTTGTGGATCTGATCGTAGACGAATGGGGAGGCTGGTATGCGGTAGAGCCTGGTACGAATCCGGGTTTTCTCTACCAACAAAATACCATGCGTGATGCCATGATTGCAGGAATGACACTCAATATCTTTAACAATCATGCTCGTCGGGTGAAGATGGCCAATCTAGCGCAGGCTGTGAATGTATTGCAAGCGGTTATTCTAACAGAAGGAAAGAATATGATTTTGACGCCGACTTATCATGTGATGGAAATGTATAAGGTACATCAGGATGCTAAGTTAATTCCTATTTCCCTTCAATCAACGGATTTTGAATTTAACCAGGAAAAAATTCCCGCCGTGTCGGTTTCAGCGTCACAAGACAAGCAGGGCCGTACACATATCTCCTTGGTAAATATTGATCCGAAAAAGAATAATAAGGTACGTGTGGATCTCGGTTCAGTGAAAGCTGCAAAAATTTCAGGCCGAATTCTTACCGCAGAGAATCTACGCGATTATAATTCCTTCAAGAAGCCGACAACAATTAAACCTGTTGTGTACAATAAGGCAAAGGTAGTGAATGGTGGTGCCATTGAAGTGGACATTCCTGCATTTTCAGTTATTGTATTGGAATTAATATAACAGCCAATTTTGATAGGATTGTCATGTTATCCTATTTATGCTGTTAGGGCTGGTGTAAAAACCTGAAATGATAAATTATTGTTGAACAAATACATATAGGAATGAAAAGAGTAGTGTCAATACTGTTACTGTTAGCGAGCTTGGGCTCTTCAGCAATGGCACAGTCACCGATAACATTAAATATTGCTTTGGATAAACCTACAGGCAAAATATCGCCACATATGTGGGGCGTCTTTTTTGAAGATATCAATCTTGGTGCCGATGGAGGAATCTATGCTGAATTGGTAAAGAATAGATCATTTGAGTTTGATCAGCCTTGGATGGGCTGGAAAAAGCTCGAAAATGGCCCTGAGGGAACCTACCTGCTGCTAAACGATAGCAAACGTAAAGGCAACAAACGGTATTTAAGGATAAACAATGCGGCTAATTTGAAATTAGGACTACAAAATGAAGGCTTTAGAGGAATGGGGGTGAAAGCGGGGGCAGCATATGAGTTCTCTGTACAATACCAAGGTGCAGCTAAGGGGATGAAAATCCATGTTGAGCTGCTCGATCAACAGAATAAGGTTATTGGCGCAGCTGAACTTCCTCTTGAACCCGTCGGATCATGGTCTGAAGCTGCAGTCAAATTTCCTGTCAACCAAACGACAGATAAAGCCAAGTTAAATGTTTGGTTTACAGGGGCGGGTACGTTAGACGTAGATATGCTTTCATTATTTCCAATAGACACCTGGAAAGGAAGACCGAAGGGTCTACGTAAAGATATGGTTCAGATGCTTGCCGATATGAAACCTGGCTTTATCCGCTTTCCTGGAGGCTGTATTGTTGAAGGGAAAGATTTGGCCAATCGCTTTCAATGGAAAAAAACTGTTGGACCAATAACGGAAAGGGAATTGATTATCAACCGGTGGAATACCGAATTCAGCCATCGTCTGACACCTGATTATTTTCAGACCTTTGGTTTAGGATTTTATGAATACTTTTTACTGGCAGAAGATATTGGAGCATCTCCAGTTCCCATTCTCAATTGCGGTATGGCCTGCCAATTTAATACGGCGGAACTTGTGCCATTGGACGAACTTGACACCTATGTTCAAGACGCTTTGGATCTGATTGAATTTGCTAATGGTACAACAGATACAAAATGGGGGAAATTACGGGCGGATATGGGGCACCCTGAGCCTTTCCACCTCAAAATGCTGGGAGTTGGAAATGAAAATTGGGGCCCGCAATATATCGAACGGTTGGCCGTCTTCAAGAAAGCGTTAAACGAAAAGCATCCAGAGATCAAAATTATTGCCAGTTCGGGCACTGATCCCGAAGGAGATCGTTTTGACTTCTTAAATGATAAGCTGCGGGCGATGAATATCAATATCATTGATGAACATTATTACCGCCCACCATCCTGGTTTCTTTCGAGCGCCAATCGCTATGATAATTACACTAGAAATGGGGTGAAAATTTTCGCAGGGGAATACGCTTCGCATACGACACGACCAAACGGTCCAGGGAAAAGTACCTGGGAGGCGGCCCTCTCGGAAGCCGCTTTCATGACGGGCCTGGAACGAAATGGTGACGTCGTGGAGATGGCATCTTATGCGCCATTATTCGGTCATGTCGATGGCTGGCAGTGGTCACCGGATTTAATTTGGGTTGATAACTTGCAGGTATATGGAACACCGAGCTACCAAGTACAAAAATTATATGCTAACAATAAAGGGACAAACATTGTTTCGATCAAACGGGATGGTGAATTCGTAGCTGGCAAAGATAGCCTATATGCTTCGGCAGTATTTGATGCAGCTGCGCAACAGCTTATCGTGAAAGTCGTCAATTACAATAGTAAGCCGATGAAAGTGAACCTTGATGTAGATTCGAAGAAAAAGCCTGCTGCGACAGCAGAGAAAATCACTTTGGCCAACGCCAATCTAAACCTGAGTAACAGTATCGAGGAACCATTGAACATCCGTCCAAAACAAAATACAGTAACTTCTAAGGGAAAGACAATTGTTGAAACATTTGAACCTTATTCCTTGACCTTGATAAAATTGACCGTGAAATAAGATGAACATCCGCACACTCCTTTTTACTATCCTGATCCTATTTGCGCATAACTTGTTTGCACAGGTAAAGGAATCAGATCTGGCTGCTTACCTGATGGTTTATTTCAAGGATGAAAGCCACGGGCTGTATTTTGCAATAAGTCAGGATGGCTATTCTTTCACCGATATCAATAAAGGAAAACCGATCATTGCCGGCGATAGCATTGCACAGCAGAAAGGTATTCGGGATCCCTATATCATGCGGGGGAAAGATGGTTATTTTTATATGGTCATGACGGATTTACATATCTACGCACAAAAGCAGGGTTATAGAAATACGGAATGGGAGCGTGACGGAGTCGCATTTGGATGGGGTAACAACCGGGGTATTGTCTTAATGAAATCGACTGATTTAATTCACTGGAACCATACGGAGCTCTACTTGGAGAAAGCCTTTCAAGGTTGGGAAAATGTAGGGTCCTTCTGGGCTCCCGAACTCATCTATGATGATCGTACTGGGAAGTTGATGATCTATTTTACGATGCGGTTTGGCAATGGACTGAATCAGCTCTATTATGCCTATTTAAATAAGGAGTTTACAGCATTTGAATCAGAACCACAACTTTTGTTTCAATACCCCAAAGCAAATAAAAATTACATCGATGGCGATATTACGAAAGTGGGCAATAAATACCATCTTTTTTATGTCGCCCACGATGGTGTTCCGGGCATTAAGCAAGCTGTTTCAGATTATCCAAATGGCCCTTATCAGTACGATGATCGCTTCTATGATCCTGAGCCAGAAGCCTGCGAAGCTCCGAATGTGTGGAAAAGGATAGGGGAAGATAAATGGGTTTTGATGTATGATATCTATGGGATATCGCCCCATAATTTTGGCTTCAGTGAAACAACAGATTTTAAAAATTTTGTTGATTTGGGACACTTTAATGCAGGTAAAATGAAATCTACTAATTTCACTTCGCCTAAACATGGCGCTGTCATCCCAATAACAAAACAAGAGCTGGAGCGATTGGCAAAGCATTGGCAGTTTGATTTGTCGATGCAAAAAAAATAGTAATGTGCTATTTACAAATGAAATAACTTTTTTATGAATAAAAGAAAGTTGATATCCCTCATGGGAGTTGTTGGTTTGGTGATGGCTGCCTTGTGTTCTGTATCGGCACAGGAATATAAAGCTGGACCATCGGAAAAAGATTTCGCGGGTTATCTATTTACCTATTTTAAAGGTAATGCAATTGCGGATGAGGCCGTATGTTTTGCGATTAGTACTGACGGTTATACATTCAGGGCACTGAACAATAATCAGCCCATATTGGATTCTAAACGCATCAGCAGTACAGGTGGCGTAAGGGATCCACATATTTTACGGGCCGAGGACGGAAAATCGTTTTACATGGTGCTAACGGATATGACGGCATCCAAAGGATGGGATTCTAACCGGGCCATGGTTTTGTTAAAATCTACAGATTTGATCCACTGGGAGCATCATGTGATTAATATTCAACAGCGTTATCAAGGGCAGAAAGACTTAAAAAGGGTTTGGGCGCCCCAGACTATATTTGATCCAAGCGTAGGTAAATATATGGTTTACTGGTCCATGAAATATGGAGATCAACCCGATGTGATTTATTATTCCTATGCTAATCGCGATTTTACGGATCTAGAGGGTGAACCTAAGGTGTTGTTCTTGCCTAAAAACGGTCAATCTTGTATAGATGGGGATATTATTGTTAAAAACGGTTTATTCCATTTGTTTTATAAAACTGAGGGGAATGGGAAAGGAATAAAACAGGCGATCACAGATTCATTGACTTCAGGGAAATGGGTTGAACAACCGGGGTATAAACAGGTAACAGCAGACGAAGTGGAAGGATCTGGGATTTTTAAACGTAATCAATCCGATACTTATATCTTGATGTATGATATTTATAAAAAGGGGAAGTACCAGTTTTGTGAATCTCAGGATCTAGATCATTTTAAAGCAATAGATCAACAGATTGATATGGATTTTCATCCTAGACATGGCACTATTTTACCGCTTTCAAGAAATGAGTTGAATAAATTGATTCAACATTGGGGAAAACCAGCTGATATCACATTGAACAGTGTGAAAAATCCTATATTGGAGGGATTTTATGCGGATCCAGATGTATTGTACTCTAATAAGACAAAGAAATATTATATCTATCCAACGAGTGATGGCTTTGACGGTTGGGGTGGATATTACTTCAAAA
The DNA here is from genome assembly GCF_024808035.1 of Sphingobacterium sp. BIGb0116. NCBI lineage: Bacteria > Pseudomonadati > Bacteroidota > Sphingobacteriia > Sphingobacteriales > Sphingobacteriaceae > Sphingobacterium > Sphingobacterium sp. BIGb0116. The sequence continues at coordinate 97,556 of NZ_JANUDT010000007.1, read as the reverse complement.
CCTTTTCTTCTACTGATTTGATAGAATGGAAAGATGAGGGAGTAGTATTAGATTTAAAAAAAGATGTACTATGGGGCAACCACCATGCTTGGGCGCCGACGATTGCAGAGAAGAAAGTCAAGGGTAGGTATAAATATTATTATTATTTTACAGCAGCTCAGAAAATCGGTGTTGCAGTAGCAGACTCGCCAACCGGGCCTTTTAAGGATTCCGGTAAACCGCTGATAGACTTCAAACCAAATGGCGTAAAGGGAGGCCAAGAGATCGATCCTGCTGTTTTCACTGATCCTAAAACCAATAAGAGTTATCTTTATTGGGGAAATGGTCATCTTGCTGTAGCCGAACTTAATAAGGACATGGTGACAATCAAGGAAAATACGATCAAATTATTGACTCCCGATAGAACATTCCGTGAGGGAACTTATGTCTTTTTCCGGAAAGGGATTTATTATTTCCTATGGTCGGAAAATGATACACGTAGCGAAAATTATCGGGTTCGTTATGGAACTTCGACCTCTCCTTTGGGACCGATTCAAATCCCCGAAGATAATCTTATCTTGCAGAAAGATGTTGCTCTTGGAATTTATGGCACGGGGCACAATTCGGTATTGCAGCTGTCAGGAAGAGACGAATGGTACATTGTTTATCATCGATTTAACTATCCCAAGGGAATTACGATGGGCGAAGCTGCTGGGTATAACCGCGAAGTGTGTATGGACAAATTGCAGTTTGGTACAGATGGGAAAATTCTTCCAGTCGTACCGAGTCATTAAAATGGGCCATTACCCAAAGAGGTTACTGGTGAATTTTACTTTAATTCCAAGCTGAAAGTTATTGATCGTTTTAAATATTTCCTTAATGGTTGCCTTTTCAATATTTGTCAAGCTGTCCATCGGTACATAATTGTTTGGGCTAAGTTTGGCTATCCGAATCTGATTCGCTTGATTTTTTAGGCGAATCGACATCAGATAGTAATAAGATTGATGTAATTCTTCATATTGTTCCTGCGTGAAAATCCCCAATTCGAGTAACTGCTTGAGTCTTCCACCTGTATTTTCTTCATAAATTCGGTTTTTCAGGGCATATACACGAACCAAATCGACAATAGGTGTCATAGCTTTTTTGATGTTGAAGACTTCAGAGGATCCGATGGTTTGCGTTTTGATCGCCTTAAAAAATGTCAAGGGAGGTTCATACTGTAGGGCATTTTTTGCGATAAATGTAAAAAAGCGCTCATTAGGTTTTTGTAATTCGACATTGAGGAACTCTTTAAGCTGATGTATAATATCTTGGTCGCCATATAATCGTCGGCAGTCAAAGAATGTGGAGAACTTAATTGCATTTTCGGGGATGCTTTCCTCGATCCATTTTTTGTAGTTGTTTTTCCAATGTGACAGTGAATGTGTCCATTCGGGATTGCTGGCCATATATCCTCCTGTACAATAACTGAAACCTATTGTATTTAAATGATCAGATACACGACTTGCAAAATTCAAAAAATACGCTCGGACGAACTCGCGCTGTTCATTGGCTTTATCTTCATAAATAATCGCATTATCCTGATCTGTCATCAGCGTCTGTTCTTTTCTTCCTTCACTACCGGTCACCATGAAGACAAATTTTGCCGGCGGTTCGCCCATCTCTTCGATTACTTTTTCGATTACTTTCAGTGCAATACTGTCCGCTACAGTTGTAATCACCTGATTGGCAATTTCGGCATTTACTCCTCTGCCGAGCAGTTGATGGATAATTTCTGGGACGTTGTTCCACTTTTCACGTAATTCGTCTAAAGTTTCTGCTAGTTTGACCGATTGAATAAATACGAGTGGCGATTGCCCTTGCTCACTCAATAATCTGTTACGGCTTAGGAATCCAACGTAGTTCCCTTCTTTTTCAACGAGCAGGTATCTTGATTTCGTTCGGAACATTTTTAGTACAGCCTCATACAGGTAAGCTTGATCAGAGATGCTAACAATTGGGTTGTCCATGACTTCGATAATCGCGCGGTCGACAGCGATTTGTTGCGCCACGACATTATCCCGCAAGGTCATATCAGTAGCATAGCCGATGATACCATTTTTGTCTTTGATAAACACACAACTTACCTTTTGTTTGGCCATCATCTTTGCAACCTCAAAAATGGGGGTTTCAGCGGTACAGGCAACAATATCTTTGTAAGTGATATGTTCTATCTTTCGCGAGTACAATTGATCCGCAGCAAAGTAGCTTTCCTCAAAAGAAGCTGGGGATTTGACAAAGTGTGAAAACTCCTCATCTAACATCCTTTTTCCAAAAGAATTGGTAAAAAAATGAAAGAACTCTTCATTGGCATTACAAAGCTCAATAAAATTTTTCCGCGGTAATCGATAGATAATCGTCCCCTTTTTTGCGATGACAGATTTTAACGCTTTTGTTCGATTCAATAACACCGAAATTCCGCCAAAACAATAAGGCATATGATGGATTTCGACTAATCGTTTATTATCTGAAGCATCTAAGAAAAATGTTTCGTATTCTCCTTCGAAGATTAAGTCTACTCCATCCATATCGGTAATATTCTGTCGATAGACCAAGGTGTCTTTGGAGAAACGATGTTCATAGAGTATATCGACAATACTTAGCTGAAGGGTTTCGGGCAATACCTGAAATGGTTGGGTCGATTTCAGTAAGGATAGGAGGGATTCGTTTTTTTCCATGAATACGGCATTAAAAAAGATTATCGAACTCAGTTTGTTGGTTTAGAATTTCTTGATCGGAGAGATCCTTTCGTTGGATCATTTCAAAATAACATTTCGCTGTGATCTCAGCATCTTTCTCCGCATCGTGTATATTTTCGGGAAGAGCCAGGAAAAGCGATTCATGTAATAATGAAAGCGGAAGATGGACCATATGTGGGTTTCTAACATACCTTTTGCTATGCAGCAAGGTGCAAAAGTATTTTAAGTCGCAAAATGGGAGCGGAAGATTGGAACGATAGAATTCAGCAGATAATACCTGCAAATCAAATGAAAGAAAATGCCCAACGATTTGCGGTTTATATTTTTTGATGTCATGACTCAGTTTACGCAACACCTCTTTTTTCTTTTCGCCGTGCTTCATTAAAAAAGGGGGAGTCAATCCGTGTATTTGCTCTGAAGCGGGACTGATTGGTATTAGCGGTTCATAAATATATTTATTTGTACGTTTAACTTCATTGCGTTCTTCGTCAAAAATAATCCAAGCCAATTGCAATATATGCGGCCAGTTGTCGCTGTCGGTGTACTTTTTATTCCATTTTTTCGGCAGCCCGGATGTTTCGGTATCTATGAATAACAAATATTTTTTCAAGGAAGTATTTATAATAAGTAACTAAAAGTAATCAAAATTTGCTGTAAGCTGTAGATGCCGCTTAAATAAATTATCTTGTATAGGGCAACTGTCTTGGTTATGTGGCATAACAGTGCATAACAGTTCCTCCCATCAAATCATTTAATTTAGTTTTTGTAATACCTAAAAAGATACACAATGAATGCTGTTTTCGGAGTTATATTCCATTTTATAGGCGGTTTCGCGTCTGGTAGTTTTTATGTGCCGTATAAGAAAGTGAAAGGCTGGTCCTGGGAATCCATGTGGATATTAGGGGGACTTTTTTCATGGGTGATCGTTCCGCCGATAGCGGCAATGTTGACGATCCCAAATTTTGTAGAAATTATCCAAGATACGAATAGTTCCATTGTAGGCTACACTTTTTTATTTGGATTACTCTGGGGGATTGGGGGACTGACCTATGGACTTGGTGTACGTTACCTCGGTGTATCTTTGGGAAGTAGTATCATTTTGGGACTTAGCATGGTTTTTGGATCCTTGATGCCAAGTATTTATTATTTTTTCAATAAGACTGCAGGCAAACATGGTATAGACTATTTTTTTACAACACATTCTGGTATTTGTATTCTCGTAGGACTTTTGGTTTGTGTGCTTGGTGTGTTTTTATGTGGGAAGGCTGGAGTGTCAAAGGAGAAGCATTTATCTGCATTATCATCTGAAAGCAAGTCTGATTACAATTTTGGATTGGGTATCGTTGTGGCTATTATATCGGGGATATTAAGTGCTTGTTTCAATTTTGGAATAGAAGCTGGAAAGCCGATGGCTGATGTGGCTAACAACTTATGGAAGGCTACTAATCCAAATCAAGGAGAATTTCTCTATCAAAATAACGTCACCTATATTGTAATCCTTTGGGGTGGCTTTGTGACGAACTTTCTTTGGTGCCTTTACTTATTGTTTAAGAATAGAACTTTTGGGGATTATACAAAGTCCGATGTGCCAAAAGGCAAAAATTTCCTTTTATGTGCGATAGCGGGAACGACTTGGTATCTGCAGTTTTTCTTTTATGGTATGGGCGAAAGCCGTTTAGGAAATGGAGCCAGCTCCTGGATCTTGCATATGGCATTTATCATTCTCATTTCAAATGCTTGGGGTGTTGCACTCAAGGAATGGAAAGGTGTGGATCGTGCGACTTATCGTTCTATAATCGGAGGAATTGTAACCATTATCATCTCTATTTGCATTGTAGGGTTTGCAAAGACATTAGAAAATTAATATTTAAATAAATATAGAAGAAGTGAAAACGTACAAACATGTCAATTACTTATGGGACGATGAGAAAGCTCAGGCACTAAGCGGTGATGAAGTAGCTTTACTGTTATATCGTTCGAATATTTTAGGTGCAGATTTAAGGATCACAAATTATGGCGGGGGAAATACCTCGTGCAAAGTTTCTGAAAAAGATCCTTTGACAGGTGAAGAAGTGGAGGTAATGTGGATCAAAGGCTCAGGAGGTGATATCGGAACTTTGAAAAAATCCGGTTTGGCGGCTTTGTATCTCCAACGTCTACGTAATTTGGAAAATGTCTATCGTGGATTAGATCACGAAGATGAAATGGTTGAATTATTTAACCACTGTATCTATGATCTAGCATCTAAAGCTCCATCTATTGATACACCATTGCATGGATTTCTGCCATTCAAACATATCGACCACTTACATCCCGATGCGGCAATTGCCATTGCCGCGGCCAAAGATGGAAAGACAATCACGCAAGAGCTTTTTAATGGGACCATCGGCTGGGTAGACTGGCAAAGACCGGGATTTGATTTAGGCCTGCAGTTAAGAGCTTGTTTGGAGGAGAATCCAGGAATCCGAGGTATTATGTTAGGCTCTCATGGTTTGTTTACCTGGGGCGATACAGCATACGAATGTTATGTTAATTCGCTGGATGTCATTGAAGCCTGTGCAGAATATCTTGAGCAGAATTATGGTAAAAAAGCACCTGTCTTTGGTGGACAAAAAGTGATTAGCTTGGGAAAGGAAGAAAGAACTGCACAAGCGGCTAAACTGGCGCCGGTTTTAAGAGGTTTCTGTTCCAGTGAGCGCCATATGATAGGGCATTTCACAGACGATGAACGCGTATTGGAATTTATCAATTCCAATGATTTAGGTCGTTTGGCTCCGCTAGGTACCAGTTGTCCAGACCACTTCTTAAGGACTAAAATCCAACCATTGGTATTGAATTTGGATAAATCCGAAGATTTAGACAACATTGAGGTGCTCAAAGCGAAATTGACGCCATTATTTGAAGATTACCGTGACATGTATGCGCAATATTATGAAAACTGCAAACATGAAAACAGTCCAGCTGTACGTGATAAAAACCCGGTAATTGTTCTGTACCCAGGTGTAGGTATGTTCGCATTTGCGAAAGACAAACAAACGGCACGTGTGGCAGCAGAATTCTATACCAATGCGATCAACGTCATGAAAGGAGCAGAAGCAGTAAGTGAATACACCGCTTTACCCCGTCAGGAAGCATTCGATATTGAGTATTGGTTATTGGAAGAAGCTAAGCTTCAACGTATGCCAAAACCAAAGGCTTTGTCAGGAAAAATTGCTTTGGTCACTGGAAGCGGTGGCGGTATCGGGAAAGCAATCGCTAAAAAGATGGCTCAAGAAGGCGCCGTAATCATCTTAAATGATATCAATACCCAGCGCCTGGAATCAAGTAAAGACGAATTTATTACCGATTTTGGGAAGGATTCCGTTATTACGACGATTTTGGATGTAACGAACGCAGAATCAATTAAAGAAGCGTTGAAAGAAGCTGCTTTAGCTTTTGGAGGTATTGATATTATCGTTAATAATGCTGGACTATCAATTTCCAAAACAATCGAAGATCATACAGAGAAAGATTGGGATTTGTTGTACAACGTATTAGTGAAAGGGCAATTTCTAGTTACGCAAGGAGCTACTTCTGTATTAAAAGCACAGGAAATCGGGGGAGATATCATTAATATTGTTAGCAAAAATGCTTTGGTTAGTGGTCCGAACAATACTGGCTATGGGAGTGCAAAAGGAGCTCAGCTACACTTAAGTCGTTTGTGTGCCGCAGAATTAGGGCCAGCGGGAGTACGTGTCAATGTTGTCAATCCCGATGCGGTTATTTCAGATAGCAATATCTGGGCTGGTGGCTGGGCAGAAGGCCGTGCTAAAGCCTATGGTATCACAGTTGCCGAATTGCCAGCCTATTATGCAAAACGGACCTTGTTGAATCAGGTCATTCTTCCTGAAGATATTGCGAACGCCTGTTTCGCTTTTGTGGGAGGACTGTTGAGCAAATCTACGGGAAATGTTTTAAACGTTGACGGAGGTGTTGCAATGGCGTTTGTACGCTAATTTTTATATCTTAGGTGTCGCGCTCAGAAAGGGAAAAATGTGCGCGACACCTTTCGAATTTTTACACGATAACCAGTAATATTATGATTCTTGATACACAAATTATAGATCAGCACAATAACCAATTAAAGGAAAAACATAAAAGAGCATTTGACTATGTGTCGGCGGATATTTCAACTACAGATGAAATTTTGGAAAAGCTCCAAAAATTTCAAATTGCAATCCCAAGCTGGGCATTAGGGACAGGTGGTACCCGATTTGGACGGTTTTCCGGAGCAGGTGAACCTGGAACTTTGGAACAAAAGTTAGCGGATGTAGGCTTATTACACGCGCTCAACAAATCAAGCGGAGCTATTTCCTTGCATATACCTTGGGATATTCCTTCAGATGCAGAAAAAATCAAATCATTGGCATCTAAACTCGGTATTGCATTTGATGCAGTGAATTCCAATACATTTCAAGACCAGGCTGGACAAGAACATAGCTATAAATTTGGTTCGCTTCACCATGTAAATCCTAAAGTTCGTGAACAAGCAATAGCCCACAATATTGAGGTCATCAATTATGGCAAAGCGTTGGGCTCTAAATCCCTTACAGTTTGGTTAGCTGATGGTTCATCTTTTCCAGGACAGTTGAATTTTAGAGAGGCATTTCAAAATACATTGTCTAGCTTAAGTGAAATTTATAAGCACCTACCAGACGACTGGAAATTGTTTGTTGAATACAAGGCTTTTGAACCTTATTTCTACTCAACAACAATCGGAGACTGGGGGCAGTCTTTACTATTGGCCAATAAATTAGGCCCTAAAGCATATACACTTGTTGATTTGGGACACCATTTGCCAAATGCCAACATTGAACAAATTGTTTCGTTGTTACTTATGGAGGGTAAACTTGGTGGATTCCATTTTAACGATAGTAAATATGCGGATGACGATCTTACAGCGGGTAGTATAAAACCTTATCAGTTATTTTTGATATTCAACGAACTGGTTGATGGTATGGATTTGAATGGGATAGATCATGCAACAGGGCTGGGCTGGATGATCGATGCTTCTCATAATCTTAAAGATCCGTTAGTCGATCTTTTACAGTCAGTAGAAGCAATTAAGATCGCGTATGCTCAAGCATTGCTGGTCGATCGTAAAGCACTGAAACAGGCACAGCAAACTAACGATATTGTGAAGGCCCAGGAAATATTACAGGATGCTTTCCGTACAGATGTCAGACCGCTTGTGGCGGAAGCTCGGTTGAGAAGTGGTGCTGCTTTAAATCCGGTTCAATTGTTCAATGAGGAAAATTTACGCAACAAACTTATCGAAGAACGTGGAATAAATTCTGTAGCTACAGGTTTGTAATTAAGGAAAAAGAATGAAGGGGAAACCAATACCAGTAGTTGCCATATTTGATGTTGGTAAGACTAACAAGAAATTATTTCTCTTTAATGAGCAGTATCAGATTGTTTTTGAGAGGTCTGCTCGTTTTTTAGAAACTACCGATGAGGATGGGGATAGCTGTGAAAATCTAGAAAGTTTACGTTTGTCCGTTTTCGATTCCTTGCATGAAGTGTTTCGGAAAGGTGAGTTTGAAATCAAGGCGATAAATTTTACTTCGTATGGAGCGAGTTTTGTCTACATTGATAAAGATGGACGGCCTTTAACACCATTATATAATTATTTGAAAGAATACCCAAAGAAACTGTTGGAATCGTTTTATGCACAATATGGCGGAAAAGATCGATTCGCATTAGAAACTTCCTCTCCGAGTTTGGGAAGTCTCAATTCTGGACTACAGATCTATCGTTTGTTTAAACTAAAACCGGCATTATTTAAGGACGTCAAATGGGCATTACATCTTCCACAATATTTGAGTTATCTAATTTCAGGACAACCCTATTCCGATATGACAAGTATAGGTTGTCATACAGCACTGTGGGATTTTGAGAAAAATAATTATCATCAGTGGGTCTTTGATACCGGTATTCTACAAAAAATGGCACCCATTGTACAAGGTGATCGATTGTTTCGGGCGACTTTTCCTGGGAGTGGTTATTTAGTAGGTAGCGGCTTGCACGATAGTTCTTCAGCATTGATTCCCTATCTGTTGAATTTTCATGAACCTTTTGTTTTAATTTCGACAGGAACTTGGTGCATTTCCTTCAATCCATTTAATAACGAACCGTTGACAAAAGAAGAACTGAGCAAAGATTGCTTGCAGTATATGACCTATACAGGCAAACCAGTAAAAGCATCCCGGCTTTTTGCCGGCTATGAACATGAGGAGCAAGTGAAACGTATTGCGAATTTTTTCCAGGTTTCGACTGGTAAGTTTAAGCAGATCGGCCTGCAGTGGGATATTATTGAAAAATATCAGGCACTGGATATTTCCGATGAACTATCAGCTTTCGCATCGATTGATTTGAGTCATTTTTCTAGCTATATTGAAGCATACCATGTTTTTATGATGCATTTGGTGAAAGCACAGATAAAATCGACGGAACTGATTTTACGGCCTAATGGTGCTCAACGTATATTCGTGGACGGCGGATTTAGTCGTAATTTGATCTATATGACGCTGTTGGCCCAAGCTTTTCCAAATAGTGAAGTTTTTGGCGCATCAATGGCCCAGGCGACAGCTCTTGGAGCAGCTCTGGTTATTCATGATCATTGGAATACGCAGGCTATACCAAATGATATCATTGAGTTACGCTACTTTAGAACCAAACAGCAACTACATTGATTATAAAATTGGAGTTAAGGTAAAAATTTAGTTTTTTTATTAGTTATCGTGAGAGGTCAGGCAATTCGTTGTCTGGCCTATTTTTATCCTAATAGGTATGGCAAGTAGGAGCATCTTTACCTTATCAGGAAGAGTTTCAAAAAAATAAAAGGTTTCCAGATAGAGCAGAGGAAACCTTTTATTTATTAAAAACCTAAAATTATGAATAATGATACCAATTATTATATGATGATTAAAGGTGCGGAAAATTGAGCGATTAGCTGTCCTGAGCTGTTGGCGAAAGGGAGGCACAGGTAAGCGCAGGGTGGTCTGATCAATTGGAAAAATTATATTTGAGCCTCCTAAATTAATAAAACTTACAGATGAAGAGACTAATCTTAACGATCACATTTTTTATACAGATCTGTTGTCATGTTTTATTTGCCGAACAGATTGTCAGGGAATTTCGCTTTGGTGGTACTAAGAAAAACCAGACTGTAATTCCTTTAAGGGAAGCACAAGCCTATAAGGATAAGCAAGGGTATGGTTTTGAATTTTCAACAGAACAAGATGTCAGGATTGATTCAAAGAATAAAAGCCTTTTCAGCGAAAAGCCATTTTATTTTTCGGTAAGGGTTCCTGAAGGCAATTATAAAATTACGATTACCTATCAGGGTTTGAACGATAAGCCTTACCGCAGTACTGTACGGTCTGAATCCCGTAGGCTGCAGATTGAAAACCAAGAGGTATTACGTAATAAATCTTTCGATAGGACCTTTATTGTACACATCAAAGATCCAAAGATTGCTTCTGGCGAAACTGTAGCATTGAAGAAGCCAAGGGAGCTGCAAAAACTCGACTGGGATAATAAGTTGACTTTGGAGTTCCAGCAAACAAATTGTATTTCGACCATTCGAATCGAGTCAGTAAGCAATGTCCCGACTGTATTTTTAGCGGGGAACTCGACGGTAGTTAATCAAGAGGATGAGCCCTGGGCGTCTTGGGGACAAATGATTCCTCGATTTTTTGATGCAGGTGTGGCCATTGCTAATCATGCGGAATCTGGACTAGCATTAAGTTCGTTTTTGTCCTCAAAAAGATTGGAAAAAATTCTCTCTGTCGCCAAGCCTGGAGATTATTTATTTATTGAATTTGGGCACAATGATCAAAAGGAAAAAGGAGAAAATGCAGGTGCTTATAAGGGATATAGTGATCGTTTGCGTTATTTTGTACGTGAATTTCGTGCAAAAGGTGGCCTGCCAGTTATCTTAACCTCCACAGCACGGCGAGCATTTGATGAACAAGGAAAACTGTTGCAGACATTAGGTGATTTTCCCGATGCGGCTCGGAAGGTCGCAGCAGAACTTCAGGTGCCTTTAATAGATCTTAATCAGAAAACGAGTTTGTTTTACGAGGCATTAGGAGTTGAGCAGTCTAAACGAGCATTTGTTCACTATCCTGCGCATACTTTTCCAAATCAAAAAAATGATCTTGCCGATAATACCCATTTCAATCCCTATGGTGCCTATGAGATCGCTAAAGTGGTGCTCACAGGAATTAAAGAAAACAACTTGAAGATAGCAGACCATATCGTCGATTTTCAGGGCTTTGATCCGCAGCAACCAGATGATTTTAAAACTTGGTATTGGCCACCAAGTTTGATCAATAGTGTTATCAAACCAGATGGCAATTAATTTGTATTGATATAACGTTAAGGTCGGGCAGTATTTGTCCGACCTTTTTTATGTTCTATTTGCTCATTTAGACAGGATAGTGCAGGTTGGTACAAATGTCTTTTAGACATATATTTGTTGCACCAATTATGAACCGCAAAAGAACAAACTTTCGCTTCATAAAACGTATTATTTGAAGTATCTCAACGAGCACTTGCCGTAATTTATTATTAATCAAATTATTGACCTAATACATTTACTATGTTATCATCCAAATTTAACCTATTTTGGATTGCACTATTGATTACGGTAGTGTCATGTAGAAAGGAAGCCTTTGACGCCTACTATGGTAGACCCGATTGGCTGGCAAGCCCAATTTACCAGCAGCTCGATTCAATGGGCGACTTTAAGAAGTACCTGAGCTGCATTGAATTGTCTGGCTATAAAAATACACTCGGGACTGCGGGTTCTTGGACGGTATTTGCACCCACTGATCAGGCCTTTGATCAATTTATGAAGGAAAATGGTATTAGTGATGTATCAAAGATCGATGCGAAACTGGCCGAGAAGATTGTGCGTTCTTCGATGATTTATGACGGTGAGCGACTTGAAAAGCTGAACGATTATTTTTCAGCAAAAGGTTGGCAGCAAGGTTTTGCTTTTCGACGTCGATCTGTATACTATGACTTTGTTGAAAAAGAGGATTTAGGGAATGGCAAGATTAGACGGTTTGTCTCAACAAATCGCGGTCCTAATGTAGCTTATGCAACTACGGATAACAATAATAAACACATTAGCTATTTTTTTGATGCTTACATGAACCAGCGTGGTTTAGGCGCTATAGATTATCAGTCATTTTATCCTAACAGCAGCTATACGGGGTTGAACGTTGGATCAGCTGAAATTGATCCTGCAAGAAGCAATATCTCCGCGGAGAATGGCTATATCCATGTTGTGAATAAAGTTTTGATTGCGGAGAAGAGTATCGATCAATACCTCCGCGATAATATTAGTTACTCCACATTTAAATCAATTCTGGATTTTTTTGCCTCTTATACATATAATGCGGAGATAACACGGAAGAATGAGGTGCTTACCGGGGAAAAGGATTCTGTATTTGTTAAAGGATATGCAGGGATTGGTTTGGCGCTCAACAATGAAAATTATGCAAAGGAAGATCCCAACGATGCCCAAACCAATAATTTTTCGATCACGGTACCTACCAATGAGGCTGTAAGTAATTACGCTAAACGTGTATTGTTAAAGTATTACCCCCAAGGCACCACGTTAAAAGATCTTTTTTATACAAATCCTGCTGTCTTAACAGAATTTGTAAATTCTCATCTGTATAATACACAGGTGTGGCCATCCCAGTTCTCCCAAGCGCAAAACTTTGTCGGTGAGCTGCCTAAGGTGACAAAGGCCAATATCAAAGAGACAAAATTGTTGAGCAATGGTGCATTTTATGGTATCGACGCGTGTCAACAGGCCAATGTCTTCCACTCCGTCTATGGCAATGTTTTATTGGATCCTAAATATAGCTTCATGCGTCGCGCATTGGAACGCATGAGCATGAATTTGACCTTAAAGATTCCAACCATTCGTTATATGTTGATCCTCGTATCGGATCAGAAGTTATATGAAATGGGCTTTGACTATGATGCCTATAATACCTCAGACCCGATCCGTTTTAATGGCGGAAATGGCACCCCGGAAATGCGAGAGGTGCTGATGGCTCATATTATTCCATTAGGAAACGATCCCTTGCCTGATTTAACGGGAAAGGGAATATTGGAAAGCTATGCAGGTGAGTATGTAAAGTTTAACCAGATGAAAATGTCTTCTAGCGGAACTTTGGATGGCCCAACGGAAACACAGCAAATCCGTATTGATTCAATCAGCATTGGAAATAACCTTTCGGGGCCATTAAATGGAGTTGCGGTCTATCTTAACGGAGGATTGACTTCATCGAATACCAATATTGGATTTTTTCTTAAAAATATTGGAGCGGATCAGACCACCTCTCCATTCAATTCATTTTATAAATATCTTATTGCAAGCACACTTTATTCGGCTACAGATGGAGTTGTCAAAGGAATAGAACTCGGATTGAATTATACGCTGCTTATTCCTAACAATGACGCTATAGCTAATGCGGTTGCAAACAACGATTTGCCAGCATCATCCGCTCCAGCAGATCAAGCGTCTATAGATAAAATAACCCGGTTTATTCAATATCATATTGCGCGAAATTCATTTGCAATCGATGGAAAGAAGACGGGATTCTTTCAGTCGCTTTGTAAAAATGTAGACGGGGATGCCCAATCAATACAGGTTGCTGTCAACCTGGTTAATAAGTTGCAGGTGATGGATAATCTTAACCGAACCGTTGAAGCTGATGTCGTGCAGAGTAATCAACTTGGACAGCGCGTATTGATACATTCTCTCAAAGGATATTTAAAGCATGGCCTGTAATCTAACCGAAAACATGATGAAACAGATAAACTATTTGATTTTAATAGGGTGCATCGTATGGATGACTTTCTGGGGAGGAGGAGTTTACGCGCAAAATAATGCGACTTTGCTCACCGGAAAGGTAACCGAAAAGGGAACAAAACAACCCATCGCCGGAGCAACAGTTGTCTTAAAAGATAATGATAACCGCACAATTGTCGGAACGACTACAGATGTTGAGGGGAACTATAGTCTTAGAGCTCGAATGCAAGGCTTGAAACTGGCGGTCTCCTACACGGGCTATAAATCTTCAGGTGCGATTGCTGTAGGGGATAGGAAAACGATCAATGTGCAGATTGAATCGACAAATAATGTGATTGATGAGGTTGTTATCTCAAAGTCAAAACCTGTCAATGACGGCACGGGTATGGGGATTTCGAAAGAACGCAATACAGCAGCAATTTCAACGATTAGCATGGATGAGCTGTCCGAAATGCAATCAGTGTCTGTCGATCAAGCGTTGCAGGGAAGGTTGCCAGGAGTTGATATCACGACGGTATCAGGCGATCCGGGGGCTGGGATGCAGATCCGGATTCGCGGTACATCTTCTTTAAATGGGGCAACAGACCCGCTTATTGTGGTTGATGGTATGCCTTATGATATTACCATTCCGGACGATTTCAACTTTGCAACTTCTGATGATAATGCATATGGGCAGCTTTTAAATATTGCACCATCTGATATTCAGGACATCTCGGTATTAAAAGATGCTGCTGCAACTGCTGTTTGGGGATCGCGTGGAGCAAATGGGGTATTGGTTATCACAACCAAACGCGGAACTGTTAGTGCTCCCACCTTGGGATATACTTTCAAAGGATCTATTTCAAAGCAACCTGAATCTATTCCACTATTGAATGGCGATCAGTACTCGACCTTGTTGTCTGAAGAATTCTATAATGCGGGTAGGGTCTTTTCAACGACAGACAATGCGCAGCAGTTCCAGTACGACCCGAATAATACCTATATATATCACAACTATAGTAACAATTCCAACTGGGTAGATGCCATTACACAGTTGGGGTATTTTCAAGATCATAATCTCCAGGTACGTGGTGGCGGTGAAAAAGCACGCTATCTGGCCTCAATAGGTTATTTTAATCAAGAAGGAACAACTATTGGAACAGGGCTAAATCGCCTATCTGCTCGTATCAATCTAGATTATGTGGTTTCAGAGCGTATTGGTTTTCAGTCTGATGTCTCCTATACCCACGTTGACAACGATAATCTTTATCATGCTAATGTACGGGATATCGCTTATCGTAAGATGCCAAATCAGGCCATTTGGGAATATGATGAATATGGGAACCTAACAGGTAATCTATTTAATCCTTCTTCTTCGGCGCAAGGATTTTATCCAGGGACATATAATCCACTTTCTATGGTCCAAAATGCTATTGGTAAACAGTTGGGCGATATTTTGGGAACCCGTTTTAATGTGGATTATAGATTGATTCCTAATACCTTGCGATTTGTAAGTACACTAGCGCTAAATATTAGAAACAACAAAACCAAGCTCTTTTTACCCCAGTTGGCAACAGGCCGACCTTTTACGGAAAATACAGTGAATAGGGCTTCGGACTCAGATTTAGATGAGTTTTCACTGAGTACCAATACCCGGCTTTTGTTTACGCCTGCATTGGGTGAAAACCATCTGCTTACAGCCAATCTATCTTTTTTAACATCAGACTATCGGTATACGATCCAAGGGCTCAGTTCAACAAATACGGCATCGTCTTATCTGCAGGACCCCAGTGTACCGTCGCGCACATTGACCGGCGACGCTAAATCGGTAACGACACAATCGCGCTCAATTGGAGCGTTAATCCAGGCAAATTATATGCTCAACAAAAAGTATGTTTTTGCCGCAAGTCTGCGTGGTGATGGCAACTCAAAATTTGGTCCTGATAATCGTTATGGATTATTTCCTGCTTTCTCTGCCGCTTGGCAGATCGGAAGGGAAAATTTCTTGAAAGATATTAACGCCATAAAAGATATTAAGCTAAGAGCAAGCTGGGGACGCAGTGGTAATGCTCCTCGACGTGATTATACTTATATCAATGTATATAGCACCAATGATTATGCTTATTTGGATGAAAACGGTGTCTATTCAAAAAATATAGAGTTGTCCGACTTAAAATGGGAAACGGTGACACAGCAAAATTTGGGTATGGATGTAGAGATGTTCGACTACCGTTTGATGTTTGGTGGAGAGATTTATAAAAATAGAACAACGGATTTAATGATGGACAATATTCAGATTCCGACCTATACTGGATATAGTGGACTGGCTATGAATGTTGGTACAATGGATAATGATGGCTGGGAAGCAAATTTTACCGTGGTGCCCATTCGCAATAAAAAATGGGATGTCAGTTTTACGTTCAATATTGCACACAATCAAAATGTGATCCGCGAGATATCACCGCTTTATCCGCGCGAAAATGCTAGATCATCATTAAAAAACAAAACATTTTTCACCTATTTCCAGGAGAATAATCCGTATGGATCTTTCTATGGATTTCGCTATTTGGGCGTCTACAAAGATCAGGAAGCTACCATAGCAAAAGATGCACAAGGAAATGCCATCGTGAGCCCAGACGGCGAGACGATTTATATGCGTTTTAATTATCCTACAGTCGATTATGTATTCCAGGCGGGCGATGCGATGTATGAAGATATCAACCATGACGGTGTGATTGATCAAAAGGATATTGTGTATTTGGGCAATAGTAATCCGAAGCTTACGGGTGGGTTTGGATTTAATGTGGGATATAATAAACGTTTGAAATTAAGCGCCTTCTTTAACTACAGACAAGGATCTCAAATTATTAATGGAACCAAAATGAATACGACTGATATGCTTGGGTATAACAATCAAAGCACGGCCGTGTTGCGCAGATGGCGTAAGGATGGTGACATTACAGATATCCCGCGTGCATTGTTTGGAACCGGATATAATTCTTTGGGATCCAGCCGCTATGTCGAGGATGCTTCATTTTTACGTTTGCGTACAGTCACCTTAAAGTATGACTTTGCGAAAGAGTTCTTGCAGCGGTTTCACATCGAGGGGCTTGGCGCTTATTTGACCGTAGAAAACATATTTACGCTGACGAAGTATACCGGTCAAGACCCTGATGTTGCCGTAAAGTTAAAGGATGCATTTACTGTGTTAATGGATAATTCAATGACACCGCCATTAAAAACAGTTACACTAGGTATTACAGCACGTTTTTAAAGCAAGGTTATGAAAAGAACAATTTTATGGAGTTTAGTTGCTGCGGGAAGCATTTTACTCAATTCTTGTAATAAATGGCTGGATTTACAGCCGCAGGATGGAATAACCCGTGCAGAATTTTGGAAAACAAAGGAGGATGTCCATGCCGCCTTAATCGGTATCTATTCTTCCCTTAATTCAGGACCTGTTGAACAGCAATTGTTCACTTGGGGCGAACTTAGGGCCGATCTAGTTGGGTTGACAAGTTATGCAACAGACGACAATCGCCTGGTAAAAAATTACAATATTTTAAGTACAAATGTAATCGCGGACTGGAGTGCTATTTATACCGCGATAAATAATTGTAATCTGCTGATTGATTATGCAGGTCAGGCAAAGCTGGCAGATCCTACTTTTACAGAGGCAGAATACAATACAGATTTGGGGGAAGCTTTAGCTGTCCGCAGCTTTTTGTACTTCTATTTAGTACGGACTTTTCGGGATATCCCTTTAAAATTAAAAGGCACCTCAAAAGACACCGATATTGTTTCTGTAGGGCAGTCCACTGGCGATGAAGTGCTCAAGCAAATCGAGAAAGATCTCTTGCAGGCTTTGGACTGGATACCCGAATACCATGTCAATACTTCGGGTTACAATGCGACAAACGCCGGTCGGGTGACAAGACCCGCGGTTCGAGCGATGTTGGCTGACGTATATCTATGGCTGGAACAATACGATAAAGTAGAAGAGCAGACCGCAAAAATTTTAGAAACTGGACGATATAGTTTAATTGGCGCAGCACTGCCCGAAATTTTTGATGGTGGCACGATGGAAACGATTTGGGAGTTGAGCCATAAAAACTCCAGTGAAAATCCGATGTATAATATTGGCGTGACTGCACGTAGACCATTCACAGCCAATGTGGATATCTTGAATAATGAGATTTTTCCTTCCAATGAAGGGACAGATATAGATTTATTCGACAGTCGTGGAGAAGGAATCCTGTATGGTATGTCGGGAGATCTGAGAAAATTCGGTACGGAATCACCCGACTACTACAATTTCCAACTCTACCGCTTCTCTGACGTCATGTTGATGCGTGCTGAAGCTTTGGCAGAGCTCGGGCGAGGGACGGAAGCATTGGCACTTCTGGAGGATTTGCGAACCAAACGTAAAGCCATAAGAGCTACGGATCCGAATATTGAAGCGACAGATTTAGAAGGAATCATCCTATTCGTCTTCGCCGAGCGTGCACGTGAACTTACTTTTGAAGGTAAACGTTGGTTTGACCTTTTGCGCTTGGCAAAGAAAGATAATTATGCGAACATCAATGTGCTAGTAGATCTTGTAACGAAAGTTGTAGACGCTAATGTACGCCAATCCGCAATTAATAAAGTGCGCGATGTGGATAGCCATTATCTTCCCATTTTGGAAACTGAACTCTTCAAAGACAAACAGTTGAAGCAAAACCCATTTTACCTAAAATAGATCGTTATGAAAAGAAATTTTAGAAAACAATATTGGCTGATAGGGACATGGTTTGTCCTATCTGTTGCGCTTATATTTTCCTGTCAAAAAGAGAAATATCGAATTTCAACTTCAGATGAAGTGAATATTACAGGTTATTTGGAAGCACATGAAACTGATTATTCCTTATTGACCGAAATCTTATACCGCTCGAAAACGGCGGGCTATCTAGGTGCGTATGGTACCTACACACTGTTTGCTCCCAATAATGAGAGCATTAATGCCTGGATCAAAGATAATGGAAAAACAGGATTGAGTGATTTTACAGATGCGCAGCTATTGGATTTTGTCAAATACCACGTGGTTAGGGATACGGTAGGCAGCACACGTTTTACTGATGGGAAAATCAAAACAGCGAGCTTATTAGGTGAATATTTATACACAGATGTGCAAAATGGGATTTACCGAATTAATAAATCTGCCAAAATTATTAGATCCAATATTAGCTGTGGTAACGGCATTATTCACTCCATAAATAAAGTATTGGTTCCACCAGCACAGAGTCTTGCTGAATTGATAGGCAATAATCCTCGTTATTCCATTTTTGCCGAGGCTTTAAAAGAGACTGGGTTTTATGATACTTTATATTATCAACGCGGTGTAGCTGTGGCGGATGCTAAACGTTTTCAGACCGCTATTGTTGAGTCAGACTCCGTTTTGCAGCTACAGGGAATCAAAAGTTATGCGGATATGAAAGCAGCCTATTCACAGACTGGTAATGTAAAAAGCCATAAAGATAGTTTGTGGTTATATATGGCCTACCATTTAAGCAACGATATCAAATTCTTGGAAGACATCGTTGCCGCAAATACGATCTATACTTTGGCTCCAAAAGAGATTATTTCGACCAAATTATTAGGTGCGCAGATCTTATTGAATGATGACGTGTTTAATGGGGTTCATGAAGCGGGTGCTGAAATCAACAGATCACAAAGCGATGTCTTGGCGTCCAATGGGGTGCTGCATGAAGCGAAACAGCCATTTAAGATTAAGGTCCGCCAGCAGGTGCCCGTGTATTTTGATATAGCGACCTCTCCCGAATTAGTCAACGCACTGGGAAGCGCCTATTTTAATAGTTCGAAGGCATTGGTGGCGAATGGTGCAACCATTGCAAATTCTTTTGCCTTTAATAGTTTGACGGTTTCGACCATTGGTACGAACGGATATTACTATTATAAAGCCTTAGAAACGAAGCGCCCTTATGCAAATGGAGACCTCTTAAGTCTGTCGCTTTGCGCGAACAATAGTGCGCGAGCAAAATGGATTGAATTTAAGACTCCATATCTCGTAAAAGGACGGTATAAAGTCTGGATCTGTTATGCCCAGCATGGCGATGCCCCAGAGATTCAAGCGACGTTTAATCCTGGAAAAGGGGATGAACAAATCCTGCCCAATACGATCATATTGAATCAAAGTCTGACCGCTTCGGGCGTTAGCGACCTCGCGAATGCAAATGCGGATAATCTGATGCTGGCACAGGGTTACAAACGTTACATGGCAACGGTAGGCGATTACAATGTAAATAATATTACCGGTGGACTCAAGGCAAAATCGGGTAGTGAAGCTCCATTGAATGTTGGCCGTTTGGCCGGTATTATCAATGTCGAGACGACTGATCGACATGTCATCCGTTTTGAAGCGATCAAAGATAAGAAGTGTGGTAGCAATACCGTCTATCTGGATATGATCCAATTTATCCCCGCAGATGATCTTGAACAGAACTACCCTAGATTTCATCAGATTTCAGGTGAACTTTTTTATAGACCAAAATAACAGGATACACAATTATGAAAGCTATAATTTATAAAATTTACCTAGTCGTATTGGGCATGTGTTTATTGTCTGCTTGTTCCAAAAATTGGGAGGATCATTTTGGAGGAGGTGATGCCGATGCTCAAAAAAACTTGTACACCATTATTTCCGAGCATGCTGAGTTTTCAACTTTTATGGACCTGCTCAATAAATCGGGCTATGGTGAATCGTTGAAAGAATCGAAAAATTATACCTTGATTGTACCAACTAATGACGCCATTGCTGCTGTACAGGATCAATATAATTTTTCCGATACTGCGGTGATCAAGAGTTTTGTAGGCTACCATATTATCAATTCGGTCTATAATGTGAATTCAGGAGCTGATACCGTAAAGGCATTAAACTTTCGCAATAAATATGTGGAGTTTACGCATGGCGCATTTGACGGTGTTGAACCTCTTCAGGGGAATCTGGTGGCGAGCAATGGACTGTACCATGTGGTAGGTCGTCCCCTAAAGCCTCTTCAGAATATATTTAATCTAGTACGCACCTTTTTTGCCGACACCAAGCAAATTGAGGCTGTAAATTCCTTTGATACAGTGTCCACAGAGGGTGATATCATATATTACAGGTATAGTCCGGTATGGTATACGGAAGTACGTCGCAATATGACGACTGAAAATAAGAAACACACCTATTTCGTCGTAGACGACGAAAATTTTGAGACCGAGTATGCTAAGTTAAGACCTTTCTATGCGACAGCCTATGAGGAAGGGAATACGCTCCGTCCCGACAGTACGACTACGTTTTTTGCTAAAAAGGCTTTGTTGCGCGATTTTATTGTAGAGGGGGAATTGGCAACGGATCAACTTACAAATAATCTGATTTCAATAGCGGGAACCAAATTTAGTCTTGACCCCTCAAATATTATCTCGCGGACAAAGGCCAGTAATGGAGTTGTTTATCGTGTGAAGCGACTTGAGTTTGCACTAGCGGATCAGATCAAGGAAATCAAGGTATTGGGGGCAAGGCCCATCGGTTACAAGCAAACGGATAAGCGATCAAATACCTTTTTCAGGGAAAAGCGAGATAATGAAGGAAATTTATACAATGACATTGAAGTATATGATCATAAAGTTACTTCCTTTTATGTAAAGTATCGCGCTACAGGTATGAACGTCGCTAAATATAAAGTATACGGACGAGCAATTATGGGATTGGCTGGTGATCCGCAAACAGCAGCGTTTATCCAATATGTCTACTTTTTTGATCCGAAACTTATCTCGGTGAATGAGGTGGATTTATACAAACGTTCAGTCGTCAATAACTTGGGTGCAAACGATACGCGAATGACATTTGATGTACAGCCGCTCAATCACGGAGAAGTTTATTTAGGTGAGGTGACGCAAGACCAATATGGGAATCTGCCTTTGCTTGTTATGAGCAATGGTACTGGTCCTATTATTTTAGAATATCTCCGATTCGTCCCGATTATTCAATAACTAAGCAAAACGAAATGAGTTCGATCAACATAAATTATAAATTGGGTATTATCTTGTTTATTTCCACTTTGGGAGCGCACAGCAGTTGGGCGCAACAAGATACTGCCGCCCGCAATATACAACAACAAGGACAAGTTACTTCTGCTTATTCGGTTAAAGGTACTGTCTATGACAGCCAAACCAATAAACCCATCGCAGGTGCTCGTATAACTTACGGCAGTAACGTTGCAAAATTGACGGATAGTAAAGGAAATTTCCGCTTGGAGCTACCGGTTTCCAATGCAATTGTTGAAGTTTCTTTGGATGGATATATAGCTAAGCAGGTACCGGTACTGCTGGATAAATCAATGAAAGTGGTCCTGTACCCTGACGGGTATCGTTCTTTCTATAAAAAAACAGAGACAGTATTTGGTGATAATGGAGTTTTAAATAATACTGGCGCAGTCGATAAATTGGAACTCAATGCCTGGGAACAGAATTCTGAGACGGTCGTTAGCTATCTACAGGGCAAGCTAGCCGGAGTACAAGTAACCCGCCATTCAGGAACACCTTCTATTGGCGGAAATCTCAATATTCGCGGCTTGCAATCGCTGTATTCCAATAATCAGCCCTTATATATTGTAGACGGTATTGTGTATAATGCGGAGCATTTGAGTCCTTCTATAACGACAGGACATCTCAATAATGCATTGCAGCATATTGATGTGCGCGACATTCAAGATATTACGGTATTGAAAGACGCTGTATCCGCTAATATTTATGGAGCCAAATCCTCCAATGGAGTCGTGGTCATTAATACAAACCATTCAAAAGAGTTGGCTACACAGATCGATTTGCAGGCAACAACAGGATATAATTTCCGTCCGAAACGTATTCCCGTCATGAAGTCTTATGCTTACCGAAGTTATTTGAATGACTTGTTAGCAACGAGTACGTACAGTGGTGAGGAAATTGCGAATATGCCTTTCAATAATGATAATCCAAAATTCGAAGAATATGCGAAATATCATAATGAAACGGATTGGCAGAAAGATGTGCTTAATAATACGGTCGACCAGAATTATTTTCTTCGGGTTACAGGGGGAGATAATATAGCACGGTATGCCTTGTCGGTAGGTTATAACAATGAACAGGGTGTTTTGGATAACACGAAGCAAAATCGCTATACGGCACGTTTTAACGGCGACATGAACCTGACCAAAAAATTAACTGCTCAGACCAATATCTCCATGGGTTATGGACAGCAAAGCTTGAAGGATCAGGGATTATCACCAAAGACCAATCCTTTGTTTCTTTCGTTGATTAAGTCTCCATTTTTAAATACGCATGATATTGCTCCAGACGGCAGCATTTCACCGAATTATGCAGAAGCTGATTATTTCGGCTATTCCAACCCGATGCAAATCACACAAAATGGGATTAATAATAAAAAGGCCTATCGGTTTTTAGGTTCTTTGGTGTTCAACTATGCATTCAATACAAATTTTAAGTTAAGTAACCTGTCTACCGTGACCTATGATAAAGCGCAAGAGGATTTCTTTATTCCTAAAAAAGGAGTCGCAAAGGACACGGTAAATAATATGGAAGTTTATAGTCGTCTCGGTACGCAGGTGGCTCGTTATTATTCGATTTCAAATGATTTGCGTCTGCAATATAATCAGGATCTAGGAACTCAGGGCCGAGTGGAAGCTATTGGTGGAGTCCGGTACCACAAGCATGATTCGGAACAAGACTATGCACTAGGCTATAATTCGGCGACCGATCAGCTGGTCAGTATTGGTAACTCAACACCGGCATCTCGGGTTTATGGAGGGCATATCGGTAAATGGGCAAATATGACGGCCTATGCTATGGGTAATTTTAGCTGGAAGAATACTTATATCTTAAATGCATCCATATCGATGGATGGATCTTCCCGCTTTGGAGAAAAAGCAAAAGGAGGCTTAAAGCTTGCAGATAAGGTATATGCAGTATTCCCGGCAGTTGGAGCTGCATGGTTATTGTCCAATGAGGATTTTTTAAAAGGAAATAGTACGATCTCATTATGGAAACTTCGGGCGAGTTATGGAATTACAGGCAATGATGATATTGGAAATTATGATGCGCGGCAGAATTATATCTCCCAGAACTTTTTAGGTGTCCAGGGACTTGTGCGCGATGGTGTTGCCAATCCTTATCTAAAATGGGAGAAAGTAGAAAAAATAAACGTTGGGACGGATCTTTCGTTGTTGAATGAACGCATCAATTTAG
The DNA here is from genome assembly GCF_024808035.1 of Sphingobacterium sp. BIGb0116. Taxonomy (NCBI): domain Bacteria; kingdom Pseudomonadati; phylum Bacteroidota; class Sphingobacteriia; order Sphingobacteriales; family Sphingobacteriaceae; genus Sphingobacterium; species Sphingobacterium sp. BIGb0116. The sequence goes on along the minus strand of NZ_JANUDT010000007.1, from coordinate 73,694 downwards.
GCGTTGATATCTATCAAAATAGGACAAGTGATATGCTGGCCTATAATTCGGGGAATACTGTTTCGGGAATTAGTTACTACCTCTATAATAATGGTTCAATGCGTACACGCGGTATTGACTTCTCCTTGTTTGGACGTATTCTGACCGGTCCGGTCAAATGGGATGCCTCATTGACACTAAGTCACTATAAAAGTACGATCACAGATCTCCCCGAAACATCCTATACACAATATGCCGGTGGAACTTTTGTGAGCGAGAAAGGTGGCGCACCCAATGCCTTTTATGGGTACCAGTTCAACGGTGTCTATCTTACCAGTGCCGAAGCTGCCGCTTCTGGACTAGCAATTTTAGATGCAACAGGTAATAAAATACCTTTCCAGGCAGGAGATGGGAAGTTTACAGACCGTAACGGCGACAAGATCATTGATGATCGTGATCGAATGATCATAGGTGATCCCAATCCAGATTTAGTGGGCGGATTGAATAACAGCCTGACCTATAAAAATTGGAAATTCGGTGCATTGGTGACATTCAGCGTAGGCAATGATATTTATAACTATACACGGGCACAACTAGAGTCGGGAAGTACATTTTATAACCAGACAGAACTATTGCAAAATAGATGGCGGGCGGAAGGCCAGGAAACTGATGTGCCTCGCGTTGCGCTCAACGATCCAATGGGAAATAGTCGATTTTCAAATCGATGGATAGAAGACGGTTCATATGTTCGGCTTCGTCAGCTTTCCGTTGAGTACGGTATTCCAGTAAATAAACGTATCATCAAATATGTCCGTCTATATGGTACTGCCAATAACGTATTGACTTTTAGTAAGTATTTAGGTTATGATCCTGAATTTGCACAGTCTGCTGATGTTTTTCATCAGGGGGTTGATGTGACGTTGGAACCCATTGTTCGCTCTGTGCAGCTGGGATTGAGGATCGGTTTATAAAAATTTAATATACTATGTTTATCACATACAGAAAATATTCGAAATATTCACTCTGGGCCTTATTGGCCTGTAGCCTATCTTTTACATCTTGTAAGAAAGCGTTGGATTTCTTGCCCGAGGATAAATTGGACAGTTCAAAAATGTACAATACGCTTGCCGATGCTGATGCGGTAGTGCTTGGGATTTATGGGCAAGTAGCTGGGTTAGGGGAACGTTATATTGTCCTGAACGAATTAAGGGCCGATCTCATGGACGTCACACAAAATGCAAATCCCTATTTGCAACAAGTTTCCAATCATGAAGTAGCAGAAGATAATCCTTATGCAGATCCATCTGCTTTTTATAAAATTATCTTCAATTGCAATGATGCCTTGAAGAACTTCAAGGTGATGGAGCGACAGGGTAAGTTGAGCAATACCGAATTCAATCAGCGGTATTCTGACCTCGCTATGCTACGTGCATGGTTGTATTTACAATTAGGGATTCACTTTGGAAATGTCCCCTATATCAAAAATACCATTGAAAGTGTTGATGAGATTAAAAGTTTGGAGAACTATCCGAAAACAATTTTCGATAATTTGGTTGATTCTCTCATTAGTGACACAAAAGACCTGCCTTATCAGGATCCGTATGCCTACCCAACAGGTAGCACATTGGTTTTTACGACAGATGGCGCGAGCACACAGAAAGTGTTCATCAGCAAGGCTCATGTCCTGGGCGAACTCTATCTTTGGAAAGGAAACTATTATGAAGCGGCAAAGACTTATAAGCGATTGCTGTCTGCTGAAGACAATAACAGTAATATTGATTATCTGTTCAATTTCAACCGTATTGGCTGGAGCTACTTTAATGTAAGTTTTGCGAGAGCCCAGGAGGGGTCATCTTTGGTAAATTCCTTAACAGCAGGCTGGCGAAGTATGTTTGCGCTATCGAACACGGTACGGGAATGGAATTCCGAATGGAACTGGTCAATTCCATATCACAACTCTTTTGCCCCTGGAAATCCTTTTATAGATTTATTTTCTAAGTCAGGTAACTATGCACTTAAGCCCTCCCAAAAGGTGATTGATTTATGGAATTCACAGACCAATAATGCGGGTATTCCTTGGGATCCCCGGAGTAAGCTATCTTATGAAGTTGCTGCGAATGGTGATCCAGTGATTACAAAATTCACGGATAATTCAGGGGATTTATTAAGCTTGTTAAATAAAAGCGGTCGTTGGAACATCAATCGAGCGGCAGGGGCGCACTTGCGCTTTGCTGAGGCTGCCAATCGGGATGGTCAGGGACGTTTGGCTTATGCATTGGCGAACTGGGGCCTGATTAGTACCTTTTATTATGGCGCGTTTACGAGTGCAGGAACAATTGCCCCGGGCAATTTTTTCGAATTGGAATCCGAAATAACTTATGAAGGATTTGCAACGAATAGGACCACTTTTGCCGAATCCTCGCCCTATTATTTTGACGCACGCGACAATGCGAGTATCGTACGTGGGGTTTGGTATCGGAATTCGGGGATCCGTGGACGGGCTACCATGCCGCGTTGGCAATTCTCAGGCATTGAATATGGTCCGGGGACAGTAAGTGGTTACGGAAGCATGATAACCGCTTTTAGTGTACCGCAAGCTGATCTGGAGGATAAGATTGTCGAAGAATCTGCACTTGAGTTAGCCTTCGAAGGCGAACGCTGGTCAGATCTGATGCGCATAGCAAAACGCCGTAACGATCCAGCTTTCCTAGCCGATAAAGTCTATGAGAAATTGCTGAAAGCAAATAACCCGAAAGCTGGCGCAGTACGTAGCAAGTTGATGGATATGAAAAATTGGTATTTACCTTTTAAATTGCGGTAAACCTGATATACGTTTGGATTATTGATTTAATGGTTAAAGGTCTGCTTTGTGCAGGCCTTTTTCTTTGTCTTAGATGTTGACCATGAGACAGCAGGATAGTGAATTCGAAAATGTTTAATATCATTGTGTAGAGATACCATACCACTTGTTAGCGGTAATAGATACTTCTAGGCTCTATCAACAGCTCATTCAAATCGAGTATTTATCGTGAGACGAGTATGTAATCGTAACATGTCAATGACAGTGTAATCTTTTGATAATGCCATTTGTGTTTTATAAATGTAATTTTTACATTTATAAGTATTTCTGATTAATTATAACCAATGGAACGAGTTTCTTTAAAATTTAGAATCTACTATTTTTTTCTGGCAAAAGCGATCTGCTTTTTTTGTCTATTTTGGATTTTCACTACCCCTGCATATGCCTATAGCAGCAGGACTTCTGAACCGGATTCGGCTTATTTCTTTGCTTATACAAAAGAAAAGAATGCTGGCAGAGAAGGGCTATTATATGCCTGGAGTTTGGATGGTAAGCAATGGAACTCCATCGGGACAGAACTTGCCTTTGTAAAGTCAGATTATGGACGCTGGGGATCAGAAAAACGGATGATAAATCCTGTATTGTTTCCACGAACTGGAGGCGGCTGGTCCTGTGCGTGGCAATTAAGTACTGAAAGTGACGGTCCTTATGCATATACTTTTACATCCGATTTTTTCAATTGGGGCAGACAAGATTATTTTATTGCATTAAATGATTTGGATAAATCAGTGGTATCTTTTGTAAAAAACAGTTTATTGACTCGTGATAATATCTCCATGAATGGCGAAAGTTTACGTGGAACCAAGTTGAAAGTTTCATGGTCTGTTATTAAAGAATTAATCAAGCATTATGATCTCGCGCTGCTTAAGCAAAAACAATGGTCCGAACGAAGCGTTGACGATGACGCCCGCTTCCCTGGCCTAAAGCCATTGGATGTCAAATTAACGCCGAAGGTAGGGCAAACGAAGTCCATCAGTGATATGTTGGTGGGTGTTTTTTTTGAAGATATTAATTATGCCGCAGACGGAGGTCTTTATGCAGAATTGATTCAAAATAGAGACTTTGAATATAAATTGAGTGATAAACAAGGCCGTGATAAAAATTGGAACGCGAAAACTGCTTGGCGTATGGATGGCTCGGGACAATTTCATATTGACAGCATCAATCCAATTCATCCTAATAATAAACATTATGCGAGATTGCAAGGTGAAGGCATCCTCAGAAATATAGGCTACGATGGCATTGCCTTAAATAAGAACGAACGCTATGATCTTTCGTTTTTCGGAAGGGGCACTGTTGGTAAAGTACCTAAACTAAAGATCCGGATAAGTACAAAAGACGGAAAAATCCTCGATGAGAAATCCGTAATTGTTGACAGTAAAAACTGGAAAAAATATCAATTGGTATTGACATCCAATGAAACCTGTAAGGATGCCGTATTGGAATTTGTATTTACAGACCGACAACAATTGGATTTGGATCTGATTTCTTTATTCCCTCAGCATACATTTAAAGGGAGAAAAAATGGATTACGGAAGGATCTGGCCGAGGCTATAGCTGCATTGAATCCCCGTTTTGTCCGTTTTCCGGGTGGCTGTTTAGCACATGGGGATGGAATTGAAAATATCTACCATTGGTCTAATACTGTAGGGCCGCTGGAAAGCCGTATGCCACAGCGTAACATGTGGGGATATCATCAAACCGTGGGCTTGGGGTATTACGAGTATTTTCAATTTTGTGAAGACATCGGTGCCTATGCTGTTCCTGTAGTGGCGGCTGGTGTACCCTGCCAAAATTCGGGTGCTCATGGTCACCCATTGGGTGGACAACAATGTGGTATCCCAATGGAAGATATGGATGACTACATCCAGGAAGTACTGAATCTGATTGAATGGGCCAATGGCGATAAAAATAGTACCTGGGGAAAGGTACGTGCTGCCGCGGGGCACGCCGAGCCATTTCATCTAAAATACATTGGTGTTGGTAACGAAGATTTAATATCGAATGTTTTTGAGGAGCGTTTTACCATGATCTATAACGCTATCCGTGCAAAATATCCCGAAATACAGGTTATTGGAACGGCAGGGCCATTTTTTGAAGGAACCGACTATGTAGAGGGCTGGAAAATCGCTAATAAATTGAATGTACCCATTATGGACGAACACTATTATCAGACACCGGGCTGGTTTATTCATAATCAAGACTTCTATGATAAATATGATCGCAGCAAATCACAGGTGTATTTGGGCGAATACGCTGCCCATATTCATGGGCGAGCGAGTACCTTGGAAGTTGCATTGGCTGAAGCGGCATATCTCACGGCATTGGAAAGAAATGGTGACGTTGTTAAGATGGCCTCTTATGCGCCATTGTTGGCCAAAGATGGCTATACGCAATGGCGCCCCGATCTTATTTATTTCTCCAATACCGATATAAATTTAACACCATCCTATTATGTACAGCAATTATTTGGGCGTAATAACGGAACCGAATATATTCCAGTAGAAGCAGTTTATGCTAATGCTGACGTTGAGGTACAGAAGCGTGTGGCATTTTCTATTGTTAAAGATCCGAAAGATCAATCGCTCATTGTAAAACTGGTTAATATTTTGCCAGTTGCGGTCAATATACAACTGGAATTGGATCAACTCAATTTGAAGGGTGATACAGCTCTTGTCGCTCAGTTGACGGGGAAATTGGACAGTAAAACGGTAAAACCCGAAGAAAAGACCGTTTCCGTTGACAAGCTTAAAAGCCAACAATTACCGCCTTATTCGTTAACTGTCATCCGAATTCAGTCGGGTGCGAAATAGCCTCATTCAATTCATATGATATATCCAGCTTTGCAGAAGAAGTCTATTTTAGTTTTTATAAACCTCTGTTTGACAATTGTGCCCTTGTTTGCCGGCTCAGGCTTCAATCTGATCAAAAATAATCGGGCTGCGGATGTTTATTATGGTGGAAGAAATCCTATCATTGAAACCGCTTTGGAACTTTTGGATGCAGATGCACAACAAGTTGGTCAATCTGCTTTTAAACGAATCGACAATGCTGATCCTGGGGGGATTATCGTTGGAGAATTGCATGATCCAATAATTGGCAAATTGATAAAAGATTATCATATCCGTCTTCCTGAAATGGAAGGTCAATGGGAAATGTTTTGTTTGAAGGTGCTTCCGATAGAAAAAGTACCGACACTTTTAGTGATAGGATCTGATGCTAGAGGTACGGCATATGGAGTGATGGAAATTTCGCGAAAATTGGGCGTTTCTCCATGGAGTTGGTGGGCAGATGTGGTTCCCCTTAAAAAATCAACAATTTCTCTGGCCGTCGATTTTGAAGACAAGCAATTTCCTAAAGTGCAATTCCGGGGAATTTTTTTAAATGATGAGGACTGGGGATTGACACCTTGGAGCAGCAAAACCTATGAACCCAAAGCAAAGTTAGATGCAGGAATTGATCCAGCCAAAACAAAAAAAATGGCGACGATAGGGCCTAAGACCTATGCACGTATTTTTGAGCTGTTATTAAGGCTGCGGGCTAATTCAATTTGGCCAGCAATGCATGAAGTAACTGTTCCTTTCTATTTTGTCCAGGGAAATCGCGAAATGGCCGAAAAATATGGAATATATATCGGCTCATCTCATTGTGAACCCCTCGCTCGAAACAGTGCGACGGAATGGGATATCGTAGGTCGGGGGCCCTATAATTATTTGACAAATAAAAATGAGATTGTTGATTATTGGTCCAATCGACTCAAAACACTGGGGCAATCCCATAACATATTTACACTGGGTATGCGCGGGAAACACGATGGAGCAATGGAAGGCGTCAAAACAACTGAAGCCTATAAAGATGCGATCAATAAGGTCATTAAAGATCAAACGGGTCTGTTGAAAAAATATGTCAATGCAGACCCCGCGCAGATTCCTCAGGTTGTTATCCCCTATAAAGAGGTATTGGACGTGTATAGGGCCGGTATGGATCTTCCTGACTATACAACACTGATGTGGTGTGACGATAATTATGGTTATATCACCCACTTCCCAAATCCGATAGAAAGAAAAAGATCGGGTGGTAATGGACTGTATTATCATGTTTCCTATTGGGGACGACCACATGATTATCTTTGGTTGTCGACCATGAGTCCGGCGCTGATTTACCAGCAGCTTAATACAGCTTATCAACATGATGTTAAAAAAATGTGGATTGTCAATGTTGGGGATATTAAGCCTGCTGAATATCAGATTGAACTCCTGATGGACATGGCCTGGGATATGGACCAGGTACAGAAAATAGGCATCTACCAGCATCTGAATCAATTTTTGCAACGGGAATTTGGACATCGTTTGGCGAAGAAGATCGTGCCGATTATGCAGGAACATTATCGGTTGGCTCATATTCGAAAACCTGAGTTTATGGGAAATACACGTACGGAAGAAAAAGATCCAGCCTATAAAATTGTGAAAGACCTACCTTGGTCCGAACAGCAGATTAAAAAGCGATTGGTGCAGTATAAACATATTCAAGATGCAGCCACCGCAATTGAGGCTTCAGTCCCGTTGGATCGCAAGGATGCATATTTTGAATTAGTGCTGTATCCGGTTGTTGCAGCGGCAAAGATGAATGAAAAGCACCTTTATGCGCAGTTGGCACGTCATGGCAAAGCTGAATGGCAAAAAAGCCACGATGCGTATGATAAAATCGTTTCCTTAACTGCGCAATACAATGCCTTGAATAAAGGAAAGTGGAAGGGGATAATGGATTATAAACCCAGAAACCTTGCTGTTTTCGATAAGATTATAGAAGGGAAAGCAGTTGCTCCACTGGCCAATAATGATCAGCCCGTCAAGCGGATTCCTGGTAGAGATCTAAAAGGCTCAATAGGATATGAAGGTTTGGGGTATGAAGGGCAGGCCGGAGCTATCCCATTGGATGTAGAAGCCAGTTATCCGCTCAAAGGGCTCAAAGGCGATTCTGTTACCATTGTCGTCCACTTGCTGCCTACACACCCGGTCTCTTCAGATGATTTGCGTTTTGAAGTTTCCTTGGGGCAACAGCATTCGCCTGCCATTTCTTATAAAACAATTGGACGAAGTGAGGAGTGGAAAGAGAATGTCTTGCGCAACCAGGCCATTCGAACGATTAAATTTAAGGTTGCTTCATTGCAACAGGACATATTGCGTATCAAAGCGCTTGATGAGGGCGTAGTGGTCGATGAAGTAACACTATATTTGGATTAAAGTATTCGTTTCCTGCTCTATAATGGAAATTCGTTATAGACTTATTCATAAGATTATAAAAATGAAAAAACAATTTCTAGTCACGCTCCTCGTTATTTTAACTTGCCTCGTTAAGGCACAATCTTCTGTCTACCTTTTCTCTTATTTTATAGGTAATGGTGCTGACGGACTGCATCTTGCTTATAGTTTGGATGGACTGAAATGGGAACCCTTGAATCAGGGAAAAGCTTTCTTAGTACCAACGGTAGGAAAAGATAGGCTGATGCGTGATCCCAGTATTTGCCAAGGGCCGGATGGAACCTTTCACCTTGTATGGACAACGGGTTGGTGGGATAAAATTATCGGATATTCTTCTTCCAAAGATCTTGTACATTGGACCGAACAAAAAGAAATTCCAGTAATGGTAGATGAACCTGATGCGAAAAATGCATGGGCTCCGGAGCTTTTTTACGACAAGGCGACGAAGGAATATTATATCATTTGGGCCACGACGATCCCTGGTCGACATAAAGAGGTACAGACCAGCGACAGTGAGAAAGGCTTAAACCATCGGATGTATAACGTCACGACAAAGGATTTTAAACGTTTTTCAAAAACCAAGTTATATTTTGATCCCGAATTTAGTGTCATCGATGCGGCCATTATACAAAAAGGCAATAAGGAATACATGATGGTGTTGAAAAATGAAAATTCTAACCCACCTGAGAAAAATATTCGGATCACAACAACAAAGCGTTTAGCGAAAGGATTTCCGACGACTGTCTCTAAGCCGATTACAGGAAATTATTGGGCGGAGGGGCCTGCTCCGCTGCAGGTTGGGGAGTATATATATGTATATTTTGATAAATACCGCGACCACAAATATGGAGCTGTACGAAGCAAAGACGGCGTCAACTGGGAAGATGTCTCCGATCTGGTGAGCTTTCCGAAGGGAGTACGTCATGGAACAGCTTTTACGATAAATCAAACGGTTTTATCAAATCTGTTAAAAGCAAACTGATAATCCTATGTATAGTCCCTGAAACTTTATTTTAGTGTGTTTTATTTGGAAAACGTGCGCTAATTTTTTTAATAAGGAAGGCTTGCCTACTTTACCTTTTAGAACGGAGTAGTGTATTTCTGAGATCTTTCTTTCGAAATATTCACGCTTTTGTAATGATCAAATTATAATACTGTTGCCATCTTAATAGAAGTGATTGTTATAAAAAAAGGTTTTCAAACGGGGAGAATGAAAACCTTTAAAATAACCAATTAATCCTAAATTTATGATAAAAAATATGATACTATTTTGTTGGCGTTCCTTTGATAAAACTCATTTGGTTTCATCTAAATTATAATTTACGTACTTACCACCTAAATTTGGGAATAGCCAATTTAGTAAGGCAAGTTTAAGTATATTGAAGTGATTTGTCATCCTGTGCTGTTCTGTCTGAACAGTATGGTATGCCTAAATAAAATGTTGGTGAATAAAACCATTCAGGTAAGTTCAGGATGCTTAAGTGTCCTGAACTTTTTATTTTAGAGGTTTGCTAATTCAATGAATAAACCTATGCTTAAAATTCGAATTGCCTTCTTTACTTTGATATACGTTATAATGGCAAATATTGCCTCAGCACAAACGATGAAGGAAATACACTATCTCTCAGGAACGGACAACGTTCATACGGTCAATTGGGACTTCTGGGTAACTGGGGGACGTAAGGCTGGAAAATGGGATAAGATTGCAGTTCCCAGTCATTGGGAACAACAGGGATTTGGGGCTTATAACTATGGTCGGGACTATGTGACCTATGGCAAGAATTTCATCTTTTACGATGAGAAAGGTTTGTATCGGCATCAATTTACTGTTCCAAAAAACTGGAAAGGTAAAAAAATAAGCCTTGTGTTTGAAGGTTCGATGACAGATACTGAAGTTAAGATCAACGGTAAACTAGCTGGAGATATCCACCAAGGTGCATTCTATCAGTTTAAGTACGATGTCACCGACAAGATCAGCTTTGACAAGGCCAATATATTGGAAGCGACTGTATCAAAAATGTCTTCTGATAAATCTGTTAACAATGCCGAGCGCCTTGCAGATTATTGGATTTTAGGCGGTATTTATAGACCCGTATACCTCGAGGCGACACCACAAGAGCATATCAGCTGGACAGCTATCGACGCAAAAGCAGATGGAACTTTTCGAAGCAACGTGCATTTAGAAAGCTTATCTAAAGCCACTAATCTACAGGTGGAGATCAAAGATTTGAAGGGCAACGTGATCGCAACTCAGAAGTTCCCGATTATGGCGAAAGATTCGGTAAAATTGATCGAAATGAAAGTGGAAAAACCGTTATTGTGGACAGCGGAGACGCCAAACTTGTATCAGGTCACGTACACCCTATGGGATGGGAAGAATAAAGGATATCAATCTCAAGATCGTTTTGGTTTCAGGACGATCGAAGTTCGAGAAGGAGATGGTATCTATGTCAATGGTGTAAAAGTGAAGATGAAAGGTGTCAACCGTCATGTATGGTGGCCCGAAACTGGACGATCTGTGAACGCACAATTGGATCTGAATGATGTTAAACTGATCAAAGAAATGAACATGAATGCGGTACGCTGTTCACATTATCCGCCAGATAGATCGTTTTTGGCCTATTGCGATTCATTGGGATTATATGTTTTGGATGAATTGGCCGGATGGCAGAAGGCATATAGCACCGTTGTGGGTAAAAAGCTAGTGCGAGAAATGGTTATTCGAGATGCCAATCATCCTTCCATTATACTTTGGAGCAATGGCAATGAAGGCGGGCATAATAAAGAACTTGTTGATGAGTATAAAAAATATGATCTTTCGGCAAGAACGGTAATCCATGCACATCATAGACCTGGGAACGCCATCAATGGAATCGATTGCAACCATTATGAAGACTTTTATTCAACAAAAAAAATTCTGGAAGGGCCAAACATTTACATGCCGACTGAATTTCTCCATGCACAGGACGATGGCGGCGCCGCAGCAGGATTAGCAGATATATGGGAGTTGCACTGGAATGCCAAATTAGGTGCAGGCGGATTTATTTGGGATTTTGCAGATGAAGGTATCGTACGTACAGATTTCAACAATGTGATTGATGTCAACCGCGTAAATGCCCCCGATGGAATCCTTGGGCCACATCGCGAAAAAGAGGGAAGTTTTTATGCCATTCGGGAAATCTATTCACCTGTGCATATTACGATGAAGAAATTACCTGCCGACTTCAATGGAACTATTCCGGTGGAAAATCGTTATCACTTTACCGACCTAAAAGATTGCAGGTTTGAGGGTAAATTGATTACTTATAAACAGCCCTATGCCGAAGAAGCGGGGGTGGACTCAGTGTTGAATCTAAAGATAAGTAGTCCTGTATTGGCTCCGACTCAAAAAGGAAACGTGCAATTGAATTTGCCTGCAGACTGGAAACAGTATGATGCGCTAATATTGACGGCAACTGACCCACATGGGGAGGAAATTTATACTTGGACATGGCGTGTAAAATCCAATCAGGTTCTTACAGCTGAAATTCTACCTTTAAAATCTTCGACCGATGTTGAAGCGAAAGAGGACAGTGTGAATTATATCCTCAAGGCAAACGGAATAACAGCTTTTATCTCCAAAAAAACAGGATTATTGGTTGATCTGGCCAATGATTATAGCATGAAATTAGCTTTTAATAATGGCCCGGTGCTTATTGATGGACAGTCGGAGCTGAAAAGTGCTAAACGTTGGCAGGATGGAAAAAATGAAGTTGTTGAGTTTATGTTTGATGGCAATCTAAGCTTTATCCGTTGGACGATGCGGCCAGACGGCTGGTTGAAACTTGATTATGCTTACAATATGAAAAAAACGGTGCCTTATGCCGGAGTAAGCTTCAACTTTCCTGAAAACTATATTATTGGGGCCAAATGGCTCGGTAATGGGCCGTATCGCGTATGGAAGAATAGGATGCAAGGTGTCACCCTAAATACATGGGAAAAAATGTACAATGATGGAAAAGCCGGTATTGGTCCATGGGCATTTCCTGAATTTAAAGGCTACTTCTCCGATGTTAGCTGGGTACAATTCAATACAGTGCAAGGCAAGTTTTTGGTCGCAACAGATCAGGAAGATTTATTTGTGCGATTGTTCGAGTTTTACGGAATTTCCGGTCCTAAAGGATATCCGCAATTGCCGTCTGGAGATATTTCCTTTTTAGATGCTATTCCCCCTATTGGAACAAAACTGGCATTGGGAATTAATGGAAATGCTGCCGTGAATGGACCCGCGGGTGAGCTTAATCAAATGGATAAAAGGATTAACCGGACACTCTATTTTTACTTTGGAACCCCAAAAGGCGAAAAAGAAAACACACAATTTGTGATGCCTAAGGTTAATGTATTGACAGATTAAAAGAATAATGCATAAAAAAGGGCTTTTCTATGTTAATAGAAAAGCCCTTTTTTATGGTGTAACCCTAATAGTATGTATTCTTTTCAATAATGCTTATTTAGGTTTCTTGAACCCCAAAAGGTTGTGCTTTATTCACTTTTATCGCTATTCGTGTAGGAAAAATCATTGACGTATTTATTTTGAATAGCGGTTGATGTTGTTTTTTTAAGATGTACATCCTTCAATTGTACGGTCTGAATTGGAAGTTCGGGATTGCCATTGATCTTCGAGACAAACTGCCCTACTTCAGCTTTAATGTGGGAAAGATAGACATTCGTTATTGGAGTCAGTTTTTTTACTTTGGTTGGTACCAGGTTGCGCCATTGATAGAGCACATCCGTATCTATTCCAAGTATACCTTCCTTTACGTTTTGGGCTTTGATATTTGAAAAATAAATGTTTTTAACGTAACCGCCCATACGTTCATTGGTTTTGATGAAAAGTAGATGCATGAGCTTCTCATTCGGCAGTACCGTGCAATTGTTTACGTAAATATTTTCAATCCCTCCCGAGAGTTCACTCCCAACGGCAAGGAGCTGATGACCGTCACGGATCTCACAATTGCGGATCACAATATTCTTTGTTGGCGTTTTCAACCGCCAGCCTTCGGGATTTCTACCGGACTTCAAGGCAATAGCATCATCCCCTTGGTCAAATACACAATTTTCAATCAATACATTCTGACTCATTTCTGGGTCAATTCCATCATTGTTATGCCCATGGGCGTAGATGTCGATGCTACGGATAAGCGCATCTTTCGTTAGGTAGAGATGCAAGGTCCAAAAAGGACTGTTTCGGATCTTGATATCTTCGACTCTCACATGTTGGCAACGGTTAAATTGAATAAACTGAGGTCTAAGGTTAGATGTGTCGTTGACCATGATACGCTGTTCCACAGGCATCCCTTCTTGTGCCCAATTATAGAGATTTTTGATGCTTTCCATGTGCGGCTTTGGTCTCGGAAACCATTTCTCCCAAACAGTCAGATCTGCTTTTATGGTTCCCTTACCGGTAATGGCAACATTTGTCGCTTCGTATGCATAGATCAATGGCGAATAATTATAGCACTCCAGCCCTTCCCAACTACTGTGAACAGCAGGTAAATAGTCTTTCGGGTCGCCCGAAAAAAATAGTGTTGCTCCTGCACTGACATGTAAGTTGACATTGCTCTTTAGGTGTATTGCCTTTGTTAACCATTCACCTGGAGGAATAATGATATTGCCACCCGATGTTGTCGCTAGCGCAATGGCCTTCGCAATTGCTGCGGTAGTACTTTCCTTGTCACCCTGACGTGCACCAAAATCGCGGATATCGTAGTTTTTACAATGCTCGAAATTTGGGACCTTAAATACTGGGATTTCAAAAGGAGCTTTGATTTTAATATCGTCTTGGTTGATTTTGCTGATCTGCGCGACGCTCAATCGAGTAAAAGCGATCGATAGTAAAATAAGGGTGAAGATTGATTTATATTTCATGTTAATAATTATTTCGTGAGCACGCAAGCTCGGTTTGTGTTTTTTAAGGCTATATGGAATATCCAGTTTATTTTTCATCAGGAGGTCCTAAGCAATTGGTTAAAAACAATAAAGACTAAAAATAAGGAACAATCAAGGGGGAACCTAATTTTACCAAGCAGGACAGTACAAGGTGGTTTGGATATATTTTCTTAAGGATAAGGTATCACCAAATCCATATCAACTCCTGACTGCAAGCGGATTGTTAAAAAGGTGAGAGCATGGTGAATCAACATCCAAAAGGTGGACTCAACGTGGACTCACTGTGCACTCAACGTGGTTACAGTTAGGAGTTGGTCATAAGTTGGTGTGGGGTTGGGGTTGAGAATTCTATAACAAATATATTACGAATGACGTTGAATCCCTGTTTTTAACCTTATTATACATGAAAACGAGCACTTTCTGACTGTACTGTCTGGTTTGTTCAGGATACTACAGGACGGCTCTTGTTAAAAATGTTGATACTTTTAAAACTAGCTACTAGTTTAAGCATCCTTAAATACGCTAATCAATTCGAAGGCATTGTCTACACTTTTTAATTAAGCTGTAGACAAGCGGGGAAACAAGACTTAAAAAAACTAAATATGATGAAAAAATTCTTTCGATTTTTATATCTACTCACATCAATTGCGATTTTGTCCAATGCACATGCGCAAGGAAAGTTTCCGGACGGAACAGCAATCTCAAAATGGTTCGAGACTGTAAAATCGACTGAGATCGGAACGCTCGGAAAGAAATTTCTCATCACGGATTTTGGTGTGGTCGCAGATAGCACCATCGTACAAACTGCCAAAATCCAACAAGCAATTGATAAAGCATATGAAAGTGGAGGCGGTGTCGTCGTCGTACCTAAAGGGATCTATCTGAGTGGTTCATTATTTTTTAAACCAAAGACACACTTGCACTTGGAAGAAGGGGCTGTGTTAAAAGGAAGTGATGATATCGCAGATTTTGCGCTAGCGGAGACTCGAATGGAAGGTCAGACAGTGAAATATTTTTTGGCGCTTGTAAATGCGGATCAGGTGGATGGATTTACAATTTCGGGTAAAGGCACACTCGATGGAAACGGGTTGCGCTACTGGCGATCTTTTTGGCTTCGAAGACAGTTTAATCCACAATGCACAAATATGGACGAGATGCGCCCACGCTTACTTTATGTTTCCAATAGCAAGGACGTACAAATTTCGGGCATTCGTTTGATCAATTCACCGTTTTGGACCTCACATTATTATAAATGTGAAAATCTCAAATTGATCGGTTTGCACATTTCGGCGCCCAAGGAACCTGTGAAAGCGCCTAGTTCAGATGCGATCGATTTGGATGTCTGCCGTAATGTGTTGATTAAGGATTGTTACTTATCCGTTAACGATGATGCGATTGCATTAAAAGGTGGTAAAGGGCCTAAGTCCGACAAAGATCCTAATAATGGACCTAATTCAAATATTATTATTGAGAATTGTTTCTTTGGATTTTGTCATAGCGCACTGACTTGCGGTAGTGAATCTATCCATAGTTATAATGTGATTTTTAGGAACAATACCTTAGATAAAGCACGCAAGCTGTTGCAGTTAAAGATGCGGCCGGATACGCCACAAGAATATGAAAACATTTTGATCGAAAATGTAAAGGGAAATGTCAATAGCATGTTGTTTATTAAACCTTGGACCCAATTTTTTGATTTGAAGGGCGAGAAAGATATTAAAATGTCCTATGCAAGAAATATTGTCCTACGCAATATAGATCTGGATTGCGACATCTTATTCGATGTCCTCAATTCGGAACAATATGTGCTGTCGGATTTTACATTTCAAAATATGCACGTGCGTGCAGCCAAAGATCCAGCGATTCACAGGGAATATATTAAAAACTTTGTCCTAAATAATGTAACTGTTAATAATAAAAAGCAATAATAATATGTACCAGCATATTGCTGTGGCTTAGACCTTGAATTATGAAGACAAAACTTATTCTTTTGACTGGGGCACTGATCGGTTCCCTAGCCGTTTCAGGCCAACGTAAAATGGAGTTTTTGGATCGGGGGATGGTGGGTGTAAAAACGACGGACAACGCTGTTTTTTTAAGCTGGCGTTTGCTTGGCACTGACGATTTTGATACGGCCTTTGCAATTTATAGAAAGGAAGGGAATGGCAAGCAGAAAAAACTAAATACTTCACCTTTGACCAAAGGGACTAATTTTTTGGACGATCATGTCGATTTGAATCAAGATGTTACTTACATTTTGGATATAGTAACCGGAGGTAAAGAAAAAGAAGTCGCTAAATTGACCTTATCGAAAGATCAAAAAGTACAGCAATACTTAAATATTCCTTTACGTACTCCCAAAGGGTACACTCCTGGTGATATTTCTGTAGGTGATTTGGATGGCGACGGGACTTACGAACTGATTGTTCATCAGACGGGTGTTGGACATGACAACGCACACAATGGGATTACTTCGGAACCTATTTTTCAGGCATATAAACTAGATGGTACTTTTCTCTGGGAAATCAATTTGGGTAAAAATATCCGGGAAGGAGCACATTATACCCAATTTATGGTATACGACCTCGATAGTGACGGCCGTGCGGAGCTGGTCTGCAAAACGGCCGACGGTACGAAAGATGGACTGGGAAATGTCATTGGTGATGCCCAGGCCGATTGGCGTGATACCGTATTAAATTCGCGGACTGTTGGTCGCATATTGAAAGGACCTGAATATTTAACCGTATTTGATGGATTGACGGGCAAAGCCCTAAGCTCTGTAGATTATCTACCAGAACGTGGAGAGCTAAATTCATGGGGAGATACAAATGCTAATCGCAGCGATCGATTTTTAGCTTGTGTAGCCTATTTGGATGGTGTACATCCAAGTGTTGTGATGACGCGGGGATATTATGAACGGACAGCTCTGGCAGCGTGGGACTTTAAAGATAAAAAATTAGTGAACCGCTGGGTATTTGATAGCAAAGTTCGTAAAGATCCTTATTCCGGACAGGGATATCATAATCTTACGGTCGCGGATGTTGACCAGGATGGCAAAGATGAAATTGTATTTGGTTCGATGGTTATTGATGATAATGGCAAAGGTCTATACAGTACAGGACTGGGACATGGTGATGCGCTGCATGTCGGTGACCTAGATCCTGAAAGACCCGGCCTGGAGATCTTTGGAATACATGAACTGAAAGGAGGGCGGAAAGGGACCGGCGTGGCTTTATTGGATGCCAAAACTGGCGCAATATTGTTTAAAAGTGCAATAGACCAAGATATTCCCCGCGGTGTTGCTGCAAATATAGATCCCGATCATAAAGGGGCGTATCTGTGGTGGCTGGGATCTAGAGATATGTACGATACCAAAGGTAATCGTGTAGGGCCGGCTCCGAGATCGACCAATTTTTTGATTTGGTGGGATGCTGATTTGAGCCGGGAACTTTTAAACAGTAACTATATTGAAAAATATAAAAATGGGAAAATAGAACGAATCTTTACGGGGATTGGAGCATCATCGATCAATGGAACTAAAAGTACACCTAACCTGAGCGCGGATATCTTTGGCGATTGGCGTGAAGAATTGATCCTACGTGCAGATGACAACCAAAGCCTACGTATCTATACAACAACGATCCCTACAACGCAAAGGGTATATACGTTGATGCATGATCCACAGTATCGCTTGAGCATAGCATGGCAGAATGTGGCTTACAATCAACCACCACATACGGGGTATTATCTGGGGGCAGGTATGGATCGTCCGGTCAAGCCGAACATTCAGCTGGTTAAGTATGCCCGTAAAAAATAGAAATTTGGAAGCGCGATTTGGATTTTTTGACTAAAAGAAATAGATAAGTTAGCAAATGAAGCATACAATAAAATGGATAGGGATGGCACTGACAGCCGTTCTTTTGATATCCTTTGCAAAACAGCAAGATAGACCTACGATTTATCTTATCGGTGATTCGACCGTTAAGAACAGCAATAAGGAATATTGGGGCTGGGGTACCCTGCTTCCTGAATTATTGGATACGACACGAATCCGTGTAGACAATCATGCGATGGCGGGGCGTAGTACACGAACATTTGTCAAAGAAGGAAGATGGGCAAAAGTTGATTCTTTGTTCAAGCCGGGAGATTTTTTATTGATTCAGTTTGGCCATAACGAGGGCAGTAAGCCCGATACCAGCAAACAAGGCTATCGGGGTGTGCTGCGGGGTATTGGTCAGGACTCCGTTGTGCTGGATTGGGGAAATGGAAAGAAGGAGACCGTGCACACTTACGGTGAAAACCTGCGTCGTTTTGTGATTGAAGCAAAGAAAAAGGGGGTAACACCAATTTTGTTATCCATGATTCCGCGCAACCAATGGGATAATCAAGGTAAGGTGAAACGAGCCGACAACGACTTTGGCTTGTGGGCTAGGCAGATTGCAGAAGAACAGGGCGTTCCTTTTTTGGATCTGAATAGTATTACCGCAGATAAATATGATCAGCTTGGTGCTGAACGGGTAAAATCCAATTATTTTCCAGGTGACCATACGCATACGAATAAAGCTGGAGCAAGAGAAAATGCATTGTCTGTTATCGAAGGATTTCGGAGGATTAAAAGCCAATTAGTACAATACATTAAATAAAAACGAAGATGAAATTGAAATTGTTGCCTTGGGCTGCGGTCCTTTTCGCTGTAATCAGTATGTCTTTTTTGGAAAAACAGCATAAACCGACCTTATTTATTATTGGTGATTCCACCGTAAAAAACGGACAGGGAAATGGGGCCAATGGACAGTGGGGCTGGGGAAGTTTGATCGGTCAGTATTTTACATTGGATAAGATCAATGTCAAGAATCGTGCTTTGGGGGGAACAAGTACCCGGACATTTTATAACAATCCAAAGCTTTGGCAGAGGGTACTGGATAGCATACAGCCGGGCGATTTTGTCCTTATGCAATTTGGACATAATGATTCAAGTCCTATTGTGGATACGTTACGTGCTCGTGGAACGATAAAAGGAAATGGCGACGATTACCAAGAAGTGTATAATCCATTGCTGAAGCAACATGAAGTTGTCTATAGTTATGGTTTTTACTTACGTCGATTTGTGAAAAATATTCAAGACAAAGGAGCCACAGCAATTATTTGTTCACCTATTCCGCGCAATGCCTGGGAAGGAAACCAAGTGCGTAAATCGGATTATGCAACATGGGCAAAAGAAGCTGCACAACAGGCTAATGCGTTTTTTATCCCCTTGCAGGATCAAGTGATAGCCCAGTATGAAACATTGGGGAAAAAGAAAGTAGAAACAGAATTTTTTGATCCTAAAGATGCGACCCACACAATTAAAGCAGGTGCTTTGCTAAATGCTAAACTCGTTGCTGAACAATTGAAAGCACAAACCAAAATCGGACTAAAGAAATTTATGTAGTATGATAAAATCTACCTTTCCGCTGACGATCTTCTTTCTGCTCACAGTATTTACAGTCCGTGCACAGCAACGGCCCAATATTGTGTTGATTCTGGCCGATGACATGGGCTATGCTGATTTAGGTTGTTTTGGTTCCGAAATTCAGACCCCACATTTGGATAAAATGGCAAAGGATGGTATTAAGATGACTAACTTTTATAATGCTTCGCGTTGTTGTCCATCACGTGCTTCTCTATTGACCGGATTGTATCCGCATCAGGCAGGTGTGGGCGATATGATGAACAAGCGTCCTTTTCCTGCCTATCAGGGCTATTTAAATAGAAACTCGGTCACATTGGCCGAACTATTGAAAAGCGCAGGTTATGGAACTTATATGGCTGGGAAATGGCATGTTGGACAGGAAAAAGAAAATTGGCCTCGGCAGCGTGGATTTCAGCGCTACTATGGGCTAATTGATGGAGCAAACAGCTACTTTGAAAACCGGCCTTATCGTCCCAAACAAACATTGACGATAGCTTTAGACAATGAGACGATCGTTCCGCCAAAAGATTACTATAGCTCGGATGCCTATACGGATTATGCGATGGCTTTCATTGGCGAGCATTTGGAAACGAAAAAAGAGGATCCTTTTTTTCTATACCTCGCTTTTCAGGCGCCCCACTGGCCTATACATGCCAAACCGCAGGATATTGCAAAGTATCGGGGTAAATATATGGAAGGCTGGGAGGCTATCCGTGAAAAGCGTTTTCAAAAACAGCAGCAGTTAGGGATAGTGCCACCAACGACCAAATTGTCTCCAATGGATACCACCTTGCGAAATTGGAATGATTGCAGCTGGGAAGAAAAAGTAAAATGGGATGAAAAGATGGCTGTCTACGCGGCGATGGTAGACGAATTGGATCAGAATGTTGGCCGACTGGTTGATTATCTCCAATCAAAAGGGCAGTTGGACAACACTGTTTTCATTTTTCTCTCTGATAACGGGGCGAGCAATGAGACAATAACCAATGCGGGATTTACGGCAGAAATTAGAGCTGCGAATGAATTTCCTGCTAGTCATCCACGTTCTTTTACAGCTTATGGAATCGAAGGCGCTGCAGTGAGCAATACCCCTTTCAAAAAGTTCAAGCATTGGGAGTTTGAGGGTGGCAATGCAACCAGTTTTATCGCATATGGCCCCAAGTTTCTGCCTCAAGGAAAACAGTTTGATAGGCCAGCCCATTTGATCGATATCATGCCAACCTTAGCACAATGGTCGGGAGCAAACTATCCTAAAAATTATGCCGGTAATACGATTAAACCGATGGAAGGGGCCTCCTTGCTTCCGCTATGGAATGAGCAACAGAAGGATATGGATAGGGAAATTTGTTTTGAGCACGAAGGTAACAAAGCTGTGCGCAAAGGAAAATGGAAATTGGTCTCTTCCTATCCTGAAAATAGGTGGTATTTATATGATATAGAAAAAGATAGAAGTGAAACAGTAGACTTATCAGCCTCTTTTCCGAAAATATACCGAGAAATGGTTCAGATCTATGAAAACTGGGCGAAAAGGGTTGGTGTGATACCCTACGAGCAGCTCGCTCAAAAACCTTCATGATTTCGCAGACACCAACAGCAGTGAAAGCAAAAGAAGGTTCTCTCTGGCCAATAAGATCAGACACTTTCAGAAAAAAAAGGAATTCCCGTTATGAATAATTATATAAAGAAAAACATGAAAATATTTAATACTTATACGACCACTTTATTGATTGCATTTTTCCTTTCAGCATGTTCATCGACGAAGAAAGTTGTCGAACAGAAGCAGGAATTATCTGCTGTAGATGTACTCCAATCGTTGCAGTTGACCAATCGTTATTTCATGAACAAATGGACAGACACAGGGAAACCGATCTACACCAACCGTTGGCGGCCGAGCAACATCTGGACCCGGGCCGTTTATTACGAAGGGCTCATGGCACTTTATCAGATTGATAAAAACAACGAATACTACAATTATGCAGTGGATTGGGGAAATAAACATGATTGGGGGATGCGCAACGGTTTAGAAACTCGAAATGCCGATGACCAGGCTTGTGGGCAAACCTACCTGGATCTCTATGAGATTGAAGCAAAGCCTGAGCGTATCCAAAAGATTAAAGCCAATATAGATTATATTATCAAATCTGGAAAAGTAGACGATTGGACTTGGATTGATGCCATACAAATGGCCATGCCAATTTATGCCAAACTGGGTGTAATGACGAAGGATCAAACTTACTTTGATTACATGTATAAAATGTATCATCATTCAAAAACGCAGGAAGGTGGAGGCCTATATAATCAGACCGATAAACTTTGGTGGCGCGATAAAGATTTTGTTCCTCCCTACAAAGAACCAAATGGTGAGGACTGCTATTGGTCACGCGGTAATGGATGGGTGGTAGCAGCTTTAGTGAGGGTACTATCTTTAATTCCGGAAAACGAAGTACATCGAGCAGAATATGTAGCGGATTATAAGGCATTGATGGAAGCACTTGTTCCTATCCAAAGACAAGATGGATTTTGGAATGTTAGCCTGCATGATCCCAATAATTTTGGCGGACGGGAAACCTCAGGGACAGCATTATTTGTCTATGGTATGGCCTGGGGTATCAATAATGGTTTCCTGGATGCTAAAATATATCGCCCTGTTGTAGAAAAGGCATGGAAAGCAATGCTAGCAGAAGCGGTACACCCTTCTGGGTTTTTGGGCTATTTACAAGGAACAGGGAAAGAACCTAAGGATGGTCAGCCCGTCAGTTTTTCAAGTCAACCGGATTTTGAAGATTACGGTTTGGGTTGTTTTTTATTGGGGGGGACAGAGGTTTATAAAATGTTGTCAAGATAAGATGAAAAGGTTCCTGTTTATTTTTTGTTGCCTGCTGCTTTCATTCGGTACATATGCTCAAGCGGGGAGGAGGACTTTTAGTTTCAACGCTGACTGGCGTTACCATATTGGCGATGTTAGTGATGCTTCTGCGACAGGCTTCGATGATCGGGCATGGAAGCAGGTTGCCTTGCCTCAAGCATGGAATGAAGATGAAGCTTTCACAAAAGCGATACATGACCTTTCGACAACTATTGTTTGGTATCGAAAAAAGTTTAGTATTCCCAAGGGAATTACTTCCGATAAGGTCTTTTTGGAATTTGAAGGGATTCGCTTTGGCGGAGAATTTTATCTCAATGGAAAATTTATTGGTCGTCATGAAAATGGCGTTATGGCAGCAGGACTTGATATTTCGGACCTGATTGATCGCGATCACGAAAATATCTTGGCCATACGTATAGACAATAGTTGGAGCTATCGTGAAAAGGCAACAAATAGCACGTATCAATGGAACGATAAAAACTTTAATGCAAACTATGGTGGAATTCCAAAAAATGTGTGGATCCACTTTACTTCCAAAATTTATCAGACTTTACCATTGTATTCCAATTTGAAGACTACAGGTGTTTATGTGTATGCGAAAAACATAAATATCCCTGAAAAGACAATGGATCTTTTTGTTTCTTCGGAGGTAAAGAATGAAACCCTGCAATCGCGTCTGGTCAACTTTGTTGCCGAAGTACATAATGCCGAAGGAAAATTAGTGAAAACATTTTCAAAAAAGTTCAATCTTCCTGCCAATCAAACACAACAATTGACCATGAACTCAACCATGAATCAGGTTAATTTTTGGAGCTGGGGTTATGGCTATCTCTATACGGTTACGACAAAAATTGTACAGGACAACAAAACTATAGACGCTGTAAAGACGAAAACAGGATTTCGAAAAACGGCTTTTAAAGATGGCATGGTCTATCTGAATGATCAGGTTTTGATGATGAAGGGCTATGCACAGCGTACAAGTAATGAATGGCCTGCTGTTGGTTTGTCTGTAGCACCTTGGTTAAGTGATTTTAGCAATGGACTGATGGTCAAGAGCAATGCCAATTTGGTTCGTTGGATGCACGTAACACCTTGGAAACAGGATGTTGAATCCTGCGACCGCGTGGGACTGATGCAAATGCTACCTGCAGGAGATGCCGAAAAAGATGTCCAAGGTAGACGTTGGGAGCAGCGAACGGAGCTTATGCGTGATGCAATTATTTATTATCGGAATAACCCAAGTGTCTTGTTTTATGAATGTGGAAACGAATCGATTTCGGAGGAACATATGGCAGAGATGAAGACTATTCGTGATCAATACGATCCAGCTGGCGGACGGGCAATTGGCTCACGTGAAATGCTGGATAGTAAGCTAGCTGAGTATGGTGGTGAAATGTTGTATATCAATAAAAGTGCGCGTCATCCCATGATCGCAACCGAATATATGCGAGATGAGGCCTTACGTAAATATTGGGACGAATTGAGTTATCCTTTTCATAAGGATGGTGAAGGCCCGCTTTATAAAGGTGTAGATGCCAGTGATTATAACAGGAATCAAGATACTTATGTTGTTGAAGCGGTACACCGTTGGTGGGAATATTGGAAGATGCGTCCGGGCACTGGTGATCGCGTAAATTCGGGCGGTGTCAATATTATTTTCTCGGATTCCAATACCCATTTTAGGGGAAAAGAGAATTATAGAAGAAGTGGTGAAGTAGACGCCATGCGTATTCCCAAAGATGCTTACTTTGCCCACCAGGTGATGTGGGATGGCTGGATCGCTCCTGATCCAAAAGGCTTGTACCTGGTAGGACACTGGAACTATGCTCCCGGAACGAAAAAAGATGTATTGGTCGTTTCGGCCGCTGATCGGGTCGAATTAGCTGTGAACGGAAAAGTACAGAAAGAAGCGGAAAAGCTATACGACTTCCTATACCGATTTCCAGCCGTTGATTTTGAGGCCGGCGTATTGACGGCAAAATCATTCACAAAAGATGGAAAGTTGTTAAATAAGAAAGAACTAAAAACAACAGGTGAGCCTTACAAAATCCGTTTGACGGCGCAACATGGTAAAAATGGCTTATTTGCTGATGGTAACGATATGGTATTGGCAGAAGTCGAAGTGCTTGACAAAAACGGATTACGTTGCCCATTGGCTTCTAATACGATTGACTTTAAGTTGGATGGACCGATGGATTGGCGCGGGGGTATCGCCCA
Organism: Sphingobacterium sp. BIGb0116; assembly: GCF_024808035.1. Lineage (NCBI taxonomy): Bacteria > Pseudomonadati > Bacteroidota > Sphingobacteriia > Sphingobacteriales > Sphingobacteriaceae > Sphingobacterium > Sphingobacterium sp. BIGb0116. The sequence continues at coordinate 49,131 of NZ_JANUDT010000007.1, read as the reverse complement.
GGGGCCTGATAACTATATTTTAGCTACCTCACTTCCTGTGGAGGCTGGTGTAAATCGTGTATTACTTCGCACAAAGTACGATAAATCGGGGCGTGTGATGTTGAAGGCGACATCAAGTGGTTTACTGTCAGATTCAACCGTTTGGACGGTGCAACCGCTCAAAACCATGGCGGATTATTTCGTCAAGGAATCTAACGAAAATTTGCCTTCATTTTTAGCGCGTGGACCAAGTCCTGCGAACCCCACATTGGTGCAACTGAAAAAAAGTCTCAAAATCCGTGCAGTTGCTGCTGGTGCCAATCAAGAGAAAGCATCACAATCTTATGACGACAATGAACTGTCGGATTGGGTCAATGACGGACAACTAGGTACCGCCTGGATTACATATACTTTGCAGGAAAAATCCGATATTGATGAAGTTGACCTGAAACTGAATAATTTTAGATCAAGATCTTATCCATTGCAGATTTTTGTGGACGAAAAACTTGTTTTCGACGGCAATACAGATGTGACATTAGGCTATTGTACCTTGTCATTTCCGCGTACAAGGGGTGAAAAAATAACAATAAAACTTAAAAATGCACCTTTTACCACGAGGGAAAATAATCAGGTTGAAATGGGGGGCAAGAAACTTGATGATGGTGTGGCCCGTAATGACGCGAATGCCAAAGGCACCTTGAGCATTATCGAAGCTGACATACATCAGGTATTGGCCAATTAAGAAAATTTGTCGATCATAAAATAGTTGAAGACTTAAAAGAAATGGAGAAAATAGCATTTAAAATGAAATTGAAACCGGGAATGTCTGCGGAATATAAGCGGAGACATGACGCGATCTGGCCAGAATTAATAACCTTATTACGCGAAAATGGGGTGTCTGATTATTCCATTTTTTTGGATGAGGAGACAGACACTCTATTTGCTGTTCAATATTTAGCAGGACATTCGTCACAAGAGTTGGGTAAGGAAGCTATTGTTCAGCAATGGTGGGATTATATGTATGATATCATGGAAGTACATGCCGATCATTCTCCAGTATCGGTCAGTTTGAAAAAAGTATTTCACCTAGATTAGGCCAATTGTAACATGAAGAAAATTTATATATCATTAGTGCTTGCTTGTAATCTGTTGGCTGTCGGTCGAACGATGGCGCAGGATTTATGGCCAGCAGTTACCAAAGAAATGAGGCCTTGGACGCGTTGGTGGTGGCTCGGTTCGGCTGTGGACCGACCTAATCTCGAACGCGAATTAACCTTATTTGAAAAAAGTGGTTTTGGTGGAGTTGAGGTAACACCTATTTATGGCGCTAAGGGATTTGAATCCAGCTACCTGAACTTTCTTTCACCAGAATGGATGAATATGTTGGGGGTAACAACGGATAAGGCCAATGCCTTGGGCATGGGAGTGGATATTAATTTGGGAACTGGTTGGCCATTTGGGGGACCTCAAATCAAAGAAAAGGATGCCGCTACCAAATTGATCCTAGATGAATTTGAATTAAAAAAAGGTGAAAAAGTCACCTTTCCCTTAAAGCCTAAGGATCCTAAACAACATTATTTCTTTTTGCAGGCATTACGGGCATTTAGAGCCGACAATAGCGAGATTAATCTGGATGATCATATTTCAAAGACTGCTGGAACATGGGAAGCCCCTACCGATATTCGTTTAATAGCTGTCTTTTCTGGTAGAACAGGGCAGAAAGTCAAACGTGCCGCTCCGGGAGGAGAAGGATATACGTTGGATCACCTGGGGAAGCATTCTGTGGCATCTTATTTCAATAGATTTGCCGAAGCTTTTCAGGACAAACCATTGCATGTACGTGCTTTTTTTAACGATAGCTACGAAGTATACGGTGCGAATTGGACGGATGAGTTTTTGCAATCATTCGAACGGATAAAGGGATATAGGTTACAGGATCATCTCCTGGATTTTGCAGGTAAGGGCAAGAATGAAGCTAAAACAGCAGGCCTTAAATCGGATTATCGTGAAGTTGTGGATATACTGCTTGCCCAGAATTTTTTGACCCCATTTACGGATTTTGCCCATCGCTTTAGCGCAGTCTCAAAAAATCAAGCCCATGGATCTCCAGGAAATCTTATTGATTTGTATGCGGATACAGATATTGCGGAGTGTGAAACCTTTGGATCCAGCAGTTTTGATATTCCTGGATTAAGACGGGATACTGCTGATATCCGTAATGTGGATCCAGACCCCATGATGGCGAAATTTGCGACGTCGGCAACAAATGTATACGGTAAAAAATATACTTCTTCGGAAACATTCACCTGGCTGACGGAACATTTTAAAACTTCTTTGTCACAAACGAAACCAGAAGTCGAACAACTATTCCTTGCTGGAGTGAATCATGTATTCTATCATGGGACAACCTATTCGCCGAAAAATGTACCTTTTCCCGGATGGTTGTTCTATGCTTCCGTTAATTTTGTTCCACAAAATTCGTTCTGGGACCACCTTACCGGTTTGAATCAATATATTACACGTGTGCAATCTATCTTGCAATCTACGCGTGCTGACAACGAACTGCTGGTATATTGGCCCATTTATGATATTTGGAATAATGCCAAGGGAATGGATAAGGCATTAAAGGTTCATGATGTTGACGAGTGGTTACATCCGACGCAATTTTATAAACAAAGTGTTCAGCTGCAGAAACGGGGCTATAGCTTTGATTTTGCAACAGATAAAATTCTGGCGGGAACTACAGTAAACGAGGGGAAATTACAAACCTCAAAGGATGCGATCCCTTATCGGGCAATTTATATACCTGCCTGTCATTATTTTTCTGAAGTGACACTGCAGAAAATCCTGGAAATGGCCAACCAAGGCGCAACTGTCATCTTCCAGCAATTACCGCAAGAGATTCCCGGATATAGCCAATTAGAGGAACGTCGTACACTGTTTAATAAATTAATTGCATCGCTAGGTTTCGAAAAGGATAAAGCGAATCAGTATACAGCTTTTGGAAGAGGCAAAATCTATCTTACGACAGATGTCAATTCGGCGCTCGAAACAGAAGAGATCGCACCAGAACGGATTAACCAAACAGGGTTGAAGTTTTCACGCAGAGCCGCTGGTAAGGACAGGTATTATTATTTGGTCAATCATAGTGGACAGACCGTTGATCGTAACATTACACTAAATGCACAGGCTTCACATTATTCGCTGTTAGATCCCCAAACTGGGCGGACATATCAGTTGCCATCAGCTAACGGCAAAATACGGGTGCAGATTCCATCTGGCTATTCCTGGATAGTCCTTGCCTCAGTGCAACAGGCCGGAGAACCCTTTCGTTATCAGGACGAGTTAAACCAAGTGGCGCAATTGGATCGCGATTGGAAAGTGAGTTTTATTGCTGGTGGACCTGTTTTACCAAAGGCTAAAAAGCTCGATCAACTCTCCTCCTGGACAGATTGGGGAGACCAAGATGCTGTCAATTTTTCCGGAACAGGGGCTTATGAAACAACAATTTCGATCAATAAGGATCAATCAAAATCCTATCTACTGAAATTGGGTCGTGTTGCTGAAAGTGCAAAGGTCTATGTCAACGGAAAGGAGGCCGGTGTGTTATGGTCTATTCCGTTTCAGCTAGATATTACAACAATGCTTGTCAATGGGGAAAACAAGATTCGCATAGAGGTTGCCAATTTAATGGCAAACCGTATCAGCTATTTAGACCGTAAAAAAGTTGCCTGGCGAAATTATCACGAAATCAATTTTGTCAATATCAATTATAAAGATTTTGATGCAAGCGGCTGGAAACCCATGGAAAGCGGTCTGATTGGACCTGTTACCATTTGGAGTTATTAAAAGCAAAAAGCAGTAAGCACTATTGAAAGCCTCGTATAAAACGAGGCTTTTTTTTGGACATTACTTTTTACAATTTTGATGGTTAAAATATACAAAACAGAGTGCGTTTTAAGTTTTTAAAATTTGCAATTGTCTGGTTATCATGTAAGTTCAGGGCAGTTAATCAAACGAGTTCTTTTAAATTGATTTACCAATATAAATCAGATTAATAATTAAAAAACTCAATCCATGAAAAACATAATGCGATATGGGGCCATTGTTGTGGCTCAAATGGCTTTTACGCATGTATTGTATGCACAGGGGACATTGACGGGAAAAGTTGTTGATAATAAAAATCAGCCGATCAGTGGCGTTACAATCCAGGTAAATGGCAAAAATGAAGGGGCAAGCGGTCAAAATGGTGATTTCAGTATTCATGCAAAATCTGGTGACAACATTGTATTTCGTTCTGTGGAATACCAGCAGAAAGAAGTCCGCGTATCAACATTAGCATTTCTACGTGTTGAGTTGTTGCCGAAACAAGAAGCATTGGATGAGGTTGTCGTCATTGGCTATGGATCCCAAAAACGAACTAACCTTATAGCTCCGGTTTCAAAGTTTAATGCTGAGAATCTCGATGAGCGCCCTATTGCACGGGTTGATCAAGCCCTGATCGGACAGATGTCCGGTGTACGGGTTAAGCAATCTACAGGTGTTCCCGGAAAAGGGTTAAGTGTTCAGGTCAGGGGATCGGGCTCTATTACCGCTGGAAGTGAACCCTTGTATGTCATTGACGGTTTCCCACTGTCAACGGCTTCGCAAAACGGCTCGGGAAACTATGCCTCAGGAAATCCGCTGGATAATATGAACCCCAACGATATTGAATCTGTGGAAGTCCTAAAAGATGCATCTGCAGCTGCAATTTATGGATCCCGGGCAGCAAACGGAGTTGTTTTGATCACCACAAAACGCGGGAAGAGCGGCCAGGCTAAAGTAAGTCTCAATTCATACGTAGGCATGTCCGAGGCTTATAAAAAATTGGATATGTTAAATGGTGAAGAGTGGATAGATAGAGCGGTGGAGATGATCAATGCACAATGGGAAGCCTCGGGTACCGGAAGGCTGGCAAGCCAAAGCAATGCCGAACGACGGAAAATATTGGGACTCGCCGACGGGACATATAATACATCTTATATGTATGATGACCGTTGGCTGGAACCCGGACATCCCGGGCTTTACCTTATCAATTGGCAAGACGAAGCGTATAGAAAAGGAGTGATACAAAACTACCAGGTTGCGGCTTCGGGAGCGACAGAATTTGTCAATTATTATATCTCGGGGAATTACCTCAATCAACAAGGTATTGTGAAAGGCTTGGATTATAAAAACTATACTGCCAGAGCTAACGTTGAAGTAAAACCGAATAAAAAATTCGCATTTGGTTTAAACTTAGCACCTACCTATTCTATCGGAAATGACCCCGGAGTGGAAGGAAAGGATAATATCATGCATCAGATTTATTCGATGTCACCTGTTCAGGACCATCCTGCTGGAACAGTAAACGTTTTTGACAATGAAAAATATCCTTGGAGTACTTCAACAAACGATCCCATTGCCAAATTGAATTATTATATCGGGGAAAACAAAATTTCACGTTTACTGGGGACAGTTTACGGACAGTACAATATTCTTGATAACTTCAATTTTAAGACTACAGTTAATTTGGATCAAACCGATAGCAGAAGTAATAGATTTCAGCCCTACACTGTAGGCGGAACTTTGGCTAACCGAACCAACAACCCGAATCAAGCTACCTATGGCTCCAACAGTGTGTATCGAAAGCAAACTTTTGTAAACGAGAATACGTTAAATTATCATCTCAATTTTGACAAACATGATATTACCGCTTTGCTGGGGCAAGCCTATAATTTTGATAAACTTGAAACTTCTTCCATCACCTCGCAGGGAGGTTATACCAATAGTTCTATAGCAACTTTGAACGGTGCAGTTGCTACAGTTGCCTCAACAGGCGCAACACAAAGTGTCTTGCTTTCTTATTTTGGGCGTGTCCAATATGCCTATGACGGTAAGTATTTGCTTTCTGGAAGTATTCGTCGGGACGGCTCATCGCGTTTTGGATCCAATACAAAATGGGGTTGGTTCCCATCGTTGTCCATGGGCTGGCGTCTGTCACAGGAGAGTTTTATGAAACCAGTTACCTTTATCAATGAGCTGAAATTACGCGGAAGCTATGGTGAATCAGGGAATAACAATATAGGTGATTACAGTAGCATTGCCTTGTTGGGCTTTTATAATTATTCGTCAAATGGCCTTTCCGTTTCTGGACAGGCGCCAAGCAATATCATTAATCCGGATCTAAGATGGGAAAAATCGCGGACTTATGATGTGGGATTGGATTTTGGCCTTTTGGGTTCCCGCATTACAGGATCATTTGACTGGTATACCCGGAAGAGCAGTGATTTATTGCTAAATGTTCCTTCCATGCTTTCGACAGGTTTTTCTTCCTATTTGGATAATGCAGGAGAGGTGAAAAGTAAAGGCTGGGATTTAGAGATCACGTCCCATCAGGTCAGAAAAGCAGATTTTTCATGGTCTACTTCTTTTAATATTAGTCATAATTCCAATAAAGTAACAAAACTTGATGGTGAGCAAAAGGAGATTTTAATACCGTCCTCATTTGATATCCAGCATAGTCTTTTACGGATTGGCGAGCCGATGTATAGTATTTATGTCGTTAAACAAGACGGCATATTGAGTCAAGCAGACATTGATGCTGGGGCTGCGTTGTATGGTAGCCAAAAGGCAGGTGATCCAAAATATGTGGATGCCAATGGAGATGGTGTGATTGATGCGAATGACCGTGTGATTGTGGGACATCCAAACCCGAGCTATGTATGGGGGATAACCAACAACTTTAAGTATAAAAATTTTGATTTGAGTTTTATGTTCCAAGGCCAGAATGGTGGTCATATCTATTCCTTATTAGGACGTGCCTTGGGACGTACCGGTCAAGGATCATCAGACAATGCGCTTGGATTTTATCGGGATAGATGGCGTTCGGAAGAGGATCCTGGAGAAGGTCGTGTTGGAAAAGCTTATTCAACTTTTGGACGGATTAAAAATACAGATTGGCTGTATTCGTCGGACTATTGGCGTTTACGCAACGTCACTCTTGGTTATAATATAAAAGACCTGAAATTGGGGAGTCAGTCCAAACTTAGTTTGGTCCGTTTATTCGTGACATTGGAGAATTTTTGGGGAAAGGACAAATATGACGGGGGTGTGAATCCGGAATCTTCAAACACAAATCTAAGCGGAAGCTCTGATTACCCCGAGGCGGGTGATTATGGGGGCCTGGCAATTCCAAAGACAGTGACATTTGGTTTAAACGTAAATTTTTAGAACGATGAAAAAATTGAGCCTATTTTTTTTGATAGCAGGTCTATTGGGATCTTGCAAAATGGATCTGAACCAGCAACCAATTTCGAGTGCTACTTCAGATACCTACTTTAAGACAGCAAATGATTTTATTCAAGGATTGAACGCTATATATAACAGTACACGAGGATATCCTGATCGCCTGATGAATCTCTCGGAAACACGATCGGATAACTTGTACGCAGTGTCGGACGGCGGAGTGCGTGATTGGGAAGGGATCAACAGTTTTCATAAAACGATTGCGAGTAACCCCTATGTGATAGAAGCTTGGCAAACAAATTTTAACGGCATCTTTCGTGTAAATAATTATTTGGAACAACTTGCGGCGAATGGTTCCACGGCTATTATTGATGAAAGCCTTCGCAATAGAATGGAAGGCGAAGCCCGGTTCTTGCGTGCATTTTTTTATTTTGATTTGATCCGATACTTTGGCAAAGTGCCACGGATAGACAAGGTGGTATCCGCCAGCCAAGCTAAAAGCATTGGCCGGAGTAACGTGGAGGAGTTGTATGCTTTGATTATTGAAGATCTGAACAAAGCAATTAATGCGCTGCCTGCACCCAGTGCGTACGCTGCTGCAGATAAAGGCCGTGCCAATAAATACGCCGCAAAAATGTTGCTTGGCTTGGTCTATATGACACGGTCAGGACCCACATTGGGCGTTGAAGGTGCGGGTTTGAACAGTAACGAATGGGGGAAAGCGGTGGAGCAGTTCAACGAGGTGATCAACAGCAATGAATTTAGTTTGCTGACCAGCTATAATAGCATTTTTGATTACGGTAATGAGCGCAACAAGGAAGTGATTTTTAATATTGAATATTCAAGCGGCGCTAATCCTGTTGTTGGGGCAACATTTCCTTGGGTGCTTGTGCCTGATAATTGGTTCAATTCACTCGGGCTAGCCACGCAAGGAGGCTTAACAATCAGGCCAGTATCTGATGACCTGCTTAAGCTGTATGATACAGGTGACAGCAGAAAGACGTTCAGTATTCAGCAAGGATATATCTATGGCAATGTTGCTGAAACAAGATCATTTGTTAAGAAGTTTGTAGACCTTACCAAAGTGCCTGCAAATCGAATGGATTGGCCGATCAATTATATTGTATTTCGTTATAGTGATTTGCTGTTGCTAAAGGCGGAGTGCATATTGAATGGCGCCCCTGGGAACATTCAAACGGATGTAGATGCGGTCGTCAATCAAATCCGAAAACGTGCTGGATTGACAACTGAACTCACCAATATCACTAAATCACAGCTGATGGACGAACGGAGACGGGAGTTTATTGGCGAAGGCTTACGATGGTTTGATCTGATCCGCAGTGGTAATGTCGAATCTGTCATGAAGGCTTGGATCAGGAAAGAGGACGTCGCAAAGCAGATGTCAGATTTTCAAGCGAATTACGTCCTATATCCTGTACCACAGTCAGAACTAGACAATAGTCCGGGCTTGTATACACAGAATCCAGGATATTAATATTTTGATTAATTCAATCGCCCTTAGCATTTAAGGGCGATTTTTTTATTTTTGGCGCCAGCTAATGACAGGATTGAACAGGATGGTTATTACAAATCATCCTGTTACTTTTAACCAACATTATAAGCCTAAGGGGAAATCTGATTATTTTTTTAAGCCAGTCGTCCTATAAAGCAATAAGTAAAGATCATACAACATTTTCATTATCTCGTATAATGAAAACCGATTTTCACTACCGAAGATCAACAAGGGAAAGAATAAAATAATACCTAAATAATACTTTAATGATAAACTATTTAACAATTAGGTTTGATCATCATGTAAAGAAGTACACTTTTTTGCTGTTTATGGCGATGTTGTGTACGTTAAATTTATTTGCTCAAACTACGAGGACTGGAAAGGTAAATGATGAAAAAGGTTCACCTGTTCAAGGTGTGACAATACAGGTAAAAGGCAAAACCATGACGGTAAAGACCAATGCCGATGGGTCATTTACCATCAACGCGCTGCCATCGGATGTATTGGCCTTCAGAAGCCTTGGTTTCGAATCCCAAGAAATTTCTGTTGGTAGTCAAAATAACTTCAATATAGTTCTTGCACAAAAGGTCGATGTCATGGATGAAGTCGTGGTGGTTGGTTATGGCACGATGAAAAAGAAAGATGTGACGGGTTCAATTGCCAGTGTGGGTGAGAAAGAACTGAAGGCAATGCCTGTGAAAGATGCATTGCAGGCAATGCAGGGTAAGGTGGCTGGTGTTGATATCACTTCGAACCAACGTCCGGGAACAACAGGTAGTATAACGATAAGAGGTGTGCGATCGATCACTGCAGATCAGGGACCACTGTATGTAGTCGATGGGATGGTATTACAGGCCGGTGGCATTGACAATATTAATCCGAGTGATATAGAGACCATTGATGTCTTAAAAGATGCTTCTGCAACAGCTGTCTATGGTTCACGTGGAGCGAACGGTGTTGTTTTGGTTACGACCAAGCAGGGAAAAAAGGGGCGTTTAATGTTGAATTATGCTGGTACGGCAACGTTTGAGAAAATGTATGATGTCACAGAGTACATGGATGCTGCGGAATGGTTGGAGTACGCACGTTTAGCGAAATTCGGAACAACGACACCAGATTATGCAAAGGATTTTTCTAAATGGGGATCTGTAGCTGCCTCATGGGCAAATATTGCCAAAGGTTGGACTAGTAACAATACCGTATGGGATCCAAGCCTAGTCGGTAATTACGATTGGGCAGATCTTGGACGTAAAAATGCTTTATCTACCGAGCATACGTTAAGCGTCTCAGGTGGAGGGGAAAACTCCAAAGGTTATGGTTCTTTTGGTTATCTCAAGCAAGATGCTACACAACCCGGTCAGAAATTTAATCGCTATACCTCAAAAGTAAGTTTTGAAGCTACGCCAACAAAATGGTTTACCATGGGAGCTTCAATAAACACATTCTTCTCCGATCAAGATTATGGCTATAATTTCTCTAAATCTGTAACAGGTGCAGGTGACTATTACAGTGCTTTACGAGGTATGTTACCTTGGACAGTTCCTTATGATGACAATGGAACCTACCTGAGAAATCCTGCGGCGGGTGATATCAATATCATCAATCCAATTAATGAATTGGAATATAATACCAATCAACGTCAGACTTTTGGCGCGAATGGTAGTTTCTTTAGCCAATTGGATTTTGGACAGATTTATGAACCATTGAAAGGTTTAAAATATCGGGTGCAATTTGGACCTGAGTTTAGATATTACCGGTTGGGTTTAGCAAATGCAGCCGAGGGAATAAATGGTGATGGAAATAATGCGGTGACTTATTCAACAAACCGCAATTTAGCTTGGACTTTAGACAATTTGATCTATTACGACCGCGATTTTGGAACAGATCACCACCTTGGTGTTACTTTGCTGCAGAGTTCATCCAAGTATAATTCTGAATCAAGTAATATGAAAGCCACGGATGTGTATAGTGCTGGAGAATTATGGTATAATATTAATTCTGGAGGTTTTATCGGTAGTTGGGGAACGGGCTTATCTGAGAGACAGATGGAATCCTATATGGCTCGTGTAAATTATAGCTATAAGGATCGTTATATGTTAACTGCTTTTGTGCGTTGGGATGGATCTTCGGTATTGGCACCGGGGCATCAATGGAGCTCATTTCCTTCCGTAGCTGCATCATGGCGCATTGATCAGGAAGATTTCATGAAAGATGCACGCTTTGTCAATACACTAAAATTGCGTTTGGGAGCTGGTATTGTTGGTAATGCCGCAATTGGACCTTATCAAACGAAAGGATTATTGACGCAAAATTTTTACAACTGGAGCGCGACGAATTCAACACCAGGATATGTTGCTTCAGATCCTTCTGCTGCTAATCCGCAAAAAATGGCCAATCCCGAATTGGGCTGGGAACGTACGACCCAATATAATTTGGGTATAGATTATGGCTTTCTAAATAACCGAATCAGCGGTGCTTTAGACATGTATAAAACGAAGACGAATGATCTGTTATTGGCCATGACGCTAAACTCTATTTTAGGCTATGGGGCCACAATGGCAAATGTTGGTAAGACTTCAGGCTGGGGGATTGACCTTCAGATCAATACTGTCAATGTTAAGAATGATAACTTTCAGTGGAATACGACTTTAACTTGGTCCAAAGACAAGAATAAAATACTCGAATTGAATAACGGACGAAAAGAAGATTTAACCAATAACTGGATTGTTGGTCAGGAGATTCAAGTCCCTTATGATGTGGTTTACGATGGTATTTGGAAAACCTCAGAAGCAGAGGAGGCTAAAAAATATGGCGCTAAACCCGGACAGATCCGTGTGAAGGATATTAGTGGTCCAGATGGTGTGCCTGATGGCAAAGTAGATCGCAATTATGATAGACAAGTGTTGGGATCCTATCGTCCAAAATGGTCTGGCGGGATTATGAATACATTCACCTACAAAAACTTTGACTTATCTTTCTTTATTTTCTCGCGTTGGGGACAGACCATAAACGCTGGAGCTGCTACGTTGGATGGTCGTTATATGCAACGCAAATTGGACTACTTTATTCCGGGCGTTCATGAAGATGCTGAATATTATCAGCCAGGCTCAAATGGTGAAGCGGCAGATCCTTGGAACTCTTCCATGAATTACCGTGACGGATCATTTATCAAGCTAAGAAATGTAAGTTTAGGTTATAATTTTCCGAAAACAAAATTACAAAAACTTGGCATCAGTAATTTTAAGATTTATGCACAGATCATGAACCCGGCGATGTTGTATTCAAAAGTGGATTTTCTGGATCCAGACTTAGCAAGTTATAATAATAATACAACGCAAGCCGGCTCCTCCATCACCACAAGAGGAGCAGTGATCGGCGTGAACATAGGATTTTAAGCAGCAAAAGGATTTAAAAAATTGACTCTCATGAAAAATTATAAAATATTAGTTGCTTCAATGTTAGGTGCGGCAGGATTATTAGTATTGAACGCCTGTAGTAAAGACTTTTTGAAAGAGGAGCAGATTACCATACCGGATACAGACTATTTTAAAACTCAGGCAGGGCTAGATGATTTAGCAACAGGTGTTTACTCCAAATTGAAATTTAAATATAATTATACCTGGGGGATGGCCCTGTTCAATCTAGGTGTAGATGAGTTTACGGATGCAAATAATGCTTCCCCAAGCTTTAATAGTTATAGTATGGATCTTAATCCTGCTGAATCAACTTATGGTGGTGGAAATATTCAGCCGGTGTTTGATAATATGTATAGCGGTATCGAATCGGCCAATACCCTGATTCAAAACGTACCCTTATATTATGATAAATCCAATGCCAATTATAATACACGTCTTGGCGAGGGATACTTTATGCGGGGATATTTCTACTTACAGCTGATTGTACAGTTTGGTGGTGTCCCCCTGAAATTGACCCCGACCGAAAAGGTTGAATCCTATTTTACAAGAGCCTCAGAGGATGCCTGTTTTGCACAGGCCATAGCGGATCTTGAGCAGGCTTATACGTTGTTGCCGGCTTCGGCGACAGAATTTGGGCGTGTAACAAAATCAGCTGCAGCACACTACATTGCTAAAGCACGATTGACTCGATCGAGCGAGCTATATGCCTCTTGGAATTCAAAATATACCGCAGAAGACTTAGATGCTGTCATCAAATATGGAACGGAGGTCGTGGCGGCACATCCCCTGGTAGATGATTACGTAAAACTATGGGATTATCAAAAGGCCAATAGTGCTAACGAAAAAGTCTCGGAGGTTGTTCTGTCGGCACAGTTTTCGGACGATCAGGCAACCTGGGGACGTTATGGAAATCAGATCCATCTTTACTACCCTGCTGTTTATCAAGATTTAGGAGGAACAAGCCGCGATATCTCCGGCGACCGTGAATTCTCTTATGCACGTACCACAAATTATACGCTGGATGTATTTGACAGGGTGAATGATTCACGTTTCTGGAAATCCTTTATTACGATGTATGGTGCCAATAATACCGCTAATGCCCCTGTCTGGACTGCAGCTAATGCATCGCTTGGGCCTGAAGGAACTGTTGTTGGAACGAAGCGATTTAAAGGTGGAGAGCTGGGTATTAAATACATTGTGAACAACGCTGGCGATACACGCTACAAAGCAGTGGCCAGTGATGCAACAGGAGTTCTTAAAAATGGCGTGATGCAGAATCCGCATACTTTTGTACGTTACTTTCAGGGAGAACCTCAAGCTTGGGTGGGTCAACATGGAAATAACGGATACTTTGGTGTTCAATCACGTTATGTGGCGCTTTCGAAGTTCAGAGATGGCTATCGGGTTAGTATAGCGTCTGCCAATGGTACGCGAGATGTTGTTATGGCACGCTCGGCGGAAGATGTCTTAATGGTAGCCGAAGCCTATATCCGTAAAGGTGAAGGTCAGTACGCGAATGCAATCCAGTGGATCAATAAATTGCGCAGTCGTGCTGGCTATAAAAATGGTGAAGACCGAGCGAAGAATATCGACGGCGGACAAGCCTACAAGAATAATTCCTATGCTGTTGGAAAGGGCGGCGGCTTTTCTGCGGAAGGAGCAATCTATTGGGAAGGAAACTCATACTACGAATCCAATAATGATATTGCGAAAACTATGGCCTCTTCCGAAACACAGATGTTGATCAATTCTGTCACTGACATTTATAATTCAGCAGTTGATGCGCCAATCTACGAGAAATTGGGTGCAACAAGCAATGCACAGAAAATGATGGCATTTTTGTTGAATGAACGCACACGTGAATTGTGCGGTGAACTTTACAGATGGGAAGATTTGGCGCGCACCAAAACATTGGAAGCGAGATGGAAAGCCTTTAATGATGGTTATGTACGCGGGAATACAGTCTTTAGTCCAAATACACATTACTATCGACCGATTCCGCAATCTTTCTTGGATGCAACAACCAATGAAAGTGGTGCCGCATTGACGCCTGCAGAAAAACAGGCTATGCAAAATCCAGGCTATTAATTTTTGATGGTAATAAACGTGAACCTGACCTACCTGTTCTGAATGGAATGGGTAGGCTTTTTTTTGTCAAAATGTAAGCGATTGCAGGATAGCGCAGGATAGGGAATATTGCTGGTTTTGGTATCTTTCGGTTTGATTCTCATTACATTGGGAATCGGAATAAACCAAATTATAGATCAACGGAAGGGAAATGTTCACATGGATAGAAGAGTCTTCTTAAAATCAAATGCATTTTTGTGGGCGATGATGGTGTTACCTTTAGATACGGCAGCTAAAAAGGGTATACTGGAGTCTCCTTATTTCAAATTGAAACCGATTGGAAGATCCTTACAATTGGTAGATTACTTTATTTGGTGCTCATCTCCGATTTGGGGCGACGATGGTAAGGTTCATCTTTTTTATTCACGTTGGCGAAAGGAAAAAGGGATGGGAGGCTGGATCAAAGGTTCCGAGATAGCGCACGCAGTTGCTGATTCTCCCTATGGAACATTCCAACATAAGGATGTTGTTCTACAACCTCGGGAAGGATTTTGGGATAGTACAACCTGTCATAATCCACTGATAAAAAAGATAGCGGATACGTATTATCTTTTTTATATGGGAAATTCCAACGGAAAGACAGATACCAAAAGGATAGGTGTAGCAACGGCGAAAAACCTGGATGGACCATGGAAACGACAGGATAATCCAATCTTATTGCCTGGCGTGGAGGGGGCATGGGATGATCATTGTACCACAAATCCAGCATTTCTAAAAGGTAACGATGGTAAATTTTGGTTGTATTATAAATCTTGGAATACTGCTGAATATCTGCGGGATAAAGGTCCTGTCAGAGGAAATCGAAAGTATGGATTGGCCAAAGCTGAACATCCCTTGGGACCATATGTTAAAGTATCAGAGCATCCGGTAATTGATTTTTCTGATCGTCCGCTTAATGCACAGCTTGAAGATGCTTTCGTATGGAAACAGGATGAACAGTATTGTTTATTAGCAAGGGATATGGGGTTTTACAATCACGAAGATGGATTGATCTTAAAATCATCAGATGGCGTTAAATGGTCTGAACCGCAAGTGGCTTATCTAGGTTTATCGACCTATATTCAGGAACCGCCCCCACCAGCCAACTTGAAGCGCTTTGGCAGGCTTGAAAGACCTATGATCCTGATGGATAAAATAACGGATAAACCGCGTTTCCTTTTTGGAGCCACCCAAGGCGGAATAGCAGAAACTTCGACAGCCTTTGTATTTGAGATCGTGTGAAGAGTCTGCGATAATCGTGTTTAATTCGAGAAAATAACTGCAAAGTTTTGCTTCTGTATGTTGAAGATCGATACAAGTGAGCGGAATTTGACAGCTGATATAACAAGTATAACCAGAAACAATTATAAGCCAATGAAACAGATTTTTAGTATGCTCCTCGCAATTTTTGCATGCGTAGCAAGTCAAGGGCAACAAATAACCTGGACCAGTGCAAAGCAACCCTTAAAGGAAATTGAACAGCTTAAAAAGATTATTGTTGCTCCTACATTTAAAAAGAAAGATTATTCCATCGCTGATTTCGGTGCTATTGGAGATGGCAGGACAAAAAATACTGTAGCCTTTAGAAAAGCAATTGAAACGTGCAATAGGCAGGGTGGAGGACGTGTAATAGTCCCAAAGGGAGTCTATCTGACCGGTGCAATCTATTTGAAAAGCAACGTCAACCTTCATGTCAGCGAAGGGGCAACCGTACTCTTTAGTCGTGATAGTGCTGATTATCCGATGGTATTCACACGTTGGGAGGGCATGGAATGCATCAATTTTTCTCCTTTCATCTATGCGTACAAAGAAGAGAACATTGCCATCACAGGAAAAGGATTGTTGGATGGAAATGCCGATAATGATCATTGGTGGTATTGGTGTGGTGCCCGAAAATATGGATGGCACGAAGGCCGCCCTGGAGAACAAAAGCCTGCCCGGGCAATTTTGCATCAGCAGATGGCTGAAGAGATGGATCCGCATAAAAGAGTATTTGGCGACGGCAATTTTCTTCGCCCCAATTTTGTTCAGCCTTATTTATGCAAAAATGTCTGGATTGCTGAGGTCAAGCTGATTAATTCTCCGATGTGGAATCTTAATCCTGTCCTATGTGAAAATGTATTGATTGAAGGTGTGAAAGTGGTAAGTCATGGACCTAATAATGATGGCTGCGATCCTGAAGCAAGTAAAAATGTATGGATCAGAAATTGTTATTTTGATACCGGGGATGACTGTATTGCTATTAAATCGGGACGAGATGAAGATGGCCGCAATATTGGTCGACTTGCGGAGAATCATATCATCGAAAATTGTGAAATGAAAGATGGTCATGGCGGCGTCGTTATCGGTAGCGAAATTGCAGGCGGAGCCAGAAATATCTATGCGCTCAACAATGTCATGGACAGTCCAAATTTGGATCGGGCTCTACGGATAAAAACCAGTTCCAGCCGAGGTGGGATCATTGAGAACGTTTTTTTTTATAACACGGAAGTGGGGCAATATAAGGAAGCGGCTGTACGATTTAATATGTTTTATGAAAAACCCGGAAAATATATTCCAACGATTCGCAATATCTGGGTCGAAAACCTCCATGTTAAAGGTGGCGGAAAGTATGCCGTGCTCTCCACGGCGTACGAATCTTCACCTATAACCGATTTTACGATGGTTAATTGTAAGATTGATGGTGTAAAAGAAACGTTTAAAGTTGATTACCTCAAGAATGTCTCGCTCAAGAATGTCATTGTCAATGGAAAAGAAATCAAATCTTTCGATTAACATAACGTATAAATCGATGGAAAGTATAAACTCCAGTAACTAAGAAGTAGCTAACGGTCATTAAAAAAAACTGCAAACAGCTAATTCATGAAATAATTATTGATATGATACGAAAGTATTTGATTTTTTGCGGTTTGCTAGTTGGGGCTGTCCTGGAGATAGCTGTTGCCCAGTCAAAACATTGGAAAGATAACGACCGTGTACTGCATTATACCGAGGATAAGGGAGATTTCTTACTGGTGAATGGGCGATATCGATTTAATCGCGCTCTTTATGGTAATAACCTGGCATCCCGTGTAGAAGCAGGCGATTTACCTGAATTTGCGCTGTACATGCCGGGGATGGCAGGGAACTTACAATTTGTCCTCAGCAATAAACAGCAGCGAAAAAAAATGATTGATGCTGATCATATTGAGACAAGATATCGACCCGGAGCGATGTATTATCGCATCAAAGATGCTTTACTTGGAAATGGTTATATCGATATCGTTGTGATGGCGCAGGCCGATGCCGAAGGGATGATCGTAAAATTACAGGCGACGAATATTAAACCCGATGCACATCTTTACGCTGTCTATGGGGGAGCTAGCGGAAAAACATTCAGTAGAAATGGCGACATAGGCGCGGATCCAGAATCGGGGTTTTATCTTCTTCCTGCATATTGTGAACACAATCAATATACACTGGAAAAAAATAGTTTTGGACTTAAGTATCAAAATAAGAAAAATGAGCCCCAATTTATTCAGGGTAGTTTTTCAGGACTCTCAGGACTGCGGATGTCAGATGCTACCGTTTTGGATGATCTCGCTAATCTGACCAAAACGGAGAATAAGGGTAGTCCTATCTTTGTCGGGGAATTTATGCTGACTAAAAAATCAAGTTATATTCAAATCGCTAAAGGGAAGCGTTCTGCTGCGGAATTTTCTGAAGGCTCATTAGAAAAGATTTATGAGCTAGCGGATCAGAAAAGGGTTTCGTTGGCTAGTCGGGTTAAAATAAACACACCGGATCGATACATTAATAATTTGGGGGCAGCGCTTTCGGCAGCCGCTGATGGAATTTGGGAATCGCCTACTTTCTTGCATGGAGCTGTGGCATGGCGTATGCGTTTGAATGCCTGGCGGGGAGCTTACACCGCAGATGTATTGGGATGGCATGACAGAGCGAAAGAACATTTTTCGAGTTATGCGAATTCGCAGGTTAGAGAACCCGCTGCTGGACGGGTGGTGATGGATACAACTTTGCACTTAGCTCGACATTTGGAAAAAATGGGTACTTCTATGTTTTCAAGCGGCTACATTTCTCGGAATCCAAATAATAACACGGTACCCCATCACTACGATATGAACTTGGTATTTATCGATCAATTGTTGTCACATTTTAATTATACGGGAGATATTGCTTATATCAAAGAGATGTGGCCAACGCTGACTCGGCATCTCAACTGGGAAAAGCGAAATTTCGATCGAGACAATGATGGCTTATACGATGCGTATTGTGCAATCTGGGCAAGTGATGGTTTACAATATTCCGGTGGCGCGGTCACGCACACAACCGCCTATATGTACCGTGCCAATCAAATGATGGCCAAACTCGCAAAGGTAATAGGTGAGGATGCGACGCCCTACCAACAAGAAGCAAATAAGATTCAAAAAGCGCTAAAAGATCGACTTTGGCTGCAAAAGAAAGGTCATTTTGCCGAGTTCCAGGATGCGCTTGGCAATCAGCTTATACACGAAAATGCTGGTTTGTGGACCATTTATCATGCCGCAGACGCTGCTATTCTAGATGATTTTGAAAGCTACCAAAATCTCCAATATGTAACTAATTATTTGCCAAAGATTCCTATTCATGTCAAAGGACAGGAACAGCATGACCTGTATACATTGCCGACGACGACATGGCAGCCTTACACTTGGTCGGTCAATAATGTTGCTTTGGCAGAGAATCTACAGACAGCATTGGCCTATTGGCAATCTGGTCGGGCGGATGATGCCTATCAGCTCTGGAAAAGTAACCTCATGGAAAGTATGTATCATGGGATCAGTCCCGCCAACTTTCAGCAGCTTTCCCACTATGATGCATTTAGAGGCGAATTATACCGTGATTTTGCCGATCCAATTGGTGTAGCATCTCGTACATTAGTCGAAGGATTATTTGGCGTGCATCCACATCTACTGGACAAACAATTGTTTATTAAACCTGGTTTCCCATCGACATGGAATTTTGCACAGATTGAAATGCCGGAATGGAGTTATACGTACAAGAAAACTAAAACTGCTATTACATTTCAGATTAACACGCGTTATGCGATGCCCGTAAAACTTGCTTTGGAAGTTCCCGTAGATTTTACCCAGGTGAGTGCTGTTAAAGTCAATGGAAAAGAAGTCAAGTGGTCATTAAAATCTTCCGCTATAAATGGGGCATGTATTGTTGTTGAATCTGAAGCTAAGCGGAATTTCGACATCACGATAATGGGGGATGGTAAACTCGAAAAGATGGATACCAAAAATGTGGAGCAAGTATTCACCGATCAATGGGCTTTTCCCTTACCTGCTAACACCCAATTGTTGGAAAGCTACGATCCTCAAGGAATTATCCAAAAGAAAGCCGGTCACAAATTTTCTTTTGTCCAGCATGAGCGGGTAGGAACCTTTTTCGTGAAGCTTCAACAGGGAGCTATGGTTTGGTGGCAGGCAGTTGATATTCGATTATTGCCGCCATTAAAAGCAACTATTGTAAAAAAACAGGTTAGTTATGATCTAGTTGTAGAAAACCGTTCTGCTCAGCCACAACAACTGGCAATTGATCATCAGGATTTTCAAACAGCCTTCAGCTTGAGATCAGGAGAAATAAAGAAATTGGAACTTCCCATCAATATCTTTTCAAAGGGAACAAATAGCGTTAATCTGGTTGTGGGAACTTATCGCCAAACAGTAGATTATATCGATTGGAATATCGATGATAAACCTGATTTTTTAGCGGAAAATTTATCGAGTTATTACAATGCGCGTTTGACGGATATCTTCCAACAGAAATATCTTTCGCCAAGACCGGAAGGGCCAACCTTGCAGCTGCCTTGGCAGGGAATAGGCAATTGGTGTTATCCATTGACGACGGCAAATATTGACGACAGGGGAATCATGAAAAAAGGCAAGCAAGGGGATCTAATATACCTTGGTATTCCGTTTCAGCTAAAAAATGACTCCAAAAATGTGGTCTTTGTCAGTCAGTGGGATAATTATCCAAAAAGCGTCAAAATACCTTTAGCCGGCCAGGCCAGCAAAATGTATCTCTTGGTCGCCGGTTCTACAAATCCGATGCAATCCCAGCTTATCAACGCCAAGATTAAGGTCAATTATACTGATGGAACTTTTGATACGCTAGATCTCATCAATCCTATTAACTGGTGGCCTATCGAACAGGATTACCTCGATGATAATCACGCTTTTGAACTCCCCGATGAACGAATTCCTTACCGAATCAGTCTGAAGTCTGGAGAGCTTTATAAGGGCGGAACCTGGAGTCGTTATACCGATATCAAGGGGTATAGCAATCGTGCCATTGATGGTGGAGCAGCTTCATTATTGGATTTGCCTCTAAACAATAAAAAGAAACTTCAATCAGTAGAGCTTATTGCCGTAGCAAACGATGCGGTCATCGGTCTGATAGGTCTCACTTTAATGCGATAGATAAATTGAGAATGTACTCCGAAATTTCCGGAGGAATCTTGAACACGAATATAGTATGCATAAAAATCCAATATAGATGAAAAAGAAGTTTAGTATTATTTTCACTTTCCTTGTAAGTGTCCTAAGTCCTATGTTGGTCCTAGCTCAACAAGGAACCAAAATTAATCGGGAAAATGTCGTTAAAAGGCACAATGTTTCCAATCATACCATGGATACATTAGCTTCGCTCACAGTTGGTAATGGTGCCTTTGCCTATACGGTCGATGCTACAGGAATGCAGTCTTTCCCCATTTATTATAAAAATGGGGTTTCCTTGGGAACACAGTCAGAGTGGGGATGGGATTCCTTCCCCAATACAAAGAACTATAAATTCGAAGAAACATTAAAATCCTACGACTTTAACAACGAAGGGCGGAACGCGCAATATAGTATCCAATTGAAAGAACCGGAACGCAATGCAGAAGCTGTAAACTATTTTAGGGAAAATAAACACCGTCTGCAATTGGGTAATGTGGGCTTGGAACTTTATTTGAAAAACGGGCAACGGGCAACTGCACAGCATATCCAGGCTATTCGACAGGAGCTGAACCTTTGGACGGGTATTATCACAAGTGAATTTCAAATTGAAGGAGAACCTGTTTCTGTAAAAACCACATCGTATCAAGGCAGTGACCGCGTTGCAGTACATGTCGCTTCGCCATTGATTGCACAGCAAAGGCTGAAAATATTTGTACACTATCCTTACCCAAGCGGAAAATTTTTGGATGAAGGTACCAACTATGATCAGGTGAATGATCATAAAACAACGATCGTAGCTCAATCTGCAAATGTTGCAGTGATAAATCATCAGTTGCAGGGAGCCAGTTACTTTACACAATTGGATTACTCACAGGGAACTTTAAAAAATACGGCTTCACACTATTTTGTGTACCAACCAGCTCCTGAGGTCAAAGAGTTTGATTTTTCATTTGCATTTGCGCCCACAAACAACTTTGATAGGAAGAGGATCCAGTATATTGATGCAGCAGGTGAAAGTGCAAGGTCCTGGAAGCATTTTTGGGAAAGTGGTGCTGCGGTTGACTTTGCAGGTAGCACAGATCCAAGAGCCAATGAGTTGGAACGAAGAGTTGTACTCTCTCAATATCTGACAAAAGTACAATGCGGAGGAAGTAATCCACCCCAAGAAACAGGTCTTACTTTTAATAGTTGGTATGGAAAGCCACATACGGAAATGCATTGGTGGCATGCTGTGCATTTTGCATTATGGGGACGTCCTGAAATTATGGAAAAAACATTGGATTATTATTTTAGGACCTTTGAAAAAGCGAGAGAACTCGCAAAACGACAGGGCTATCAAGGGGTTAGATGGATCAAAATGTCCGATAATGAAGGGAATGAAAGCCCCTCATCTGTAGCTGCATTTTTAGTTTGGCAACAGCCACATATTATCTATATGACCGAATTGGCCTATCGGGACAAAAAGGATCTCGCTGTCTTAAAAAAATATAAGGATCTCGTATTTGCCACAGCTGATTTCATGGCCGACTTTGCACATTATGATCAGGCAACGGGTCGCTATAATGTAGGCAAGGGAGTTATTCCTGCACAAGAAGTTTTCAAGGCTTCCGAGACGATGAACCCGACGTATGAGGTCGCCTATTGGGATTGGGCACTTCGTATAGCGCAACAATGGAAGGAGCGTCTGGGAGAACCAAGAGCGACCAAATGGGATCAAGTTATTGAAAAACTGGCCCCCTTACCAAGTAAGGACAGCGTCTACTTGGCCACTGAAACTGCTCCCGATTCTTATACATACGATCGTTGGATGACGGACCATCCCGCGGTACTCGGTGCATTAGGGATGGTTCCTGAATCACCGAAGCTAAATAAAGCGGTGATGAAAAACACACTGGATGTCGTTTGGGAGAAATGGCATTGGGAAAAGACTTGGGGGTGGGATTTTCCCATGACGGCCATGAATGCTGCTCGTCTGAATCTTCCCAATAAAGCGCTGGATGCATTATTTATGAATGTCCAAACCAATACCTATCTCAAAAATGGACATAATTATCAAGATGGACGCCTGCGGATCTATTTACCAGGCAATGGTGGTGTGCTCACGACCGTAGCGATGATGCTTGAAGGGTGGGACGCTTCCAACAGTGATTTACCAGGGTTCCCAAAAGATGGCTCATGGGTTATAAAAAAAGAAGGATTTAAAAAAATGCCCTAATATGATGAAGAAAATAATATTACTATTGCTTTTGGGTGGAAAAGGGATGGAACGCAATTTCTAAAGAATCACTGCAACCGAACGGATTTTTGGGATATGTGCAATCGACAGGAAAAGAGCCCAAAGATGGCCAGCCTGTTACTGTTGATAAAGTTTCAGATTTTGAAGATTATGGGCTTGGTTGCTTCCTCCTGGCTGGAACTGAAATATATAAACTTGTAGAAAGCTCTATGTAATGTTGGATTTGATGAGTTGATTGAAAACATGAAATAAAAACAAAGGCGCATTTCAATTTGAATTGCGCCTTTGTTATTCAGATGCTTGTTGCTGACTAATATGCAGAATTGTTCTTTAAGCAACGTAATCAGTATTTGTGCAATATTTAAATATACACCTTCATCCTACACAGAAGAGGAACATTAAATTGAACTGTCCATTGAAAAATAACATACAGTGCAGGATGATGAAATCGGACACATTTTATAGTATTGTAATAACCAATATAGCTTATTACGTTGGAGAACGAATCCGTGAAAATGATGCTAAGGCGACAGGTCCTTTTATTATGAGATGCATAGAGGCTGGGTTTTGAAAAGCGAGTTTTAAGTGTTTTTTTAAAATATTTATAAACAAATCGTTAATTTTATAATTAATAAAATCTAACAATGACCAATTCCGTAAATCAATTTTTAAAAACTTTAGAAATTAGCGATTTTTCTGCCACACCTAAGTATTTGCAATTGGCAAATACGATTATCGATGCTGTTAAAAATGAGACATTGGTCAGAGATGATATGCTCCCTTCTATTAATGAGTTGAGTGCATATTTGGAAATATCACGTGACACTGTCGAAAAAGCGTACCGTTATCTTAAGAAAAATGAAATTATAGCATCTAATCCTGGAAAGGGGTATTATGTAAACAAAACGGATGTCGAGTCCAAACTTAAGATAGCACTCTTTCTAAACAAACTAAGTGCCCATAAAAAAATAGTATACGATTCCTTTGCAAAAGAGCTGAGTGATTATGCCAACCTGGATCTATTTGTATACAATTCAGATCTATCGTATCTGAATACATTGTTGGGAAGCTTAACGAAAACATATGACCACTATGTTCTATTCCCCCATTTTAAAGAGGGAAGGGACAAAGCGCCAGATATCATCCGTAAGATTCCGGCAGAGAAACTCATGTTATTGGGTAAATTCATCGAAGATGTGCCCGGAGATTTTCCTGCAGTCTATGAAAATTACGAACATGATATTTATTCCGCATTGGAGGAAGCTAATGAAGTGTTGAGTAAGTACAAAAACTTAAAACTTGTATTTCCTGATTATAGTGATTTTCCAAAAGCCATTATCAAGGGGTTTTATAAGTTTTGCCAGCAATATGCATTTGAACACGAGCTCGTATCCGATATTGATGAAGAGAAAGTAGCGAAAGGAACATGTTACATCAATATTATCGAAGATGATCTGGTAAAATTGTTGAACAAGGTTATTCAGAAAAAACTCGTTATAGGAAAAGATGTTGGTATCATATCCTATAATGAAACTCCATTGAAAAAGTTTATCCTGAATGGTATTACAACAATATCAACTGACTTTGAAATGATGGGAAGAATGGCTGCTGAGTTGATTATCAATAAATCTAAAGATCGGGTTGAAGTGCCTTTCTACTTAAAACTAAGACCTTCTGTTTAGTCTTAATGGGTACCTCTGTCAAGGTACAAATGATCATGAAGCTGATTAGTTCTTTATGTTTCCGCAGGCGAGCGGGCGGTAGTGAATGGAAAAGACGATTCTTTTACTCGAGGAACAGGCTAATAGAAAAAGCAAAAGGCTGATCTACTTAAATAAATCAGCCTTTTGCTTGTGTATGTTGCTTTTGAAAACTTCGTTTATTTCTTTATTGTTTTTACAGGGAACAAGTCAATAACACCTTTTGCAACCTTGCTGATGTTATTAATTGCTTTTTCTGGATTGTCAACATCGCCAGAACCACGTGCCTGCCAGATCACTGCGTTTGTTTTACGATCGATGGCTTCGATAATCAAATGGCCATAACGATAGCGTTCTTTTGCAACTGGGTAATAACCGCCGCCATAGTAATATGGTGAAAACCATGGGCGGTACCAGCCCCAGGGGCCACCCCAGCCGTAATAACCGCCGCCACCATAGACCAAACGGCTTTTATTGTTGACAATGGTAATATACCGAAATAGTAAATCAGGATTATCTTTAGAATATTGTAGGCCCTTTGCCTCCAGCGCAGTATTCGCGGCATCCAGGATATTGGCTTTGGCGATATCGTTGTCAAAATAAGACTTCGAAAGCGAGTCTACCGGAGGTAACCAAGCATACGTCTTGAAAGGAGTAAAATCCATCTTTTCTACCCGAGTGGTATTGTATTGATAAGACGAACATGATGCGAGTGCAACGCAAAGCACCAAAAATAATAGAATCTTTTTCATCGTAGTAATTTATTTATCAACTGTGATGAATCTACCATGAGTATTTTGGCGCCGCATTGGACAACCGCACTCATGATGGTTCATGGCCTATATGGAACTTATATTTATTTAACTAATTTGTTTTTATTCTTTATCCGCATACCTTTCAATTGTAAAAATAGTACAGTTGACGGTCTTCATGGCAATTGTTTTTTTACCGTCTCGGATGTTACCATCCTTTTTGATTTTACAATCTATTACTTTAGACAAAAAACTATAAATATGGTTTAATCCGAATTGTAAAATTAATAGGGATATTTTGCCACCAACGGAATCTGCCTTCCTGGACCAAAAGCTTTTGGACTAATACGCAGGATAGGCGGAGCTTGAAAACGTTTGAATTCCGCATTATTAACCAATTTACATACCCTTTCTACTAACGATTTTTCAAAGCCCATTGCTACAACCTCAGATCCCGCTTTCTCATTTTCGATAAGTTCAAAGAGGATTTGATCCAATAGATCGTATTCCGGTAGCGAGTCCGAATCTTTTTGATCTGGTCGAAGTTCCGCAGAGGGCGCTTTTTCAATGGTATTGACTGGAATGATCTCCCTTTCTCGATTGATATAGCGCGCTAAATCGTAGGCTTTGGATTTATAAACATCACCGATTACAGAGATGGAACCTGCCATATCACCATAGAGTGTACCATATCCTACAGCAGCCTCACTTTTGTTGGATGTATTGAGTAAAATATTGCCGAATTTATTGGAAGCAGCCATCAGAATTACCGCACGTGCGCGCGCTTGAATATTCTCTTCAGTCGTATCTGGCTGCAGCCCTTCAAAAAGGGGAGCTAAACTATGTTCGAAGGCATTGGCGATATCTTTGATCGGAACAATATAATGTTTGCAACCGGTATTGTTGACGAGATCCATCGCATCTTTTATCGAATGGTCGGAAGAGTAAACCGATGGCATCAGAATAGCTAATACATTATCTGCACCCAGAGCCTCGCAGGCCAAAGCAGCAACTAAGGCCGAATCTAGCCCACCGGACAGACCTAAAACCGCCTTCTTGAAACCAGATTTTTGAAAATAATCACGTAGCCCAAGGATCAATGCATCATGTATAAGAGCCATCTCAGCTATAGACTCTTTCGAAGAAGCTGTGGTGGAGGTGATATTTTGTTGATAATAGGTGACAAATTGAAGATCTTCTTCAAAGCTTTTTAGTTCAGCAATTTTTGTTCCTTCATTATTCAGGGCGATTGAACGACCGTCAAAGATAATATCCATGTGAGCGCCAATTTGATTGACATAAATTAGCGGTCTGCCAGACTTTGTTACCTGTTGGCTGAGAACCTTGATCCGTTCATCAAAATGGGTATAGGAAAAAGGGGATGCCGCAATGTTGATGAGGAGGTCTGGATTTTCTTTTCTCAACTCTGCCATGGGGTCACCAACATATGAATTGCCCCCTTCGTCATCATCCCACAAATCTTCACATATGGTTAAGGCAATTTTTACGCCGTTCAACTCGATACAATCAAAACGTCTGCTGGGCTCAAAATAACGATATTCATCAAATACATCATAATCGGGCAAAAGGCCTTTTTTAACAATGTTTCGGACTGCCCCGTGCTCAATAAATACAGCGGTATTATAAAGCTCTTTGCCCTCAGGATCACTATTTTTGACGGGTGCTCCGATGATACAGGCGATATCCTGACAATGAGCAGCGATTTGATGAATAGCTTCATCACATTGATGTTTAAAGGCCTTACTTCGCAAAAGATCCTTGGCAGGATAACCACCGATCGCGAGTTCGGAAAAAATAATAAGATCGGCTGCTGCTTCTTTGGCCTGTTGGATCGCGCTAATTATTTTTTTAGTATTTGCTTCAAAATTACCGATATGGTAATTCAATTGTGCTAAAGCTATTTTCATATGCTATTAATCGTCTAACTAAATAAGATACCAATTGATGTCGGATCTTCTCACAAATTTATTTCTTTTTTTTGATACTCAGCCCGCACTTATGCGAATAAAAGCGCTAAATTATCTTCCGACCAATTGATGGATATCTATTACCAAGTTCGGCCTGTAAGTAGAGTGAAAGCATAGTTGGTCCATGTTGAGTCCACCTTTTGAGCTGCTATCGTTGTAGATGTATGTTTTTTACAACGCGGGACGGTATTGAATGTGCTAAATTGTTTTAACATAATTTTAACAACGTTAAATGCTGTTAAATTTCTTGACATGAAAGCAGATCTGTAGTACCTTTGATATATCAAAAGAAACGAAAGATATTTAAAAATAATATATAAAGAACTTTTCATAATTTAGGTTAATAATTGGTTAGGTAAAGCTCGGAGTTCCCCACTTCGAGCTTTTATTTTTTCTAGAAACCTGTTTCAAGTTGTGTTTCAATTTCCTTCTTTTTTTAATTTAAAGTGTTGTCTTTGGATCATACCATTGCCGCACAACAGAGATTTTTTTGTTACGTAAGTATAGCTCCTTCCCTTTTTTCTCTTTTATTTTTTTGCGGGGAATTAGGATCTGATTGTGATCAAATTAACTCTTTCGACAGTACTTGTTCAGTGATCGTTCAGTGCTTGTTCAGTGATCGCTCAGTGTAGACTGAATGACCAGTGACTGATCACTGTTTAAGAATTGATTGAAAATTGTTATTAGGTATAAAGGGATATGAAAATATCTTGATCTTATGTTTTCTCGGTTCTTTATTAACTATTTCATTGTAGTTTGTTTAATTATATTTATTTGCTATTTTTTTTTGTATTTAGTATGTGAATATGAAATTATTTGGCATTTTAATGTTTTAATATTTTTTATTGTTTTTATGTTAAAATTGTGTTTTTGGTGTTTTTTTATAATTATCATTGCATTTTTTATTTTAACATAGTAATGAGAGGTGTTGTTGTTAGGTGTACAAATTTGATATTGTGCTTTATTTGCTCGATAACTTTTGTTCGTTCTCAGGAAAATAAACTCAAGATGATGTTTGCGCCAAATATTGGATTAATGAATAGTAAAGTTAATTGGGCAATATCTGGTGATGAAAATGGACAGAATCCAAATTATTTGTCGGAATTAAAATGGAATAATTATAGTATCCAAACAGGAATTATCTCAAAAGTAAATTATGGAAATTTGGGGCTGGGCTTAAATTATTCTCATGCTGATTCAAAATACGGTAAAGCTGTAGATACAGATTTTTTAGGAGATGATAGAACGAACATTAATTACCAAGAGAAATTTTCAAGTAAAAATAGCTCCTATTATAAATGTGGTATAACGCCAGAATTCCGCTTAAGACATAATTGGATTGTCTCTATGGCATATAACCATATAAAATCTAAAAACCTTTTAAATCACGATACTAATTTCAGTACGTATACATTTGTGCAAGATTTATTACTGGTAGGTTTTAGTTGGCGGTATATCCGTAAGAAAATTATCTGGGAAATTGGCGGTGATTTTATATCAGGTAAATATTTAGCAGATGGAGATTGGAAGTTGAGAACTGATTTAGCCCATCCTGTAAGTTTTTCTCATAAAATGGATATATATGGAGGTAACTTTTCCACCGGCCTTGAGTATGCTATAGGCGAGTCGGTTGGTGTACGGTTGGATTATAATTTAAATTATATATATGGTAATGATGGTAAAGATAAGATGTACTATTCCAATAACTATTCTGTTGATACCAGGTTAAAATATACTGAAGTAATTTATAATTCCATATCGACAGCTATTGTATATAAGTTAAAATAAATAAACTACAATAATAATTATGAAAAAAGTCAATTTAGTATTATTAGCACTGTGTGCGCTAAGTTGTTCAAGGGAAAGTGTTGAGCAAAAAGTTACACAAGATGAAAATGTAGTATCGCTTATTAATAAATTGGGACTTGATAGCAATTCCATTATTATAAAAGGCGATTCTATTTTTGTTGAAGGAGATATACTTCTTTTTAAATCCAAGTTACTAAAAACTTCTCCTAGACAAGCTACGTTTTTTCAAGGTCGATATAATTTAGTTGGTAATGCTAATGACAATATTGGAGGTAATATCAAGTATTATATTTCACCGAATTTAGTGGATCACAACTCTGTGCAATCTGCATTGGAAGAATTTCAAAATGTAAGTGCAAATGTTCCTGCTGGATTTCCTGTGGGAAGCGTTCAATATGTTAAAAATAATATTTCAGTCAGTAAAGTGGAGGATCCAAATCAGGCAAGTATAATAATTGAAGAATATTCGGGGGCTGTTGGCGAGTATGGATATTCTGAACTTCCTACTTACATTTCATCATCGAGCGTTTTAGTTTGGCCGAGATTAGTTGTTGCAAGCAAAATTCATGTAAATTCTTTGTATTGGAGTAATTTAAGCTCTGCCCAGAGGAAGTTCTTAGTTGCACACGAGTTTGGGCATGCCATTGGACTGAGACATACTGATTGGAGAGGACGTGGTGAGGGCGGTAATACTGTTGTAAATGGTGTTGCTGTTGGTGCGTATACTGTAACTAATACAAATAACACTTCTAATAATCCTGATCCGGGTTCTATTTTTAATGGTGGGCAATCTGGTGTGCCTAATTGGAATGGATTTACATACAATGATATAAGGGCTGTTTTTTATACTACATCTGGAACAATTATCCAATAATTTTACCTTATTTTCTATATGTTGTATAGGGGATTAATAAATAAAAACCAATAAAATTTAAAGATTTTATTGGTTTTTATTAAAAAGAAATTTGACGATCAAATGTTTGATCTTGAAACATTCAAAAACTTAGGTTTTATGAAATTTCGTCAAACTTTTTTTCTATTTTATGTCTGTCACTTCAATCACAAAGTCTAAGGGAGAGTTTACTGGAATTGTCCCTACCGCTTGATCTCGATAGCAATATAAGGAAGGCGCCATTATGTGGATTTTACTGCCTTTTTGTAGGCCTTTCTCTGTTAATCCACCTAGTTTCATGTCCCCGATTTTTTGAGGAGCAAAAGCAAAGGTCCAAGCAGGAATGTATCTAGTGTAAAATGGATATTGATAACCAGTGTTAGTTAGGATTTCAAATTCCTGAGGAGTATCTTTTTGATCGAATACACTTCCGTTTAACAATCTGCCTATATATTTTACAGATACTTTAGCTTTGAGGTATTTGCCATCCAACGTGTCAATCACTTTATATTCATAATTTCCTGTACCTTCTGCTAGAATTTCATACCAAATTCCTGTTTCGCTATTGTACTGCGCATCAGGGTAATTTTGGCTAATATAATTTTTAAGTGTGACAGAATCCGTCTTAAATTGTGCTGACGCATCATAAACAGGAGCATCGTCGTTTTTGTTACAGCTGATAATAAGGAAAGCGATTGCTGCAATTCCCATAAATAGTGGTGATGACAGTTTTTTCATTATATTTTTTATTGGTTTTTCAAGGAAAAGCTATTTTCTTTATGAATATAGCTTTGCAAATGTATATTATTTTTTCTTCGTTAAAGGTTTTCGGTATAACAATTAACATTTTGATACAGTAATTAACATTTCAAGTTTCAAGCTTGTTGTTTTGGACTTTTCTAATTTACGTTAATAATTGATTTATTTGTTGTTGGTGTCGAATATTTTTTGATAATTCCGTTGGTGTGAGATTCCCAAGCCCTTCATGCGGTCTTTTGTTATTATATTCATCCGTCCATGCTGGGTATGTTCTCTTGTTTCTGAAAAATTGAAAAATAAATAAGCATCCAAAATTTCTTTGCGAAAACTTCGGTTGAACCGTTCGATATAACAGTTTTGCATAGGCTTGCCGGGTTGGATAAATTTAATAACAATGCCTTGATCTTTACACAAGAGCTCAAGATGATGAATGGTGAATTCAGTGACATTATCTACCCGCAGACATGGCGGCCTGCCCCGCCAGCCTATGCTTTGTTTCAATGTCCGGGTTTCCCTTAAAGTAGAAATAGATGTAGCTATTTCGACATACAATATCTCTCGGGAGCATCACCTATCGCATTAAAAGTTCTAAGTCTGTTTCCGTTTACTAAATTATCGCTCATAAAGTCCACGCTCCATTTTGGTTAATTCTGACCAGTTATTCCAGAGGCTTTTTCTCCCGAGCAGGTATGCGAAGATTGCCACGCTTCTTTTTGTTTATATTAAGTATCTTATATACCCGATTAGCTTTTTTATGATTCCAAGGTTTCCGCACTCTGCGCAGACAGGCGTAAAGTTTTCGGAATCCATGTACAGGATGTTTGGTGGTCAGATCATACAATTCGGGGTAACAAACTGTCATTTTTCTTACTAATATAGTAATATTGTGAACGGTACATATGTGTCAATTTGCAGGACACGGTAACACTCAGACCGGGATCTAGGTCAATCTCCTGGGTTAAATATTTTGCTGCCGGAGTTCCAGCCTTTTTTAGGATAAAATGGTTCATACTGAGCTCGATAAATATCTTTTTCAAGCGTGTATTTTTTCTTTGAGTTTCTTTAGTCGTTTAACATCGGAGGCTTCCATACTACCGTAAAGGCTCTTCCAGTTATAAAATGTAGTCTTATCGACCTCCAGTTCTCAACAGATATCTTTGGTCTATCTGCCTCCTGCGCTCTCTTTGAGTGCTCTCACAATCAAGCTTTCGGTAAAATGTGTTTTTTTTATCATATTGCTTAAATCTAAACATTTATGCTTGGTTTTAAGCTTATTTATTTTTATTTCTTTTTAGTTGTGTAAAAATATTGAATTAATTTAGTTGTTAAATTTTGAAATAACGTTGTATTTTTTAAGTGTTTTGATTTTATTTATTTTTTTTATTATATGTGTTAATATTTAATTTATTTTTATTTGATTTTAGTTTTATTATTAATGTATATGTTTTATATTTGCACTGCTAGCGATAAATTTTATATTTTATTAATTATGAAAAAGAACATTTTATTTATTTGTGCGTTTATCTTGTTTACCATGGCAACATTTGCACAAAGCCCTTTACCGGTGGTGTCGACTCCATCCGATATTTTTTTATCTTACTTTGATATAGATAGAGATGATTTTAAGGCAACTCGAATTTTGGACGCTAAAATTGGTGCTGACGGTAATTGGTATTGTCTTGTAGAGCTCGAGGCTCCTCGGATTGGAAATCGTGTTAGTGGATCTATCGTAGATGGTCCATATTTGATTCCCGGTGGAGGGCTTTACATTCGCGCAGCGAGTATTGGTCCTACTAATGTTGCTCCTAATTGGTACAAATCAGTAGATAACAATTCGCATTATAACCCTAATACAGTGTCTCCAAATGAGATTGTAGAATTTAAATCTTATTCTAGATATGCTCCTACGGGAAAAGAAGGTGCTTTTATGTGGTTTAAGGCTACATATCTTTCTCCTACGGAGGTGGGTATATATTATGATGGTCAAAATATAACGCCTTCTAATTCAGGTTCTATGTTTGAGGTAATTTATACAGCGGCAGTTACTGTTAAAACCGGTACATGGCCTTTTCAGAAAATTAAGGCAATGCCATGGTATGTACAAATGTCTAAAAGTCCTTTAAGCCCGCCTTTTACTCTAGGTCCTTGGCTTGTTATCAATTTAAAGATTAAACGGCCAAATTAGGTTGCATTAGCATTAGCCTCTGGGTAATTTTATTTATTCAGAGGTTAATTTTTAATGTAAAATCTGTTTATACATTATTTAACTTTAATGATATGCTTTTATTTCTTTAAAGAGCGTGAATGAAATTTATATTTACTTTAATTTACTTTGTGGTTTGTAATAATTCTTTGTTTGCGAATAAAAGGGCTTTTTCAGATAGTTTTTGTAATACAAAAATGCTACATGGTACTGTAGATACTTTAAAGAAGAACTTATTAGACACAGTGGATGTAACAAGTAATTATAAAACTTTCTTTATTGATTCTTTACAAAGAGAAGAGGGGTTAACGGCCTATGATGTTTTAAGTAGAAATCCAAATTTCAGACTGACAGATGGTGAGGTTTATTATAGGGATAAGTTGTTAGATATAATTAAAGTAAACGGTCAGGTATTTAAATTCACATCCCCTTTGGAACTTCTAAAAATGTTTCCGGCTAACATACTTTCATCTTTTTCCTTGAGCCCTTATACTGATCCTTTAAACAGTTTTTTGGGGAATAATAATAAAGATGTTAATTCGATTGATTTGAGGACTCCTAGCGGAAAAATTTTGGGGATATTAGGTTCTGGGGCTTTGAAGTATAATTTTAGAAAGAAGTTTGATTTCTTAGCGAATACCATAATTTTTAAAAATAATAAAAATTTTGTTGTCGACTTTAATTTAAATAACAACGCATGGGATTGGGGGGCAGTTATAGATGCGAATTCGAATAAGATAATGAATGGTAGTTTTTCGGTTCAGAATAACCTCAAATTTAGGAATGGGGAATTTAATCTTAGTTTTAATTTCAACAGAAGTCAAAGCTTAACGAAGGATTATTTTCTTAATACTATAATAGTAATTGATAGTATTGATAATTCAGTTTTTGAAAGAATCCAAAAGAGTAATAGTAATAATATTAGTTTTAATACGTCTTTTAGTAAATTTTATGAAAAAATTTATTTCGATGTAACTTCTGGTTTTCAATATAATCAAAGTTTTACTAGTGTTAATAATTCAAATGAGTTAACACAAGAATTTCGTTCAGATGATTCTATTCACTCAAAAAACTATAATGGGAGTTTTAATTTGGGGTATAAAATCTATAAAGATCAATTATTTATTGTTGGGGGTGCAGGTTTTGGCGGAGGGCAAATTGATGGGAGGAATAAATTTATAAAAGAACATACAGAGAATTATGTGTTTAGTAATTCAAATAGTAATTTCTTTCAACCCAAGCTGTCTTTGAAATTTAATGTTAAAAAGGTGTTTTTTTGGGAAATCTATCATAATTTTAGCAATTCACTATCATATTCTAGTAATATAATAAATAGGAGTAAGGCAGAAACATTATTAAAAAATCAGCTAACGCATACTGGTACTATATTAAAATACTCTAAAAAGACTTTTGATTTCAATACAAATGTATATTACGAAAAATCAAGTAGTAGGTTTGAAAATAATGTAAATAGGTCTTATTTGGATCAAAATAGTGGTATTTTAAATACATCAAGTGTGTCAAATAGGTTATTAAAATCAAAACTGAATCTTACATTATCCCTTTCTAAATCTTTGGTATATCCATCTATAGGGCAAAAAGATCCAACTATTGTTGCTGTGACAGATAACTACGCAAGCATTGGAAATCCAAATTTGAAAAATCAGTCATTGCTAAATTTAAATTGGAATGGAAGCTATCTGATTAATAATACCGATAATGCAAGCTTAAGTTTTGCAAGATCAATTAATAGAAATAAAATTGTTGAAAATCTTTTTGTACTGCAAAGTGATACTGTTATTTCCGGTATTAAGTTTTCGAAGGGAGGGCGTTTATTAACGTTTTCCAATTCTGTAGATGATAGAAGTCCAAATACTACAATTTCTTTTTTATATAATAAGAGCAAATTTTTAATAGATAACTTGAGTTTGCAACATGGTCTTTCATATTCTGCAAATCGGACAGAAAGATTTATTGCTACAAAAAATTACACAGATGTTTCTAGAGGTTACCGTGGAAATTTAAGTGTAGGATATTTGAAAGATGTGTTTTCCATAAATACTAATTACAGTTTTTTTTTGAATAGAAATGAATATAATAGTGTTGAAGGTATTGGTGAGAAGGAGGTTAATCAGACAATTAATCATAACTTTACGACTAACTTAAGATTTAACTATTTTGTGCTGTTTAATATTGAGTTGAGAAATATGTATGATGCTATAAGGTATTCTTCCGATCTATTTGAGAATAGTCGTACAGATCTAATTTTATCTCAAAAATATTTAAAAAGAAAACTGGAATTTAAGCTTAATATCTTTGATCTTTTTAATCAGATGAAACAAAATAAAGTTATTAATAATGATTTTTTGATCACTAAAAAATCTCGAACTGATTTAATCGGAAGGTACTTTATGTTAAATATTACGTATAGATTTCAGAATTTGAGTTCATAGATTTTACCAAATATTTGTATAGACGATGCCTATGCATAAATTGGGCTTTACAATATCCCAACTCTATATTAGATTTGGGGATAGACTCAAACTCGAAAGAAGTTTTTAAGTTTTTAATCCAATGACACAGTTTGTGTTACACACCCAAAGGGACTTTTCCGCAAAATGTGTAAATACAAAAATACAAGTTCAGTTATGTTGAATTATTACTTTGACAAAGTTTTCGTTTCAGTCTCGAAAGAACCCCCAGAAAGTGTCGAACTTTTTGGGGGTAGTCCATTTTGGGTAGCTTCCTTCTTATATGTATTTCTGCCTGAAGTGTCATTTCAAATATTTAACCCTTTAGGACTTGATCTTATTTTTTGGACGGCTTTATTGTGTGTCTATATTTGTATTTTTTAGTTGGAAGTAGCTCTAGCAATATCTGTTACTTCAATAGTATACACAACCGGAGAGTTTTTAGGGACAGTGACATTTTCTGTGCCTTTATATTCTTGATTATCATATGCGAATACCGAAGATGAAACAAATCGAATCTTAGAACCTTTTTGTAGTCCTTTTGGTAGCAAACCACCTAATTTAGCATCTTGGCCATTTTGATTAAGTGTTTGTGGCACAAATGCATAATACCAGCATATTCCAAAATTCTGTCTAATTGCCAATAGTAAATTGGAGAAATTAGCTGGAGTACCTTCTTTGCTTTTACTAAAAACAGTTCCATTTTGATCCGTAAGTTGACCAGTGTAATTTACACTGATTGATGGGTAGCCATTTTTATAATCATAAGAATCTGACTGACCTACAGCAAGAACTTCATACCAAATTCCGGAAGAATCGGATTTAACTGGATTTTGAAAATGTGTTTTGGCATATTGCTCAAGTAAGGGAGCCTGAGCTTTTCTTGTAGAATCAATTCGGATCATTTCTAATCTTTGTTTTTCTTGTTCAGCTGCCCAGTCAATGCCATCGCTTTTACTACAAGATGCGAAGATCGTTCCCAGACACAAAAACGCCATTAATAATTTCGTGATATTTTTCATAATTTCTTAAAGTGTGTATTAATTATAAAATCCAAAACGCAGGAATAATGGAGTTCGCTACAAGTAAATGTTAAATTATTCTAAAAAAACAGCTAACTCCTTTGAGTTCAGGTATTTTTGTCGTATACTTTTTAGACGAAATTCGCTATCAAAACGTAGGAGAGTTGGGAAGATCATTTTTCTTCCTTTTAGCAATTGCAAAGCTAAAGGATGGTATTGTCCTGTTTTCTTTCTTTTGCTTAAGGGCCTCCATATACTTTGGTCAAAAGCAATGTCTTGGATAGATTCTGCATCTAAATGAACGGCATAGTAACGCTTGTTGATTAATTGGACAATCTCCTTTTTTGTAAAGATTTCCTGTTCCATTTTCCGGCAATAGCTGCACCAATCCGTATGAATAAAGAGGAGCGTTTCGCGCGGTGAAACAGTCAGGAGTGAATCCAGTTGTGCAAAATCAATCCAATTTATCCGCTCCTGTCCATGAGAACTGAGCGGATAAAAGAATAGGATCAATAGCACATATATTTTTTGGAAATGCTTCATATCCCAAATCCATGTTAATGAAAATGACCAACACGAAGGCCAAATGTATAAGTTCGGGGGCGTGTTGGACCATAGATATAATCTGAATCACGTAGCGCTCCCTTGTCGAAGTCCTTCTGAAAAGCATTGAACATGTTTTGTACACCACCAAAAATTTCAATGCTGAAATCTTTATGTATTGGAAAGGTGTACCCTAAGCGGAGATTTAATTCCACAAAGTCCCGGGCATTTTTAAGGGTCATTACATCTTGTTGAATATGTGGAACAATCATTTTTCCAGTGTACACGCCCGTCAGATCGATCGCAAATTGTTTGGTCGCTTTCAGGTTGCTATTCATATAACCATAGATATTTGGCGTACGGACATATTTCTTGGTGAGGATGTCCTGCCCGTCTTCTTTTCCTGTATAGATGAGTTGGTCTTTCTTATAGCGAGAACGCTGGATCGTCCCACCAGTTTGGAAAGAAAACCAGGAGGATGGCGCAATATTGATTTCAATATTGGAACCATACACCCGGGCTCCTTCACCATTTTGCATTTCCTGGATAATCAATCCATCTTTTTCAGACGCCATGACGTTGACAAACTGATTGTTTAGATCCGTGTAAAATCCTTCCACGAGCAAACTTGTCTGTACATTTCCAAAATTTTTATTGTAGCTAAAAGAGCCTGTATAGGCATTGGAGTATTCTGTTTTCAGATTTTCACCGATCAATACAAATACTTGGTTTCCGCCAATGGAAGTGACGTGCATGTCCTCATTAAATGCTTGTGGTGCACGGAAACCCCGTGCATAGCCTCCTCTAAATTGAAGGTCTTTTGTGATATCGTATAATATTGTCAATCTGGGGCTGAAAGTACCAAAACGCTGATCCGAGTTTCGGTTTATACCTGCGAGACTATATTTGCCGTCAACATAGGTGTAATCGTATCGCGCTCCGATTAAGGTTTTAAAGTTGCTTAAAGGCTTCCATTCGTATTGGGCATAACTCCCTAGTCCTTTGTTCTGCTGATCAATGGTTCGTTTATACCCTGGTATTTCATCCTGGGTATTGTTGTATGAAAACTCCACTCCGGCAGTAAATACATCTCTTTCAAAGTTGTAGGTATATTGTCCCCCGGCAACTAGCGCGATATCATTCGTTTTTCCATAGGCATTTGCGGCTAATGTGCTGTCCGCAAGGGTTGTTCCACCTCCAAGACCGCCATAGTAGCTGTCGCGAACAGTTTTCTGCACAGAGCCATACAACGACATTTTTTGCTTATAATCTGTGGAATAGTGATCGTATGTGATTCCGCCAACAAGCGAACTGGTTTCCAATTGCTCGGTAATCTGCGTCAGGTGCGGTACTTTATCGAGTTGATCACCACCGCGGCGGAACTCATTCACGGTGCTAAAATCAACCGTTATCTTATCCAGGTCACTCGGTTTGTAAAATAGTTTTGTGCCGAACGTGGTGTTACGAAGTTTGGTTATTTCCGAAAAACCATCGCCATTTGCATCGTAAGCTTCCCGATTACGGTGCATACCGTAGAATGTGGCTCCTCTTTTGAGGTCTTCCGAAACGGTAGAGGTATTAAAATCCACTGTATTATCCCAGCTTTTGCCGCCAATGAGTGAATTGGTGGATTTTACCTGCCAGTCGTTTTCTACAGGATCTTTTGTAATAATATTGATTGTTCCGGCGATCGCATTGGCACCAAATAATGCCGAACCACCACTGCGCACAACCTCAATACGATCGATCATACTCGTTGGAATCTGATCCAATCCGTACACGCTATTTAATGCGGAAAATACCGCCCTACTGTTGATCAATATTTGTGAATAGGGGCCCTCGAGGCCATTCAGGCGGACTTGTGAAAAGCCGCAATTCTGGCAATTGTTTTCTACCCGTACACCCGGCTGATAATTCAATGTTTCCGACATGGCAACTGATTGTGTCGCATTAAATAATTTTGGACCGATGACATTGACAACCACGGGGGCGTCCTTACGTTTGACGCCATAGCGTGTAGCCGAAACAACAACCTCATCCAAATTGAGGTTGTCTTCTTCCAGTTGAATTTGCAAAGGCGACTTCAACGTGTCTAAAGAGATGACTTTGCTGAAGGAGCGATAGCCCACTGCCGATATATTTAAGGTTACTTTTTGCGTTGGTATTGCAGACAGCTTAAAGTACCCATTTGGATCAGATGTAGTTGCGAGCTTGCTGTTTTTTAAAGTCAGTGTACCAGAAGGAACCGCCTCATGGTTTTTGTTAAATAAGTAGCCTTCAAGTTTTGATTGGGCGTATATAGTGGATGTACCAGCCAGTAATGTGGCCAATAAAGTGTATTGCTTTAGCATCGTAATTTTATAAAAATTTTATAAATACAGGCCTCGTATAGCATGGTCTGTTCCTGGTTATGAACCGCGTTCAAGGCATTGCGTCTTATCGGAAGCAGGGTAATAGCTTGTTTCCGACAAGGTAATGTATGCCAATGAGCTCACTGAAACCATAATGACAGTATTCAGCGAAGGTTTTCGCTATTGTAACAGGGACAATTCTCAAAGAAGAGGCAAATAAAAATGGGATCAAAGCGGTATTTCATGCTGTCGTTCTGGAGCCAAGCGATTTAGCACATGCGTAATGTCTTACTTGTTTGCGCCAAGTTCGTTTGATCGTTATGGAACTAGCGACAGGCCTTCGAAATCTTTGATTTTTGGTTTATGCTAAGCTGGGGGGACCACGTAAGTGGTAATGATCGATCGTTGTGCTGATCGCCTCCGGACAAAATGAATTATAATGTTCTTCTTTTACTTCACGCGGAAGAGGAAGTTCAAGGACGGTAAATTCAGTTTGTACGTAGGTATTGTGATAGATGACATTGAGGTATTCGATTTGGTCATCTGTTTCTTGCGGTTTCTGTTTCTTGGTAAAATCATAAGGGTGGGTGTGCATGACAATTTCACCGGTTGATTTTACCTCTTTGTGCATAAAAACAACACCCGAAATAATAATCAGCGACATTAATACCAATTGGCAAAATGCGATAAGCTGACGTGGGGATTTCGTTGTTTTTCGGTACATAAAAAAGCGCTACTTTTTAGGGTAACGCTTCAAAAATACGATTTTATTTTGTGAGTATTCGTGATCTACTCATTAAAAAAATATGAAATAGCTATATACTAAGCTTACAGTGCTTCCTGATTATTTAATCAGATGATTGTTGTCGTCTGGGAATACAACGGAAGGTTTGAACTGCTTAGCTTCTTCAAAGTCCATGGTTGCGTAGGAAATGATGATAACAATATCGCCTACTTGAACCAAGCGTGCCGCAGCACCATTCAAACAGATAATACCTGATCCACGTTGACCTGGGATGACGTATGTTTCAAGACGGGCTCCATTATTGTTGTTTACGATTTGAACTTTCTCGTTAGCGATGATATTTGCGGCATCCATCAAATCTTCATCTATTGTGATACTACCCACATAATTCAATTCCGCTTGTGTGACTTTAACGCGGTGAATCTTGGATTTCATTACTTCTATTACCATGGCGCAAAGGTAGGGCTTTCTGCTGAATTTGAAAGATTTGTCAATTAATTTGACAAATTATTCAGAATCATATTATCAATCAAACGGACACCTTCGACCCAGGCCGTGACAAGTGCGACATGCTGCTTGCTGAAATCGATGTGATCGACTTCTTTTAACGTTGAACTTTCACATAGCGCAAAGTATTCAACGCTAAGCCCATCGGTGTCTGTTAAAATCTTTAAGGCTTTGTCTTTTATTTCCGCTAGCGGGATAGCGTCATGTATATGATCTTTGACATATTGCAGGGAACGGGAGAGTGCCAAAGCCGTTCTTTTTCCAGCTTCACTTAAGCGCGCGTTTCTAGAGCTCAGTGCTAGGCCGTCTTGATCCCTAATGATAGGACATATCGCCAATTGAATCGCGAGATCCTTCATGGCTATCATGCGTTTGATAACCATGACCTGCTGAAAATCTTTCTGCCCGAAACAAGCAATATCCGGTTGTACCAATGTAAATAATTTATAGACGACCTGGGTGACACCTTGGAAATGGCCAGGGCGTTTTTCACCTTCCCAAATTTGGTCCAGTTCGCCAAGATCGAGATGCCAGACCTCATTTTTATCGGGGTACATCTCATCAACGCTTGGTAAGAAAAGGATGTCGCAATCGACGGATTCCAGTAATCTGATATCGTTTTCGATGGGGCGTGGATATTTTTCGAGATCTTTCGGATCGTTAAATTGTGTGGGGTTAACAAAAATGCTGCAAACACGAATATCACTGATTGGTTTTGCATAATTTAATAAGGACAAATGTCCTTCATGTAAAGCGCCCATCGTAGGGATTAGGGCTATTTTTTGACCTGTTGATCGGGCTTCTTGCAGGTATGCTTGGAGAGATGCTTTCGTTTTGAAAATTTCCACTTTGCTATTTAGTTTTTTGTTGGCAAAGGTGCATAATATTTTGGGAATATAAAACGATGATTAATAGTAAATTGCATAGTAAGTATTTTTTTCGTACCTTTGTAGACCGATTTTACTGTTCGAAAATAATAAATAAAAATAACTGGAGATGGCAAAAACGAAGATATTGTTTATTACTCACGAGATGTCGCCTTTCCTCGAATTAACTAAAATTTCTGAAATTACACGTCAACTTCCGCAAGCGATGCAAGAAAAGGGTTTTGAGATCCGGATCTTAATGCCGCGTTTTGGGAATATCAATGAGCGTAGAAATAGATTACATGAGGTTATTCGTCTTTCAGGCTTGAACATTGTTGTGGATAATAATGATAATCCGCTAATTATTAAAGTTGCTTCATTACCTGCGGCCCGTATGCAGGTGTATTTCTTGGATAATGAAGACTACTTTCAGCGTAAAAAAGTTTTTAGTGATGAGCATGGCGAATTCTTTGCAGACAATAATGAGCGTTCAGTGTTCTTCTGTAAAGGAGCGTTGGAAACTGTGAAGAAATTAGGATGGTCCCCTGATGTAGTACACTGTCATGGATGGTTCTCTGCTTTGGTACCGGCTTACGTGAAGACAACTTATAAAGACGATCCTACATTCAAGGATGCAAAAGTGATGTACTCTTTATTCAATGAAGAATTTAAAGGTACATTAGGTACAAAGTATGCTGAAATGGCGCCAGAAGGTTCCTTTAAAGCAGCGGATGCGCAGGTGTACGGTGATGGTAGTTATGAGGCTATCTATAAAGGTGCTTTGCATTTTACCGATATGGTGGTTGTCGCTGACGAAAATGTCAACACTGAAATAGTTGATTTTGCTCGATCAAAAGATATTCAGGTTTTTGAGCCTAATGGCGATCAGGACTAC
Source organism: Sphingobacterium sp. BIGb0116 (assembly GCF_024808035.1). Taxonomy (NCBI): domain Bacteria; kingdom Pseudomonadati; phylum Bacteroidota; class Sphingobacteriia; order Sphingobacteriales; family Sphingobacteriaceae; genus Sphingobacterium; species Sphingobacterium sp. BIGb0116. The sequence goes on along the minus strand of NZ_JANUDT010000007.1, from coordinate 6,627 downwards.
GATGCTTTTGGAGAAGTGTATGATCAGTTTGCGCCCGAAGAAGTAGAAGCGTAAGCTTTACTTGTCGAAGCGTTTCGAAAAACAAACAGACAATAATATAAAAAAGGCTATTCTCAAGGATAGCCTTTTTTTATGCGTCTTTTTTTTCCTCCGGTCGAACCGTTATTTCAATGATTTTCGTTGCGCTACCTGCTAGAAACCTTTTGTCGCGGTAAATGTAGCTGCGAATTGTTATCTTCGCAGTAATCTGTCATTGTTTTTAGATATCCATACCAGGGGATCTCCGCGAAGATAAATCGGGTTTGATCTATACCTCATAGGTTAGGTTATCAAATAGCATACATTGGCTGTATTTTATTATATATAATTCGTGTAATGAAAATTAAGGTAGGATTTGGATTTGATGTCCATCAGATGAAAGAAGGTCATCCATTTATTGTAGGTGGAGTGCAATTGGAGCATCATGCTGGTGCCTTTGGGCATTCTGATGCCGATGTGTTGGTCCATGCGATATGTGATGCCATTTTGGGGGCCGCCAATTTAGAAGATATTGGCTACCACTTTCCAAATACAGATATGCGCTGGAAAGGCATTAGCAGTTTATTGTTGTTAAAAGAATGTATGGCGCTGATTGCTGCGAAGGGATATACGCTTGGCAATATTGATGCGATGCTGTGTCTGGAAGCTCCTAAGATCAAACCCTATATCCCACAAATGAAAGTTAAACTGGCTGAAGCAACGGGTTTGGATATCGACGACATCTCTATTAAAGCAACAACAAATGAAACGATGGGATTTATCGGTCGTCAGGAAGGGGTGGTTGCCTATGCGGTTTGTTTGATTGAACGCGCGTAGTTCGCCTCAATATTTTCACGTTTAAATTCTTGCTTTTGGCCCAATTAGTAATACCTTTGCCAAAGTAGGGATTCTTGGCACACTATCTGATAGAGTGAGCATTAATGTCTTAATTGAAATCTTTAAAGATCAAAATAATGCAGTATCCAAGTTTGCAAAACACAACTGTGGACGGAAAAATGGGCTATGCAATGCGGTCTTTAAAATGAATAATATTTACGTCTGAAATTTAGTAAATAGATGAAACGAGTATCAAAAAAAAATCAACTTACTGAGGCTGATGTCAAACGGTATACGTTCAATTTTTGGAAAATTATCGTCGGGATCGTCGCGATAGGTTTCCTTTTTATATTGAGTATACGTCTTGGCGTATTTGGAAAATTACCCTCCTTCAGTGATTTGGAAAACCCCAAAAGTAATTTAGCTTCCGAAGTTATCACGGAAGATCATAAGGTATTGGGAACCTATTATGTCCAAAACCGCTCCAACGTAAAGTATAGTGAATTGTCACCTTATTTGGTCAAAGCATTGGTTTCGACAGAGGATAAACGCTTTTATGATCACTCTGGGATTGACTACTCACGTACATTTACAGTTATCTTTCACACCCTTACCGGTAACAAACAGGGGGGAAGTACAATTACACAGCAGCTGGCACTTAATCTATTTTCGGATGGACGGCAAAAGAATTTTCTAAAGCGTGTCATCCAGAAATTTCAGGAATGGATTACAGCTGTTCGCTTGGAAAGAAATTATACCAAAGATGAGATTATTACCATGTATTTTAACACGGTAGATTTTGGTGCTTACAATACATACGGAATCAAATCCGCTGCGCGGACTTATTTCAATACGACTCCGGATAAACTGACAGCTGACCAAGCAGCCCTTTTGGTGGGGATGCTTAAAGGCCCAGGAGCATATTCTCCTGTGCGGTATCCAGAAAAATCACGTACTCGCCGTAATACGGTGTTGAACAATATGGTTGCCGCAAATTTTATTTCGGCTGAGGAGGCTACAAAAGCGAAAGAAAAACCACTTGGTTTAGAACTTAAGATCGCAAATTACGGTGAGGGTTTGGCGCCATATTTTAGAGCGGTATTAAAAGATGAAATCAAAAAGGAATTTGCAAAATTGTCCATCACCAAACCAGATGGCACACCTTATGACCTCGATCGTGATGGATTGAAAATCTATACGACGATCAATATGTCTATGCAGCAATATGCAGAGGATTCGCAAAAAGAGTGGATGAAGCAACTGCAGTCTAAATTTGCTGCGCAATGGAAAAATAGGGATGCTTTTAAAGGGGATAAAGCCAAGTTGCTCATTAGTGGAATGAAGCGCTCTGACCGTTACCGTATTTTGAAAGAAGAGGGCTTGAATGAAGACGAGATCAAAAAGGCCTTCAATGTAAAGGTTCCGATGAATATATTTACATGGAAGGGAAGTGTTGATACGATGATGACGCCAATGGACTCCATAAAGTACAATAAACTCATGTTGCGCAATGCGATGATGTCTATGGAACCGAAGACCGGACATATCAAAGCTTGGGTTGGAGGTATTGACTTTGACCACTTCAAATATGATCAGGTAAAAATGGGTACGCGTCAAGTCGGATCAACGGCGAAACCATTTACGTACGCTGTGGCGATTGACAATGGTTATTCACCATGTTACAGTATTCCCAATTACCAACAAACTTATAACGGATGGACACCAAGAGGAAATGCACAAGGTGGAAACCCGATTACCTTAGCGAAAGCATTGGCTTATTCGCAAAACTATGCGACGGCCTATCTGGTGCACGAAGTTGGTGCTGCGGAAGTAGCTGCATTGACAAAACGGATGGGTATAACAAGTGATGTGCCCAATTATCCTTCGATCTCATTAGGGGCTTATGAAGCGTCCGTCTTTGATATGGTAGGTGCTTATTCGGCATTTGTGAATCAAGGAACTTGGATTGAGCCAACAGCGATCCTACGTATTGAAGATAAAAATGGTACACCAATCTATGATAAAGCACCAAAGGTCGTAAAAGCCTTAAATAGTGAATCGGCTTATATTATTGTTGATATGTTGAAAAAGGTGGTATCCCAAGGTACGGCAAGACGTATTCAATGGATGTATAAGCTAACAAATCCAATTGGCGGTAAAACAGGTACAACCAACGATAACTCAGATGCCTGGTTTATTGGTATTACACCAGAACTGGTTACGGGTGTTTGGACTGGTGCAGAAGATCGAGGCATTAGTTTTGACAGGATGGAGTACGGACAAGGGGCAGCAGCAGCAATGCCAGTATTCGCTTACTACATGCAGAAAGTGTATAAAGATTCAAATTTGAAGTATACCAAAGGTGATTTTGAGCAACCTCAGGGTGGGCTTACCCGTGTCATTGACTGTAATCAGTATTGGGGCGGTGGTGGCTCTGATGTCGAAGATGGGTCTACGGATTCAAGCGGCAAAGATGCGACTAAACTAAAAGATGATCGCTTAGGTTTCTAAGTTATTTTAACGAATACCATTGGGCCAGACAATAAATTTTTTCGAGATTTGTTGTCTGGCTTTTTTGCTGACGGTGTTTGATATTGGAATATAATGGACGTATTTGACTATAGAGAAGAATTAAAGAAGATACCGCATCGACCGGGAGTCTATCAGTATTTTGATAAAAATAACGAACTGATCTATATCGGTAAAGCGAAGGATTTGCGTAATCGGGTCGGCTCGTATTTCGTTAATGAAAATCAGCTGAATGGCAAAACCCGTGTTTTGGTTCGGAAGATCAACCGTATATCTTTTACTATCGTTGACACGGAGATTGATGCTTGGTTGCTTGAGAATTCATTGATCAAAAAGCACAAACCCAAGTATAATGTTCTGTTGAAGGATGATAAAACCTATCCCTGGATTGTCATCAAGAACGAACCTTTTCCGCGGGTTTTTTGGACCAGGCAATATATTAAGGATGGGTCCCGTTATTATGGCCCCTATCCTTCCGTGGGGATGATGCATATTGTATTGGATCTGATTCGTGAATTGTTTCCCCTCCGGACCTGCAATTTGGCCCTAACACAGGAAAATATACGGAAAGGCAAGTTTAAGATCTGTCTCGAATATCAAATTGGAAATTGTAAGGGGCCCTGTGAAGGGTATCAGTCCGAAGACGATTACGATCAGAACCTGAGTGATATCAAGGATATTCTGAACGGAAAGATTGCTGTGGTGACCAATCGTTTAAAGGAGAGTATTGCTACCGCAGCTGCAGCTTTGGATTTTGAAAGAGCGCAGTTAATTAAGGCGAAGCTGGATAAGCTGGACAATTACCAGAGCAAGTCTACAGTGGTCAACTCATCTATTACAAATGTGGATGTATTTAGTATTGCTTCAGATGAGGGCTACGCTTTTGTCAATTACCTGAAAGTCATGAATGGTGTTATTATTCAGACACAGACGCTCGAAATGAAGCGGCGTTTGGATGAGAGTGAGCAGGAGCTTTTAGCCTTGGCCATACCGGAGATTCGGGAACGCTTCAAAAGCCTTTCGCGGGAAATTATTGTACCTTTTGAATTAGATATTGAAGAGAACGAACGGATTCGATTTACGATTCCGAAGCTGGGCGAAAAGAAAAAATTGCTGGAGCTTTCCCAAAAGAACGTGGCATTTTTTAGAAAAGAGCGCCTGTTGCAATATGAAAAGCTTAATCCTGATATTCGGACCGAGCGCATCTTAAAGCAGATGCAAAAAGATCTTCGCATGAATGTGCTGCCACAGCATATTGAATGTTTTGATAACTCGAATATTCAGGGGAATTATCCCGTATCGGCTATTGTTGTCTTTAAGGATGCAAAACCTTCGAAGAAAGATTACCGCCACTTTAATGTGAAAACAGTTGAGGGGCCCAACGATTTTGCTACGATGGAGGAAGCTGTTTTTAGACGCTATAGGCGATTATTGGATGAAGACCAGCCTTTGCCGCAATTGATTATTATCGATGGCGGAAAAGGGCAGCTAGGCGCAGCCTTAAAGAGTTTGCGCTTGTTGGGGATAGAGCGAAAAGTAACCGTCATCGGTATTGCCAAAAGACTGGAGGAGCTTTTCTATCCAGGTGATCAATATCCACTTTATTTAGATAAGAAATCTGAAACCCTCAAGATCATTCAACATCTTCGGGATGAGGCACACCGCTTCGGGATCACCTTCCACAGGAATCAACGGAGCCGGAAAACCTTCGTTTCAGAGCTGGAAAATGTTCCGGGTATAGGTAAAACAACAGTTGAAAAAGTGTTAACTGAATTTAAATCGGTGAAAAAAGCGAAGGAAGCCTCAGATGAAGAGCTAAAAAAAGTGCTTAATCTGAAACAGATTAAAGCACTTCGTGAATATTTTGCAAAGTAAAAATTTACAAGAAAAACAGTTCGTGCAGGGGAGGTCGGTATAAAAAGATCTCCCCTGTACGAATGTTCAATGCGAATTAATCGTCGTAACCGAAACGTTTAAGGTAGTTCTTTTTACTTCTCCAGTCAGGAATTACCTTAACAAAAAGCTCGAGGAATACTTTTCCGTCGATAAACTCTTCAATATCCTGGCGCGCATAGGTGCCGACTTTTTTGATCATGGCTCCCGCTTTTCCAATGATAATATTTTTTTGAGAGTCGCGCTCAACAATAATTTCGGCAGCAATACGTGTGATATTTGCTTCTTCTTTGTAAGATGTAACAATTACTTCTGTACTGTAAGGAATCTCTTTATCGTATAGTTTGAATACTTTTTCACGAATCATCTCAGAGACAAAAAAACGCATGGATTTATCCGTTAACTCATCCTTTTCATAATAGGCTTCGTGAATCGGTAACTTGTCCTTAATGTAGTGCATCACGGCAGCAACATTATGATTTAATTTTGCTGAAATCGCAAAAACGGTATCTGGATTTAATTTTTCCTGCCAAAATTCAATCTTAGCCTTGACCTCTTCTTCCGAAGATTTATCAATTTTGTTGATAAGCACAGCAACAGGGGAATTTGTTTTACGCAATTTCTCCAGGACATCGTTCTCATCGTATTTTTCGTGGATATCTGTCACAAATAAAATAATGTCTGCATCGATCAACGATCCTTGGACAAAATTCATCATCGATTCTTGCAAAGAATAGTTTGGTTTGATAACACCAGGAGTGTCCGAAAACACAATTTGATGGTCTTCATCGTTTACAATACCGATAATGCGGTGTCTTGTCGTTTGCGCTTTGGGTGTAATGATAGACATTTTTTCACCCACTAAAGCGTTCATTAGGGTGGACTTACCAGCATTTGGCTTTCCGATGATACTTACGAATCCTGCTTTATGTGACATTTTTCTAAATTTTATTAGGATTACAAAGAAACAAAATATATCTTTGTACTCCAATTCGGAAGGATCATAATCTTGTTTTTTTAAAAGAAAAAGCAATTTTGTTCAAAAATATATTGCGGGGTGGAGCAGTTGGTAGCTCGTCGGGCTCATAACCCGAAGGTCACTAGTTCGAGTCTGGTCCCCGCTACTAAAAGAAAGAGCCGATTGCAATGATCGGTTCTTTTAAAGAAACTTAAAATACATTGCGGGGTGGAGCAGTTGGTAGCTCGTCGGGCTCATAACCCGAAGGTCACTAGTTCGAGTCTGGTCCCCGCTACTAAAGAAAGAGCCGATTGCAATGATCGGTTCTTTTAAAGAAACTTAAAATACATTGCGGGGTGGAGCAGTTGGTAGCTCGTCGGGCTCATAACCCG